>NZ_JACHTC010000020.1 GCF_014145635.1 Myroides sp. WP-1
AAGGTGGGAGAGTATGTCGTCGCCCTTCTTTTGAAAAGCCTGATTACGTAAGTAGTCAGGCTTTTTTGTTTTTGGTTATCAGTGAACTGTTAACTATGATCAGTGGCGAACGAGAGTTCGCTTTTTTTTTGGTAAGATGGTAAGATGGTGAGGTGGTGAGATGGTGAGGTGATGAGGTGATGAGTTGGTGAGGTGGTGAAATCGGAACGCAGTGAAAATCGAAACGCAGTGAAAATCGAAACGCAGTGAAAATCGAAACGCAGTGTAGATTCATCGAACACCAAAACAAATATAAACTAGGTGAGATATATTCATCAAACACTAAAACCAATATAAACTAGGTGAGATAGATGGTGAGTCGCTCAACAAACAACGAACAGTTACAAAAAACGCACAACAAACAACAAACAACAAACAACGAACAACAAATCTATATGGCTTTATTTATTACATTAGATAACGTGTATAAGCATTATAATGTAGATACCGTAGAAAAAACAGATGGAATAATTGTTTACCATCAATATGGCAATGTTATTGGTAGTTACACCAAAAACAGTCGTTTATTTGAGGGTTTGTTGCTTGGATTTGTGTTAAAGGGAACTATGACAACCCAAATTCACTTTTCAGATTATGAGGTGCAGGCCGGAGATATTGCAGTAGTGCCGCCTCAGGTAATGATTGAAACAAAAGCATTAAGTGAAGATGCTGAAGTTTTGTCTATAGGACTTTCTTTAGATTTTATTTCGACATTTCCAGTATTGCGTGAACTAGTTATGAAAGATCAAATTAGGTGGCAACCCCTCGTAAGATTAAAAGATGAAGATTTTTCTTTGCAAGTAGAGTTACTTCAACTCGTAGAGAAGGTGTATCACAGAAAAGAGGGGAGTAGTAAAACGGAAATGCTTCGACATCTTGTGATGGTTTTAATGAACTTGGTTCTAGAGTATTACGAGGATAAACCTATTCATGCTATTCAAACAAAAAATCGCACACATGAAATCATTGATGCGTTCTACAGCTTAGTTAGTACTTATGCTCATACACATAGAGACGTACAATTCTATGCAGATAAACTTCATTTGAGTTCCCAATATCTATCGACTTTTTTAAAACAAAATACAGGTAAGTCAACACTGCAATGGATTGATCATATACTCGTTTTACATGCGAAAACACTACTTAAATCAACTTCGTTAACTATCAAAGAGATTAGCCATGAATTAAGTTTTGCGGATACGAGTGTATTTTGCCGTTACTTCAAAAGAAACACCGGTGTTTCTCCTAAAGTATTTAGAGAAGAAGCTTAAAAATGAGGATGTGAGGTTTAGAAATTGTACCTAAAACCAACAAAAGTATCAATGCTTGATTTAATAGCTGTTTTTACTTTTATCCCATGAAAAAAACAGATAAAAAGGCAGCCGTTGGTTTTATATTTATCACTTTACTGCTCGATATTACAGGTTGGGGAATTATTCTTCCTGTAGTTCCTAAACTTATCAGTGAACTGATTCAAAGTGATATTAGTGAGGCTGCCAAGTACGGAGGCTGGCTTGGATTTGCCTATGCCTTTACTCAATTCGTGTTCTCTCCTATTGTTGGTAATTTTAGTGATCGCTATGGTCGACGACCTATCTTACTTCTATCGTTATTTGGATTTGCATGTGATTATGTATTGTTGGCTTTAGCCCCTACGATTAGTTGGCTGTTTGTAGGACGAATTCTTGCAGGATTCACTGGTGCGAGTATTTCTACAGCAAGTGCCTATATTGCTGATATTTCAACGGATGAGAATAGAACAAAAAACTTTGGTGTGATTGGAGCGGCATTTGGTTTAGGCTTTATAATTGGTCCTGTTCTAGGTGGATTATTAGGCCATTATGGATCTAGAGTCCCTTTTTATGTTGCAGCTGTACTGTGTTTTCTCAATTTTTTATATGGGTATTTTATTCTTCCTGAAAGTTTAGCTAAGAGCAAAAGAAGATCCTTTTATTGGAAGCGTGCTAATCCGATAGGTTCTTTTAAATTTTTATTTCAACACGCTAAAATAGCCAACTTAGTTGTTGCGTTGACCTTAGTTTATATCGGACTTCATGCGGTACAAAGTAATTGGCACTTTTTTGTGATGTACAAATTTAATTGGACAGAAAGAACTCTTGGGGTTTCTTTGGGATTTCTCGGTCTGCTGATTGGTTTAGTACAAGGGGGATTAATTCGATGGACAAGTCCAACACTTGGAGAGAAGAAAAGTATTTATATCGGATTGTTGTTCTATGCCTTCGGACTTTTATTATTTGCTTTCGCTGAACAAGGCTGGATGATGTTTGTGTTTCTACTCCCGTATTCTTTAGGTGGTATTTGTGGCCCTTCTCTTCAGGCTTTAATTAGCAAGAGTATACCCTCTGATCAGCAAGGTGAATTACAAGGAGCTTTAACAAGTTTAGTAAGTATTACTTCTATTGTAGGACCTCCTGTTATGACTAATTTATTCTACTATTTTACCCATGAATGTACACCTTTTGAATTTTCAGGGGCTCCATTTTTTTTAGCTTCAATCCTCATGTTTGTTAGTGCAATCGTGATATATCGAGGCTTTAAAAAAGATAAAATATAATGTGTTAGTATACCGTAGCTATAGTTGTTACGCTTATCTTCAAATGATCAGGATAAAATCACTGGTTTTAGGGAGGTATAGATAATTTGTAAAAGCTTTACTTTGAAAATGTAATAGCAATATAAAAACATTATGGAAAAGGTAGTAGATCGATTAATTCAAGTGGGTAGATTTGAAGAAGGACAAGGGCTTAGCTTAGAGGATATTAAAGCATTAAATGAACGTTTAGAAAAAGATATTCCTGACTTTTTTATCTCCTATCTCCAATTTTTTGGATTTAATGATAATTTATTTGGTGGGGTTTTTAATGAGGAAGCTGATTTTATAGAGCAGAATGAAATGATTCAAGAATTAGGGTTTACTGAATATGTTGCGATAGGTGATGCTTACAATGAGAATCTCCTTGTTGTACATGGTGAAAATCAGCAACTATTTTTAATAGAGGATGACCATTTGATTGATTTACAACTGACTTTTGTCGACTCGTTATTTCAAGTGGTTGAGTCTTTAGATTCTAATAGATTTGAAATCATACAGCAAGTTAGTTCTGTTTATGAGAGCTTTCAGGATCGTAAATCGCTATTGAAATCTACTTTTATGCAATACTTTAATCAATTGAAAACGACTATTTCCAATAAGGAGGATCAGTTGTATGGTGTAGTTATTGCCAAGAATAGTGAAGGTAGTCTTTATCGTTTATGTGCAGGAAGTTTTAATACCTTTAAGTCAAAAATCAACGGAGAAACGATTAATTATAATGAGTTGTGGAACCCTGAAAAAATGGATTATCATCAAACGATGGAGAGGAATGAGGTCTTGGCTGATTGTAAAACTGAAGTTGATTTTAAGGCTTTGGATTTACTTTTTTTGGATGTTTTACGCGATTTAAAAGAAGAAGGCTATTTTAATGATCAAATGGATCGTTTTTCTATTTCTATTCAATCTGGCGATGTGTATTTATTTCCAGAAGATTCTCATGATGAGTCTTTAATGAAAGAGGCTAGTTTGGAAACAAAAATCAGAAGATTTTGGGAATCACCTTATGATCGCACTCGAGTATTAATGGAACTATTGTAGTCACAGTTGTTGGTCTTTTTTGACGGATTTATTGATAAATTTGGTGCTTGAAAACGAGTGCTTTTTACAAAGTACTATGTTCTGTGGCATTATGCCAAGTGTAACTACAAAATCTACATTGCTTTGCATGTGGTGTTCTTGTTAGTTTGCCACATTTCGGACATGTATTGAGAAAAATTTGAGTCGGATACCTTTCTACTATTTTTTTTGCAGTTTCAAGTTCAAAGTTTTCATATCCCTTTTCAAGTAATGTTTGGATTTCTAGATCATCAGTTATCCAACCTTTACTTTTATACATTCGCATACCTTTGGAGTTTTGGTTACTTTCTAATTTTAGTATTGTAGAATATTTTTTCCATGCTAACTTTTCTTTGTAAGGTAGCAAATGGAAAAAATAGGTTACAATGTAGTGTGCGGTTTCTTTATCCATTTTCTATGATTCAATAATTAATTGTATTTTCATGATAGTTAGAAGAAGTTGAAAAATATTTGATTTTACTAAAGATATGAATTTTACGATAGCTAATGAATCTTGGTAGGTAAGTAACGTCTGTTTGGTTCTTATGCAGATAGTAGAATAATTTTACTGTGTTTATAAACGGCTGTTGTTTGAAAAGCAAGAGAATACAACTTTGTGTATTTATTAAAGCGAATCGCTAAACATTACCTAGCGTCGTGAGATAATAGGGAAAAAATATAACGTATTAGAAATGAAATGTTTATTATTGTTAGTGAATAAATAGAACAAGAGGTGGAGAGTATATCCGTATGTTGTAAAGCAAGAAGGACAGCTTTTCTGCGTTAAATCAATTCAATAGATTCTTAGTTTGATGAAAAAAATAGTTGTTTTAGTTTTATTAGTTGCGTTTTCTATTTCTTGTAAGAACGAGCGTGCACAGAAAAAAGAACAGGAGATATCTTATATAGACTCACTGACATCGGATATTAATAACATCTATAAACACAGTGATTTTAATGGACTTGCTGTTTCTATTGTCAATGATAAAGGGATATTGTATCAGCAAGGGTTTGGATATGCAGATGTTGCAAATCAAATCCCCTATACTGAACAAACCATTCAAAATATAGCTTCAGTTTCTAAGGTGTTTGTTGGAATAGCGTTGTTAAAGGCTCAGGAATTAGGAAAGTTAAAATTAGATGATCCTATTAATACCTATTTGCCGTTTAAAGTACTAAACCCTAACTATCCTGACGAGACAATAACAATTAGACATTTAGCTACTCATACCTCGAGTATTGTAGATAATGAGTTTTATCTCAGCAAGAACTATATTTTAAAAGAAGAAAAAACTAGGATAGATTCAAGTTTGGGTTTTGATGATATGCAAACGTTTAATCCGGCTGATTCTATTATTTCAATTGGCCTATTTTTACAAAATGTACTGGTGCAAGGGGAGAAATGGAACACAAAGGAGACGTATTCTAATTATAAACCAGGATCGATGTATGAGTACTCTAATATTGGTACAACATTAGCTGCTTTTATTCTAGAAAAAGCAACTGGTGAGCGATTCGATGATTTTACGCATAAGCATATTTTAGAGCCTTTAAAAATGAAAAATTCTGGATGGCATTTCGAAAATGTGAAGCTCGAAAATTATACGAAACTGTATGTGGATAAGGAAACAGTACTGCCATTGTACCACCTGATTACATATCCTGATGGAGGTCTTATTACATCCGTTCACGATTTGAGTTTGTTTCTAACAGAATTAATAAAAGGATACAATCAAAAAGGAACATTATTAAATCAAGATAGTTATACAGAATTTTTCCATCCACAATTAAAAGAGATTCATTTTTTAGAAAGAGAAGAACAGAACCCCTACAGTGAAAGTTATAATGTAGGGATATTTATTGGTTTTGGATTTTCTGGTTATATCGGTCATACAGGTGGAGATCCAGGAGTAGTTTCTCTCATGTTCTTTGATCCAAAGAATAATACAGGTCGTATTCTGATTTTAAATACTTCTTTTTCAGGGCAGAAGGGAAGCCAAGATTTTTATGGAATATGGGAGGCGTTAGATAAGTATAAAGGTGTGTTAGCCAATTAAATTTAGTGTACACTTTTTTGTTCTTCAAATGAGCTAGATCAGAATCGTTTTTATGTTACGTAAAGATAAAAAAGGAGGGATAGCAATAAATATTTATGAAATGTAGGTTGTGGTAAGTTCGATTAGGTTTTTATTGAATTATATAAAGGTTTTAGTGTTATATCCTAATAGGATAGGCTGTTTATATTGTTTATTTCATCAAGAATTACACCTAAAACAAGATTCCAACTATTTTTTTATATTGTAAAAAATAAGTAAATATTAACTTAATTAAAACTTAAAAAAACAATTTAAATCTTAAATTCGTTTCATACTATTTTTTTATTATCAACAAAACCCCTTATAGTATGAAACTAAAACACATGTATTTTCACCATCCTTCAAAATTAGAAAACAATGAAGCGGTGATCGAAAAATTCGAAAACCAAGGTGTTTCGATGAAGAAGATTCAAGAAGCCCTAGGGAGAACTAACCGTTATGTAGTTGCAGGTGATTCACCTGAAACATCGCTTTCCTTGGGGATTGACGCCGCAAAAGGAGTATTAAAAGAAAGCCATACTTCTATGCAGGAAATTGACATCATTGCTTTTGTAACCTGTACACCAGAGCACCAAATTCCCAATGATTCGATTTTCATTCACCAAGCCTTACAAGGCAAGCCCGAAACGATGTGTTATGACATCAACGCCAATTGCATCGGTGCATTACTCGCTTTAGATCAGGTAGCCCAATATCTAAACAACAGTAAAACCGCACAAAAAGCTTTGGTTATCTGCGCTGAAAAAATGTCGAGTATACTTGACCAAGAAAACCCCGTAACGGCTTTTTGTTTTTCTGATTCTGCCTTTGCGTTTATTGTAGAAAAAGACAATACCTCGGCAGGATTAATAGATGTTCATTATCACACCGATAGCAGTTTTTGTAATACCGTACTTTTTCCACCTAAAGGACATTCTTGTTTTGCCACGGGAGAATTAACGATGTGGGATACTTCTTTTGACGGAAGTGGTAGTGTAGAATATGCAACCAATAAAATTGAAGATTTCTTGCGTCGCAATGAACTTACCACAGCAGATATCAGCTTGTTTTTATTTTCTCAATTGTCTTTAAAGAACATTGAGATCATCAAAAATCACTTTGGATTACCTGATCATAAAGTTCCTTTTTACTCCAAAGAAATAGGATATTCCGGATCCTCAAGTCCACTTGTTGCCTTAGATCAACATCAGCAGATCGTTAGACCGATGAAAGAAGGAGAATATGCCTTGATTTGGACCTTAGGTGCAGGATATCAAGCGGGATTAATGCTCTGGAGATTTTAATTTCAATTTAAAGTACATCCTACTGTATACCTTAAAAACCGATAGCCAAGCTATCGGTTTTTTTATGCTATTTTTTTGCATGAAAAATTTATTTCTGAAAGTAATAAAAGACAGTTGCCTCTCTATTTTTTGTCTTCTAGTAATCTTTTAGTTCCGCTCAACCAGCTTGTGGATTTTATTTTAGCGCCTAGATAACCAGTAAAACTGTTTGGTAAATAGAGCTACATTTCCTTGTAAAGGGAAGTTTTGGATGAAATACACAGGTGAGTGGTGTTACTGTAAAGGATGCTTTTTGATGTGTATAAAACGAATAAGGTAAAATAAAAGGAGTCATTCGCAAAAGTTAGCAAGAGAACCCCGTTATTTGCAAGATGAAAAAGAGGTGAAATAAGTTAACTACTCCAAGTTATTTCAACCTGATACAATGGAGTATTGGAAATACTGGGCTTTTGGCCCATCGACTATGACTTTTAAACAATTAAATATAATCCAACCTATCCTAAATGCAATTGAGGAAATTGGATATGATCAACCTACTGCAATACAGGCACAGAGTATTCCTTTTATTTTACAAGGACATGATATTATAGGGTGTGCACAAACGGGAACGGGAAAAACGGCTTCTTTTTCCATTCCCATTTTACAGCTGTTACAGCAGCAAGTAGCTCCAAAAAGAGGAATTCGATCGCTTATTTTAACCCCTACAAGGGAGTTGGCTATTCAGATTGATGAGAATTTCAAAGCTTATGGGAAACAGTTAAAAATAAAGCACGAGGCTATTTTTGGCGGGGTGTCTCAACACAAGCAAGTAGGACAACTGAAACGCGGTGTGGACGTTGTTATCGCAACGCCAGGTCGTTTGTTGGATTTGCTGAATCAACAGTTGATTTCCCTTCAACATGTAGAAATTGTAGTGTTAGATGAAGCTGACCGTATGTTAGATATGGGATTTGTCAAAGATGTGAACAAAATATTTACCAAGATCCCCACAAAAAGACAAACGCTATTTTTCTCAGCAACCATGCCTCCAGAGATTAAAAAATTAGCCATGCAACTCGTAAAGAACCCGAAAGAAGTGCATGTATCTCCTGTTTCTTCTACTGCTGTAACGATTGAACAAGGCGTTTATTTTGCAGAAAAAGACGACAAGTTAGATTTGCTTTTTACTATATTGAAGGATGTGTCTATCCAGCGTTCCTTGGTATTTACACGAACGAAATATGGAGCAGATCGATTGGCAAAAAAAATGATAAGCCTAGGGATTTCTGCCGCTGCTATTCATGGTAATAAATCACAAAATGCTCGACAGCGAGCGCTTAGCGATTTTAAAGCGAATAAAATACGTGTATTAATTGCTACAGATATTGCCGCTCGAGGTATTGACATAGAGGAATTACCTCATGTGGTAAACTACGAATTACCCAATATTCCGGAAAGTTATGTACACCGAATTGGACGTACCGGACGCGCTGGAGCTTTAGGTGTTGCGATTTCTTTTTGTGCAACAGATGAGATCAAAGACCTAAAAAAGATAGAAAAAGTTATTGGCATTAAGATTCCTGTGTTGTCAAATACTCTTCCTATGTCGGTGTCGCAACCCGTGGAAAAAGTAAAGCAGGCTAAGAAGCGAAATAAACGCAACAATAGACCTAGAAAACGCCCAGGACAAAACGATAAATAAGCATAAGTAAAGCGTGTTGTCTGGAAATACTCTAGCCAATGGAGGTTTGTTACTAAAGTTTAATAAACGGTTTAAAAAAACATTAGAAGTCAATTTATCGTTGACTTCTAATGAATAGTACAATGAAATAAATTCGTTTATAAGCTTTTCTATTTATGCGTTAGCTACGTTTATTCTTATTGATTTCATCTTGAAGCTGACGTCTAATTTTTTGTTCGCGCTCTAAGGCTGACTTTTTGTATTCTTCGAGTTCACTTTCGGCATCTAGTTGCTTTTTACGGGCTTCTTTTGTTGTGGTGAAACTTCTTTTGTATTGCGTAAATAAAAGGCCTAAAATCAAGAGTAAAATAATAATAATAGACCAAACGATGACTTTAAACGTACTTTTGTGTGTACTGATACCAATAAAATCAAGATTATTTTCTTGCTCTAGGGCGTGTGTTAGGTCTTTTTGTACTCCTTGTAATTGATTGGATAAGGAGTCAATGGTCGTTTTTTGCTCAACAAGTATCTGGTTGTTTTTCCCGATCGTCGTTTGTAAACGCGCAATAGAATCTTTTACATTTTGTTGGATATGTAGTAATTTATTTTTCTCTACTACCTTGTAATTCTGCCAGTTATTGGACTGACTAAGGAGGGTGTTAAACTGACTTTCGATTGTGTTTGTCTCGCTTTGTGCATAGCTTGACAAGCTGTAGGTTAGTAAGGTGGCAGATAAAATAATTGCTTTTTTCATTCATTTAATTTTTGAGTTTTTTCTATTTGCCTATATTAAGTGCGAATTATTTCGTTGTACAAACGTAAAGATATCTAGAAAAATAAGGGTAGACAAGTATTTAAGGAATAGAAAAAATAGAAGGGAAAAAATAGGTGGGTGTAGATAGGTAACAACGATCTAGTTGTGTTTACCTCGAACGGATCCTGAGGCTAAGGTTGTATTTGACATTTCAAAAAACACCTGTTTTTCATGGTTAATTCAATTCAATTGTTGAACTTTGAATAAATACCATTACGTATGATAGACAATCAAATTAATGCAGATGAGTTTGTTTCCAAGTTCATGGACATGGGTAGGAATCATTTGATCTATATTCGTACTCCCATTAAAATTTTTTCCCTCAAGGATATTGCACCTTACCTCAAAATTCCAATTCCACCTATTTTCTTTGGGTATAATTTGTTGATTCACCTGACGAAAGGTTATTTTACCCAACGAATTGATTCGACGACATTTACGGTAGAAGCGCCTGCGGTATTGCTGTGTAATTATGGTTATATTTCAGCCATTGAATCTGTAGACAAATCGGCAGAAGGTTATTGTGTATTGATTAAAGAACACGCGATGACTTCCATGTTCCGTGAAACACAGATTTTGAATATTTTTACCATCTCTCCTTTGCTCAATCTCAATGCACAAAACAGTGCGGCACTTAGTAGTCTGCTTGATTTATTGTATAGTGAAATTCACAGTGATAAGCCCTATAAAGAGCTGTATGAAAGCTTGTTTAAAACTATTGCATTGAAGGTGATTAAGCTGTCGGATTCAACGACATCCATCGAGCGTAAGCAAGAGATTGCCATTGCGTTCAAGCAACTCGTCCACTTGCACTTTAGCAAGCACAAAACTGTCGATTTTTATGCCGATCAGCTCAAAGTGTCGATCAATTACTTGAATCGCTGTGTTTCTGCGGTGTATAAAAAATCATCCAAGCAACTTATTTTAGAAATTGCCATTATTCACAGCCAACTTTTACTGCTGGAAACCAATAAAAGTATTGCAACTATTGCTTATGAACTTGATTTTGTTGATCCGTCTTATTTTGCTCGACTTTTTAAAAAGCATGTAGGTATTACTCCTTCCGAATACAGGAAGATATAGTTTTTATTGTTTGTTACTGATGCACGATTTGTCCTAGTTTTAATCTAAACTATCATATTTGTTCCGCAATCAGCTTCTTACATTTGTTCCATGTAGTGTTTGATCTTTTTTATTCTTATAAATGGCTCGATCGTCAGTCAATTTTTTGACACATAAGGGGAGAAGCTGTCAAGCACAACTGTAGATTTTTTAATTGAAAAAAGGAGATAGTTATGGATGCAGTAATAGAACACATCGATTTTAGTACGTATATCGCAGAATTCAAGAAGCGATTGAAGTATTTGTTTCGCGAAAAATACAATTATAATGATATGGGGTTAACGCGTGATTTTCCGACTGAATTAATGGAGGAAATCATGGAGGAAAAGCCATTGGCAGTGGCTATTCCGACTATGCACGGTGGGCGAGGAGTACAAGTAAAGGAGTGCTTGCAAATACTTGCTGCCGCGTCGTATGAGTCGTTGCCTTTGTCGTTGATGTTTGGGATTAACATTGCCCTTTTTTTAGAGCCTCTCGCGAAGTACGGACAACCAGCTGTACAGCAACGCGTCTTTCACCAGTTTATGGAAAATAAGGCTATGGGGGGGTTGATGATTACGGAAAAAGCTCATGGTAGTGATGCCTTGAATATGAAAACGGCCTTCGAGCAAAAGGAGGGAATGTTTCACATTAAAGGTCAAAAACACTGGCAAGGTTTGAGTGGTGCAGCTGACTTTTGGTTAGTAACTGCTAGAGAAAGCAAAGCAAATGGTGAATTATCTCGAGATATTGACTTTTTTGTTTCTGAAAACAACAGAGAGGAACAACATATTCCCATGACCCATCGCTACAATAACCTTGGGTTGTATGCGATTCCTTATGGTATTAACGAAATTGATATTGCCGTTCCTTCAGAACAAAGATTAATAACTGAAAGCACGGGAATTAAATTAATGCTTGATACGCTACACCGCAGTAGATTGCAATTTCCAGGAATGGGGTTGGGCTTTATTCAAAGGCTGTTAGACGAATCATTAGCGCATTGCCAGGAAAGACAAGTAGGGGGAGTTCCGTTGTTGAGTATTGATTCAGTGAAAAATCAAATTGCCAAGATTCAAGCGGCTTATACGCTGTGTTCGGGTATGTGTATTTTCAGTGTAGCGACAAGTGGCATTGAGAATGATTTGGCTTCGATGAGTATTGAAGCGAATGTACTCAAAGCGGTTGTGACGGATTTAATGCAAGAATCTGCTCAAATTAGCTTGCAATTAGCAGGTGCGAATGGGTATCGCTTGGATCATATTGCAGGGCGATCTTTAGTGGATTGTAGACCCTTTCAAATTTTTGAGGGATCTAATGAGATGCTGTATACGCAAATTGCGGAAGGAATTGTAAAGCTAATGCGAAAAGCGAAGGAAACTAATCTGTATCGCTTTTTACAAGGGTATGAACGCACGAATGTAAGTGTGGATTTATTTCGAACGTATTTTGATTTTACGGTGGATAGTACAGTAAAACAACGCAATATGTTGCTCATTGGCAAGATGCTTTCTCGCGTTATTGGTTTTCAATTTGTGTTGCAAATGGACGACTTTAATCCGCAGTTAGTGGAGATTACTCGTCAACAGGTTGAAGCGGATTTAGCCGCTTTTTACGGACAATTTAAAACTCAAAATGATGTAGATCCTATCTTGGATTATCAGGTGAATTCAGATTGGACGCGTTTTTAAATTAAGGCGTTTACGCTGTTACATTATAACAAAGAGTCAAGTAGCTTGCTACTTGACTCTTTTTGTGGTTGTATAACTAGCTGTTGAACAGGTAAAAAAAATTACCTTTTACTGCGTAAATAACTTTATTTTTTCAACTTCATGTGCTTAAACAGTCATGTGCATTTTTATAAAAATTAGCGCTATTTTATCCGTATCTTTAAAACGCGATTAAATAAATAAACAAAAACATATGAAAATTGGGGCAGATGCTTTAGGAGTAAGCAAAAAAGACGCAATCAAGATTGTAAGTTTAGTTATTGTAACTTATTGCCTTTTGGGAGTACTACTGGATTGGGTATTCGATCGTGACTTAGTTGCATGGTATTACTATTTGGTGAAAGGCGTGTTTTTTGGTGTATTTTTCTCCTTAGTGTTTTACTTCTTTATCAAGAAGATGACCAAAGGAATTCTACTCAAATTAGATTTACCTTTAGGTGAAGGGGAAGTCTTAGAGGCTTATGGCGTAGCTAACTTATTTTTAAAAGGACAGGCCATTGGTGGAAAACTAGGGATAACACAAGACTATTTACTCTTTCATTCACACAAGTTTAATTTTACAAAAAAAACGGTACGCATTGCCTTTGCTGATGTGCAAACCATTCAACCTTGTAGAACACTAGGAGTAATCGATAACGGGTTGAAGGTAAAATTAGCGGATCAAGAATGTCGTTTTGTGGTTAATGATCGAGCAAAATGGATGGAATTGTTGCAGGTGAAACTAAAGTAAGCTATCTTTTTTCTCCAATTATATGTGTGTCGTTAGGATATCCATGCAGCACATGTATAGTAGGACATGGATATATTCAGTTGTCTTCACATGAGAAAAGACCATATTTCGTATTCGGATAACTGTTGTTTACATTTATTTCGTGCTGCATATTCTTTTATTCTAGGGTTTACTAGTTTGCCCATTTACAGTGATAATTTTTTCTACTACATCCCTAAATGTATGTAGGGATCCAGTGTTGAGTTTAGGTGAAGAAAAAAAGTAATTCAAAGATAATGGACTTTTATTCTCTATTGGATGGTAGTCTAATACTTCAAATACTTTATTTCCTCTAGCTAATATTCCTATTTGTTCAATCATTTCAGAAAAATGATCATGGAGATAGGGAGCAATAAGCGTAGAAGGTTTTATATCGTCCACCTTAACACCTCTTCGTGCTAAATATTTCTTTAAGGTTATAAATACAGAAGCACGTAAACAAGGGGCACCCAATAATTGAATGGGGGTAACAGTTGTAAATGAGCAATGATTAGCGATCAATTCGCATACCTCTCGCAAGGTTCTTTTTCGAGCAGGTGTTAGAACCGGTTCCCACTGTTTTTCTGATAAGGTGAGGTTAAATTCGTCATTCAAAAAACGAGAAAGAGGTCTCCATCGCATCAGGTCTCTAGCACATCTCCAATCACTGACTGTTGTATTAAAGTTTAGTATAATAGTTTCATCAGCTTCAAAGTCTAAAGGACTACAAATACGATGTTCCTCTATAAAAATGTTGAGGATATCGATCGCATTCAATTGTAGAGGTAGGATGTTCATGACCACAATAAAGATTATAGGCTAAGATAATCAATAGTTGTATCAGTAAAAATAGAAGTTGAGCATTATTTTGCCTCAGATGAAGAGCACACACTTTATAAAACTAAGGAATAATCGAAACAAAAAAATCATAGTAGTTTGGGAAACAAGAGTGTAAATAAACAGAAGCTAAGAGGACTAGAAAATGCATCTTAACTTTATTATTTATGGGATTAATCCTCAAACAGAAATTCTAGAATAAGGGTTGAAGTTTATTTTGCTTACTGATAGAATAACTTTTTTTTTTGTGTTTACTTGTGATGGTACTAATTCTTTCAAGCGTATTTGTAACAAAAAAAGTTTTGTTCGACTAATTAGCATAAGAAATGATAACGAAATAAAGGATCAGAAATTTGATTGTATATAGTAAAGTAAGGCAAAGTAAAATTGCAGAGGTAATTATTATTGGTATTCGCTTTTTAGTTGGATTTGCTTTTATCCCCTCAGGATTAACTAAGTTACTGAATCGCCGTTTTACTCCTCTAAGTGCGGATGATCCAATAAGCTATTTTTTTGATGCACTATATCAAGCCACTTTATATTGGAATTTTCTTGGGTTTTGCCAAGTCTTTACTGCTTTTTTACTGTTTACTCAAAGATTTGCTACCTTAGGAGCTGTACTTTTTTGTGGAATTATTTGTAATATTTTCGTTATCACAGTAAGTATGAATTTTAAGCTTACCTGGGTTATCACTTTGCTGATGTTGTGCGCAGGAATTCTATTATTAGCTTGGGATTGGCATAAAGTTAAAATACTTGTAGGCATTTATCCTAGCAAGTATGAAATAGAGAATTATAAATCTCCTTCTTTACTTTGGCAAATAATCGGTTTGCTATTGTTTATTGTTTTTACAATTCTTATGCGCTCATTTACAGCCTAGTTTGCGTTGGTATAAGATGAAAATCAGAGAGTGCATTGCAATAACAAGAAGCTCATTCATAGATCAAGATTGATCTTAGATTAGTGCTTGTATTTAGAAAGTATTAATGGAACTCAATTACAAAGATAAAGGCGTCATAAAAAGAGACACCTTCATCTGCAAAAGAGTACTAACCCTCAGAAGTTAGTATTAAATGATCTAAAAGAGCAATATCAAGTATTTGGATTGCTTGTTTAATCTTTTGAGTGATGTGTTTATCTTATTATTATGAAAGCATAAGTACTTTAAATTGCTCTAATAGTTCAATCTTATTTTTATCCCAAGCTTTTGAATCTATTTCAAAAGCTGAATGAGAAGAGTCTATTCTCGGTCTTTCAGATGCTTTAACTTTAGATTTGTAGATTAGTTCTATCTCAGATGCTATTAACCAATTGTTGTTTAAAACTGTAGATTCCATAATATTATATTTTTAAATTAATTATGGAGCAGCTACAGGTAATGCTTAAACAAGCTCAAAAAGCAACGCAATAAAGCGTAGACAAGGTCAAGCATTTATGGGGGAATTTTTTGAAAGCGAACCGCGGAGCATTACCTTGCTTAGTGAGAGAATTGATGAAAAATAAAACAATTACTAGCTTAAAGAACTAAAATATAAGACTACTTCTTCTTATTAATCAAATGAGCCAATTCTGGATCATTTTCAATGCGTTTTAGCTCTGATTCCAATTGCTCAGCATCAAGTTTAACTTGTCTGTCATTTGCTTGAATCGTTTCATCTAATAAATGCTAAGATTTTGGCAAGTGCTTTTAAATCGTCTTCTGATTGCATAATAACTATAATTAAGAGTAACTATTTTAAAGTAGTAGTGTACCAATCTAAAAGTTTGAAATTGGAGTTATAAGGTAGTATTTGGCTTTAATAAATAGTAAGACAGTATGATTAAAACTTCTCAATTGTATTATAATTCCTATTTTTAAAACCAATATAATTATTATGAACCATTTAAAAGTGAAAGACTATCTGAAAAGCAAGGGTTTTGAAGATCGTTTTATTGAATTTAAGGAGAGTACAGCTACTGTAGATGAAGCTGCAATTGCGATTGGTTGTGATAGTGACCAAATAGCAAAGAGTATAACGCTTTATGCCCCAGAAGAGGGAGCTGCTATTCTTGTCGTCGCTTCAGGAAATAGTAAAATAGATAATAAAACTTTTAAAGATACTTTTGGTATCAAAGCAAAGATGCTTAAATATGAAGATGTAGAAGAGTTAGTAGGCCATCGAGTAGGGGGAGTCTGTCCTTTTAAGGTGAAAGAATCGACAAAAATCTATTTTGATATAAATCAAGATAAGAAACGATGCAAACTACCACTAAAAACAAAGGAGGAAGAAAGATAAAATCCAATCCTAAAAAATATAGACATGTTTTCAGACTCACTGAATCTGAAAACTAACGATTGCTTGCTTTGTTCGCATCCTCAGGAATGACAAACAAAGCAAGCTTTCTTGTTTCTATGCTTTTAGATGGACGGATATTAAAGTTTATTTAAGTGCAAGTTGAACTAACTTAAGATTCTTATTATCCGATTAGTTAGGGGGATACTCTAGTTATATGCTATGGTAAACACTTCAAATCAAGGCTAATTGTTGACTTAAAGCTCCGTCCAGTTTAATTCCGTTCTATATTTCTTGGTGAGGGCAGGATCCGCTGATTCAATGCGTTGTATGTTGTATTCTTCTTTTAAGTAGGGAGGAATATCCTCAACAGATATGAGTCCGAAGATTTGATTTTTATCCGCAAGAAATTTGATCGAATCTATATTTCTAAACTTTACAATGGGAAGATCTCTTTTGAGATAAGAAGCTTTATAGAAAGGATAAATCATATCGAAAAAGGTTGTGAAGTTTTGTTGAAAGTTATGCACCTCAACAATTTCATACGGTTTTTGGATTAATGCAAATGAATTTCCAGTAGGCATGGAACCAATTGACTCTGAAATGCTAATTAACGTTGTAGCATTCTCTAAAACGTTTTGCTTAAATAAGATTAGTATAGAATCACGTTTTTTTTCCTCTAATTGTAAAGAATTGTAAATATCCATTAGCGTTTTTGTCATAACTTGATCCTTTTGTTTTAGGGAGTTTAACGTCTGTATATCCACTAACTTATCTAAATTATTGGACAACCATTTAGGGTGATTTTCGATATACATCTTTTTAAACCAAGGGGCTAATTCACCAGCGATGATTGCTTGGTAATAGTTTTCCTGACCAGAGAGATAGGAAACATTATATCCATAGTGGAGTACTAATAACTCCAAAGAAGATTTAAAGAAATCGAGATCCTGGTATTGAAACATTGCTTCTAAGTTTCGATTGAGCACCTCAGGATTGTATTTATTATCCATATGTTTTAATGCTTCAATGTTTCTTTTAAGTACTGTATAATCGGATTCGTCTTGAATATATGCATTGTAAATAGTAGAGATTAGGGTATCTCGAGGTGTTTGAGCACTAGTATAGGCAGCAATAAATAGGGCAATTAAGGTGAGGCTTATTTTCATACAATGATAGTAATCGATTGGTTATATTTATACTCTCTCAAATATTAGGATAATTTTTGATAAAAAAAATCGGTTTTTGATATAATATAAATGAACTGTGAAAATTTCCGATTAAAGGATTTTTGGTCCTTAAAAAAAGTCATATTTCTCATGATGAATCGGATTGTTATGAACTTTCAAGGGTTCCTATCGATTTAGAAAAGAGGATATTTTGCAGAAGAAGAGAAGTGATTGATGTAAAATAATAGCTAGGAGAGTTTGAGATTTTTAAATCCTTTATCGTATTCAAATCTTACCTCTTGGTAATTTTCTTTGTTTAAGTGTGATGTTCATAATTTTCTATATTAGGTTAGGGAGGCTCATTTTGTATCACATTTGTACCACATAATTTTAAAGTGTGGTACAAATGTGGAAAATAAGAACATCTTATGGTAGGTTATTTATCTCGATACAATATATTAGATGTATTGATTTTTAGGTAATTGTAAGAGTTGTGTGATCCGTATGTGGTGAATATATTAATTATTAAGTTGAATATCATATCCTAGTTCTTTTGCTTTTTCTAAAAGATTATTAATATTACCTATTCCCCATTGTGTACTGACTACTATTTTAGTTTTATCTGATAGCTCAATTACTTCATCAGCTCCATCAAAATATCTTTTTCCTTTTAGATTCCCATTTTTGTACTCTTCTAAAGTACGTATCACACCTATTGAACCTTGTAAGTTATCCGGAAAAATATTTTTTAGATGTTCTATAGTAATTGATGGATTATCTAAGATATATTGTTTTATTACTTCTAAAACTAACCTACCTTTTCTAAACATATTATTTTTGAATTTATAGGTTGAATAATCTCTTGTACTATTAATTTGATTTTTTACTAAATCTTTTTCCTTTTCTTTTTTCTCAATTGCTATCATGTAATCATTAGATTCTTTTAAAGGTAATAAAATATCAATATCAATAAAGTATTGATTATTACTATTTAAATATGGCTGAATTTGAATACATTTAATATCAAGCCCTTTGTTTCTTAACCACAAAACACTTGAAGTAAGCTCCTTAGAAAAATTTGTGTTTACTAATATTATTCTAATGTCTTTTCCAAATTCGATATTATCTTCATTATTTAAAGTTAAAAATTCAGAAATGAAGTATCTCGCTTTAGAAGAATCCTCGCTATTATTTGATAAATATTTTTCAAAAGCAATTATAGCATTTTCATATGTCATCATTGATAACATTGCAGCATATCTTATAGCTTGAAGGTCCATGTGAAAACCATCATTATCTCTTTTTAATTCAATAACAACAAGATTACCATCTCTGTCAATTGCCAATAAATCTAATCTTTTTTTAGACTCTTGCCAATCTGAATATTCTTCAGATATGATTAGTAAATCTTCACCTAAAACATCTATTTGTGTTTTAATAAGTTGCTGTAAATTCTTCTCATTAATATTAATCTCCTTAAAACTAGAAGGAGAAATAATTTCAAAACTATTAGCTTTATATTCGAAAAGTGCCATGAAATTTTGTTGTTTTAGTTATAATAATTAATCGAAAGCTTCAAAAAAATTTTCACGTTTTTCTTCTGGTATATTTAAAATTGTGTATACATCAATATCATCATCGATTAGTGTTATTTTCTTTAAATTATGAATCATTTTATATTCAGAAAAAAAATGATTCTCTTGGTTTTCCCATGCTAATCCAAATTCACTATACCAATTGTAAAAGAGCATAGTTTGTTCATATTCAGACATAGTTGATCTTAATGTTCTTAAATAATTCAATTTTTGCTCTTTTGTCAAATTTAAATCTTTATTTTGATTTACTACAAAATTCACAATTGAATAAAGATTTCTATAGTATTGAGGTAGGAAATGTAAATAACCTTGAAATGGTGTATAATTTAATTTTACCCATAAATTTTTATATTCATTCTCTTTATTAGTATAGAAATTTTTAAATACTTTAGTTCCATTTTTCTTATGAATTTTCTTTATTAATTTTAATTTACTTATGGAATTGATAATTATTGATCTATCGATAAGAATTGGAGTATCAATGTTATTTTTATTATTTTTTTGATTGTTTTTTACTCTGTATATGTTATCTATTATCTTATTGAATATCAAATTGTAAGATCTTAAGAAAATAATAAATGTATATTTATTAGGAGTATTGTTCTGAAAGCTAGTTAAATTCGTCTTATAAGGGATGTTATTTATTTGTTCTGTTTCATCTTCAAATAGCTTATCTTTATTGTAGTCAATATCTTTACAATATTTGTTTAGTCCCCAGAACATTATTTTATATGCTTCTCCAAATAAAGTATACTTAACATGCTCAGTTAATTCTATTTCTTTAATGTTTTCAGATTCCTTAAAGGACTCCAATAAAACACGGTAAATAACTTTAAGTTCAACTAGAAGTTTTTGAAATACTATGTGATCTTTGGTTACATAATCAATAAATTGAGTTTCCTGCTCTAACTTTATTTTTTTATTGAGATCTAAGAGCTTTTCAAAAGAGTTATCTTTTATGATAGTCAGCATATCTATTGAACTATTTTTAGGATTTTTATAACCTATAATAGAGAATTTATCTTTGTTGTTAAGATATACATCTATCATTTTGTATAACTGACTTTCAAATTGTTGCATTCTAAATTGTTTTTGTACTTGGCCATTAGCTTTATATTGAATATAAAATGCTAAGAATGTCAATAAAGCTCCTAATAATCCTAACCAATAACCAAAATATCCTCCTATAAAATCACCTATGTCACCAAGTTCGAATGATTCTTTCTCGGATTTTTCTATTTTATATTTTATTGGATTATTTAGATCTTTAATTAGTACATTTTGCTTAGTTGTAACTGTGTCATAAATAGGATTAATCTCATAGGATTCAGTTTGGTTATTAATTACCTCTAAAGGGGAAGTATTGTATTTTATAGAAATATTATCGTCAAGTTCATTGTCCTTAAAATAATTATTTGAGAGAGTATAGGTTTTGAAACCAACATATACTACTATAAGTAATAATAAATAAATAATTAAATTATTTGTGATTGGATTATTGGCAATATTTAACCAATTTGATTTCTTAAAAAACTCAATCTCTCTAAAAGATTCTTTAATTATTCTTTTCACTTTTAAACCATTCTTTATTTATTACACAATTTTTACTATTAGGTTCTGGATTTGGTTGGTGTACTTTAACTTGTAAAGGCATTGGTACACAATTACCAAAAATCAAAACTTCTCCTGGCATAGCTTGTTTTATTTTAGCCACATAGTCATCTGTAAAGTATGGCAATACAGAATAGATATATTTCATATCCACTTCATTTTGAATACGATGTATAAAATAGTTTCCACATTGTGATAAAACAGTAGAGGACAACTCAGAAGGGCGTTGAGAAGAAACAATCAGATACAAGGCATATTTTCTACCTTCTCTGGCTATACGTTCAAATATATTGTCGCTTAATAAATATGTTGCATCCTTACGAATATAACGATGTGCTTCATCTAAAACTAAATGAATTGGATTGCTTACTCGATCATTTCCATTTTTACTCTTACGTACATCAAATAGCAAGCGACTTATTAAAGATGTTGTTAATTCTAGAATATCATTGCTTAAACCGTTGGTATCAATCACAATTAATTGATTTTTTGGTTCATTTCCGATACCAAAATATTGTTTTAAATATTGTTCTCTATTTAAGTCAGGAACACCTTCTTTCAAGAAGGTACAATCTGAATTGTGTAAGAAATATTCTAAACGGGTTAACATCGTAGAAGTATACTCTCTGATTCGTGTATTACCTTTACCTTCTTCATCAAGTAATACTAAATCACAAGCAGATTGTAAGAATTTATAATCAAAATAATTTCCTCCTTCAAGTTTATGATTTTCAATATCTAAAGCCCTTTCTATGTTAATATGTTCATCAAGGGTATTAATATAATCGTTTAGTTGGTTATTATTGTCTCCATAGCTAATATTACTACAAGCTCTTAATTCCACTATAAAATTTTTAAGCTCCTGTTTAGTAGCCGTTTCAGTATTTAATGAATTAAAAATTTGTTCAATATTAAATAGTATACTTTGTACGGCAGTCATTTTTGAAGTGTCAGAGTCAATTCTCGAAATCACATTCCTGATGATTGTGATAAGTTTCCACTTAAAATAATTAATGTAAATAAAATCATCTTCTTCGCCATTATTAAATATTTTATAGAATTTATACGTCTGTTGTAATACTTTATCCCAGAAAGGTTTTTGAGTGCGATCAGAAGCCATTAAAAAAGCCAACCATTCATCTAAATTCATTAGGTAATATGGTAAAATAAATGTAGAATTTCCTATATCTTGATCTTCATTTTTGTTTGGAATATAATATTTTAAAAAGGAATTATTAGGAGTAATACTATTTTTAAAAGCGCTATGATATTCCCCATTTACATCAAATAAAATTGTTTTAGATCCACTTGCAGAAAATCCTTCTTTTCGGTAAATTGATTGTAGAATATGGCTTATAGTATTTGATTTTCCACTTCCAGAATTACCCAATATAGCTGTATGAATATTAAATAAATTATTAATATTTAGTTTGATTTCGTAATTAATTAAATTTTTTGAAGAACCTATTGCTATCGATTCGTGTACAGTATTTGGACCTATAAGTTCTTTTTCTGTTTCTAAAATACTTTTAATATCTTCAAAAGTTACAATATATACATCAGCATATAAGCTTGGATATACTCCAATACCTAAATGAAATTTTTTCTGATGATTAATACTTCCTATAGGTTTTACTATTAATTCACGTGAACTATCCAAATTGTAATTGGTATACATCTTACTTTCAGTCGTATGATCTAAAATCGCTACAACTTCACATATAATCGTTTCACCAATAGCGTTGGTAGTTTTTAAAAAGCTACCAATATTTCCAAAATAGTAAATTTGACCATTTATACTGATTGTCGAGTTTTTGGTTGTGTGGAACATTTTGACTCTAAAGCGATCAAATTCGACTGAAATAACTTTACCAACTTTCATTAATTCAACTCTTTATATTGTTTAATAAAATCCGCTAAAACATCATCTTGTTTCTTGTATAAGTTTACATCTGGTATAAAGTTGTCTACGATATATTTAAAATAATGTATTTTTTCTGGCTTTGAAGTGTTTATGTCAGTTTGTTCAGTAGATTCGTCAGTTTGTTCAGTAGATTCGTCAGTTTGTTCAGTAGATTCGTCAGTTTGTTCAGTAGATTCGTCAGTTTGTTCAGTAGATTCGTCAGTTTGTTCAGTAGATTCGTCAGTTTGTTCGGTAGATTCATCAGTTTGTTCAGTAATAGAACTTATTAACTCTCCATATATATTAATTATCCGATTATCTGTGATTTTAGTAATATTACCTTTAACATTGCCGAAAATAACTACATTTATTGTAGAATTGATTGCCAAAGCTTGATAAATAATATTATTAATATGTTCATCACTAAAACTATAACCTATAACAAATAATACTGTATGTTGCTCAAGCAATTTCTTTTGAAATTCTCTAAACATTTCTACATAAGGGCTTCCTAAACTTTTATTTTGTTTTGTTGGGGCTGGGTAAACTAACACACTTCTTGTTGGATCGTTATCTTTTGAGTAAGGTATTTCCTTAATTTTAAAAAATGAATTGGTATTATTTTCATCTTCTGTCCAATTAATAGATCCGTGTATCTTATACAAGTAAACCATATTCTCAACAGGTTCAAATTTTTCTATACTTGTATCCATTCGTTTAGAGTAGGTATAGTTAAATAACCCTGGATTAAAAAGTTTCGTTAGCCCCCCCGAAAATCCATTGATGTAATTGATGTTTAACGAATCCATAGCATATTCATTAAACAAGTCATTATTCGTGGTAAATACATTTATACGAGCTAAATCTTTATTTCGTAAGGTAACTTTTTGATAAAAAGCTTTGTAGGTTTCTAAAACGTTCTCATTTTCAGAAGCATTGATATTAATATTGATAGACGTGAAAATTTCTTCTTCGATTAATTTAATTAATAATACACAAGGATTATCTTTTAATTCATCTTCTGTTAAAGTTGATTTCAGAAAATTATGTTCAGAATACAGTAAACCTAATACTTCTTCTAAGTTGTTATTTATTAGTTTTGGATCTAATTGTTCAAAGTATTCTTTTAAACTTTCATTTCCTTCCTGATCAAGCTTAGTAGTAACTTGTTCGAATAATTTACTCATAATAGGAATAGCACCATTACTTGTACCTGCTCCAAATAAAAAACAAATATTTTTCATATTAAAGAGCTCTTGTATCTTTCCTTTTATTATCTCTATTTTTTTATCAGTAGAGTCGTCTGTATTAGTAAAAACTGATTGTCCTCCTTGATTATATATTATACTCATAATTCTATTAACGAAAATTGTAAAAAATTAACTAAAACAAAGAAAAGGAAAATAAAAGAAAGAACTTCAAATAATTATGTGAAAGCAAGTATTTTCTTAGATAAGTAAAATCTTCCTTACATTTGCATTAGAAAATATTACGAACAAGGGTAATCTATCGTTATTGGTTTATCGTAAATTTCGACCTTCAGATGACAATCAAAATAGCGATAGACTTATGTCCATGCCTTATATTGGCGTGGGCTGATTCTGTCTGGTTAGGTATCTTAGTAACTCTCTTAAGACTTGATTTTAGTTTCACTCCTTATTTATTAACTACAAACCAACGCACTATAAAAAAATCAGTATTCTTATTATCAATTCTATTCTCTATTACTTCAATAACATAGGAAAAAATAAAATGGCAAAAAGTAGATGAAAACTTAAAGCGAATGGACGCTTTTTTTTATGAGAGAAATATAAAAAAAGCGTCATAGTAACTACTACAACGCTTTTTTTTAAGAAATATATTTTTAGAGAATTACTTCTCGATACAATAATTTAAAACCTGCATTCATAGGGTTTAACCTTGTTTTTTGTATTTTTGTACAACACTTTTTTTAGAGTATTTCAAAGGAAAATCAACGGATGGGTTTTAACAGATGAACGAGAAAATATTGTTGTTTTGGTTGAATAATTTACAATAAAAAGGGAAGTGAATTTTTCGATTTGGACAGGTTATTTTCGATTTCAATTTCCACAAGAATACTTTTTGTCCTGAGATAAATGAGCGCTGTATATTTTTATTTTCTAGTATTTTATTCCTGATTAACCTTTTCTCTACAATCCAATCTGTTTCAACTTTTTAGTGAAGATTGCTTTATATTCTTCTTTGTACTCATCAGTTAAAAAGCTTCGATCTATTAAGTCATATACTTTATTAGCTTGCTTAGAGAAATCTTTATAGATATTATTCCTTACAACTTCAGTAATACCTAAGCTTATAGCAAGTTGATCAAAATCATCATGCTTTATTTTTCTTTTGCGCCCATTTAACGTTAAGGCTAAGTCCTCTTTATCATCAGGAAAGATTAAATTCACATTTAAAAGGTCATACGCTGGAGAAAATAAGATACCCTTATCTGTGTGTATTAAAGAGAAGTTCTTTAAGTGCATGTCGTTATTACCTGTTATAAAGCTAAACAAGACAAGTCTAAAGTATTTGATCGTATCTAAGCCCGAATTGGTAGCGTATCGTTTAATGATCTTCCCTACACGCTCATAAGAGCTTTTGTATTTTTGTTCCGTTAACAATTCTGATAACTGACATAAATCTTCTACGTGAATTTTTTTGTCTTTCACGCGATCAAAACGCTTGGTAATATAAGCCAGTTCACCGGTAGAGGTGCGAATCAAAGCATGTTGAGCGGTTTCAATTTTAAATAGCTTAGCTACGTGCATGGTCAAGTCTTCTACTTCAGGCATAAAAGCAAAATTAGGAGATTGAGGTTTTAGGATGTAATCTCCCCATAAACCGACTAAGGTTAATCGTTTACTACCGTTTTCACTGTTTAAACTTAAGGATATCTTAGGTTGTACCCCTGTTAATGCTAATCGTTCGTTTACCGTTATTTGTGCTAATTGATCTAATTTTTCTTTATCTAATTCTAATATAGGAACTTGTGGTGTGTCAAAGAACTTCTTTGAACAAGTAGGATGATAGTCGCCTGTTTCAACAGGTTGATAACAAAATAAACAGTTATTCATGATTTGCCGCCTCCATCGGATAAACTGAGACCGCTCCAATAGTGTCTCTACATAAGTTGATTAATAATTCAAATCGATCTCGAGGATTTAACTTCCAATGTTTTTCTCCGATATCTAATAACCATCCTTCAGGAATTAACCCATCGAAAAAAGGGAAGAGTACATTGCTGTGATAGGTTTCTTCAGATAGGGGGAGCGTTAGGCTAATTGGATGCGGATGAGGTGTTCTTAGATAATCTTGATTATAGTAAAAGGAATATCCATCATCTCCTTCCAGGAGATAACCAGCTAACTGATCTTGAAAGTATATTTTTGCTTGTCGTGCCATTATTCTCTAGTTTGATCAATTACACCAACCTCTTTACCAAATAAAGCTAACACATCGTTTACTTTGTCTAAACGGAGTGTTTTTTTACCTTGTTCTAAATCACGTACAAAACGCAAGCCTACACCAGCATTCAGTGCTAAATCTTCTTGCGTAAGCTTTAATTCTTTTCGCTTTTGCTTTACAAATACTTGTATTGAATCCATATCTATACCTTTTCAGGTATAAATATACATAAAAAAATAGAACAATACCCCTTCGGGTATAGTTTGTATAGAATTCAATATTTTATACCCGATAGGTGGTATTTTATGAGTTAAATAAAGCATTTTTTCCTTCAAATGGTCTATTTAGATACTAACCCTATTACTTTTTCAGGAATTGTCCACGATTATTCAAATGACGACAAAGGCTTTATTGTTTGGAAAGGCTTATTAGAAGGGTGATTGACCTAAGGATATTCAAATTTTGATGGTGTAAATAAGCATATTTGATTCCTAATACTACCTCTAACTACTTTTTTTATAAATCCTTACTATTTCTTGGTATTTTTGAATGATAATAAGCTTTGTACAAGTAGAAGAGACAAATGGTTATCTCATGATAGGAGTGTATTTGGCCGTTTTTTTAATCGTTTGCAGCGAGTAGAATGTTATACCTGGCGATACAATAATTTAGATCTTAGCATTCATAAGGGGTTAACCTTGTTTTTTGTGCTTTTGTACAACTTTTTTTAAAGTATTTCAAAGGAAAATCAACTCATTCAATTTAACAGATTTATCGGAGGGACATTGTAGGTGATGTTAATGAACGTAGATCAGGTAATATGATAGAGCTATTTTCTATTGAGGGAAAAAAGATAACCAATACGTATGAAGAAGATGGTATTACGGAGATTACAGCGTTTGAAATTGAAGCGTTGATAGAGAAGAAGTTGGTACTATTAGATTTAGATCAAATAGCTGAATCTGCAGCAGAAGAGGAAGAGTGGCCAAAGGGAACTCGATTTGTACAAATTGAATTGGTGAAGAAACAAATATCCATTTATTAGCGTATAGAAGCCATCTAGATTAAAATCTAGGTGGCTTTTTTTGTGTGTTTTTTTTCAATTGTAGTTACTAGTTAGGTGTAAAAAGACAGGTGTAGTAAAACTGGATATTTTGTTAAATATGATGTTCTTTTGATTGATGTTTGATTTTTTTGTAAATGATTGTAAATGACTTAAGTGTGCTGTATTTGTTGTGTTTGGGTGTAATTGTTGAGAATTATTTATTTGATAAATGATTTTTAATCTCATTTTTAAGTATATGTTGTCTTTTTTAATTTAAATGTTTGTTTGTATTTTTGCGAAAAAAAAGTTAAATAAAGAAAAATTACCATTTTGAAATCACAGTTAATACTGAAAGGTGTAGGGGTAGTAATGGCATTCATTCTGCTATATAGTTGCTACAACGAACAGAGTGAACCAGTACAAGCTTCGTTTGAATATCAATACACAAAAGCCAATCAAACCATTCCCGCTCTTCTTACTTTTATCAATAAATCTACAGGTGGAGATCATTATTCTTGGGAATTTGAAGGAGGGCATCCACAAACTTCTTCTGCAAAAGACCCTGGGCAGGTATCCTATGTCAAACCGGGTAAATACACGGTTACCTTAACAGTAACGAATGTAGATGGAGAGGAAAATACCACAAGTCAAGTTATTGAGCTTTTCGATACTGTAAAAGGAGATTTTACCTATACCGTAGCCGGAAGTAAGTACCCTCCTGTTGTAGTAACAATAACCAATGATATTGAGGGAGAGGGATTGAATTATTTATGGCAGTTGGAAGGATCTCAAATTAAAGAGTTTAAAGGAAAAACGCCTCCTGCGCTTCAGTATGAGGTACCAGGAACCTATGATTTAATTGTCTTGGTGAGTAATGGACAAGATACGGTTCGAAAAGTAAAAACGTTAGAAGTAGCCCCTGATATTGCTGTTGATTTTACGTGGGAAGTAGCGCATCGTGATTATGATTACCAAGCACCTGTTCAAGTACACTTTAAGAATAAAACAATTGCTGCAGATACATTTCAATGGGAATTTGAAGGAAGTGCTACTCCAACGAGTACAGCAGTTGAGCCAACTGTTGTTTTTAATCGAGTAGGAAAGCAAAAAATTAAACTAACGGCAAGTAATGACAAAAAGAGTAAATCGATTGTCAAAGAAATTGCTATTTATGAAGATACCAATTTGTATGTATTAACGGATATTAAATTGGGAAATATGTTTAGTCACAATACGAGTGAAATACCTGCTTTATATTCAACTAGTCAAAGACAAGCCTATTTTACCAGTGAGGTCGATGCTCAAATAGCACCTGCTATTGATGTTGTATTTACAGGGATGACAAGTAATCTTTCGCGAAGTAAATTTAGCAGTCCTTCTTCGATTCACACGAGTGGATTGCTGCCTTTTGAAGGCGGTCAACACGTGAAAATTATCAATTCTCAAGAGCTGTGTAATTGCGGAGTGAATTTTACAATAACTGATTTCTTGGCTTTAGAAAATGACCGTCCGCTTCAGCGTATTGAGATTGTAGAAACAGCTGGTGGACAGCAGTTCTTTACAAATCAACAACAGCGCATTGTTTTATTTGAGACAAGTGATGGGCGAAAAGGGGCAATATATGTAAAGGAATTTGTTCAAGTCAACACACAACATGCGTATGTTTTGTGTGATATAAAAGTTCAAAAAGTAAGGAGATAAGATGAGGACTAGAGTAGGATGTATTGCTTTGTTTTTATTGGGATGCATATCAATACAAGCACAACAGATTGATATAGAAACGCTCATGAAAACTAGTAAGGTGAAGGTGTATGGCGGAATCAATGCCAATGGAATGTATAACAATGCGGGTACGGGAAACCAAGATCCCTTTACGTATACACTGAGTGGAAATTTAGGGGCAAGTTATAAAATGTTTTCGATGCCCATTAGTTATACGATTACCAATCTAGGAGATCAGTTTGGCTATCAGATGCCGTATGACTTTAATCGTTTTAGTTTAGCTCCAAAGTACAAGTGGATTCAAGCCTATTTGGGAGATGCAAGTATGAGTTTTTCCAATTACACCCTAAATGGTCATCCGTTTAGAGGTATTGGAGCGGAGTTAACCCCCAAAGGACCTGTAAAAGTTAGTTTTATGGGTGGGCGACTCCTTAAACCAACAGAAGCAGATAGCTTAGGATACCAAGTTGCGACGTATAAGCGAATTGGAGTTGGAGGAAAAATCGATTTTGAACAAGATCAATATAAGTTGGAATATATTTCCTTTTATGCCAAGGACAAAGAAAACTCGATTGTCAATTCTGGTGGAGCAATTGCCAAAGAAAATTCAGTGAATAGTTTTAAAGTACATACAACGGTTATTCCCAATGTTGAACTAGAAGTGGAATATGCGTTGTCTATACTTTATGATTTAATTCCTCAACAAATAGAAGATAATACATCGACATTAAAAACGCGATCTACACACAAAGCAGTAAAGACATCGGCGAATTATAATCTAAGTAAATATCGCATTGGTTTGGTTTATGAAAATGTGGATCCTGAATACCAAACACTAGGTGCAATGTATTTTAATAATGATTTGGAAAACGTAGGTGTTACTTTTTCCGGACCGTTTGTAAAAGATCGCTTGATGATTAGCACCCAATTGGGGTATCAACGCGATAATCTCGATAAGAAGAAAGCACAAGACAGCAAACGCTTAGTGGGAACACTAAATGCGAGCTTTATTGTTAATGAGCAATTGAATATCAGCGGTAGTTATTCCAATTTTTCTACCCATACGAATAGAAGGTTGGATCAATTTGATTATATCAATGATCCTAATTTAAACCCCGCAGATACTTTAAACTACAAACAGCTCTCTCAAAATGCCAATGCAAATATCAATTACATCTTAGGCAAGGAGAAGCAGCACAATATTAATTTCAATTATTCCATAGCTGGACAAGCGAATAAACAAGGAGGCGTAATTCGCAAAGGACAATCGAGTACGGTTCAGAATTTTAATTTGGTTCACACGCTAACAATGAAAAGTATAGCGGCTGGACTGAGTACTTCTTTGAATTATACAGATAATAAAATTAGTGCGATGAACTCCAATTCGTATGGTGCTGGCGTGAATTTTATGAAGAAATTTTTAGACAATAAGCTCAATGCCACTTTAGGGGGACTTTACAATCAAATGCAAACCAAAACGGGGAATAACAGCGTATATGGAGTGAAGTTCAACGCGAGTTATGTGTTTTTGGAACAACACAATTTTTCATTGAATGGCGTGCAGATGTTTAGACAGCTATACACGGGAATGAACACCAATGATTTAACCTTAACCTTCAACTATAGTTATAGTTTCTAGATATGAAAAAGATAGTATTGTTTGTTGCTTTATTTAGTTTGTATAGTATAACTCTTCAAGCTCAACAGACAGGTGCAGATGCAGCTGAAAAGGTAACTGAAGCGGTAGCTCAACTAAATAAAGTAAAAGAAAGTGGAAATTGGACGGACAACTTCAGCAGTGAAGATTTGATGACCTTGCCTATTGGAATAGCAACGGGAAATGATAATGCACTATATCAAGTAGCCATAACAAAGGCGAAGTTTTTTCCAGAATATGCTGAAGTAACGGTGTTCTGCCAAATTGATATTCCGCAAGGAACCAATCAACAGGGAAATCAAAATGCACCTCGATCGTTGTATTTTGGGGCAGATGGTATTAAAATATCGAATCAAGGAGGTATCATTGGTGATGCCAAGCTTACCTTATTAGGCGACGTCCATGTAGAATTAGGAAGTAAATGGGGTATGTCCTTATATGGTGGATTTGATATGGATACTGGTACAGTACTCAATCAAACTTACGTAACCATTGATTGTGATGGGTTTAAGGAACTCCATCTAACGGGTACCGTTCACTTTAGTGATGAATTAATAAAGAGAATAGACACCAATATGGGGGATGTTATACCTGGAACTACACGTGAATACGATCATCCTCTATTGGGAAAACAAATCATGCCCAACCGAGTAAAAGGGGATTTTCGCTTTACGGCTAAGAGTTGGAATGATATCTTGGTGAGTGTAAGTATGGAACCTTTCACCTTAGCTGAAAAACAAAATGGAGAAAACTATCAAGGAAACTTTCAATTTCACGTCAATAATGCGGTTTTAGATTTATCGGATAGTCGCAATGATGTTAGTGTGGTTTTTCCAAGAGAATACAGAGAAAATGGACTGTTGTTTCCAACAGAGCAGAGTTGGAGAGGGGTGTATGTCGAAAGTTTAGCGGTGGCTTTACCAGCTGAATTTAAAACAAAGGACCATCCTACAAAACGCATAGAAATAGGAACGCGTAATTTAATTATTGATAAACACGGTGTTTCGGGTATTTTTTCTGCCACGAATCTCTTTCCTTTAGATAAAGGAACAACATCTACAACGAATGCATGGGCCTATTCACTTGATTTATTAGAGGTTAGTTTTGTAACCAATCAATTAAAAGGAGGAAGGTTAGAAGGGGATATCCTCTTGCCTATTAGTAAGGCAAAAGAAGGAGAGCAAGCGTCAAAAACGGCTCTGGGGTATCATGGTTTTATCTCGCGAAGAGAATATGGGCTTCAAGTCATCACAAGAGACGATATCGATTTCAATATTTGGCAGGCTAAGGGAGTTTTAGCGAGTGGAAGTGCAGTAGAATTAAAAGTAAAAGAAGGAAAATTCTTGCCTAAAGCCAATTTAAGTGGTCGAATTTCTTTTCACGTTAAAAATAATGAGGCGAAACAAGATGATCCTAATGAAAAGGATTTAGTTGCGTTTCAAAACATAGATTTCCAAGACCTTCAATTGCAAACCGTAGCTCCGATGATTGCCGTTCGAAGTATGGGAACCAAAGGAGAATTGAAATTCAATAATTTTCCTGTGTCTATTGGCAACATTGAAGTGAGAATGGACGATCGCTATGCTGCCTTGCGTTTTGATCTTGGCTTGAATTTAATGGATAGCAATATGTTTTCGGCTCAAGGGGGAATATCCATTGTAGGAAAATTAGGTTCAGAAGGAGTGGTTCAGAAATGGAGATTCGACAAGATCGATATTCACAAGATTATTGTGGATGGTAGTTTTAGTGGGATGAATATCCACGGTCGATTAGATTTGATGAAAAAGGATCCTGTATATGGAGATGGATTTAATGCGGAGTTATCGGTGCAGTACACAGGAGTTCCAGCAGGTGAAGATACAGCAGAAGGCAGCCAAGGAGAAGGCATGTTTGGAATAAAGAGTAAAGCTATTTTCGGACGCAAAGACTTTAGATACTGGTATTTTGATGCTTCGGTAAATTTTAAAGGTGCCTTTATCACTGGTTTTGGTGGAGGAGCTTATTATCAGATGCGAAGAAAAGCAGGATTAGATCCTACGGAGTTTTCGCCTTCAGGATTGTCCTATGAACCGGATTATAAAACAGGATTAGGTGTAAAAGCGCTCCTTCGAATGGGATTTGCGGGTATGGTTGATGCAGAGGCTTCTTTTGAAACGGCCTTTACCAAATCAGGTGGGATTGCATTTATTGGAATGTATGGACGTGGTACAATTTTAAGTGAAATTCCGGGTGGAAGTGCGATTGCTAATGCGATTGCTAGAGTACAACAAAGTACGGATTATTTTAATAAAGCTCTCCCTCTAGATATTCTTGATGTTGTGGGAGGAGTTCAAGGGGCTAAGGACGATTTTAAGCAATTAGGTCAAGATTTATTGTCAACCGCTCCAAATACACCAACGGGGAGTTTAGTTACTACAGCAGAAAAAGAAATGCCAACGGATAAAAGCGGAGGGATAGCTTTTGGCTTTAGAACGCAGGTGGGTATAGAACACGATATAGAGAATGGATCTGTATTCGGTATGTTTAAAGCATATCTAGATGTACCTGGCGGATTGATTTCAGGAACAGGACCTGATGGAACGGTGGGATATGCTGAGTTTTACAAAGGACGCAAGGATTGGCACCTCTATATGGGAACACCTGATCAAAAGGTAGGCGTGAAATTGGGTATTGGAAGTGTCTTCTTAAAAATTGGTTCTTACTTTATGTCGGGAACCAAGCTTCCTGATAGTCCACCACCACCAGCTCAAGTAGCCCGTATGCTTGGGGTAGATGCTAAAGAATTAGACTATATGCGCGATGAAAACCAACTGGCTAATGCTGGAGGAATGGCCTTTGGAGCGAGTTTAGAAATTGATACAGGGAATTTGAATTTCTTGATTATGTATGCTCGATTCATGGCAGGAATGGGCTTTGATATTATGTTGAAAGATTACGGAGATGCTTCTTGCTTAAACACGAGTTCGGATCGCATTGGTATTGATGGTTGGTATGCCAACGGACAAGCCTATGCCTATTTACAAGGAGAGTTGGGAATTCGCGTGAAACTTTGGTTTATCAAAATGAAAATTCCTATTCTAACCGCAGGTGCCGCAGCGTTGATGCAGGCAAAATTGCCAAACCCTTTCTGGGCTAGAGGCTATGTTGGTGGACATATGAATGTTCTGGGTGGATTGATCAAAGGAAAATTTAGATTTAAGGTAACTATAGGGAAGGAATGTGAGTTTGCAGATGCTGGAATACTTGGTGGAATGAAGATGATTACCGATTTAACGCCAAAAGAAAACAGTGAAGACGTTGATGTGTTTACAGCACCTCAAGCAACTTTCTCTATGAAAGTCAATGAACCGTTGATCATTCCTGAAGACAGTGGAGATAATACGTATAAAGTGGTATTGGATACATTTAGAATTATAGATGAAGCAGGAGTAGAAGTACCTTCTTCAATTGAGTTTTCTCAAATGAAAGATCGCGCTACGATTCTCCCTACTGATGTATTGGGATCGAGAAAGAAATACAAAGTAGAAGTTGAGGTTAGCTTCTATAAATTAGAAAATGGAACATATATCCCTGTTCTAGAGAATGGTAAACCCGCAAAAGAAACCAAAAGCGTTGAATTTATCTCGGGTGAAGCGCCTGAGTATATTCCGTTGCACAATATTAAATACGCTTACCCTGTGGTCAATCAACAGTATCTATATACTAAAGAATATCCACAAGGATACATTCAATTAAAACAAGGACAGGATTATTTATTTGAGCTAGATCAATGGGAAACCACAATTAAAATGACAGATAAAGAATCAAAAGAAGCATTTGACGTTGGGTTTGCTTATAACACAAGTTCAAACCAAGTAAATTATGAATTGCCGAAAAAGCTAAAAAATCAGAAAGAATACTTGTTCTCAATTATCAGTACCAGTAAAACAGGACAAGTGATTGACAGAGAAAAAACAAGGGCTTATGCAGGTCAAACAGAAACGGGACAATCGACAAATGAAGAGGGGAATGATATTCAGATTACTGAAAATCAGGCAGAAACTGTATTGTCAGAGGGAGAAGTAGATCGCTTGTCTTATGGATTTGCTACAAGTAAGTATAAAACGTTTGTCGATAAGATGAAGGCAATCAAAACAACATCGTACAATTTTGGTGTGAAGTATTCCGATGCCATTTCATTAGAGAATGCCATTCGTTCCGATGAACCTTTTGAATCCATCGAATTGACAGGATCTAATTTTACAGATGGTCAACCGTTATTGATTCCCGAAGCGACGTTGGATGACAAGTATTTTACAATTGATATCAATCCGTATTTGTACGCCAATTATCAAGGAGAGGGGCAATATACGTTTACGCATCGAGATACAGATGAATACGGAATAGTACCGAGTAAGGCTTTGTTTATTAGAAGTTATTATTTGATGAGTGCGGACCGAAATGTGAACAAGACATGGAGAATGTCATACTTCCCATATACGTATAATTTGGGACAAATTTACAAAGAAGACTGGGTCAATCTAACGGATCAAATTGCAAATGATGCGATCGATCATCCTCTTGTGCCTAACTCGATTTACTATGAACTCTTGCGCAAGCGCTTTGAATTCATGCGTCACGGCGATTACAATATAAAGTTGCATTACACCTTACCAGGAGATAAACAAAAAGCAACGTATCAGTATAAGTACAAAAACTTAAATGAATTTAGATTTTAGACGATGAAAGTAATTGATTTAAATAAAGAAACAAATCGAACCAATACAGTCCACAAGATTATAGTTGGAGTCATGCTATTGTTATCAGCCTTGAGTTTTGCACAAGATACTTCTGAAGCAATAGAACAACCGATGGTTAAGATAGCAGCACGTGCGCAAGAGGATGCAGTACTATTGCGATGGGGAGTTACCACACCCAGTGCATGGAGAAAAGCCAAGGAGAATGGTTATGTACTTTATAGACGATTAGTTAAGAAAGACGGACAAATTATCGAACATGCACCTAAAGAAACGCTAGCAGATAATATTCAACCTGCTACACAGGAATTGTGGGAAAAAGCGATTGTAGAAGATAAAAATGAATATGCGGCAGTAATTGCACAGGCGCTATTTGGTGAAAGTTTTCAGATGGAAGATACAGGAGAGATAGAAGATAGTGAGCTTGGGAGAATCATCAATACAGCTGAGGAAATTGATCAACGCTTTTTGTTTTCGCTTTATGCGGCTGATATGTCTTTTGAAGCTAGTTTGTTAGCCGGATGGGGATATATTGATAGAAAGGTAAAAAAAGGAGAGGAATATATCTATCAAGTAGAAGTTAGAGCAGAAAATAGTATTGGAAAAGGTGCTACACTAATTGGTGTAGATCAGTATGAACCCTTGCCGATGATTGAGGATTTTATCGCGATGGGGGGAGATAAAAATGTACTTTTTGGTTGGTCTGCAACCTTATACCGCAATGTTTATGTTTCCTATGTTATCGAAAAATCGGAGCAGGAAGAAGGACCATTTTTCCCGCTAAGTGAAAGAGGAATAGTCGATTTGCACGCGGCAACAGCAGATAGCAAGCAAAATCCACTCATTTATTATGCAGATACTTTAGCAATTAATAATAAAGCCTATTATTATCGCATTTATGGGATCAGCTCTTTTGGAGAAAAGGGACAAGTATCCAAGCCGATTGTTGTAAAGGGGATCGTTGAAAATGAGGTAGCTCCAGTTCTGCAGGGATTTTCCTATGACAACCAAGGTGGAGTGGAACTCTTTTGGGATTTCCCAAAAGAAAAAGAAGCTGATATAAAAGGGTTTGAGCTGGAAGTAGCTACCTCTATGGAAGGAGGATTTACAAGAGTTGGAGGAATACTAGATAAGACTAAACGCAGTCACAAGCAAAAAGACTTAGAACCGTCGAATTATTTTAAAGTTGCTGCAATTGGATTAAACGATAGAAAAGTACAATCCATGAGTGTTTTAGTTCAGCCGATTGATAGTATACCACCTGCTATTCCTACAGGATTGCAAGGGCAAATCGATAGTTTGGGCGTGGTGCGTTTAACTTGGAACGCCAATACAGAAAAAGACTTGTTGGGGTATCGCATCATTAGAGGACAACAAGCCGATGAAGATTTTGTCGATGTATTTAGAAATGCCTATCCCACCAATCAGTACATTGATTCGGTGAATTTAAAATTTTCCAATAAAAAAGTATATTATCGAATTGCAGCAGAAGATAAACGACACAACGTGTCAGAATTCTCGGAAGTATTAGTTTTAGAGAAACCGACGACTATTCCACCTATCGCACCTATTTTTATCAATTTTGAATTACAAGCAGATGGAGTTGTATTATTCTGGGAAAATAGCAGCAGTGAAGATGTAGATTTAGTTGTACTATCGAGAAGAAAAAGAGGAGAGGTCTTATGGCAGTCTTTAGCGCATTTTAGTGAAGGGGAAAGCTCTTATACCGATCAACACAATTTAGAACCCAAACAGGAATATGAATACCAGATTCAGGCGAAAAACACCGCTAATTTATGGTCTGATTCTGGTGCAATTAATACGAAAATAACGATTGAAACCTTAAATATTAAAGCTAGAAAGGTATTGAAGAATATTGAAGCAATAGTGGATAGAGAAAAACGAAGAGTATTGCTCAAATGGGATTATAGCGTCGATAAAGCGAAAATTGATTCTATCGAAATCTATAAAAATGAAGTAGGAAAAACGCCTTTTTTATGGAAAGTAATCAAGAGTAGTGATGCTGACTTTATTTTAGATAGTCAGTTGTCATTGAATACAGCCTATGAATATCACTTGCTTCCTAATGTAAAAGAAGGAATCGGCAAGGGAGAGCAAATTGAGGTTAAATTTTAAGAAAGAGAGATGAAGAAGATTTTGATACTGCTGTTTGTGTTTTTAGTTGGCAACCTAAGTATTGCACAAGCTCCAATAGGGGAATATAAAATAAAAACTACAGGTTATGGTTATGCACATAGTAATGCAAGACAGAAATGTGGTTCATATGTTTTAATGAATATTACCGTAGAGCCTAATAACTTAATTGAACTTATTCGTAGACCACAATCGAACAGTAGTTATGTGGATCTTAATAGTAACGAAATTACAATATCCGCCCGTACAAAAATAAAACGGTTTCTGTTTTATGGAGAAAGAGGATATAGAAACTTGAGGAAATGTAAATATTCGGATGGAGAAACCGCTAAATCTATCAGGGCACCTTATGGAAAGGTATTGTTTGATTCGAATGAAACAAATAATAACTCTGGTCATAGTGGTTTTGGTTCGGATTATGTAACAGTATATATTCGCCCTGATTTAAAAGTACTAGTAGATACTGAGAAAACATTGCCTTTAGATAAATTTAAACGAACGATTTATTCGCATACGCATTTTGATCCTGTAGAGTATAATTGGGAGTATCGAATCGCTGATTCAGAATATGAGCTAACCCATGGAAATGGTTATTGGAAATCGATTTCTCAGTTTCAGGGGCAAGATAAAATGCATACTAAAGCAGAGGATTTCTTAGATTCAACAGATTTTTTAAATGGAGATATAAAGAGTTTACATGGTAAGTATATAGGCATTAGACAACAAGCGTATAATTATAACACCATTAGTCCTCCTGCAATTTTTGTCTTGAGTTTGTCAAGTCCTTTGATACAGAGAGAAAGTGTTAAAGCTCCTTCGTGCTTAGATAGTAATGATGGACAAGTGACGTTAGTTTTGGATCGAGAACTTTATGATAGTGAAATCATATCGTTAACGTTAACCAATACGAGTGATCTATCAAATAGCAATGTAGTTAATATAACGAAAGATCAAGTTGTAAATAATCGTATTGTGATTGATTCTCTATGGCCTGGAGATTATGAAGTTACTGTAATTGGTGCTTATGGAAACCCGAGTACTAAGACATACTCCAATACACTACAACAATCCTTAGATTTTCAAATAAAAAGACCTATACCCGTAGCCTTTACCCTAAACGAAACTGGGGGTAATATCTTTTGTTATGGTGGAAACGACGGCTATATACACATCAAAGCAACTGGAGGGAGCAATTCGTATGAGTATCAGTTGGAAGGAACAGTAAATTGGATTCCTTTTAGTTTTAGAAATCAAGCTTGGATTTCCAATTTAACTGCAGGTACGTATCGCATTAAAGTAAGGGATAGCAATGGATGTATTGCCAAAGAAATTGTTCGTATTCCCGGTGAACCTGACGCATTGGGAGAGGAGATTGTATTGGAAAAAACACTAACACAACCTAGTGCTCCTCTAGCCCTCGCAGAAGATGAAATCTACATACAGTCACCTACGTTTTATATGGGAACCAATGGATCTATTACCGTGCGTGCAAGTGGAGGAACATCCATTGGCAGTTCTGGAAAATATTACTACAAATGGGAAGATGAATTAGGAAATGATATTTCTACTCTCGCTTCCGATCGATTGGAATTAAATACGTATACCAATACACTAACAGGTATTGGAGCGGGAAAATACTATGTAACCCTTTATGATCAAAATTATGAATTTGCAGGAGAAAAAAAGGGTTGTACGACGATAAGAAAAGAAATTATTGTTACCCAACCGGAGGCACTAATGGCTCAGCTGGAAGTGGTGAATGAAATTTCGTGTAATAACCAAAATCAATATGAAAATCCAAGTAGTGATGGTGCCTTGCGCATTGTCGCTAGTGGAGGTGTACCCTTTACGGGATTTGACAATAACAGTCAGCCGTATAAATACTTTTGGAAAAAATTACAAGCAGACGGAAGCTGGCTGGATTTGACAGCCTTTACAACGGATACTGCCATAGGATTAGATACGGGTACCTATGCCATAAATATCGAAGATAAAAATGGCATTCGCCTTGGAGTTTATGTCAACAACGAATTAACAACACAACAAGATGTTAGCTACTTCTTGGATCAACCTGATCTCTTACAAGTGAGCCTAAGTAAAACGGACGTATGTGTTGTGGCAGATGGAACGATTACAGCCACAGTATCTGGTGGTGTTGCTCCTTATACTTATCAATGGAGTAATGGCGCATTGACTCCAACGTTAGCCAATTTGGAAGAAGGCGTATATCGCGTTTGGATTACTGATAGCAAAGGATGTCAAGTGGAAGCCGAGCTAACTGTACTTCCTTCGTTGAAGATAGAAACGACCTTGTTGCAAGAGCCGAGCTTCGCAGGAGGAAGCAATGGTAGTATACAAGTGAAAGTATGGGACGGATTGGCCTTTGCCGACGGAAGTTATGCTTTCACATGGTTAGATGAAAATGGAAATGATATTACCAATAAATCCCAAGGAATAGTAGAAGTAACGGATGGAAGTTACCGCATTACACTTCGTGGAGTGGCCAAAGGAAAATATACAGTAAAAATACAAGATGCGCGTTATACAGATACCGCAACATTGCGAGATTGTTATCGTTTAGAACGAGAAATAGAATTGGCAGAACCCGATCCATTAGAACTTACATTTGAATTGATTAACCCCATTTCATGTCATGTCGAGAATGAATTCTTAGTAGAAGGACAAGAGAGCGATGCTATTCTTCGGGCAAATGTAACAGGAGGACGACCATTTGCACCTTCTCAAAATGGCGGATTGCCTTATAAATATACGTGGAAGAAACAACAAACAGATGGTAGTTGGAGGGAACTTACTCAAGTTACAACCGAAACAGCAACTCATTTAAATCACGGGGTATACGCTGTAAATGTAGAAGATAGCAACGGAATTGTTTTAGGAGAATATGTAAACAATGTATTGACAAAACAAACGGATTCAATTTATACGTTGATTCAGCCTGAGCAACTAACGATGACGTTAACGCCAATGGATGTTTGTCACAATCGCTTGGGGTGGATTACCGTTGAGATTGAAGGAGGAACACCTCCTTATGCTTTTGCGTGGAGTAATGGTGCTACAACGCAAAACATTGAGGCACTTGAAGCAGGCTCATACAGCCTTACTGTTACCGATAGTAGAGGATGTATCGTTTCTGCTTCAGCTATTGTCTTAGCACCCGTAGAAGTGGAGCTGATAGCTACTCTTGAGCCTACTTTTTACCAAGGAACAAATGGAGAATTAACCGTTCGAATTAGCAAGGGAAATCCTTTTGCTGATGGAAGTTACCTCTACCAATGGAAAGACCAAGACGGAAATATACGCAACTCCCAAGTGGTAAGTCAGATTACAACGGAATATTTTGAATTGAAATTACAGGGAATTGGCAAAGGAGAATACAATTTAACGGTATGGGATAATCGCGATTTCGGTCAGGATAACCACGCTTGTTTTGTTGTAGAAAAACAATATAACGTCACAGAACCCGATCCGATTGTCGTGGAATACGAGTTGGTGAATGACATTTCTTGTAATTTGAATAATATCTATGGAAATGAAGTCGATAGCGATCAAAATGGCATTCGCGATGAAGCACAAGATGGCGCTTTGCGTGTCAATGTTTCGGGAGGACGCCCTTTCCAAGCTGGAGAAAACAACAACAGATCGTATAAATACACTTGGAAGAAACAGCAGCAAGATGGCAGTTGGCAAGAATTGTACAATTTCAGATCCCATGAGATCACTAACTTATCAGTAGGAACGTATGCCGTCAATGTGGAAGATCGCAATGGAATTGTTTTGGGAACTTATGTCAATAATGCGCTGCAACAAAAAATGGATTCCCTTTACTATTTAGAACAACCTCAAGCATTGACGTTGACGTTTGAGAAAACAGATTCTAAATGTCAAGGCGATTTATTCGGAAAAGCCCAAGCGATTGTTCGCGGAGGAGTAGGACCCTATACGTATGAATGGAGTAATGGAGCCACCACAGCGTTGATTGAAAATTTAGTTTCCATGCCGTATTACCTCATCGTGTACGACAGCAAAGGATGTAGAGTGGAAGGAGTCGTGACGATTGAGGTTCCGGAACAGTTTGAGGTACAAGAAAAAGTAGAACAACTACAATGTCACAATGGAACAACTGCGTCTATTGCCTTAGAGGTAAGTGGTGGTGTACCACCCTATACCTATGAGTGGAACAATGGAGCTGCAACTCCTGCTATTTACAACCTTACTGCAGGAACCTATACGGTTGAAGTGAGAGATGCGTTGGGATGCGGGTTTATCAAAGAATATGTGATTGCCAACCCCGAAGCATTCACCTTTTCTTTAGGAGAAGATGTTACCTTATGTGACGCACAAACGCTGCCACTATCGATTGCAATTGCAGATCCAGCCGCTACTTATAGCTGGACTTCGACGAATGGATTCCAATCTGCGTCGAGTACCGTAGAATTAAAAGATGCTGGGATATATACTGCAACGATTACAACTTCAAAAGGATGTGTGGCGAATAGTCAAATTGAAATCAAAAGAATGAATGTACAAATCAGTTCTGAATTCTTAATCGCTACGCAAGCCTATGTAGGAGAAGAAGTGATGATTGTCAATGTCAGTCAACCCAAAGGAGATCAAACCACGTGGATACTTCCTGCAGGTGTGGAGATTATCGAAGAAACCGATCATCATATCAAATTAGTGTTTCATCAAGTAGGAGAATACGAAATTGGACTGAGAGAACATCAAGGGGATTGTTACCAGACCTTTTATAAAAAAGTAGTTGTAGAGGAGGATGCAGGATATGGTTCGGGAGACTTATCTCAAGGGCCACTAATCGAAGAATTTATAATAGCACCAGTGCCCAATCATGGAGAATTTACGGTCTATGTTAAATTGGCTAAAGAAAGCCCGATTAGCTTGCGATTAATCAATTATATCAGTCCACAGATTTTCTATCGCGAAGAATTTTCGGGTAGTAAAAATTACGAGATTCCCGTGCGTGTTCAGGTGGCTGCTGGAATGTATATTATGATTGTAGAAACAGGTGGTCAAACCATTCGAACAAAGATTATAATTCTTTAAAAAAATAAAGGTTAGTAAAGTAGCTGAATAAAATAAGATGAAAAAGATTCTTCATTACCTCTCTATAGTAGTGCTGCTCTTGTGTAGCAGTCAGATTTTAGGACAGTTGTATCCCGTGCAAGTCATTCCACAGGTTATACCACCCTATACCAATAAATTAGTGGAATATACGGATGGTTCGGTCAATCGCATCCAAGTGCAACTGGTTACTACAGACTTAACGGTGATCAATCGTCCCGTGTATCTGAAGATGTACATAGAAGGCAATGGAATCAAAGCACAAAGTAGAGATTTGATACAAGGCGCTCAACCGCTCTTTATTACAGGAGGAGATATGGTGAGCTTATCAAATATCGATTTGTCTCCTTATTTTCAACTGCGCAATCTAGAAGGCATTAGTCAAAATACCTATGCAAATCCCTTAGCCGATGGGATGTATAGCATTTGCTTTGAGGTGTATGATGTCGTGACACGCAAACGCTTATCGCAAAAGAATTGTAGTTCGATGTATTTGGTGCTTAATGATCCACCGATATTAAACTTGCCCATGGACAAAGAGCAAGTGAACCAAACGGATTTTACCCATTTGGTGTTCAGTTGGACGCCTCGTCAGATCAATGCATTAAACGTGAGCTATACGTTTGAATTGAAAGAGCTAAGAGATCCTAATTTAGCGGCCTCTTACGCCTTTGATATGGCACCCATCCTCTATAAAGAAGAGGGAATTCGCTCTACTACTTTACTGTACGATTTACTAAAACCCACCCTTGTGGCAGGAAAGCGATACGCTTGGCGCGTAAAGGCTACTTCATTTAATGGGTTGGCAGAAAATTCCGTATTTAAAAATAACGGATATAGCGAAATTCGCTCCTTTTCTATTGCCGTGAATTGTGGCGCTCCTACGATGCTATTGGCACAAGACAACGGACGTCATGCGGTACAGCTCACTTGGGCAGGTGCACCCAATCACTTAAAATACCACGTACAATATCGAAAAACAGGTATCCCAGGAGCGGAGTGGTTTGACCGTTATGTGGTGAATAACCAAACCATACTCACTGATCTAGAACCAGGATTCACCTATGAATTCAGAGTGGGAGGAACCTGTGAACCCGAGTTTTATCCAGCCAATCCCAACTATACTTATAGCCCAACGGTGGAGTTTACACTGAACAAGACAAACGACCAAGAGAAGGGATTTAGCTGTGGATTAAAAGCCGATACACAAATTACCAACCGTCAACCGATGACTAATTTGGTGGTGAATGAATCCTTTTATGCGGGAGATTTTACCGTAAAAATACTAGGGTTAGAAGGAACAGGATCTACGGTTTATACAGGAGTGGGCTCTATTTATGTGCCTTATTTAGGTATTACGTTGGCGGTGGAATTCAAAAACATACAAATCAATACCGATTACCAATTGATTCATGGCGTGGTTGAAACGGCCTATGACAAGAATTGGGAAAATGTAAAAAATACAAATGAACTCAATCAAAAAGAAGAAGTACACCAAGAGGTTGACTTTGTAATTGAAGAGATTACCACCGATTCACAGGGCAATCCTAAGCTGATTGGAACGGAGGGAGAAGAACTTATTTTAGATAAAAACAAGGACTACACCATTGTTGATAAGGAGGGTAATGTCTGGACGATTGGTTCCGATTTTGATGGAAAAGAATCCATTACCTCGCCAACAGGTGAAAAAGCAACATCGGGTATTCCAACTGCTGAGAATACCAAGGGAATAGGAAAAGAAGGAGAGGTAACGGAGTTTACTGCTCAAGGTGTGCGTATTTACTTTGAAAATGCAAGTACAGCTCAGTATGCATTTGACGACGCTAGTGGGGCTTCCTCTTCTTCGAAATACGGCAAATTATACAAACAGGTCAAAGGAGAATATTTACCTTATAAGGCCGTTGAAAACGGTCAAGAGGATAAGGTAGTCGCTCGCATTGAATTTAAAGGAGCAGCTATTGCTTTGGATTCCTTAGACTTTAAAACGTCTGCAGGAGCAGCTGTAGCTTTTACGAAGATTTCCGAACACAAATATGAATTGACAGTTAAGGGCAGTTTTAAATACGCTGAAGATCAAATTATGGCGGTATTCAAGCCAGCAGGAGAGAATCAGTATGTGGTGGCAGGAGCGATGCAATTGATTCACCTGAATGCTATTACGCTGCCGTTGCGTATTGTACCAACGTCTTCTTCAGTTGACGGAAAGGCGCTATTGACAGCGCTACAAGCTCAATATAAACGCGCAGGTGTAACGGTAGAAGGCGAGGTTTTAGCTCCTTATTTATCTGGACGTTTAGAGGTGAGTGAAGTATCTAAGGATGATAAAAAGGCATTGAGTAGTTATACACCTTCGGAACAGCGATTTATTGAAGACTACTTTAACGATCACGATCAAGAAGCCGCCTTCTACCTCTTTGTTACCGATCAAGCTGGTGGATTAAATGGACGTATGCCTATTCAAAGTCAGTTTGGCTTTGTTTCCGATCCAGCTGGAGTAGCTTCGATGACGTTAACCGCCACGCATGAGTTGGGCCACGGTGCTTTTGAACTTCAACACCCATTTACCCAATACAATACGACACCTGGACAGGCAAATAGTATCATGGATTTACCTCCTGTTACTGATTTCAACCAAGTAGATTGGAAACAAATGAATTTGCGCAAGTTTAGCCTGAAAACTGTGGTTCAGAAGAAAGGGGATGGGGCCTTAGGTGGAGCATTTGACATTGCTCCAAATGGGAAACGTGTTAAAATAGCAGATGGTGTAAAAACAGTGTACTTCGCTCCAGAATTAAAAGTACCAGTAGGGACACTACCAGGTTTTATTACTAAAGCTGGAGTTCAGTATAAGTGGGATTATAAAACAAGTACTTATATATCACTTCAAGAAGATAAAGCAAATACATCTATTGTTATTGAAGATACATTTAAAAACGAGGATGTAATTACCTTACATAAAGAAATTGGTGATTGTAAGTTAGCTTTTATGTTTGTGTATTATAAAGAGTTAAAAGGACTTGGTAATTTACCTGCTGATTTAGAAGTGTTCTTTGAGGAGAACTTTGATGCGTTTGCCAAAGAGCGCTTTGCTGATGCAGTTAGAAAAGCAGGAGTATCAACTTGTAGATCAAAGCATACGTATTCAAAAGGGAAAGATGAAAATAGTGAAGCAGGTCAAATGACTGAATCTTCCTGTAAAGGGTTCTTGTATTTTAATGATATGTCAAGTACAGACAAAGAGGTGATAAAAGAAGCTTTAATTAAAGGATTTAATGATAGAAAGAATATAAACAGTGAAGATAGAAGCTTAGGAATCTTTAATCACATTCAACTGGTAGGGGATAAGACAGGAGCACCTTTAGACGAGTTAGAACTCATAGAAGATAGACTACATCTATTGAGTTACTATCGTCCAGATGTCTATGTGAGTGTTGTGTTTTTACAGAAAGATATAGCGGCATTTTATACCGTTGAAGCACTTAGTAAGGCTGCTTCAGAAATTGTAGCAGAAGCACAGTTAGCAAAGAAGACTTTACTAATGATAGTGCCTTATGGAAAGACGTTGAATTTAAAAGATGTATGTGTTAAGCTTGGATTTGGGCAGGTAGATGATGGGGATGTTGTATCATATAATGATGTGAGTATTGATACACAACAGTCATGGAATAAGAATTTATATAAAATTTACGCGCAAATAGAAAAACCTTTATTTGTGCATAGGTATTATCGCTTTGCAGATGAGACTATTTTGGAAGTTACTTTCCCTACAACTCAGAAAGTAAAAGGATATCCTTTTATAAAGAATCTTGAATTTTATGAATCAAATGGTTTAGTCAAATTAAAAGAGCTTGATAAAATATGGAGTAATTATGAAGGGTTTGGTGATATTTACTATCAAAAGTATGAAGAAGAGCGTGCTGTAGATTTAGAAAGATACCTTTCTTTAGAAAAGACATCTAAAGGATTAGAAAATGTCAATTTATGGCATGAAATAAGTACAGAAGATTTAGGTAAATTTAGAGAACCATATTTTGATAATAAGTCTTTAACGGATCAGTTATGGGTAGATAGTAAAGAATCATGGACATGGGGAGCTAAGGTGAAAATTGGTTGGCAACTGAATGGAACACTATTAAAAGATCAGCATTTTTATGGATTTAGTCGCGCTAAACTTGTGGATGATGTTGTTTATGGAGTAACAGATGTAGTAGGAATGATTCCAGTTGCAGATGCCTTTGCAGATGCCTTCGGAGTATTATATTCAGCAGCAAGAGGTAATTATTTCGAAACAAGTGTATATATATCCTCTTTGACAATTCCATTAGTTGGAGCGACGTATATTAAAGCAGGAGTAAAAATAGGTGAAGATGCCACTAAACGAATAGGCGTAATTGCTACAAAAGCAGATAATGCAGAAGGGTTTGTGCTTCGATTAGCTCATGTGGAGGATATAAAATCAGCGGAATTACAGCTAACATCAGTTTATTTAGGACCAAATCAACAACTGACGAAAGAATTTGAAACAAGTGTTCTTGCAGATCTTAAAAATTATATCAAGAAGAAAGAAATAGTAGAAGGTTTAAAGCATAATGATGCTGTGAAACTCTTAAAAGGTAAAGAGTTATTAAGTTATGTAAAAGAAAGCTTGCGTGGCAGTGGTTTATCAGATGATGTATTGCGTAGATTAGATAATAATAAGATATGGACAGATGAGAAGTTACAGACATTAAATCACTATTTATCAGATCAAAAAAAATATGGTAATTTAGCTGAAGAGTTAAAGCATAAAGAACTGTTTGATGCTGTAGAAGCAATTATAGATAATCCTATTGATGCTTGGGATATTATAAAACAGACACAGAGTGATGAAGTATTAAATGCTGTAGTAGATCGCATAGGTAAAAGTCAATTCTTCAAAGAAGTGGTAGGAAGAGGAAGAGCTTTTGAGACTTTAGTAACTTCACAGATTAAGACAATAAATCCACCTTTTGCAGATTTAATAGCAGATGGCTTTACTCACTTAGATCAGATACATCTGTTGCGTGTAGGGCCTAATGGTAAAAAGATTATTGCAGATGATTTGTTTGTAAAAAAAGTATTTGACGAAATTGAAGAGGTAGATTACTATCGCGCAGTTATTAGCGATAGTAAGTTAAGTAGTGATTCACCATGGACAGACAATCAAAAGAGTGAATTGATTCATATTTTTAGAGATGATAAGACTAAAGCGTTTATTGAATTTGAGGTGAGGAGTGTTAATTTATCTATCAATTCTCCTGTAAAGAAAACTGAAAAGATTAGAATTTATCGAGAAGATGTCTACAAGGTAATAAGTGATGGGGAAAATATTAAGGTGCCACCAATTAAACAATTTTAAGAATGAAACATAAAGATTTCAATGAAAGTATATTATATAGTTTAAAGGACTTTTTACAAAAGAATAATATAGAATTTCTTACAGGGGGAGATGCTTTTAGACAAGGAACAAACCTTATAAAAAATAATTCAGGAGTATTGTTAATCCTTTACTATTATATAGAAGAAAGAAATGGGGATATTTACTTCCAAGGATTTGATAGATATATAGTATTTCAAGAGTTGGAAGAAATTATTTCTAAAGTAATTATTAACGCAGATATCGTAGGAAAAGATTATTATTTTATTGATAGAGCTTCTTTTTTAATTGAAGAGTCAACTAATCTGATGTACAATTTGGATATGGTGTCCTCAAACTCTTTAGATGCAATTAATGAAAATTTAGTTATGTTTTATAAAAATCAGGCATTTCCTTTTTATGAAAAGTGGAACAACCTAAATGTGCTTTACGAGTTTATAAAAGACAAAGAAGGTCGTGAAGAACTTCATGATATCCTTGGTCAGTTTTGGCAATTTAAAAAGGCTGCAATATTAAGGTTGTGTAATGATGAAAATTATCAAGAGTATATGGATGAGTTTGTGGCAAGAAGAAAAATGATTTTAGACAAACGAGCTGAAAGTATAGATACGCGAAGATATTACCATGCAGCAAAGGAGTTAAAAGAGATCTTGGATAAAACAGAACCTGTATATAATGTATAAGTATAGAATCAGCTCCCTTGTGGAGCTGTTCTTGTTTTAAGTAAGAGACGAAATTCCCTCCCTTTAAACTCGAATATCTGTTTATGTCATTCAAGAGCAAAGGCCTTCGAGAGGGTGCTACAGTTTGACAGAAATCACTGGTAGAAATCGAACCGAAATATCCAATAATATCAATATGCTAATCATGTAGAAAAGCCCTATATCGCTCAGCATGCATTAGGAAGAGATGCCATGCAAGCAGTTACCGCAGCAGTAGGGATTGGGGTAATTACAAAAAGTGGTAAGTTAGCAGAGGGTGTTTCTGATGTTGGAAAGCAGATAGGTAAAAATTCTAGAGAGAAGCTTGAAGAATTTATTACCAAAAGTTTACAAGATAAGTTAGAAATAATAAATAATCATTGGCAGGTAAAATACCCAGATGTTTTTACTCGAGGTAGTTTTTTTGAAGACTTAATGGGAGTTTATAGATATAAAAAAGCTGATGGATGGTATCATACTGGTGATATCTCATTCAATGTAAAAGGAGTAGATTTTTATAAAGGAACGCGCCAAGGTAAGGATATATTTGCGGATATAGTAGTTTCTATGAAAACAACAATCAAGACTGATGTAAATGAATGGTTAAAGTACAAGTCTATTCAAGATAATATTAAGTTTTTAAGAGAAGGAAAAAGTAGTAAAGGTATGATTGATCCTAATAATAAATTAACAATGTATATTAATAGTGCTGAAATTCATATTTTCATGCAAAAGACTAATATAACGTCGGAATTAAAAACAAATTGGATGAATAAATTAAATGCTGAATATCCTGATATTAAATTTGAAATTAAGGCAATTGAAGACTTTATAAATTAATATTTTATGAAATTAAAAATGAATTTAAATTTTAATATAGCAAAAAGCAAAATATTGAATGCAAATACAAAATTAGAAGTGTTGAATTACAATAATTGGATTGAATTTATTGAAAAGTATCATGATTATTTTGTTTGGAATGAGAATACGGAAGAAGGACAAAAGATATTATCTAATTTAGAAAACGTACCACAAAATTTCAAACATCGGGTTTTAGCAAGATTAAATAAAGCAGTTTGCTTTTCAAAATACAATGAATTTACTCAAATATATGATGTTAGTGTGGCATTTTATGAAGATTTAAATTGGATTTCAATTCAATTTGTTAATACGCCTAAAATAGAAGATTTGAAGTTATTTTTAGAAATGGCAAACTATTTAGATGCATTGTTATTAAAAGATGGAAAAGAGATTATAGATGAAAATGTTATAAAATCTTTAGAACGAGCGGAATAGGGAGTTGGAATGCCTATATGTATCCGATAACTTTGAACAAATATTTGACGCACAAAAACTACTAAAAGACGGTGTTGTAGATCCAGATAAATTTGTCAAAGAAAAGATTGTTAAGCTGATTAAAGACAATGCGGAGGAGTTTTTTAAAGATGAAAAAATCAGAAATTTTTTAATTAGAGAAGGAATAGATGATACTGGAAATATAAATGTAAATAGCTCATTTATAAAAAGATTTAAAGCAAAATAATATGAAAATTTTAAATGACGTAATCTCTTATAGAATTAGTAATTCATTTATTCGTATAAATGCAGGAGTAGATATCAAGTCAGATAGTAGATATATAGTTATCAATTACCATCAAGATAATATAGAAGAAACAAAAGTTTTTGAAGATTTTTTTCATTTTACTGATGATGTAAATTACTTGTTATTTGGTATTGATAGTAAAGTCTATAGAATAAAGAAGAACGAGTTTTTAGATGTTAAATCATACAGTATTACCAATGATTATGGTATAGTCTCTAATAGTGAAAGACTTTACAACCTTTATAATTTTACTCAAAAAAAGATTACTTTAAGGCAATGGTTGCCTAATCGTATTTTCCATGTTCAAGCACAGTATTGGGTAAATGATACTGAAGCTGATTTTAAGTTAATAGATGTAAATAAAGGTGAGATAGTATGGACAATCCCCCAGCCAGAAGTTGAAAAACCTTATGGTTATACTGGGCTCACAAACATAAAAAAAGTGTTGGGTATTTATAAGGATTGTTTGTGGTTGCAATTGCCTGATAGTCGTTTGTGGAAATTAGATTTGCATACTGGGAGAGTATTGGAAGAGCTTGAAGCTTTTTATTTTGCTTCGATTCCAGAAGGGATCTTTCTTTATCAACAAGGTATTATTTTTATTCTGCATTATAATATTTATGCCCAGTATAGTTTGGAACAAGGAATATTTACAATTGATAAACAAATAACTAATGAAAATGAACTTATCATACGATATGTTTTATTTAAAGAAAAAGATAATTATTTATATTTTACCGGAAATAAGGATCAGTCTTTTAGTCCAAATGTTTACGGTATTTTCGATATGGAAACAGAGACAATCGTATTTCAAGGGGAAATGATTGAAGAGGGTGGTTATTTTTATGAAATCCCCCAAGTTAATGACGAATTATTTACGATTTTAGATGCCAAAGGAAATTTAATTATTCATCGATTGGACGATCTTTTGTAAGATAGAACAACAGCTCCCTCGTGGAGCTGTTCTTGTTTCAAGTCAGATACAAAATCACCTCCCTTTAAACTTGAGCATCCATTTACCGCATTCAAGAGCAAAGGCCTTCGAGAGGGTGCCACAGTTTGACAGAAATCACTGGTAGAAATCGAACCGAAATATCCAATAATATCAATATGCTAATCATGTAGAAAAGCCCTATATCGCTCAGCATGCATTAGGAAGAGATGCCATGCAAGCAGTTACAACAGCAGTAGGGATTGGGGTAATTACAAAAAGTGGTAAATTAGCAGAGGGTGTTTCAGATGTTGGGAAACAGATAGGTAAAAATTCTAGAGAAAAGCTTGAAGAATTTATTACCAAAGGTTTACAAGATAAGTTAGAAATAATAAATAATCATTGGCAGGTAAAATACCCAGATGTTTTTACTCGAGGTAGTTTTTTTGAAGACTTAATGGGAGTTTATAGATATAAAAAAGCTGATGGATGGGCACATACAAGTGAGATTGCAGATAATTTTAAAGGCGTGGACTTTTATAAGGATTTTACAATAGTAGGGAATGACATTTACGCAGGAACATCCATATCAATGAAAACAACTATAACAAAAAATGTAGAGGATTGGTTACGAGCAAATAAAAATAATATTGACATTATTGCAAATTCAATTGGGGCTGGTTCAGGAAAAGGTATAACTTGGAACGGTAAAACACTTTTTTATAATAAAACTGAATTACATATTTACGTTCCTAAAGAAAATTTGACACCGCAATTTAAAAAAGAATGGTTAGAAAAATTATCTAATTACAATCAAAACGTAAAATATGAAATTAATGTACTAGAAGATTATTTGAAATAATAATTATGAAAATAAATAACATTAAAGATCCTTGTATATCAAAGGAAACTTTTGAACAAGCAAGGTTTGTTCATAATAAACTATCATATGAAAAATGGGTGGATTATATTGATAAACATCAAGATTATTTTATTTGGGAAGATGATACTCCAGATGGCATTTATAGAAGAAATAATATAGCTAAAATTCCTGAATGGGCAAGAGAAGGTATATTAAATTCATATAAAAGCAAAGCTTTTGCCGAATTTAATGTCAAAAAAGGTTGGTATGAAATTGTATTTGAATTCCACAAAGATTTAGGAATAATAACTACAACTTTTCAGAAACCAATTAATAAAAAACATCTATTAACTTTATTAGATTTAGCAAACTATTTAGATGCATTGTTGTTAAAAGATGGAAAAGAGATTATAGATGAAAATGTTATAAAAGCTTTAGAACAAGCAGAATAGGAAAGTAGATAAAAAAAAGAACATTCTGATTTAGTTACTCGTAGTATAGGAGTTCGCCTAGTTAAGAAATTACCTGAAATAGGTGTAAATTGTCGATTTGACATCGAGCTTGTCACAGGAAAGAAATTTGAGTATAAAAGCTACGGAGCAACGTCGATCAGCAGTATTTCAAGTAGTGACGCCTTCTTCAGACAACACTTAAGCTATTTAGAAGATGCAAGGTCTTTAGATTTAATGGTGTATGAGTTTGATAAGTTGAAATTCTCAGATAGAGATAAGATTGTCAAACAGTTTAGAAAAATGTATGAGGAGAATGCTCCTGATGTTTTTAGTGTTATTTGGAATACCAAAGAATTTAGAAAAAAATTATTTGGTAATAGTGTTACTAAAGAGAATGCAAGATTAGACTTTATAGATTTAGTAAAAGATCCTAAATCTGAAATATTTAAATTTATAAGAGCTGAATAATGAAATTTAATTTAATAAGTAAACAAGGTAACATTAAAAACATATTGAGTTTTAAGAATAGTTTTGTTTTAAGTGATTTGAATGATGTAGTCTATTTTAATAAAGAAATATTGTGTAAAAATGTTGATGGATCAAGTTTGTATAAAATACAGCACAATTTATTTCAAATTTTTGATAATGAAAGTGGATGTTATTATTTTGATAGCTCTATTGTAAAAAGTGACTTTTTTTTAAAGAAAGGGTTTCATAATAGTATTTACTTAGCTGAATCAGTACCTCTTCGTATTTCAAGAGGTCATTACAAAAAAGATATTTTGAAATTAAATAGTGATTTTCAAACAAGCGCTGATGTAATTTTAAAAGGAACAGAGTATAACTTAATAACATATTCAGATGATATTTTAATTGTTGGTAATCATCAGGTAGTTTTATCATATAATGTTTCTACATCAGCTCTAAATTGGCAATTCGACTTATCTTCTATTGCCAATAATCCACATAACGATATTTATAATAAAGCAGCAGCTTGGGAGGTAAAGAAGTTCATAGGTGTTTTAGAAGATAAGTTGTGGATTGCCTTAAATCATCATACGATCATCGCCTTAGATGTAAAAACAGGACAACTAATGCATCGAATAGATCGCATTGCTAATTTTAAGTGTGATTGGCTTCCATCAGCTATTCCACTGCCAGAGGCAACCGCAGTAGATGAGAAAAACAAGAAGCTCGTTGGTTTTATGTGGGAGTTTTATTGGGAGATAGATCCAAGAAACGGAGCGATTACTTTACTAGACTTAACAAACGAATTAGTACCACAAAAAATACGCAATGATAGAGTAGATTTTGTGTTGACCGATAGTCATATTTATTTCGCAAGTAATAGTGATATAAAAGTGGGTGCCTTAAACCGCAATACAAAACAAGTTGATTGGTTTCATGCGTTTGAAGACAATGGAATAGGGTATCAATCAAGGATAAAGAAGATTGATGGGAATGATGATAAATTAGGAGTTTTAACCAATGAGAAAGTCCTTTATATCTTCGAAAAAGAATAAGTAAACAGCTCCCTTGTGGAGCTGTTGTTATTTAGGTCAGATACGAATTTCAAGGTGCCTTTAAACTCGAACATCTATTTTCAACTAATAAGTGGATAAGTGTTCAAAATCGTTATGAGAATATAGAAGGTTATAAATATATAAAGACATTAAACTTCTATGAGTCTAAAGCATACACAGAGATAAAAGCATTAAATGAAAAATGGAATAAAGTTCCAAATTAACAAAATAATTGGAGTTTGTGTCAGGATTATAAATCAGATACAGATGCAGTTAGGTTTAAATATGCAACGGTTGAAGAATCAGAGGAGGGATTAGAAAAATCAGACAACTGGGAAGCTATTAGTACAGAAGATTTTGGTAAGTTTAGAAAACCTTATTTTGATAAAATCGATTTAACTAATGAGTTGTGGGAGAAATCGAAGATGCAGTGGGCATGGGGAAATAAAGTGGAGTTGTCATTTGATTCAAGTGGATTAAAATTAAATCGCAACCAGCATTTCTACGGATTTGACCGACTCTTAGTTGTGGATGATGTGGTTTATGGAGTTGCAGATGGATTAGGAATTTTACCTGGTATAGATATCGCTGGGGATATACTAGGTGTAGCTTATGCAGGTATTGTCAGACGAGATTTAGGAAATACTCTTATTTATACCGCTTCAGCGTCAGTACCTTTTGTAGGAGCCGCTTATGTAAAAGGTGGACTAAAAGCCGGTGAAGATGCGAGTCATCTTTTTGGTATTGTAGCTAAGAAAGCAGATAATGTAGAAGGTTTTGTCTTAGAAACCAAACGAATTAAGGATATTCAGGCAAGGTAAGTGCATGTGGCATCAGTATTCTATGGTTCAGACAAACAATTAACAGATAAAGTCTTAGCAGAGGTTAAAAGAGAGAGCAAGTCTATAGATGGAGAACTTGTTCGTACACAGTTAAGTAAAGCTTCAACTAATCTTCAGCAATTAATATCAAGAATAGATAATTTGTCAAATCTTTCTATAGCTGAAAAAAATACTTTGAAAGCAGATATTAATTCTTCTGTAGAATTGACTAATCTTTTTACAAGACATACGGTTAAAATAGACGAGTTTGCTAATGCGTGGAAGAATGTAGGAAAATATCATGCTGAATTGAAGAAAGATGCGACATCATTAGAAGCTTTTATTAGTTTAAAAAAATAATCCTTCATTTAACAAAATGGGACTAACAGATGATATAATAGGTAGTTTTCAAGGTTATAGTACCTCTACTCGTTCTGCATCTTATGCTGAAGTTTTAGATGACTTTAATAACTTTGGGAAATTTATTGCAACAAATTCAAGTACAAGTTTAGAAAATTTTGATAAAATTGTCAATGTTTTTAAAAGAACTGATCAAGTTGGAAATAATTATAAGCAAGGTGTACATTGGATGATTCGTGATTTGAATATGAATGGAAGTATATTTGTTGGAAAGAAAATCAAATTTGAACATGCTATACCAAATGCAAGATCTACAACTGGAAATAGTTATATAGATATTCTCTGTATCAAGTGTAAAGAGCCTAATATAGATATTATGGTAGAATACAAATCAGGTCCAGGAAGTATTTCAAGCTCTACTATCAAAGAACAATTTATAGAAAGAGATTTGTTTAATGCAAATTCTTTAGATCAAATTCAATGGAGAATGGAAGGTACAGAAATGAATAAAGAAAAGTTAGTCAGTTTGTTAAAGGAAAATAAGTATTATCTTGAAAATTTAGGAACTGAAAAGATTAATCAGCTGTTCGGTACAAATTTCGATAAAATAATAGATGATAAAGATGATTTATCAAATACAGTCATTGGGTATTTTTCTGAAGGTATTAATTATAATAAAATTTTTAAGTAATGTTTAGATTAGTTTATAAAAAAAAAGATGTAAAGGCTTCTTCCTTTATGATAAATGATTTTAATAAATATATATATATAAATAATGAGAGTAATGTTATTTTAATTGATGATGAATATACTATAAAAGAGTATGATTGTCTTTTAAATTCTCTTGTTACATTTACATTAAGTGGTAATGCTTGGGTTGCTAATTTAATCACAGGTAATACAACAATTTATAATTATGATAATATACCCGTTAAGACTATTGATTTTATTGCTAGTTCTTCAAGATATATTAAGAATTTTTCGACAGAGGCATTTATATATCCGAAAATTTATTTAAATAGGGATTTTAAGAATTCGCTATATGCAAAAATATCTAAATCAGATTTTAATATTATTGAAAATTACAATTCAGATTTAGGATTAAACGGGATTTACTTAGTAATTAATGATGATTTGTTTATTAGTATAAGCAAAGGAGAGATTGCGCTCTTTAATTTTAAAAATAAGGTTCTGTGGCAACATTCTTTTTTAGATCTCATGGAATCTGATGAAGCATTTTTATACGATAAGATAATCAATATAGATGATAAGTTATTCTTCAATATTGCTGGTAGTAGTAATGGTGGATTATTTTGTTTGGATGTGCAAACAGGTGTCGTATTACATAAATATAGAGGTTTTTCTCGTCCACTATTTCAAGATGAAAATTTTATTTATACTTCTGACTATGAAAATATTTTGTGTAGAATAGATTCAAAAACATTAGAAATAGAAAAATGGGATGTCAACGAGTTAGTAAAGAAACAAGGTTTTGATAATATACATGATCACAGAAGTGTTGTAAGAGATGGGGTATTTTATTTTAAACAAACGTTAGGAGATGATAAAGCCAAGTTTGGTGTTTTGGATTTTAATACAAAAGAGCTCCTTTTTAAGTATGAATTTGAGCCAAAGAATGGAGGAGTTAGCAGTATCAAAGTAGGTGATGATCGAATTTTCGTTCATACTCAAGATAATACACTTCATATCTTTGAAAAAGAATAAAAGAACAGCTCCCTCGTGGAGCTGTTCTTGTTTTAGGCCAGATACGAATTTCATAACATCTTTAAACTTGAACATCCATTTACGGCATTCAAGAACAAAGACCTTCGAGAAGGTGCTACGGCTATTTTGATTATGCCATGGAAGGTACTGCTTTTATCTTTACATTGGAGAAAAGTTAGTAGATTCGATTAAGGCGTGTAAAAAGATAAATGGAGATCCTAATTACGCTGTAGAAGGCGCTACTTTTATGCTGAGAAAGATTAGAGAAACACCAGAGATAACGGCTACTAGTGTTAGGAAATTTGATGGAGTATTTGAAGGAGAAATAGACAAAATAGGTGTAAATTGTCGATTTGACATCGAGCTTGTCACAGGAAAGAAATTTGAGTATAAAAGCTACGGAGCAACGTCGATCAGTAGTATTTCAAGTAGCGACGCATTCTTCAGACAACACTTAAGCTATTTAGAAGATGCAAAGTCTTTAGATTTAATGGTGTACGAGTTTGATAAATTAAAATTCTCAGATAGAGATAAGATTGTCAAACAGTTTAGAAAAATGTAGATTTAATTTTTAAACCAAAACTTGAATTCAACTTATAAATGCAACTTTTTGGGTGCGGATAATAAGCAATAAAAACATTTATTTTTCAGAGAGGAAAGAGAGACAATGTCCCCCTTTCTCTCACTCTGAATGGATAAAGTTTGCTAT
>NZ_JACHTC010000021.1 GCF_014145635.1 Myroides sp. WP-1
AGTGATGACTTTTTAGAGTGATGACTTTTTAGAGTGATGACTTTTTAGAGTGATGACTTTTTAGAGTGATGACTTTTTAGAGTGATGACTTTTTAGAGTGATGACTTTTTAGAGTGATGACTTTTTAGAGTGATGACTTTTTAGAGTGATGACTTTTTAGAGTGATGACTTTTTAGAGTGATGACTTTTTAGAGTGATGACTTTTTATAATATTATATTTTCGAAATAGATCTTCGTTTAAAGAACGAACGATCTTTTAGTAGCAAAATTTATCTCTATCCTGATTCTTGATGGACATCATCAATATAAGTCTAACTCACCTTACTCTCATATCCATTATAGATCTATTAAAAACACCACGTAGCTTGATGATAAAAAACACAGAGTACATAGAAGTAAAAAGAAGCAAGCTTCAGGATCTTTCACAACTATAACAATTTAATCAACATTTAATCCAAACAAAATACTTTTACTTCAGGCACTGTATTTGTTCGCACAAAAAAAAACAAACAACTAGTTTAGTTCTATTATTCACAAGTTATGCCGGAGATTTATGCCCGTTATTTTATATCTCCAGTCTGTAAAAAAGAGCGGATAATATTTTTATATACCAGTTTTTTTTTGTCAATTAGCATATGACAGAAGGGCAAGAAAAGACAACTAGGTATGCTTTTTGCCTTTACTATAGTATAGAAACAAATAATCACCTAAATTCAGTTAATATGGACGAAAATTTTTCACAAGAAATTAAAGATGTTATTTCCTTTAGTAAGGACGAGGCATTGCGTCTAGGTCATGACTTTATAGGAACGGAGCACTTTCTGTTAGCCTTATTGAGAATTGAGCAAGGTGAAGGATCGACAATCCTCCAAAATTTGGAGGTAGATATTGACTTTTTAAGACATAAAGTTGAGAACTTAACCCCTTATTCTTCTACTAAAACAGCAGTAAACGAGAAAGGATCACTATATCTTACCAAACAAGCAGAAAGAGCTTTGCGCTTGACATACCTTGAAGTAAAGGTATTCAAGAATGTTGAAGTAACCTCTGCCCATTTATTGCTGTGTATATTAAAGAACAATGAAGATCCGATCACGCAGATTTTAAACAAGATGAACGTGGATTACGAAAATGTAAAAAAATACTATGTTGAATTTCTTTCTGACGAGAAGAAAGAATCGGATAGCGAGGATATTTTTCACAGTCCCAAAGCAGAAACCTTCGAAGAATCAGGACAAAATGACAGTTCTTCAAGTAAAAAAGCTGACACTCAAGGAAATTTACCCAATAAAAAAAGTAAGACTCCTGTATTAGATAATTTCGGTAGAGATTTGACAGAAATGGCCATCGAAGGCAAGCTCGATCCCGTTGTGGGTCGTGAGAAAGAAATCGAGCGAGTTTCACAAATCTTAAGCCGCAGAAAGAAAAACAACCCTTTACTTATAGGTGAGCCAGGAGTTGGAAAATCGGCTATTGCAGAAGGATTAGCGTTAAAAATCATCCAGAAAAAGGTATCTCGTGTTTTGTTTAACAAACGCGTAGTAACCCTTGATTTGGCGAGTTTGGTTGCGGGTACAAAGTACAGAGGTCAATTTGAGGAGCGAATGAAAGCTGTGATGAATGAGTTGGAAAAAAACACCGATATCATTCTCTTTATTGACGAAATTCACACTATTGTTGGTGCTGGAGGAGCTACAGGCTCACTAGATGCATCGAATATGTTCAAACCGGCTTTAGCCAGAGGAGAAATTCAATGTATAGGTGCTACCACATTAGATGAGTTTAGACAGCACATCGAAAAAGATGGAGCATTAGAACGTCGTTTCCAAAAAGTTTTAGTTGAACCGACTTCAGTCGATGAAACTATTACAATCTTACACAACATCAAAGACAAATACGAAAGTCACCACAACGTTAGTTATACTGATGAAGCGATTGAAGCTTGTGTGAAGTTAACCAACCGCTATATGACCGATCGATTCTTACCGGACAAAGCCATTGATGCTTTGGATGAAGTTGGATCTCGTGTACACATTACAAATATCAATGTTCCCAAAAATATTTTGGATCTAGAACAAGAGTTGGAAGAAGTTCGCGAGAACAAGAACCTTATGGTTCAAAAACAGAAATACGAAGAGGCAGCTAACCTGAGAGATCGAGAAAAAAACATTGAAAAAGAGCTTGATATCGCACAAGAAGCTTGGGAAAAAGAGGTAAAAGACAATCGCATACTCATTACAGAAGACGATGTTGCTGATGTAGTATCTATGATGACGGGAATACCTGTAAATCGCATCGCTGAGAAAGAAATCAACAAATTGGCTAATTTACCTGCGATTATCAAGGGTAAAGTTATCGGACAAGATGAGGCTGTTGGCAAAATTGCCAAGGCTATTCAACGCAATAGAGCGGGATTAAAAGATCCGAATAAACCGATTGGTTCTTTCATCTTCTTAGGACAAACAGGAGTTGGTAAAACGCAGTTAGCTAAAGTAATTGCCAAAGAACTTTTTGACTCAGAAGACGCTTTGATTCGCATTGACATGAGTGAATACATGGAGAAATTTGCGCTTTCTCGTTTAATTGGAGCGCCTCCAGGCTATGTAGGATACGAAGAAGGTGGACAGTTAACGGAAAAGATTCGCAGAAAACCGTATAGCGTTATTCTATTTGATGAAATTGAAAAAGCACATCCAGATATCTTCAACATGCTTTTACAAGTATTAGACGATGGGCATTTAACAGATAGTTTAGGTCGAAAAGTCGATTTTAGAAATACAATTATCGTGATGACTTCTAATATTGGTGTCCGCCAATTGAAAGATTTTGGTCAAGGTGTAGGTTTTGGCACACAAGCACGCAAAGAACAAACGGATCAACACAGTAAATCTGTTATTGAAAGTGCGTTGAAAAAAGCCTTTGCACCGGAGTTTTTAAATCGAATCGACGATATTGTCGTGTTTAATTCACTAGAGAAAGAACATATTCACGCGATCATTGATATTGAATTAGCTAAATTATTCCAACGCATTGACGATTTGGGGTACAAGTTAGTTCTTACAGACAAAGCGAAGAATTTCATTGCTGATAAAGGATTTGACAAACAATACGGAGCTCGACCACTGAAAAGAGCGATTCAAAAATACATTGAAGACCCTATTGCGGAAGAGATTGTCAACTCGAAAATCACCGTTGGGGATACGATCACTTTAGATGTACCCAAAGATGAAACTGGAGATACTTTAACGATCAAGATAAAAACAAAAAAACCTGCTAATTAGCAGGTTTTTTCTTTTTACACTTAGTGGTTTTGATTCTAAAATTTTCCCTGTTGTTATTTAAACGTTATTTTTTATTTTTTTGTCTTATATTAGATCATAGCAATTACTTTAAAGTAGTACTTTCGCATTTGAATAATTAAATAGAATGGTAGATAAACTCATTGTTGGTAGTGAAGAATGGTGTTCTTTCTCTACATTAAATATCCCTGCAATTAAAGCCCGTGTAGACTCAGGAGCTAAGACATCTGCACTACATGCAGTGAACATTAGTCCTTTTGAAAAAGACGGTGAAAAATGGGTCAAGTTTGATGTAAATCCTTTACAAAACAACGGAAAAACAATAATCCATTGTGAAGCTAAAGTAGTGGATAAAAGAATCGTCAAAAGCTCTAGTGGATCTAGAGAATCTCGCTATGTAATCCGCACAATACTCGGTTTTGGTGAAACGTCTTGGGACATTGAATTAACCTTAACCAATAGAGACTCTATGGGGTATCGCATGTTATTGGGAAGAGAAGCGATGGGCGGTCGTATTTTAGTTGATCCCGAAAAACACTTCTTACTTGGGCAACCGACAACGGAGAAATTAGACGAATACTACAACAAGCCCAAAGAGGCTAAAAGTGGCTTGCGCATTGGGTTGTTAGCGAGTAATCCTGAGTTGTATAGCAACAAGCGAATCATTGAAGCTGGAGAGTTAAGAGGTCATGAAATGCACTTCTTAAACTTGAAGTACTGCTACATGAAATTAGATGCGAATCAGCCAGAAATTCACTATAGAGGTGGCCGTGTACTAAACGATTTTGATGCAGTTATTCCGCGTATTAGGCCAAGCATGACGTATTACGGATGTGCCTTAACTCGTCATTTCGAATCCTTAAAAGTATACAGTCTAAACAGTGCTGCTGCTATTGCACAGTCAAGAGATAAATTATTTTCTTTACAACTGCTTTTAAATCACGGAATTGATATTCCTACAACGGGTTTTGCTAATTCTCCATTAGACACCAACGACTTGATCAAAATGGTAGGCGGTAGCCCACTTATTGTCAAACTATTAGAAGGCACACAAGGAAAAGGAGTTGTATTAGCAGAAACGAAGAAAGCAGCGGAAAGTGTAATCAATGCTTTCAAGAGTTTAAATGCAAATATCTTAGTTCAGGAATTTATCAAAGAAGCGAATGGAAAAGACATTCGTTGTTTTGTGGTAGACGGAAAAGTTGTTGCCGCAATACAACGCGAAGCTGTTCCGGGTGAATTTAGAGCGAATATCCACTTAGGAGGTACAGCATCAATCATCAAAGTTACTTCTGAAGAAAAACGCATTGCCATTCGCGCTGCGAAAGCCATGAATTTAAAAGTTGCTGGAGTTGACATTATTCGCTCAGCCAAAGGACCTCTATTACTAGAAGTAAACTCTTCACCTGGATTAGAAGGTATTGAAGGAGCAACAAATAAAGACATTGCCACTGAGATGATTAAAGCAATTGAAAAACAAGTTAAATGGTAAGGAAATAGCCCTCAAGCTATTTCTTACCTCCCTTATAAACGCAATATAGAGTTATGAATCCCTCAACAACTGGCTGGATAAAAAAATACTTTGCAGAGCACGATAAATACGCTATTTTCAAGGCAACAAATGTAGAGGAACTTGCGCATGAAATTAGAATGACAGGTTTTAGCTTCGGCCAAATCAATGCAAGTGATTTTCCCGATGTTTACGCGTCTTTTGACTATACGCAGGAAGAACTAGCTAAAATCTGCTTTTTGCAACTCTTAGAAAAAGTTTATTTCTTCCAATATCCAACTCATACAACGGAAGACTTTATTCGTCAATTGCTCGATTTTTATCAGCTATTTGTTCCCCATAAAACGAATTTTTTCACAAGTTTGTTTGAGGATAAAAATACATATGCAAGGTTAGAACACTTGTTTGCAATTAAGTGGAAAGAAAACTTCTTTTCTCAGTCTAAGAGCAATAATATTGCCCTGAATTTACTCGTATTATCTGTCTATTTGTTGACTTTTGAAACATTTTTAGCAGGCAAAATACACCCTAATTTATACCATGTATACATCGAAGATTTAATCCAAGCAATTTTAAATCAGACCGCTCATCAAAAAAATGCAGATCTCCATTTGGTAGACAATCCCAATGATTTTTCAATTGATGAAATTATGGAGGTACAATCTTCACATTTAGAGATGAGTATTTTACTTGATCTTGTGATGTGTAGTTCTTGGAATAACGAAACTAAAACACTGAATCTTCCCAACTGTGAGGTTGCTCCTTTTGAGCGCTTATCCTTTTCTACAGCGCAAATCGAAGACAGTCGTACGTGTTTTATGCGCTTTGTGCAACAAAACGACTATAATTATGTCTTTCTCAAGTCGTCTAATTTGTTCAACAACATGATTAATAATTCAACGAATTACGTGGAGTTTTTAGTAAGTAGAAATAAAGGGCGAATCTTGAAAGAGATTCAAAAAAACAAGCAGTTAATGCAGTTATTGATGGATTCAACCCATCGAAATTTAGATATGCAAGAAAAGAAATTGATTAAGAAACAAACCCTTGAGGTGATTAAAACAATTCCTTCTCTTGCGATATTTTTATTGCCAGGTGGCACAATATTACTTCCTATTATTTTAAAATTTATTCCTTCCCTCCTACCTTCTTCTTTTAATGAGAATTTGGAGTCGGATTAAATCTTTTTAAATCGAAGTTGGTATACTTCGTCTAGGTCTTGATTACTGGTTACATTAACTTCTAAATCTGTTACGTAACCAGAATTTAGTCCATACACCCATCCATGAATGCTCAAATCTTGATTTCTTGCCCAAGCTCCTTGAACGATGGATGTTTTTGCTAAGTCATATACTTGTTCTTGTACATTGAGCTCTACAAATCGATTAAATCGCGTTGTTGTATCTTCAATTTCATCGAGTTCTACATTGTGCAAGCGATATACGGTTTTAATATGTCTAATCCAGTTATCGATCAAACCATAAGATTCGTTTTTCATCGCTGCTTCTACTCCACCACAGCCATAGTGTCCACACACAATAATATTGGTTACTTTGAGGATATTTACGGCATAATCCAATACACTCAACATATTCATATCCGAGTGAATCACCATATTGGCAATGTTACGGTGTACAAATACATCCCCAGGTTCAGCACCGATAATTTCGTTTGCTGGCACACGACTATCCGAACAACCGATCCACAAAACAGGAGGTGTTTGTCTGTGGCACAAACGCTTGAAATACTCCGGATTAATAGCTAGTTTTTCTTCAACCCAAGCTTTATTATTCTCTAATATCTTTTTGTAAAAATCGTTGTGTTTCAAAATTCATTCTTTTATTCAACAAACATTTCTTTGACGAAATCTACCTCTCCTGTTTCCACTTTATAAAAGGCTCCTACGATACCGATTTCACCTTTTTCATACATCTCGCAAAGCACAGTACTCTTAGTTAAGATGTGATTGATTGTGTACTCCACATTGTAAAACGCAACCATATCTACCCCTTCTTTAGATTGAACATCTAATTCAGGATAGTATTTTTTTACGTGCTCAACGGCAGGATCCACTTTAGCTAATAAATTGCTTAAATGACCTAATTTAACGTCTTTACACGCTCCTGTAATGGCACCACAGTGTGAGTGTCCTAATACCATGATCAATTTAGATCCCGCTAATTTACAGGCAAATTCCATCGAACCGATAATGTCTTCATTCAATACATTCCCTGCGATTCGCGTGCTAAATACATCGCCTAATCCCTGGTCAAAAATAAGTTCTGCTGAAGTTCTGCTGTCAATACAGCTTAGGATAATAGCGAAAGGAAATTGGCTTTCCTTTGTTTCATTCACTTGCTCTAATAAATTCGCATGTGCTTTCAAATTTTCAACAAAGCGTTTGTTTCCTTCTTTCAGAAAAGACAGCGCCATTTGCGGAGTCATCGACTTTTGATCGTCTATATTATGTAGTCTCATTTTTACGCGATTAATACGATAATAATTTGGAACAAATGTAACCAAAAATGGCTTTTAAAATATAAATAAAGCAATAAACCTCTATATTTTTATCAATTTGGAAAAAACATAACATTTTTTAAGGATTTTATACTCCCTTATCTTTCATATCTAATTCATATAAAGGTGTATTTGCTTTGGATTAGTAAAAATCACATAATCGTTAAGAGGAATATAAAAAAGAATAAAATTTGTATAGAATCAAAAATAGTTGATACATTTGCAGAGAATTTCACGGGAGGAAAAATTTGTACTGATTGCAACCTCGGTAAAAAATGCTAAAGCAGAATATATTGTATCTTCACTTTAGCCATTTCCTCTTTTTTTAAAACATAAAAAAACATATCATATGGCTTATTACTTCACATCGGAATCTGTAAGTGAAGGACATCCGGATAAAATTGCAGATCAAATTTCAGATGCTTTAATTGACAATTTCTTGGCTTTTGATTTAGAATCAAAGGTAGCATGTGAGACATTAGTTACTACAGGGCAAGTAATTCTTGCTGGAGAAGTAAAATCAAAAACATATTTAGACGTTCAACAAATTGCTCGCGATGTAATCAATAAAATTGGTTATACGAAGAGTGAATATATGTTTGACGGAAATTCGTGCGGTATTTTATCGGCGATTCACGAGCAATCAGCAGAGATCAGCCAAGGAGTTGAACGCGCTAGTAAAGAAGATCAAGGTGCGGGAGATCAAGGGATGATGTTTGGTTATGCTTCAACAGAAACGGAAGACTATATGCCTTTAGCATTAGATTTATCCCATAAATTACTACAAGAATTAGCAGTCATCCGAAGAGAAAACAAAGAGGTAACCTATTTGCGTCCAGATGCAAAAAGTCAGGTTACTTTAGAATACAACGAAGACAACAAGCCTGTTCGCATTGTTACGATTGTATTATCTACCCAACACGATGACTTTATTCAGGCAGAGAATACAACTTCTGAAGCAAAAGCAAGAGCTGAAGCAGCGATGCAAGCGCAAATCAAACAAGATATTATCGAGGTATTAATTCCACGTTTATTGGCGAAATACCCACAATATCAATACTTATTTGAAGCTAAAGAAGCAATTGAATTCTTAATTAACCCTACTGGAGTTTTCATTATTGGAGGACCTCATGGAGATACTGGGTTAACAGGAAGAAAGATTATTGTTGATACCTATGGAGGAAAAGGGGCACACGGAGGAGGTGCGTTTTCAGGAAAAGATCCAAGTAAAGTAGACCGAAGTGCAGCTTATGCTACGCGCCACATTGCGAAAAATCTTGTAGCCGCAGGTGTTGCGGAAGAAGTATTAGTACAAGTTTCTTATGCAATTGGTATTGCAAAACCAACGGGAGTTTACGTAAATACCTATGGTACGTCAAAAGTAAACTTAACTGATGGAGAGATTGCAAAGAAAGTAAGTGAATTATTTGATTTACGTCCTTATTTTATTGAGACAAGTTTAAAACTACGCAACCCGATTTATAGCGAAACAGCTGCATACGGACACATGGGACGCAAACCTCAAGTAGTAACTAAGACGTTTACAAGACCTGGAGGAGAAACAAAACAAGTAGAAGTAGAATTGTTTACTTGGGAAAAATTAGACCGTGTAGACGACATTAAAAAAGCTTTTAATTTATAGTTTGCCTGCGCAACTTTATATCACACAACGCTTAACCCTTGGGTTAGGCGTTTTTTATTTTCCCGTTTAAGAGATTGAAAGATCTACAGTTTTTTTACGTATCGATCATTGTCTTTTCTTGATGAAGACAGCCTGTTTTACAGCGTGAATATTAAGGAGTATTCTCTCCAAACTAAGTCCTGTTACAACTGTATACGCTTCCAAAACGCATACTTAGTTCATAAAAAAAGCGCCTAATCGATGATTAAGCGCTTTCTATTTTATATAAACGGATGGTTAACCGTCAACTGTAAATTATCCTTAAATCACTGCTGATACGATATAGTATACAAGCATAGCAATTACTGCAGACACCGGAATGGTTAACACCCATGCCCAAAGTAAGTTGATGGTTACTCCCCAACGTACTGCAGATACACGCTTGGTTACTCCTACCCCAATAATAGAACCTGTAATGGTATGTGTTGTTGATACAGGAATACCCAAGTGCTCGGTTACATATAAAGCAACTGCACCAGCTGTTTCCGCTGCAACTCCTTCTAATGGAGTTACCTTCGTAATCTTACTTCCCATTGTTTTTACGATCTTCCATCCACCAGATAATGTTCCTAAACCGATGAATAAAAACGACGCTAAAGGAACCCACCACCAGTGTTCTACGAACACTTTGAACGTATCTACTCCTTCGACAAGGTAGTCAGGATCCATATCAACATTAACGTGATAGAAGATAACTGCAGCTCCGATAATCCCCATTACTTTTTGTGCGTCATTTCCTCCGTGTCCTAAAGAGAATAAAGCAGAAGAAACTAATTGCAAGCGTTTAAACCACTTTTCGCATTTATAGTGGTTTTGATTTCTACAAATCCACATAATTGCTACGGTAATAAAATACGCTAAGATCAATCCCAGTAAGGGTGCTCCAAAAATGAATAAGAAAATAGGAATTACTTTTGCGTACACAACAACATCAACTCCTTCAACTGAAAATCCACCTGCGTGTGCAACAGCAGCACCGATGAAACCACCAATTAAAGTATGTGAAGAAGAAGAAGGAATTCCCAACTTCCAAGTAGCTAAATTCCAAATAATTGCAGCAATTAAACCAGCAAAAATAACCTCTAAGCTAATAAAGTTTTCATTGACTGATTTGGCAATAGTATTACCAATTTTAAATTCACCAATAATGTATAGGGAGATAAAATAAGCTGCAAAGTTAAAAGCCGCCGCCCAAAGCACTGCTTGGAACGGAGTTAAAACACGAGTAGTTACTATCGTCGCAATCGAGTTTGCGGCGTCGTGAAAACCATTGATATAATCAAATCCAAGGGCTAAAATGATAATGACAATCAGCAATATCCCACTTTGATTACTCAATATTTCTGTAAAAAATTCCATATACTTGCGCTAGAACATTAAGAGTATTTAACGATAACAGTTTCCAAAACATTAGCCACGTCTCTACAACTATCTGTAGCCGTTTCTAAAGCCACCATTACCTCTTTGTATTTTATAATTTCGATGGCGTTATTTTCATTTTCGAAAATATCGGCAACGGCCTTATCAAAAACTTTATCTGCTTTTCTTTCTAAGCGAGAAATGTTTTTACATACAGTCGCTAACTCTTCTAGCTTTTTTAAATCTTTCAAGTGTAATAGTCCCTTGTGCACTTCACTACAAGCTTCTAAGTTTGCTTCCGTTAATTTGCGCAAAGGTTTTGTAATTTTATCAATTTGATACAATCTCATACGAGAAGCAGCATCAGATAAATGGTCCGCTACATCATCCACAGCTGTAATCAAATTGTGAATATCTTCTCTATCAAAAGGAGTGATAAAGTTCTTTCCTAATTCGATTCTTGTTTTCTGTGCAATCGCTTCGATTTCTACCTTAATTACCTCAACATCTTTAAGTAATTTCTCTCTTTCTTTTGCTGGTGTGTGCACAGCTTCATTCAGCGTTTCTGATAACTTCTTAAGCTTAATAGCTGCTTGTTCAAATAAAGGATAAAACGTCTTGTCCTTTGGAACTAAAAATTGAAAAATGTTATTCAATGACATTATATAAAATATATGTTATAAACAGGGACAAAATTACGCAATAAAATAAAGCGAATGTTTCCTTAACGTTAATTTTTACATCAAAATGAGATTTCTACACGTACAATACTTCTAAAATACGACTATTTCCTGTATTTCAATCACTTATGCAGTTAACATTTGGAAAAAACAACCACAATTACTTAACATTAACGTAACATTGGAATAATAAACCAATAACTCTTCTTTCCACAAAAAAATATAAGCAAATAAAAATCAACAACTTATATTTTTTCCTTTACTTCTGAATTCTTCACAAACCAAAAAGCAATCTTACGACTATTAGAGATCAACATATATCCTATGACTAAATTAAATACACTAACAAACCAATAGTTCCCTGTTTGCACATATTCATAAGGATTTTCGACTGCTTGTGCCTTAAACCAATACCAACTATTGCTTAAAAAAGTAGGCAGATGTCCAATTAACAAGCTCAACCCTATAAAAAACACACCCAATTGTGCAATCATTGAAATGGTAAGTGAAGTTGTTGGAAGAATTGGCGATGAAAATCCTTTTTCAATTTTTAGTACTTTGACGATTTTTTCGGCATAGGCAAAGAGTAAAATAAACAAAATAAAATTAATTGCAACAGATAACAGAGGTAAATAATTATCGCTTATTACTGTGTAATCCTTCCCTAAATAGACTAGAAAGGAAGGAATAGTAGTTAGTACAAGTTCTATCGTCATTAAGGTAGCTATCAATTTAATCAATAGCACAAACAAATCGCGAATCTTCATTTCATTTTCATTTTTCAATCAACTAATTTAACAAAAAAACACCGATTTATCTTATCTCTCGTTTTATAGTAGTGCTTCTTCTCTTGTATTTTCGTTGATCTATAAGCATTATTGAATAATACATTGATTATTATACCTGTAAATTTTTATTTTGTACTTTAGCGAAAACTAATAATATTATACAACAACCTAGATAACTATGGATATTAACTTCAATAAAAACGAAGATCACAACAAGTTATTGCTTTCAGATTTAAAACGAAAACTAGCAAAAGTTAAACTTGGTGGAGGTGAAAAAAGAATTGAAAAATTACACCAACAAGGAAAAATGACAGCCAGAGAACGCATTGATTATCTATTAGATCCCAAATCTAATAGCATAGAGATTGGTGCATTTGCTGGAGATGAGATGTATGAAGAACACGGAGGATGTCCTTCTGCTGGTGTTGTAGTCAAAATAGGTTATATCAAGGGAAAACAGTGTATCGTTGTAGCCAATGACGCTACTGTAAAAGCAGGTGCATGGTTTCCGATTACTGGAAAGAAAAATTTACGCGCACAAGAAATCGCAATAGAAAATAAACTTCCCATTATCTATTTGGTAGATAGTGCTGGCGTTTATTTACCACTACAGGATGAGATATTCCCAGACAAGGAACACTTTGGACGAATTTTCAGAAACAACGCCATTATGAGTAGCATGGGGATTACGCAAATTGCCGCAGTTATGGGTAGTTGTGTTGCTGGTGGTGCTTACTTACCAATTATGAGTGATGAGGCGCTAATCGTTGATAAAACGGGTAGTATTTTCTTAGCTGGTAGTTACTTAGTAAAGGCGGCTATCGGAGAAAGTATCGACAATGAAACATTGGGTGGTGCAACTACTCATTGTGAGATTTCAGGTGTTACAGATTACAAAGCAAAAGACGATAAAGACGCTTTAGATACCATCAAAAATATTGTGGACAAGATTGGCGATTTTGACAAAGCGGGTTACAACCGAATTGCAGCGAAAAAACCAGTGGCAGATCCAAATGAGATTTACGGTATTTTACCCAAATCACGTGCAGAACAATATGATATGATGGAAATCATCAAACGCCTCGTTGATGAATCTGAATTTGAAGAATACAAAGCGGGATATGGTCAATCTTTAATCACGGGGTATGCTCGTATTGATGGATGGGCAGTAGGAATTGTAGCAAACCAACGCAAAGTAGTGAAGACGAAAAAAGGTGAGATGCAATTTGGAGGGGTGATTTACTCAGATTCTGCCGATAAAGCAACGCGTTTTATTGCGAACTGTAACCAAAAGAAAATTCCATTGGTATTCTTACAAGATGTAACTGGATTCATGGTAGGGTCTAAGTCAGAACACGGAGGAATTATCAAAGATGGAGCAAAAATGGTGAATGCCGTTTCAAACTCTGTTGTTCCGAAGTTTACGGTAGTTGTAGGAAACTCATACGGAGCAGGTAATTATGCGATGTGTGGAAAGGCTTATGATCCGCGTTTAATCTTTGCTTGGCCAAGTGCTGAACTTGCTGTAATGGGAGGTGCTCAGGCAGCAAAGGTATTGTTGCAAATTGAAGCTTCTTCTTTAAAAGCAAAAGGACAAGAATTATCGGCTGAAGAAGAACAAAAATTATTCGATAAGATTAAAGCGAAATACGACAAACAAGTGTCGCCTTATTATGCTGCTGCTCGTATTTGGACTGATGCCATCATCGATCCATTAGATACTAGAAAATGGATTTCTATGGGTATCGAAGCGGCGAACCATGCGCCTATCGAAAAACCATTCAACTTAGGTGTTATTCAAGTATAAATAAAAAAACGGCAATTGAAAAATTGCCGTTTTTTTATGGTTATCAGTGAGCTGTTAGCTCCATAACTCTTAACTCATCACCAATAACTCATCACTCATCACCGATAACTATTTTTCAATCCTTCATCTGAACTAAATTCACGCAAAAAATCTTCCAATTCTTTTAAATCCAATTTTTCAATTTCCCTTCTATTTTTGGGATCATTGTAATCATAAGGAACTTGTCTATCCTCACTCCACCCATAGTTTGAAAATATACGCTGCATTTCTTTTACCTTTACCTGATAGGCATCTACCGAAAGTTGATCCTGTTTAGTAGGTAGATCTTTTTCATCTTCTCTACTACAGCCTAGTATAAAAAGAAGACCTAAACACAAAAGGACACTGTTCTTTTTCATATCATTTAAATTTAAAAATCACACACTACTTGATGCTTTTACAATCTTAACTACTCAGGTTCTATAACGTACCTATACGAAGAGAAACTAGATTCTAAAACTTTCAACACTTCCAGAGCCATTGCGATTAAACCGAGCATACATCGTAGCAGTAGCAGTCTGACCATAAGCTTTCACTTTACAATCTACGTTAATTCCTCCTTTATGATCGTAATAATCTTGATTGGCGTTGGGATAAAAAGGTATAATATTATGTCCGTTAACTTGTACGAAACTCACATTGGCATTGTTATATGTTGCACTAGCACTACTGAAGGTTATTACTTCGTTGTCCTTAATTGAAAAGTTGACTAAAGAAGTAGAAGATCCAATAACTGAGCTACTATGGCTACCTGAAACAGAATAAGAATTTACTGCCTTTGTTGTCCAATCTACCTTACCTAAAGGATTGCTTTCTTTCGGCTCTTGTGCTGATTTTTCTAGATTTAATTGCTCATCCAAATTTTTAAGCCCTTCATCTGAACTAAATTCACGCAAAAAATCTTCCAATTCTTTTAAATCCAATTTTTCAATTTCCCTTCTATTTCTGGGATCATTGTAATCATAAGGAACTTGTCTATCCTCACTCCACCCATAGTTTGAAAATATACGCTGCATTTCTTTTACCTTTACCTGATAGGCATCTACCGAAAGTTGATCCTGTTTAGTAGGTAGATCTTTTTCATCTTCTCTACTACAACCTAGTATAAAAAGAAGACCTAAACACAATAAAACACTAATTTTTCTCATGACATAAATATTTAAATTACTATATGTATGAGATTTTCAAAAGACGTTCCAACTTTTTCACTCTTATTTCACAAGTATTCGCAGGAAGTCAAAAAATAGGAATTTTATACAAAAAAAGAGAAAAGTAGATTCGTTAACTGTTCGTTGTTCGTTGTTTTAAAGAAAATATGCTCAACTGTATTTAGGGATGTTCAAACCGTTAACTGTTAACGGTTCATCTCTACAGATACAAAATATAAAGCAGGGAACTCACCGAAATAAACACCCACAACAACACACCTTCAATAAAGGGTTTTGCGCCTACATTTTTCACGGTTCTATAGGATAATGAGGTTCCGATTAAAAAAAGGGTTAACGTCAATGCAGCTTTAGATAATTCGACAATATAAGGACCTAAAGGCTGAATAAAAGGAATATAAGAATTAGCTAACATGGCTAGGATAAACAACCCAATGAAATAGGGAATTTTCACCTTTGATCCTTTGTTTTTGAAAAGCATCGTTGATAAAAAGGCAACTGGAATTACCCATAAAGCACGAGCTAGTTTTACGGTTGTAGCGACTTCTAAGGCTTCATCTCCGTATTTTGCAGCTGCTCCTACTACGGAACTAGTGTCGTGAATAGCAATAGCTGACCAAAGTCCAAAATCAACCTGACTCAAACCTAGTGCATGTCCTATCGGTGGAAAAATAATTAAGGCGATGGAATTCAAAACAAAAACGATCCCCAAGGCTACGGATATTTGTTTTTCATCTGCATCAATCACCGGTGATACAGCGGCAATGGCACTTCCACCACAAATAGCAGTTCCTGAAGAAATCAAATAGGATATTTTCTTGTCTATTTTTAAGATTTTACCCAATGCAAAGCCCAATACAAGGGTTAAAAAGATGGAAAAAATGGTCAAGACAAATCCATCTTTTCCCGCTGCTAATGCACTGTAAACGTTCATTCCAAATCCCAAACCTACTACGGCTACTTTCAGCAGTAATCCCGTAGCTTTTTTGGTTTGCTTTCCGTAAGGATTTTCGAAAATTTGAGCGTATATAATTCCCAAAACCAAAGCCGTAGCGGAAGAGATGAAGGGAAATAAACTCAAAATAGCTAAACCAATTAATATAATTTTACTACCTAATGCTGTATTGCTATTTTGTACTGTCATAATTTATGTATTTTCAACTCTACAAAGGTCAATCTTCTCAGTAGGCGAAAAAAATACATAATAGTTATCGGCTATAACTTTAAGTTATATGATTTAATAAATCGAATAAACAATTCTACCAAGGCACTCTCCTGCCCTTGTCGTTGTACAATGCTAAATTTTCGACGAATATCCAGTCCGTTGATGTCCACCACAACTAATTCATTATATTTCAATTCTTTGAGAATGGCGTGAATCGAAAGAAAGGCAAAACTATCGGAGTGCTTCAAGTACATCTTAATACTTTCTGTGCTTGAAAAATTCATTTCATTACGCAATTGATTGAGCGAGATTCCCACTTGATTCAAATTGCTCTCGATGACATCTAGGGTACCTGATCCGGTTTCTCTTAACAAAAAGGAATAATCTTTCAATTCGTGTGGTTCAATCAATCCTGTTTTAAACTTCGGATTCTCAGCACGACATACTAGGACAATCTCGTCATCAATGAAATCGATATACTTAATTTGAGGGTTTTTAGAGCATCCTTCTACAATTCCGACATCAATCGTTTTACTGAGCAATAACTGTTCGATTACGGCTGAATTTTCGGAAAGGATGTCGAGGTGTATATCGTGTACTTTTCCTCTAAATTCGGCTAAAAGTGGGGGTAAAACATATTGAGACACAGTAGTACTTGCTCCTATGCGCAAATTGCCTCCCATTTTTGCATTTAGCGCCTGCATATCGAACTCTAAATTGCGATAGGTAGAAAAAATATCTTCTGCATAGGTATATAGCAGTTGTCCGGATTCGGTTAAGCGAATTGTAATTCCATCGCGTACAAACAGCTTAGTCTGATAGTGAGATTCGATCTCTCGTATATGTTTAGATACAGCGGGTTGGGAAATCAATAGCTCTTTGGCTGCTTTTGTAAAGCTCTCCCTTTTTGCTACTGTATAAAAAACCTTTAACCGAAAATCAAACATAGTTTATTTTTTAAAAGACAAAAGATGTTGTTCACTTGTCTGTAATTAACAAAAATACTTAAAATTTGCTGTATGAGATTTAAAATACAAGGGTTTCGTCATTTAATTCCAATAATGTTGATTTATAGTTGCAGTCTGTGCCTTCTACATTTCATAAATACTCTCCTCTTCAAACTCATCCTAAGCCTAAGGCTTTAGCCGAATTGAACGAAGTTAAATCCGCGCGATCGGGTTTAAGGTGCAAATCCGCGCCATCGGGGTTTATTCTTTGTCAATTACAACTACTTTTTTTGTAGCTCTAAATTCTTTTATTAACCATCTTTCTAAATCTTCACCTTTTTCATTTTTTTTATGCAAATTAATAATAGCTGTATCCTCTATGATTCCATCAATATAAAAGATCCCTTTTTTATGAAAACTGATATCTTTCAGTGGAATAATTTTGTTTGTAACTGCTCCAAAAGTATCTTTCACAATTGTACTCAAATAAGCAACATCATAATCAATACTATCAGATACTAAACTTCTAAATATAACATACCTATACTTTTCTTCATTTCCAAAATCCGTGGTTATAGTATCGAAAATACTTGTGTAACTGATACTTCCACTATAAGCTTTATTTATATGAACTGTATCAGGAAATTCTATATTATATTCTATTTCTAACGTTAATGAACTCTGTTTGTTATTTTTTATAATATTACTTTTTTTTGTATTTTTTCCACACGAAAAAAGCATTAGAAATATACATAATACACCAAATAAACCAATAAAATTATTTTTTATCATTATTCTTTGTTTTTAAAGCTATTTTTATAACTCTCAAGACTATTTGTCTTAAAGACTGAATCTAATTTCGCCCAATTTCGTACTGAGTTTTCTTTTCCTCTTACTACTGTTGTATCTACATCTTTACCCTTTATGTATCCATCGGTATACCAATCAGGATAAACTGTTTCAAACTTTCGAGTTTTAATTGTAACTAAATCACTTTGGATTATCTCTGTTTTAGGTGTATCCGATCCAATAGCCTTCGCAACTTTATCTTTTATATCTTTCCCTTTAGTAACCAATTCTAGTAGATTTTTAATAAATTCAGCACCTTCTTTCATTGTTTTATATGTACTTCCACTAGCATAACCTGTTGAATAACTTGCTAAACTAAATGCGAAATCTACATCAATTGATTCTCCTTCTCCTGAGTTTCCTTGTAATAAGGATAAATCCCCACGTGTTCCTGTTTCACTATAAAAATTGAAGCCTCCTGTACCTAGGTTCCATGGTTTTCCATAATAATATATACTTTTATCTACTCCGTATATTTTTACATTTAATACTTTCTGCGGTTTTTGTTGTGGTTGTTTTTGAGGATCTCCTTCTCCTGGATTTTGTGCAACCATCCCCGTAGGATCCACTAAATTAATCGGGTTATTGTGTACATAATGATACGGTGTCCATCCTGGGAACTCTTCCGCCAACGGATCCACACTCAACCACATTTACTCCTTCTTTTGCTCGCGCGAACTCAACCTTGGATTTACAAAACCAACTGTCCATATAAAAGTAAGGTTTATTTGGTTGAAAAAGAACGACTAAAGAAAATTACAAGCTATTTTATAAATTACAAAACCCGCTGATCAAAAGACTAACGGGTTTCGTATTCTATAATTTATGCGCACGGACTGCACCCGAGGCTTCAGCCGAATTGAACGAGGTTAAATCCACGCGATCGGATGTTTAAAAACTATAATTCACTTTCGTTAATCATAATCTAAAGGTATTTCTTCTTCTTTTATTTTATATTTTGATGTTGGAACTTTTTTGCCGTTTTTAAGCCAAAAAATCAATTTTTGTTTACTATCTAAATAAAAAACATTCAACGTACTATCACTAACTTTAACATCGCTATTTACATATATTGGGTCTTTGTAAACTATATCTTTATCCTCTATTAAAATAAATTTTCCATCCTTTTGATAGATATCAACTGTTTTCTTTCCTCCTTCCCCATAATAAACGATTTCTTTTTTTAATGTATCCTCTCCTTTGTAATAAGCTTTTGCAACGCCTCCTTCTGAAGACTCATACACATCGCGTTGAAAGTTATTCAATTGCATTTTTGAAGCTTCTACTATTACTTTATACTTTTCTATCTGTTGGACAACATTTAAAGTATCTATTCCATTCTTTTCTGTTTGTATTTTTACGTTTCGCTTATCGTTTAATTTTCCACATCCTAATAAAAATAAAATTACAAAACTTAATAAGAGACTATCTTTCATATAATTTTAAAATTTAACATATCCATTTTCTCTGTTTCCTGAATTATACTTATTTCTCAAAGATTGTATTGAATTTCCAAACATATTCTGAAAGTGAGGCTTGTCTTTAAATTTTTTCCAGTCTCCTCCCCACTCAAAACCATGTGATTTTCCCATCGTAGACAAACTATTCCAGTCTAAATCATAATCTACTTTACCATTAGTAATTCCAACTATATCAAAAGCTAATCCAAAATTATGATTACTATATCCTCCTTTAGCATTAGTAACTTTCGATCCTTCTGTTGTTCTCCCTTTAGCATATAAATCATTTTGTTCATCAAAGGTTCTTATTCCCTGAGCAATACGTATCAATGTATTTTTAGATTCACTATTCGCTTCTTTCATAAAATTAGTTGCTTTCATTCTAATAGCAGGGTGCAAACTTTGAATCTTATTGTCAGTAGCTGCATCTCCTGTAACAAACACATCTTCAACTTGTCCTTTATATTCAATTTTATTTGCTCCCGATCCATCGATTCCAGGTGCAATTCCGGGCATCGGACTTACCTCATAAACTTTATTATCATCTATTCCATCATTAAACAACCAATTCCCTTGTTTATCATAATAATCTCCATCAACTGCACTCATCCCCGTAGGATCAATCAAATTAATCGGGTTATTGTGTACATAATGATACGGTGTCCATCCTGGGAACTCTTCCGCTAACGGATCCACACTCAACCACATCTACTCCTTCTTTTGCTCGCGCGAACTCAACCTTGGTTTTACAAAACCAACTGTCTATATAAAAATAAGGTTTATTTGTTTGGAAAATACCTACTTAAGAAAATTACAACCTATTTTATAATACAAAACCCGCTGATCTTTCGACTAACGGGTTTTGTATTCTATAATTTATACGCACGGACTGCACCAGAGGCTTCAGTCGAAGGGCTTGAAGTTAAATCCGTGTAATCGTGTTCGTTATTTGTCATTTAGTATGTAGAACTTTCAAAATGGCTCCGTCACTTTTACGTATTTCAATATAAAAAACCCCTCCGTCCATTTCTTTAGACAAATTGCCTTCTACACACCAAACAGAATTATTTTTAAAAAACACATTATATGGTCGTTGCTCAATAATTAATTCCTTTTTATAAATATTAAAAAGAATTGACTCTGCAATTTGAACAGCTATATCTGCATTAGGAACATATCCCTCGGTCTTATCAATTCCATCAAAATTATCATAATCTAAAGGTATTTCAGTCACTTCAAAAATCCTCAAAGTATCTCTAGTATCATGATCATTTGAAGTCTGCATAGTCTTATTACATGCAAATATTAGTAAAACCAATACTATTAACACACTATTTTTCATCATAATTTATTTAGATTAAAAACCAAAATACTGAAAACTATTTTTACGCATTTCCTTCCTTTGGGTAGCTATCTCAGTTCTACTGTTTAGGTCTAACTTTGGCTGATTGTTATTTTTTCTCATAGGATCTTTAGGATCACTTTGTAAACTAGTACTGATAACACTTACTTCTGTAGTTTTATAGTCATATTTTAATAATGATCCGTCTGGTGTTGCTACATATGAGTCAACCTTATCATCATATGCATTCCATTTATCTTTATTTGAAAACTCATTATTTTTATAATATTTATCATACCCTCCATGGGTATGAATCAAAGCTTCTTTTGTAGTTCCTTCTGGATTTCCATTTCCTCCTGTTTTTGTCTTTGCTTCTTTTCCAATATATCCATCACTATAACTATAATAAGTTTCACCTTCTCTTTCATATGAATAAATAGTTGAAGAAATCTCTTTATTCTTAATTATAGACGTTCCATTATAATACTCTCCAAAATCATTAGCTGCTGAATCTCTACTTTTAAATTCATCACCTGGCCCATCTAACATTTCTGCACTCATCCCCGTAGGATCAACTAAATTAATCGGGTTATTATGTACATAATGGTACGGATTCCATCCAGGGAATTGTTCCGCCAACGGGTCCACACTCAACCACATCTACTCCTTCTTTTGCTCGCGCGAACTCAACCTTGGATTTACAAGACCAACTTCCATATAAAAATAAGGTTTATTTGGTTGGAAAAGAACAACTAAAGAAAAGTAAATGCTATTTTATAAAAACAAAACCCGCTAATCGAAAGACAGCGGGTTTTAGTTTTTTATAATTTAGACACACGGACTTTACTCGTGGCTTTAGCCGAATTGAACGAAGTTAAATCCGCGCGATCGGGGGTTTCGGGAAGTGTTTATTTTCTACTTACAATAAGGGAAAACAATTTTATAATAGACTCTTTTATAGTCTGTCTCTAAATAGTTAGTAATATTGTTATGAAAACCATTGTGTTTCTGATAATAATAATTTGAATTAATCAATCCCAATAAAAATAAATCGGATTCAGTCTTTAATTTATAGACGGACAATTCATTATTGATTAAATAACTAAATTCAAATTTATCACAGTCTTCATATTTCGGATACTTAAAATCTTTATACCTTTTTAAAGGTAGAATTCGATACAGATCATCACCATAAATAAAAACGTCTGATCTATTAAAAAATTTAATTGTTTCATCATATTTTTCTAATGTTTGTTCAGAAACGATGTATTTCCCACCAAATTTTTTAGAACTAATTAAAATAGGTTTTACTATCTTAATAGTATCTACCAAATAGAAATTTTCATAATTTGATTCTCCAACATAATCAAAATCAACTTTATCTTTTATGCTTTTACATGAAACAAAAAGATATAAAGAGATCAATAGTAAAATAAATTTTCTCATATATTATTGTGCTTTACCATTTTTAATATCTTTCATTCTAAAGTTTGTATCATTATTGATTGTTCCTCTACCTGCCCTCATAATATTTCCTTCACTATTTCTTTCCGAATTAACTTTACCTTTAGCAGGATATTGAATCATATCTGAAATATCATTAGAATTTATATTGGAAGATCTACTTGAATCTATCGAAGCAGGAGTCATTAAACCTTTTCTATTATGTTTTAAACCTAAACTATGTCCAACTTCATGACTTCCTGTATCTGCATCAGCTTGTGTATCTTTAACCTTTATGTAATTTCCTCCTATTGTTGTTCCGTTGGTATTTGGATCTAAGCCTGTATTATCAACGGTATACAAATTAGCCCCTCCTGAAGAATCTTGTTTAAGTGCATTATTTAAAGATCCTCTTTCTCCTAATTGTGGATCAACATCTACTTCAATAGCGGAAAGTTCAAAATTCACAGTATAACTCACAGAATTTTCTTTTTTGCCTACAATATAACTGAACTGTCCACTTTGATTATTCCAATACTCAATTGCCTTTTGTGCAGATTCCATATCTTTTCCTAAAGCATAATACGTTGCTTTAATTGTAACTGTTTTTGTTGCTGAATTAAAAAAAACACGATAATCTCTACCATCATCATCTATAAACATAATTGGATTATTTGCTACAAATACATAAGGATTAATTCCTGGATACTTCTCCGCCAACTGATCCACATTCAACCACATCTACTCCTTCTTTTGCTCGCGTTGTGCAACCTTGGATTTACAAAACCAACTGTCCATATAAAAATAAGGTTTATTTGGTTGGAAAAGAAAAACTAAAGAAAAATTCAAGCTATTTTATAAAGCAAAACCCGTTAATCTTTCGACTAACGAGTTTTTCGTTTTTTATTTATGCGCACGAACTGCACCCGAGGCTTCAGCCGAATTGAACGAAGTTAAATCCGTGCGATCGGGGTTTTTCTTCTTTTATAATTAGACGCACGGACTGCAAGTCCGCGCGATCGGAGTTGTTTTTATAATTTATATGCGGATTTAAGGTGCAAATCCGCGCCATCGGGGTCGGGTGTGGGGGATAAATTTAATAAGAATAACGAATCAAAGTAGAAATAACCTTTTCAAATTCTTCTTTTCGATCATCAGAGGCATTTAAATAACCTATGTTTATTTCTCCATCATATTTATTTTTCCAAAATTTACCATCATTATCTACTCCGTAGAGTGTAATTGTATCTTTCTCAAAAAAAGCTATTGATGCTTGATCAGAGATCTCTTTAGTTGATTTAATATTTTCGTAATTAAGGGACATATTATCATCTTCATTACTAATGTAAAATATTGAATTATCGTCATAAATATATTCTATTTGCCGCCATTCATCACCTTGAGTTTCTCTAATAACAAATCCTTTATTCAAAGAATATCTATAAATGTATTCTTTATTTGACATCATTTTAAAATATCCTTTATACTTTACATCTACAAATCCTTTATTCGAATTACAAGAAAAGAATAAAAAAAACAAAAATAAAATTACTTTTTTCATAACCACTAATACCAGACTGGTTTTACATTTTTATTTGAAGAATCTAACATAGAAGGCTCTATACCTCTTTTAATACCATTTTCATCAATGCTGTGTCTATAATTAGTTCTTAAAGGCTTACCTAATTCTTTTCTTAGGATATTTTCTCTATACGTGGCTTGCCATTCACTGCGTTTAACTCCAGATTCTCTTCTATCATCTAGCATACCATTATTTGCATCTAACGCATGAAACATTTCATGTGCCAAATCAATAACAGCATCTCGTTTCATCCCATCTTTTGTTTGTATAGGAATACCCGAAGTATTCCATTGAATAACTCCACCAGATCCTCCATCAAGATCTAATCCCAAATCTTTTACTCTACTTTGTTGGGGATCTGTTTCTATTTGATTTGCATAAGCTTTATATCTATTTGACTCATTAAATTGACTACTACCCTCCTTTATTTTAAAAGTATTATTTGATGATTCGAGAGTTGTTATCATATTTAAACCTTCGCCACTTTGAGATATTTTTCCTAATGCATTAAGTGTTTTCTGTAAAAACCCGCTCACTCTCCCTGTATACCTAGAGCCATTCTCATTGTACAACTTTCCATTTTCATATTTTAGTGACGAATTTCTATGCACTATTACTATCTCTCTTCCATCAGGATCAATTGCATTAATAGGATTATTAGCCACATACGTATAAGGATTTATATTCGGATATTTCTCCGCCAACGGGTCCACACTCAACCACATCTACTCCTTCTTTTGCTCGCGCGAACTCAACCTTGGCTTTACAAAACCAACTGCCCCTATAAAAATAAGGTTTATTTGGTTGGAAAATACCTACTTAAGAAGATTACAGGCTATTTTATAAACAAAACCCGCTAATCTTTCGACTAACGGTTTTTTTCGTTTTATTTATGCGCACGGATTGCACCCGAGGCTTCAGCCGAACTGAACGAAGTTAAATCCGCGCGATCGGGGTCGCGGAGTAAGTACTTTTTATGAATAAAATCATTTAAATCTAATACTTTCAAAAACTTTAATTAAATCAAACTGCTCATCAACAGTCAAATCTTTAGCAACAATAGTTAAACTATTTTCTCCTAATGTTTGAAAATAAGCGCCTACTTCCCCTCCTTTATTTAATCTTTTAGGGATTTTTATTTTTGCTATAGTATTATTAATAGTATCATAATAATAATAATAACTATCTAAAAAAACTCCTTGCATTTGATCTACTTCAGGAGTATTTGAAAAATACAAGCCTTCTAAACTCATCCCTAAAGAATCATACTTCTTGATCTGTTCATTACTAAAAACTTTAATAGTTTCATCAAAATTTTGTGAGTATCTTCCAAAATCAAAATATACTGTATCACCATTTGCAGTTAGCAAAGCATTAACTTGAGAATCTATACTCTCAATATAAATTTCATTCCAACTCTCAGGTATATCAGCCGTATAATAATGAAAATCAATCCTTACTATTTTTTTTGATTCACAAGAAAACAGCAACAATAATACAGATATACAGAAAAATCCTTTATTTATTATATTCATTTTAATTTATTTTGTTTGAATCTATAAAACTATTAACCTGTTTTTTTATATTCTCTTTATAGTTGTCTTTGGATAGAATAGATTGTTTATATACTCCATTCCCATCTTTGGCTCCTAATGGTCCATATGAACCTCCGATAATTTTTCCACGCTCTTTAAAATCAGTCCTCAACGAACCATTAACAGTTTCATTCATCAATCCACCTTTCCTGTGTTCAAGACCTAAATTATGCCCTATTTCATGTGTTGATACTTCATTAAATGTCCCTTTTTTTATAGTTCCTATCTCAACTGCGCTTATTCTTCCTCCCAATTGACCTAACCCCTCTCGATCTAGATTACTTCCATTAGCCTTGGGGATACTTCCAACCAACATCATAACATGATCATTTTCTCTAACATCATTTAATGAATTTACAACTTGATAGTTAACTGATACTAACAAATTATCTGAAATCATCATATCAATTCCTGTATGATGCATTTGTGCATTTCCAGATAATGAAGAAAGTACAACTGTTCCACTCGATTTGTTAAACATCGTTGTAGACAAATCTACATTTTCCGAATTAACGATTGTTAACGTAATACTCATATTCACATCTCTTTGCCTGTAATGTGAATCCCCCCTCGTATTCGATACTGTAGTTATCACATCCTCTCCTATCATTCCCGTTGGATCTGTAAAACGAATTGGATTATTAAACGTATACGCATAAGGATTCCAACTTGGCATCTTCTCCGCCAATGGGTCCACACTCAACCACATCTACTCCTTCTTTTGCTCGCGCGAACTCAACCTTGGATTTACAAGACCAACTGTCCATATAAAAATAAGGTTTATTTGGTTGGAAAAGAACAACTAAAGAAAATTACAAGCTGTTTTATAAAACAAAACCCACTAAAGACAGTGGGTTTTTGATCTTTTATAATTTAGGCACACGGACTGCACCCGAGACTTTAACCGAATTGAACGAAGTTAAATCCGCGCGATCGGGATTTAAGGTGCAAGTACATGCGATCGGGATTGAACGAAGTTAAGTCGGTACGATCATATAAACAGTAAATTAAATCCTAATTTTTATTCATACTTATTTTATTTTAAAAAACAGAACTTCACCATCTTGAGAACCAATACTATTATAAAAACCATTGCAAAAAAAATAATACATTAAAGTAAAAATCCTACTTTCATTAAACTGCATTTTTTGATTCAAGATATACTCCTTGTCTTTCTTAATTTCAACACAATATTTTCTTTTAATAAAATCTAATCCATTTTCATTATATTCCTGTTTAATATTTAAATCAATCTTGACTCTTTGATTAAATGATATTTCATTAATTAAAAAATTAGGTAGAAGATCATCGTATTGTACTTGATATAGAAAATCACAATATGAAATTTTTCTCGCATAGTCTCTTTCATAGACAGAATAAATCTGTCTTAATTTACACAGATACAAATAATCTTTCTTCATTACTATTATTATAAGAGACTCATATCTATTAACCGTAGAAAAATCCGTGTTTTTACATATTTCATTTAAAAATAAATTATTTTTCGCACTATTGTTGATTGACCATTTATCGTTAATCAACCACGTCAAAAAAAGCAATGAAGCTATAAGAAGTATTCCAAATATTTTTTTTTTCATATTTCTAAGTTTTGAATCGTATTACTAGCAATAAAACCATCCCCATCAAAAACAATAAAATAATTATTTATAAAACATAAATACAACACTGTAAATTGAGTGTTTTCTTCTAAACCTGTCTTTAAATAAATCTCGTTACTATTTCTCCATATATTACTTTCAAAATATTTATTTTTTAAATATTCTAAACCATTTAATTTATACTCGCTTTCCACCAGCAAGTCCAATGAAAACTTATTTCCAAAAGAAATATCTTCTAATAATTCTTTACTTATAAAGTTTTTTTCTTTGATTACATTGGCAATATATTGGCAATATAAAAACTCCTTTTTATAATATTTTTCATATGTTAAATTCAATAAATTTAGTCTTGTCAAAAAAATATCATCATTACATCTAACTAAGATTATAAAAGCTTCTTGACTACTTTTGGTACTTTCAACTTTATTATTTTGACACAATACATTTACAAATGCTGCATTGTTTTGTTTTGTTTCAGTACCAATACAAGAATTTAATATTACTGAAATACTGAGAACTATTATATTATTTTTTATCCTCATTATAAATTTGTTTATTATTTGGTGGATTCTTTAAAAGTTCTGGATCTATCGTGTCTTTACCATAAGTAGTACGAGGCTCATTTCCTATTACTTCATTCGCCAAATTTTCATTATAAACTGCTCGTATTTCAGAAGGATCATCTGCTGTATTATCGCGCTTATTATCGCGCATATTTCCTATATTATGATCTAAAATATGTCGAAATTCATGCGCTATAATTTCAAAAGCAGTTTTTTTTGTTACATCAAAATTAAATGTTGTTCTCGTATCTGAAGAAAAACCTATAGCAGATAAACCATCTAAACTCTCAACGGAATTATCCTTCCCTTGTTCGATATAATTATTTGATTTATTCTGTTCAATATATCTAAACTGAGCAATTAAGGTTTTATCTTTTGAACGTAAGACTTCTTTAAACCCTTGTAGTGCTCTATACATCGTTGATTGTTTTTTTGCATCTGGTGTAAATATCTTGTTCTTGCTATCATAAAATGCTCCATTTCTATAAGTAAACACTTGATCGTTCCCCTTATTACCTCGAATCACATATATAATCTTTCTCCCATCAGGATCAATTGCATTAATAGGATTATTAGCAACATACGTATAAGGATTTATATTCGGATATTTCTCCGCCAACGGGTCCACACTCAAAAATATACTTGTTCCCGGATCATAATACCTTGCTCCATAGTAGTAATACCCTGTTTGAGGATCAATTTCTTTTCCGTTGAACTTGTACACATTCTCCAAAATATTGTTGGTGCTTTGTTCCACCATCACCTCCCCAAACGGTAAGTATTCAATATATTGAACAGGTTTACCTTTTAAGTCTGTAATATACGAAGTACTGCCCAAATGATCACTATGGTACCACCAAATAGGAGTTACTACATCCCCTGGATCTACTGTTAGTGGTGGGTTTGTACCTGGTGGTGGGTTATCAGTCCACGTATCTCCAATAGCCGGTGGTAATACAACAGGAGGAAACACAGGTTCTTCTGGTGTTTCTGGATCTTCCCTAACAATTGGTGGAATGACTAATTCACAGAAATTGATATAAAATCCAGATTCACCTAAGATCCAATCTTCTATTACTTCTCCTTCAGTTCCTGGCAGTCGAATGCCTGGTAAACTATAACATTCTTTACAACCTAACAATCTACAAGTCATACAGTAATAGTATTGCAACAACAAGTCATAACCTGGTGGTTTCTCCTCCCTATCATAATAATACTCGATAAATTCAAGAAAGTTATTGTAACAATCCAATTCCAAACGATTAATCGGACCTGTAACATTCCCTAAATCTATGGGCTCTCTTGTAATAGGATCGAGCGGTATTCCTGTCAATGGATCATAGACATAACCTGTTTCAGGATCAATTACCAAACCGTCTTCAGTTAATTGAACACATCCTTGAGCATTAATTTGTTCTAATGCCTTGCAATAATTTGTACCTGTAACGTATAGTTCGAAGACCATACAATTTCCATTAACATCTCTTTGAATACACCTAGATCCTAATGTCTTACTTTTATCAACAATACTCAATATTTGTTGTCTACAATAGAGTTTTTCTGGTGTATTATAAAGCGAATTTAGTAAAAATTCTACTTGATTTTTACAAATAGCCTCTGACATTTGGGAAGTATCGGTAACTCCGGTCTCATTTATTCCAAGCGGTTCATTTACTCCCATAGTACTCATTCGCCCAGCTGGACTCATATGTGGAGATACATTGACAGTATTGTAATTTTCTGCTCTAAATCCTCCTACATCATCTGATTTACCAATACGAGAGGCGATACGTTTCGAGTTTGCATAGTAATGTTTAGTATACATGTTATCTGTATAAACAAGATAGCCACTTGGATATATAATTTCATTTGTTCCATAAGTCCCTACAGCATTAACTCCTCCGTTAATACTTAGACCACTATTACTGCTAATAATTTTTCTTACGCGTTCACCTTTTCCGTCATAGAGATAACGATTTTGAACTCGTCCATCATCGTCAATTAATGTGATATTATTATTTGCATCCCATTGAAATTTTCGACTAGTATAGGTCAATACATTTCTAATATTACCATTTGAAGTAATTGTCAATAAATTTCCACCAGGCTCATATTCAAAAGATTGACCAATTCTTCCCCCTGAAGTATCTCTTCCCACAATACGTTTTACTTGAGGTAAAGCATTATCATACGTGTAATCTCTACTTAAGGCATTTTCTGTAGAATTTGTTTGGTGCGTGTTTTTATCATATACACTATGTGCCTGCATCTTTTGAGCAATAGAATGGTCCTTATTGTATTTCATAGTCAAATTATACTGGTGTTCCTCTACCAAACCATCCCATTTACCTACTGCTTTAGCTAATCGATTAAACTTATCATAGGTATAAACTTTCTGATACGTTCCTCCTACTTTTATTCGATCATGTTGACTATAATTATTGTACATCGAAGTGACATTATTGTTCTTATCATATCCATAAACATTACGTGCAACAACACTTAGACTACTTAAAGAAGGCGATGACAACTGAGCGACACGCAAGCGTTCAACATAATCAAATTCTTGCTTTAATTCTACCCTATTTCCGTATCTCATATAATAAGGTTGATCAAAATGATTGTATTTCACCTCACTTAAATATTCTTGATTACTATCATTGACAATGCGAACTAACTGTCCCACACTGTTATAGTGGTAAAACACTTTTTCTCGATCGGGATACACCATTTCCAACAGTCGTCCCCAAGAATCGTATTTGTATTTTGTTTTGAAATAATGATCAACTCCACGTTGATCCGGAATGTACTTACTCTCTTCAACAACTTCTCCCAATTTCCCATACTTGAATGCATGGTTTCCTGTTCCGTCAATCATTAGTTCAAGACGTCCACCTCGTTCATACCTAAAGGTAGCATTGATGTCTTGTCCAATGATCTCAACTAATCGATTAAAACTATATCGATAATTGACGATGCGATTATTGGCATCTTTCTTTTGTGTAATCTGCCCTAAATCGTCATACGTAAATAGAGTAACACCTGAAGCTGAAGCATCCTTTTTCGTTACTCTTCCCAATAAATCGTACTCGTATTTGGTAAAGTGATTCATTGCATTAGTCACTTGTTTCACTTGTCCCAAAGGGTCATAGATAAATTGTGTTGCAAGACGCTCAATACCGCTTACTTGTTCTGTTTTTGTTTTTTGTCCTAATTTATTAAAATAACTAATTGTCGTATTTCCTTGAGGTAACACCACTTTTTGCGTCATTAGATCTCCTGTAAAGCCATAACTTGTTTTAGTTGTAGCATCAGTACCAAACACTTTTTGATCCAAAACGCGATCTTGATCATCATACGTGGTCATAATTTTGCGTTCCTCTAAATCCGTTGTTTGATAATATGTTGTTAAAATCGACGCTAAGGTTTGTTGTGGTCGAAGTGGATCGCAATACAACTCCTCTTCAGACAGATAGTTTTCTACCACACGTCCAAATTCATCGTATTTTGTTCTACCTGATACCGCCAAGCGAAGTGCAGGTGTTCGTCCACCGCAACCGAGATAACCTTCGTCATTTGCTAATTGTTTTTTCACTTGAATCAGACGTCCTAAACCATCCGTTAACATGCTCGTATGCAATATATTTCCATTACCTAAATTATGCTGTGTAATAGCCTTGCGATTGCTTACATAGGTGTTTTTGATGGTCCAATCTGTTTCATAAGGACCTTTCGCTTCTAATAGACGATTAAAAGGATCGTATTTATAACGCATTTCTTCTCCATAAACATCCCTTACAAGAACAGGTTGCCCAAAAGCACTATGATAAACTGTTGTTATATTTCCAAAAGGATCTGTAATAACACCTGGATAAATTCTAAAATAATTTGCTTCATTTGCACTTGTACCAGTAGTACTTGTTAAACTATAGTTATATTTATATACAAACCCACCTGGTAGTGTTTTCTTCGTCAAATTACCAAAAAGATCATATTCATACTTAATTGAACTAAATGTTGAAGAAGAAGAATATTTTTTAACCTCGCTATACTGTACCCCATTTGTTGTTACGCTGGCATTTGTTAATCGCAATTGCTGTCCACCAACTGTTAAACTTACCTTATGACTAATAGGTAGCGTTCTAATGCCCAAATTATAGGTGATATCCATCGTTACCCCACGATCAACATCCACATATTTTTTGACATTCCCCATTTTATCATACAACTCAAACTTTTGTTGCGTTTGATTCATTAGAGCTGTTGTTCCTGTTTCCTCTTGATAGGTCCAGTTTTTAGTCAGCATACTTGTTACTAATGGCAAAACGGATAATTTCTCCGTAAATGTACCCACTTCTGCTGAAGAAGTAGTCGCAGTATTCACATCAGCCGTTAACAAGCGAGTATCGTAAAACTTATAATCAAACGTTGTTTCCGTTAACAGTCTTTTTCTCTTGTCTAAGGTATAGGTCTTTTTGGGTAATCCTTTTTTATAGAGATACTGTTTTAATCCCGAACTCGTACCTGGTTGGTATAATTCATAATCATTCATTCCATTCAGAAGATACTCTGTTACTTCCGTGCGAAAGGGAACCCCATCCGTATTTAAAAGGTGCGCTTGGGTTTTTCCAAAACCAAAAAAGTTTCGTTCTTTTCGATCCTTATACCCATTAAAATACTCATACGCATATCGGGTTGTATTTTGTCCATCACCTTCAAAACCATCGTAAACGGCTACCTTAGTTAGTGCCCATTTCTTATACGGCATTTTATAGGTTGATCCAATCGGCGACTGGTCAATAGGATTAACGATATCGTAGTCTAACTCGATCTTTGCTCCTGTTGTTTGGGTAACCGCTTTCAATAAATTGGTGCGTTTAATACGCGATTTATAAACCGTAATACTCTCATTTTTAGTAGAGGTAACATAGTCAACAAATCCATCACCGTCAAAATCCATATAGCGACTTTCTTCGCTTGAAACATTTCGCCCTGTTGCTGCCCCAACAGAAGCACAGAATTTAGGTCCGGTTAAAATAAAAGGTAGGGGAAAATAGACACAGACAGTTACATTACCATTTAGTCCAGCTTCGATCGATTTTTGAGTTTGACTTCCTGGTAAATTATATCCAGTAGTTTCAAATCCTATACCTGTATTGATATAATATTTTCCACTTTGAATTTTTTCTGGCAATCCATCACCATTTAAATCCAGGTAAGTTATCTCATCTTTGGATGTACTTGAAGAAATACTCAATCCAGCAGATATATCTAGGTTTGATTGACTCGAAAAACCTAAACTTGACGCTCCATTACCGCTACCTCCGATAGTTTCGCTTTTACTCTTTTGTAGCGGTAAGCTTTGCCAGATTGTACTTTCTCTAAAAACTCCTCCATAATTTAGCAACACTTTTCCATTACTTTGAACAATATCAATCAATCCATCGCCATTTATATCTACATAAAAGCGATTAGCAGTATTGTTTGTTGTAAACTTACTCCCATTAAGTGCTCCACTGGCTTGATTTCCAATTTTTGTATTCAAATTAGCCATAAAGTTTGCTGCTCTAGTTGCCCTATCACCCAATTTTGGACTTCCTGACATACCTGCATTTCCACCTCCTGCTAAAGTACCTGAACCACTAATAGAACTCCTAACAGTAAAATCAGCTTGTACAATGCGACTTGACAGCCCTCCTCGCTTGGCTGTTATTTGGATGCGTTCACCGATAATATCTGGAAATCCATCACCATTAATATCCATAAATTCATTCAACAGCTCACTTGATCCATCTGTCTTTGCACGTCCAAAACTCAATCCTAAAAAGCCTAGTGACTTATTTGTTGTATTATTTTTAAAATAGGAGTATTTATTAATTCCTACTGCTCCAAAGTTACCCACTGGTACCGTAGGAGGGCGTAAATCGGGAATATCATCAGTCAAAAATCGAGTATAAGGGCTTATGATCGAAGATGAAACATACAAATGCTCGTGGCTTTCCCAACGATTCAACTGTTTATTAGGTAACAGCATAGCAAAATATTCTGACATATTACCTCCTAAATCTTGAATCTCATCCATCTCCAACTCTGCCTGATCTAACGTAAGATTTGGATCATTTAGAACATCTTGAGCCGTTGCTCCCGAACTTGTTGTATTAGAGGTATTATTAAAAAATTGAATATTTTTGCCTACAATAGGTTGATACGCTTGTCCAACATCAGCCCCCTTGTATGCAAACTGTCCCCAATTTCTAAACATGGGTCCCCACGCTATCGTTGATTCCGAAGTATAAATATTTGCTTTTACTTTTCCATTCGTGTCAACACCTGCCATGTAGGTAGAAGGATTTCCACTCGAGGTAGCTTTAATTAAAAATGGGGGTGGATTTGATCCACTATACCCTTGGTAATCATCTAATAATTTACCTATTTCATGCTCTGTGGTATAATATTCAAAGAAATATTTTTCTCCAATACTGGGACTTAACGTAAACGAATAAGAATTATCTAAATTCTCATAAATATAATTTGCATTCAAACGTTGTTTTTGAACAATAACTCCAGCTGCATTAAACTTATAACGAAACTTTACATAACCTCTAAATTCATTTGGATTGCTATTACTAACCAACGACATAATCTGTCCCGTATCATAGCGAGCAACTAAATAAATATAGCGATTTTCACATACTGCGCTTGTACAACCAGGAATAGAAAAGTTATTATTAATTGTTACTGTAACACGAGGTCCTGTTGCTATATATTGCAAAGGAGTATTACTAGTGTGCACTTTACTGTAATTGGTATAATAAGGGATTAAATAGATATCAGGGTTACTAGAATCTAATGAAACTAATTTGGGTTTAAACACATTATCAATTGCTTTCCAATTAATTTCAGAATCACTTTGTACTTCTACCTTTATGTAGTGAAAACTACTAGGTACAGAAGTAATTGAACTCATATCTAAAACTTGATTGGGAGAGGTCATCGTTGTGGTATTGTTGATACCACTAGCCTTATTATAAATCAATACATTATTACCAATAATAGGTAAATTTCCGCCAGCAGTACTCCCCTTTTTAAAGTAAGAAACCTGAATCGTTATTCGGTCTCGTTCATGAATATCAAAACTTGGCCATTCTAGGCGATATTTCCCTTTTTTATCAAACACATGCTCTTGGTTGGTCCCTACAATAAAGCTTTCTCGATAAGTAGAGGTATGTCTAGAAGATGTAAGTATCGGGTCTGGATTTACTCCAATATATTCAACTTTTGGATTCCATGAAACGCCTAATTCCTCTTGGGGAATTTGGTTGGTATGGGTACGAAAAAACAACAGATCTCCTTTTTCAACAGTTAAAGTATGATTGTGGGTTTCACTAGTTGATAACATTAAGTTAGGACCAAGTATAAAACTAGCTGTTCCCATCTCATTTGACGCATTCAATCGCTCAATTGAAAATTTTACTCCATTTTCTAACCCTACGTGTTGTTTACTAATCGTTCCCGTTACTTTTACTTGTCCTGGTTTAGGTGCACGCCATACCATCACCATATCCATAGGACCGTTAGTTAAATCCACTTGCGGTTCTGGATTTAAAATAGGCGCTACATCCTCTTCTTTTAATACAATAACAGGAGTTATAGAACTGTCTAAACTATAGGAAGGAGCCTTGGTTTGAGGATCTATGTACCCAAAATAAACTCGTTCATTATCCACTATATCTAACAATCCATCAGCATTGACATCAGTCATATATGAAGACGTTTTAGATGAACTCTTTGAATTTGATCGAGTAATATTCCCAACAAATATATTCAAACTAAAAGATTCATCACTATTTTCTCCTCTAGAATAACTCAAATTAGGGAGATCCTTGATGGGATAGATCTCTGTTGAAAACGCAGTTCCCAGATTTTTTCTGTAGTAGAATTTATTACTATCTTTAAACACTTTATCTGGTAATCCATCTCCATCAATATCCGTCATCATTACCTTAATTTCAGTATTAGAGGATCCTCCTCCAAAATTCCCTCCTAATGTGGCAGCCCGACTAAAAGGTAACCAAGAGTTTGGAAATATGGGTGTAACAATTCCCGCAGAACCTCCTCCATTAAAATTCGTCGATTTTCCTTCTGAACCTCCTAAAGCAGAAATATTAACTCCAAAACTATCATATTCAGTTGCATAGTCTTTATATGTATTAATTGTTTGCCCAGCACTCTCAAATAAAGGACCGCTGCCAATATCATCATAATAATCTAAATTATACTCTTGAATATTTGGTATGTAATTGTTATTGGAAACTTCATAATTATTATTGCTATTAGTATTGACAATCTTGTATAATAAACTTCGACCAAATTGCCCCTTTTTATACAAAAATTTATATTCATTAAAAGCGTACCCAATCGAAATATTCTCATTACCTACATTAATAGATGTTGCTATAGGTTCTGTCCTTACCACAATACGATCTATCAAATCAACACTTTTAGATTCTTCTCCAAAGCGATTATTTGTTTTAATATCTATTCGAGTACCGGCTGGTAAATCAATGGTTTTTTTTCTAAATACATCGATAATAAAAACATGACTATCTAAAGCTACTCTAGGCTGAATAATTGATGTAGTTTGAGGAATGTTATTAACCGTTAAATCCACTGAAGGATGTCGATTATAAATAATCTTACCTAACTGGTAATCACCATTTGAGTTCCTTTCATAATAATATTGCATAAAGTTTTCAAAAGGATCTTTAACTCTAGTCAAATACCATTTTCCTTTTGAATAAAGATCATACAGATATATCCATCCTGTGGTATGATCAATTACTTGCCAAGTATAATTATTTACTGGCCCTAAACGTTTGATTTCTAGATTAGGATTGTGTTGTGCTTTTTGAAACACAGCATTAGACACTCTATTAATCAGAGGATCTTTATGGGGTACATATAAAGTACGATCTGCTTTGACCAACAGCAATTCTTCTCCATTCAGTAGATAGGATTCTGTTTCTTTGGCTGTATCATATAAAGGCACTCCCCAGCGGGTATCAATCGAAATTGTTGGAACGGATAAACTCCATCCCAATCCAAAATCTCCCTCATCAGAACCACTGTTGTAATTTACAGAAATATCAGGTGTTACCCCCTGTCTCCCTTGAGGTAACATCAAAGGAAAAGTCAGCGCCGCATCTCCTCTATCGTTAATCTGTGGTACGCTAATCATCGGGATATTTTCGGTGGGATTCACTGCTTGTATTCCATTCAGCGTCGTCGGAGCGAAAGCTTCTCCTTCAGGACTCTCGGGTTCTTGAATAACACCCGCTAAGTAATCCGTAAAATGCGTAGTGACAGCAACAACTTGTTGGCTTTCTTCCAAGACATCAATCACCTTAACCTTTTCCCATTGTTTCATCTGGGTATCAAAGTAAAAAACCTGAATATCTTTGGCGCTATATCCTCGAGGTAACGCTGCAACATCGTAAGGTAACAGCAAGGTTACCTCTTGTTCAAATTGAATTCCATCTGGTAAAAAGCGATAAGCACTCTTGTTGGCCGTCACATTGATCATCGCCATACCCGTTGGTGCGTAATCACTAGGTCTTAATTCTTGGATAGACAAGGTAAAGTCGGCTTTACTACTACCTTCGGGTAAAAGGATACCCGCTCTACTTGCTGTAATCTCGCGAACTTCTTTTGCTTTTTGAACATCAAATTCATAGCGTTGAAAAGGCGTCGTTAATTCCTTTACTTCAGGAAGCGCTTTTGATTCCGACAAAACTACCGTTTGCTTCTCTAGCAGTTGATCCTCTTTTTTTAACTCCACAACCAGTGGCGTAACTACCTCTGGTGAACTATTTTCTATATACTCAAAACGACGATGGGTAATGGGAATACGCTTTCCAGAGATATACAATTCAGATTCGTTCTCGCTCAAATTCGACGAAACAATCCCCGATACATATACTTTTCCTGTGATACTATCGCGCACTGTTGTATTGAGTTGAAGTAGAGCTGTTGCATCTGCTGCAACGCGTTTTTCAATTTGTAAATGACGAACCAAGTATTGCGATCCAGCTCGTTGATCAGCTGTAAATAGCACTGTATTTATTCCCTGTTTTAAATTTGAGGCTGATAGGTATTCTTCTACTCGCGTCCAAGTGGTGGTCTTACTTTTTAAATATCCGCCCACACTGGTTGTTGTATTAATACTCTTGGCCACTTCCGCAGCACTCGATGCCCCATATAATTCATAAGACAAAACATACGTTGCCTGCGCATCTATGGCTTCCGTAATGTTTACACGGAATACATTATCCTCTGGGTTGTCATATGGCACCGTTTCGTCCACTCCAATGACACCATACACAAGATCAGCGGTATATAAGGTAGCGGATTCATTGTCTTTTGAATGAACCGTGGGTGAAGCTGTGCCTGTTGCTTGACTTATTTCAGCTTGTTTAGAAGCTTCTTCCATAGCCATCGCATCCGCTAGATCAATCTCATAAGAATCTACTACTTGCTCTTTCTGATCGAAATTATTTTCCGTTGTACTATTTACTGTACTATACTGTTGATTGATACGTTCATATTCTTCCCCATCCAACACTGGTGGATATAAATAGGCAACTTGTTGCTGAGGCAATGGATTGGCATAAGCAACAAAAACCTCAAAAACAAAACTTTGAAATAAACTAACTAAAATAACTGCAGCAATCTCTTTTTGGTAACGTTTAAAAAATGGTATCATAGTAGTAGCTTATTTGACAATTAATTTTTGAATGGATGTTTTGCTGTTGATGATAGAAACCAATAAATAGGTTGTTTTTCCAGCCAAGCGATAGGTATAGGTTCCCCCTGCAATCAGGCCGTGTTTCTCACGTTTTATAAATTTCCCTTCTAGAGTATAGATATAAAAATCAACGTATTTATCGGATTCAAAGAAGTAGTGCACCTTGAATTCTTCACCGGCCTTCACCGGATTTGGACTAACGAGCCACTGTTCATCCAAAGAACTAGATGTTGCCTTTTGCTTGTCGACCGTAAAACCAAAACGTTGATATTTTCCGCGTTGATCGGTCATTTCCAACGTAAAGCTACCAGGGTAATTCACGCGCAAAACAGGAGCTGTAGAAATAATCTTATCTCCTAAAAACCATCGATAACCGTAAAGGAGATCTGTTTGTTTGAGTTGGGGTTGAATAACGAGCATTTCTCGCCCATTCAACGCCCATGTTGTAGGCATAACAATTAAATCAGACTGCCCAAAATCTAAAGCAATAGATGCAAGGGTAGCTTGTTGCTGCTGGCTATCATTCACCTGAAAGGAATAAGTAGAAGTTGGTAATCCCTCCAAAGTAAAAGAGGTGTTCTCTGTGATGAAAAAATGCTGTTCTTGGGTAACTAAATCAACTGCTTGAATAGAAAAAGGAGGTTCTGCCTCACCATGGGTCAACAAGCGATAGGAACGATTTATTCCCGTACTATCTTGTTGGATTTCTATACTTAAAGGTTGAACACGTCCGATAGACCAATACATATCCGTTTGTCTATTTACGGCTATATTTTTAAAATTCAATTGCAGCGTATCCCCTTGATCATACGCAAACTCACTCCCAGCCGATGTATACAAATAATATTCGATGTCTTTTTCGGGTGTAACAGCTACAGTAAAATCAACAAGCATATCGTGTTCTCCTTTGTTCTGTACGAGCCATTGTCGTTTAAAGCGATTATTTTGGTTGTCAAACGCTTTTGCGCCGCCATTGTCTCCAACTAAGAGATAGCTTTGATCTAGTAGTTCTACTTGATCCTCTGATTTTTTTAAGACAACATCCTCCTCTTCATTACTGGAAGTAGCCACTTGTGTTAAACCAAAATAGGAATCTTTCGCCAAGCCTATAATATGGTTATTAAAAGAAGAATTCAGTTGAGAATCCCATACTTTTACTCCTGAACTACTCCAATATTTGTTAGTATTCGCTAAGGTAATTCCGTACTTTATCGCTAAATAGGTTTCAATTTTATCACGTAAAAAGGAATCCGCACAATCACTGCAGACCAAAACTTCGTACAAAGCTGTTGTAGCTTTATCATAGGTATTGTCCAAGTAGAAAATACCTTTGTCATTCTTGTTTTTGTACTCCACATTGGGAAAATTAAAATTGACCAATGCCCCGTGATGAAGATAAGACAAGTCGACGTTGACCTCTATGTTAGATTTAATCACATCCGTATAAAAGCTGTGTAAACCTGCAGTGTCAAAAATAGAAAAAAGCTTTTCTCCTTCTTTGCTACTTTTGAGCACGTAAAAAACATAGGTATAGGAAGAAGATTTGAATTTCTTATTCAATATTGGAAGCTCACTAGAAAAGGGAATGCGCGTATTGTAATTGAAGCCAAAGTCTACTTCTGTTGTTGACACACCTTTCACCCAAATGGGTTGATGCACATCATTAAATTTTTTTTGTCCAAAGCAAATGAAACCGCAAAAAAGGACGAGTAAGGAGAGTAAAGTTTTCATCTTAAGCTTGTTTTTATGTACTTGAGTAAGCTAACTGATTATCTCTTTTAAAAAAGATGATCTCTTTAGCTTCTGTTTAGGCACGTCGATTGAAATACTACTAAACATTGGATTTCTTTTTGTGAACTCAATTCATTTCTAGTACTGTATCTATACAAATTAAAAGACTTTGTTTTAGTTAATATTTAATTAAATTAAAGAAATACAAAAAACAATTTATTTAAGTAATCAAATAAAAATAGTGAAATTAGAAATTAATTATAACTAAAAAACAAAATTAACAGACAATACCGTATTAAAAATCATTTAATCCATAAACAAGTATAGTGATTTTTAATCAAAAACAGAATTAAGTGAATTAAAATACATTAAAACAATATAATTAACAGACAAAGAGGTTATAAACAAAAAAATACAGTTAATTAAACATTATTAAAACACTAAAAACAAGAAAACACATAAACAATTAACAAACCAATAGTCGCAAAAAAAAAGTAAACCTATATTTTTTTAACCAAAAAATGACAAAGAACATCATTAGTGACTACTGAACAATCACTTTATAACCAGACAATTTCAAAATAAATCGATATTCGCGAATTAAATTAGCATTTATCAGTTGAAGTTTATTTTGGAGAGAAGAGGAAAAGAGGTTCCAATAATCAAAACCTCTCTAAACTATGTCCATAAAAAAAAGTTAGGTTTCCCTAACTTCCTTATCTTGTTTTCAACCATCCCGTGATACTATAACGAGGTTTATTAACGGTTCGAACCTCGTGTTCGATGGATTTACTATCAAAAATCACCAATCGTCCAGGCAATGCATATACAATTTCTTCTCGTTCATTTCCGTTTTCATCGGGTAAATAGAGTACGAGTTCTCCCCCATTGGCGGGTGTCCAATCCTTTTCGTTTAAGTACAAAACCACAGACAGCGTTCGACGCGTATCTTTGTGAAACACATCTAGGTGACGTTGATATCCCGTACCTACTGGATAGCTTGCATAATGAAACTCCCCTTCTTTGATTCCCAAAAAACAAGTGCGATTGACATAAGCGATGAACTCATTCATCTTTTGGAAGTACATTGCCTCGACCTCATCAGGTGTTTGCTCGTTGAGCCACAAAATGAAATCACCTCTCACCTCCTCTACGATTTGCTCTTCACTGGCCTGACCAATTGCCGCCTTTTTAAATACTTGCAGATCTTGCTTCATGAAAAAGTTAGCGCGCAATAAGTCTATTTCCTTTTCCGTGAAAAAGCAATCTACCACGGAGTAACCGCGATTCACTAAATCGTGTATTATTAACTCATAAAATGAATTTACTTCAAAGTCACTCATATATCATTAGATAAAAACTAAGCAAAAATAATTTACGAGACAAAAAAAATAATGCAGACAAAGCACTTTTTTTTTACTTTACATTGTTAATTTTTTCTTAATAAGAAGAGTTTTATTAAAGTTACATATAGGAGAGAAATACCCAAATCATGAATAATTCACAAAAAAAGCACGCATTTTACGCGTGCTTTTTTATAGTATAACTAAAAACGACTATTTGACTATATAATCCTCATTTGGTAGCACCAATACAGGTAGTGGTAAATCCGAAACTTCGGAGAGTGAATAAGCAATAGTACTACACATTTGATCCAAGGCTAAATCGTTTTCTTCTTCGCCAAAAGGTTCTGCAATTTCATCCACTACGGCATCTAATGCAATAAAAGTATAGGCGACAAAAGTTACGAAAAACGGCATGGTCCACACAATGAGATCAACTAAGCCAAAGGGCAGTAAGAAACTATATACATAAACGGTTCGATGTAAAATAACAAAGTAGACAAAGGGGATCTTCGTATGAACAATTCGCTCACAAGCACCAAGAATGATAGACAATTGCTCAAGGTTTTGATCAATACGCGCTTGGGTAATCGAGTCTATTCGACCTCCTCTATGTTGTAGGTTGACCCATTTTGTCAATTCACTCAGTAAAAAAGCTGGCTTAAAACGTTTGGTTAGCATTTCTTGATACAGCTCTTCTGTTACATATGATCGAACAATTTCATAATCGGTCTTGTTTCTCAATTGCTTATTCAACGCATAACAAAAAGCAATAATCAGGCGAATGGCTTTTTGTTTTTCCTCCTTTGTACAGGTTTCATCTTCTTCAATATAATGCAACAACTGAAAAGCCAATGAGCGACTGTGGATCACCAAACTTCCCCATTGCTTACGCCCTTCCCAATAGCGATCATATGCCGCACTGTTGCAAAAACCCAAGAAAATCGCTAATGATATCCCAACTAAGGTAAAAGCTCCCACATTTAATGGTATGATGATATCTGGAAAAAAATAATGACTCCAATAGACCAACCAAGAAAAGAGAAAAATGGCCAATAGCGTGGGGGCAATTTTTTTAAGTACTGATCCTTTCCAAATAAAAAGCATCTGAACGATATGCTTTTTGTCTCTAACTATCATAGTTTTAAAAATTAATTCTATACAAAATTACTAGATCACAAGGGAATAACTGTTATTAAACGTTTAATTCGGTTGTTTTTTTGTTGTTTGTTTGTTTGTTTGTTTGTTTGTTTGTTTGTTTGTTTGTTTGTTTGTTTGTTTGTTTGTTTGTTTGTTGAGTTGTTGAGTGTCACTGATTGCTGATCACTGACTTCCATTTACACCTAGCAAGCTAACAAGAACTGCCTATAGACTATAGATGGATTTTCGAACATCTCACCATCTATCTCACCTAGTTTATATTTGTTTTGGTGTTCGATGAATCTACACTGCGTTTCGATTTTCACTGCGTTCCGATTTCACCATCTCACCAAACAATTTGGTATAGTTTATGCGGATAATAAACGAGTACTCATCAAAAAGAAGTACTTTTACTTTTTTATTCATTTGATCAAAACAATCTCGAAATGCAAGAAAAACAAGCAAAGCCTATTTCACTAACACAATCATTAATTCCTGTCGTATTACTTGTTGTTTTATTGGCTATTAACGTTTTTGTATTCCGGGATGAAGCCTTATCGGGAACGAATCAATTCATTTTGCTTTTAGGTGGAGCTATTGCCATAACGGTGGGACTATTCAACCGCGTATCGTATGATAAGATATTAGAACAAATTGTAAACAATGTTCGAGATACCTCCAATGCGATCTTTATTCTACTACTCGTTGGTGCTTTATCTGGTACATGGTTGTTGAGTGGAATTATTCCTAGTATGATTTACTATGGCTTAGAGATCTTGCATCCTGCTATATATCTACCCGCTTGTTTGATTATTACCTCTATTATTTCTATTGCAACAGGGAGTTCTTGGACTACTTCTGCTACGGTGGGTATTGCCTTGGTAGGCATTGGAAATGCATTAGGAATGCCTTTGGGTGTTATTGGTGGAGCTGTAATTTCTGGGGCTTACTTTGGAGATAAGCTTTCCCCTTTATCTGATACCACAAACTTAGCTCCTGTTATGGCCGGAACAGATTTATTCACTCATATCCGCTACATGCTCTATACTACTGTACCAACGTATGTCGTAACGCTCATTTTATTTGTTGTTTTAGGATTTATTTACAGTGCAGATGGTCAGGTTGACACTGCAGAAACCTTACAGGCGATTAGCAGTACCTTTCACATCTCTCCACTTTTGTTTATTGTTCCTGTATGTGTGATTGTTCTCATCGTCAAAAAAGTACAACCGATTGCCGCTCTACTAATCGGTACGTTATTAGGTGGAGTATTTGCCTTAATTTTCCAACCAAACATTGTCGTTGACGTCGCAGGTGGAGATGAATTCAATTTTTACAATGCATATAAGGGAATTATGTTAGCCCTTACCACAGATATCCGTATTCTTTCCCCACTAGAAAGTCTTAATGGCTTGTTTGAAGCCGGAGGTATGGCGAGTATGCTCAACACCGTTTGGCTCATCTTATGTGCCATGTTCTTCGGAGGAGCCATGGAAGCTATCGGTGCTTTGCAAAAAATATCCATGTCGCTCTTAGCAATTGCCAACAACTTATTTGGTTTATTTGCCAGTACTGTTGCAAGTTGTTTAGCAATTAATATCATGACTTCAGATCAGTATTTATCCATTGTTGTACCAGGGAAAATGTTTTCTGATGCGTATAAACAAAAAGGACTTGCTCCTGAAAATTTAAGTCGAACACTTGAAGATTCAGGTACTGTTACTTCTGTACTAATTCCGTGGAATACTTGTGGTGCGTACCATGCTGGCGTTTTGGGAATTCCTACATTAACTTATTTACCTTATGCCTTTTTCAACTATTTAAGTCCGTTCGTTACCTTGCTGTACGCCGCTTTTGATTATAAAATAAGACGCATCTTAACCAAAGACAATTAGTTGTTCTTTGTTAGTAAGCGACATTTATCCCAAATAATTCTTAGCCATTATTTATCGAAGTAAAAGACCATACACCTCGTCTAAATTCATGAGGAGATACCCCCATTTCTTTTTTAAAAAACTTGGAAAAATAACTTGGCGAAGGAAAATGCAACTCATAAGCAATTTCTGCTATGTCTAGATTTGAATTATGGAGGAGTAATTTAGCGTATTCCAGCGTTACTTCGTTGATAAATTGTTTGGCAGAGCGCCCGATGACCTTTTTTATACAGCGATTCAAATAATTCTCAGAAATACACAGTTGATGCGCGTAATAACCTACTGACTTCTCTCGTATATGAGATTCAATAACCAATTCCTTAAACTTAAAGGCAATTTCTAAATCCCTTGAATTAAATGTATAATGATCGGTATAGTAGTTTAAGCGAGATAGTATAGAATAAAAAATAGGCACGTAAATACTCGGTCTATTTGCCGTTAGACCCAATTCGCCGTACAACAGAAGCATACTCGCAGTTAATGCTTGACTATCATAATAGTCTAACGCATAGTAAGGCATATACTTGACTTCTTCTTTTTTGTCATGCATCAACAAGTATTGCGTAAAAATATCCGATTCATAGAGCACTATAAACCCCTTAATGTCTTCTGATAAATTTTGGGTAGCAGTCCAAACCCCTTGCTTCACATGAAGACATTCTCCTGCACTAATGCGGTAATTTTGAAAATTGATCAATTGTTCAAATTCGCCATGGGTAACAAAGATAATCAAGCTAAATGCCGTTCGATATGGACTTACAGGCTTCACTATTCCCGTTAAGTATTCTTCTATTTTATAAACTTGAAGCGAATTTGTATTGCTTAATATCGCAAAATCGAGATAGGGTAAGTATCTTTTTTTATAATCGTAACTAGATAAAATCGTAGCAACATCTTTCATATAAAAGTACAGTAAAAATACGCCTAAAGATAAGCAAAAAAACAACAGTTTAGCATGGCATGAAAAAGGAAACTATTCGCATGATATAGCTATTTACAGGTGCTCAGTTGAAAACTACTTTTGTACAAAACTTTTAAAACTATGTATTTAACTCACCAAGAAAAGGAGAAAATGCTTCTTTTATTTGCAGCTATTGTTGCGAAAAGTAGAAAAGAAAAAGGACTAAAATTGAGCTATCCAGAAGCGGTTGCTTATTTGTCTGGACATATTATAGAGGGAGCACGAGAGGGAAAAACGGTACAACAACTCATCGAAGAATGCAATCAATTGCTGACAAATGAAGATGTTATGCCTGGTGTTCCAGAGCTAATCACAGAACTACAAGTAGAAGCGATGTTTGTTGATGGTACAAAATTAGTCTCCCTCAACAGCCCTATCCCATCTGCAGCATCTGCAACCTTACCTCCAGGAGCCTATGCTTATGCGGCAGAGGACATTATCTTATCAAAGGGACGAAAACGCGTAGAAATAACCGTAGTTAATACTGCTGACCGTCCAGTACAAGTGGGGTCACACTTCCACTTCTACGAGGTAAATCCGGCCTTAGTCTTTGATCGTGAATTAACGAAGGGCTATCACCTGGATATTGCGTCAGGTTTATCCATTCGATTTATGCCTGGAGTTCAAGAAACAATATCACTTGTTGAATACGGAGGAGATAAAATCATTCACGGTTTTACAGGAAAAATAAATGGTTCGATTTAATTTAAAAGAGTAAGAAGTAAAATGAAAAAAATATCACGTAAAGAATATGCTAGTTATTTTGGACCAACAACAGGAGACAAAATACGTTTAGCAGATACGGATCTTTGGATCCAAATTGAAAAAGATTACACCACCTATGGAGATGAGTTGATTTTTGGAGGAGGAAAAGTAGTACGAGATGGCATGGGACAACATCCTCTAGCCACTAAAGATCAAGTATTAGATACGGTTATCTCTAATGCTATTATCTTAGATCATTGGGGGATTGTTAAAGCGGACATTGGAATCAAAAACGGCTGTATTGTTGGAATTGGAAAAGCTGGAAATCCATTAACCATGGACGGTGTTTCACCCAATATGATTGTAGGTGTGGGAACAGAGTATATTGCAGGTGAAAATCTGATTGTTACAGCGGGAACGATCGATACCCACGTTCACTATATCTGTCCTCAACAATTTGACGTTGCACTTCAATCAGGTACAACAACCGTTGTGGGAGGAGGTACCGGACCAGCTGCAGGTACTTTAGCAACAAACTGTACATCGGGTGCATGGCATTTACAACGCATGGCTCTAGCTACTGATAAAATTCCTGTAAACTTCATCTTTTTGGCTAAAGGCAATAGTTCAAGTGCAGATGCCTTAAACGAAATTGTTACTGCAGGTGCAGGAGGAATGAAAATTCACGAAGATTGGGGAAGTACACCGTATGTATTAAACAAATGTTTAGAAGTAGCAGATCAAGCGGATATACAAGTATGCATTCACACGGATACACTAAACGAAGCAGGATTTGTTGAAGACTCTCTGCGCTCATTCAATGGACGATCCATTCACACCTATCACACAGAAGGTGCTGGTGGTGGCCATGCTCCTGATCTGCTAAAAGTGGTGGAATACGATAATATTTTACCGTCTTCAACTACACCAACTAATCCTTTTACGATCAATACCATTGACGAACACTTGGATATGATGATGATATGCCATCATTTGGACAAAAACATTCCAGAAGATATCGCTTTTGCTAAATCGCGTATTCGAGAACAAACCATTGCAGCAGAAGGAATTTTACACGATATGGGAGCTATATCTATGATGAGTTCTGACTCACAAGCGATGGGTCGAATTGGAGAAGTAGTAACGCGCACTTGGCAAATTGCGGATAAAATGAAAAAAGATTTTGGTCCGCTACAACCAGATACTGTAAATGACAACTTCAGAGCCAAACGCTATGTAGCAAAATACACAATTAATCCTGCAATTACGCACGGTATATCAGAATATGTTGGTTCTATTGAAGTTGGGAAAATGGCTGATTTAGTTTTTTATCGACCTTGTGCTTTTGGAATAAAACCAGAAATGGTTCTCAAAGGAGGAGTCATTGCTTATGCAGGAATGGGAGATCCTAACGCCTCGATTTCAACACCTCAACCCTATATGTATCGTCCTATGTGGGGAACATTTGGCAAAGTAGTAGGTGAGATCTCTGCCCTATTCGTAGCACAACAAGCCATTGATCACGGTGGATTACAAGAATTAGGCGTTGAAAAAGCACTAAAAGCCGTAAAAAATACACGTCAAGTGAAAAAATCTGATTTGATTCACAACGCGAGTCAACCGCATATTGCAATGAATCACGAAACTTATGAAATTCACATTGATCAAAAACCAGTTTCTATTCAACCTTCTCAATCACTACCATTAAGTCAATTATATCATATTTAATTTTTTTATGGGACGATGTTTAACTGATTTTTTAATGGGTCTTTGCTCATCGTCCTAATCTTTTTTTCAGCATGTATAACTATTAATTTTTTAAAAGGAGCGAATCACAAATTCGCTCCTTTTTTTTGAACAAGCACCACTTCTCATATGAAAAAAAATTTATAACAAATTCTTCACATCACAAGTCTTAAATAATTCGTATATTTAGTCTCGTCGAAATTAGTTTTACGGTTCAAGGTAAATATAGGATTTTCACTTCTAACTATAGATATATCTTATAGTAAAATAAAAAACAATAATCAAAAATAATAGTATATACCAGATCTGTGAACTACTTTTGTAGTAGAAAATAAGAAAGGAAAAACAAATATTAACTTTTAAAAAATAAACATTATGTCTTTAGTAGGTAAAAAGTTTCCAAACATTACAGTAGATGCAATTTCAGAAATGGGTGATAATTTAAGAATCAACATTTTCGAAGAAGCGACAAAAAATAACAAAAAAGTATTATTATTCTGGTATCCAAAAGACTTCACTTTTGTATGTCCTACAGAATTACACGCTTTCCAAGAAGCTCTTCCTGAATTTGAGAAAAGAAATACAATGGTAATTGGAGCATCTTGCGATACAAACGAAGTACACTTTGCATGGTTAAACACAGCAAAAGACAACGGAGGTATTGAAGGAGTTACTTACCCAATCATTGCTGATACACAAAGAAACTTATCTTCTGTATTAGGAATTTTAGATGTAGAGAGCGAAGTATACAATGAAGAGTTAGATTCAGTTCAAATTGAAGGATCAAACGTTACATATAGAGCTACGTACTTAATTGACGAAACAGGAAAAATTTTCCACGAGTCAGTAAACGATATGCCATTAGGAAGAAACGTAAACGAGTATGTACGTTTAATCGATGCTTATACACACGTTCAAACACATGGTGAAGTATGTCCAGCAAACTGGGAAGAAGGAAAAGATGCAATGAATGCTGACAGAAAAGGTGTTGCTGATTATTTAAGCAAACACTAATCAAGTATTAACGTAAAAATTTAAAAAAATGCTTTTAGAATTAGATCAAGATAACTTACAAGAAATTGTAGGTCAAAATGAAAAAGTAGTTGTTCAATTTTCAGCTACATGGTGTGGTAATTGTAGAATTATGAAACCGAAGTTTAAAAAACTTTCTACAGAAAAAGAGAATATCACGTTTGTAATTGCAGATGCTGAAAAATTCCCTGAATCTAGAAAATTAGCTGACGTGAGTAATCTACCAACATTTGCTACTTTTGTAAATGGAAAATTAGTGAACCAAACACAAACGAATAAAACAGAAGTTTTACACGAATTGGTTGGTGAAATCGCTTAATCCTAAATACTACGAGCATGAAATTACCTGTAATTAAACATTTGACTCAATTTATTGAGCAAAATGACCAAGATTATATCATTGAAACCCTTGAAGTATTGGAAAACCTTACGGAAGTGCCTTCGTTAAAAGACGAGGAGTTAGACGTAATTGGCGAATTAATTTCCAATATGTATGGTGCACTAGAAGTTCAGAAATTAATGAAAGAAGGTGCTACGCAAAAAGAAGCCTTAAACAGCTTCATGCAACGCGTACTCGGGTCAATCGACAAATAATAACTAAAGCTGCGAAATCTAGGTTTCGCAGTTTTTTTTTATTCTTTCCTTTTTTTACTAGTACTTAGGATATTCATGTCAAGTACCTAAAATAAATCCACTCACCTTCCCTACTTCTTATCCTAGATTAAGTATTTTTTCACGGTGTCTCTTCTACCTTTGTAAGACAATAAAACAACATTCAACCTATGAAAATTACAGCTTTTGCGGCAACAAATAGCACGCAATCCATAAACCTAGAATTAGTAAAAAGCGCTTTACATACTTTTCAAGATCACGAAATACAAGTATTAGACCTCAACGATTATGAAATGCCTATTTACTCTCCAGAGCGAAACCAAGAAGGTATTCCTGCAGAAGCATTGGCATTTAATCAGCTATTAAAAGAAAGTGATGCATTAATTATTGGATTGGCCGAACACAACGGTACATTCAGTACGGCATTCAAAAACATTTTTGATTGGGGATCACGTGCTGATAAAACGCTGTTTCAACAGAAACCCATGCTTTTATTATCTACTTCACCCGGACCTAGAGGTGGTCAATTTGTAATGGAATCAGCCAAGACAATCTTTCCCTTCTTCGGTGGAAATATTCAATCTCACTTTTCTTTACCGAGTTTTCAAGATAACTTTAAAGATGGTAGCATCACGAATGATCTCTTACAAGTGGAATTTGAAAAAAGCATAAACGAATTCAAATCCATTCTTCACCAAAACTAAAAAAGGGCTGATCGTTATTCAGCCCTTTTTTAGTTTTCCTAATTTAATAAAGTACTCATCCTCAATTGCAATTCGCCCTCACATGTTGTACCTTTGCCCTTGTTTTAATTTCGCATTTAAAACACCAACAGTTTATCTCTTTTTAAACTGTAAATTCGATTTCAATCATGAGAAATAGTCTCTTCGTTCAATTGCTAACACAAGAAAGTAAAAATCTATTCAAACTCAAACACAGTGATCGCTTGTGGCACATTCCATTCATGGCAATGTTTGCTATTGGAGTTCCCTTATTAGCAGGTTGGTATTTCGACAATTTACAAGCCGGATTATTAGCCTGTTTAGCCGGATTGGTGATCTTGTATCTCCCTTCCAATCTTCCAACTCCTCAACGCATGTTTATCATGTTGGTGTGTTCGTTTGGTTTTATGTTCTCTTATGTCGTAGGCGTGAGCTTCAGTTTTAATTTTATTGTATCAGCTCTGGTTTTTGGTTTGTTCGCTACTGCAATGCATTGGCTATCACTCTATTTCTCCATGCCTCCGCCAGGAAGTTTTTTCTTTATCATGATTGCTTCAATGGCGAGTAATACGCCTTTTGACTTTGATACCATTGCCACGCGAATTGGCTATTTCGTTTTGGGAACTATGTTTGCTTGTACTTTAGCCCTCATCTATAGCTTTATTGTTGGACGAAAATACACCTCTAAAACTCCAGTGCGTATCATCCAACCTGTCCCTATAAAAACACAGGTAGATTATCTGATTCGCGCCATCATTGTGGGCGTTTTTATGTCGCTTTCGCTATTAATTGGAAATGTATTACACTTTAATAATCCCTATTGGATTCCCATTTCTTGCTTGGCTATCATGCAGGGTATTTCCCTTTACCACGTTTGGCAACGAGCCTTACACCGCATTGCGGGAACTTTTATCGGAATTGGTTTGTGTTGGGTGTTAATTTCGATTTCACAAGAACCGCTATACTTGTGTATTTGCATTATGCTTTTACAGTTTATTATAGAAATATTCATTTCTCGAAACTATGCACTTGCGGTGATATTTATTACTGCTTTAACTGTTCTACTAGCTGAAGCTGGCAGTCCTTTGATCCACTCTCCGAACGACTTGATACAAGCGCGTTTGATTGATATTGTTATCGGAAGCTTATTGGGAGGAATTGGCGGTTGGCTGTTACACCACGAGTACATAAGACACCATACCGTTGATCAGATTAGAAGTACGCGCATTGGGATAAAAAGAAGACGAAAAAAAGCGTAATTTACACTTGATTCTGCTAACTTACATGTATGAAACACTTTTCTCTCATCTGTCCTTGGCTACCCAAAAACATAGCTGCCCTGACGTTGTTTCCCTTTATCATCTATAAAAAGAGAGATTACACAGCAGATGCCATTCTCCTGAACCACGAACGCATTCACTTGCAACAGCAATTGGAACTACTCATTCTGCCCTTTTACTTGTGGTATGCGGTGGAATTTCTCATACATTTCACCCAATTAAAAGACAAGAGAAAAGCCTATCGCGCTATCTCTTTTGAACGAGAAGCTTATGCCAATGAAGCGAATCTTTTATATGCAGAGCAACGTAAAGCTTATTCTTTTTTAAAGTATCTATTTAAAAAGCCCTAAACTAAAACGGTCTTTGGTTCGTATAAAACACTAAAATTACAAGCTTATTTCCCTCCTCACTTTCTAATTTTTCAACTCATACAGACAAACCTAAAAGCTACTCTTTGCTTTTGAAGTAATTTTTTATTCTTAATTTGTATTTTGTTTCATTTATATTTTTAACTTTGCTTTTCAAAGTACTTTACAAATGAGCACAAAAGCAATTGAAGATTTACAACAAATCAAGGCAATCATGGAACGCTCCACTAAATTTTTAAGTTTAAGTGGTTGGAGCGGTATCTGGGTAGGAATATGTGGTCTATTGGCTAGCGGTATTTTATATAGTTGGAAAATGGATTTCAATTATACTGAAAATTCGAATTACAGTGCTTTTAATCTTTTAGCCTTGGCACTTGTAACTTTAGCTGTTGCATTGGGTGGAGGACTTTATTTTACCATTCAAAAGACAAAAAAACAAGGAGCTACTTTTTTTAATAAAGTAACCAAGCGACTATTACTTCGCTTTTCCTTTCCTCTACTAATTGGAGGTATTTTGTGTGTTATTCTCTATACTAAATTTTTATTGCCTCTAACATTGCCATCAACCATCTTGTTCTACGGCCTTGCTCTCTATACTATTCAAGAAGATACGGTAAAAGAGATTAAAACCATGGCTTTACTAGAAATACTTATTGGCTTATTGGCTTTCTGTTTTGTTGATTACAGTTTATTGTTTTGGGCGTTTGGCTTTGGTGTTATTCACATTCTTTATGGTATTATCCTTTGGAACAAATACGATAAAGAACTAAAGTAGTCTTGAATGAAATTTGATATTGAAAAATTAAATAAAGTATTCGATAATCGTATTCGCGTTGGAATCATGAGCGGACTCATGGTTAATGAAACTTTGTCTTTCAAAGATTTAAAAGATTTTTTAGATCTGACGGATGGCAACTTGGCTTCACATTTAAAAAATTTAGAAGACAGTCACTATATTACAGTACATAAAGGATTTATTGGTCGTAAAACAAATACGGTTTACGCCGTTACTGAAGAAGGTAAACTAGCCTTCAAACAACACCTTGCCTATTTAGAAAATTTAATCAAAACATTAAAATAATTTTTTTTAACCTTTAACTTTGAAAAACAAAGTACTTTTAAAAATAAAACAACATGGAAAAAGAAACAAAAAAACACCTTTTTAAAGGGATTGCTATTGCAGCATTATCTTTGGGATTACTAATCTTAATCCCAATTATTGGTTCTATTATTTCAGAACGCACCCGCTTTCAAACGGAAGTTATTCAGGAAGTATCTGAAAAATGGGGCGCCCAACAAACACTTTATGGTCCATTTTTACTCATTGAATACCGAACGCCAACCTTAGGAGATCATCAAGAAACACTTTATCAACGTAAACAAGCCATCTTCTCTCCTACCCTACAAACCATAACAGGTAATGTGGTGACTACGACGAAGAAAAGAAGTTTATATCATGTTACTTTATTCAATACAGATTTATTAATTGACGCTCAATTTGATCCTCAGGAGAAACTATTGGCTTCACTAAATATTAATGACGAAGCTTTTGTTATCAGTAAAAAAATTATCTATGGTATTTCTGATACAAAGGGACTTTCAGAAGAATTATCCTTAGCTGATGCACCCAATAAAACCTTTGCTTTAGATGACAATTCCATTCTTTATACAATTCCATTTCTGAGCATTGAATACAGCAAAGAAGAGCAAACACCAACGAGAATCAAACTTCCCTTAAAGCTCAAAGGCTCAGCGAATTCTTGAATTCAACTTATAAATGCAACTTTTTGGGTGCGGATAATAAGCAATAAAAACATTTATTTTTCAGAGAGGAAAGAGAGACAATGTCCCCCTTTCTCTCACTCTGAATGGATAAAGTTTGCTA
>NZ_JACHTC010000022.1 GCF_014145635.1 Myroides sp. WP-1
TTGATACTATCATATAGTATTTTAAGGTATTTAATCGACTTAATAAAAACATAACTACCAATAAATCAAAATAATAGTATTTTATCACACTCTATTTATATATGGGTTATATTCCCTCTTTCTCCGCTGATTTATAAAAGATAACTTTTCAAAAGTCATCAAAAAAGCACAAAACCTATGATTCACAATGAGTTATAGGTTTTTTGTTTTTTAGGGGTATCGCATTCTGTTCAAAAGTGCACCTAAAAAGATTCGGGATTCGGTGCACAAAAAAACATCTAAGCGATGTGCACCTTTCAACTGAGCAAACCTAGACGCCAAAGGGTGCCAGAGAGTTTTAAACTGTGTTTTTGGAACGTTTTAATTCGACATTTATTAATATTAAAACAGTTGAATTATGTTAGAAAAACAGTTGTCAATTAATTTCTTTCTCAAACCAACTAGAGAGAAAAGTGATTTAAGAGGTGTTTACCTAAGAATTACAGTAGATGGTATTCGCAAAGAGACTTCTCTTAGTCACAAATGGGATATCAAAAGATGGAACCAAAAAGCAGGTCGTGCTAATGGCGCTAAAGAAGATGCTAAAACGCTAAACTACCTATTAGATACAATTGTATCAAAGATTACCAAGTACAAATTAGAGCTCTTAAGTAATGAAGAGCCTATTACTGCTACTGTACTTATGGATTATATCCAAGGTAAAGGAACAAGTAAAGCTAAAGTTTTAGAAGAATTTCAAAAGCACAATGATGAAGTTTTTAAGTTAGTTCCTAAAGAGTACGCTATTGGAACACATGAAAGATATGTAACAGCAAGATCACATGTAGCAGAATATATCCGTTATGTCTATGGTAAAGAAGATATCGAGTTCAGAGAACTCAATTATGAGTTTGTACTTGGCTATGAACATTATTTAAAGACCATTAGAGCGTGTTCTAACAATACAGCTATAAAGTATATCTCAAACTTCAAGAAGATTGTTCTACGGGCAGTTGCTAAAGGAATTATCCCTTCCAATCCATTTGTGCAATACAAACCTAAAAAGACTAAGCTCAATAAAAAACCATTAAGCAAAGAAGAGCTATCAATTTTGGAAAATAAAGAATTTACCAATGAAAGACTAAGCACCGTAAGAGATGTGTTTGTTTTTCAATGTTATACTGGTCTTGCTTATATCGATGTATTTCAGCTAAAGAAAAGCGATATTACAAAAGATGAAGAGGGTAATTTGTGGATTAGAATCAATAGACAAAAAACAGATGCAAATATTACAATTCCTCTGCTTCCCAAAGCTATTGAAATAATGGAAAAACATAAAGAACATCCTGCTTGTATTGGTAAAGATATTGTACTACCTGTTCGCTCCAATCAAAAGATGAATGAGTACTTAAAAGAGATTGCTTCTCTATGCGAGATAAGCGAATTAAACACCCATAAAGCAAGGAGAACTTTTGGAAGTACAGTAACACTTGGTAATGGTGTACCTATTCACGTAGTAAAAGAAATGTTAGGTCATCACTCTGTTAAACAAACTGAGGAATACGCTCTAACAGAAGAAGAATCTATCAAGACCGAAATGCAGATACTAAAAGGTAAGCTTGAAGAAAAAGCAAATAAGCCAACGGATAGTTTTACTGATTTACTTGAGAGCTTAAAAAAGCTAAATCCTGATAAATTAGCTCAGCTAACTACTTTTATTAATCAATTAAATGGATAATAAAACTCCCTTGAATTCTCTACATTTTCTAATAATTCAACTGTGGTATTTGTTGTAAGGAATTCAAGGGAGCCCATTTTCAACCTTTTTAATGAATAGAAGTTAACTTCTACTCATTAAAAAGGTTCATAATATCTTTTCTGTTGTAGTAATATGAACCAAGTATTTTGCGATACTGCAATTTACCGCTGATGCGCAGTGTTTGTAAGGAAGCTGGAGAGATACTGAGTAATTGCCTTGCTACTTTTGCCTTTACCCAATCAAGAGAGCTTTCTTTATTTTGTTTAGTTAATATTTCTTTTAGCTCTCCAATGATTGTTTGAGCAAACAATCTTAAATCTTCTTTTGTAATTTGATTTTCCATGATAGTTGTTTTTTAGGTTAAACAACTAAGGTAAAGTAGTTACTAAAAGGTTGAAATAATAGGAAGGTAAAAAGCAGACTTGGCTTTAAACGTACATTTATAGAACTTAGTAATTGGTAAAAGATTATTAGCTCCTTTGATCTACTATTATTTTTAACTCAGCTTGTAATTGAGTAATTAGTTCTATCAGTACTTCTGTTTTTTCTGTATCAAAATTAATAAGTCGTTGATGTAGTACTCTATAGTAATCTAATAAAGAAAAAAACTTGTTACCGAATTTATCAAATAAGTATTGATACTTAATTAAGTCAGTGTTCACATTTACGCAGAGTAACCATAAAGAAAAACTAGATAAGTAATTAGGCAAGTACGATAAATGAGCTAATATATATGTCCTACAAAATGACATAAAATAAAGTGATAGTAGATAAGGAATACTTTGCTTGCATTCTTGGTTCTTTTTTAGTTTTTGTAGATTTTTGAGTAGTTCTTTAGCGGTATTATTAGTAACAGAATTATAGTAGTATAGATCAGTATATAAGGATGCGTGAGGGACTAACCAATGTAGAGATGCATTATATTGACTAGATGAATAAATCTTATTCTCATTTTTTATGATGTCAGCAAAGAAATCTTGTGAGCTGTATAATTCAGTTTGAATCCATATTTTAGTATGGGCTATAATAACAAAGTTCGTTTGCTTATTAAACTTATCTTGTAAACTTGATTCCAAGTTCTTAATCTGTTCATTCGCGAATTTATCTCCTATAATAAGAAGATAATAAATAGTTTGACTACCAAGAGTTAACCTCTTATACAGATAAATTTCTTCTATACACTGATTCTGATTTAAGCATCTTTCAATGATGATATCATTAAAAGTTTCTTGTTTATTTAGTTCTATAGTTACCTCTGCAACAATAGGCTTAATTGTCTGGTGTTTGATTAAACGTTTTAAAGTCTTAAAACGGTCTTGAATAAAATTATGAAGTGCGTTTTCAACCTTCTCAAAAGCGTCAAAGCACTCATGGTAATAAACTTCTCTGTCATCTTCTATTGCTTCTTTTACTCTGTTTATTAAAGCAATAAGGTAATATTCCTCTTCGTTTCTCTTAAGAAATAAACTTTCAATCTCTGGATTAAACTTGCTGATTGCTTTTATTCGTTGATGGAGATTACTGCTTGAACTGATATGCCCTACATATAGTTCTTCTAAATATTTCAGATGTAATTCTAATAAACGTTCGTAAAGGAGAAATACACTTGAAATAGCATCTAAAGACTTATACTTGTTTATTTCAGAACTTAAAAGACTATGATCTTGAAAATATCTCTCCTTATGAATATTATACTGATTATTAAATTCTTTGAAACCTCTTGTAGTAAGTTTATCAAAATCAATTTCTTCTTTCTGATAAATTAGATGCTCTTCTTGGTAGATAAACTCTATTAGTGGATAACCGTGCTCAAACTTATATCTCAAAGAATTATAATCAAATAACAATACGATGATACCATAGTTCTTGAATAGTTTTTTAATTCCTTTGCGATTGGCTATTGTATTAACATCACTTCTATTGGTTAGATGTATAAGTAAATAAGAAGTCATCTCTATAGTGTTACTACAATAGTAAATCTCTAATATAGAAGGAAACTCTGTAATAAGCTGTTTAAGCTGATTACTTAAAAAGTCGTTGATAGGAAAAATTGTTGTTTTCATAATTATTGAGTTTTTTTGATTTGATTAAAATTCAATAGAACTCATTGAGTAAACTATTCTGTAAAGAAGTATAATATTCTCATTAAGGGATATTTTACAAGATAATTTTATAACTTTACCTTTCAATCTTTTTAAATCATTGGCTTTATCTTTGAGCCTTCTTAACTCAGCTATTAATTATGGAACATAAAATACATCAAGGAAGAAATGTAAAGCGTTTTAGAGAAATGCTTGGAATCAAACAAGAGGTTCTTGCTTTTGATTTAGGAGAAGATTGGAATCAGAAAAAGATATCTGTTTTAGAACAGAAAGAGGTAATTGATAATGCACTACTACAACAGATTTCAAAGGTGCTTAAGATACCTGTTGAGGCAATTGAGAGTTTTGATGAACAGCAAGCTATCAATATTATTGCCAATACAATTACGAATAACGATAATGCAGGGATTATTGTAACCAATAACATTAATCCAATGCAAGAAATTGTAAAACTTCACGAAGAAAAGATTGCTTTGTATGAACGTATGCTTAAGGAGAAAGATGAGATGATGACTCGTTTAGAGAAATTGATTCAAACTAAGTAGATATAAGTTTATACATATAACGGAAAAAAGGTAGAATTACTATGGATGGTATTCTACCTTTTTCTGTCTATTAAGATTATTCATCCCTCTGATATAATAACCAACATGCCTCTATTAATCTATTTATACTAATAAAAGAGGTATTAACTTCTATTGATGGTGGTTCTATAAAGTCTCCAAGTGCAAACTGTGTTATTTCAAATAAATCAGTTTCTAACTTAACTACAGATTGTTTTTCAAAAATATTTTCAAATACTAAATAGGGATTTAAGTACTCCTCTTGTGATAATGCCCCTAAGAATGTCATTAATTTGGAAACTTCTGATTTGTCTATTGGATTTATCGAATAGTATTTTTTTGAGTTGCTTAGTATCTTATAACTACTTCGTATTATCGAACGTAGTAAAGAATAGATCAAAAAAACTATATGAGGGGTCTTCTGTAGATAAATTTCACTTTTATGAGTGTGATTCATTAATTCTGATAAATGCAATTTTAACTCAGGCGGGTGAACTACATCAAATAAGCAGTAGAACATATAATAAGGATTATTGATTGGTTCTCCATACCATATATGGGCTTCTAAAGAAAATTTTACTTTTTTCATAATCATGTCTTTTAAGGTTTGTTTTAAAAGTATCATGCATTATATCAGTAAACTATTCGTTTGATAGGTAAATTATCTTTAAAAAAAGCATTACTAATTTTAAAATTTAAGTTGAGTTAAGACATATAAAATCAGATAACTAAGTAATTTCAAGTATTATCGCTTTTCATCTCACACATTAGGGGCATATGGTCACTTAATTCAATCCATTCAGAGAAAACACCTATTTCAAATTTAATTAATTTTTTTAATAATTTATATGAACCAAAAATGTAATCAATATGATAAGGTTTTTCGAATTTTCGCTGAAAATAAAATGTTGCTTTAGATTCATTACCTTGAAGTTGATTAAAAAAATCATGATAAAAACTTTCAATATGGTATTCTTTTAATTCATCTACTACGTCCGTATGATTCCACCATCTATCCCATTCATCCCAAATGCTATTACTATTAAAATCACCAACGATTAAAGTGTTTCCTAACTTAGTTTTATTAATTTGCAAATATTTCCATAATTGACCAATATAACCAAAATTTGGTGAATTATTCTTATGTGTCCAAACAGCTAATAAATCAAATTCGTTATTTACTCTACAAGGTAAAAAATATTTAACAAAATGATCTTTATATTGACTTGACCATTGTAATCTTTTTAGTTGAATCCCTTCTTTAGCAAAAATTCCTAACCCCTTATTTTTATTGTCACCTATCCAAAGATAATTTCTTGCAAAATCCTTATATAGAAGATCATTTGTCAACAATGGATTTTCACATTCTTGAATAATCAAGATATCAGCATCAAACTTATTTAATGTTTTGTACTTATTTCTAAAAGCACCATTACAATTCCAAGTTATTATTTTCATCTATATCGATCACTTGAGATTATTATTTCAGACATCGCATTAAAATATACTTATTCTTATGTTTTAAGAACATTAAAATGCCTTTTTAAACTTTTTCAAAGGTCTTTAATTTCAAGATTAATTTATGAACTGAATTGAAACTTGAATACTCTCTTTTAAGAATATCTATAATCTCATCAACGTCCTTTTGAGTAAATATCTCTTTTTGATTTAGAAAATATCGATCTACAGTTTCAATCGTATCTGATTCGTTGTAATTACTACTATATGGTGTTATACGAACAAGTTCTAGTAATCTGTTCATTTCGGAATCTATGAATTCATTCTCAGGATGCCTTTTTAACTTTGTAAGTAACCATTTATAATGAACGTCATCTGCTACTTTATTTAAGTTATTTTGAAATATTTTTAAATTTTTATTTTTTTCTTCTTCGAACTTCCTATCTAATTCATTACTCAATTTTTCTAACTCTCTTTTTATATACTTTCTATGATCATAAGCAGAATATAAATTAACTCCCACTAAAGAGGCAATAATTAAAGCTAATGAACTATAAAAGACAGTAATAATTTTATCATTTGCTGAATTTAAAGTATCTACTTTATCAAGTATCGTTTTGTGTTCTGCATCAGATTCTATTTGTTTATATTTTAATTCCAAAACTGATGCATTTAAATCCTTATTCTGAGAATAAGTTGTATTAAGAGTGTATAAAAAAATAAAAATGATTAAATAAATTGATCTCATGTTTTAAACTTCTGTAGTTGTATAAAATTATAATACTAAATGTCAAATCAAATATACCTTTTTAAAAACAAAAAAAAACAACACTAGATAGTGAATTAATTAAAATAGAGGCTTATTCTTTTCATTGAAGCTTGTAGTTATCTGTTTTTCGAATTCGTTAAAATGATGTTCCAAAAGATTATATAGGTAAGCGTAAATTGTAAGTTTATCATCTGCAATGACCTGAACTATACGAGAAAGTATCTTGTGATGCTTAGGATCAATATAAACCGATTTTCCATGACGTGCTGTGCTTTTGACATCCTTACAAAAGAGCTCTTCATACTCTGTGATGTCATATTCTTTAGTAAGTGGAGGAGCTTTTTTTACACGCTTTTGTTTCATAGGTTCCTCTTTAGTTTCTTCTTGCTCATCTCTTATACCAGAAGCATTCAGTTCAGCCTCTGTAAATCCCTTAGGCCTTACGCCGTCAACCATTAGTGCCATCATTGCTTCTTCGTCAATTCTAGGTTTCTTTTTAAATTCTTCGTTCATAATTTCTGGTTTTTTAGCTGTTTATAGTTTTGTCTACTTATGTAGGTAGTTAAATGTTAATCTGTCCTTTTAGTTGCAATTCCAATGTTTCAGACATTAAACTGTGTAAAGATTTTATCAACAGTCTATTTGTGTGTTTAATCGTTGGGAGCTATATAAAATCATAGCTACGATATTGCGTTTGTCCAACCAAAACATTGATTAGACAAATAACTAGAGATATAGACAAAGAATGAAAAAAAGGTATTTAAGTGGCATACTTGGCGTTAACTAATAGGGGTTTAAATAGTATTCACATTATAAAAAACATATTGTAAATATGTTGAAAAAGTTACTGCAAAAGTAACAGCAAGTTATGTTTTGAGGCACTCGAAATTGAGATTCGAGCTTTCAAAACGACTTGCTCTTGCAGAGAGCTGTAAAACTACTCCAGAGTCGATAGTTTTTTGTTTAAATAGTAGATAGACTCAAAATATTGAGTGGTTTACGGATGTTATGTGTAAGTTTAATTATATTTGAAGTTAAAATTTTGAAAAATGAGTTTAGTTTACCTTTACATAGACAGTTATAGAAACTTTAATAAACAAAGTATAAATTTTGGAGATAAGTATACTTTTAACTATGACGAAATTTCAAAAGAGTTAAAACAAGAAGACAATAAATTATATTTGGATAATTTCTACTCAGTAAAAGATTCCGCAACTAAGACAAAAATCACTAATGTAACTAGTATTGTAGGTGCAAATGGGAGTGGGAAATCTTCAATATTAAATTTTCTACTAGGAGGTTCACTTAATATTGATATTAAAACACCTTTTTTATACGATTTTATTCTAATCTACAAATTAGATAGCAAGTACATTGCTTATTGTACAGAAGGACTAGTTATTGAAAGGCATGGAGAAATTTCAATAGAATCACTTAACAAAAAAGATAATAGATACTACCTCAATGATCATTTATTTAGAGGAGTTGATGATAATATATCTATTTATTTATCTAATATCATGGATTTTAATGTTTTTTTTTCAAACATCAGTTCTGATAAGCTTATCAATTTATCATCAAATTATTTGATGAAGAATAATATTAATCAATACTTAAAAGAAGATTTAAATTTAAAAGTTAAACTGATAGCTAGTAATTTGATTAAAAATGAGCGTATAATTCCATTTGAACTACCTAAAGAATTGCAAATAATATCGTCATATGACTATTGGGGTGAAATAAACAGTGATGAGTCCACTATGTTTAATAGGGGTGGAGATTATTTTATAGAATTGAAGGAGTCAATAAAGTCTCTAACCAATACGTTAACTTCTTTAAAAAGCTATGAAGATGGCTTAAATAGAATTTTATATAACTCTTTACTTCAGTATTTATCCACAGATTTCATTTCGCCATTTATTTTTATTGAAGAATCTAAATCACCAATTAATGAAGAGTCGCTCGCTAAAGAACTTATTATTATAAAAGAATTTTGTTATTATATAAATTTAAAGAATGTTGAGTTAGCGAAAAATATAGAATATCCAATGATTGATATAAGAAACTTAATTATAGATATATTAGATAATCTATTGGAAACTTCCAAAGAAAGTGATAAATTAAGTTATAAGTATTTAGAAAAAAGAATTATGTTTTTAAAATACATATATAAAATTCCTAATTTAGAACATTCAAATAGTGAAATTGTTTTATTTGAAATTTCTGATGCTTTAGTAAATAATTTAAATACATATTTTGATTCCGTTAAAAATATGCAATATATTGATTTTAAATTTAGAGACTTAAGTAGTGGCGAAGGCGCTTTGTTATCCATCTTCTCGAGATTATATTCTCTTCGAGTAAGAATTGACAAAGGTATATATAGATATTCTAAAAATTTGACTTTAATTTTCGATGAGTTTGATTTATATATGCATCCACATTGGCAAAAAAAATTTCTAAAAATACTTATAGAGTTTTTAACTGAAATTTATATAGGAAAAAACATACAAATTATATTTGCTACTAACAGTCCTATTCCCATATCTGATGTTTTAGGATATAATATGGTATTTCTAGAAACCGAAAACGGTAATAGTGCTGTTCGTACTACTTTAAACGAACAGCATGATACTTTTGCAGCAAATATCCACACGTTATATTCAGATTCTTTCTTTATTCAAGATGGGCTTATTGGAGACTTTGCAAAGACAAAGATTAATGAGGTTATTAGTTATTTAAAAGATAAGTCCAATGAGAATCCGTTTAAAAATGGTACAGAATTGAGGCAATTTATACTTCAAATAGGAGAACCGCTAATAAAAAACAAATTGCTTACTATGTATAATGATAAAAATAACTTGTCCATACATGAGCGTTTAGATAAGATTGAAAAAAAAATAGGGCTAGATAATGATTAATATTAAAAGACATCTAACTCAAGATATTATTGATGAGCATTTTTCAAACATCTATTTAAATAATATAAATTTGGAAACGGGTAAAAGTAAAAAGATAATGCCTAACTATCTGGATGAGTTATTAGATTTAGATTTGAATGATAGACAAAGAACAGCAATAGAGTTTTTAAAACTTAATGTTTGCAATCAAGAGAACTCTATTTTGATTCGAGATGTGAATGCTTTGTCTGAATTTAAAAAGGAGTATGAGGAAAGTTTTAAAACTGTATTAGATACGGAAATAGTATATAAACAAAATAAGTCTATGACACTGAGAAGGTATCTTCTGGATAAAGTGTTTTATTATGCGGACTACGATAGATGGGATGCTTATGGCTTAGCTAAAAAATTAAATGTAAATGTTTGTCCGTATTGTAATCAGTTGCCTACTTATACGATTGGGACGTCTCTTAAAAAAGGAGTACGCCCTGAATTTGATCATTTCTTTGATAAAGCAAGATTTCCGTATTTAGCATTGTCAATTTATAATTTAGTTCCCTCTTGTCATATCTGTAATAGTAATTTAAAAGGAAGTACCAAGTTAAATTTAGATGATCATTATCATCCTTACCTAAAAGGTTTTGATGAACAAGGGATTAAGTTTACGCTAGGAATTGAAAAAGTTGAAATGCTTTTGACCAGTATTTATCAAAAGAAAGCGGTTTTTAAAGAAAAAGATACTTACAAAATTGAAATAGTCGGTTCTGAAAACATTAATATTTTTCGATTAGAGGATCGGTATAATTATGATATAAGTTATATAGATGAGATTATAAAAAAAGCTTTTATCTATAACGACTCCTATGTTGAGAGTTTGTACAAAGAATGGGACGAATTGTTTTCTTCTAAAGAAGAAATTAAACAAACTTTAATGGGGAACTATTTAAATTCTCAGGATATAGGAAAAAGACCATTAGGTAAATTAACTAGAGATATAACGGAAGAGTTGAATATTTTTTCAAAAAAGACATTTCTATAGATTATTAATGGAGCAAACTTCACAAAAAACTAATCCTATATAAGTAATTATAAAAATAATTATATTTGTATCAGAATCAAACAATTCCAATCATAGTTTAAAACTTTCGTAATAAGGTGCTCACTCCAATTCAAAAAAGTGAACCTCCCTATTTATAAAGCATACGAAATAAAAGAGGCTAACCCTCTTTCTCCGCAAAGAAGACCGATAATATCGCATGAATATAATGGAGATAGGTACAAACCTCAGCTCCCGTGTTCTGTAAACGAAAAACAATACACCCTAGATCTAAACCTGTTTTTAATTACAAAAAAAGATCAATAAATATAAAAAGCGAAGAGGGTGACCATTTAGGTCACCCTCTTCGTTATCTAAAAATCTATTATTTAGGACTTATTAGATCTTTGTATATTTTTCCGTTTTTGATAATGAGCAGTAAGTTGTTTTTTGGGTCTTCAATTACACTGATATCTTTTAGAGCATTTTTGTCAAAAAGTAAGATATCTGCATAGGCGCCTTCCGCAATTCTGCCTAGGTCTAAAGGATAAGGATCTCTAGCACCACTCATTTTAAGTAGTTGAGCATTGTCATAAGTAATCATTTTTAAAATTTGGTAATTGCTGAACCACTGCTTTAGTTTAACTACTAATTCATTTTGTCTTAGTGGGTTTTTAGGCGGAGAAACTAAGTCAGTTCCAAAAGCTAGTTTTACTTTGTGTTTTTTTGCCCAGGTGTATACTTTGTCAGTTCCTTTGCCCACTAATATTTTATTGGCAATTTGTACAGGATCAGTATAGGCACTTGCATCTTCATCAAAAGGTTGCATGCTCAACCAAAGATTTTTTTGTGCGATAAGTTCTATTGTAGGCTCATCCAACAAATGTCCGTGGTCGATACACTTAACCCCTGCATCAATAGCTTGTCTAACTGCTTTAGGGGTATAGGCATGAACCGTTACATAAGTTCCCCAGTTTTCTGCTGCATCAACGGCTGCTTTAATCTCTTTTGTCGTGTATTGAGTTGCGTCTAACGGATCGTATATCGTAGCCACACCGCCACCGGCCATTACTTTTAATTGAGAAGCTCCTTTTCTCAACTGCTCTCTTGCGGCAACAGTAACCTCTTGTTCGCCATCAGCAATAATACTTCCGCCTAATACCTGAAATCGAGGAGGGTTGTGGTCAATCATGCGAGGTTCAGACCATGAAAAACCAGCATCTCCGTGTCCACTTGTTTGTGAAATCATGGCTTCACTGGGATAAATTCGAGGTCCATTATTGATACCTGAGTCATTCGCTTGTTTGATTCCCATCACGTGTCCTCCTAAGTCTCTTACTGTTGTAAATCCACGTTGTAAAGTGTTCTCAGATTCTTTTGCTGCATTGATAAACAAGAAACTCTCCTCTCCCATTGTAATTGCTGCATTGGAATTAGCTGCTAAAAAAGAATGCCAATGACAGTCAATCATCCCTGGCATCACGAATTTGCCCTTCCCGTCAATTACTCTTGCACCGATAAGTTCTGATGAGGGTAATTCATCCTTGCCAAATACTAGCATTTTAATTTTTTCCTTCTCCATGACGATTGAACCAATTAGAGTTTGCTCGTCTTTACCATTAAAAATTTCTACATTTTTGAGGATAATTCTTTCATCGGTAAAATCTGGAGCCTTACTTTGAGCAAATCCCATAGTCGTTAAAAGAAGTGCTCCGAAAAGCACGTTGGTTTTTAATAATTTTTGTTTCATAATATGTAATAATTTTTGTTAAATATAATACAATTAAACTATTGTTTGTGAATTTTGAGTTTAAAAGAATATTTTTTTAATACAAATTGAGATGTTTTTATTCTTAATTAAAAAAAGCGATAGCAGGGCTACCAGCTCTTGGGGCAGTTGCTTTTACTAAAGCTTCCATTGATGTTTAAAATCTTTATAGCATAAGTCCAACTTAATACCCTGTACCTAAGGTGCAAATCAGAACATAGTAGCCTTCTTTCAATGGGTTGACGATTTGCGGATGTTGATCTAAGGTACAAGGTGACTTGGCGATACTGAGTGTTCAATTTCTTTCGAGTAGGAGGGGATTTGGTGGTTTTGACGCTCGGTAGGGCGTATGATGTTCAAAGAGATCGTCTTGACTAAAGAATTTTTTCTTGTAGAAAATAAGATGGAATCTTCTTTTATAAGAAATAGTTTCTGCGAAGCAGTATGGTGTTGGTTTTCTCTGTTTAGGAGATGTAAACCCTATCAACAACGTTTGATCTTTCAACCGTTATTTTCTTTTGACTTGATACAAAAGAAACAAAAGATCAAGCCCGCACCCGTAATTTTTATTTCGCAACGAAATTGTATAGGAGATGGTGGATTGAGAACTAAAAGTTTGGGTAATTTTGAAAAATAATAGAAACAAAGTTCATTTAAAAAGAATTTTTATACCTTTGCTGTCAAATATACTAGTGTAGTATTCCAAAAAAGTATTCATACCTAAAACTGTTTGATGTCCGTATTATAGCCTATTTTCGAGTAAAAGTCATTCTTTAATGCTTACTTATACTAAAATCACAAGGTAGATTTTAGCAAATTAGTATAAGTTGTTTCAGTTCATAATTATCTATAGGGTTATGAAGCAAGTTGTATATGTAGTATAAGTTTCGAAAATATTGAGTTCTATTTATAATACGTCATTCTATGTGAATTGACATTAACTATGGTATCGAATCAATATGATTTTCCCTAATAATTACGAAGAAAAATGCGGTTTTACTGTAATCCGCGAAATGCTTATCGATAGATGTTTAAGTCCTTTTGGAATTGAAAAGGTACATCAGGTAACTGTGCAAAAAGACTATGCAATAATTTACTATCAATTAGAACAGGTAAAAGAGTTTATACATTTACTTCAAATAGAACGCGGTTTTCCATTGGATACTTATGTAGATACCCGAGCGATTGTTCAGCAGGTGCTAGCAGATGCAGGATTATGGTGTACTACCGAAGAGTTTACTGCGATCAAACAGACATTGAGCAATGGGCAGAAGTTGCTCCAAATTGTATCACAACAAACGGATGATGTATATCGTTATCCGACGGTAGCACTTATTGCAGCGGGAGTTATTCCCATGCATGAATTACTTGATCGAATTGAACAGGTTATCGATAAAAATGGTCAGATGCGCGATGGTGCTTCTAAAGAATTAGCTTCTATTCGAAAAGAGAAAGTGCAAGTAGCGCATGCCATACAGAAGAAGTTCGACACCATCATGCGCAAGGCACAGGCAGCAGGGCTCACAGATAATGAGATGGCTGCAAGCATTAGAGACGGGCGATTGGTAATCCCCGTAACGGCTTCTTTTAAACGCAAATTTAAAGGTGTGATTCACGATGAGTCTCGATCGGGTAAGACTGTTTTTATTGAACCAGAAGAATTAGTTCAAGAAAATACGCGATTATTCGTCTTGGAGCAAGAAGAACGACGCGAGATCGTCCGTATATTGATGGAAATGACAGACGTGGTGCGAAAGCATCATCAGGCACTGTATAAACTTTATAACTTTATCGGTGATGTTGATCTACTGAGAGCCAAGGCTTTGTTAGCACAAAAAATAGGAGGGGTGATGCCGATCGTAGAAAATGTGCAACAAATTGTATGGAAAGATGCTTATCATCCTATTTTGCAGCTTGCATTAAAAACACAAGATCAAGTGTTGAATCCCTTACAGCTGACTTTAGAGAAAGACAATCGCATCTTGGTTGTTTCTGGTGCAAATTCTGGAGGTAAGTCTGTTGCTTTAAAAACCGTAGCGCTCTTGCAATATATGTTGCAATGTGGATTATTGATTCCCGTTGACCCAAAATCTAAAGCGGGGATATTTGAACATATGTTTATGGATATAGGAGATGGTCAAAGTATCGAAAACAATCTGAGTACGTATACCGCTCATTTAAACAATATGAAAGTGTTCTTAGAACACACCCATGCAAGTACTTTGATCTTAATTGATGAATTTGGAGGAGGGACGGAACCAGAGTTGGGTGGAGCTATAGCAGAAAGCATTTTAGAGCGGTTAAATGAGCGTGGGTGTTATGGTATTATTACAACGCATTTTTACAACTTAAAAGGATTGGCTCAGCGTACGAAAGGATTACAAAATGGCGCAATGCTGTATGATTTTAAAGAGATGAAACCGCTGTATGAACTTTCACAAGGACATCCAGGTAGTTCGTATGCTTTAGATGTAGCCAAAAGAATTGGACTTGCGGAGGATCTCTTACTTCATGCTTCTCAGAAAATTGATGCGAATTATTTGCGCATTGAACAACAGCTGCAAGAAGTGGTGGCGATGAAAGTAGCTGAACGCAAGCTCCAACAAGTACAAAGGGTAGAAGAAGAAGTTGCCCCAGCTATAGTGAAGGAAGAAGTGAGTAGGGAAGAGGTCGTCCTCTTAGAGAATGAAGGTATGATGGAGGAAAAAGCGTTAGTCGTTGGAGATTTTGTCAAGCGAAATGGAAAGGGCAAAGCGGGGGAAATAATCGAAATACGAGGAAAGAAAGCGACTGTGGTGATAGAGAGTATGAAGTTTACGATCGCGGTTGAAGAGTTGGTTCGCAGTAATGCGTAAAACAAATAAACTTTCCTCATCAGGCACTCACCCCAATCCAAAAAAGTGAATCGCCCTGTTTGTAAAGCATACAGAGTAAAAGAGGCTAACCCTCTTTTTCCACAACGCAAACCGATAACGTGAGTTATTGGTTTGCGTTTTTTTTAACCCTTTTTCAATACCGTATGTTCTTTTCAACGATATAAAAAGACAACAGATTAACTAGCAGGAAAAGAAAATGAGTCAAGTGATAAAAATGATGAATTTCATTTGAGATTACCTCTCAACCTTAGTTAAATGCAATTGGAGAAACCCGTGGTGTACGTTATGCGTTACAAGATTAAATTTCGTACTTAAAGTATGGGGCGTGCCTAAGATGTCTGTACCTCCAATAAATAGGGGATTGATATTCAAATAAAGATCCGTGACGAGTTCTTTATCGATAAAAGCATTGAAAGTACCAGTTCCGCCACCAATAGCTAGTTCAGTACCTCCTTTTGCAGCCATATAAGCTATTGCTTCCTCAGGACTACTAACAAAAGTATACCCTTTCACAGCGTGAGTGAGATTCGTAGACAATACTATAAGCTCTATTCCCGTAAAAAGAGCTTTAACCTCTTGAGAGAAATTTTGAAAACTTTGAAAAGTATTGTAGCCTATGACTAAATTCCCTACTTGATGTGCAAAATCAAGATAGAACGTTAAGGCTTCTGCAGGTAATTGATACGTTGGATTATCCGATATAACCACTTTACCATTGATGGAGATGTTGGCAATTAAAGCTATTTTCATGTTATAGTTTTTAAAATAAACACAAATCTAAAACACGGTTATTTTATATTTGCTATGACTTACCTCTAGGAAAGTAACAAATATAATGGCAGCAACAAATCGTGATAAAGTATCCAAAGAAACAATTCTAGCGCTAAGAGACGCGATTGAATTATTGAGTGGAAAGTGGAAATTTTGCATTCTTCATAACCTTCGGGTTAATGAAGTCATGCGGTTTAAGGACTTGCAAGAGCAGGCGAAGGGAATTTCTCCAAAAGTATTGGCTAAAGAACTGCAGGAGTTGGAAGATAATTTGCTAATTACTAGGACAGTTAATTCCACTAAACCCATTACAGTATCTTATCGTTTAACAGCACATGCATTAGAGAGTTACCCCGTTTTAGAATCTTTGCTTGCATTCGGTGTAAAGCATAGAAACTTAATAAAAGATAAATAGAATACGAGTTATTCTTAGTACTTAACTACATTCCGGACAAATACCTGATATAGTGAAATTGACAGATTTCATCTTATAGTTTTTAGGCAAGGTAAATGAAGGCTCTATTTCTACCATACAAGTAGTGGTTTGACAGCGTTCACAAGTAAAGTGAAGGTGATTGTGATTGTGTTTTTCCACAGAACAATTGTGACAAATAGCATATTTGATTGTACCTTCTATCGTGGCTATTTTGTGAATAATCCCTTCTTCAAGTAGACGATCGAGTACTCTGTAGATCGTTACTCTATCACAAACGCCGTTTAAGGTAGCAAGTATCTCCGCATGGGATAAAGCTACTTCTGAGTTTTCAATTAGTTTTACTATTTCGGTTTTAGCTTGTGTATTTCTAGTTTGTTTCATAATGTTAAATAATAATGCAACATAGTTGCAATTACAAATTTAATCATTATTATTGCAACTTAGTTGCATTAAATTAAAAATACTAGATTATGACCAATACAAATCAATACGATGTAATTATTGTAGGAGGAAGTTATGCCGGACTTTCTGCTGCAATGGCATTAGGACGTTTATTGAAATCCGTTTTAATCCTTGATAGTGGTTTGCCTTGTAATAGACAAACACCACATTCCCATAACTTTATTACGCAGGATGGACAAACTCCTTCGGAGATCGCCAGAAAAGCAAAAGAGCAGATCTTAGCCTATCAAACCGTATCTTTTTATCAAGGAATCGCTATTTCAGGTAAAAAGACCTCAATTGGCTTTGAAATCACAACAGCTTCACATGATACTTTTAGCAGTAAGAAGCTAATTTTTGCCACAGGTATAAAAGATATCATGCCTGATATTAAAGAAATTGAGGCTTGTTGGGGAATATCAGTGATTCATTGTCCTTTTTGTCATGGGTATGAATTTAAAGAGTTGAAAACGGCTATTTTAGCAAATTCTGATAAGGCTGTTCATGTAGCTTCTTTAGTTGGTAATTTGACGAAGGATATTACGATATTAACTAATGGTTCTGCTAATTTTACTTTAGAACAGCGAGAGAAGTTGGCGCGCAATCACATCGCAATTGTGGAGACTCCAATCGCAGCAGTTCAACATGAAAAAGGACATCTTGAATCGGTACTATTGAAAGATAATTCTCAATTAGATTTTCAAGCGATGTATGCGGCTGTAACTTTTGAGCAACATTGTACAATTCCAAAAGACTTAGGTTGTGAACTAACGGAAACAGGTTATATCAAAGTTGATGCTTTTCAAAAAACAAGTATCGATGGGGTATATGCCTGTGGTGATAATACCAACATGTTTAGATCTGTGTCAGCTGCCGTGGCTAGTGGTTCTATGGCAGGGGCAATGGTTGTTAAAGAACTTTCAGAAGAAGTATTTTAAAAAGCAAAAGAGAGTGACCTTCTAAGTCACTCTCTTTTGTCTTATTTTTCTAGATTTCGTACACTTGGAATACAACAAATAAGGATTGCACAAAAACAAAGAGCTATTCCTCCTGCGATATACACATTTTCAACCCCCAATTGATCTGCTAATTCCGCAGTAAACAAAAGTCCAATGATAGCTGGGATTTGACAGATACTACCAATTAAGCCAAATATCCTTCCAAGGTATTGGGTGTCAAACTGAGTTTGTATTAAGGCCGTAATAGACCCTTCGTATAAGGGAACGGCAATACCCTGAACAATAGCAAGTATAGCATATAGGGTAAATAAATGAGGGGATAACACCCCACAAATAAGTAAAGCAATACCCAGCGCAATATAGCCAACTATGGCCAAAGATATTTTTCTAAACCTTTGATTTAATAGGGCCAGAAAACCTCCTCCAACTAACAGTCCTACACCAAATAGAATCTCAACTAAACTAACTTGATACGGAGTGCCTTTATAGTAATTTAGTGTCATAAGAGGCGTAACCGCTACTACTGGAAAAATAAAGAATCTTGCTATAATTTCAGAAAAAAGGAGCCAGGACATGGGTTTGTTTTTTAAAATAACAGTCGTACCTTTTATCATATCACGATAGACAGACTTGGCTGATTCAGTTGATTGATTCGCTTTGGGTATTTTTACAAAACACAAGGCAACACAAGCGATAAAAGCGCCTACAACATCAAGTAACATGACAACGCTCATATTGTAATTAAGTAGTAAAAATGCTCCCAAAGCCGGACCACTAATTAACGCTATGGATTGAATGACTTCATTTACTCCTGCTATTCGAACGAGTTGCTCTTTTGGAGCAAGTAGAGGAACGGCAGATTTCATGGCAGGGGAGTGAAAAGCTCCACCAATAGAACGCAAGGAAAGCAATAAATAGATCGACCACAATTCTAATAAATCAAAGTAGAAAAGCAATGCAATAATTGCAGAACAGATGGCCACAAAACTATCAGAGGCGATCATGGTTAGTTTTTTGTTCCAACGATCAACAAATACTCCAGCAAAAGGGCCAAGGATAATTTGAGGCAGTAATCCAGCTATCGTTGCATAAGCTAATACTTTAGCTGATCCTGTTTCTAATCCGATCCACAGAACAAAGGCAAATTGAGCAACTGAACTAGTTAGAATAGAAAAAGTTTGGCCTATCCAAATAAACGCGAATTTCTTTTTCCAGTTTTGAACATCATAAGCTTGAATCATTTTACATCTTTTTTCTTTTGCAAGAATAAGACTCTCAACGACTACTTGCCGTTACCATATGGTAATTTCGATTACGGTTTAAGTAGCTTTCTTCTTAATCGGCTCAAGGATTGGGGGGTTAACCCCAAAAAAGAAGCAATGTGCTTTTGAGGAACTAATTGGAATAATTCAGGATCTTTTTCTAAAATAGATAAATAGCGTTCTTTAGCCAATTGATGGGACAATTCAACGGAAATATGAGTGACGTCAAAATAGAATTGCTCAATGAGCATGCGAATTAGATTGGAAATCGCGTGAGAATTTAAACAAAGTGCATCTAGTTCCTTTTTACTAATGCAATACGCTTCACTTTCACCCAGAGATTCTATGGTGTAGTTGGGTTTAATTTCACTGTACATAATATCGCCATAGCGCTCAAACCACAGGGTATTCTCATCGCCATCTGCCAATTTGTAGGCTCTCCAAATTCCCTTGGAAATCAGGTAAAAGGTAGAGGTTGAGTTGGTTTCCTCTAAAACAGCAGCGCGATTCTCAAAAGAAACAATCTCCATATGAGAAAGTAAAAGTTTTAAAGCTGATGAATCAATGGGATATTTTTGACAAAGTAGATCGATTAATGCTTGCATAAAAGAAGTTAGAAAAAGTAAATATATTAAATTATAAAGAGTGGGAAAGAATCCTTCTTTATAATTTAAGGGGGGGGTAGGGATGCATAGCGATGGACCTATACTAAATCCTTTGAAATGTCCATTCCTTTCTGATTTACATCCATTGATTGAGTGTGGATAAAGCAAGTCCTTTGTAAAAAGAAATAGTATGAGCACAATTAACGCCCTAGATTTTCCGATTGTTCGTGTATCGATTGCCTCTACACAAAAGGAAAAGAATCAAGATCAATATTTTATAGACTACGAAAATTTGCTTCAACGCGGAGAAAAATTTGTAATGATTAACGAAGTAAGCGCTCCGGATGTGGCGGAGACCAAGAGTGATAAAACCCATATGAAGATGATGAACCTTTGGATGAAGAAGAACAGAGAAGCTTTGAGCACCCAAGTATTGGCCATGATACAAGTAGAGCCAGATCCGATAAAACGACAAGTAGCTATTGATTTTCAAGTGGTTTTTGAAAAATACTGGGGACATAAACTCATTGTGGTTGATACGTATGAGGAAGCATTGGCCCTTGCTCAAAAAGAGATTGAACAAATAAACTAACACCTAAATAAAGAACGTCTAAAACAAACTAAACCAGTTATTTTCATTTTTTTATGTTGAATAGGGGTGAATCACAATTCACCCTTATTTTTTTATTTAAGTCGTTTAAGCTGTTGTTGGTTTATAACTAAATCCTTCTACTTATATTTGCTTTAGAGGAAGGCGACTACTTCGAAATAAAGTGTTTTTTGATTATGAGTAAAATCTTGGATACCCATTTGCGAACGATTGGAATTAGCGTTTTATACGCCAATCAAAAGAATACAGAAGAAATCAATGATATTCTCAACTATGTAGATTCCCGCATTGATACTTATTCGATTTGTATCTTACAAAAGGGAAGTATCTCAATTCACTATGATCAGGAAATCCATCATTTTGAAGAAAATTCAGTTTTTATTGTCAGCTCATTTATCCCTTTTAATTCCTCCCCAGTCTATTCCGAAACCTTTGATTTAGTGATGCTTACTTTTGCATCTAATATGCCTATTCCTTTAGAGTTTAGCAATGAATTTACGCAATTGATTACGTATTATTTCGGAAGAAAATTCTATCCAATTAAGAATTTACCGCCCGAAGAATTGGTTCGTATGAAAGCAGTGATTGATTTAATACATACCTATTTGGATTTGGACGATCAATATGCCTACCGCATTGATAGTATTCAGGCCTTATTTAAAGTTTTTTTCTATGAATTAGTGCGTATTGTTTCGCGTTATGCTCAACTTATTGATGAAAAACCAACAGTAAAGAAGAAGTTGTTTATGGATTTTTTTCTATTGGTCAAACAAGAGTTTAAAGTACATCGAGATTTACCTTTTTACAGCGATCAGCTTTTTGTTACGGCAAAATACCTATCTGAGGTTGTTAAGGTTTATTATGGGGCGTCTGCAAAAAAGTTAATTGAAGATATTGTGATTCACGAATCCAAATACTTATTAGCAGATCAAACTATTCCCATTTTTGAGATTGCAAGCACCTTAAATTTCAATGATCAATCCATGTTTGGAAAATACTTTAAAAATGCGACAGGATTATCTCCAAAAGCCTATCGCGATGAACTAGAAAAAAAGATAATTAAACCAATATAGTGTTTTTTAGTTTCAAATAAACGATATAAAACAGAAATTTATACCAAATTAGGAGCGTTTTTTCCCTTCTGTATACTTTGCTTTTGCTTGACCTTTGTTCAAGAATAAATAATCAAGTACTATGCAAAGGAATGTATTAAAAGGCACTGTCTTATTTGCCTTATTACTAACAGGTGTTAGTTGTTCAAAAAAAGAATCAAACCTAAGTGAACCATCACAAGCGATTAAAGTTAAAAGTGAAGTGGTTAAAAAGGTGGTGATTGCTAATCCTAAATCTTATGCTGCAACAGTAGAACCAGAGCAAATTGCAACTATTGGTTTTTCAGTTCCTGGAACTGTAAATGGCGTGTTTGTTCAAGAAGGCCAACACGTGCAAGCAGGTCAACAATTAGCTCGATTAGATGATCAAGAGTTTTCGAATGCATATCAGATAGCAGCAGCAAGTTATGATCAAGTTTTGGATTTGTATAACAGGTTTACAAAGCTTTATGAAAAAGGAAGTTTACCAGAGCGAGAATACTTAGATATTAAAACGAAACTCGCTCAAGCTAAGGCTAGTAAAAACATCAGTTCAAAACAATTAGGTGATGCAAGTTTAAAAGCATCCTTTCATGGAGTGATTACGATGAAATCGGTGGAGAAAGGAATGGTAGTCGCACCAGGACAACCGATGTTCACGTTGGCTAATTTGGATCAAGTATTTGCTAAAATCAATGTTCCAGAGAGCGAGATTACTCAATTTAAAAAGGGACAACAAGCCAATCTTTTTATTGCTTCTTTACAAAAAGAATTTCAAGGTACCATCGATTTAATCAACCCTCAAGCTGATCCTGTAACCAGAACTTATATGGTTAAAGTAAGGATTCAAAATGCGAATCAGGAGATATTAGGAGGGATGCTGGGAGATGTGTGGATAAAAGAAGTAGAAAAGGAAGAAATTATTATTCCAGCAAGTGCTATTCATAAAGGAGAGAACGGTGTTACTAATGTATATGTATTAAATGGAGGCTCTACTGGAGTAGTGAAGAAAAGAGTAAAAGTATCTAATGTACGCGGCGCTAATGATTTAGTTATACAAAGTGGATTAGAAGTAGGAGAACGAGTAGTAATTACTTCTAGCGCTAGATTGTATGAAGGAGCAGTAGTTGCACAATAAAAGGAATTTATTATGTCTAAAAAGATAAAGATTAATTTGATAGAAGCTGCGATGAAGTATCGTCAAGTGACGTTAGCTCTTACAGTTATCTTATTGGGGTTGGGTATTTATGCGGTAAAGAATATGTCTAGAGCAGAAAACCCTAATATTGAAATGCCCATAGCGATGGTTGTATCTTTATATCCAGGGGCAGATGTATATCAAACAGAACAACAGATTACCAAAAAAATAGAACAGTATCTATTTACTTTTGAGGAGATAGATAAAAAGAAAACAACATCAGAAACAAAAGCAGGTCAAACTTTTATTACAGTTCGCTTGCGCACAGAGGTGAAGGATAGAAAGAGATTCTGGGCCACATTGCAACATGGCATGAACACAGAGGTGATGCCTAATCTTCCAAAAGGAAGTATAGGACCTATTGTCAACAGTAGTTTTGGAGACGTGACAGCCCTGATCCTTTCTCTTTCTTCTCCTACTAAAGATTACAGTGAATTAGAAGGTTATTTAGACCAAGTAGAAGATGAGTTAAAATCAATTCCTACAGTAGCTAAGATAAACCGCTCGGGATTACAACAGCCACAGATTAGTGTAGAAATCAATAACCAAAAGCTACTTGATTATGGTATTACCGCTTCTACTATAGTTTCTGTTTTACAGGCTCAGAATCTGACCATGTATTCTGGTGAGGTAAAAATGCCTAATAATACTATTCCTATTTTCACTAACAGTGAGATTTCAACTCAGAAGGATATAGAGAACTTACTTGTTTATACAAGTCCTATGGGGGAGGTAGTTAGATTAATTGATGTCGCTAAGATAGAGAGAGGCTATACAGACCAGACTTCTTTTATCAGAATGGGGGAGGACAAGGTATTAATGCTCGCTATTGAGATGCAAAGTGGAAATAACATTGTACAATTTGGAGCGTTAATCGATCAAAAGTTAGCTGAAATTGGCAAAACACTTCCAGAGGATGTAACTATAAACACAATTGTTAGTCAACCTGAAGCAGTAGATTTAAGTGTTTCACACTTTATGACAGAGTTTGTCATGGCCATTGCAGCCTGTGTTCTCGTTGTTGTATTGTTATTGCCTTTTAGAGTTGCAGCAGTAGCATCAGTTGCCGCACCAATATCTTTTATTATCACGTTTGGTGTTATGGATTTATTCGGTATTGAATTACACCAAGTATCCTTAGCTGCGCTTGTGATTGTACTGGGGATGGTGATTGATAATGCTATTGTGATCGTGGATAATTACGTAGAAAAGTTAGATGAAGGTATACAGCCGTGGACAGCGGCTTGGCAAGCTGCCAGACAGTTAACTATCCCTGTATTATCAGCTACTACAGCTATTATCTGTGCTTTTGCTCCAATTCCATTTTTTATGGATGGTATTGCTAGAGATTTCTTGATGGCTTTGCCCATAACAATTGCAATTGCTTTAATCTCATCCCTGTTTGTGTCCTTCTTTGTTACACCACTAACGTGTTACATCTTTATCAAAAAAGGATTACATAGCCCGGAAGACAACCAAGATAAAAAGAAGAAAAAGAACGTATTAGATTACTTACAGCACTATTTTAATAAAGGTATCGCTTTAGCTTTTAGACATCCAAAGTATACCTACATTATAGCTATAAGTTCTGTTGTAGCAGCGCTGGGAATTGCAACTCAAGTAGAGCAAGAGTTTTACCCTTTAAGTGAGACCAAGCAGTTTAACGTGGAGCTTTGGCTTCCAACAGGAACTTCCTTGCAAGAGACAGATAAGGTAGCCAAGGAAGTAGAGGCTATTTTTAGAAAAGACGATAGAGTAGTGAGTATTGCGAGTTTTATTGGGATGAGTTCTCCTCGTTTTAACGTGACTTATTCACCTGAGATCCCTCGTGAGAATTATGCTCAGATTTTTATTACCACACATGATGCTAAAGAAGCCAATCAGGTGGTACAAGATTATCTTGATCAGTTTGACAACTATTTAGAAGAGGGTTATGTTAGATTAAGACAACTTAGTTTACAAGAAGGTGCACCTATTTCAATTCGCATTATTGGTGAGAATATAGAAGATCAAAAGGCAGTAGCGGATCAAATTGAGCAGATATTAAAACGTCATAAGGGAACCAACTGGGTTCGCAACAGTTATCAAGAAGACTTGTTCTCTATTGGAATTACGCCAATTGAGGATAAAGCAGAGCGATACGGAGTACTTAATACGTCTATCATACAAACAGTAGGTACGGGTACAAAAGGAGCGCCTGTGACGCGTTTTTACGAAGGAAATAAACCTGTGGATGTTCAACTTCGATTTGTTGAAGACAACAGAAAGGATCTAGCAGATATATCACAGATTTATGTGCCATCGATATTTGGTAGTTCAATTCCTCTAAGTGAAGTAGCACAGGTAGAACCCCAATGGGCACCAGGAGTGATTACGCACAGAAATGGCCTTCGTACACTTGAGGTAAATAGCGAAACGCAAAAAGGAATAAAAGCGGCTTCCATTATGGCTGATGTGAAGCGTGACATAGATCAAATCAAACTACCACATGGAATTAAGATTCAATATGGGGGAGATATGGAAACATCACAGGAAAATGGCCCTGCAATGATGAAAGCCTTAGGGGTGAGTTTGGTTTTGATATTCTTGATTCTAATGATGGAATTTAAAACTATAGGCAAGTCTTTATTTGTTTTATCTACTTTCCCACTTAGTTTACTGGGTGCATTCTTAGGGCTATGGGTAACAGGTAATCCAATGAGTATGACAGCCTTTATGGGGATTATCAGTCTAATAGGTATTGTAGTTCGCAATGGTATTATCATTGTTGATTACGCCGATGAGTTAGTACGAGACCATGGGTTCAGTCGTCGTGGAGCAGCACTTGCAGCAGCAAAACGAAGAATGCGCCCCATATTCTTGACCTCTGCGGCGGCGGCAGTGGCAGTATTGCCGATGATCCTAGGGAAATCACCCATGTGGGCACCGCTGGGAAGTGTACTAGCTTTTGGACTAATTGTGTCTATGGTACTGACTTTATTTGTTGTTCCTGTGTTGTACTACAGATTTACCAAGTATGTACCCCAACATGAACTGTAATAGGTTTATACATTAAAAACAAAGATCATGCAAACAAAGAAAAGATATATAGTATTTCTAGGTCTGCTGTTTACAGTAACTTCTTTTGCTCAAAATTCTAAAGTACTTGAATTAGCAACCTGTAAGCAGTTAGCCCTAGATCATAATAAAAGAATAACCAAGACAAAGAAGCAGTTAGAAGCTTCTTCAGAAGGCATTCGCGTAGCTAAATTAGAGGCTTATCCTATGCTTGATGCTTCTCTATCAGGAGCTTATTTAGGAGATCCTCTAGGAGGTGCTATGAATGGAATGATTCCTGAGAAAATGGCTAATGCTATGGTTTCAGCTAGTGTTCCCTTATATGCTGGAGGAAAGATAAGAGATGGGGTAAAGGCGAGTAAATCTCAACAAAATATAGCCCAACAAAGTGTGATACTGACAGAAAGAGAGGTACTTTTTGAAACAGAGAAAGCGTATTATGATGTTGTTAAGTTACAAGAAAAGGAGAAATTAGCGAATGAATATATCAAACTATTAGAAGCTTTAGAGAAAGATGTAAACAATAGTTATGAGGTGGGCTTAGTATACAAGAACGATCTTCTTAAAGTACAAGTAGAACTCACCAATGCAAAATTGGGATTAAAGAAAGTACAAGATGGTAAGTTTATGTCTCTATTAGCCTTAAAGCAATTAATAGGGATGGAAAGCACTGAACAAATTGAGATAAAAGAATCTTTATCATTTGTAGATCAAATTACGACTATTTCTGAACAGCAAAGAGAAGAGTCTATAATGGATCGACCTGAAATTCAGATATTAGAAGAGATAGCTAGTTTAGAACACTTGCAAGCAAAGATTCTAAAATCAGATTATTATCCAACAGTTGCTGTAAGTATGATCGGAATATCAGGCTTTGGACAGGGCATAAACTTCACTAATGGCAAAGATAATCTAACGTCTTATGTAGGAATGGTAAGTGTAGAGATTCCAATCTTTGATTGGGGAAAAAGAGGAGCTAAGGCGAAGCAGCAAAAATTAAAAGCGTTAGCCGCACAAGAAGAGTTAGACCAAACCAAAGAGCTGTTAGATTTAGAAATAAGAAATGCTGAAATTTTAGTTAACCAAGCTGCTCAAGATGTAAAATCGTCTGAATTAGCTTTCACTCAAAGTGTTGAGAACAGACGTATTGTACAAGATCGCTTTGAGGCAGGAACTATTGTAAGTAAAGATTTGCTTGAGGCTAATGCGCTGTGGCAAGAAGCATTTAGCAACGTGATTGAGGCGAAAATAGTGTACCTAGTAAACACGGCTAATCTGAGTCGAGTGTTAGGTAGTTATCGATAGTTTTTTTTGCGAATTTATAGAGGATAATTGTTTTACTGGTTAGTAAAAAAGAGAAACCTATGATTTATTTAAAATCATAGGTTTTGTCTTTAAAAATCAAAGTGTTTTTTGAGGCATATAGTTGCTGAAGTACAACTGTAAGGCTTCTTTATTGTACTTATCCTCCCCACGCCAGTAAGTAACAAAAGTCCAATCGTGTTTTCCTTTTGTTGGTCTGTCATATGAGGTAGGTTTTAGGATGTTGATGCAAGCCAATATTTCGATAAGAATTTGACGTTCGTCTTTCGTTGATTTAATAACTGACGCTAGATTTTTCTCCAATGCACTTGGATAATCCTCCGGCTGAGAATTTTCGATAACGGTTAGCATGTTTTGGAAAATAGCGATGTCTTCTGTTGTGGGTTCAGGAATATCTGCTGCATGTAGTTGTTCCAAGTCAAATAAAGTGTAGATAAGATGACCGTGTCGTACACCTCCCCATTTTATTCTTTCAAAGTTTAATACGTTTAGATCTACATTATCGTAGCATTCATCACCTATAATACCATATTTCGCATCCCTACATATCCCACAGGTGTGGCTGATGTGTGTTGCATTTCCGTGTGGATCCAAACTTTGTCCACTTATTACTTTTGTGTATGGGTGTGGGGTTAGTTGCTTGGCAATGAAATAAGAAGCCAAACCAGAGCGCCAGTCTAACCGTCGGGTAGACAAGCTACTCAGAAAAGCTTTGCCAACGAGTTGTGTTGAGATCTTAGGAAGTAGGTCGAATATTTGCGCTAAGCAAGCATCATGAGAAATTGTTCGCGGATCAAACATTACCCCTTTTTCCTTGGCATAAGCAAGGTCATCTGGGGAGGTATACCTGTCTTTTTTGTTGATCCATCCGCTTTTCCAATACGTTTTAAATAATATGTTTTTGGCCTTTTTGTCCATCTGTTTCCTTGTTTTCTTTACGAAAATAAAGAATTAGTTTGTTATGATGAGAGAAAGAGCTTCTTTTACGGCTTATTTCAATTTTTACAAATGAAGCAAAAGAAATGGATTGTTGCTTGTGTTGTACAAAATAGACTAACAGTCATGCGATAATATAATTGCCAAAAATCAATACAATTAGGGAGATCAAACAGTTTTTTTTATCCTTATTTTGCGCTTCGTAAATCTCCTTGAGAAGGAAGTAAAAACGATACAATATGAATCCGAAAAATAAAGAAATCAAATTAACTGGAACCGAAGCTTTAAAGATTATCGCTTCTCTAGATCAATTTGTACGATCTCTAGACAAAATAAGGACTTATCATTCTGATCCAAGGAAAGATAAAACACAAGAAGAACAACATAGGGCCATAGCGACTTACATTAGTGAGCAAAAAGTAGGAGCGGAGTTAGCCTTACTACAAGGGCTACTTAGTGCTAAAATGGATCTTTCTTTAGGGGAAGATGGACTTGATGATGTAGCTCGTGCCTGTCAAGCCAATACGTATTGGTCACCTAAGAAACAAGCAACCACTCAAAACCCTGCATTTGATGCCTGGTATGACGCGCATTTGATAGATTTAAAAACAGCTATCATCAATGAATTTGAGTACCTCTACCATTTTTTACAAAAGAAAAAACAACAAGTGTACGGTTTTGCTCTTATTTTAGATTCTGATTGTTTAACGGCCTATGCTGCCGTTTCAACCCAACAAAGTTTAAAAAAGTTGCATAAGAATTGTGAGTGGATCGCAGAAGAATGGTGTTATGTTTCTGATGAAGAAGATGTCGTCTATGGTTTATCCAATTTTGCTGATACACTGATTGATTTCTATGATGCTCAAATCGTACCATTGTTTCAAAAAGGTTTTGATTATGAACCCATTCAACAAAAAAATTTAGCCTTGTTTACAGAAGCCATGAAGGAAGCAAAAAGCGCATTAGTGGATAAATATGGTGGTGAAGTAGAGGCAATGGCTTTCTTCTTAACGATACCTGGCGAACCAAAAGTAACGCATAATTCAGCACTTGCGATCAACAATCCGAACACAAAAAAGGTAAAGGAACTACTTGAATTTATTTAATTTAAAAAAGAGCATACGACATGAAAAAACCCATAAGCATTACCTTTTTTAATTTTTGTTGTCAATAAATTGATACTTGCGTTGTTTGTTTTTCCATCGTTCCATTGCATACGCCCTCAAATCGACGATTTTATCTTTTTCATCGACAATTTCAAATCCCAATAGGGTTTCTAAAATATCCTCAAGGGTAAGCAATCCTTGTACCTCTCCATATTCATTAGTCACAAGGGCTAGATGTTCTTGTTTATCCGTAAGTTTTTCCCAAGCTTCTAGCACACTCATGTGCTCGTTTAGCTGTAAGATGTTTCGCTTCAAAGTCTTGAGTCGAATGTCAAATCGGTCTTCCGCTAAATGCTCCAAGACTACATCGCGTAAAACATAACCAACCAGGTGCTCTGCCTGTTGACTGTAGATGGGAATACGCGAAAAATAAAGAAACTCTTTATGAGTTAAAAAGTCTTGTACCGTCATTTCTTCGTTGGCGTGTACCATCATGATACGCGGGGTAAGAATATCAGTAATTGCAACTTCTTTGAGTTGAATGAGGTTTTGAATAATCTTGTTCTCCTTTCCTGCGAGTACACCCTCTTGTTCTCCCATACTCGCTAAACTTGCAAACTCGGCTCTACTCATACTAGATTCTTGTTGTTTTTTGCTCAATCGCTTGGTCAAAAAAGAGGAAAGCAAAACCAGAGGGTAGCAACAGCGAATCATCACGGAAATGGACGTAGCAGTAAACGCATATAATTTTTTATAGTAATTAGCGCCAAGAGTCTTGGGAATAATTTCGGTTAAAACTAAAATTAATAGCGTAAGTAACGCAGAGATAACACCAAAATAAGCTTCGCCAAATACAAGTGTAGCTTGTGCACCAACTCCTGCCGCACCTACGGTATGGGCAATTGTATTTAGGGATAAAATAGCGGATAAAGGCTTGTCGATGTCTTTTTTCATTCCAATAAGTTGGGCAGCTTTTGCATCGTCTTGATCAGCTTTACTCTGTAAATAAGCCAAAGGTGTTGATAGTAATACCGCTTCGGCAATCGAACAAATAAAAGAAATACTTAGTGCTAAAAATAAATAAAGCAACAATAGAGTCATTAAACTAGATTTAAGTTGATACAATAGTACTTTTTTTTAAAACTACTCTAGTTTGTAATTCTACTCAAAGGTTCATAATTGACACTGAAACCGCAAGAATAGATACTAAAGTTTACTCTTTTGTCTAGTATTCCTAAATAAAAGTCAAGTTTTCTCTTCTGGAAGAGCAAAATCGCAATACGACAATCCTTTTTTATTGAAACCCCATTTTCTGCATTTTTGACTTAGAATAGCATCTAACGTATGCAAGGGCAGTAATCGCTGTATTACAAATAATAATTAATATTTTGTTATTTATTTTTTATCTGTAAATTTATGGTTAAATAATTGCTTTTTTTAAATTTGAATACGTTTCTTAATAGCTCTAAATTTCTATCTTTAGTGTAGAAATGAGGATTAAAAAATCTGGTAAACTATGCGTAAACAATTCGTTATTTTTTCAACTTTACTGTTGATTGTCATGCTTCTACTTTCTATATTTTTAAATAAGAATTGGAGCATCTTTTTTGTAATTGTTCTCATATTTGTAATTATGGGATATCAAGATATGTATCAAAAGAAACATACCTTGAGGCGTATATATCCTATTTTTGGTCGACTTCGCTATGTGATGGAGGAACTTCGACCTAAAATGTATCAGTATTTTATTGAATCCGATACAGACGGGAAACCGATTAGTCGTATTGATCGTGCAACTATTTATCAACGTGCAAAAAAAGAATTAGAAACTATTCCATTTGGTACACAGCTAGACGTTTATGCGGAGGGGTATGAATGGATGTGTCATTCCATTGCACCTAAAGCCTTTGATACACTAGATCACAATCCGCGTGTACTGTTTGGAAATAAAGACTGTAAACAACCGTATTCTGCCAGTATTCTCAATATTTCGGCTATGAGTTTCGGTTCTTTAAGTGCTCAAGCAGTTGAAGCGATGAATGGCGGTGCAAAATTGGGTAATTTTGCCCATAATACAGGAGAGGGAGGAATAAGCCCTTATCACTTAAAAGGCGGGGGTGATTTAATTTGGCAAATTGGAACGGGATATTTTGGATGTCGAGATGAAAAAGGAAAATTTGACCCTGCTTTATTTGCTGAAAAAGCGAAATTACCCAACGTTAAAATGATCGAATTGAAGATTTCTCAAGGAGCCAAACCAGGTCATGGTGGAATATTACCTGCTTCTAAAAATACAGTGGAGATTGCTCAAATTCGACATGTAAAACCTCATACCATTGTAGCTTCACCACCGTATCACTCGGCGTTTAATTCACCATTGGAATTGGTTGAGTTTATTAAGGAATTGAGAAATTTATCGGACGGAAAACCTGTTGGGTTTAAATTGTGTATTGGACATAAAGCTGAGTTTATCTCGATTTGTAAGGCGATGGTGCATTTAGATACCTATCCTGATTTCATCACTGTAGACGGGGGAGAAGGAGGAACAGGAGCTGCGCCACAAGAGTTTTCAAACTATATCGGAGCACCTATGCTTGACGGATTGGCATTTGTACATAATATCTTAACGGGAATGGGTATTCGCAAGCACATTAAAATCATCGCTTCAGGAAAAGTAACGTCTTCGTTTCATTTAGCACGCGCAATGGCTTTAGGAGCAGATACGTGTAATGCAGCTCGAGCAATGATGATTGCAGTTGGTTGTATTCAAGCACTTTTGTGTAATACCAACCGATGTCCGACCGGAATTGCCACTCAAGATCCTAAACTTACTATAGGATTGGATGTTGCTGATAAAAAAACGCGAATGGCTAATTACCACAAAGGAACAATTGAGAGTTTTGTAGAATTATTAGGTGCTTCAGGATTAGATGATATGAAAAACATTACGCGTTCTCATATTTATCGACGTGTTTCATTGAATGATATGTTGACCTATGAAGAAATTTTCCCTTCTGTAGAAGTGGGTGCTTTACTCTTAGGACAAATTCCAGATAGATACAAACAAGATTTCGAATATGCCAATATGAATCAATGGGGAATTACAAGTAAAAGGCAAGAATAAACACGTTACTCTACACAGTTGATTTTTTAGAATTTAAGGATCTTAGTCGTTATTTTCTTTAAAAAGAATGTTTTGGATGAAAATAAGTAGAAATTTCTTCTTGCAAAGAATGTAAAAATGAAGCATATCTTTTTTGATGTACTTCTGTAAATCACGTTAAAACTAAAACAAAACTAGAATGAAAAGAAGAAGTGCCCTTATCTTGAGTTTGCTATGTACATTCTTGATTATGAGTTGTGCGAATACAACGACCAGCAAAGATGTCGTGCCACAACACGATACGTTTAAACTGCAATCCAACCAATTAAAAGAGGAAAGGGTTATCAATGTATGGACGCCTAAAGACTATGGTAATAGTATGGATTCTCTACCGGTGATCTATATGGCAGATGGCGGAGTAAAGGAAGATTTTCCTCATATTGCTAATACTTTAGAAGAGTTAATCAAGGAGCAAAAAATACCTGCTGTTATTTTAGTTGGTATTGAAAATACACAAAGGCGAAGAGATTTAACTGGATTTACAACAGTTGCAAAAGACAAAGAAATTGCACCAGTGGTGGGAGGATCTGAGAAGTTTAGAGCCTTTATAAAAGAAGAGTTGTTTCAGGAAATTGAGAAAAGATATAGAACAAAAGGCGAAAGGACTATTTTAGGAGAGTCTGCTGCCGGATTATTTGTTGTGGAAACCTTTTTTTTAGAACCAGAACTGTTTGCGAATTACATTGCCTTTGATCCTTCATTGTGGTGGAATGATCACTTTTTAGTTCGAACGGCAAAAGCGAGTTTAGAAAAGAATAAAGCAGTAAAACGCAAACTTTGGTTTGCGGGATCTAATGCTACTGATATTTTTCCTTATACGAAAGAACTCGCAACTATCTTAGCAGAGAATAAGGATGATGCTTTGGAGTGGACCTATGCAGATGAACCCAATGAATTGCATACAACGATCTTTAGAGCTACAAAAAACAAAGCGTTGACTTGGATATTTAAGAAGTAAATAGCTGTGTTTTACAAGGAATACCCGATGGCGTTTCGAATAAAACAAGCAACTGAAATAGGTGACACCACTTAGAATAATTTCATGTCGCCATCTTTGATCCACTGGTTCTTTTTCATGATAACGTAAATCACGTAAGATAAAATCGCAGGGCATATAAACTGTAAGCTGATAATAGCTAAGAGAATATAAGAGGTTGAATAGGATTCTTTCATAGCATTGAAAGTTCCTATTTGACCAACTAAACCACAACTTCCCATACCTGATTCTAACGCAGTATTTTGCATGTCAAAGAATAAAATGGCAATGGGACCAAGTATGGCACTGGCTAATGTTGGGGGAATCCAAATTTTCCAATTCTTGTAAATGTTAGGTACTTGCAACATGCTCGTTCCTAAACCTTGTGCTAGTAATCCTTTAATACCGTTGTCTTTGTAGCTAATTGTAGCAAAACCAATCATTTGAGCACAACAACCTATGGTAGCCGCTCCTGCAGCTAAACCATCCAATTGCAGCATCAAACACAGAGCAGCTGATGAGATGGGTAAGGTTAAAACCATGCCGACCACTACGGCAATTACCACGCCCATAATGAGCGGATTAGCGGCTGTTGAAAGGATAATAACTTGTCCAATCCACTGCATCAACTGATTGACACTCGGACCAATCAATTGAGCTAATGCTACTCCTACCAGAACAGTAACAATGGGAGTAATGACAATGTCAATTCTTGTTTCACCCGCAACGGCCTTTCCTACTTCTACGGCAATAATGGTTGCAATAAACACACCCAATGGCCCACCCAACTGGTAAGCAGCTACTCCTACAACAGCAGAAGAAAATAAAACCAACTGTGGCGCTCGCAAACTATACGCAATAGCAAGTGCTATTACTGGACCAGTAGCCTGATTGGCAAATGGCCAAACCACGTCTTTTAAAAATGAAATCGCAAATTCCTCACCTATTGTTTTGAGAATAGTCCCCACAAGTAAGGTAGCAAATAAACCGTAGGCCATAGCTCCCATAGCATCAATAAAGTATCGTCTGCTCGAAATTTGGATGTCTTTTTTTTGAAGAAATTGTTTCATTGATTGGGAGGTTAAATCAGCGTTTCATTTTATAGAACGACTAAATTACGATTAAATTGGGAAGTACTAAAGCATATTGGCTAACGTGAAAAGAATAGTTTCATGCGAATGAATAAGGCAGACAGTCCGAATGTAAATACGCTGTTCAATGCAAAAAAATACACCGTTAGTAAAATACTATTGGTTAAAGATAGAGTCGTTAGGCTTTTCTTTTATTGGTTTATAATACGTAAAAATACATTTTTTTATATTTGCTTTTATAAAGCTAAAAAAGGAAATCTTATTCCTGTAAAAGGAGCATGAAATCAAAAGGATCATTTTCGTTTTCGCTGTATTTTTTACGGAGACGTTGTTTTGCCTTTTTTACCGCATCAGTAGTAATACCAATAATCTGTGCGATTTCTTGATTGTTTAAACCCAGTTTTTGCAAGAGAACAATGCGCAAGTTCGATTCCGTCAAATTGGGAAAGTGACTAAGTAAACCATTGTAATACTCAGGTTGCTCCTCGCGAAAAGCCTGTTTAAAATAACTCCAATTGTCATCTGTCATCAAGTGCGAAGATAATAGATCCTCTAGTGAATTTTTCTGATCTCGATTTCGGATGTGTAGAAGTTCTTTTTCTAACTGGCTAATTTGTTCGTTTTTACTGTCAATATACGTGTGAAACGAGTCGAGAGAATTGTTTGCTTCAGCTAGTTTTGTTTCTATTTGCATTTTGTCATACTGAAAACCGAGCATTTTGTTTTTAAAGGCAATCGAGTTTAATTTAATACGACGTTTGTATAATACGTACAGTAGAAGAACGATAATGATTAAAAGAAAACTAATGAAGAACCAAGTTCGCTGTAGTAACAGTGATTTTTCTAATTGTATTTTTTGAAGATCATATTCCCATTCCATTCCTTTTAATTGGTAGTTTAAGGCCACTTTATCAATAGTTACTTTATCTTCTGCCGTTACTAGTAAGCTGAGCTTGTCTAGTTCTCTTCTCAATTGCAGTTCTTCACCATCGTCCTTTTGGATTTGTGCTATTTTTAGAAGCAGTTCTACACTTTCTTTTTCGTATATTTTTAGGTACGTTTTGCTATGGGCAAAGTGTTTAACCTGTAGTAAAGTTTGCTTAGCTAGTGCTGTTTTATCTTGCTTTAAATACATTTTCCCTAGCTGCAACTGCGCAAACATTTCATTTCTGGATTCTCCCAATTGCTCTGAAATAGCAATGTCCTCTAAAAGAAGTTTTTCTGCTTTTTCCCAATTGCTTCGAATGATTTCAACTCTTGCCAAATCACCAAGTGCTTTGGCATAGCGTATACTATCCTGATTGGCAATTGCACTTTGTTTGGTTTGTAAAAAGTATTTCTCGGCAGTAACCAATTCATTTTTATAGAGGTAGTTAGTTCCCAAGGCATTTAAGATTGTGGCACGTGCTTTGGAATTTGAAGATAGTAGTTTTAAAGCGCGATTCAGAAAAGCAATACTTATATCATATTCCGTGAGTGTTTGGAAAAAATAAGCATTTTGTTTTAAAACCTCATATCCATTAAATAGTTCTTCATCCGTGAGTTGGTTCAATGCCTGAGCAGACTTCGTAAAATAAATATAAGCATCGGTATATTGGTTATACGAATAGTAGTAAAACCCTATTTTGGAATAGACATACGTTTGAAAAGCCAGATCCTCTTCATTTTCGGTTAGTTGAAGAACTCTAGTATATAATTCGGTACTTCTTTTGTTCAACCTATCGTGTTTTTGTGCATATAAATCAGCCAATCGAATAAGATATCCAATGGTTAATCTATTTTTATCATGGAGATTAGGGTTGAATTGAACCTCTTGAAGGAGCTTGTAGACTTCACTTGTAGTAGAAATAGAATCCAATTGTTGAAATTCTTTTTCAAGTAGCGTATTGGTTTTGTCTTGTGCAAAACACCCGCAAACTAGCCCTAACGAGCAAACGAATATGTAAAAAAGAGTTTTGATAAGGGGATTTTTTTTGCTAAAATACTTAAAACTACAATCATTATTCTCAAATGATGAGATTTAAATTTTAACTTATACTACGAATAGTGAATAATGCTGAAAAATAAATTAATTAGGCAGTGAATTACTAGGCATTATATCATTGGTGTTGATTGCTAGTAGTGTATAGGGTATTTTACCTTTTAACGCTTAAATTGTCCTCCAAGTGAATAAGTTATTGAAGAGTTGTAAGTTGTTATGTTAAATTTCTTACTATTTTTTAAAAAAAACATTTCTGTTTATTATAGTTGACAAAATGAGTTGTTTTAGCTATAATTGTTTACTATAATAAACAAGATATGCTAGATTTTATTACAATTAAAGAGGTGAAAGACAATATAGGAAATTGGTGTAAAGAGATGCGAAATGCAGAGAATCTCTCTCAACAGCGATTAGCAGATGAACTAGGACTTTCGAGGTTTACCATTGTTAAGTTGGAAAATGGTGAAAATCCAACGCTCAAAACGGTATTGAAAGTATTGCAGTATTTTGATGAAATGAAGGCATTCAATCAATTTGTTTTGAAAAAAATAGACAACCTTAAAGATAATCAATCCATGTATTAATTATGGCTAAAAATCAAATTATCGCTGTTCACTTTAAAGATTTAGAAATTGGAAAAATTGGATATGATGACTCTTTAGATCCATTGCGTATTGCGAATGATAATGAGTTAAAAATCAATGTGTTTTTAGTTGTTTGATTAGTAAAGCACAAGAGAATAAATTAGAAGAATGACGTATTTCGGATGAACAAAAATCATGGAAAATTGGTGTAAAAAAGAAACATCCTTAGGATAAAGGAATCCAATTTGGTATTTTTGCCCCCTTTTAAAATAAATTAATTCCTATGAAATTACGATTTTTGGCGTTCTTGCTAACGATTATGACCTTCATCAGTTGTGATGATCCCTTTAAAAGACAAGACTTTTACTTATCTAATCCTACCGATCAAGAAATACAAGTATCGATTGATGACAAAACCTATGTAGTAGCTCCTTTTGGGTATGAAGTTCTCAAACTAAAAACAGGAACACACGAATTGACCTATAAAGGACAAAAAACGGCGTTTAATGTATTCTATCATAATACAGGAGGTATTATCAATCCAACTTTAGAACCGCATTATATTTATTCAATGGTCTATGCAACGGAAGGCAATTTTGACAAATTTGGCTCTACGATGACAGAAGTGTTAATCGATGGCGTGCCGTATGAAGATAATATCAAATCAACGAATGCACTTTTTATTGATAACAACTTTTATCGTTGTACCTATTTTCTAGGTGAAGCCTATCCAGAAGAACAAATTACGTATGATAAAAAAGCGGTCGGTAATTTCTACAATAAATTTTTTACCAAACAAGAATTTGTAGCGTTTTATGATGAAATGCTTGATGAGGAAGAAAAAGGATACTATGAACAAAATAAAACCGTTGAGGGACAATGTACCATTACAGAATCAACCACTGTTGATTTGGTGTTACCGGATGTAGACCAAGCTGATGTGATTGCTTCCTACAAAAAAGAAGTAGCATTGGTGGAGGAGTTTAAAAATTCAACAGATGCCGCAAGACAAAAAGCAATTCACAAAGAGTTATTTGACTTGTCGATGAGTCGTTCAAAATTAGATATTAATTACAGCAAGCTAACCACAGCTCAAAATCAATCGATGAATGATTTTGTACATGCAAGTGGCAAAATATCAGGGGCGGGAATTATTCAATTATAGTTCATACCTCTTTTACATAACTTACTTGTTGTTTAAAATAAGCATAAGAAAAAGCGATCTATGTACTCATAGATCGCTTTTTTTATTTTAAAGTAGATTTATATGAGGGGAAGTAATTTAACTTATATTTTTGTTAATTTAAATTAGTATATTCGTTTTTAATCTTAGAAAGAATGGCTTTTGTAAAGAATACTAAGGTGAATATTTATCTAGAAAATAACAGTATAAAATAAGAAAAGATGAGAAAATGGTTAACTTTAGTGGCCTGTGCGTGTCCACTTCTTTTTTTTGGACAAACAGAAATGCCTCAAGGCGAACAAACAATTGCGCTTAGTCAATTAGGCGTTTCTCTAGACAATATTACGCCTAAAGAATATGAAGACCACATTGTTCAAACATGGAACATAGATAGAAATAAAATTGTCTATGTTACGACAGAAATGTCTTTGTTTCGGTTAGCATCATCCCTACACGGATCGATGTTGTCTTTTGCAGAAGGTCAAAAATCTACCAGTGCAGAAATACTCGATGGAAGAAAAATGAACGATAAAAAAGCCTGTGGAATAGCCTTGAATAACCTCGATTTAGATAATGTCAAAAAACACCTAAAGAAAGGAAAAAACTATCAAAAGTTGAAGCTAAAACGATTAACAGATCACAGTGATTATCAGCTAGGAGAAGAATTGACAAGCGTATTGATTTACTCCAAAAAACTCGACTACTTTATTGGCGATTACTTTAAAATAGTAACCGAGTACAACAAACAAAATGTAGACTATGTACTCATCGTATTTGACGACGAAATCACGAGCCAAATTCCAGGTGCATTGAATAATGGTGGAGTGAGATAATAAAACAAGTGTACTTAGGAAGTAGTTTCGGAGCGAATTACTCCATTTATTTTTTAGCGTTTAGGAGCAAGGTTAAGAATGTTTTGCCGATATAAGGATTGATTGAATGTTGAAATTCTTTTTGTAGTGTAAAAACAGCAACGGATGCTTTTGCTTCTGGTGAATAAAGAACATCCGTTCCCCACCAACCTCCGTGGTAAAATGCGTGAAATCCAAAATCAAAATGAAAAATACCCAAGCAATACTTCGATTGCTCTGGAGCAAGCACATAGCTAGACATAGATGCTAAAATAGTAGGATCTTCAATGATTTTTCCTTCAAATAAATAATGAAAGAAAAGTGCAGCATCCTTGGCTGTTGCTGCAATTCCACCTCCGCCATATAGATCCCAAGAAGGATTGATTTCACTTGAATTGTGTTTATACTGTTTGGCATATTGATGTGCTAGAGGAAGGGTACCAGTAGGATAATCTTCTAGTTGTATAAACCAGGTTTCATTTAACCCCAATTCCTCGTATTTTAGTAAAGAACGCATCGCTTCGTAAAAAGGTTGTTTGGTTTGGTTTTCTAAAATCTCGGTAAGTAAAAGATAGTTGATATCTCCGTAGCTAAACTCTTTTCCTATTTCTTTAGGATTGCCCAATTGAATTGCGCGGTCTATTTGTTCTTGTTTACTCCACTGATAGGTTGGATTTTCGTTGACAAAAGTGAAATATGCGTCATCAACGTAATCCTGAATACCAGCGGTATGAGATAGGAGATGTTTGATTGTAATAGCTTTTAAATCATATCCTTTTTGACTAAAAAGCTGACGTGTTTGCTCTGTAAGTAAAGTATCTATGGCTTGGTTGATACTAACCTTGCCCAGCTCAACTAATCGCAAAATAGAAGCGGCGACATAGGGCTTGGTATTACTCGCAAGTAAAACAGGTTGCTCTGCAAGTAGAGGAGTAGAGGAATTTTTATCATTCAATCCATGAGCATAACTCCAAGATAGTTGTTGCTCAGGCGCTTCTACGTGAACAATAATTCCTACTGCATCTCGGTTTTGATTGTAAATAGAATCTATTTTTTGTTGAAAAACCGTTTGTATTTGCGCTACACCTGCGATAGGCAAAAAGAGGATAAGTAGAGAAGATATTGTTTTCATCAGATATTAGGTTCGGTTGGTTGAGGGATGTAAAGTACTAAAAAGTTCAAAGCTTTTAGGGTGTTTATCTTGAGAAAATAAATATTATTTTGAAGATAAAATTTCATTATCTAAGTGTAGGATAAAAATGGTTTGGTTGGAGGATCAAATAGATCTTATTCGTATATTTGTAAAATAACTGCAAATTTAAATTTAAGAAAGATGATTGAAGAATTTAATTTTGGAAATTTTTGGTCTTTCAAAGAGGAGCAGACCTTAAATATGACTGCTGCTAAGATCAAATCAAATAATTCACGATTGGATGTAACGAATGTTATAGAAGTTGATGAGAAGTTGTCTTTACTAAAATCAAAAGCAATTTATGGTGCAAATGCGAGTGGTAAGAGTAATGTTATTAAGGCACTAGTTGCATTTATTCGTATTGTAAAATCTTCGGTTAAAGACGAGAAGGTTTTAAGTATGGTAGATCCTTTTAAGCTGTCTTTAGAAACTATTGATGAACCAACATTTTTTCAACTGGTAATTAGAGTTGATAATGTAAGATATCGTTACGGTTTTGAGGCAGATGAGAATTCAATTAAAAGTGAATGGTTGTTTTTTACACCTAAAAAAAGAGAACAAACATTATTTATTCGTGAAGGACAAGAAATTGTTCGAGTAAGTGAAAAGCATTTTGAAGAAGGAAGTAAGTTTATTTCTTTATTGGATTATGATGATGAGAATACAATTTTTAGAAATAATTCGCTGTTTTTAACTTCATTATCTTCTTTTGGATTTGGTAAGATATCAAAAAAAATTGTAAAGGCTATCACGTCCATCATGGTTATAAATGGGTTGGGACATAGCGGTATGTATGCCGCTGCAGGCAAAGCTTTAGATGACATTGATAAGAAAAAATTTATTCTTGATTTCCTTAAAAATGCGGATACAGGGATCAATAATTTGGAGAAAATTCAGATGACCAAAGAAGAGTTACCTGAAGACATGGATGAGGATTTTAAAGAAGAAATAAATAAAGGAAACATTATTGTTTCAAGTAGAACGCTGTATAATAAAGCCGAAAAAGTAACTGATATTCCTTTTTTATTTACTAGTCATGAATCGGAGGGAACTATCAAGATGTTTGAATTAAGTCCTTTTATCTATAGCGCACTAAAAGAAGGAAGAATGCTTGTTATTGACGAATTTGATTCTCGCTTTCACCCGCTTTTGACTAAAAAAATTGTAGAATTATTTAATTGCGCTTCCAATCAACAGGCCCAATTAATTTTCACAACACATGATACAAACTTGTTGAGTGCAGAAATTTTAAGACGAGATCAAATTGATTTTGTTGAAAAAGACAACTATGGAGCGAGTCATTTGTATACCTTGGTAGAAATTAAAGGAGTCCGAAATAATGCCTCATTTGAAAAAGATTATATTCAAGGGAAATACGGAGCTGTTCCTTTTTTAGGTGATTTTACAACGAGTTTACATTTTGATTATGCCCAAGAAGACTAAAGCAATAAAAGATTCGGATAAAACAAAAGCGTGGAACAGGAAAAAGAAGCCAACTCCCTATAGAGTAGAAACAATAGCAATAAAAAAAACAATATTAATTGTATGTGAAGGACAAACGGAGAAATTGTACTTTGAATCTTTTCCCGTTTATGGTGTAAAAGTAGAAGCTATTGATCTGGGAGGACAATCAAAAACAAAACTTGTTGAAACAACGGTAGATATAATTAATGGAACAACATATACCTACGATGAGGTTTGGTGTGTTTTTGATATGGATTATTCACGAGGGGCGCAAGAATGTGCAGATTTTGATAATGCAATAAACAAAGCTATACAGTTAGGATATAAGGTTGCTTATTCTAATGATTCTTTTGAATTGTGGTTTTATTTACATTACCATAAAACGGAAGCAAGACAATTACGATCGTTCTATTATGACCAATTGAGTAAAAAAATGAATGTAAACTACGAAAAAGACGGTAAGAAGTATGGCTTTTGTCAAAATATATATCGTTTTTTAGCTGGTGACAAAGAAGCGTCCCAAAGTAGAGCGATTAAATTTGCAGAAGAGTTGTACAACAGTCAAATAGATTTACCTTACCACCAACAAAACCCTGTAACAACAGTTTTTATGCTTGTGCAAAGTTTGAATGAAAATTTGAGACAATAGTGTATTTTTGTAGCAGTAAGCAACAAAAGGCCAGTTTAAAACACAAAAAACTATGGGAAGAAATACGCCAGCAAACCGAAAAGTTGTCAAAGATAAATTGGCGAAAAAGAAGCAAAAAGAACAAGAGGCGATGGTAAAACGCAAAGCCCTTTTAAAGGAGATCGTTACGCAAATGACAAATAAAAAATAGAATCTTGTTGGAGAGATTCTATTTTTTTATTTACATATGTGTAAGAGCCCATTTTTCGATGGTTTCTTGAACTAGTGAATCCGAAAAAACTTGGGTAAGCATGCGTTTTCTCTTCTTTTTATTTTTAGGCAAGGGATAAAACTTTTCCTTGTACTTAATTACGATATTATAGCGATCGATAACCGTCTTATCAAAAGAGATATAATTATCGTAAAAGGTTAGATCCTCCACTTGTTCTAGTTCGCGAAACAGTTGTTCACTTTGTGGAAAAATGCGAAGTAAACGCAATACATTATCTTCAGAAGAAATTAGTGTTAATTGACTTAAATCCGTATGGCGAATGCTGTATTCTCGTTTTAGCCGTTGATCATACAAGATATTATTTCGCAGACGCAAAGAATCAAAAGAAATTGCGTTCTCTTTGTATGTCATTTCGCCTTTGAAAGTATCAACAAAGCTGATGTGTTGTCTCGGATTCTTGGCAAAGTTACCTAGATAGAGTGGATTACCTGCTTGAAAGAATCCTGACAATTCTTTTATTTGAGCATACCCATTTGAGGTAGTTGCCAGTAAGAAAAGGAGTAAGGCGATTTTTTTCATTTAAAAAGTGTTTTTAAATGCTTAAATATAAGGAAAATGACTGTAACATTCGCAATAAAATAAGGACTAGTTGATCTAGTTTTGCCTATCGTTCAAGAGAAACCTATTTTAATGATATGACTATCAATTAGCGTTTGTGTATTCGCTGTTTAAAGGATATAGTGCTTTTTGTCCATACAGTTTCTTAAAAGTCAATTCATTAATGATTTTTTGTTCATCATTGATATATTGATAATGCCTTTTTGTAAAGGAATTTCCATCTTGTGTATCTCGTTTAATGAAGTTGTAAATGCGAAGCAGCTTACCGGCATTGTATTGGTAAATACTTTGCTGAATATCCTTATGATTAGTATATTCATAGAGCAACCTTTTTCTGAAATTTGTAGCAAATACAACCGAGTATAACGCATTGTATGATGTGTTTTCCAAATAATCTTGTTCTTCGGTATCATACAAGAAGTATATATGTTTAGAAGGTAAATAATGAAAAGCACAAAGATCGAGATACCCATCAAAATTGTAGTCTTCTAAGTACAAATCGAATTTATCACTATTTTCACTTTCCCATAGCTGTGAATCAAGGGGAATTTGAATGACGTTATCATATTGGTCTTTTTCTTGAATGTACTGGACATAGTAGTTGTCTGATCCCGGTGATTTTTCCATGACATAAATCTTGTATCTTGAATTCAACTTATAAATGCAACTTTTTGGGTGCGGATAATAAGCAATAAAAACATTTATTTTTCAGAGAGGAAAGAGAGACAATGTCCCCCTTTCTCTCACTCTGAATGGATAAAGTTTGCT
>NZ_JACHTC010000023.1 GCF_014145635.1 Myroides sp. WP-1
GATTAAGTGGATTGAAAATAAACTCAATAATCGACCTCGTAAAAGACTTGGATACCTCACGCCAAACGAAAAATTTAAACAAATTATTAATCAGAATTCTGTTGCATTTGCAAGTTGAATTCAGCACTTAATACGCCTAACAACAAGACAATTACTCCAAGTTTACTTCCTAGTTTTCGCGATTTTGTATCCATAATGATCACTTTATTAGTTCATTTTTGTCTATCAAATATAAAGGACAAAAATGTCCTTTATATTGATATTTATCAGTTTATGACTGAAATACAACATTTTATTTTTTTAATTCACGAAGAAAGATGGGAGAGTAGAGGTCGCAATGAGAGCAGCTTCTAAAGGGTAAAAAAAAAGACTACTTCATGAGGTAGTCTAAATTTATGAATAAAACAATACGCGTTGCGGGTATTGTTGTTTTTTTAAATTGTAAAGTTTTGATCAATTTGTTTCAAAATAATTTCTGCTAACAATTTTTTTGCACGCATAATTTTAATTTTGACATTGTTAAGGGGTTCGTTGAGAATACTTGCAATTTCGTTATAAGACAATTCCTGAAAAAAACGCAACTCAATTACTTCTTGATAGTGGGGTTTTAAAAGGCGAATGTAGTTTTTAAAAATTTCGAGGTTTTGCTCTCGAATTAATTCGTCTTCTATTGTATCGGAATCATCAATGATATTATTGTATTGTTGATTCTCATCTGTGATGTCCACAAAATGCACGTTTTTTCTTTTGCGAATTAAATCAATATGCACATTTTTGGCAATGGTAATCAACCACGTGTTAAAAGCGTATTTGTTGTCATAAGATTCAATACTGCTAAACGCTTTAGAGAACGTTTCAATGGTGATATCTTCTGCGTCCGTTTCATTTCCAGCTTGCTTTAGAATGAAATGATAAACTTCAGACCAATACTGGTTTAATAGAGAAGTAAAAGCAGATTGATCACCTCTTTTAGCTGCTTCTATATTTTGATTTGTTGCACTTGTTTTCAAATTTTCTTACGTGTGATGAAATGTTTAAACGCAAAATAATGACCAGATAGTATATGGATTATTTCAAAAAAAGGAAATATCCAAATCAAATCTTTTTCATTGAAGTTTTTTAACAATTTTGCAAAGTAGAAGGTAGTAATTATATATCGAATTACCACTATTCCTACCACAAATTCCCATTGATATAAATGAAGTAAAAGGATTAGAAGGACAACGTATAGGGCCAAAACACTAAAGTGATAAAAACGCACTTTCATTTGGTTGAAAATACCTAGGCGTTTGAGTAATAAACCGTATTTTTTCTGTGTTTGAAAAGCACTGTTCCAAGAAGATTTTTCGTCTAATGTGTTCATGCTTTCAGCGGCAATGGTAATAGCCGTATTTGATTTTGTAGCGATTTGTCTGATAAACTCTTGTTCTTCTCCCTGAACGACTTTCATTTCTTTGATGAATCCATTAACCTTGTAAAACAGACTCTTAGTATAGGCTTGATTATAGCTGTTCCCGTAAAGGGGTTTACCCATTTCGATCCACACAAAATTGTGTAGTGATCTTAGGAAATATTGAAATCTCGCATATTTATTGCTCCAACTTTTTTTCTTTTTAGCTAGCGAAGTGTGCGCTAAAACTACTTGTTTTTTAGCAGAGAAATGAGCCGTCATACTGGCAATCCAAAACGGGGAGTTGGGAAGTATTTTGGGTTCCGTAAATAAAAGATGTTCAAAAGACGTGATTTTGATACCCAAGGTTAAGGCATACTTTTTATTACCCCAAAAAGCTTCGTTGTTTTCTACGTTGACTAATCGGGCAAATTTGTGTTGTGCTACAAATTGTTCAAGTATCTCTAAACTTTCGTCTTCTGAAGCGTTGTTAACTAAAATAAGTTCGAAACTGGTATACTCTTGTGTGAGCATGGCGTCGAGGAAAGCAGGAAGTTCTGCTTCATTATCTTTGATATACACAACAACAGATACAGGAATATTCTGTTGTGTTGGCCTGTTTTTTAAGGCACCATTAAAGGCAATATTGCTGTATAAAACAACGTAATAAAGCACGTGAAACAGTAAAATACCAATCAGTATGTAAAATAAGATGGTTAGCATGGTGTGTATACAATTTTATCGAGGAGCAAAGGTACCAATAATCACTTTTTTGTGCAATACCTCTAAAAGATATTGACTTCCGCTTCTAAGTGAATATTAAAAATGTTAAAAACTTCATTTTGAATGCTTTCGGAAAGTTTTTTGATTTCGATGCCTTGAGCCTTACCGTAATTAACCAAGACAAGTGCTTGCTTACTATGCACTCCAGCATCTCCAATTCGATAACCTTTGTACCCAATAGTTTCAATTAACCAACCTGCAGGGATTTTGGTGAATTGTTCGTCTATAGGGTAGGCCGGAATTGTCGGATACTTCACGCGTAAGCTCTCATACAATTCATTGCTGATAATCGGATTTTTAAAGAAACTTCCACTATTTCCCAATTCTGCTGGGTTAGGTAACTTACTACTTCGAATCGCTATGACAGCTTCACTAACATCTTGAATTGTTGGAGTTGTAATCCCCCTCTTTTCCAATTCGCCGTTGATTACGCCATAGTTGGTATGTAAGTGGTGATTTTTCTTTGTTAATTTGTATGTCGCTGAAAGAATAATGTACTGATCTTTGGCTTCTTTTTTGAAAATACTCTCCCTATAGTCAAATTGGCACTGGGCATTGGTAAATTCTTCAATTTTTAATGTTTTTATATTCAAAGCTTTACAGCAAACCATCGTGTCTTTTATTTCCACCCCATAAGCACCGATATTTTGAATAGGAGTCGTACCAACATGGCCTGGAATCAACGATAAATTCTCCAGACCTCCGTAGTCTCTTGCTAAGGTCCATTGTACAAAGTCATGCCATACTTCACTTGCATTGGCTTCAATCCAAACGAAATCGTCATTTTCTTCAACTATTTCTATACCTTTGATATTGAGCTTAATGACTAGATCTTCAATGTCTTGGGTTAGCAGCATATTACTTCCTCCACTTAGAATAAAATATTCTTGTCCAGGTGTAGATTGAATAATTGTCGTTAATTCAGTAAGGGTGTTCGCTTGAACAAAGCGCTTAGCTTGTACATCAAGGCCAAAAGTATTGTAGGGTTTTAGAGAGACATTTTCTTGAATCATAGCGTATTCTTGTATCAGTTTGTTTTTATTCTACGGTAAAGATTTTGAAATCTTGGTTGATCGAATTGAGTAAAGCTTCTGTTCGATCTAAATGGGTATCTGTAATAAACATTTGCCCAAAGGTATCTAAGTTAACTAGCTCTAAAATTTGACGTACACGAAGCTCGTCTAATTTGTCGAAAATATCGTCAAACAATAAAATAGGCGCGATGCCATGTTGCTTTTTCAAAAATTCAAATTGAGCGAGTTTTAAGGCGATCAAAAAAGACTTTTGTTGTCCTTGGGAACCAAATTTTTTAATAGGACTTCCCTTGAGTAAAAAAATCAAATCGTCTTTGTGAATTCCCACAGAAGTGTATTGCAAAGCACGATCTCTTTGTATGTTTTGAATAAATAATTCACCCATACTATGATGTTCTAATTGCGATTCGTAAACCAAATTAACATCGTCTTTGTTTCCTGTGATCAATTGATGATAGTGATTGAAAATCGGAATAAACTCTCGTAAAAAATCACGGCGAATTTCATAGATTGGTTGTGCAATCGATGCAATTTGCTCGTTGTAAATTTCTAGCGTATCTCGGTCAAAATAGTTATTGGTTACAAAGCTTTTCAACAGCGCATTGCGTTGTGTAATCAATTTTTGATGCTGAATAAGCAATTGCAAATAATTGCTATTCATTTGAGAAATCACGCTATCTAAAAATTTGCGTCTTGTTTCACTTCCTTCAATGATCAGATCACTATCCGATGGAGAAATAATAACCAAGGGAATAAAACCAAAGTGATCCGAAAAGCGCTCGTAATTTTTATTGTTGCGTTTGAGTATTTTTTTTTGTCCTTTTTTTAGACTACATAAAATCTGCTCGCGTTGTCCATTTTTTTCAAATGTACCATCGATGACAAAAAAATCTGCTCCGTGTTTGATGTTTTGAACGGCAATCGGATTAAAATAACTACGACCATAGGCAATATAGTAGATCGAATCCAATATATTGGTCTTGCCAACGCCATTTAATCCAATAAAACAGTTTATTTTAGCATTAAATTCAAAAGATTTATCTTCAATATTTTTAAAATTTAGAAGATCTATTTTTTTTAAATACACGGGAATATAGGTATTTTTAACGAGTGAGTGATTGTATTGTCTAATTTGGTTGCAAATTATCAAAAATATTAATAGTAAGCACTTTTATATTACAATAAAAATCATATTTTTGCCTTTCATTAAACTTTTTATACATGGCAACTTATAATAAAAGAGGTTATAAAGCTCCTAAACCGCAAGACGAAACGGTAGATAACGAATTTGATCAGTATAGTTCAGTTGATACTTCTAACAGTACTACGGCAGAGGTATTTAATTCCTTAGATCAAGGAGCAAATAAAATGGAAGGTTGGGTAGCGAGAAATCAAAAAGCAATTTTTGGTATCGTTGGAGCAATCGCTTTGGTTACTATTGGTTATGTTGGATATAATAAGTTTGTAGTTGAGCCTAAAAATGAAGAAGCAGCAAATGAGATGTTTCAAGCTCAAGCATACTACACTGACGCTTTCAAAAATGAAGCGGACAAACAAAATCTATTTAACTTAGCTTTAAATGGAGGAGAAGGTAAATTAGGATTCTTGGGAATCATCGATAACTATAAAGGTACATCGTCTGCTAATTTAGCGCACTACTATGCAGGAACAACTTACCTAAACCAAGGAGAGTTCAAAAAAGCAATTGAGCAATTAGAACAATATAAATTGGGTTCTGACATCATGATCGGGTCATTGGCATTAGGTGCTATCGGAGATGCTTTCTCTGAATTAGGACAACATGCAGATGCTTTTGATTACTACAAAAAAGCAGCAGAACACAATAAAAATGATTTCAGTACACCTAGATTTTTATACAAAGCGGGTATTTCGGCTTTAGAAGATGGGAAGAAAGCGGAAGCATTGAAAATGTTTAATGAGGTTAAGAACAACTATTCAACAGCTATGGAAGCGACATTAGTTGAGTCTTTAATCGGTCTTGCTCAATAATATGGCAACAGCGAATAAAAACTTATCGGCTTACGATAAAACAAAATTACCTTCAGCTACAGAGATGAAAGTTGGAATAGTAGTTTCTAATTGGAATGATACTATTACAGAAGGCTTATTCGAAGGAGCGAAGAAAACACTTGTAGATTGTGGACTCCAAGAAGAGGGACTGATCCGTTGGGATGTGCCAGGAAGCTTTGAATTAGTTTTCGGTGCAAAACGAATGATTGAGCGCTTTGAAGATTTAGACGCCGTGATTGTGATCGGATGTGTAATCAAAGGAGAAACGATGCACTTTGAATTTGTATGTGAAGGTGTTACACACGGAATAAAAGACTTGAATTTAATAGCAGATATTCCAGTTATCTTCTGTGTACTCACAGATAACACGCTAGAGCAATCACTGGCTCGAAGCGGTGGTGATATGGGAAATAAAGGGGTTGAGGCCGCGGTCACTGCTCTGAAAATGATTGCTTTAAATCGTTTATAATAAAACAAAGATAAGCCTGTGTAAAAGCAGGCTTTTTTTTATCATGCTTAGGCAATAAGTGAAAAAATAGTTAAGGAAGTAATTCCCCTATTTATTTCTTTAAATTTGTAAGCATAGAGTTAAAAGTTTTAATCAAAAAAAATCTTCATTTTTTAAATGTCTAATATTATTCGATTATTACCAGATCACGTAGCCAATCAAATTGCCGCAGGAGAAGTGGTTCAACGACCTGCTTCTGTTGTGAAAGAATTGATAGAAAACGCTGTCGATGCTGAAGCAACCGAAATTAAATTGGTGCTAAAGGACGCTGGGAAAACCTTAATTCAAGTAATCGATAATGGTAAAGGAATGAATGAAACAGATGCTAGAATGGCTTTCGAACGCCATGCTACATCTAAAATATCCAAAGCGGAAGATTTATTTGCTTTGCATACGAAAGGTTTTAGAGGAGAAGCCCTCGCATCTATTGCGGCTATTGCACATGTAGATTTAAAAACCTGTCTTCGAGATAGCGAATTAGGTACTCACCTAATCATGGAAGGATCTAAAGTAATCACACAAGAAGTTGCAGTAACTCCTCCAGGGACAGTTTTTTCTGTAAAAAACCTATTTTTTAATATTCCTGCACGTCGAAATTTCCTTAAATCAGACAATGTTGAATTTCGCAATATTGTAGATGAATTTGAACGAATTACATTAGTGCATCCTGATATTAGTTTTACGCTTATTCACAATGGAAGTGAAGTGTTTAATTTACCAAGCTCTAATTTGCGTCAGCGTATTGTCAATGTGTTTGGTGCTAAAACAAATGAGAAACTTGTTCCCATTGAAGAAATTACGGAAATTGTAACGATTCGTGGTTTTATAGGTAAACCTGAATTTGCTAAGAAAAGTAGGGGCGAACAGTTTTTCTTTGTCAACGATCGATTCATTCGCAGTGGATATTTGCACCATTCCGTTTTAGCTGCCTATGAAGGATTGCTAAAGGATGGAACACATCCCACTTACTTTATCTATCTCACCGTGCCAACGAATTCAATTGATATTAATATCCATCCTACTAAGACGGAAATTAAATTCGATGATGAACAAGCACTGTACAGTATCTTGCGATCGTCGATTAAGCACAGTTTAGGGCAATTTAACGTCGCACCTGTGCTCGATTTTCATCGCGATGAAGGATTAGATGTTCCGTATGAATTTAAAGACAGAGAAGCAGAAACACCCTTGATCGAGATTGATACACACTATAATCCCTTTACCAATGAAGGAATAAATCCAACAGAAGAAGTTTACAATCCGTTTAAGCAAACACCAAGTAGTTTAACTGGTGGTGAACGTTCTGATTTTGTAGACCGAGGATTTAACCCTTTTGAAGAGAGTTCTTTTTTGCGAAAAGATACTCCAGAAGTGGAAGAAGAAGAAGAGGAGGAAAAGGAAGATATCTTTGAAAGTAAATTGACAACAGCGAAGTCAACCATTGATTTTTCATCCTTTAAACAAGAAGGAAGAAAAGCCGATGAAGCCGTTTTCTTTGCAAGTAAATCCAATAAAACAGAAATTAAGAAATCGTCAGCCAACGAGGTTGGTGCATGGCAAGAAGTTTTTGAAGGATTGAAAGGAAAGGGAAGTTCGCTTGATGTCAGCGGAATTACATTTGAAGAAGAAGAGGTTACTGGAAGTTTGTTCGACGAAAGTACAGAAACAACGTTGGCCTCTCGTACGTTTCAAATTCAGCGAAAATACATCGTCAGTCCGATTAAATCAGGGATGGTAATTATCAACCAAGGAAGAGCACATCAGCGTATTTTATATGAGAAGTTTATTGGAAATATAACCAAGTCCAATGCTGTTTCGCAACAGTTGCTTTTTCCATTGACCTTATACTACGCGCCTTATGAAGTCGTTTTATTAAAAGAAATACGCGCTTCTTTAAAGCAAATGGGATTTGATTTCGAAGATATGGGCGAAGATCACGTTATTTTATCAGGATTACCTGTTAACGTAGCAGAAAGTGAAGCGCAAATTGTATTAGATGATTTAATCATGAGCTTTCAGGAGGGAATTCCAGAAACAAATTACATCCAAACAGAACGCATAGCCAAAACACTGGCACAAAGTTTGGCTGTAAAATCGGGAACCATTTTAAATGAAACCGAACAAGAAGATATTGTTAATTCTTTATTTGGATGTAAAGAACCCAACATATCACCATTTATGAAACCTACTTTTATAACCATGAAAGTAGAAGATATTGAACGAAAATTTATACTGTAATGAGACTAACAGAAGGAGTAAAACAGTTATTGATTATAAACATCCTTTTATTCGTAGGAAGCATGCTAGTACCTGCTACTTATGATTATTTGGCGATGTACTATTTTGAGAATGCTAAATTTCAATTTTGGCAACCGTTGACTTATATGTTTATGCATGGTGGATATATGCATATCTTTTTCAATATGTTTGCGCTATTCTCATTTGGAACCACATTAGAAACAATTTTTGGAACAAAGCGTTTATACGCTCTTTTTCTAATTTCAGGATTAGGAGCAGCCTTGTTACATATGGGAGTAAATTATTATTCTGTAGCCCAAGGTGTCAATCAACTTGTAGCAGCGGGTTATCAAGAAATGGAAATTTATAACCTGTTGAAAAGTGGAATGTACAACACTGGATGGGAGTCCGTTTTAGGTTCTAGAGATTTGAGTGCGATGATTACTGCTTTTAATACGCCAGTTGTCGGGGCTTCAGGAGCCGTTTACGGGTTTTTAGTAGCCTTTGCGTATATGTTCCCTAATGCGGAATTGATGATGATGTTTATTCCTGTACCAATTAAAGCCAAGTATTTTGTACCTGGTATTTTAGCTATTGACTTAATTGGTGGATTAACAGGAGGGTTTAGTATTTTTGGTGGAGGAACAGGTATTGCTCACTTTGCACACGTAGGTGGTGCATTAACGGGTTTCTTACTTGTGCGTTACTGGAAGAAAAATCAGTTCAACCAAAATCGTTGGGATTTGTAAAATGAAAGCAATAGAGGATTTAAAGCGCAAGATCAATTTAAGCGATAAGGTACAACTACTTATTATCGTTAATATTGTTGTCTTTGTCTTGCTATATGGACTATCAATTCTCGCAACAGCTGTGTATCACAGCATTTTTCCCTATGTGGCTTTTGTAGCTAATGGGGTAGAGTCACTTACGCGTTTTTGGACGTTTATTTCCTATTCTTTTGTACATGCAAATATTTGGCATCTACTGCTGAATATGATTATGCTCTTTTTTGTGAGTAATCTCTTCTTTACTTTTTTTACCACGAGGCAATTCTTGTTTGTCTATTTTGTTGGTGCACTTGGAGGAAGTTTACTGTACTATTTATCATCTTTCTTTTTCTCGATGGGATACGGCTTAGTAGGTGCTTCAGCTGCGGTTATGGCTCCTTTAATCGCTGTAGCTAGTTTTGCACCCAAAATGGAAGTGCGCCTAGCTTTAATCGGAAGAATAAAAATGATCTATATCGCCGCGGTGATTATTGTAATTGATCTTTTTCAACTCTCATCAAGTAACGTTGGTGGACATTTAGCGCATTTAGGTGGTGCTTTAGTAGGCTTTGGTTACATTGCTTTGTTGAAGAATGGCGTGGACTTAGCCAAACACAAAAAGAAGAGCGCTAAAAATAAAACAACATTTAAAAAGGTTTATGTCAATAAACAGGTAGATAAAAACGTTAATAGAGAAGAATCTGCACAAAAACAAATCGATGCTATCTTGGATAAGATTAGTAAGTCAGGTTATGAGAGTTTAAATAAGGAAGAAAAAGAATTCCTTTTTCGTCAAGGAAATAAGTAAGAAATGAAAAAGCTATCTTGGTTTAATAGAGTTGTGTTTTTCTTTAATGTTCTGGTTGCTATCGGAACATTATTGGGCTATCTATTGCCTTTTTTAGCGCCCAAGTTATTTCCATTTCTTTCCGTGTTTACCCTGATGCTTCCTTCGTTGCTATTATTGAATTTTTTCTTCTTAGTGTATTGGAGTGTTCAGGTGAAAAAGCAAGTGATCTTATCTGCGTTAATCTTGCTTTTAGGTGTTACTTTCATTACTAAATTCTATAAAATCACAGGAAAAAATGAACCTACGGCATCCGATGATATCGTATTGATGACCTACAATGTTCGCTTATTCAACCTTTTTAAATGGATTCCCGATGAATTTGTTCCGCAAAAGATCAAAGAATTCGTAGACTTACAAGATCCTGATATTCTGTGTTTACAAGAATACTCAAAAAGTGCAGCCTTAGATTTTAAACAATATCCGTATAAATACGTCGTTTCACATGGTGATAAAATCATGACAGGACAGGCGATTTATTCCAAACATCGCATTATCGATAAAGGAGAAATAAATCTTCCCAATTCAAATAACAATGTGATTTTTGCCGATGTTCTCATTCAATCTGATACAATTCGCGTATACAGTATTCACTTACAATCCATTAGTATTAGTCCGGATATTCACGAGAAGTTGGATGAAGAAAAATCAAAGCGCATTTTTAAGCGTATTTCTACTGCTTTTAAAGAACAACAATTACAATCTGAGTTGATTCAATCGCATATGAAAGACGCTACTCACCGCAAAGTAATTTGCGGCGATATGAATAATAGCGCCTTTTCTTATGTGTATAGTAATATTAAAGGCGATTTAAAAGATGCCTTTATAGAAGCAGGAAGTGGGTTCGGAAAAAGCTATGATTTTCCTTATTATCCTATGCGTATTGACTATGTTTTTGTCGATCCTAGCATTCAAGTTAAATCGTTTAAAACGTATAGTGATTTTCAAAATTCAGATCACTTTCCTATTGTAACTCGCTTGTCATTAACAGACCGATAATTACTGTTTTTTGGATAAGGTGAGGGCCAAAAGCAACGCAATTCCCGAAAATAAAAGCAGTACATAACCTAAATCAGGTAGCAAACTACTAATATATAAACCCAAGCCAATAAGTAAATAGTAGAGAAGTCCAAACAGAGCTCCTGCCGAACCAATGGACGTTTTATACTGAACAAGGGCTTGACTTAAAATATTGGGAATAGCTATACCAAAAGCCGCAACAATCAATAGAACAGGAACTAAAAACCACATTGAATCCAAGAGTAATACAGTAATACCCGCTTGGATAAAGGCCAACACGGCAGAACCTAAAATGAGTCTATTACTTGAAATTCCTCGCTTAATGCAACTTTTGTTAAAGTAACTACCTACAAATGACCCCAACGCCAATACGATTCCACTATACCCATAAATGGAAGCATCATATCCGTGCGATTCAAAGATGAAAGGCGCAAAGGAATAGTAGCTAAACAACATTACATTATAACTCATTACTAATAGTGCAAAGCGCCAAATACTGCGATCTGTATATATTTTTTTAGCGAGTTGAAGCAATATCCTCAGGGTAATTTTATCTTGGGTTTGTTTGGTTTCAGGTAATTGGTAGTATGCTTTTACAACCAAAAATAAGGCGAGTAACGCCAGTAAAGCAAAAACGCCAACGTGTTCAAATGTCGAAACTGTAATTCCCCCTAGTAACAATCCTATGACAGGGCTGATCGATAAAGCAATTCCCATAATAGAAAAAACTTTGTTGAGCTCCACGCCCGTATATACATCTCGCATCATGGTTTGGGTAATGACAGATCCCACAGCAATACCAAAAGCAGCAAGAACTCTAGCTCCAAGCACAATTTCAAAAGTAGGAGCGACCAACGCGATGACTGATGCAACCATATACGTTGTTAACCCCCATATCATTGCTTTTCTTCTTCCTATGTAATCACTTTGGATTCCCCACCAAATAACACCTAAAGCAAAAGCTATAAAATAAGTGCTAATTGTGAGTAACGCTTTTGTTTCACTAACTTGATAATGTTGTGTAATACTAGGTAGAGCTGGGCTATAAATGGTCTCGACAAACTGCGGAAACATCATTAAAAGAACCATAAAGCTCAATTGTACTTTTGTTTTCATTTCTTTTTTTATTTCTCCTGCAAAATTCTGATCAATTCCTGTTATCTTTATAACAGTATAAAAACAAAAAATATCAAAAAACGGACAAATGGCGTATCTGAGTAAAGAACAAGAATTGAATTTAGAAGCAATCCATCAAGAAGTTATTGGTTTAGCATCTGATTTAGTACAGCATGATTCTGGATATCACAGTCATGAAAAGCACGCTCAAATACTTTATGCCCCTAGTGGATGTATGACATTACTCACGCGAAATCGCCAGGTGATCTTACCTCCACAAAAGTTATTGTATATACCCGCAGGACTTGAGCATCGGGTAACGTTTCGCAATGTTGTTGCCTATCGATCAATTTACTTAGCTGTAGATCAACCGCAATTAGAGGGGATAAACTTGCAAGTGCGAGGAGTATCTCCTCTGTTTGCAGAAATTATCGAACGTATTTGTTGGTGGGAATGGACTGGAATACACACTGTACAACAGCAGCATATTTTACGTGTGTTTTGGGACGAATTCCAAGAAGCGAAAGAAGAATCTTATGCTTTGGAGATTCCCGCCGACTATCGCCTGCAATCGTTTATGAATGCTTATATGATAGAAAAAAAGGTTCCTCCTTTTTTAAATGAACTCGCTCATTATGTAGGAGCAAGTGAAAAAACAATTACCCGTATATTTAAAAGAGAAACCAAAATGACCTATCAAGCCTGGCGTCAACAATGGAGATTGTATCGCGCCATTGAACTCCTAGCAGAAAGCGAAACTATTTCGGAAGTTAGCGCCCAATTAGAATTTTCTTCAGACAGCGCTTTTATTGAATTTTTTAAAAATCATACAGGAACAACACCCGCTAAATATTTTTTGTAAACACCATCTCATCGACTCACCATCTCATCGACTCACCACCTATTTTACCGAAAACTTTCTAGAAAACATATACACTAAACTCAATACAATGATTGCGGTACTTACATACATGATTACCGGAATATGTTCGATGTGATCTTTGTAATACCAACCAGCGGCAAAAGCACCTCCACCAATTCCTGCTTCTAAAGCGATATACATAGTTGAAACAGCTCTTCCACGTTGATCAGGTGAACTAAAGTCGATTGTCCAAGCATTCAACGCTGGCGATAAGATTCCCAAGGATATACCATACATAAAGGCCCCCATGTACAAGCCGTTCACTGTTTGAAAAAAGGCGATAATCAAAAGAGAGATGATAAGTAAAACTAACCCAATATTGATAATCAAGACACGTCCATATTGATCCGATACCTTACCTGCAAAAAAGCGCACCAATAGCGAAGAAATGGTAAAGATCATAAAGAAAACCCCTTTATTTTCAATACCAAGATGTCCTGTCCAATCGGGAATTAATGTAAGGATAACTCCATAGGCAATATAGGAAAGAAACGTCACTAAAGCAGCTGGTAGTACATTAAAGTCAAACAGATCTTTGCGGGAAATTTTGAAGAGAGAAATAGAAAACTTTTCTTTTACCTTTAATGTTTCCTTCATATTGAGTAAAATGAGGATAGATAATAAAGCAAATAAAGCAGAAGTATAGAATAAAAAATTAATGGAGGTATAAATCTTAATCGTACTTCCAATAGCTGGGCCAATAGCCATTCCTGTGCTAAAACAAATACCGTGTAAGCCCAAGGCTTCTCCCCAGCGTTCTTTCGGAACAATATCTGCTACATAAGCCGCTGTTGCTGTCGGTTTAAAACCAGTTGAAAATCCGTGTAACAAGCGCAGGAATAAAAAGCCCGATACAGTGGTTAAAATAGGATATAGCAAGCTGCAAATAAAACAAACAATAGAACCAATAGCCATGATTGGTACACGTCCGATCTTATCGGTTAACTTACCACTAAAAGGTCTTGAAATCCCTGCTGTAATAGTAAACAAGCCAATGATTAATCCCTTATATTCTGCTCCACCTAAACTCGATAAATAATCAGGTAACTCAGGAATTAGCATATTGAAACTAGCAGAGAATAACAGCGAACTTAAACAAACCAACATAAATTGAAGGTTGTATATCGGATGTTCGGATCGGGAGAATAATGACATAGTTGTAGTAAATTGCAGCAAATTTATTGGAATAAATCGGGGTGGGCAATTTTTTGTTGTTGAGATGATGAGGTGTTGAGGTGTTGAAATCGGAACGCAGTGTAGATTCATCGAACACTAAAACCAATATAAACTAGGTGAGATAGATGTTGAGATGTTGAGATGTTGAAATCGGAACGCAGTGTAAATCGAAACGCAGTGTAAATCGAAACGCAGTGTAAATCGAAACGCAGTGTAGATTCATCGAACACCAAAACAAATATAAAATAAGTGAGATATATTCATCGAACACCAAAACAAATATAAAATAAGTGAGATATATTCATCGAACACTAAAACCAATATAAACTAGGTGAGATAGATGATGAGGTGTTGAGTTAGAATTAAAAAAATATATCAAAATTCACCAATCTCTCCTAACCGCAAACCGATTACAAAAAGTACTCAAAGTAGCTCTTGTTCTCTTTTTCTTCAATAAACGAAAAATTCATTCGGTTGATCATGCGTACAGATTTTTCATTGGCAGTTTGTGCAACTGCAAGGATACGCTTGACTTGTGGGTGTTGTTGTTTGATCAACTCTATTAATCCCCACGTACCTTCTGTGCCATAACCACCTTTCCAAAAAGCTCTTCCAATTGAGAAACCAATTTCAGCAGATGTATCATCAACAAGTGTATAAACTGCTGTTCCCATTAATTGAAGCGTTTCGCGATGTACAAATCCGCAGCGAAATTTCTTACCTAATGCATTTTCTTTTTCTACTTGTTGAAGGTATATTTTTACATCTTCCAGGGTTTCAAAAGGAAGTGTCGTTCGATATTGCATGGCATCTTTATCGGAATAAATTTCGAAAAGTGCTTTTTCGTCTTCTGTTGTTAGAAATCTAAAATACGTACGTTCCATTCGTAGTAACATAACACAGTCTATTTGAGTTTTTACAAAATAAAGAAATAGATTTTTCCTTTTGCGTTTTTTCAAAAGATTTCTTTGAGAAATACGACTTTCATTCCTCATTTAAAAAAAAAATGCCCTATACGATATTTGGGGGGCGTATAGGGCAAAAGTAGTATGAAAAAAAGTTTTTACTTGAAATACAATTACTGTGCCAAATAAGTAAATTAGACATTAAAATTAATATAATTATGGAAGAATTTTAGAATTAAAATACAAGTTCGGTAGAAGTGAAAGCAGAATATTTGTTTTTTTAAAAAAGCATTTATTTTATTTATAAAATGAATTAAATTAGTGGAAATCAAAATACTAAATCAAATTATAAATCATGACAATACAGGAAGTACAAGGCATTCGCAAGCAGTTTGAATACTACCGTATGCTTGCAGATAAAACGATTTTACTACTTTCACAGGAGGAGTTGAATTGGCAATACAATGAAGAAAGCAATTCTATTGCGATGTTGATGAGACATTTAGCGGGAAACCTAGCTTCTCGGTTTACTAATTTCTTTACAGAAGATGGAGAAAAACCTTGGAGGGATCGCGATAGTGAATTTGCTATTGGAGTTTACGATCGCCATGAACTAATTACCAATTGGGATAAAGGTTGGTCTATTTTATTTCAAGTGATCGATTCTATTACAGAAGATAATGTAAATGCTATTGTCAAAATTCGAAACCAAGATCACACGGTGGGAGAAGCGCTTTATCGTCAACTTGCGCACTATCCGTATCACATTGGTCAACTTGTGTTTTTAGGAAAACTTATTAAAAACAAAGACTGGCAATCTCTTTCTATTCCCCGCAATAAGTCTAAAGATTACAATCAGGAAAAATTTAATAATCCAAGTTCAGATTCACATTTTACTGATGATTATTTAAAGAAATAGAAGAAAAAAAATAGAATCTTGTTTTTTGACTGGGATAAAAGATGGGGGTATAACCGTTTTTTATATATTTGTTGAAAGACGAATAAAGCATAAATTATGAAATTAAACACAATGGCATGTATTGTATTAGCTTCGGCAATGGCATTATCATGTGGAAAAAACAAAGAAGAAGAAAAAAAAGATACGGTGGAAGCAGTTGAAAATTTCGAATTTAGTGTAGATCAATTTGCTGATATTGAAGTTTTGAGATATCAGATTCCGGGTTGGGAAGACTTGACACTAAAAGAAAAGGAATTGGTATACTATTTAAGTCAAGCTGGATATGCAGGACGCGATATTATTTGGGACCAAAACTACAAACACAACCTTAAAATCCGCAAAGCATTAGAGCATGTTTATGTAAACTATGCTGGAGATAAGGAATCAGACGATTGGAAAAACTTCGTTGTATATGTAAAGAGAGTATGGTTTTCTAATGGTATTCACCACCACTATTCAAATGATAAAATCAAACCTGCTTTTACGCAAGGGTATTTTAACTCTTTGTTAGAAGCAACTAATACTACATTAGATGCTGCTGTTGTAGATATTTTATTCAATGATGTCGACAGTAAAAAAGTAAACTTAGACTTAGCCAAAGGTTTGGTAGAAGGTTCTGCAGTGAACTTCTATGGTGAAGGAATTTCTGAAGCTGAGGTAGAGGCATTCTACAACAACATGAAAAGCCCAGATCCTTTACGCCCTTTATCAACTGGACTAAATTCTAAGGTGGTAAAAGAAAACGGAAAACTAGTTGAAAAAGTTTGGAAAAGCGGTGGAATGTACGGTCAAGCGATTGATAAAATTATCTATTGGTTGGAAAAAGCAGTTACAGTTGCCGAAAATCAAAAACAAGCTGATGCCTTAAAATTACTGATCAAATATTACCAAACGGGTGACCTCAAAACATGGGACGATTACAACGTTGCTTGGGTTGCTGCAACAGATGGGAATATTGATTACAACAACGGTTTTATCGAAGTTTACAATGATCCATTAGGGCATAAAGCATCTTATGAAAGTGTAGTACAAATCAAAGATTTTGATATGTCTAAGAAAATGGAAGTACTTTCAAAAGAAGCACAATGGTTTGAAGATAACTCACCTTTAATGGAAGCGCATAAGAAGAAAAATGTAACAGGGGTTACCTATAAAACGGTAATTGTCGCTTCTGAATCTGGAGATTCATCTCCGTCAACACCAATTGGAGTAAACCTACCAAATGCAGATTGGATTAGAGCAGAACACGGATCTAAGTCAATTTCATTAGGAAACATCATCGATTCATATAACCACGCAGGTGGATCAGGTAAATTGAAAGAATTTGCTCACGATGAAGAGGAAGTGAAATTAGAAGAAAAATACGGAGAGTTAGCAGATAAATTACATACGGCTTTACACGAAGTAATCGGACATGCTTCTGGACAAATTAATCCAGGTATTGGTCAACCAAAAGAAACACTAAAAAGTTACGCTTCAACATTAGAAGAAGGCCGTGCTGATTTAGTTGGGTTGTTCTACTTATACAATCCTAAACTACAAGAAATCGGACTGGTAGAAGACTGGAAAGCTGTAGGTATGGCGGCTTATGATGGTTACATCAGAAATGGTTTGATGACACAGTTAGTGCGTTTAGAACCAGGAGCTGATATCGAAGAAGCTCACATGAGAAACCGTCAATGGGTGAGTGCTTGGGTTTTTGAAAAGGGTAAAAAAGACAATGTAATTGAAAAGGTAGTACGCGACGGAAAAACGTATTTCAATATCACAGATTATGAAAAATTACACGCTTTATTCGGTGAATTGCTAAAAGAAACGCAACGTATTAAATCAGAGGGTGATTACAAAGCAGCCAAAGAATTAGTAGAAACTTACGGAGTAAAAGTAGATCAAGCGATCCACAAAGAAGTATTAGAACGTAATGCGAAGTTTAATTCTGCTCCATATAGAGGATTCGTAAATCCTTATATTGTACCTGTTACAAATGATAAAGGAGAAGTTACGGATTACGTAATTAAACAACCAAAAACGTTTGAAGAACAAATGCTATTCTACGCAAAAGAATACAATTTCTTACCCGTAGAAAATTAAAAGAATACACAAAAAAGCCAACTTGTTAAGTTGGCTTTTTTTATTGCGTTATTTTGGATCTGATTCGAAATAGTCACTGGGGCGTTTACCTAATAATTTAGTAAATACGTTGCTATAAGATTGGGCACTGCTATACCCAACATGAAAGGCGATCTCCCCAATGTTCAACTGCCCTTCACTGAGTAATTCAAGTGATTTGATGATGCGTACCATTTGAATATACTTCGCCAAACTTATCCCCGTTTCTCTTTTAAATTGACGTTCTAATGTGCGTATACTAACAAAACCTTTTGAAGCTAATTCTTCAATAGAAATAGGTTTGCTATATGCCTGATGGATATAGGCTGTTACGGCTACCAAATTAGGTGATTTGGGTACAGGAGTAATTAAGGGAATGGACTCTTGAATAAAGGACGGAAGTTCTTCCAAAATGGCAAGTAAAAAGGTTTGTTCACTTTGGCGATACTCCATATTCAACGACCATTTTTCGGTGTACATTATCATTTCTTTCAACACAGGTGGAACGGAAAATAAATACAAATCATCATAAAAGGAAGGCATACCGTCAGTATTGAAATAAAGAGTTCTCAAGGATACAGATTCGGATGCAGAAGTCGTTTTATGAGGGAGATTAGAAGGAATCCATGCCGCGTGATGTTGTGGCAACAAAAATTGATTGTTTGACGTGTGCAAATACTGATAGCCCGACTCAACAAAGACTAGCTGTGCCTTGTGATGCTGGTGAAATTCGTTGTTGTGCTTCCAGTTTTCTGCATGCCAAACAAAGCCATTTTTTTTGACTTGATCTACTAATTCTGGTCCATACATACTTGTCGTTTTAGTTATGATATATGGCGAATATAATCATTTTTTTCCTTTTACTTTTGAACTTGTAAAACAAACGCATCTAATAAATATGAATAATACGATAGTAAACAAAGGAGAAAACGGTTCAAAAGCGAAAGAAATTTTGATGTTGCTTGGTGTGATTTTTATTGCATCAAATCTCCGCGCACCTCTAACTTCTGTTGGCCCTGTTATTGGTGAGATCAGTCAATCACTGGCATTATCTAATACAACAGCAGGATTGGTTACCACAATTCCTCTTATGGCTTTTGCCTTTTTATCGGGTATTGTACCTAAGTTTTCTAGAAAATATGGTATGGAAATAGTCTTATTGATTTCCTTGATTTTGTTGAGTATAGGATTGTTTATTCGTCCATTGGGAAATATTGTTTCTCTGTTTCTAGGAGCTGCTTTGGTTGGAACTGCCATAACTGTTGGAAATGTTTTAATGCCGGCCTTTATCAAAAATAATTTTCCACATAAAGTAGGAAGTATGATGGGAATTTATTCCGTCGCTATGAATTTAACGGCTGCTTTAGCCGCAGGCTTTAGTATTAGTTTGGGTTCTTATACCGCAATGGGATGGAAAGGATCGATCGGTATTTGGTTGATACTTTCTTTAGTAACAATTTTTGTGTGGCTTCCACAAGTAAAAAAGAAGAAAATAGAAACAGTAAAAGGAGATTTTGCAGTTGAAGAGCAAACCGTAAATCTTTATAAATCGAGTTTAGCTTGGGCAGTAACTGTCTTCATGGGAGTTCAATCGTTGTTGTTTTATTGTTTAGCTGCTTGGTTACCTAAAGTAATGCAAACATGGGGGATGTCCGTTGAAGATTCAGGATGGATTTTGTCTTATGTTCAATTTGCTCAATTGCCGATGACCTTCATTGGTGCAATTATCGCAAGTAAAATGAACAGCCAAAAACTATTGGCCTATGTTGTAGGAATTTTATTTATAGTTGGAATCAGCGGTATTTTAATTTTCCGTACCGATTATATTATTCTTTGGTGTATTCTGATCGGATTAGCAAGTGGTTTGGCTTTTAGTCTGTCTATGTTATTCTTTGTATTGCGTACCAGAAGTACCGTACAATCTGCAGAATTATCGGGAATGGCACAGTCTTTTGGATATTTAATCGCTGCATGTGGTCCTCCTATTTTTGGAGCATTATTTGATTTTTCCAACGATTGGATCTACTCACTTGTATTCTTGTTGATCATGTCAGGTACTCTTTTAATTTCTGGAATTATCGCAGGAAAAGACACTTGGGTGAAATAAAAACACACAGGTGTATGGCACGTAATTTATATATGTTTTGGTCAAAAAAAAAGGAAGCTCATGGCTTCCTTTTCTTTACTCTATAAAGTTGATGGTTGGGTAATAAGTAGACAACTGTATAAAAAATGTATAAGGTGAATTAATAATTAATTTATACACAGTTGTAAATCTAGGTAAAAAAAGTGAAAGATTTGTTTTCTTTCCTTAAATATGACGATTATTTTACTACAAATCGATAGTTTTCTTGTCCATTTGTTGTTTTAATTCGCAACAAATAAGAGCCTTTTGCAAGGTGGCGAACATCTAACTTGTAATAACCTTCGTGTGTGTTAACCACAGTAGATATGCTTTTCCCCGCAAGATCATAAATCTGAAAAGTTACTGTCAAAGCTGTTTGAACAACCAGATAATCTTGTGTTGGGTTGGGGTAAATGGTAAAATTAGCATCGTCAAATTTCAGGAGACTCAAATTCTCAATGGTGATTGTGTCTTGATAAGTATAGGTATCATTGCAACTGGTTATGGTAGCTGTGACTGTATATTGACCTGTCTCTGTATAAGTGTGTATAGGATTTAATTCTGAGGATGTTGTACCATCGCCAAAATCCCACGTTACTTTTGTAGTGTTAGGTGTAGTATTAGTGAAGTGCACAGTTGCTGAATCAGTTATCTCATATTCGAATTTTGTGTTGTTGTAATGTATACCTACAAACCAACGCTCGAGGTCATCGTAAACGATTTCTTTTACAATACGCTTAATATTATTCGCCTGATCCGTTGAAAGAGAACCTTTGAAAGTAACTAAAGTTGGATCTTTTTTGTAAATAATCGTATAAAAAGTATAAGCGGCAACCATAGATCCTAGCGGAGATGGATGTGAATTATCTGAAGTATACAATTCGTAAGTAGGATATAGCTGACGAATTTTTCGCCATACTCGTCCCACTGGAGAAACGTGTGCTCTGTTGATCGTAGCCATTTCCATATAACTGTCATATATTTTATCATCCATAGCTTCATAACTACAGAATTGCGTTAACCCTTGTTGACAATTTCTAGGAACTCCTTGCTTATGACCCCATGTCATGTAAAATAGTGTCTTGGCACATGGTGAAGAGTTTTTTATGCGATCATTTAAAACAGCCGCATAAGGATATGAATAACTACTTTCTAAGGCTGGACGCTGACTTTGCTCTTGTAAAACAACATAGTCCCAAGATTGACTATTGATTTTGTCCGTTACTTCTTGGCTATATAAATGATCTTGAAAACTAGCCCCTCCAGGTGTAGTTTGTTCAAAAAAGAGCTCGTCTTGGGTAGACTCCGCCGCTTTTTTAATCAAATTAGGAAGATCATTGTAGTAGGTGTAGCTATTACCAATAAAATACACTCTTTTAGATACTTGTCCATAGGAAAAAATAACGGAAAGCAGAAAGATAAAAAATAAGTAAAGTTGTTTCATCATTTGCAGTGATTTTTAGTTTGGTTAAAAATATTAAAAAAATGTTAATATAAATTAGCGTTGTTAAATTAAAAATGAGCAATTTGTAAGGTAACAGTTTTGTATCAGGTTGTTTGATTGCAATAACCACTTGGTAACTGTTAAATGTGTAGGCTAAAGTGGGAGGTAAATCGTATCTTTGAAAGATAAGGGGCAGAGAAAAACGCTTCTCATTAATTTAAAAAAGTAGAAAAATGAAAGTAGAAATATGGTCGGACGTTATGTGTCCTTTTTGTTATGTTGGAAAAAAACACTTTGAAAATGCATTAGAACAATTGCCTTTTAAAGACAAAATAGAAGTGGAGTGGAAGAGTTTTCAACTAGATCCAACTTTACCTGTTGAAGGAGCTTCTCAATCAACGATTGATTATCTAGTAAATAGAAAAGGCATGCCGAAAGAACAAATAGAAGGAATGATGAATCACTTACAACAAGCGGGAGCTGCAGTTGGAATTGATTTCAAACAGGATATTTCTATTCCTGTGAATACTTTTAGAGCCCACCGTTTGATTCACTTCGCTCAAAGTCAAGGCAAGGGAAATGAAATGGAAGAAGCCTTGTTTTTAGCTCACTTTACAGAAGGAAAGAATGTAGGGAAAATAGAGGTTTTAACAGAGTTAGCTACGAGTATTGGTTTAAATAAAGAGGAAGTAGTTGCTTTATTAAACAGCGAAAACCAAACGCAAGAAGTGAAAAATGATATTGAAGAAGCTCAAGCATTGGGAATCTCAGGAGTACCTTTCTTTGTCTTAGATCGCAAATACGGTATTTCGGGCGCTCAACCGATTGATACATTTGCAGAGGCTTTAACGCAAGCGTATGAGGAAAGTCAGCCTAAATTCGAAATGAAAGGAAATACAGATGCCAATGCATGTGGTCCTGATGGATGTGAAATCTAAAGAGCAGAGATAAAAAACTGTTCGCTTACATATAAAATAGAAAGGCTGATGAATCATCAGCTTTTCTATTTTATATGTAATTCCAATGTGAGTAAATGATTAAATGTCAATTGACATAAACAAGTATGAAAAGAACCTTATTAGTTGTAGCAGTTGCGTTTTTCTTATTCAGCTGTAAAGAAAGAGAAATTAATTTCAATCAACTCGAGTTTAGAGCCGGAGTGTATTCCGAAGTGAATCAACCTACTCCTTATACGGGGATTGTTAAACAATATGATGAAAACGGCGTTTTAAAAGAAGAAGCCTACTTACAAGAGGGAAAACTCGATCGTTTTTTTACCTCCTATTATGAAAATGGACAAGTATGGGAAGAGCGAAAGTTGAAAGACGGAAAGAAAGAGGGAGAGTCCTTTGTTTATTATGAAGATGGGCAGGTGAGAGAGCATTCCCATTGGAGTAAGGGATTGCAAATAGGGGTTTTTAAAAAATATTATCCCAATGGGAATTTAGCAGTTGAGACCCCATTTAAAGAAGGAAAGGAGGACGGATTGCATCAAGCATTTTATGAAAATGGACAACTTTATGAGAAAGGCCTTTTTATAAAAGGAAAGAAACAAGGTTTTTTTATTGGGTATTTTGAGGATGGAAAAATAAGAGAAGAAGCAAATTGGAATGAGGGTTTAAAAGAAGGTTCATACAAAGACTACTATAAAAATGGCTATCTAAGCACTGAGGCTACTTTTATCAACGGAAAAAAGGAGGGTATTGTCAAAGAGTATCATTCAACCGGAACTTTAATGATCGAATCCTTATGGGAGAACGGAGAACAAGTAGAGATAATAAAAATATACGAAGACGACTAGTCAAACGCAATGGGCTATAGGATAAGCTTAAGGAGTCAATCAGCAATAAAAAAAACCGTTGTCTAACAACATGAATTTGTTTAAGACAACGGTTTTTGTTTTGATGTGAGTTCGTATAGTTTAGCTATGCTTTATCTGCACGAACCTGTATTTCTTCTTGTATGAGGTTAAAAACTTCTGTAAAATCGCGTTTGATGTTGGGGTTTGTTGTGAATTCATTCGTAGACAATAGCATGATTAACAGTTCTTTGCTTGTCATGTTGTTTGCTTTTTGTGCATCTCTCAGTACCGTTTCTGAGATTCTTCTTGAGTCAAGCATACTGTATTTCCACTGTCCGTCTTCTTTAAAAAAATGAGCAGGTTGCATACCGAAAATAGTTCCTGTAGCTTCGTATTCCTCAATCTTTAAGTTGGCAAGCACAGCACTAGAAAGTACCTCTATCTTTTTATCGTCCACTGCCGAGTTTAAAAATAAAGTTTCAACAAATTTCTTCGTATCTATTGTTTGTAAATCTTCATCGCTTAGTAACAGCAAACCTGTAGCAATGTTCATTTGCTCCACTAAAGTTCCTTCAATGTTTTTAGCTTTGACATTCGCCAATATTGCTTCATAGTGTGCAATAGACTCTTGATCTAAATTGTCGTATAACAAGGTTCCGTTTTTATTGAGTAAAGCACTGTTTATCTTGTCGTAAACAATGTTAATCTCATCGTAGGCCTCTGCAAGGGCTACAGGATCTAAGGTTTTCTTATTTTGACAAGAAACAACTAGCATCAAAACAAGAAGAAAAGGTATAATCTTTTTCATTTTTAAATTTTATGCAAAATTAACTATTTAATGAGATTGCACTATTTTTTATTGCTTGAAAATATTTTCAACTCTTCATCGATCACTACTTACCAATAACCGATCACTAAAAATACTAGCGATTCCCCGATATAACCTTTATCTTTGAAAGGTAAACACGAAGGGAGCATGAAAGTTAAGATACTACATACAGCAGATTGGCATTTAGGAAAGCGATTAGACAATTTTTCGCGTATAGAAGAACAGCGCGCAGTACTTGATGAAATTTGTGTTCTTGCAGAAGAACAACAAGCGGATATTATCGTAATTGCAGGAGATCTATTTGACGCATTTAATCCTCCAACAGAGGCCGAAGACTTGTTTTATCGCACCTTGCGTCGGTTAACGCAAAATGGATGTCGTCCTGTTTTGGCAATAGCAGGAAATCACGACAGTCCGGAGCGAATTGATGCGCCAGATCCTTTGGCACGAGCGAGTGGAATTCTCCTTATTGGACTACCTAACACGGTGGTTCAACCGCTAGAAGACAACGAGTATTATACTTTAACAAAGTCAGTAGAAGGATTTGTAGAACTTCAATTGGCTCACATTCCTTTTCCCATTCGGATTATTCACACGCCTTATGCTAATGAAGTACGCTTAAAAAAAGCACTGAATGTAGCGGATAAAACAACCGCTTTAAGTGAGGTTTTACAATCCAATTGGGAACATCTCGCACAAGAATTTTGTGATGAACAGGGAGTTAATATGCTCGTTTCACATTTGTATATGATGAAAAAAGGAGGAGAAGAACTCGAAGAACCCGATGGGGAGAAACCCTTGAAAATTGGAAATGCAGATTTGATTTACAGTGATAGTATCCCTGCACAAATCCAATATACAGCTTTAGGACACTTACATCGCGCCCATCAAATAGGAGAAGCAGAACGCCCTGTCGTTTATGCAGGTAGCCCCCTTTGTTATAGCTTTAGCGAAGCAGGGCAAGAAAAGTATGTGATGCTAGTGGAGATGGAACCCAACATACCCGCAACATATCAAAAAATAACATTGACAAAGGGACGCCCTTTAACTCGGAAAAAATTTGATAACGTTGAAGATGCTGTCAACTGGTTGCAACAACATCCACATCATTTGGTTGAGTTAACCTTAGTGAGTGAGACGTTCTTAAAAGCAGATGACATGAAGCGTATTTACCAAGCACACGACGGAATTATAACCGTTATCCCCCTAGTAAATCTCACCAATCCGGATGCAACAAAAAAACACCAAGTGAATTTAGAGCAAGATATTCAAGGTCTTTTTGTCGATTACTTTAAACAAAAAAACAACGGACAAGAACCTAATGAAGAAGTGATGGATCTGTTCAAAGAAATTATAAACTAACGTTACCATGATACCTATACAATTAGCTTTAGAAGGTTTTTATTCCTACCAAGACAAGCAAGTGATTGATTTTACCCAGTTAATTCAAGCGGGCTTATTTGGGATTTTTGGAAAAGTAGGATCAGGTAAATCTTCTATTTTAGAGGCCATTTCCTTTGGATTATACGGCGAGAGTGAACGGCTCAATGCCCGAGATAATCGCGCATATAATATGATGAACCTAAAATCAGATCGCATGTCGATTGATTTTGAGTTTTTTAATTTTAAAGAAGAAAAATATCGCATTTACAGAGAGTTTAGACGAAATTCTAAACGTTTTGACGATGTAAAACGAGGAGATGCTATTTTGTATCAATGGAAAGAGGAGCAGTGGATTCCCTTATCCCATACGGATGTAGAACGTGTGATTGGGTTGAGTTATGATAACTTCAAGCGAACGATTATCATCCCTCAAGGTAAATTTAAAGAGTTTATCGAATTAGGAGGAAAGGATAGAACCAAGATGATGCAGGAGATTTTTGGATTAGATCGTTTTGATTTAACAGGAAAAACCAAAGCATTATACAGTGAAACGCGACAAAAGTTCGATCATTTACAAGGGCAGTTACAGCGCTTTACGCCTTTGACCATAGAGCAAATAGAAGAACAAAAAACACTACACAAAAAAGAAGAACAACAGCTAACCCAACTAGCCGTAACCTATAAAAAAGAACAAGAACTCTATCAGCAATTAAAAGCAGTAAAAAGCGATTTTGAAACCTTAGAGGAAAGTCGAAAAGAGTTAAAAATAGTAGAAGAGCAAGCGGGTAATGTACGCGAGCAAGAACGTGAATTAGCACAATACGAAAAAGTAGATAAAACATTCCGTTCTTTACTGCAAGTAAACCAACAAACAAAGAGTAAGCTCGAAGAAAAACAAGCGAGTTTATTGGAAAAGAAAAAAGAATGGCAAACCAAACAAGAACAGTATACCCAAATTAAAGTGGAGTTTACTGCCGTTGAAAAACAGTTCGAGTCAATAGAAAAAGAGAAAGTAGAACTCGTTGAATTACAGGTAGTACAAGCGATTCAAGAAGCTAGCCAAGCTCAAAAGGCTTTGGCAGAACGGTTACAGAAGGGAAGGGAAGTAGTTGTTGAAGCGAAAAGTGAATTAGAGAAACAACAAACCCTGATTGAACAAGGAGAGCAACAACTTCTACAATTGAAGCAGAATCGCATGGATCCGATGCGTTTAATGGCGCTAGATAAATGGTTTACCGATTTTGAATACTTAGAACGCGGTACGCTCGAATTAGCAGAGAAACAAACACAAGTTCAACAAGAGATCTTGCGTTTGGATAAAGCATTAGAACAGGTTGATTTTACAACAGAAGAGCTATGGAAAGCTGGATTAGTAGAAAAGCGAGCATTAAATCAACAACTTCATTCTTTGATTACCAAAGAAATAAATCAATTACACGTGACGCAACAATTGTCACATTATGCTTCAGCTTTGCATGAAGGTGAAGCTTGCCCTTTGTGTGGTGCTTTAGAGCATCCTGCTATTTTAGTAGGTGAAGATGTATCTAAAGTAATAGGTGAATTAGAGTCAAAATTGCAAAAGATCCAAGAGGATGAACAGGCTTTGAATCGAAAAGAAAGAGAAATACAGGCGTTATTAGATAAAAAACACTTGGTGCAAGTACAGGCTAACGAGCTTCTGCTCCAAGTTCAATCCAAACGTGAATTGATAGTTAAACACCGAGAACTATATTGTTGGAATGAAGTTGAATGTGGCAATAAAGGACAGCTTGAGCAGTTTAAGCAACAAGCCATTGAACAGAATAAAGCTATAGAAAGAGCAGAATTACAGCAACAACAAGTAATCAAAGACGCCGAAAGCATTAGACATAATGTAAGTAAATACACTGAAGCATTAGTAGATATCGAACTCAAACAAGCAAGATTAGAAGCAGAAATAGCGAGTAAAGTACAGCAGATTCACCTGATTGATCTCCGTGAAAAATTAGCTCTTGAAAAGACAGTACTGGAGCAAGACATACAAAGAAAAGGAAAGTATATTGTTGAGGTAGAACAATCGTACAAAGTACTTGCCCAACATTTACAACAACTAGTACCAGTTTTAGCTTCATTAGAAACTGAAGTGAAGAATGTACAAGCCACAGTAGAAGAACTGACAATCGCTCTTCAAGAAACAACCCTTGTTATGGATCGAGAACTCAAAAAATTCAATTTCCAAAGCATACATGAAGTCGAAGCAGTTCTCGTTAAAAATATACAAGTCGAAGAAACGCGTGCTAGTATTCAGGCCTTTATTCTAAAGTTGGAAGTATTGCGAAATCAAGTGACACAATTATCAACTAAACTCGAATCTGTAGCTTTTGATCTGTCTCGTTTTCAGCAACAGGAAGCTAAAGTAAACGCATTAGAAGAGCAAGTAACGAACCAATCGACTTTAGTAGTGAAATTAGCAGGTGAAATTGAGCGCTTAGAACAAGATTACAAAGAAAAAGAACGCTTGTTAGAAGCATTTAATCATTTGGACAAGCGGCTAAAAAATATCAACCTCTTGGATAATATGTTTAAAGGAGCTGGTTTTGTTAACTATGTTTCGAGTATTTACTTGAGTAATCTATGCGAAATTGCAAACCAACGTTTTCATCGTTTAACCAATAATCAACTGAGCTTGCAATTAAACGAAAGTAATGAATTTGAAATTATTGATTATTTGAACAACGGAAAAGCACGCAGTGTCAAAACGCTATCAGGCGGACAAAGTTTTCAAGTATCATTATCTTTAGCTTTAGCACTAGCCGAAAGCGTGCAAAGCCTATCTAAATCAAATAAGAACTTTTTCTTTATTGATGAAGGATTTGGGACACAAGATACTGAATCAGTTAATATCGTATTTGAGACGTTGAGTAGTCTGCACAAAGAGAATCGAATCGTTGGGATTATCTCCCATGTGGATGAATTACAGGAGCGAATTCCCCTGTCCTTGTCTATTGTGAAAGATGAAGAGAAGGGAAGTAGAGTAGTTACTTCTTAAAAAGAAGTGAAGAAAAATATAGGAACCAAAAAAATAAGTACATTTGTTAGAACAAATGAACGAATTAATAGGATCGAATAGTTGATATGAATGTAAAATATACAAAAGAAGAAAAGACGTCCATCGTTATAACATTGGGAATTACCCTTTTATTTTTCCTTCTTTTATTTTTTATCAAATTTATAGATAATCACACGTCATACACTAGTTTTGGTGGAGGCGGAGGTGGCGGAGATGGTGTTGCTATTTCACTAGAAGGAACACCTGGAGATCATTTGACAACTTCTTCACAACCAGTGGTAGAAGTAGAAGAAGAGCAGCAAATTGCCAAGGCAGAACCTGTAGAGGAAAAAGAGGTTTTGGCGTATGAAAAAGGAGAAGAAACGGCGGTTGTAGTGACGAAGAAAGACGAAACGAAGAAAACGAAGCCAGTTGAAGAAAAGCGATTGGAAAATGTAGCGAAGAAAACAACGGAAAAGAAAGTTGAAACAACCGAGAAAAAAGCAACAACGCCAGCTAAAACTGATGTTTCCAATACCACAAAAGATGCTATTAGTAGCTTTATGAATGGTGGAACAGGCTCAGGAGGAGGTGGAACAACAGGAAGTGGAAAAGGCGGATTATCAACAAATGGAGGATATTACGGTACAGGTACTGGAAAGGGAACAGGAAGCGGTAGCGGTGTTGGAAGCGGAACAGGAACAGGTATCGGAAGCGGATCTGGAGGAGGAGTTGGAAACGGACATGGAGATGGTAGAGGAGACGGAATAGGATACTCTTTAGATGGACGAAGTGCAACAGTCAAAGCAATCCCCAAGTATACTTGTAATGAGATTGGAACCGTTGTGGTTGAAGTATGGGTAGATCAAGCTGGGAATACAGTAGAGGCAAGAGCAGGTGTAAAAGGAACAACCAATACAGCAAATTGTTTATTAGAACAAGCTAAAATAGCAGCCTTGCAAACTAAATGGCAAGCGAATGATAAAGCTCCTGCCAAACAAATAGGAAAAATCGTGTATCAGTTTAAACTGAATTAATAAACAACGGAGAATAGATCTTTACCTCTATAAAGAGGTGCACTAAAACTCTAATAAAAGTAAACAACAAAGCCTTGAAGTTTCAAACTTCAAGGCTTTGTTGTTTAAAGGAGAAACTATTTAGAAGCGTTGAGTTAAAAGATAATATAGAATATGAACCCAGAGGATTCGCTAGTTGTAATTGAAAAATTGAATTAGGAGGGTAAACAAGGTACAATTGATAGGAAAGAAGTAGAGGTATTTTTATTAAATCCCAAAATAGGAAAGTTAAGCGAAATAAAATCAAGTTAAACCTGAATTTCAAACCGTATGGAGATTATACAATTAAAGAAAAACTCAATTAATGATGTTTTGAATTAATTATGTTAATAATTATTAAATTTATAATATATTTATATCTTTAATATGTTTATTTTATTTTTATTATCTTATTTTTGGTTAATAATTATAAAATATAAATATTATGAGAAAGATTTTTATGATGTTAGTTGCGGCTATTATGACCTTTGGTAGTGTTGGTTGTGCTAATGATGATGGCAATTCTGTTTCTAATCCCAAACCAACCCCTCAAATATCTCTTCAAGATGCAATTAAAGGAGAATGGGTAGAATCTGAAAATATCTATTTGGATAAAGACAAAAAAGAAGTTGAGGTTTTGGAACTAAACTCTAGAGGTTGTCCAAATAGGATGATGAATTTTAGAGATCAGCTTGTAACTGAAACTATTAATGATAAAATGGAGCCAGATTCTCCTTGTATTGAATACAAATATAGAGGGAAATACACTATTGTTGAAGATATACTGAATATTGAATATGGAGATTATGATGCTATTATGGTAGAAAGGTATGAAATAGAGGAAATAACAGCAGATAAATTAGTCTATTTAATGGAGGATTACTTTGTAGATGGAACGCTTTTAGGTTATTTCAAAATTGTTTTTGTTAGAAAATAAAAAAATAGAAAGCGATTACTTTTCAAAATGAATCTATTTTGAAAAGTGCATTAATAATGGATTAAAATAAAGAACGAGCATTTTTACTACTAAAAATGCTCGTTCTTGTTTAAATAATTTGAAGCTGATAAACGCCTACTTTTTATTGCTTTTGTGTAGCAATTACAAACTTGATGTTGTTCTTAACGCCAATTTGTAAAACATCTACTAATTCTTGTATCTGTGAATTAAACGGAATGCGAATAACTACAGATTGATCCGTATTACCGCCTAGCTCCGCTAATAACGTTTGTTCCAGTTCTTCATAGGGAACTTCCGTCTTATTAATGAAGAAACGCTTGTCTTCTGTAACTGAGATGGTCAAATGTTGCTTGTTTGTCTTCTCGTTTGACGCCGCTTTAGGAAGCATCATCTTTATCACATTGGGATTGGCTAATGTAGATAAAATAAGAAAAAACAAAAGCAAGAAGAACATAATATCACTCAGAGAGGATGTTGCGATTTCTGCTTTAAATCGTTTATTTCTTTTGATTGCCATTTGGTCGTTGAATTGCATTAATAAAATCTAAAATCGTTTGTTGCGTGTTCAACAAATAATTATCAATAGATGTATTCAATAAGTGGTAAGCTGCATACGCGATAATACCCACAACCAAACCAGAACCACTACTAATCATCTTTTCATAAAGTCCTCCAGAAATATTTGCAATACTGATATCCTCTGAAATACTAATATTGTAGAAAATACGAATAACCCCTAAAATCGTTCCAACGAAACCTAATGTTGGTGCAATACCTGCAATCAATCCAAGGTGGCTCATTTTTTTCTCCATTTTTCCAATTTCAATATTCGCTAGGCGCTCCATATTTCCTTCAATCTCCGTAATAGGTCTTCCGATAGAGTGTGTCCCTTCTAAAATTACCTTCGTATAAGAATTGTTATCCCTAGACAATGTTAAATCTACAGAGTCCATCTGACCTTTTTCCAATAGGTTGAGCGTATTTGGAAGGACAGTAGCATCATATTTTGTCTGTTTTCTAATGTATAGATAACGCTCTATCGATAAATAAATCGTGTAGATAAATAAAAGGATGATCGGAATCATAAAGATTCCTCCTTTCATAACAAAATCTAAAGCTGAAATTTGACTTTCTTGTGTTACTACTTCGTTCAAATCAGTGACTGCAGTAGTAATTGCATCGGGTGAAGTTTGCAAAAATGTAAACATTAATGATAGTTTAAAATATGATCAAATATAAAAATAAAAATGAACAATTGGATGAGGATCCGTCATTCAATTGTTAGAGAATATATAAAATTAGTTTGAACTGTCTAATACGAGGAATCGGTTTAAAAGTGTAATAGATAATCCAAAAAAAGCAATGATAGCAAAAGCCATTTGTAAAGAAGCTTGTTGGGCAATAAATCCAATGACCGGCGGACCTAAAAAGAACCCAATAAATCCAATACTCGTTACTAAGGTTAAGGCTTGTTGTGGAGGCATTGTTTTACTGTGCCCTGCGAGGTGATATACCATAGGAACTACGGCTGAAACACCAAAACCAACGATCATAAAAGAGGCAATAGTCGTATAAACATGAGGGTATAATACCGCTGCCCCCAAACCAATAAAAATCAAAAAACCACATACAGAGAGCGTTTTGCGTTCTCCATATTTTCGAACGGTATAATCTGAAATGAATCGACCACTTGCCATGGTAAACATATAAGCCGTTAAACCATAGCCTACTAATTCAATGGGAGCAAGAGCAATGTGTTTCATATATTCACTTGACCAATCAGTCATTGTACCTTCCGTAACCATCGAAAAAAAGGCCAGTAATCCTAAAATAGCTAAATTCTTATCGGGCCAAACCCATGTTTTGCCTCCTTCTTTTTTAACGGGTGGAGTTGTATCTGCAACTAAGAATCTAAACATAAAGAGAGCTGCTACAATCCCAACAGATGAAAAGTAAATGAAATGGTCTAATGGAGGAACATAACTACTAATCATTTCAGCGCCCAGCCAAGAAGCGGCAAACCCTCCAATACTCCACGTACCGTGCAGCGAACCTATGATTTGTCCCTTATATTGTTTGGATACATTGATCGCTTGCGTATTGATGGAAATATTGGTCAGATTACTGCAAACCCCAAACAGGACTAGATTGATTTTTAACTGCCAAAGAATATCCCAATACCCGATACCTACTAAAAGTACAAAATAACAAAGTAAAAAGTACAACGTAGATCGCTTGCTTCCCATCTTCGCAATAATAGATCCCGCAAACGGCAAAGAAATTAAAGTTCCAATAGAAATATAAAGTAAGACAAATCCCCAAGCAGAATCATTAACTCCAAAATATTCTTTAATCGTAGGAATTCGAGAAGCCCAAGAAGCAGATATACCGCCAAAAAAGAAGAATAAAACCGTAACGGCAATTCGAGCGATGTGTTTAGACATATGCTAGGATTAAAATTGAAAATTTGCTTGTTTTAAAGGGCAAAGGTATAAAAAAGAAGAAGGGCTTATACCGAATTCTGTTGTTAATAAAACAGGATATTAAAAAAAGCGAAAAATTTAATTTTTCGCTTTTTATATCGTTTAATAATTTACTCGAAGTTAGCTTAGACCTTCTACTAAACCATCTACTAAATCAATTTTTGTTGCCTGTGGAACTTTGGGAAGTCCTGGCATACGCATGATGTCACCTGCTATAGCGACAATAAACTCAGCGCCATTATTAATAACAATATCATTAATGGCTATAGTGAAGTCTTTTGCTACACCGTATGCGTTGGCATCAGCAGAGAATGAATATTGTGTTTTTGCAATGCAAACTGGAAATTGATCCATTGCTGTTGCTTTAATTTGATTTAACTTTTTCTGCGCAGTAGGACTAAAAGTAACTTCTGTTGCCCCGTATATTTTAGTTGCAACAGCTTTTACTTTGTCTGCAATTGACATAGCATCCGAATAAGGGAATTGTAAAGATTTACTAGGGTTATTCTCAATCATCTGTACTACTTCATTAGCCAGTGCTATTGCTCCCGTACCTCCTTCAACAAAGGCATTATTTACGGCAAACCCCAAGCCATTAGCACGACAGTAATTTTCTACTAGTTGAATCTCTTCGATACTATCAGTTGCATATTTGTTGAAAGCTACCACAATACTTTGACCAAAAGATTGTAAGTTCTCCACGTGTTTTTGTAAGTTCTCTAGTCCTTTTTTAATTCCCTCTATATTTTGGGATTTAATATTTTCTAGCGCAACACCACCATGCATTTTTAAACCTTGTGCAGTTGCAACTACAACAGTTAACTTCGGTTGTAACCCAGATTTTCTACATTTGATGTCAAAGAATTTCTCCGCTCCTAAATCTGCGCCAAAACCAGCTTCAGTAATGACATAATCACCGTAACTCATGGCCATTTTTGTAGCGATAACAGAATTACAGCCATGGGCAATATTTGCAAAAGGACCTCCGTGAATAAAAGCAGCCGTATTTTCGGTAGTTTGCACTAAGTTTGGATTCAATGCATCTTTTAATAAAACCGTAATAGCCCCAGCCACACCTAATTCTTTTACTGTAAATGGACTACCGTCATGGCGATATCCCAATAAAATATTTTCAATGCGTCTGCGCAGATCATCAATATCAGTAGCTAAACACATGATGGCCATGATTTCAGAGGCAGGTGTAATATCAAAACCGCTTTCTTGTGGAATGCCATTTGCACTTCCTCTTAAACCTGTTGTGATATAACGTAAACTGCGGTCATTGACATCCAATACGCGTTTCCATAAAACTTCCTTAAGACCATTAGATTCTGCTCTATTTTGATAGATATAGTTATCCAATAAAGCACTTAAGGTATTGTGTGCTGAAGTAATCGCATGAAAATCTCCTGTAAAGTGTAAGTTGATGTTTTCCATGGGTAAAACCTGTGCGTATCCTCCACCTGCAGCTCCACCTTTCATACCAAAACACGGACCTAATGAAGGTTCTCGCAAGGCAACAACTGCATTTTTTCCTATTTTATTTAAACCAAGTGCCAAACCAATAGATACAGTAGTCTTTCCAATTCCCGCTTTGGTAGGAGTAATTGAAGTGACTAAAATTAAATTGGATTTTTGTTGTTGTTCTGGCTGTTGTGCTTCTAACACAACCTTTGCCATATTTTTGCCATAAGGAATAACATACTCTTCTGACAATTGGATATTTTGGGCAATTTCGTAAATGTTTTTTAATTCACTTTCTCTTGCGATTTCAATATCTGTTTTCATCGTATATATAAATGTGTTGTTAAGGAGTAAAGTTACATCTTTTTAGCAAAATATTTTCGTACTCGACGAACACAAAATGAAGGCAAAAAGGGATAGTTAACGTCAAGTGGAGTAGATAATATTTAATTTGCTAAATTCTTACCATATCTGTGTATTTACTTTTAAAGAGAAGGTGTTTTATTGTTTTTTATAAATAGATTTTTAAAGTTATATTTGCACTTTTAAATTATATTCTATAAGTATTATGAAAACAGAAGCGGAGTTAAAAGACAGAAGTGGAAATAAATGTGAACTATGTGAATCTACTGGACAATTAAAGGTTTATGAAGTTCCGCCTGTAGCTGCTAATGAGGCAGATAAAGAAATTTATATTTGTGAAACTTGTTTGGATCAGATTGAAAAAAGACAAGAGTTAGATAGTAACCATTGGCAGTGTTTAACTACATCTATGTGGAGTGAGGTTCCTGCAGTACAAGTTGTTGCTTGGCGTATGTTGAATCGCTTTAGACAAGAAAGTTGGGCAGCGGATAATTTAGAAATGATGTATTTGGATGATGAATTAATGGAATTTGCTAAAGCAACAGGTGATCATACAGGAGATGGCTCAGTTGAATTGCACAAAGACAGCAATGGAAATATTCTATCCGCAGGAGATACGGTTACCTTAATTAAAGATCTTGATGTAAAAGGATCTTCATTAAATGCTAAAATCGGTACGGCTGTTCGCAATATTCGCTTAGATCCGAATAATGTAGAATATATAGAAGGTAAGGTCGATGGACAAATGATCGTGATTCTTACGAAATACGTGAAGAAACAAGGGTAGTAAATCATAAAAAAATCTCAGCTATAGCTGAGATTTTTTGTTTTGTAACCAAATAGGGATACTAAATTCTTCTAACAAATGCGCTAAGGGAACCTGTTGATACGTATCATAGGTTAACCATCTGATTTCTTCCAGCTCAGCATGGGGAACAAGTATTGGATTTACAAGCTTAAGATGATAAATGGTAGCGTGAACAATTGTGTTGGCCTCATTTACAGCTTGCGTTTGATGCGTGCCTAAATGATGTATAAGATGTGATTCAATCGCTAAATCCAGTTCTTCCTTTAATTCCCGTTGTAAGGCTTCTATAGGTGTTTCGCCAGGCTCAATCTTTCCCCCTGCCATCATATAGTATATAGACCCCTTTTTGCGAACCGTTAATAGCGATCCTGCTTCATTGGTGATCAATGCAGAAGCTAAATATAAGGTCTGTGGTTTAGACATAAAACAGGTTTTAGATCTCAAAAATAAAGGATTTTACCCAATAAGAAGTAAAAATGAAAATGAGGTTTAGTAAACTTAAATGATAAATACTGACTTTTGATTTGTTAAAATACACGATGTATGCGTTTTTTTTGATTGTAAATCATAATTTTATGGTATGATCAAAGAAAAAAATAAGAATGTTTACAGAATTGTTTTTTGTAAAAGAAAAAATTTTATCTTTATTCGATCAAAGCAAGGTTCAAGATAAGAGAAGAATCTTGTATCATTTAATTTTAATTTAAGTTGAAAATAGAGCCTCTATCCAAGGCAAAAATGAACAGTACAATGGTAAAACAAGAATTTACTGCATTATTTAAAGGATACAAAATTCCTAAGGAATTAAAGAACTTATTAGAGTTTCAAGTATCAGAAAATATTCCATCTTATTATTCAAATGCAATTTATTTAATGACGGAAGAAACTTCATTAATTGAGAATTACTCAACAGATGAAGCTTTTCTAAAGGCATTTATTCCTTTTGCGGAAGCAAATAGTTCAGGAAGTATTTATGCTTTTTGGATTGAAAACACAGAAATTGAGGATTTAACCAATGCTCCAATTGTCGCTTTTGGCGATGAAGGAGGGATTTTTGTTGTTGCTCGAAATATCCAAGAATTATTGCAAATTGCTGCTTATGACGTTGAAGCAGTGGTATATGAAGATGAATTTTATTTTCAAGATAAAGAAGTGTTAGAAGAAGAAGGCGAGTTTGTCGCAGCTGAATTTAATATGGAATACTTAGACTGGTTGCGCTCAGATGCTAAATTAAAACCAGTATTGACAATTGATGGTGTAGACGCCATTGTAGACAAAGCACAAGTAGCTTATCAAGAAAAATTAGAACAATATATCAAACGCTTTATATAATAAAGCGAAATAGTAGTATATTGCGTTAAAATTTTAAGAAATGGAACAAAATAACTTCGAACAGAATTTTGATGCTTTCTCAACGCAAGCACAAAATCAAATGCCAGCTAAACCAAATAATTATTTAGCCTTGTCAATTATCTCAACAATTTTGGGATTTTGTTCATGTATTGGTTTGATCTTAGGAATCGTAGCGATTGTTATGTCAGCTCAATCAGGTTCAAAATATGATAAAGGAGATTATGAAGGAGCTGTAAAAGCAGCTAAAACAGCAAAAATATTAAGCCTTATTGTATTAGCTACAGTAATACTTAGTTTTATTTATTCTTGGTTCAGTATTCAGGCTATTGGCGGATGGGATGCCTATATGGAAATGTTTGAAGAAGGAATGAGACAAGGAGCTGGAGGAATGTAAAAGCAATGATGCGGATAGTATATCGAATCCTCTGTTATCTTGTAGTACCTCTTCTTGTAGGAGTAATAGTAAGAAATGGGTTCAATAGCTTTCCTATAACTGTAACTTGTTCAATTAAAGATTATACAGGTCTTGATTGCCCCGGTTGCGGTGGACAAAGAGCCATTGATGCGCTACTCAAAGGAAAACTGAAACAAGCGTTTTATTTCAATCAACTCATTTACGTATATCTGGGAGTTTTAGGTTATATCTACATACTCTTCGTTGAAACGTACTTGATTAAAAATAAGGTTTTTAAACAACGATTTGGCTTTGCCAATTGGTTTGTCATAAGCTTTATAAGTTTGATTCTCTTGTTTTTTATTATAAGAAATTTATAAAGGTTTGAATGGAAACATTCAAACCTTTTTTTATGAACCTTGTCAATCTTTCTTTTTTATCAATAAAAAAAATTGAACTTTTCTCGTTTTTATTACAAAATGAACCTATGTGTTTTTTGTTTTTTTATAAAAAAATAAGTTTTCGCTATTTTTAGTTAAAATTAAGATGGAATTAATGTATTATGCTTAACTTTCACATCCCAAAAAGACAATTAAAAAACACACCCTTTATGAAAAAAAATACTTTGTTGTTATTCAGCTTATTAACTCTATGGGGAGTAAGCGCGAATGCCCAAACTCCTCAAATGAGAAAGAAAATCACAGCTACTTATGATCAAACGAAAGTAGAAGAATTTCAATCGTTAGAGAAAAAACGCGTTTTAGCACGTGAAGTTGCATTTAAAGCAGCTAAAGAAAGTGGTAAGCCTACTTCGGGAGTTACTAAAGATGGAAGAGTTTTCTCATTACAACGCATAGATGATAGAGGAAATTATATTTATTACATGACTAGTAATGCAGGAAGTAGAAAGACGGCAAACGTAAATGATGTTGCACCAGGAGGAAGTCTTGGATTAAATCTTGACGGAAGAAATATGACAGTTGCGGTTTGGGATGGAGAACCTGCCTTAAATACGCATGTTGAATTTCAAGGTGGTGCAAATGGAGGAAGTAGAATGGTGTTGAGAGATAACTTGAAAAATTTACAAAACATGTCGCAAGATGAACGTTTATACTTTGAAGAAGGGCGTTCTCATGCTACACACGTTTCTGGAACAATCGGTGCTACAGGAATTAATGCGAATGCCAAAGGAATGGCGCCAGCTGCAACAATCTTGAGCTATGATTGGGAGAATGATGCGGTAGAAATGAGTAGAGCAGCTCAACAAGATGGATTGTTGGCTTCTAATCACTCCTATGGTTTTGCTGCCATCGATGATTTTGGAAATGCAGTTTTTGCTCCTGAAATTTTCGGAACCTACATGGAAGAAAGTATTGGTTTTGATCAAATTACTTTTCGCTATAAATACTATCAACCAGTCGTTGCTGCAGGAAATGATAGAGATTACTATAGAATTATTAACCGTTCGAAAAACGGAAATGATTTGTTGACAGGAACTGGAGTTTCGAAAAACGTGGTTGTAGTGGCAGCTGTAGAACAAGTAGATTTGTATACAGGACCATCTAGTGTGCGTATGTCTACATTTAGTAATTTCGGACCAACCAATGATTTTCGTATCAAACCAGATATCTCTGCAAAAGGAGTTCGAGTATTCTCTACAAATTATACTTTACCAGTACCTGTAACAGGTGCTCCTAATAATACAAGATACATTGGCATGGATGGTACTTCAATGGCAGCACCTGCTGTTACAGGTATTATTACTTTGTGGCAACAATGGGCAATGGAAAACAGAGAAATGCCTTTGAAATCTGCAACAATTCGCGCTTTAATGGCTCATACAGCTAGCGAAGCAGGAACAGCTCCAGGACCAGATCACAAATTTGGATGGGGATTGATCAATGCGAAAGCTGGAGTTCAAATTCTTGAAGGAAGCAAAGTCAGTGGTGTTGTGTTAGAGGAAAATGAATTAACACAAGGACAAACTTATGAGAAACAGTTTAATGTTAGTGATAGTGGAGTTAAAATCTTAGTAACTATTGCGTGGACAGATCCAGCAGGAAGATATTCTGATAATAATTTCGACGAAAATTATGCAAAAAACAACCCGTCTTTGGTTAATGATTTAGATGTACGTGTTTATAAAGATGGAGAAGAGTTTTTACCTTGGAAATTGAATAAAGATTTTAATAATCTAGTGGCATTAAAAGGAGATAATGATGTAGACAACATAGAGAAAATTGAAATCGATGCTGCAGAAACAGGAACTTATGTAGTTAAAGTTACACATAAAGGGAACTTACAAGGAGGGAAACAAGAGTACTCGTTAATTATGAGTCGCAGTGATTTTGACAATTTATCTACAGAAGAATTTAAAATTGATGAATCGCTATTTGCAGTATGGCCTAATCCAGTAGTGGAAACATTGAATATTACAATTCCAGAAGAAGCGGAACTAAACGGAGCTTCTATAGAGTTGTTTGATCTGAGTGGTCGACGTGTTCACTATATTTCAACGATAAACACAAACCAAGTAGAGTTAGATCTGAAAGGACTCTCATCTGGAGTTTATATTGTGAAAGTAAAAGGCAACGGCTTTGAAAAGACAGAGCGCATTGTGAAGAAATAACAAAAGAGGGTGTCCCAAAAGGTCACCCTCTTTTTTTTGATACGAAGGCATGTATTTATATAGTGAATTTAAACTTACAAAAATTGTTCGCTATAAATAGTGATCTTGCGAATTGTTTTTGTTTTGTTTTGATACATATTGTGTATTATAGCTTTTTAAGTTAAATTGTTGAAGTATTTGTTAATATGTGGTTAGATTTGATTGTAAAATAAAATTTGATCATAAATAGATTAGCGTATGAAAAAAAATACTTTATTATTTATCCTATTGGCCTTGTGGGGAGGGACTTTAGCTGCTCAGACTCCTACATATAAGAAGAAAGTTATGGTTACCTACGAGCAGAAAAAGATAAGCGAACTTAGACGTATGGTAAATCAGGTTACTTTAGCGCGTGAGTTGGCATTGGAGAAGGCAAAGCAAATGAAAAAAGCAATTAAAGCAATTGATAAAAAAGGAAATATCTATACGTTAAAAGGAATTGATAAAAAAGGAGACTTTGTATACTATGTTTCACGAAATGCTGGGGGGAGAAGGTTGTCAGGCGTCACTGATATTGCACCAGGAGGAAGCTTAGGATTGAATCTCGATGGCAAAGGCGTGGTTGTTGGATTGTGGGATTCTAATGTTGCATTGGATTCTCATGTGGAATTTCAAGATGAACAAAGGGGAAGCCGAGTAATACGTAGAGACATAGTGCCCGCTTTGGAGGAAATGAGTAATGAAGAACTAAAGGAATATGAGATAGGGGTATCTCATGCTTCTCATTGTGCTGGAACAATAGGAGCAAAAGGAGTTAATCCGGAAGCGAAAGGCATGGCTCCGGCAGTGACTATCTTAAGTTACAATATGGAAAATGATTTTGATGAAATGCTTAGAGCTGCCCTAGAAGATGTGTTGTTGGTTTCTAATCACTCTTATGGACCAGCGGCTGTCGATGAAAATGACGAAGCAGCCGTAGAGGAGGATTTTTTTGGAAGCTACGACGAGGATAGTAGCTTGTATGACCAAATTGCACACACGTTTAAATATTATCAACCTGTAATTGCTGCAGGAAATGATAGAGAGTCATATGATATAATAAATCCATCAAAAATGGAAGCCGATTTATTGTTGGGGAGCGCTGTTGCTAAAAATGCAATCGTTGTTGCTGCTGTGGATGATAATGGACCATATAGTGGACCTGAAAGTATTACTATGTCAGAATATAGTAATTTTGGACCAACGAATGATTTTCGAATTAAACCTGATATTTCTGCTAAAGGAACTGCGGTGTTTTCTGCTAATTATGTATTGCCAACTCCAGTGACGAGCTCACCTAAAACTGGATTGTACCTAACTGAGGATGGAACCTCTATGGCGGCACCTGCTGTTACGGGTATTATTGCTTTGTGGCAACAATGGGCAATGGAAAATAGAGAGATGCCTTTGAAATCTGCAACAATTCGCGCTTTAATGGCTCATACAGCTAGCGAAGCAGGAGCAGCTCCAGGACCAGATCACAAATTTGGATGGGGATTGATCAATGCGAAAGCAGGAGTGCAAGTGCTTTTGGGGAATCGAGACGGCGAAGTTTTGATGGAAGAAAGTGAGTTAACGCAAGGGGCAAGTCACGAAAAGACGTTTGTCGTTCCAGAAGGTGGTGGGAAATTTATTGCAACACTAACTTGGACAGATCCGGAAGGAGTGTTTAGCGATGATAATTATGATGAAGACTATGCAAAAGAAAATCCTTCTTTGGTAAACGATTTAGATTTGCGTGTATATAAAAGTGGTGAAACGTTCTACCCTTGGAAGCTAAATAAAGATTTTACTAATCTAATTGCTTTAAAAGGAGATAACGATGTTGATAATGTGGAAAAAGTGGAGATAGAACTAGCAGAAGCAGGAACGTATAGAATTGTAGTATCCCATAAAGGAAATTTACAAGACGGAAAACAAGAGTATTCACTTCTTGTAAGTACTGGTAATTTTGATACTTTATCTACAGAAGAATTTAAAATTGATGAATCGCTATTTTCGATATGGCCTAATCCAGTAGTGGAAACATTGAATATTACAATTCCAGAAGAAGCGGAACTAAACGGAGCTTCTATAGAGTTGTTTGATTTGAGTGGTCGACGTGTTCACTATATTACAACGATAAACACAAACCAAGTAGAATTGGATCTGAAAGGACTCCCATCTGGAGTTTATATTGTGAAAGTAAAAGGCAACGGCTTTGAAAAGACAGAGCGCATTGTGAAGAAATAATAAAAGGAGAGCATTGCTCTCCTTTTTTATTGTTTGTTGTTTGTAAAAGATTATCGTTTAAAGAAAGGGCTTTCTATTTCTGGACAATCCACCGATACCTCATAACAGATCAGTGATAACCCCCAACGAACAACGAACAACGAACAAAAATTAAAAGTCTACCGATTACAGATAACAGATAACTGAATATTCCTAAATAAGGACGGTTGTTTTTCAACGAGAATCTTCTCAACAAAAAACAAACGACAAACGACAAACAAAAACTTTCACATCTAACACCCGTACTACAAGCGAGTTGCGAAAAACTTTGAAAATACTTTAAAAAAAAGGTTTGAAATAATTTGGAAGTGGCGAAAAAGGTACTACTTTTGCATCCGCATTAAACAAGCAGACGTTCATAGAAAAGCACAGAAAAAGACTTACGATTGTTTCAAAAATATTTTTAAAAAATAAATTTGGATAATCGGAATAAAGAGTCTTATCTTTGCAGTCCGCTTCAGTAAAGGTTGGGGATTAGCGAAAAGAAAAAAAATATTTTTTCAAAAACATTTTGCTAATTCAGAAAAGTTTTTTACTTTTGCACTCGCTTTGAAAAACAAGTGAGATTAGAAACGATCATAGACATATTGGACAACAGCATACGAAAAAAGAGAGTAAGGTGATTTTAGGATCACGAAATAAACTAGCTAACTTTTTACAATATTAAAAATATACGATGAAGAGTTTGATCCTGGCTCAGGATGAACGCTAGCGGCAGGCCTAACACATGCAAGTCGAGGGGTATAGAGAGCTTGCTTTCTAGAGACCGGCGGATGGGTGAGTAACGCGTATGCAACCTACCTTTTACAGGGGAATAGCCCGGAGAAATTCGGATTAATGCTCCATGGTTTATAAGAGTGGCATCACTTTTATAATAAAGATTTATCGGTAAAAGATGGGCATGCGTATCATTAGCTAGTTGGTGTGGTAACGGCATACCAAGGCGACGATGATTAGGGGTCCTGAGAGGGAGATCCCCCACACTGGTACTGAGACACGGACCAGACTCCTACGGGAGGCAGCAGTGAGGAATATTGGTCAATGGAGGCAACTCTGAACCAGCCATGCCGCGTGCAGGATGACGGTCCTATGGATTGTAAACTGCTTTTGTACGGGAAGAAATGTGATTACGTGTAATTATTTGACGGTACCGTAAGAATAAGGATCGGCTAACTCCGTGCCAGCAGCCGCGGTAATACGGAGGATCCGAGCGTTATCCGGAATTATTGGGTTTAAAGGGTTCGTAGGCGGTT
>NZ_JACHTC010000024.1 GCF_014145635.1 Myroides sp. WP-1
GATTAAGTGGATTGAAAATAAACTCAATAATCGACCTCGTAAAAGACTTGGATACCTCACGCCAAACGAAAAATTTAAACAAATTATTAATCAGAATTCTGTTGCATTTGCAAGTTGAATTCAGCAAATTTCAAGGAGGATTAGGAGAAAAAAAGATAAAAGAATTATTTGTAGGCTACTTATATCTGGCACATAGATAAGGACAAATCGATCTTAATTGAAACGATCAAGCAAATTGATAAAGAACTAACTATTATTCGTGAGAAAGGGAGACAGGCTTATTTAGATACAAATCCTATTAATTTTTCAAGAATTGTTCATGATTATTCAAATGACAACAAAGGCTTTATTAGCTGGAAAGGCTTATTAGAAGAGCGATTGACCTAAGGATATTCAAATTTTAGTGTTGTAAATAAGCATATTTGATGCCTAATACAACCTCTAACTACTTTTTTTATAAACCCTTACTATTTCTTGGTATTTTTGAATGACAATAAGCTTTACATAAGTAGAAGAGACAAATGATTATTTCATGATAGATAGGAGTGTATTTGGCCGTTTTTTTAATAATTTTCATGGAATAAAATGTTATACCTGGCGATACAATAATTTACATCCTAGCATTCAGTAATAGTTTTCTTGACCAGATTGTTATGAATTTTCAATGATTCCTATCGATTTAGAAAAGAGGATATTTTGCAGAAGAAGAGAATTGATTGCTGTAATATAATAGCTAGGAGAGTTTGAGATTTTTAAATCCTTTATCGTATTCAAATCTTACCACTTGGTAATTTTCGTTGTTTAAGTGCGATGTTCATAATTTTCTATATTAGGTTAGGAAGACTCATTTTGTACCACATTTGTACAACACTTTTTAATTATGTTGTACAAATGTGGTACACAATATAGAAAATAAGGACATCTTATAAAAATATTTAATACTTAACTATTTGATTTTTAAAGTGTTTTAAATAAAATAAAAGTATTAAAAAGACAGGTTATTTACCGATACAAAAATTAGCAAAAATATTCCCCAACAATTCATCATTTGTCACTTGACCGGTGATTTCACCGAAGAAATAGAGTGCTTGGCGGATATCGATTGCCATGAGATCAGCCGAGAGATTCGTTTGGAGACCCCATTTCACCTTTTCGATTTCCTCCAGTGCTTTGAGGAGAGAGTCATAGTGGCGTGTATTCGTAACGATTGTTTCATTATTGCGGAGAGCACCCGTATTCACGAATCCGAGGAGCGTTTGTTTCAGTTCATCGATCCCGAGATTTGCCTTGGCAGACATCAACATTAAATTCTCGATTTTCGATTGGAACAAGTCGATTTGATCTTGCGACAAAAGATCCTGTTTATTGCAGACAACGAGCAGCGGTTTTAGAGGATATTTATTTTTCAATTTTTCCAGTTCCACATTAATTTGGTCGATGGATTGCGTATTTAGTTTACCCCCATCAATTAAGTAGATCACCACTTGCGCCGCTTCGATTTTTTCAAACGTCTTTTGAATACCGATACTTTCCACTACATCCTTCGTATCTCGAATCCCTGCCGTATCGATGAAGCGGAAACCAATTCCATCGATCACCAATTCATCCTCGATTGTATCACGAGTAGTACCCGCAATATCCGAAACGATGGCTCGTTCCTCATTGAGGAGCGCATTGAGGAGCGTAGATTTCCCTACATTAGGTTCCCCAACAATAGCAACCGGAATACCGTTTTTGATCACATTACCCACAGCGAACGAATCGATTAAGCGTTTAAGAACAAACTCAATACGTTCCACCAGCGCTTTAAACTGCGTGCGATCAGCGAATTCCACATCCTCTTCAGAGAAATCCAGTTCTAGTTCAATCAATGAAGCAAAGTTGAGAAGTTGTTCACGTAGAAGAGCGATTTCGTTAGAAAACCCACCACGCATTTGTTGCATGGCAATTTGGTGACTCGCCTCGTTATCCGATGCAATCAAATCCGCGACCGCTTCCGCTTGAGAAAGATCTAGCTTACCATTTAAGAAAGCGCGCATTGTAAACTCACCCGGTTGAGCCATTTTGGCCCCTTTGCGCAAGCAAAGCTGAATGATTTGCTGTTGGATAAACGTAGAACCGTGACAAGAAATCTCGATCGTATCTTCACCCGTATAAGAGTTAGGTCCCTTAAAAACAGATACAAGTACCTGATCCAACATGCGTTCCCCGTCGACAATATGACCGAGGTGAAGCGTATGCGTTTTTTGTTTCGTTAAGTCTTTATTTTTGATCGATTGAAAGATGCCATTCACTAGCGAAATAGCCTCTTTACCCGATACACGTATAATGGCAATGGCCCCAGCACCCGAAGGAGTTGCTAAAGCGACAATAGTATCTTGTAATATCATGGTATACCTCTATTATAAGACGCAAAGATAATACTTATTCAGCAATGTTGAAGCCCTCGATAAGCAGCGTAAAATATGTGAAAAACTCACTATATTTGAGAGTAAAAGCCTTGAAAATGAAAAATAGTTATCTAATTCTCTGCATCCTATTAAGCGTAATGTACAGCAGTATAAGTGAAGCACAACCCTATAGACTATCCGCAGAAACCAAAGACAAAATAGGTAAACTATCCGCAGATGGATTAACCTTTATCCACAAGATAGAAGAAGTCTTAAATAAAAACGAACAAAAGCTCAGCAACAAAGACCTAACCATTCAGAATCCAGCAGTTAAAGAAGTCTTTCGACAGGGATTTCGCAACAGCACCAAAAACGTGAGAGAAGAAGCAGAGCGAAATATATGTTTGAGTTGCTACCAAGTAGAGTGGGAGAGTCAGCTTCAAGAACTTCATTTACTTCAGTCTCATACACCATTCGATAGAGATAGTTTATACCAAAGAGTAAGAGATAGTCGTATCCTCGCACAAGAGGAGATGGCTAAAACAAAAACGGATGACAGAAACCCAAATAGCAAGAAGACACAACCTAGTATAAACACAAAAAAAGAAGCAGAAGCAGAAGTGCAAGGCTATGACAAATTAGAACGCCATCTCAATGCAATGTCTAAGGTAGAAGATTTTACCCTTTTTAGAAAACTGGATTACAATTTTGTAATTTCTCGTTTTAGCGCGTATTTACAGCTGACGAAAGGAATGGCCTATCTCGAACAAAAGAAAAAAGGAGATAAAATCATCGACAAATACACCCCAGGAATATCGACCAAAAAGAACGAGTATCTCTATGTAACCTACACCGTTGAAGAGCATCCCGATCGCATGGGAGCTTTTGGCGAAGGACTAACCGCAATCAAAGAAGTGGAAATAACAGGTGATCCTCAACTGGTAGTTAATCTATTTACTTCCTATTGGTTGCGTACAGAACTCCATTCAGGTCGAAAAGAAGGTTTGACCACAGCAATAGAAAAAATGAGCGATTATGTCGAATTGAAAGCCACAGGAGCAGGTGGATATAAAATCACAATCACCAAGTCCAATATGGACGTAAATTACGAAACTACCTTTGGTATACACCCTCAAATAAAATCCAAGTCAGAGCAGCAGACCAAATAGGATCAATCGGAAAATAGGTGTTATTTTTCCACTGTTTGGTACAATTTTTTTAAGGAAAAGCTAGATAAATCCTGCTTTTTTTTACCCTTTGGAAACGTTAATCTTCATCTTAATTTCATATCTTTATAGAAATCAAAATTTACACTACTATGAAAAAAATACTTTTCCCAACGGACTTTTCAGAAACAGCTAACAACGCTTTACTATATGCACTAAAAATGGCAGATAGCCAAAAAGCAACACTTTATGTGCTTCATGCCTATGAGATGCCTGTAATTTCAGCAACCGCAAATCCTGTTATGGTTCAAGACGTCTATAAATCAATCGAATTGAGCAATTTCGAAAATTTTAAAGATCAAGTGCCTTTTATTCGAGATATCGCCAAAGAGAATAATTTAGATCACGTACCGATGCAATTTATTTTAGAAGAAGGTTTTTTAAATACTATTCTAAAGAAAAGAGTAGAAGAAGAGGAAATTGACTTAGTAGTGATGGGAACAAATGGAAATTCAGGATGGGACAGAAAACTATTAGGATCCAATACAATTAATGCGATTAACTCGCTTAAAGCACCTGTACTGAGCGTACCACATGATGCTGTATTCAACGGAGTTCATTCGATAGCATTTTCTACTTTGTTCAACGCCAATGATCAAATCGTGCTTGATAAACTAGTGAAAATCGCAAAAGGATATGATGCTGTCATTAAGTGTATACACGTCATAGAAGATGTAAACAAAATCAAACAAGAGGTAGTAGACAGTTGGTTAGAATACTACAAAGGCAATCCAATTACCTTTACTATCGTTGAAGGTAAAGACGTTGAAAAAGAAATTTTTACTTTTTTAGATAAAGAAAATATCGATATACTCGTTTCAGTAAAGAGAAACAGAAGCTTCTTAGATAAGTTATTCACTTCGAGTATGACTAAAAAATTAAGCTATCACACCCATGTGCCAATTATAGCCTTTCACGAGGAGTAAAACATAAAAAAAGTCGTAAAGTTTGTTGCTTTACGACTTTTTTAATTGATTATAATGCAAGCATTAATCAACTTTGTTTTTATTGATTTCATCCTGAAGTTGTCTTCTAATGCGCTGTTCGCGCTCCAAGGATGTCTTTCTAAATTCATCAAACTCTTCATCTGTTTCACTTAATTTTCGAAGCGCTTCTTTTGTATCGATGTGCGATTTTTTAAAACGGTAGTAAAAAACACCCGCAAGAGCAATTAGAGCAACAAATAATGCTAATATGATGGATTGAAATGTATTTTTATCTGCTGCTATACCTAAGAATTCAAAGTGTTCCTCTTTAGCTAACGACGTTTTCAACTCTTGTTCAGCCGTTATGAGTTTTTGGTTAACAATTTCAAACTCCTGTTTGTGTTTCTCAAGAAGTACTTTGCTCTCTGCTAAATTGTTTTTATAACCGCGAATAGAGTCCTCTACATTTTGTTGAAGATCCAATAGGCTTTGTTTATCAACAATTTTATAATTTTGATAATTCGAAGATTTATTAAATAAAGAAGAGAATTGATTGGTGATTGTCTTTATGTTGCCTTGTGCAAAAACTGTACTTGTCAGTGCTAGGGTGGCAACGAGTAAAATACGTTTTTTTCTTTTCATTTAGTAACTTTTAAGTCTTTTAATTTTATAGAGCTCTAATATAAGTTATTTATTATAATAAAATAGGCTAGGTAAGTGTATTTTTTAAGAAAATTTAAATTATTTTTTTATCTGTATTCGCAAAAAAAGTGTTTTTAATATAAAAAAAGTAGTTGAATAATGAAAGTTAATGGAATAATATATTTGTTTTTGATATGTATAAATACCTTTTTTACTTTAAAAACGTTTCTTTTTTTATAAAAAGTATTTTAAAATGGTAGGAAAGTTGTTTTTTAAGATCAAAGGTAATCTCGTTGTTTTGTTGTTGGTACTAATGACGCCTGTGGTAGTCAAGGCTCAGTCACTCATACAAGATGAGGTAACCGCTGTAAAAATGTGGTTAGACGAAGATGGCGACACAAGTTTATTCATTAAAGTAAGTGCGGCTTGTAATAATTATGACAGCAAGCGCGCATTTGAATTTATTGGATTACCCTCAACGATTACCTTAAAACTAAAGAATGATCATATCGATCAGTCCTATATCTATGAGCATCCGCGTTACGATTCTTCCATGTTAATGTTTTATAGTGAAGCGGTTTGGTTTGCTGCAGATGAATGGAAACAAGCCGTTTTCATCCCTTTGTTTTACTGTAGTCAAAAACACGGTGCTACCATGCCGTTAACTTACTTAATCTTATATGATCAAAAGATGCACGTGGTTCAACTTACTTTTCAGTGTAAACCGCAAGTATGGGGAAGTTGTACGCCTACTTTTCAAAAGCGAGCACTAAAAAGACAATTGACACAAATACCTCCTGCATTGCAAACCACCTTTATAGAATATATAGAAAAAACGTATACAACCAGAGAAGATTTATTTCCCAATCACATGACTTTTAAACAACAAAAATACAAAGATTGGAATTTAGCCTCGGTAGTCTCTATTGTGGAGGCGAGTTATCCACATGAGCTTTTAGCGCGTTTGCATACTTTTATTGAAGATGAAAAGTGGGAATTAGCAACTGCCTATTTAAATGAGTTTGAATATTTATATGTAGATCAAGAGGGAATTGTAGTTATTTCAGGCTTTCGAAATAGTAAACAAAACTATAAAGAGCAAGCAGAGCGTTGGGTTAGATCGGAAAATACACTTACAGAACGAAGTCTCGAACAAGCTTTACAATATAGTGAACAGGGTGATTTTCAACGAGCCTATGATTGGTATAAGACTATAATGGAACAATTTAGACCTTAATATCTTGAGCAAATCATTTTAAATACTTACCTTTTAGCTCAATTAAAAAAATTGCATCATGCAACAAGCCATTCAAGATTTATATCCAGAAAATTTAGCCCATTGTTACGGTTGCGGTAAATTAAACCCCAACGGACATCAATTAAAAACATACCTAGAAGGAAAAGAGGAAACAGTGGCTCACTTTACACCCAAACCAGAGTACACAGCTTTGCCAGAAAGTGTATACGGCGGATTAATTGCTTCTCTCTTAGACTGTCATGGTACAGGCTCAGCCGCTGCATTTATTTGTGTAGCAGATGACTTGCCTCTGGAAGCTCCTCTGGCTGCACGCTGTGTAACAGCATCATTAAAAGTTGATTTTAAAGTGATGACTCCTATGGGAGTACCCTTAGTTATCAAAGGAAAACTGAGGCAAATTGAAGGTAGAAAAGTATGGGTAGATATGACTTTGTCAGCCAATGATATCCTTTGTGCTACAGGAGAAATACTAGCTATTCGATTGAAGGAATAATACAAAAGGAGCGATTCGCAAGATTCGCTCCTTTTTTTAACTATGGAAATCTACTATTTAGTAGGAAGTGTTTGGGTTAATTACCTTCTATTGTTTGCTGTTGCAGTAGCAAATACAAAAGGAGCGATTCGCAAGATTCGCTCCTTTTTTTTTAACTATGGAAATCTACTATTTAGTAGGAAGTGTTCGTGTTAATTACCTTCTATTATTTGCTGTTGCAATAGCAAATACAAAAGGAGCGATTCGCAAGATTCGCTCCTTTTTTTTAACTATGGAAATCTACTATTTAGTAGGAAGTGTTCGTGTTAATTACCTTCTATTATTTGCTGTTGCAATAGCAAATACAAAAGGAGCGATTCGCAAGATTCGCTCCTTTTTTTAACTATGGAAATCTACTATTTAGTAGGAAGTGTTCGTGTTAACCACCTTCTATTATTTGCTGTTGCAATAGCAAATACAAAAGGAGCGATTCGCAAGATTCGCTCCTTTTTTTTTAACTATGGAAATCTACTATTTAGTAGGAAGTGTTCGTGTTAACCACCCTCTTCGATTTGCTGTTGCTATAGCATATGGCGTAATCCAAAATAGCGTAAACGTATAGAAGATGCTGTAGGTATAGGCCCAAAAAGAATCTTTAATTGTGTATTTATTCGCGTAAAAAATGACTTGAATAGAAGAAAAAATAAGGATTCCGGCTAAGGCACTAGTAACAAACATAATCGGATAGCTCAAGACTAAGTACAACATTAGAAGAAGCATAGGATAAGCTAAAATTACTTTGAGCCATTGGTTGAGCAATAAAATACGCGGGCCAACGGTTGATCCTTTTCTAAACTTGGTGAACGCAAATTTACTCATCATAATATTCTCGCGTACATTACTGCGTTCCCAGCGAATAAACATTTTGTATAAACCTTTAAATCGCTCTGGTGTATTGGTTAATACGTAAGCGTTCTTTTGAAACAAAACATGATATCCTTGTTTTAAAATCATGTTTGTCATGGCGCGATCTTCTCCAATATCAGAAGGGTTACCCATAAAAGTTTGATTAATCCAAGCTTCTAAACAGTTCATAACAGCTTCTCTGCGGTATGCAGCAAGTGCCCCAGGTGTACATAACACACTGTTTAATGCACTTTGAGCAGAACGTATAAATTCAAAGCTAAAAACAAAACTTACATTGAGCATTTTGGGAATGATTCCATTTTGAGTATTGAGCACAGCTACATTACCACCAACAGCACCACATAAATCATTGTTTACAAATGGACTAACGAGCTGTCTTAATGTGTCTTGCTTTACAATTGAATCACTGTCTACCGTTACAAAAACCTCTCCTTTACCCAAGTTAAATCCTCGGTATAAGGCATGTCTTTTCCCCATGTTTTTGGGTTGTTGATAGATTGTTACACGAGATCCCAATACCGCTTTAGCTCTTTGCATCCACTCCCAAGTATCATCTTTACTTCCGTCATCGAAAGAGATAATCTCTAATTTTTCAGCAGGAAAATCACTTTGTGCCAAGCTTAACAAAGTATCATAAACCAAACGCCCTTCATTATAAGCCGGAACAATAACCGTACAAGTAGGTAGTTGCTCGTCATCAACAGCAGCAACAGGCTTGTATTTAAAGTATTGATAAAATATATACAGCAAGAACAGCACTTGTATAGCAAGTAAGAACAAGCTAACTCCAAAAAATAGTTGTCCGCTAAAACCTTCTAAACGCTTGAGTTGAATTTTTGCAAAATAGGGTTGAAAGTGATACAAGGCAATCACACTACTAAATAAAAGCGTAAAAGTAAGTGCTAATACAAAGTAATCGGTTAAACTAAATCGCTTTGGTTTATTTGATATTTGCGATGATCCGAGATCATTTCGAGCAAAATTGGGGACTTGGTTTGTTTTCATAATATTGAGTTTTGGGGAAAATGAATTGAATTTTGGGACTAAGGAAGTGCTGAGGTTCACCACTTCGGAATCATAGTATATTCATTTCCTCTAATTTTAGTGCAAGATGCATGCCAAGCGAATTTACTGGGGTTAACAGCCGTTTTTTTCGGGGAACTTCCCCACTTTGTTGAATTGAACAACAGTTTGATTGAGTAAACGCGATTTTTTGCTCACCACCTCACCACCTCATCGCCTCACCACCTCACCACCTCACCACCTCACCACCTCACCACCTCACCACCTCAACACCTCAACACCTCAACACCTCAACACCTCAACACCTCAACACCTCAACACCTCAACACCTCACCACCTCAACACCTCAACACCTCAACACCTCACCACCTCACCACCTCAACACCTCACCACCTCAACACCTCACCACCTCACCATCTATCTCACCTAGTTTATATTGGTTTTAGTGTTCGATGAATATATCTCACTGAGTTTATATTTGTTTCGGTGTTCGATGAATCTACACTGCGTTTCGATTTTCACTGCGTTTCGATTTCATCGCCTCACCAAACACCAAACAACGCACAACAAACAACGCACAACAAACAAAAAAAACAAGTATCTTTGGTTGAAGTATAATTAATAAGATCAGATGAAGATATTAGTGACAGGTGGACTGGGATTTATAGGTTCTCATACAGTAGTAGCATTGCAACAAAAAGGATATGAAGTGATTGTTGTTGACAATTTGTCTAATGCTTCAATTGAGGTTTTAGAGGGAATTTATAAGATCACGGGGGTGAGACCTGAATTTCATGAATTAGACCTGTGCAATAAAAAAGCCGTCTTTCATTTTTTTGAAACACATACAGACTTCGCTGGAGTGATTCACTTTGCTGCGTCCAAAGCTGTTGGAGAGAGTATGCAGAAACCTTTACTTTATTATGAAAACAATTTCTTTTCTTTGATTAATGTATTGTCTGCCTTACAGCAGTTTAACCTCACCAAATTCTTGTTTAGTTCTTCTTGTACTGTTTATGGACAAGGAGAGACTATGCCCATAACGGAGGAAGAAACTATAAAATCAGCCTTATCTCCTTATGGCAATACAAAACAAGTAGGTGAGGAGATTATTATTGATTTAGCAAAGGTATACCCATTGCAAGCCGTATTATTGCGTTATTTTAATCCTATTGGAGCACATGAATCGGGCTATATTGGTGAATCTCCGCTAGGAGTTCCTTATAATTTGATTCCCTATATTACCCAAACAGCTGTAGGTATACGGGAATACCTTTCTATTTATGGACAAGATTACGATACACCAGACGGTACTTGTGTGCGCGACTACATTCACGTTACAGACTTAGCGGATGCACACGTAAGAGCGATGGAATACTTGATTCAGGAAAAGAATACAGCGCAAGTAGAAGCTTTCAACGTTGGAAATGGACAAGGATATTCCGTCTTGGAACTAGTTCATTCGTTTGAACGCGTAAGTGGAATAAAAATCAACTATAAAATTGTAGAACGCCGTCCAGGAGATATCGATAAAGCGTGGGCTAACACAGATAAAATTCAAAGAATACTCGGATGGAAACCAACAAAAACACTCGATGATATGTTAGCGAGTGCTTGGAAATGGGAACAAAAATCAAGAGGTAATTAAACTATAATTGTTTTAAAAAAACGCCAATGAAAAAAATTAGCATTGAAATTAAATGGGGCATTATTTTTTCGCTTGTCGGATTATTGTGGATGCTAGTAGAAAGGATAGCCGGATTGCACAGCACCTATATTGATTACCACATGTATCTCACCAATTTGTTCGCTATTCCTGCTATTATTGTGATGGTACTTGCACTACGCGATAAAAAGAAAAACTTTTATGGAGGTGATATGACCTATAGTGAAGGGATGTTATCCGGTTTTGTAATTTCCTTAGTCATTGCTCTTTTAAGTCCACTAACGCAGTGGGTTACTAGTTTTGTTATTACACCCGAATTCTTCCCTAATGTAATTAAACGATCCGTTGAATTGGGATATTATGCATCTGAAGCGGATGCTGCTAGTTATTTTAATTATGCAAATTATGCAAAACAAGGGTTTCTTATGTCTCTGATGATGGGAGTTGCAACCACCGCAATTTGTATGATTTTTATTAAATCAAAAGCGAAATAATTTTTTATTCTATAACCCCAACAACTTGTTTTGTAAGATGTTGGGGCTTTTTTTTGTTGTAGCTTTTTTGCTTTTTTCTAAAAAAATTGTTAAATAATATTATTTGACTACCTTTGCGCGAATGTTTACAAATAGCGAAAAAATAGATACTTAAGTTTTATTTTTAAGTATTTCGTTGATTTTTAACGAATCAAATATTTTTTTGTTGTTTTATTTTTCACACCTTATGCGTACGACAAAAAAGAGCAAGGAAAATTATTTTTTACTCCTTCTATTTCTATTGGTTTTTTTACCCAATATATTCTATTTTATACATTATACCATGTTGGAGTTCAGGCTCTTTTTGAATAATGTGGTTTTGCTGTGTTTTATTTTAGCTTGCTGGAAAATACCTAAAATAGGAAGGGGAATCTCAGCTCTTTTACTGTTGCTATTCACCGTAAATAACGGATTAGCGATTATGAGTTTTTTCTTGTATAAAGAAGCTTTTAACGTTGCTTTGGCGTATAACATCCTAGTAACAAACAAATCTGAAGCCATAGAAGCGTTATTGACGTTTAAGTTAGCCATTTTTGCCCTTGTAACTTATTATATAGCTTTGTTCTATTTGATACATCGAGTAGCGAAAAGACAGTGGAAGACGTCCTACCTTTTGCTTGTGGCTGTTGTACTTTTGATTTATCCTATTGGATTTAAATCGTATAACTATTATAAAAAAGACAAAATTCTCACGGGTGAATCCTTGGGATGGATGGCAAAATACAATATATTAACTAACACTCCTTTATACAATCTTGCGTCTTTTTATGAGGCAAATCGCTTTATCAGTGAACTAGCAAAAGTTAAAGAACAACATATGGTTTACCCTCACTTTACAGTTGAAGATACAGGGTTAGAAACAATTGTTGTGGTTCTTGGTGAATCCGCACGAAAAGATGTCTTGGATATTTATGGAGGAAAGCACCCAACAACTCCTTTACTGCGAAAGCGAATGGAGAACTTGCTGATTTATGACCAGGCAATTGCGCCTAGTTCTTTTACCAATACAGCATTGTCTTTTATGTTGTCTAAGTCAATTCCTATGGACAAGAAAGACTTTAAGTTGGCAACGCTAAATGATAATGTCATTGCATTGGCAAATAGTACCAATGTATGGGATACCTATTGGTTGTCTAATCAAGATGAAGTGGGAATTTACGAAAACCTTTATAGCGTCATCACAAAAGATGCTAAACACCGTGAACATACCAAAGAAAAATCATATGATGAGGTAATCCTTCCTATGTTAACCCATGTATTGCAAGATGCCAATAAAAAGCGCCTTATATTCATCCATTTAAAAGGAAGTCACATGAAAGTAAGTGAGCGATATCCAGATGCATTTGATCATTTTCAAGTAGACGAACGCCCATTGTATAATGCATATTACAACAGTATTCTCTACACAGATTACATTCTCGATGAAATTATTAAAAAAGTAGAAAATCAAAAAAGTGTTGTTTTGTATCTATCCGATCACGGACAAACACAAAAGAAAGATAAATATATTCACGGGTTTACAACAAAGGGATTGGATGTTCCATTCGTTATTTGGCACAGTAATTTAGTCGCTGATACACACAAGATGACAGGCCGAAATGAACAACCTATTTCAACGACTAATCTATACAATATAGTAAGTGATTTGCTAGGAGTTAAAGGACTTGATGAGAAAGATAATAACACCGAATTAAAAGCACTTTCTCCTTCCTTTGAGGTGGTAACATATGAAGCAATAGAACAAGATTAAAAAGCTGTTTTTAAGTAAAATTGTGATGTAATTCATGTTTATTCAATAAAGTTTGCGATTGTTTAAAAAAATTTTCACATCCTGTAATAAAGTTGTATCTTTAAAAGAAAAGAAAACATGAGTAGTATTATTTTTAATCGTATCAAGCAGAATGTTAAGCATTGGTATCTTCCAGTAATCTTAGGCGTTGTTTTTATTATTGCGGGAATCTTTATTATGATGACGCCCGTTGCGTCTTATCTCTCTTTAGCCTTGTTGTTTAGTTGGCTTTTCTTTTTCTCAGGAATAGCAGAAATAGCGTTTGCCTTGAGCAATAGAAAAGAACTAGATGGTTGGGGATGGATTTTATTTTCTGGTATTGTCGATGTTGTTTTAGGACTTATCTTACTTAGTAAACCAGCTATTACGCTACAAGTTTTACCCATCTATGTAGGGTGTATTTTACTTTTCCGTTCAGTGCGTAGTTTGAGCATGGCAGTAGAGTTAAATCGATATGGTGTTAAAGGAATCTCTTCGATGGTTCTTTTCGGAATTTTAGGTTTGTTATTTGCAATCTTTATGATGACAAATCTTGAAGCAGGTGCCTTTACAATTGTATACTGGACTGCTTTTTCCATCATGACTTTAGGATTGTTTAGTGTAATCTACGGAGTAAAGTTGAAAAAGCTAAAAAATAGAGGTTCTAAAATTAGTGAAGAACTTACCAAAAAATGGGAAGCTGTTCAGGACGAAATTAAAAAAGCAATGGACAATGAATAAGTCAATTGCAACTAATATAAAAAAAGGATCTATTTTTAAATAGATCCTTTTTTTATTCTTCTTTACTCGCTTTTTCGTAAGCATCAAAAATCAGTTCTTGTATTGCTTGGGCAATTCTGTCTTTTCCTTCTTCTGTATTGATGTCAATACCACAAAATTTACTTCCGTTGTTTTTAGCGTGTAAACTAAGATAGTATATTCCACTAATTACAAGTGCTAAACGCGCACGAATATCTACAGAAGAATTTTCAAAGAACGGAATAGTTTTGGAAAATAAATGCTCTCCAAGGTCTTCTCTCGCATCGGCAATTTTTCTTAAAATCTCGTTGTACTCTCCAATCTCCCAGTGAATGATGCGCTGTAAGGCGCGATCTTTTAGTAACGTATCAAACTGATTTTGTAGCAGTTGATTAATATCGTATTGCGTTAATTTATCTGGATTGTTGAGTAAATTCTGAACGCTGTTATTTGCTTTGCTCTTGAAAAAGTCTTTTTGATTGATATAGTCCTCTACTAGATTGTCTACACCACCAAAATAGGTCCAAACAAGTTTCTTATCTACACCAGCGACTTTAGCAATATTCGGAGCAGTTAGTGCAGTATAGCCGTTTTTTTGCAATACTTTGCCTACTGCAGCAATCATTTTGTTCATCGTACGAGATTTATCTCGAATGGGACCAGAAGAAACTTTTCGAACTTTTACAGTCGAGTCTTCTTTCTTTTTATTAGATGTGGTTTCTTTTTTGCGCATTTTTTTTCGAATTAAAACTAGCTCATGCAAGCTGTAACTTTTTTGTGAGATAGTCAAGATAAAACATGTTTTTTAGCACCTTTATTCAATGTAAAAAAAATAGTTTCTTCCTTACTTTTTCTTTGTTTTGCTAGAAAACAAGAATTGAATGTAAATATACTTAAAAAAAAACCGATAGACTTTGCATTTTCAATATATTCCTAGTTAAGAGATAAAAAAATGCAAGTAATCCTATAATGATAAAAAATGTTAAATTATATGTACAGAGTGAACTTTAGTACACTATTTGTATTGGTTTTTGAAAGTAAACTGACGCATGTATTTAAAAAAGCGAATATATATTGTTTTAGATTGGTTGGGCATCAGTTTTTTCTTGCTGTGGATTATCTTTAATTGGGCTGTTCAACGCGAGTTAACTACTACTGATTTCTTTATAGGTAGCTACCTCGGCATTGCAGTTTTTGAAGAAGCAGAGCACAGTGTTCAATATGATGCAACCACAATTCGAGTGATCAAAATAGGGGACAAAATGAGTTTTTCATTTTCAGATTCTATTCCTGCCATTTATAAAGTCCAAGTCAAACAACATACACAAGGGGATCTCATCAATCTAAATGCATGCGAAACCAATTACATCCGATTAGATACTCGTAAATTGGAGATCCTATTTAACGATGGCACTAAAAGTTGGTTTGTTTACGCAGACCGATTGTAAAGTACAAAATAACGCATTGTTATATCTACTAAGCTATAAAGGTATGATTGTCGATAGATATAGCTTGGATTTTGGGCGTTAAGTCCAAAACATTGCGCTGTTTGATTAAATTGGAAAAAGATGAAGAAATCGAATGTTGTCGACCTTCTATCAACTGTTTGTGCGTGACTTTTTTCAATAGCAGTATCTTGTGATTCTCTTTCTTTAATTCAATTAGCAAATAGTTAATAGATGGTAAACCTTTATTGTCTAAGGTGTGATCTTCCGTGATAAAGGTGTCTTTTTTGAAGTATAACTGTTCGATTGAACCAAGCGAAGCAGCCATCTTATTTTTGTTTTTATCCAAGAGCTTGCTCAGTTGGTTAGAGTACAATGTACTCAAATGAAGCGTTTCATCTCGAGTGAGAAATAAAGGGGACACGGTTGAATTGTTATTGTAAATAGCAAATACTTGCATAACAATAGGATCTTGTTGTTGGAGAAACAACTCGATCAACTGGGTTAATTCTTTCTCTTTCATAATTGGGTTTTTTAGTTTTACTTAAATATACGCATTTTTTAGTGGATTTATCTGAATTAAAACGAGTATAAATGTTTGATTATTGTAAATTTACCTGTTAAATAAATCGGAAAATGATATAAACTATAATTAAAACAGGCGTCAATAAAGGAGTTTTACGCTCTCTAAAAGTTGTAAATAATCGGGTAAATAGCCTAGGTAGATTAAAAAAAAATAAGTGCAATAAAGGTTTGAAATACATGGAGTTGAATGGTAGTTGCTTTGTTGTATTACGCAATTCGTAAAGGGTGTTTCTTTAATTTAACGAATGTTTGTTAAATATTTGTAAAAGAAATCACTGCAAGTATTTTATTGTTATAATAATAACAGATTTATGAGTAAGAATAAGAACACTGTAAGAATATTAGTAATAAATATTTTATAGAATATACGATCTGGTCCCCATTTTGATTTTAGTGTTACTATATTTGTGTTTGATATTCAGCCTATGTTTTTACATAGGCTTTTTTGAGTTGCTTTAAATCTATTGCTTCCGAATCAAAACGAAAGTGAAGATAACAAAGTACAAAGCATTACACTGTCTATAAAACTCCATTTTAATTAATATAAGCATACCTGTCTTAATTTGCTTCAAAATTGCGATTTGATGAACTTTAGAATAATATTTTGTATTCTGATTACGAATATTGGCTATCCCCAAAATAACGTGTTTGATAGCCTCTATCAACACACAACGAAAGTGACCTTAACTTCAACACCCCAAAATGTTTTTAAACATATCTATGATTTAGAAAAAATAGCCTCTACCGAAACAGAACAAATAGAAGTTTACTTGTTAAAAGCATCATTATTAAGGCAATATGGTGTTCGTGATCAAGCAATAGCTACATTAAAAAAGGCGGATAGTTTAGCTGCAAATACGAAAAATGCCACTTTACAAGCTAGAATTCAGGGTTCTTTATCGACACTCTATCGCGAAAATGGAATTGAAAGCTTAGGGAAACTAGCTTTAGTTAAAGCAAAACACTGGAGTAAATTGATGACCGATCCTTTGGAATTAACCATTCTAAAGGGAAATTTGCAGCAAGAACAAGCGTACTATCACATGAATAGTTTGCGTTTTTCTGATGCGGTCACAGCTTTAAATAATGGGAGAGAAGAATTTGAGAAAATAGAGCATGCGCAAAAACGTTTTTTTTACCTAGCAAGCACGGATCAATTAATTGGGGAGAATTACATGAAAATGAGTGAATATGGCTTGGCAATCCAAACACTTGAACTAGCGCTTAGTGAATTAGCTGTATCTGATAATCCTCAAAGCCCGTTAAAAGGTTTTATTTACAATAACTTAGGAATGACCTATCTCTTGAGCCAAGATTATGAAACATCCTTTCTTTTTTTGAGTAAAGCACAAGAAGTAGCAGAACAATCGGATTTCTCTACATTAAAGAAAATGGTCTTTGCTTCGCTTGCAGCATATGCTAAAAAAGTAGGCGATGCGGAAAATTATGTCTTATACAATGAAAGTTACGTTAAGCTTGTTGAACAAGAATTAAGTGTTCAAGCAAAGATTGCCAATTATCTAGTAGAATCCTACTATGAAAAAGAGGGTGAACTAAGTAAAGCTTATAAAAAATATGTACTATATAGTCTCTCAATTGGCGGAGGTGTTCTCTTGTTTTTGTCTTTTGCTTTTTACTATAGAAGAAAACAAGTCAAACAAGAGATAAAAAATATCGATGGAGGTCTGGTTCAACTTTTGCCTGAAGTACAGGAAGATGATTTCGAAGAGAGTAGAAGTGAAGCTACGGTAGATCACAACTACATTTCTAAAGATATGGAAGATCTTATTTTGAATGGTATCCAAACCTTTGAAATGCAAAAGGGATTCCTAAAACACGAAATATCCTTGAGTAAACTCGCAAGTCAGATAGGGGTTAATCACCGGTATGTATCGTATGTCATTAAACATCATAAACATCAAGACTTTTCTAGTTATATCAATACATTGCGCATTGACTATATTGTGCTATTATTACAGGCTAATCCAGAAATGCTCAAGTATAAAATTAGCTATTTAGCTGACTTGTGCGGATTTGCTTCTCATAGTCGTTTTACCATTACATTTAAACGCATCAAAGGAATTTCTCCTTCTGCATTTATCGAGCAGATTAAAGAAAATGCTAAGATGTAGTTGTATTCCTTTATTACTGCCATGTTATCAAAAGGTTATCATACAGATTAGCTGTTGAGCCTATCGTTTTTTTGATGAAATTTAATCTATCAAAGAAATGAAATATGGAACAGTATTATAGACATTCTTTTTTTGTAGATGCAGGTGTAAACCTTTCGATTGGCAAAGAAGTCAATAAGTTGCAAACGCGTTTTGGTTTTTCCGAAGAAATGCGCAAACTACTTTTGGTTCAGAGTCAAGGGAAGGGAACGCTTACACTAGGGCCATCCTTAGATAGTTTTGCAAGTTTTTCTACTATTATGCAATGGTATACGTTGGATGGTTTAGACGATACTCTCGACGTTATTGAACGAAATGAAGACTTTATTCTTGCGGATTTTTTGTTTGTATTTGCACAAGATACCGAAGGAAATCAATATGCAGAAATTACTAAAGGTCGTCTGAAAGGGCATATTGTATGGTTAAATGCCTGTTATTATGAGGATGTTGATAGTTTAGAAGAACTCCTTGAAGAATATAGTGAACAAAGTGAATCCCCACAAATCAAGGTAGATGACGAACTCGTTTTTCATTTACTTTATACCAGTAATCAACTAGTCTCGGTTAGGGCACAATCGTTAGAATTGTTTCTTTGCTAACGAATAAAAATAAGATTACTTATTCTAGTGAATAAGAATTGATGCGTTTTTTTAGTTTGTCACGCCTGTATAAGTTTTTATACAGGCTTTTTTTATATACAAAATGGGGAAATCACTTTGATTTCCCCATTGGTATATAAAAAGTAAATAGTTGATTTACTATTGTACTGGTTTTGCTAAATGATCAAAAAAGTATTGTGCAATTTTAGTGTTTAAATGCACGCGATCAAGCCCTCTTACGTTGTGTTCGTGGTTCGGATATAAGAAGTAATCTACCTGCTTGTTGGCCTTAATACACGCTTCTATGAAAAGCATTGAATGCTGTTGTACAACAACAGGATCTTGTGCTCCGTGAATAATCAAGAGTTTGTTTGTCAATTGTTGTGCTTTGTTTAACAAGCTCGTGCGCTCATATCCTTCCGGATTTTCAGCTGGTGTGTCCATGTAGCGTTCACCGTACATAATTTCATACATCTTCCAATCCATCACTGGTCCACCTGCAACACCAACTTTAAAAATAGAAGGATAAGTTACCGATAAAGTTGTGGTCATAAATCCTCCGAAACTCCATCCGTAAACTCCAATTTTTTCTTGATCTACAAAAGATAAGTTCTGTAGGTATTTAATTCCTTGCATTTGATCTGCCATTTCTTGTTGTCCTAATTGACGGTGAATGACATGTTCAAAATCTCGTCCTCTATTGAAGCTTCCTCTGTTGTCTACCGTAAAAACAAGATAACCCTGTTGAGCCATATAGTGAAAGAACAAAGAAGATCCTTCTAACCAGGTATTGGTGATTAACTGCGCATGTGGTCCGCCATATACATAAACCATTACGGGGTAACGTTTGTTTGCATCAAAGTTTGTTGGGTAAATGATACGCGCATTCAACGGTGTTTTTCCATCTGCAGCTGTTAGGGTTAACACTTCCGTTTTAGGAAGATTAATCACACCTTGATAGGGGTTTTTAGCAGTTAAAAGAACTGTTTCTTTTTGGTTAGAAGTCGTTAAAACAGATACGCGATTTGGCACTTCATAACTGTTGAACGTATCAATGAACATGCTTTTATCTTGGTTAAACAACACTTCGTGTGTTCCGGAAAGAGACGTAACTTGCTCTGTTTTTCCTTTTTTAATATTGACTTTAAACAATTGACGATCTAAACCTTGATTGGTAATCCCCGTATAATAAATGTTTTTTCCATCTGCATCAAATCCAATAAAATTCTCAACAATAACGGATTCATGCCCTAAAGATTTGATTAGTTTTCCTTCAGTAGAATAAAGATACATCTGACGATATCCCTCTTTTTCTGAAAAGTGAATAAACGATTTGCTGTCTGCAGGATTAAAAACTAAACCTTGTGAAGGTTCTGTATACGTTGACGATTTTTCTTCGAACAACGTTCCTTCAAACGCACCTGTTGCAGCATTGTACTTATTGAGTTTAAGATGGTTTTGTTCGCGGTTTAAAACACCAACATAAACATAGTTCCCTGAAGGATCCCAAGTCACCATAGTTAAAAACTGATCTTGTTCTCCCGTTTGTAAAGTTACTTTGGCACGTGTGTACACATCGTAAATAACAAGAGAAACACGCTCATTAGACATGCCTGCCATTGGATACTTAATATCCTTGTTTTCTGCTACTCTAGAATTCCACTGTACTAAGGGATAATTCGTAACTTGAGATTGGTCATTTCTATAGTAGAGGAGTTGTTCTTGTTTTGGACTCCACCACATTCCTTTGTTAATGCCAAATTCATTGCGGTGTGTATTCGAACTCCCATTTACAATAGACGGATCTGTATCTTGTGTAACAACTGTAACTTGCCCTTTTTTATCGGCAATCTCAATGTTATTGCCATTTAGCCACGCCACATACTCTTTGTTTCTCGATAAAATAGATTCCTCTCCACTGCTTGGTACTTTTTGAACAAGTGTAACTTTTTGATCAGTAGTCGTATAGTGAAAAAACCATTTGTATTTTTTATCTGCATCGATTAACGAGAAAGCTAAAGTCGTTTCGTTTTTCCACGTTAGATCTGCAGGAAGTGATGTAAGTTTAAATTTTGCCTCTGGTATAGATTGAGTTAAAGCTGTATTTAAATCTGCTGCACCAAATAAAAAAGAAGGTGTCCAATTGGCTCCCTGTGTACGCAGAAATAAACTATCGCGTTTGCTATTTAAATGTGTAAAAGCATTGGAATCTTTCCAGCTCGGTTGTGTCAATTTCTCCGGAGCAAAAGAAGTGTACTGACCTAAAGTAGCTTCCTGCATGGTAAGATTGCGTTGTGCAAAAAGTAAATTACCAGTTAGGAATGCCAGGGCAAGTAGTTGTATTTTTTTCATACTATGATGATATTAATTTTAATGCGCACTAAGGTAGGGTTTTTATGTTGGGTGACCAATACTCTTGTGCAGTTGTCTTTGTTTAAATGAATCTTTAGAAAAATAAAAGTCTTTGAAGAGAAATACTAGAAGATTGGAAAGAGAAAAGAGTATTTTTTAGAAGATTTACTTCTAAATGAGGGGTGGCGTAAAAAAAAAATAACAACCAAACATTCTCGGATTGCGAACATTTGGAAGGGAATACTACATATTTTATTGTTAAATAGAATATGTCTTGGTAATAAGAACTAATTGCTTTTTAAATGATGATAATCCAATAAAATTTGAAAGATTTTTAAATTAATATATTTGAAATAACAATCTCTATTGTTGCTTTATGTTATTTATTTAAGTTAAAATGAACCACAAATTACTAATTGATTTTATGCATCTTCTTTTCGAGTTTGAAAAGGAAACAAGTGATGAATTATTTTCGATGTACGCTCCGAATATCACTGGATTTAAGCAATGGGTTCGCGATAAACAGGATCAACAGGAAGAAAAGGAGAATCAAGAAGAGTTAAAAGTGACGATAGAACAGGACATAGCCTTGTCTTTTTTTAAGTTGGCAAATTATGCTAAAATGTATTGGCGATCTCATATGATGGAAAGTCCTTTTTTTATGCATGATAATCTGATCTTTTTAACGAATTTATGGGTCCATGGCGAAATGACTAAAATGGAGTTGATTCGAAAAAGTACACAAGAAAAGCCAACAGGGATGCAAATCATTAATCGATTAATTGAATTGAACTTTGTTCTACAAAAAGACTCTGAAACAGACAAGCGTAGTAAAATTGTTGAAATCACGGCATTAGGACAACTTGAACTAGTGCGTAATAAGCCTGAAATACAGCAAATTGCGCAAGTGATAAACGGTAACCTCAAAACCGATGAAAAGAAGAAGTTGTTTCAGCTGTTAAGCAATTTAAACCATTTTCACGAAGAAGTTTTTAGCGAAGCGAAAAGCAAAGAAGATCTGGTTTTTCTTATAGTCAATCACCAAAAGTAAAAAAATAAGGGAGAATCGAAATTCTCCCCCTTGTATGATTTCAGTTTATCGTTTATCTATTGATAGTGACAGTTTTTTAGCGTGTATATAAACTAAAGAAATTACTTCGTTAAGTCTACGTCTGTCAAAGGAATTACTTTGGTTTTAAACTTCAATTTATGGTAGAAATAGAAGAATAAAAAGAAGGGGATTCCCATATAGGTGATGAGTATTCTTTTCCAATCAACGACACCTTCAAAAAGCATTTGACTATCCTGACCGATGATCACGAATAAGCAAAGTACAAAAGCAAAGATAGGACCAAAGGGGAAAAGTTTGGCTTTGTATACCAGGTTATTAGTGTCATTTCCTTGTGCGATATACGCTCTTCGGAAGCGGTAATGACTGATTGCAATTCCCAACCAAGCAATAAACCCGGTAAGTCCTGAAGCAGCGAGAATAAAGTCGACGGCTTGAGGAGTGATTGATTGAACAATAAAGATAAGCAGTACAACAAGAGCTGTAGCTAGTAAGGCGATTATAGGAACTCCTTGTCCATTTGTTCTACCAAAAGAGCGATGAGCCATTCCGTCTTTTCCCATGGCATATAGCATACGCGTGGAAGCGTACATCCCTGAATTTCCAGCCGATAAGATCGACGTTAAGATAACGGCATTCATCAGAGCAGCAGCAAATGCCCAATGGGCTTTCTCAAAAACTAAAGTAAAAGGTGATTTTGCAATTTCTGTGATATCCGCACCTAATAGCGCCGGACTTGTATAAGGAATGATTAATCCAATGACGAAAATGGAGAGAATGTAAAAAATTAAAATTCGCCAAAATACTTGCTTAATAGCCTTTGGAATATTTTTTTCTGGGTTTTCAGATTCACCGGCTGTAATGCCAATTAACTCTGTTCCTTGAAAGGAGAATCCCGCAATTAAGAATACCCCTAGTACAGTGAGAAATTTACCCGAAAAACCCTCTCCTATAAAAGGAGCCTCTCCGATAGTGAAATTGGTGAAACCGATGTATTCACCTCCCATAATACCAAAAATAGTCAATAGACCTACCAGTAAAAAAATAACAACCGTAACAACCTTGATAAAGGCAAACCAATACTCCGATTCACCATATGCCTTGACGGAAAGGGTATTGAGCCCAACTATAATGAGAAAGAAGACTAAACTCCAAGCCCAAGGGGGGAGAAAATTCATGGGCTCCCAATAGGAAATAACCAACGCTGCAATTGAAACGTCTACTGCAACAGTAATTACCCAATTAAACCAGTAATTCCATCCCAAGGCATAGCCCAAAGAAGGATCGACAAAACGAGAAGCATACGTACTGAAAGACCCAGATACAGGTAAATAGGTAGCCATTTCTCCCAAAGAAGTCATTAAGAAATACACCATAATACCAATGGCTAGATAGGCTAGTACTGCACCTCCTGGTCCCGCTTGTTGGATGGCTTCTCCACTGGCCATAAATAATCCCGTACCAATACATCCTCCAATGGCTATCATGGTTAAGTGACGGGCTTTTAGTTTGCGATGTACGTTTGAATTATCGTTGTTCTGTTCTGTCATCTTTTTTTATCATTTCAAACAAAAGTAACTATTAATCCTATTTTATCCCCTTGTTAGAGGTGGAATATTAGAAAAAAGTAAGTCTTTAGGAGTTTTAGTTTGATGGTTGTAAGGATTTAGCCCAAAAAACAGAACCAAAACAATAATCTGTAAAGAATTATTGTGTTAAAAAATAACTTTTTATTAACTTAAAATTATTTAGGTGTATTATATTTTTTTCTGTTTTATGATAACTTTGTTGATAATATATTTTTATTTATATAATTGTATTAATGGTACTTCATTGTGTTGTATTTTTTTTTAGTTTTTTGATTACTTTAGTTTTGATTTTGTAGTAATGTAAAACTAAATTTTTTTTCGATGAAAAAGTTAAGATTACGTGGAGCCTTGCTCGGGTTGGTCCTCATTCCAACTCTTGTATGGGCGTCACCCAGATTGATGGGTTGGGTAGATAAAATCCAACTCTATTTTGTCAATCATCCTGCTGAACTGCATCAGCAAGTAGAAATGACGCCGAGAAATTCAACGTTGCTTTTCGAAGACGAAGACGAAGATTGCCCTGTTATTGCGCAATTCCCTTTTTTAGAAACGTTTTCTATGGATTCGGAAACAAAACCTTGTTGGACTGTTATCGATAACAATGAAGATGGCAGCACTTGGGATCTCAATGATACGAACGATCCTTTTATAGGTGATGCCGCCGCTGTTATGACAACGGATTGGTTAGATGGTGAAAATGACGATTGGATGATTTCTCCAACCATTCAACTGAATGGAAATCAACGATTACGCTATTATTATAAAGTGGAATCGGAGTGGGAACCCAATGATTTTAGGGTGATGTTATCGACAACGGGAACTGATGTTGCGTCTTTCACTCACGAATTACTCCCTTTACGAGAATACAGTAATACCGTGTATCAAGAAGAGGTAATTTATCTGAAAGATGAAAATGGAGATCCCATTGTTGGCGAGGTTAATATCGCTTGGCATGTTCCTCCAGGAGGTGTAGACGGATGGCGCTTGTACATTGACAGTGTCATTGTAGAAGATGTTCCCGCTTGCCCTACACCGCGAAATATTCAGTTATCCAACTATACCACAGTAGGGGTTCAAGTAGATTGGAGTCAAGGATATGAAGAAGAAGCCTGGGAAGTAGCTATTCAATTAGCAGGAACTGCTGCACCTACTACTGGAACTGCTGTTGATGAAACTACGTATACGGCTACTCAACTCAATAGCAATACGGAATATGATGTATATGTTCGCGCAATATGCGATGCGGAAGAAGGGAGTGTTGGTTCTGAATGGGTAGGCCCTATTCGATTCAGAACGAATATGATTCCACATGAATTGCCTTTTGTAGATGGCTTTGAAGGAGATAATAACTTTGTCTTTATTGGTGCTAAAGTGAATAAATGGCACATAGGAACTGCTGTGAATAACGGCGGAACACATGCCATGTATATCAGTAATGACGAGGGAGTATCCAACCAATATACGTTGGCTGATCCTAATTGGGAGTCAACCAGATCTCATGCTTATGCTGATTTCGCCATTCCGCAAGATGTCAATGAAATGCAATTGTCTTTTGATTGGAGAAGTATGGGAGAAGGTGAAGTTTGGGCTAGTGATTATTTTAGGGTTTGGGTTGTACCTACAGATTATGTGGTCACAGCCAATGAAGAAATAGATGAACTTGTAGATGGAGTAGTAGCGATCGGAGAGTCAAGTTACAAGAGAAATCCCAACTTTTTAAATGAACTCATCTTTTTTGACGGTACACCTTTTGCTGGGCAAAATATCCGCATAGTGTTTGAATGGCTCAATGATGCAAGTGGTGGAGTTCAACCACCAGCTGCTATTGACAATATTGATCTAAGAGAGGTAGTTTGTAGTAGACCACAAGATTTGCATGTGGAGGCTATTAGTGCAACGCAATTTACCTTGGGCTGGACACCTGTAGAGGGAGTAGAAAACTATGAATTAATTATCCGCACGAACCCTTTACCTGTAGCCGTTGATGCAGATGTACCAACACATACTGCTGTTGGAGATAGTTATACGTTTACAGAAGTAAATCGCGGTTCTTTCTATTACGTTTGGTTGAGAACAGCTTGTAATGCAACAGATAAGAGTAAATGGATTGGTCCGTTGGCTGTGAATATACCTAAAATACCAGGGGTTACTTTACCTTATATAGAAAATTTTGAAGGAGATGTTTACTTTCAAACAACTGCAAGTGAACATAATAAATGGGTTGCTGGAAATGCAGTGAGCGAACGCGGTACACGATCGTTGTATGTAACGAAGGATGAAGGAATAAGCAATCTATACTTTGGGGATGAAGGTACAGTAATTCACGCGTTTAAAGATTTTACAGTACCTGCAGGTGCACAACAATTGGATGTTTCATTTAGTTGGAAAGCAGTTGGTGAAACTACAATAGATTGGGACACTTGGGAGCAAATTCCAGGAGATTATTTCAAGGTGTGGATTGTGCCTGCCTCGTTTAATCCAACAGGTGGTACATTAATTACTGCAGCGGCAGATCGAATTGAAATTGATCCAACGAATACATTTTTCCAACAGAGAAGTTTTACAATGCAACGTAGTCTAGTTCCAGCAACAGCTTTTGCAGGACGTACGATGAGAATCGTTTTTGAATGGATTCAAAATGACTTTAGTGGCGAACAACCACCTGCTATTATCGACAATTTATCCATTAAAGAATACAACTGCCCAGATGTTGAAAATATTGCAGTTGAACGCATTGGTAATACGAGCAATTTTGAAGTTACTTGGACAGCAGCACCTGGTCAAACCAAATGGGAAGTGTTTATTGTCGAAAGTGGACAACCTGCTCCTACTGGAGAGGATACTGGAATCATTGTAGAAGGGAATCCAACATACATCGTTGAGAATGTTGAAGAGGGTATTTTTTACAACGTATTCGTACGTCCTGTTTGTTCGGATACGGCTGTAGGATGGTGGAGTGGACCGGAAGGTTTTTCTATTTTTCACCCACCAGGATGTGCGAGTATTTCGCTTGAAGATTTAGAGTTGGATGTAACTGTAGATGGGGAGTATATCATCTGTTCGGAAGATCCTTATACCATTGATTTAAAGGCAGACTTTTACGATATTAAATCAACATCTCAATACCGAATTGAACCGATCGAATACGCTCCACCATTCCCATTCTTTGGTGGTGACGCAGTGAATTTAACCATCGATGATATTTGGTCTGATGTAATTGATTTGGGATTTGATTTTTGTTTCTTTGGCAATAGTTATGACAAAGTACTGATCAGTACTAACGGAGCGATCACTTTCAGTATTGAAGGAGAAGTAGAAGGTGGTGTGTATCAACCAAATGATGGTTGTGCTTGGCGATTTGACGATGAATTACCACATGAACCGGAGGATATTTTTGATGCTACTTTTGTTAATGCCATTTTTGGTGCAATGCAAGATTTAAATCCAGAAAGTTCGCCAGATGATTACTCCGTAAATTACCAAATCTTAGGTGAATATCCTTGTCGCGCTTTGGTGTTTAACATGTATCACATGGGGTTATTTGGACGTAATTACGATCAAAATGATATCGAAGGATCTACACAAACCTCACAGATTGTATTATATGAAAATACCAATATTATTGAGGTATACGTAAAAAATAGACCTGCTTTAGAAGATGATGGCGATGGGTTTATTCACAATAATGCTAATGGTGTAATTGGTATTCAAAATGCGGATGGTACAGTTGCTTATGTACCAGAGGGTCGAAATACAGGCAACTGGTTAACACAGAATGAAGCGTGGCGCTTTGTGCCAAATGGAGAATCTATTGCCTCTTTTGAATGGTTGAGAAATGGTGAGTTCTATTCGGATGAGACGGATATTGCTGTAACTATTACCGAGTCAACAACATTAACAGGACGCATTAAATATCAACACTGTAATGGTGATGAAATGATCATCGAGAAGAGCTTTGATTTCTTAAAAGAACCTATGGTATTCAAGACTCCTAAAACAGTAATGGACTGTGCGAAAAAACCGGGTGTTGCTAATGTATACAATCTAGAAGAGAATATTCCTGTTGTATTAGATGGTTTAGTTATGGATGACTATACCGTAGAGTTTTACAAATCACAAGAAGATGCAACAGCTGGAGTAAATAAGATTGAAGGAAGTTATTCAACGCTTACACCTACAACAGATGTGATCTACATGAAGATTACTAATGAGTTAACGCATTGTTCAAAAACGATAGAATTTAGATTAGGCATTCATCCACAATTAGGAGCTACTATCATCAAACCAATTTTTAAATGTAAAGAGGTTGTTTTACCAGCTTTAGCTCCTGGTGAAGCATATTATACAGAGCCGTTTGGAGCTGGAGTAAGATATGATGCTGGAGCTATTTATAATGACGTAGGTGTGCATACATTATATGTGTATCACGAAGATGAAAATCAATGTTATGGAGAATCTAGTTTTAAAATTGAGATTTTACCAGAAGTATTTGCTCCAATGGTAGAAGATAAAGTATTGGCGTGTGAAGCATTTAGATTGCCATACCTTCCTGAAGGAATGAAATACTATACCGAACCAAATGAAGGAGGAATAGAATTAAAACCAGAGTATGAAGTAATTGTTCCAATGACCATTTATATTGTTGCGAGAAATGGAAATAAAGAAGTATATTGCTATGACGAAACTAGTTTTAATGTTAAATTTGAAGAGTGTCCGATTCCGAAAGGAATTTCTCCAAATGGTGATGGAATCAATGATTCTTTTGACTTGAGTAATCACGGAGTAGCTAAAATTCAGATTTTTAACCGCAATGGAGTCGAAGTTTACTCGCATGGAGTGGGGTATAAAGATGAATTTAAAGGACAAGATTCGTCAGGTAAAACGCTGCCAAGTGGTACATACTATTATGTGATTGTATCGCACGGTCAATTGAAAACAGGATGGTTACAACTCAATTATTAATAGAGTACAACAACGGTGTGTGTCAACACACTGTTGTTGTTCTTCGTTTAAATCGAAAAAAAAGGTTATGAAGAGAATATATGGTATCGCTGGGATTTTATTGATACTAAGCGGAATTGAAGTGAAAGCACAACAGAATCCGCAGTACACCCAATACATGTATAACATGAGCGTAGTCAATCCTGCTTATGCCGGATCCAAAGACGCTGTTTCTATGGGAGCTTTATATCGCAAACAATGGGCCGGTTTTGACGGCGCACCAGAAACGGGTACGTTCTTTATTAATAGCCGCGTAGGTAAAAAAGTGGGAGTTGGATTGTCTTTTATTAACGATCGCATTGGTCCCGTTACAGAGAACAATATTTATGGAGATTTTTCGTATACCTTAGATTTAGGTGGAGTACATAAATTAGCACTAGGGGTTAAAGCTGGTGCAACGTTTCACAGCGCTGATTTGTTTTCTAAAGTGGGAAATGGATATACCCTTGATCCTCACGATCCTGCTTTTGGAGAAGACAGCAAATCAACCTTGTTTAATGCAGGTATTGGAGCGTATTACTATACGGATAAATACTTTATTGGATTAGGTGTTCCCAACCTGATCAAAGAGTACTACCTCAATTATGACGGAAAAGATTTTGGACAACGCGAAATCCACATGTATTTAAATGGTGGTTATGTATTTGATCTAGATCGCGATTGGAAACTAAAACCATCCACAATGATCAAGTATGCTATGAACGCTCCTGTGTCTTTTGATTTGAATGTGAATGTGATGTACCTAAACAAAATCGAAGCAGGTATTAGTTATCGCCTAGAGGATGCCGTGGGAGGAATGATTAATTATCGTGTTACACCTCAATTACGCGTCGGTTATGCCTATGATTATGTTACTTCTGATATTAATAAAGTAGCGAAAGGTTCGCATGAGTTTATGGTGTTGTATGACATCTTCTTGTCTAAAAAAGTGTCGAGTTCTTCTCGTTATTTTTAAACAACTTTTGGCAACTAAGAATATACAAAGAGCTTGAGTTTTACACTCAAGCTCTTTTTTTTGCCTAATAATGACAAGATTAGCCACAGTTAAGGGTAAGGTCTAAAGAAAAAAATATAGTGTTAATTATTTTTCCAATTCTATTGTATCTGTCTTTATTTCACTTCATATCTGATATATACTTGTTTTTTGGTTCAAAACAAAAGAAAATGTTTATTTATGTTAATTTAGTATGTTTTTTATCAATTTTGTTTTTTGTTACTTTTGTATTTATGCTAATAACAATTAAAAATATATTATATGATAAGTAAAAATACGCGGTTTAAGCTTTTTCTTCTAGCCCTACTTGTATTTCCTACTTTGGCGATAGCTTCTACAAGCCTTACTTTTATTGTAGAAGTAGTTGAGTGGATTTGGCAACCGAGAACTCCCATACTTGCAGATCAAGACACTGCTGTAATTCCTACTGAATTGCCGTATGAAGAAGATTTTGAAGGTAATCCTTCTTTTGGTTTTAGTAATGATTCAATCAATCAATGGGTAATCGGTTCTGCTGTGGCAAATACAGGTACACGCAGTTTATATATATCCAATGACGAGGGGATTAGCAATGCTTATACAGTAACGGGTATCCAAGTTTCTCATGCGTATAAGGATATCGTTATTCCCGCAACAGCAGTAGATTTATCGGTTCAACTGGTGTGGAGAAATTTTGGAGAATACAGAACAGATGACTTTAGGGTTTGGCTTGTACCAATCTCTTATACACCACAAGGAGGAGTGCGTATTACAACAAGTGAGAGTCAAGGAATTCAATTAGACGAAAATGCGTTCTCTCGTTCCTCTGCATTCAGCACGACAGAACTACAACGCAATGTTGAGCGTTTTGCAAATCAAACGATGCGCTTGATTTTTGAATGGAAAAACGATGAGTCAGAAGGAGTGCAACCGCCTGCAGCTATTGATAATTTAAAAATAAGCGTTACTCATTGTCCTAAACCAACAGGACTAACCATTCACCAGGTTACAGCTGAGTCAGCAATAATAGAATGGAGAAATGTAGGTGATGTTGAAGACTATGATTTGTTTGTATCAACTGCTGCGGATGATATTGGGTCAGAACAGATACCTACGCATCGTGAAGTAACATCTCCTTATGTGTTAACAGATTTAGAACCCAATACGGTTTATTACGTTTGGATTCGCTCAGTTTGCGATCCTGTAAATACTAGTTTATGGACGGGAAGTTATGATTTTTTAACTCCGCAAATAGCTACGCAATTGCCTTTTTCTGATGATTTTGAAGGAGATTTTACATGGAGTATTACTACAGACGTAGCGAATATATGGACAGCAGGAACAGCGGCTAATAATGGAGGCAATAAAGCGATGTATATCTCTGATGATGAAGGCGAATCGCATCAATATGATTCAACGCAATCTGCCGTTTCTCACGTGTATCGAGATATCGCTATTCCAGAAGATGCTGAAGAATTAACCATTACGTTTGATTGGCTTATTGAGGGTTATATCATTCAACAATTTCCTATCGACTATTTTCGCCTGATTAAGACGACAATAGATGAATTGCCTGAAAGTAATAATATGATTGATATCCAAGGGGACAATAGGCTCATTGGAAGACCTTACTATCTTAATTCTGAGGGTTGGAAAACGGAAAGAGTGACGTTAGATGTGTCTGAAAATCAAGGAGAAGCTATCCGATTGGTGTTTGAGTGGATTAACCTAGTTTCCAATGTAGAAGGATTACCAGCTGCTATTGACAATTTTAGCATTGAAGTTTCTCGTTGTATGAGTCCTTCGGATATCAGAGCTGAGGGTATAAATTATACGAATGATTTTCGCTTTACCTGGACCCCTGGAGGTAGCGAAACTAAATGGGAAGTATATAGTACGCTTCAAGGAGCAACACCACCCGATGTTTATACGGAGGGAATTGTTGTGGAAGGACAACCCCAATATAGATTGAATGATGTCGAGGAAGGTGAATTTTTTTCTTTTTATGTCCGTGCAATTTGTGAGGATGAAAATGGAGAAAACAAAACCGCTTGGGTAGGGCCTTTGATGTATTCCTATTTTGTTCCTCCTGTGTGTGCTGAATTAGATGCGGGTGTAGATGGCATGCCCAATCGAGAGGATAATACGTATTTGATTTGTGAAGAAGGTGCGGTGTCTAAAACGCTAAGAGCAAGTTATATGGATATCAAGCAAGCCACAGATTATAAAGTGGAACAGATTGAATACAATCCGCCTTTTCCTTTCTTTGGTGGAAGTATGGTGCCTTTAACTATAGATGATGAATGGTCTGGTATCATTGACCTTGGATTTGATTTTTGCTTTTATGGCAATACTTACGACAAGGTATTGATATCAACAAATGGCGCTATTACCTTTAGTATTGAAGGGGAAGTAGAAGATGGGCACTACACGCCTCATGGTTGGAGTGAATGGGAGTTTAATGACCCAATACCTTCTCCTAGTCAAGGGGAGGATGCTCCTTTTTTAAATGCAGTATTTGGAGTTATGCAAGATTTAGATCCCGACTATTCTCCAGAAGATTACTCGGTGAATTATCAAATTTTAGGTACTTCTCCTTGTAGAGCTTTGGTTTTTAATGTTTATCATTTAGGACTATATGACCAAGACTATGATGAAGATGACGTAGAAGGATCCACGCAAACCTCTCAAATTGTTTTATATGAAGCGACCAATATTATTGATGTGTATGTCAAAAATAGACCTGTTATACCTGAATTTACAGAATCAGGATATCGTCACAACGAAGGAAATGGGGTGATTGGAATTCAGAATGCCGATGGAACAATAGCGCATTATCCTGGCATGTATCCAGGTGACACCATCCACAGAAATACAGGCGATTGGGTAACGCAAAATGAAGCTTGGCGATTTACACCTGATGGCGAGTCAACTGTAGTGTTTAATTGGTACAAAGATGGAGTCTACTTTTCCTCTGATGAAGTAATAGACGTTGAAATTACAGACGCAACAACGTATGTGGCCAAAGCTATGTATGAAGATTGTAAAGGTGATATGTTTGTCATTGAACGTCAATTCCATTTTGTAAAAGAAGATATTCCCATGGAGGTGTTTCCCAATTATGAGGTATGTGGAAATACAACAGACGTTAATGGAACGGTACAAATTACTCAAGAAGAGATTCATGCGTTTGTGTCTCAACTGTTAGGAGAAGAGTCGCTTTCAAATTATGAAATCACTTATTTTAAAGATGAAGCGTTAACTCAACCACTCGACGAAGTAAGTAGTGTACAAAATACGCAAACCATTTATGCGAAATTTCACAATCTTACTACAAAATGCGCTAAGGCCAGATTCTTTGATTTGGTGCGTATACCTCCCATTGCAGTTACGACGTTAAATTCAATAAACGCCTGTGAAAGTTATGTACTTCCTCAACTCAAAGAAGGAGAGCAATATTTCGCTGAACCCAACGGACAGGGAAGAGCGTATTACCCAGGTGATACGTATGACATTTTAGGTGAGTCTACCCTTTACATCTATAAGCAAGTAGGTGAGTGCTATGGAGAAAGCAAGGTCGAACTAACCTTATTTGAACCCATAACAGCTGATGAATTAGAGGATCAATATATACAATGTGAGAATTTTGTACTGCCACCATTATCGCAGGGTAATGCATACTATACACAGCCTAATCGCGGTGGATTACAACTGCAAGCTGGATTGGAAATTATGGTTCCAATGACCGTTTATATTTATGCAACAAATGGAACACCAACTGCGTTTTGTTCTGCTGAAAGTAGTTTTACTATACATTTTGATGAGTGCCCAATTCCAAGGGGATTCTCACCGAATGGCGATGGAATTAACGATGCATTTGACTTGAGTCAACATGGAATTTCTAAAATTCAAATCTTTAATCGAAACGGAATGGAAGTGTATACACATGGTGAAAAGTACACCAATCAATTCGTAGGAAAAGACAAAAATGGCAATCAATTGCCCGCAGCAACGTATTACTATATTGTAATTTCACATGGAAAACAACGTACAGGATGGGTACAGATTAATTATTAGGTTGTTTGTTGTTTGTTGAGACGATGAGACACACTTACTTTTAAACAAAAAAATCTGCTTGATTTAAAATCAAGCAGATTTTTTTTGTTTAAAGTGAATATATTATTTCAGAGATTTAACCTCTCAATCTTTCACGAACAAATCTATCCTAAAAACGCTTTAAAATCAGCGAAGTTTAATGGGTGAACACCATGGCCAACAGGATATTCTTTATATTGATGTTGAATGTGAAGTGCATCTAAAATAGGCGATGTTTTTCTTGCCCATTCAACAGGGATTACTTGATCTACCGTACCATGCGAGGCGAACAATTGCAACTTGCTAAAATCATTTTGTTCAAAACCAGTTTTGATAATTGCAGCATTGAAGTATCCACTTAAGGCTACTACTTTATTGATTTTCTCTGGATAAGATAGGGCAATAGCATAGCTCAAAATAGCACCTTGGCTAAATCCAACCAAGTTGATATTTGCTGTATCGATAGGGTAGGTTTCAATTAATTCATCGATGAATCTAACAATTAAATCACGAGATTCGATCGCTTGCTGATCATCAGAAAATTTGTTTGCATCTGCATCAAAGTGAATCGCGTACCAAGCATAACCATATGGCGGAACAGGGTAGGGCGCTTGTGCAGATACAATGTAATATTCGTCAGATAGTTCACTTGCAAAAGAAAATAAATCTTCTTCATTGCTGCCATAACCATGCAACAATAAAATCAACGGATTTTTATCCTTTTTTACTTTGGGTTCTTGAATCAAGTAATTGATTGATAACGATGTTTCCATATTTATGCAGATAATTTGTCAAACCATTTTTGAAAGTAAGTACCAACTCCTGGCAATGCGCGAACCTCTCCTTGTAGAGAACCTAAGAAGCTATAGAACCACAATACTACAAAACAAAGATAGAAGGGAACCGTTGCAAATAGAGAATCCACATTAGATACAAAATACCCGAATACATAGAACATTAAATGCAAACCAAAGGTTTGTTTGATGTAGAATCCAGTGTATTTATTTTTGGGTTCAATATTCATAAAGATAACAATCATACACCCTAAAATAGTAAGGTGAGAAGCGATTGCCATGTTTTTTCCGCTTTCAATTTCTTTGGCAGTAAATGTTTTGATCATAGTACTTGAAAATATAAATTGTTTTTAGTTGAACTAAAAATTAAATGTTTGTTTGTCTTGACGAATTACGCCATATACCTTTCCTTGCATTGATTCGCCTAAAAAAGCAGTGTTTTTTGACTTAGATCGAATATCTTCTTTGCTAAAGGTCCAGGTGCCTGCTGTGGTGAATAAACTTAAATTTACCTCTTGTCCTTCCGCAATACTCGTTTCTGGCAGGCCAAAGATACGACGTCCAGCTGTTAGCTTGTCGACGATCACATCAATAGGTAGGAGAGTATTTAACGCTCCAAAAGCAGATTCTAATCCAATTGTACCTGGTGTTGCTAAGTCAAATTCCAATTTTTTGTGTTCAATATCCAAAGGCGTGTGATCCGTTGTGATACAATCGATGGTATGGTCTAGAACAGCCGCAATTAGCGCTTGTCTTGTTGGTTCATCTCTTAATGGAGGTAATACTTTATGACGACTGTCAAATTCAGTTAATTTCGCATCTGTTAATGCTAATTGGTGCACAGCCACACTACAAGTAACTTGAAGTCCTTTTGCTTTTGCTTCGCGAATAAGTTCAACAGATTTTGCAGAGGATATGGTCGGGATATGCATTTTTCCCCCTGTATATTCTAGTAAGAATAAATTACGAGCCACTTGCAATTCTTCAGCCAAAGGAGGAATTCCCTTTAAACCTAATGTAGTGCTTGTAATTCCTTCGTGAACAACTCCTTTTCCCTTGATGCTTTTATCTTGAGCAAAAGCCAGTACTAATCCGTCAAAGTCTTGTACATATTGCAGTGCAATTTTTAAAACATTAGCATTGTCAATTGCTTTTTTATAATCGCCAAAGGCTACAGCCCCCGCATTTTTCATGTCGTACAATTCGGCTAAGTCTGTCCCTTCACTTTTCATGGTTAGTGCTCCGATAGGAAGTGCTTCCGTTGTTTGTCCAAAAGCTTTTTGCTTGATGAAGCTAACGATACTTTGGTTGTCGGTAATGGGGTTGTTATTTGATTCAATCGCTACTTGAGTAAATCCACTTCTTGCTGCTACATCTAATCCGTGAATCAGCGTTTCTCTTTCTTCATAACCTGGTTCACCGAAAGAAACAGAGGTATCAAACCATCCTGGAGAAATAGACAATTGATCCAGTTGAATCACTTGAGCACCTTCTGCAACAAGAGAAGCCGCGATTTTTTCAATTTTTCCATTCTTAAGGTGTAAATCTACAGTTTGATTGTGGAAAGAACTTGTAGGATCTACAATTTTGGCAGATTTTAAAATGATATTCATTTTAGTGCGAGAATTAAATTAGTTATGTGTAGTTATTGCGTACAAAAATACTTTTTATTTTTTGCTTTTGCGAGTAAGATCGAGAAGAAAACCACAAAAAAAATACACCCCTTACTTGGATGTATTTGTTTGTTTTTTGACTAATATTTTAGAGTTTTCAAAACACTCATTAAGGGCCTGATAAATTTGGAAATCAGTTCCTGTATAAATAAAGCGATCCGTTTGATTGCAGTTTTTAAGTGTCTTGATAATGTCTTCTTGTGTAATACCCAACAAGCCACAAACGATTTCTCGATCATAACGCGTTTGCATCAGAGCAATCATATTCTGATCTTCCTTGATGCTTTCAATTTTCTTAAGCTCTTTGGTTTTTCCTTTAAAGAGGTTGTATACTGCATCAACAGGACTAAAGTAGCTACCAACTGCGATATTGTAGGTTGGCATACTTTGGCGTTTATAAAAATCGACTTGTAGTCTGTCGTTTAGTTCGATGAGTTTGGTGTCTACTTCGAGAATACCAGTTAAATCGTATTTCTTAATGAATATTTCGGCCAATTCAATAGATTGTTCCGTTAAGTACAATTTTAGATTTTCGTTGTTTAACCAATCGTTGGTTACCTTTAATTTAATAGGTAAATAACCGGGAAAAGAGAAGTGAATAGAATCGTTGAGGTTAGCATCGATAATGAAAGATCCATCGCGTTTACTAACTGTACCTTTGACTTGTGTAATATTAATTACATTAACATCATCAGCAGGTAAAAGAGATTTGTCGTTGTAGATTGTACCTTTTACTTGTGATCCTTGCTGACTCCAAGCGGCAAAGGAGATTAGGCATGTAAATAAAAAAACTGTAAAATTTCTCATCATTTTTAAAATTGCTTAAAAATAGTGGATATTTTACAGTTTTATATCTTATTTGAAAAAAATTAACAGATTAACTTCTTCTAGGACGTCTTGGTGCATTGTTGTCACCACTTCTTCTTGAAGAACTGCGTTCATTTCTTGGCGCTCTGTCTCTGTCTGTTCTGTTTCCTCTGTCATTGCGATCAGATGATGAACGAGAACCACGGTCAGAACGATTACTAGAAGAACGATCATTGCGTCTTTCTCCTCTGTCGCTTCTTTCTCCACGATCTCTGCGTTCAGAACGGAAACCACCGTCACCACGTCCACCGCCGCCACGTCTGTTATGATCTCTTCTGCCAGAATTCTTTCCGCCATCGTTGTTAGAGATTTCAACGTTTACACGACGTTCTTTGTACGTTTCGTTGTTTAAGATAGACATGATCTTATCTGCATGTTCTGCATCCGTATTAAAGAAAGAGAATCCTTCTTTTACGTCTACTTTAAACAAATCATCACGACCTAACTCTAACGTATCGCGTAAATAATCTTTCAAGCTCATCCAATCGAAACCGTCTTTTGCTCCTAAGTTTAAGAAGAAACGAACCGCTCCATCTGTAGGAACCTCTTTAGATGATCTTCCTGCTGAACCAACATTCGTTAAACTGTTTGACGATTTTTGGTAGTACTCTAATAAGTGGTTAAACTCAACAGATACTACTTTTTTGATCAATTCTTCCGTTGTTAAATCTTCTAATAACTCGGTAATAGAAGGTAAGAAAGTTTCAATCTCAGGATTAACCTCTACGTTTTTGATACGGTTAGCGATGTGATACAACTGAATTTCGCAGATTTCCAATCCAGAAGGAATTGGTTTTTCTTCGAATTTCGTTTTCATGATGCGTTCGATTTGAGAAATCTTACGAGCTTCACTTTTGGTGATGATTACCATAGAAACCCCAGATTTTCCAGCACGTCCTGTACGACCACTACGGTGCGTATACGTTTCGATCTCATCCGGAAGTTGATAGTTTACTACGTGTGTAATATCATCAACGTCAATACCACGAGCAGCAACGTCAGTTGCTACTAACATTTGGATTTGTTTTCCTCTAAATGCTTTCATTACCGCATCGCGTTGTGCTTGCGATAAATCTCCGTGTAAAGCAGCTGCGTTATATCCGTCTTCGATTAATTTTTCAGCAATCGCTTGTGTATCTCTCTTTGTTCTACAAAAGATAACAGAGAAGATATTTGGATTGGCATCTGCTAAGCGTTTTAACGCTAAATAGCGATCTCTAGCAGAAACTAAATAATACTCGTGACTAACATTAGTAGAACCTTGATTTTTGTGTCCAACTGTGATTTCAGCAGGGTTAGACATAAATTCTCTTGCGATGCTCGCTACTTCAGCAGGCATTGTTGCAGAGAATAACCAAGTACTTTTGTCTTCTGGTGTGTCAGCTAAAATAGAGGTGATGTCCTCATAAAACCCCATATTCAACATTTCATCTGCCTCATCTAACACACAGTATTCAATATGTTTGATGTCAACCATTCCGCGGTTAATCATATCTTGCATTCTACCAGGAGTAGCTACAATAATGTGTGCACCACGTTTGATTTCTCTTGCTTGCTCTGTAATACTCGCCCCACCGTATACAGCCACTGTATGAAGTCCTTTTACGTACTTAGAGTATTGTTTGATTTCATTTGCAATTTGCAAGCATAACTCACGCGTCGGTGATAAGATCAACGCTTGAGTGTGTTTTTTAGACAGGTCAATTTTCTGAATAAGCGGAAAACCAAATGCTGCGGTTTTCCCAGTCCCTGTTTGGGCTAACGCAACAATATCGGTATTTTTTTCTAATAATAAAGGAATTGCTTTTTCTTGGATCTCTGAAGGATTCTCAAATCCTAAATCATTAATTGCAGATACTAGCAATTCATTTAGACCTAATAGTTCGAAATTGTTCATATAAATAATAAAATAGGCGCAAAGGTACTACTATTCTTTTATTAATTTTTCTTTTTTAGCGTTTTTGTTTTTGTTTTTTGCATTTTTGTTGGTTGGGAGGGTGAGGTGTTGAGAGGGTGAGGTGTTGAGAGGGTGAGGTGTTGAGAGGGTGAGGTGTTGAGAGGGTGAGGTGTTGAGAGGGTGAGGTGTTGTTTGAAGAGGTGTTGTTTGATGAGGTGTTGTTTGATGAGGTGTTGTTTGAAGAGGTGTTGTTTGAAGAGGTGTTGTTTGAAGAGGTGTTGTTTGAAGAGGTGTTGTTTGAAGAGGTGTTGTTTGAAGAGGTGTTGTTTGAAGAGGTGTTGTTTGAAGAGGTGTTGTTTGA
>NZ_JACHTC010000025.1 GCF_014145635.1 Myroides sp. WP-1
TGGGTTTTCAATTTCCGAGTGAGGAAGTTTTTAATCAACGTGTAAAAGAGTTTTATGGAGTAGATCTTACACAGGATCAATCTAATAATCCTAGAGTAAGAAGAGTGGGAGATTTTTTAATCTTAGTGCCTAAGTTACATGCAGAGAAGACATATAAAGAAGTACCTATGTTAGTGTTCTCTTATCCCAGTATTGTCTTTGATCTTAAAAGAAGGTATTACATATTTAGTTTGACTTCTGCATGGGATGTTCTGGATGATTACGATGAAATTTATTATCGATTTGAGATGAGTTCATTAGATTTAGCTTATAATGATTATATCTTTTATGAGAGTAAAGCTGCTTTAATTAATTTATATCCTTTGGCTGCTAAGTATTTCACTGTCATAGGAGGTAATGATAACCTGCCTATTGATCTACTCAAGAATTATCAGAAGAAGATATTAAAAGAATATAACGAGATGAGTGAGCGTACCCGCAAAGGTTGGGATTATCGCATGTTTGATCGTTTGTTTTTTTCTCGTGGTTTTGATGGGAAGCTAATTATAAAGAAAAAGATGTTAGCCGCTGCTATAGAATTAGCTCAAGAAGATGAAGATTATATCCGTGTTCCTTTGGATTATTACTTTGTTCAAATGACAACCGATTACATTCCCGATGAATATGCTGCAGATAAAAGTGAAGTTGATAATTATATGACTGAACTCGAACCTTATTATACCCCAGAGGAACGCGCAATGATTTGGGTGTATACTGCTTTACTAGAGCTGAATGTTTCAGAAAAATACGCGAGCACCATTCAATATGATTTTATTATTCTAGCTGATCAATACCCTGAATTATACGAGGTAGCAAAAGAGCACAATTTTTTCGGAGAGGATATGTCTAAGGTATTGGAGTATTTATAAGAAACACAGTTTCAATTTTAATTAGAAAACTAAGTTTTAAAAATAGTTGCAACTAATTAGTGAAGTTAAAGCCCCATTGTAGATGTTAGAAAATAGAAGTAAAATCTTAGTTAGCATAACTATTAAAGAGCAATGATTCATAAGAAATGGCAGAAAGACTAGAGATGATATTGCGTATTGCTGGAGATTAAAGATTATAAGCCTAGCGAGAGTTGGGCTTATTCTTTTTAGGTTGTATCAAAGAGGTATTTTATATGGGGATATCTTATGACGTTGAAGAAGAAGTCAGCTACTGGGGACTCAAACAAATCAAGAAAAACGTAATCGAAGAGCTCTTTCCACGAGGGTGTACCCGAACTCTTGCAAATAACGCCTTGTTGGTGAATCCGCTCCGGTCGGAAATAGAACAAGACATCAGCGAAAGAGAAATCGAAACGAAGAGAAGATTCATCAAATACCAAAACAAAATCTCAACTCAATGAGATAAAGGAAAAAACGCATTAAATCCAATGAAAAGAGGTCTTATTAGACTGTGATAAAATAGCAATTGTGAAAAAGAATAATTTACTTATCTGTAATTGTGTTTGCTATGTAGCGAGTTGAAGCATAGCAAACACAAAAGATTAAAGTGTTGTATCCATAAGCATAGTATGTTCAGAAAAACAACTTAACCAAGGTGGAAGATGAAGATGGACTTTAATTATATAAAGCAAATCATTTAAATTCGTTCTGGAAAATTGGTAATGATACCATCTACTTTTAGTTTTTTCATGCGTTTAATATCTTTCGGGTTATTGACCGTCCAAGGATAGATTTTTAGTTTTTCTTTTTTGATTAAAGCTGTATTTTCTTCATTGAGGAGTTTGTAGTACGGATTAATGGCTTTAGCCTGAATGCTCAATGCAAATTCAATCGCATCTTCTGGTTTTTCTTCAGTTAAAACAGCTAAGGGTAAAGCGGAGTCTAAGTCATAGGCAATTTTCAATTCCTCCCAGTTAAAACTAGAAAGAATAAAATCGTTATAGGACCAACCGCGTTTTACAAAATTTTGAATAATGGTATAGGTGTCTGCAGCTGTATTATTTCCTTTTAATTCAATATTGAGAATGGCTCTTTTATCGATTACGTCAATAACTTCCTCTAGTGTAGGTATTTTGTATTTTCCATCAACTAGTACATCTTCTAATTCTTCTAAGGTATAACTTTCGATATCGCCTTTTGCATTGGTGATTCGATCCAATGATTGATCGTGAAACACCACAAGCTCACCACTTTTTACTTTGAAAACATCAATTTCGATCATATCACATTGTAAATCGATGGCTTTGATCACAGATTCAACCGTATTTTCTGTAAGATGTCCCATTGCACCTCGGTGACCTATGCGCAAAGGTTTTGATGTTTGAGCAATAGTTGTTGTAGTGATTACAGTACAGAGTAAGGATAAAAAGGGTGTTCTAATATTCATAGTCAACATAAAATTTAATGGTAGTAAAAGTGAAGAAATTATACGGAATATACATTATCTCCACATTATGGTAGTGTGAAAAAATGCAAAGTAAACTTTTTCAATTGTACTTATTGATAGGTTTAATGTAGTGAAAAAAGACGAAAAAAGAGAACTTTTAAGTCTAAAAGTTCTCTTTTTTTTAGGGATGACTAGGGTAAATTATTTAGAATTTCTTGTACGGCTCGTTCTAGCTGTGGATCTTTTTCTTGTAAGCGATCCATGAAAGAGTTTTTGACATAAATATCTGGTGCTACTCCTGTTTTTTCTAAATTATCTCCTTCTAACGTATAGGTACCCCAAGAAGGTAAGCGATAGAATGACCCATCAACTAAAGATTTGCCTGAAGTGAAAATAATCCAGCGATAGGTTTCTTGTCCTATGATTTTCCCCAATTTTAAAGCTTTAAATCCAGCAGCAGTCATTTCTGCATCACTGAGTGAAAATTCGTTGATCAACAAGACAATGGGTTTACCACTCGGGCTAAAATTACTTTGCATGGTTAGTTTTCCTTCTCTGTATTTCCACTGTAAATACGGACGTTGTGCTAAGAAATTGAGTACTTTATCGTGTACGTTTCCACCGGTATTAAAGCGTAGATCCAAGATTACTCCTTCTTTGTGATGTTCTTGCTCTACCATATCCAATAAGAAAGAATCTAATTCAGAAGATCCCATGTTCTTCATGTAGCTATAGGCTATTCTATGGTTACTCCATTCGTTAACACGTTGTTTGTTTTGATAGATCCATTCGTCGTAAAGCAATCCCTTTTGGGTTGAAAAAGAGATTGGATGTAGTTTTATCGTAAATTCTTTAGTTTCGCGCAAAAATGTCAATTCTATTTCCTCCTGAGTAGGAGCAAAGGTAAAATAGGCATCTCTATTTTGTGTTGGATCAATCTTTTGACGATTCACATGGGTTAGAACATCGCCTTTTTGTAGGTGAATATCTTTAGTTGCGGCAGGCGATTTACGGATTACTCGCTCTACGGTGTACGGATTACTCGCAGCGAATACAATTCCTGTTTCCACAGTACTGTATTGCAATCTCGTTTTCTCTTCCTCTCCTGTTGAGGTAAACCCTAAATGCGATGATCCGAGTTCTCCTAACATATCATTGAGTAAAATGCGGAGATCATTTCTGTTGTTTAAATACGGAACAAAAGAAGTAAAGTAATCTTTTGTTGCTTTCCAATCTAATCCATGAAAAGTTTCATCATAGAAATTCTCTTCTACACCGGCCCATGTTTCGTCAAACATCTGATGGAATTCATCTGCTAGGTTTTTGGTAAAAGAATAATTGATATTGATTTTCTCTGGTGTTCCCTTTTCCAATGCAAATTTATATAGATTGTTACCACTTAGTGCATATAGCGTTTTGCCTTGTTGTTGGATTAATCGAACACTTTTGTCAAATACCTTTTCTGTTTTCGCTTCTTCAAATTTCTCATATATCTTGCGATACAAGGTGTATTTTCCGTTTTCTTGATTGGAAGAATAGTAAACATACTCTTTTTTATCGTCTTGAAAAATAGAAGGAGAAGATTGATTACCAAATTTGTCACTGACTAATTCAATGCGATCTAATACATCTTGGGTGTTAATTTGGATAAGAGGAATAGAAGCAGCTGAAGTTGCCTTTTTTGTTTTCGCCTTTTTATCCTCTTTTTCTTCTTTTTGACTGGTAAATAGTTGATCAAATTCATCTGATTTAAATGGATCCGAATGCCAGTCTAAAGCAAGACGGTAAATACTTGCGTTTTGCATACCCATAGGGTAAGAAGGGTTGATACGGTCACTCGTAAAGTAGATATATTTCCCAGAAGGAGACCATACTGGATTCGTTTCTGAAACCCCTGTATTTGTTAAATTAATCGTTTCATTTTTCTTGATGTTATGAATAAAAATATCATCTTCGAAATTGCGTTTTGCGGTAAACAGAACATAAGCTCCATCAGGAGAAAAGGAAGGTGGAGCGCTTTGAAAGGCCCATATTTCATCTTTGACAATTGTTTTAGAGGTAAAAGTCTGTAAATCCAACAGGCGAATTTCATCACGTCCGCTGGTGTAGACTCCTTGGGTTAGATCTGCATTCAAGGTCAAATCTCGGTTATTTCGAGTATCAGTTGTCCATTGTTTGATGGCTCCTTTTCCATTCGCTGAGGTGCTAAACCAATTTTGATATCCTTGATAGGTCTGACTAAAAACTAATGTTTCGTTGTCTTTAAGCCATTTAACCTCCATCGCTCGTTCTTTACCATCTGTTATGGGATGGATGTATTTTCCTTCTATATCCGAAACAAAGACAATACCTCTACTAATAAAAGCTATTTTTTTACCGTCAGGAGAAATATCAAAAAAACTGATCGTATCTGCGACCGTAAAAGTTTGTTCTTTCGCTAAGATTTGATTTGTATTGAGACTGATGTCAATTGAACGGACTTCATTGTGTTTGGTGTCGTACACAAATAATTGGTAATCTTTTTCAAAAATAACTTTGCTTCCATCAGCAGAAACATAAGGCTTTTTTATCGAGGAGGTAAATTCTGTTAGCGCTATTTTCTTACCATTTTTAAAAGTATAAAGATTGTAATGACCATTAGTTTCGTCTGAAATAAAATAAATGTTGCCTTGCTGGTCTACAGTCGGATTAAAGTCTTTTCCGTTGTAATCAGTATATTGTTTAAAGCTTTTATTTTTGGGATTATAACCTAAAATGTCAGGATTATTTTCTCCTTTGTAACGTTTACGTGTTACTTGATTGGCGCTTTCTGTTGAATTTGTAAATAAGTATTCACCAGTTGGAGTTTCAACAAGTCCATTGGTATTATTGAAATAGTTAGTAAATAGAGGAGTAGGTGTACCTCCCTTTCTGCTAATTTGAAAGGAAGCGTAATTGTTGTATGCATTTCCTGTAAAATACAGTGTTTCACTATCCCAACTCCAGCTCTCCATTTCATCTGCAGCTTGATGATAGGTTAATTGTTGAATAGGTCCACCAGTGAGTGGAGTGACAAAGATATCTTTATTGCCATATTGATCAGAAGTGAAAGCAAGCCATTTACCATCAGGTGATACTCTAGGGTTTGTTTCGTTGCCTGGCAATGCTGTAAGTCGCAAGGCTTCTCCACCAGTGGTAGGAACTTGCCATAGATCGCCATCAAAACTGAAGTAAGCTGTTTGTCCGTCAGGACTTAAAGAAGGAGTAGAGGTAAAGTGAGCATTATGTTGTCCCCAGGCCACTGAAGTTAAAGCAAGGGTTAGAAGAGAAATAGTTCGTTTGATCATGATCGTATATTTTTCCTAAACTTAAAACTATTTTGTGCGATCCCCAAGTTGTTTTTTATAAGGTTTGTTCTTTGTGAGGTTTGTTCTTTGTGAGGTTTGTTCTTTGTGAGGTTTGTTCTTTGTGAGGTTTGTTCTTTGTGAGGTTTGTTCTTTGTGAGGTTTGTTCTTTGTGAGGTTTGTTCTTTGTGAGGTTTAAGTAGTTTCTAACTTAGAACTTCATCAAAAAAAAGAGCCATCTCAGGTAGAAATGGCTCTTTTTTATATTAGTTTGCAGGACTTCCGTATAAATCGAATTCTGTTGCCTCATTAATGGTGATATTGGCAAAGTCTCCAATTTTTAGGTAGTGCTTGGTTGCATCAATTAAAACTTCGTTGTCAACATCAGGACTGTCAAATTCTGAACGACCAATGAAGTGGTTTCCTTCTTTTCTATCGATAATACAACGATAGGTGTTTCCAATTTTTTCTTGATTTAATTCCCAAGAAATCTGAGCTTGAATCTCCATGATTTCATTCGCACGGGCTTGTTTCACTTCTTGAGGAACATCGTCTTCCAATAAATACGCATGCGTGTTTTCTTCATGTGAATACGTAAAACAACCCAAACGCTCAAAACGCATTTCTTGTACCCAATCTTTCAAGATTTGAAAATCCTCTTCTGTTTCACCAGGATATCCAACGATTAAGGTGGTGCGTATTGCCATTCCAGGTACTGCCGCTCTAAAATCATTCAACAATTTTGTTGTTTTAGCTTGTGTAGTACCACGACGCATTGATTTCAAGATATTGTCTGAAATATGTTGTAGAGGAATATCAATATAGTTACAAATCTTAGGTTCGCGTTTCATTAACTCTAGTACATCCATGGGGAAACCTGTAGGGAATGCATAGTGTAAGCGAATCCATTCGATACCTTCTACCTTAGTTAAGTTTTCAAGAAGTTCCGCTAAGTTTCTCTTTTTGTATAAATCCAATCCGTAGTAGGTTAGATCTTGAGCAATAAGAATTAATTCTTTTACCCCGTTTTTAGCTAAACCTTCCGCTTCTTTTACTAATTTTTCAATAGGTTGAGAAATGTGTTTTCCACGCATAATAGGAATAGCACAAAAACTACAAGGACGGTCACATCCTTCTGCAATTTTTAAATATGCATAATTTTTAGGTGTCGTTGTTAAGCGCTCTCCTAAAAGTTCATGACGATAGTCTGCACCCAAAGCTTTTAAAAGAAGAGGCAAGTCTGTTGTACCAAAATACTGATCCACATTGGGAATCTCTGCTTCTAAATCCGGTTTGTAGCGTTCTGATAAACATCCAGTTACGAATACTTTGTCTACAACGCCTTGTTCTTTCTTATCAACGTATTCTAAAATAGTATTAACAGATTCCGCTTTTGCATTGTTGATAAAACCACATGTGTTGATCACAATAATATTAGCTTCGTCGTTTGTCGCTTCGTGTGTAACGTCTTTACCACTAGCTTTTAACTGTCCCATCAACACTTCACTGTCGTAAAGGTTTTTAGAACATCCTAGGGTTACAACGTTTATCTTGTTCTTTTTTAAAGATTTAGTTCTCATTTGTTTGAAAAAAATTGGACTGCAAAAGTACATTTTTTTTCTATATACAGAAGAAGCTTTTTGAGAATTATAAGAAGTGTTGAGGTTATCTAAATTGATTCCGTTTTAGAAAAGAGAAAAGAAAGGATATAAAAAAAGTGACTGACTCAAAAGAGCAGTCACTTTTATAAGGTATAAGAGGGAATCTACAGTTTGAAAATTCCTCCAAAAGCGATCACTGTTTCACCAAACCAGAAATTGTGGAAAGCTTTGTCTTTTTTACTTGCAGTAGTACGAACATCATACATATCGATAAAACCACCTTTTAACTCTGCCTGAACAAAGAAATGTTTAAAAAAGGTTACGTTTAGACCTGCTTTAGCAGAAAAACCTAATCCAGAAACGTGAAATTCATCGTAGCGTTCTTTACCTAAAAGTGTTGTATTAGTTTTAGGATAGATAATTCCAAAACCAAGACCTTCTGTAATGTTTACTTGGATTTTATCCGTATTGTAGATGTTGAATAGTTTAGAGATATCATCCACGCGGTTTACTTCCACATTTAGATAGTTCAATCCATCCGTGTGTTCGAATTTCAAGAATTCTTCTGTTAATTTTACTTGATCTGGATGTCCAGGAACTTGTTCTCCGTAACTACCTTCACCGTAATACTCTCCCGAGTAATTCACCGTTTGATTCTGACGCATAACGTATTTCATGTGGTCAACTCCAATCGAAATATTATACTTGTCTGTAATAAAATATCCAATTCTCAAGTTGGTTTGAGGAATCGTCATACGTGCTGGATTAATATAATCCACATGCCATCCTTTGGGTTTGTCATCTGCTTTTACATCCTTAATGGTAAAGTCATATCCTTCCCCTCTAAAACGAATGTCTGAATTGGTATAGTATCCTCTATTTCCTCCCCAGTATACATAAAATTTACCTTTATTGGAGGCTGTGTAACGCAAAGGCGTAGTAGTTGTTTCTTGTGCAAAACCTATTGAAGTTGCCAGTAAACATACGCTTGCAAAAAGTTTAAAAAAGGCTTTCATTAGCTTGATTTTTTGATTTCTAAATTGTGTGGCGAAAATACAATAAAAAAATCTCTTTAAGAGTTTATCCTTAAAGAGATTAATAGTATTAAAAATTCTAATTCAATTAGAAATTGATGTTGTACGATAAACTAACCCAGTTTTCTTTCATTTTCCAAGTAGCGTTGTCATATAGATTATTTACTTTCATATCTAAGACACTTGTTTTGTAATCACGAGCAGAGTGGGTGTAAGCTAAATCTAATCTAGAGTTTCCGAATTCGAAGCCAATACCTGCAGAGAAGCTATTTAAATCACCTGAGTATTTAATGTTTTTGTAAGGACTTTCTTCATAGCGATATCCCGCTCTCAAGCTCACTTGTTTGATGCGATACTCCGCTCCAATACGCAATTCACTTGCCGCTTTCATTTCAGCATCATAGAATTTATTCAATTCGCTATAGGTATGATCATTTTTAGGTCTGAATTTGGTATTGCTGTGATCTCTAATCCCGTAATCCACACTGATCAGTCCTTTTTGATCAAATACATAAGCTAAACTTCCCGTATATTTTGCTGGGGTTTGCAGTTTGTATCGATCGTAGATATTAACAACTTGAGGATATGTGAAGTTATTCTTGTTATCATAGTTCGTTGCTTGAATCCCTTGTGTCAATTCATCGTGTAAATTGTACCAAGTAGGGGATTCATACGAAACACCAGCTCTCAACTGATCGGTAACCTGACCAATAACCCCTAAATTGAAGGAGAATCCAGTACCATAGGTGTAGAGGTAGTTTGAAAATTCGAGACTGCGAATCATGTCCTTCTCTAGTGTGTTGTGATTATACTCTACCGCATGAGAAGTTTGTGAATAGTCGAAAAGATGGAGATTCAAATTACCCCCTACAAAAAGACGATCACCTAATTGTGCAGAAAAGTTTCCGGAGAACTTACTGTTATAACCACTTGAACTAACGTATTTTCCTTGTGTAAAAGCATTGGTAGGACTTCCGAAGTTACGTGTGTATTCACCGTTTGCATCACCGGGATTAATTAAAAAGGCTCTATAACCTAAGTAGGTTTGTTGTCCATCAAAACCTGCGATGTCTCCCGCATCCATATAACCGTTCTCAATATTAGGATCATTGCTTAAAACAGCATGTGGAATTTGGTTTTTTGAGGCAATTTGATAAAAATACTCCCCAAGTGAATTGGTTTGTCCTGTTCCTAATACACGATAATCGTTGTACAAATTATTGCTCCCTTCATAGTTGAAACCAACAGTAAACTTCTTCATTGTAGCTGATGGATCATCAGAATTAAAAACGAAAATAGCACCAACTTGTCCAATGTCAAGACCACTATAGCTTTTAGACTCACTATTGTTCATATAGGTTGTCTTGTTGCTTTTGTTGAGGTAAGACATACTGAAAGAGGCTTGATTGTAGTTGAAAATAGCACCACCAGCAGGATTGATTTTCAATGCGGATAGATCACCTCCAACAGCACCAAACGCTCCGCTCATTCCTCGGAATCGAGCAGTACCATTCATGTCTGATCCTGAATATCTTGAGATATCTAGCGGATTGTTTTCTTGTGCATATATCGTTCCTAACGTAAGGAGAGACGCCCCAAAACCAAAAATAAATTTATTTATATACATCATGTGTTTTCAAAAAAGTTATAAAAATTATCTACTGCGAGAACTGCTGCTGCTTCTGCTGCTTCCGCCTCCACCGCTATAGCTGCTTCTAGAACTTCCAGACGAGCTTGAGCGACTATAACTTCCCGATGAACTTGAGCGGCTGTAATTACTCGATGAATTAGATCGACTGTAGTTACTAGATGAGTTCGAACGGCTGTAGTTACTAGATGAGTTTCCTCTGTTGTAGTTACTTGACGAATTCGATCGACTATAGGTATTGTTCGAAGAACTTGGTCGACTACTGTTGTAGGAACCTCTGTCGTAGCTACTGCTTGAATTGCCACGAGAATAATAGCTGTTGCTTGATGTAGGTCTAGTTCCTTGACTATTTGATCTCGAATAGTAACTATTGGAATATGAGTTGGAATTTGTTCCATTCGATCTCGAATAGTAGTTCGGATTTCTTGAGCTAGTCGTATTGTAGGAAGATCGGGAGTAGCTTCCATTATAAGAAGATCTCGATCCGTTGGAATAATACGCATAACGTGGACTAGAGTAATATGGATAGTAATAACCTCCACCATAATACGGGTAGCCACCATAGTAGTGATTATGCCAAGGTCGGTAATAACCACCCCAGCCCCAGCCGAAACCAAAACTCCAACCCCAACCACCGCCGTAGTAATACGGATCGTAGAAAGGATCATAATACCCATAACCCCAATAAGGTCTATAAGGGTTGTTATAGTAGTTAATTTGTATGCTTGTAGGTTCAGTACCCCACGAACCATAACTCACAGCTCGATTCGGTTGATTATTTAAAATACTGTCATTTACGGGTGAATTGTAGGCATTTACATCTGTAAAATACTGCATGTTCTCATTAAGAGATGCAAAATAGTTTTCATAATAAGTACCAGAATCATTAGCCGTATAAGGATCTGTCTGTGTGCGTTGACCATAAATACCATCTTGATTGTAAGAGGCATTGTGATATGAGCCACAGGAAATAGCGAATCCTCCTAGAAGTAAGAAAAGGCTGATTCTTCTCAGGTTTATTGTTTTTTGAAGAATTGTAGTCATTTTCGATGGGATTTTAATTGTTGTTAAAAACAAATTTAGTTACTTTTGTGGAATTATTATAGTTAATTAAGAGTTAAACAACTTAACTGCTAATATATTAAAAATGAGCAAGAATATTACTAAGAGAAGTGAGGACTATTCGAAATGGTACAATGAGCTTGTTGTAAAAGCTGATTTGGCCGAAAATTCGGGAGTTCGAGGATGTATGGTTATTAAGCCATATGGCTATGCGATTTGGGAGAAGATGCAAGCAGAGTTAGATAAGAAGTTCAAGGAAACTGGACATCAAAACGCGTATTTCCCCTTATTCATCCCCAAATCTTATTTTAGTAAAGAAGCAAGTCACGTGGATGGATTTGCAAAAGAATGTGCTGTTGTCACACATTATCGCTTGAAAACAGCAGAAGACGGAAAAACGATTGAAGTAGATCCAGATGCGAAGTTAGAAGAGGAGCTAATCGTTCGACCAACATCAGAAACTATTATTTGGGATACGTATAGAAAGTGGATTGAGTCTTACCGTGACTTACCTATTTTAGTCAATCAATGGGCTAATGTGGTTCGTTGGGAAATGAGAACGCGTTTATTCTTGAGAACAGCCGAGTTTTTATGGCAAGAAGGGCATACGGCGCATGCAACAAAGCAAGAAGCAATCGCAGAAGCGGAACAAATGTTAGATGTATATGCTGATTTTGCTGAAAACTTTATGGCTATTCCAGTGGTTAAAGGATTCAAAACAGAAAATGAGCGTTTTGCAGGGGCAATTGAAACTTATTGTATTGAAGCATTAATGCAAGATGGTAAAGCACTACAAGCAGGGACATCTCACTTTTTGGGACAAAATTTCGCCAAAGCTTTTGACGTGAAGTTTACGAGTCAAGAGGGGAAACAAGAATATGTATGGGCTACTTCATGGGGGGTAAGTACACGATTAATGGGAGCATTGATCATGACACACTCAGATGACAATGGCTTGGTTTTACCACCAAATTTAGCACCTATCCAAGTGGTGATTGTTCCTATTCACAGAACGGATGAACAATTGGAAGAAATTCGCCAAGAGGTGAAAAAGGTTACAGATCAATTTAAGAAATTAAATATTTCATTTAAGTTTGACGATCGTACAACGTTTAAACCAGGATGGAAATTCAACGAGTATGAGTTAAAAGGTGTGCCATTGCGTATCGCAATTGGTCCAAAAGACTTAGAAAATGGTACATTTGAAGTAGCTCGTCGAGATACATTTACGAAAGAAATTGTTGAAAAAGACAATATCGTTAGCTATGTACAGGATATGTTAGAAGAAATTCAAACGAATTTGTTCGACAAAGCAAAGACTTATAGAGATTCTCATATTACAGAAGCGAATTCTTTTGAGGAGTTTAAAGATTTGTTAGAAAATAAAGGAGGATTTATTTCTGCCCATTGGGATGGTACAATTGAAACAGAAGAAAAGATTAAAGACTTGACTAAAGCTACAATTCGCTGTATTCCAATTGATAGAAAAGAAGAAGATGGGGTTTGTGTGTTAACTGGGGCACCTTCTAAAGGAAGAGTCTTGTTTGCAAAAGCCTATTAGAAATAAAAATTTTTGTTTTTTCTCTTGCGGGTTTAAAAATATATTGTACTTTTGCATCCGCGTTAGATAAACAAAATGGTCCGTTCGTCTAGGGGTTAGGACGCCAGGTTTTCATCCTGGTAACAGGGGTTCGATTCCCCTACGGACTACAAGTTCTTTTGAAGCTAACGCATTTGGTCCGTTCGTCTAGGGGTTAGGACGCCAGGTTTTCATCCTGGTAACAGGGGTTCGATTCCCCTACGGACTACACGTTCTTTTATAGAATTATAACGCATTTTGGTCCGTTCGTCTAGGGGTTAGGACGCCAGGTTTTCATCCTGGTAACAGGGGTTCGATTCCCCTACGGACTACAGATTCTTTTTGAGAATTAATAATGCATTTTGGTCCGTTCGTCTAGGGGTTAGGACGCCAGGTTTTCATCCTGGTAACAGGGGTTCGATTCCCCTACGGACTACAAGATTCTTTCGAGAATCATAATTGATATTTTGGTCCGTTCGTCTAGGGGTTAGGACGCCAGGTTTTCATCCTGGTAACAGGGGTTCGATTCCCCTACGGACTACAGTTCTTTTGAATAACAATAATAAATTTTGGTCCGTTCGTCTAGGGGTTAGGACGCCAGGTTTTCATCCTGGTAACAGGGGTTCGATTCCCCTACGGACTACAGAAAAAAATAGTATAGACTTAATAAAATATTTAAAAAATGGCAAATCATAAGTCAGCTTTAAAAAGAATTAGAAGTAACGAAAAAAAGAGAGTATTAAACAGATATCAGCATAAAACTACACGTAACGCGATCAAAGCTTTACGTTTGATTGAAGATCAAAAAGATGCTGCTGATAAATTACCTGTAGTTGTTGCAATGATTGATAAATTAGCTAAGAAAAATATCATTCATGCTAACAAAGCTTCTAATTTAAAATCTAAATTGACAAAACACGTTGCTGCTTTATAAGAAGCAATAGGTTGTGTTTATAGAAGACATACACTAAGCTCTCAATTCCATGAGGGCTTTTTTTGTTTGTACTATACATTTCAATAAATACTAATATAATTTTAAAATCCTTATATGACACAAATTAGGAACATTGCAATTATCGCACACGTTGACCATGGTAAAACAACAATGGTGGACAAAATATTACACCACTGTCAGTTATTTCGTGAAAATGAAACTTCTGGTGAGTTGATTTTAGACAACGAGGATATCGAAAGAGAAAGAGGAATTACGATCGTTTCAAAAAACGTTTCTGTAAGTTATAAAGGAACTAAAATTAATATTATCGATACTCCAGGTCACGCGGATTTTGGTGGTGAAGTAGAGCGTGTATTGAATATGGCTGATGGTGTTCTTTTAATTGTAGATGCTTTTGAAGGACCAATGCCACAGACTCGATTCGTATTACAAAAAGCAATCAGCTTAGGGTTAAAACCTTGTGTAGTTGTAAACAAAGTAGATAAAGAAAACTGTACGCCAGAAGAAGTACACGAAAAAGTATTCGACTTAATGTTCGAATTGGGTGCTGAAGAATGGCAAATGGATTTCCCAGCTGTTTATGGTTCTGCTAAAAACAACTGGATGTCTACAGATTGGAAACAACCAACCACTACTTTAGAGCCATTGTTAGATATGGTTTTAGAACACATCCCTGCTGCTGAAGTAAGAGAAGGTACTTCACAAATGTTGATCACATCTTTAGATTACTCAACGTTTACAGGTCGTATCGCTATTGGTCGTTTACACCGCGGAATGTTAAAAGAAGGAATGAACATTTCTTTGATCAAAAGAGACGGTAAAATCGTAAAATCTAAGATTAAAGAATTACATACTTTTGAAGGTTTAGGTCGTAAAAAAGTAACGGAAGTATATGCAGGAGATATCTGTGCGGTTGTAGGAATCGAAGGATTTGAAATTGGTGACGTTATCGCTGATTTTGAAAACCCAGAGGCATTGCCAACAATCACAATTGATGAGCCAACAATGAGTATGTTGTTTACAATTAACGACTCTCCTTTCTTTGGTAAAGAAGGTAAGTTTGTTACTTCTCGTCACATTAAAGACCGTTTAAATAAAGAATTAGAGAAAAACTTAGCGTTGCGTGTTAACGAAACGGATAGTGCGGATAAATTTATGGTATTCGGACGTGGTGTATTACACTTATCTGTTTTGATCGAAACAATGCGTCGTGAAGGTTATGAACTTCAAATTGGTCAACCACAAGTAATCATCAAAGAAATTGATGGCGTTAAATGTGAACCAGTAGAGGAATTGACAATCGATATCCCAGAAAATTTATCAGGTCGTGGAGTAGAATACGTGACGTTGAAAAAAGGAGAAATGCTAAGCATGGAACCTAAAGGGGATCGTATGATTATTAAATTCTTAGTACCTTCTAGAGGTATTATTGGGTTGAGAAATCAATTGTTAACTGCAACAGCTGGTGAGGCAATTATGTCACACCGTTTCTTAGAGTATCAACCATACAAAGGTGAAATCGCTGGACGTATTAATGGTTCGTTAATCTCTATGGAAAACGGAAAAGCAATTCCTTACTCTATTGATAAGTTACAAGATCGCGGTAAGTTTTTCGTAGATCCAAACGAAGATATCTATGAAGGTCAGGTAATTGGTGAAAACTCTCGTGGAGATGATATGACAGTTAACGTTACAAAAACGAAAAAGTTAACGAACGTTCGTGCATCTGGATCTGATGATAAAGCTAAAATTGTACCTGCAATTAAATTCTCTTTAGAGGAAGCTTTAGAATACATCCAAAAAGACGAGTATGTAGAGGTAACTCCAAAATCACTTCGTTTGAGAAAAATCTTCTTAAAAGAAACAGATCGTAAGAGAAATAAAATCTAAACCTAGTTTGGTTTTTAACTATAATCCAGAGGAGTAATCCTCTGGATTTTTTTTTATACAATATATTGAACGAAGAATTTTAAATGACACCCTGTCATGTAGTAATGAAAAAGTATATAGTTGATTGTTTTAGTTTCTACTGTATTATTGGTTTTTAGCTGTTAAATATGGTATTAAATACTTTAAAAGCTTATAATGTTGTTTTTTTTACAACTAGTGTGAATGTTAATTAATAAAAATTTAATATTCCCTCAATGCGAAGAAGCAAAAAAAAATCGTTTGTTTACAACCAAATACAAATTTTGATTTCTTGAATTGTTTATCGTATAATGCGGATTCTATGAATATTTTTTATCTTGTTCAAGCACACACTAATCCACAGCAATTAAAGCGCTTAATAGACCGCTTACTTGCTCCAAATGTTCATTTTATTATTCACATTGATTTGAAAAGTGATCTTGCACCTTTTGAATCAATCTGCGTCAATCCTCAAGTGTGTTTTATTGAGAATCGTGTAAATTGTATTTGGGGTGATTTTTCTCAAGTTCAAGCCACTTTAAACCTTATTGATGCCTTAGGACAGTATAATCCTTCTGCCTCTGACCGTGTGACTCTTATAAGTGGTCAAGATTATCCACTGCAAACCACAAATGACATTCAATCGTTTTATCAGCAAAATCAAACTATTGATTTCATCGAAAAATTTGTTGCCAAAGAGGTACATCCTCGGGCTTATCTAAACTTTCGAGGATTTAAAGTAAATAAGAGCGACAGAAGGGGAGATTATGTGATCTTTAAAAAGCATAAAATTTCAGGTTTATACAAATCAATTTTAAAGGGATGCTTCAAGTTTTCTTATTTAAAGTATCTATTTATCCAAAAAGAACTGGATTCGTCTATTGTTTTTTATAAGGGATCTTCTTGGTGGGCGTTGCGTTATGATACACTGATGCTACTTGTAGGGTTTTACAGTGCGAATAAAGTAGAATGGCATCATTTTTTTAAGACTACTTTTTGTGCAGATGAGTATTTTTTTCAAACGCTATTAGTAGAAGTGATGAAAACTCACCCAAACATTCAAGTGAAGGATATACTAACTTTTATAGATTGGGATAGAAAAGGAGTGCCTTTGCCTGTTACTTTTTCCATTGCCGATCAGGAACAGTTAAAGCAAGCCGCTCATAAGGGATATCTTTATGCCCGAAAGTTTAATGCCCAACAAGATGAGGAAATTCTGTCTTGGCTGGATCTAGAAAACTCGAAAAAAGAAAGTGAATACTAAGGGGTAGACTTGCGGAATAAGGGGAGAGAAGGCGAGAGATTCATGTTTTTACCTTATCTTTGCGCGGTAATTCTATTTTTTTACTAGAGAGAATTACGATCAATTAATTAGTTTACTATGATACAAGAGGACCAACAGAATAGCGCGTTGACAGAAGGAAAAGTATTGCCTTTGATGGAGCAATTTTACACCATTCAAGGAGAGGGTTTTTATTCTGGTCATGCGGCTTATTTTATCCGTTTGGGAGGTTGTGACGTTGGATGTCATTGGTGCGATGTGAAAGAGAGTTGGGATGCAGAATTACATCCGTTAACGGCTGTTGAATCTATTGTTGCTGATGCGTCAGCGGTGGCTAATTTAGCCGTTATTACAGGAGGAGAACCTTTGATGTATAACTTAGATTACCTAACAAAGAAATTAAAAGAGGCAGGGTTGAAAACCAATATAGAGACATCTGGTGCTTATGAAATGTCTGGTGATTTTGATTGGGTTTGTCTTTCGCCTAAAAAAGCTAAATTACCTACTGAAAGCGCCTATCAAGCAGCGAATGAATTAAAAGTTGTGATTTATAACAAACACGATTTTATCTTTGCAGAAGAACAGGCCGCTAAAGTAAATAAAGACGCGTTGCTATTATTGCAGACAGAATGGAGTAAACGCGCGGTTATGATGCCTTTAATTATTGAATATGTCAAGCAAAATCCAAAGTGGAAAATATCGTTGCAAACACATAAATACTTGGATATTCCTTAACATAGTTTTATCTTTACTTCATCAAAAATACTACAATTATGAAAAAAATAGTGATCGTAGCTGCATTCATGTTAGCAGGACATTTCGGTTTTGCACAAGATGCTGCTTTTAAAGCAGACGCTGAAAAGTACATGGAAGTAAGTGGGCAAATGAAAGCTTTTGACTATATGACTGAAGAAATCAGTCAGAATATTCCTGAAGAAAAAAGAGCTGAGTTTCAAAAAGAATTTAACGTAAGCTTAAATGATTTTAAATCGAGAATGGCTGAAATCTACATGGAAGAATTTACACATAATGAAATCAAAGAATTGATTCAATTATATGAAACTCCTGTTGGAAAGAAATTATACGAAAAGAATAAAGTTTTGTATGATAAAGGACAACAAGTTGGAATGGAATGGGGAACTAGTGTTCAAGGAATTATGATGAAATACATGGAAATGTAAAAGATATAAAAAGGAAGCCCTAGCTTCCTTTTTTTGTTAGTTTTGCGAGGTACTCGTAATTCTCTCCTTCATATAATAAATCACAAGATAATCCACAGCCATGTGCTGCATTTTGAAGGGTGTTGTAATCTAAATACAACCAGTTAAAAGCTTCTTCTGTTTCACCTTTGTAGTGAACTTGAAAAACAAGCTCTCCATAGTAGTCTTTGTTGTCCATCGGAATCCATTTCCCCCCATCTTCATCTTCATCAAACATATAGATTAAGTCTGAACTATCAATTAAGATTTGTCCATTAGGAGTCAATAGTGTTTTTAGATGTTCTAAATAGGTGGTAATGTGAATTAATCGACCAAATATACCTGTGCCATTCATTAACAATAACAAGGTATCGTATTGTTCATTTTTTACATCTAGAACATTGGTTAATCTTGCGTTATTTACACCTCTTAACTGACAAGCTTCGATGGCTTTTGGAGAGATGTCGATAGCGGTAACCTCTAATCCTTTTTCTTGTAAATAAAGTGTATGTGATCCAGCACCACAACCGATATCTAAAACTTTGCCTTTACTCTTTTTTAATGCAATTTGCTCGAGTTCTGGCATGTCTTTATAGGAGCGAAACCAATAGGAAACCTCCATTTCTTCAGCTTCGGAAATATCTGTTTCGGTCAATAAAACCGCAGGTGTCTGGCTAACTTGATAGTCTAATATAGCTTGGCCGATTAGGTCTTTCATTTTTTTGTTGAATTTTTGATCTATAAAAAAGCGAGTTGTCGTAATTTTGTCATTCAATAAAGTAAGAATGGACAAAATACTGCAACAACTTCCAAAGTTCGCCAAAGATAAGCATAATGAGAATAAAAAATATTTTGCGAAACTACAAAAGAAGCCACCAAAGGATTTAGATTATCAAATGCAAGAAATTCACAATGCTGTTTTTAAAAAAATAGATTGTTTGTCTTGTGCGAATTGTTGTAAAACAACAGGGCCATTGTTTACAAGTGCAGATATAGAGCGAATCAGTAAGCACTTGAGATTAAAACCCCAACAGTTTATCGATCAATATTTGAAAATTGATGAAGACAACGACTATGTACTTCAACAAGTGCCTTGTACTTTTTTGGATGCAGAAAACTATTGTATGATTTACGATGTCCGTCCGAAAGCATGTCGAGAATATCCCCATACGGACCGAAAAAAGTTTCAACAAATTGCTAATTTAACTTTGGAAAATGTAGCTATCTGTCCAGCAGCATACGAAGTAGTAGAGCAGATGAAAAAGAAAATAGTGTTGAAATAATTGCGATTTAAATAAAGAAATGATCTTCTTCCAGGTCTTCAAAAAGTTTTACAGATTCTTGTGATAATTCTTCAGTAGTATCTATAAAGTAATCGATGATATCCAATACCACTTCTTTTATCTTTTCGAAGATGTGTAAAGCATCATCTAAGTAATCTTTGATCAATTGAAAAAAATCTAGTATTCCGTCAATTAATTTGATGATATATTCTCCTACATTCATATCATTTAGATGTTTTTTGTTTTTCTCAAATGTAGTTAAAAAATAGAAAATCAATCGTGTTAAATGACAATTTAACTCAACCAATCTTTTAAATTAGCGATATGTGCTTTGCTAACAAAAATAGGCTGTTGGTCCTCACTTTGCACATTTAATACGAGTTCTATTTTTTGACTACTATGACGTAAGACCTCTTTAATAGCTTGAATATTTATGATAAAACTGCGATTTATTTTGAAAAAAATCTTCGCATCAAGCTTATCAATGACATCTTTGATTGTGTCGTCATATATGTAGCGTTCTTCTTGAAAAGTATGTAGAAAAAGGTGTTTGCCAGAAGCAAATAAATAGGCGATTTCATTGGCCTCAATTGATTTGAGTCGATGGCCATCGTGAATCAAAAAGCGATCTTTCAATGGAGGATTCGCTACTTCGGATTCTGGTTCTTGTTTGGGAACGGAATCTTCTTGTAGGTGTTTCGTGATCGTAACATATTTGTGTAGTACTTCATCTAAAGCTATTTTATCAAAGGGTTTTAAAATGTAACCTATAGCAAATTGCTTAAAAGCTTCAATGGCATAATTTTCATAAGCCGTAATAAAAACAACAGGACTCTTAACGGCGATTTTGTCAAAAATTTCTAAACTCTTGCCATCACCTAAATGAATATCCATAAAAATGAGATCAACGGTATGTTGAAAAAAGAAAGTCGTAGCTTCTTTAATCGAAGATAACATGACAATATCGCTAACCGAAATGGGTAGAATATCTTGAGTCAGTAGGAGTTTTTTTAGATAATTAGCTGCGAGAGCTTCATCTTCAACAATTGCTATACGCACTTTTTTTTGGTAAAAGTACTAAAAAGTTGCACGTTCTAAAAATGTGATCTTTTTCTGCATAAAAAAAGCTACCATTTCTGGTAGCTTTTGCAGTGTCACCGCTTATAAATTTGGGTTGTTTTCTCTTGCTTTTCTTGGGAACGGCAAGGTATAACGCGGATCATTTTGTTGTAGTATAAAATCTTCGTTACCTAATCGGTGAACGATTTTCTTTTGATCTAATCTTCTCAAATCAAACCAACGCTGACCTTCAAAGGCGAATTCTCTGAATCGCTCTTCTAATAGGAATTTTTTGTATGCCGCTTGATCAAACGATTTTAATTGTTCTACTACAGCAGGTACAGCTTCTGCTTTGAAACGATTTTCGATGATCGGCTCAAGCGTAGCAGTGGCTTGATCTAATTGGTTCAAGAAAATTTGAGATTCTGCTTTGATGAAGTATAATTCAGCTGTACGGAAAGAGATTTTAGTATCTCCATTTCCCGTTTTTACTAATACTAAATTTCCATTTACATCATCAAAAGAAGAAACATAGCGAAGATCGTTTGTTTGATCATAACTTGCTTTTAATTCTTCCGAAGCAAAAACGAAAGATTTATAAGCTGTTTTAAACACATCTTCTAAATTCATAATCGATTCTACCGATTTGAAATGTGCAACGGATTCTTTCGAATCTACATTTAAGTTCTGTAATGTACTTTTGATTGCCAATGCACTTTCAGCACTTACAATTGCAGCTTCATATTTTTTCTGATACAGATTTACACGAGCTTCTAAGGCTAAAAGAGCCAGTTTAGAAAAACGGTAGTTGGTACCTGCATCATAGGTAGCTACTTTTAGTTTTGCTTTTGCGGCATCGATATCCAAATGAATTTGGTTGTATACTTCAGCTACGGTTGATTTAGGTCTTTTGCTATCTAAGTCTACTTCATTTAGGATTACGATACCTGGTTCTGTAGCGGCTGTAGCGGGATCATACGGTTTAGCAAAGAAATTTACTAAATCGAAGTAAGCTAATGCACGGAGTGCATGTGCTTCTCCTAGAAGTTGTTCTTTTACGTCTCCGGTTTGCATTGTTCCTGTTCCATCGTTGATGGTTTGATTGGCATAGAAAATAACTTTGTATAAGTCTTGGTATCCATACTCTCTTGTTCCATCACTCGGACTTTGGTCATTGTATACAAATATATCGCGAATTTCTGCGAAATCGCTGTTGTCCATTACAGGAACTTGAACTTCATCCGTTCGTATAGTTGTTAGCGCTTTGTGACGAGGGTACGCAAAGTAAGCCGTCGTCAACAATTTTCTATAATCATCTGTTGTTTTTGGAATAATCTTTCCTTCTGGTTCAATATCTAAGAATTTATCACAACTTACAGTAGATAAACCTATGCTTAGACATCCGATAAATAAAAAAAGTCTTTTCATAATGTACAAAGAGTTAGAAGGTTATGTTTAATCCTAATGTGAATGATTTCTGAATAGGCTGTGCGTAAATGTTTCCGTAAGTTTCTGGATCAAAGTATCCTTTGTAATCTGTTCCGAATACAAATAGGTTTCTTCCTTCTACTGTAAATCGAACATTGTCTAAACGCAATTTATCTAAAACAGCTCTTGGTAAGGTATATCCTAAACGCAAGCTGCTAATACGCAAATAACTTGTTTCTTTTGTCCAAATATCTAGATAGTTGTAATAGTTAATTGGTGCTCCACCGTAATCAAACCATTTTGTTAACATCCAATTATCTGTTCCATCATAAGCGTCATTTCCTGTTAATCCTGGTAAAGTTCCACCTGTATTGATCGGCGTCCACATATCGAATACTTCTCTTGTGTAGTTTCTTCCTGGATCAACTAAAGCTGAATTATAAGCAGGTGTACGCGTTACCATTTGTTTTAGATTGAAGGCCGCTGAAATAGTGAAATCAAAATTATTGATCTTGAATGTATTGATAATACCTCCAGTAAATTTCGGATCTCTATCTCCTGCATAGGTAAATAAATCTCTTGATTGTTCAGGAGTCAATTTAGAGTCAACCATATAACCTGGCATGATGTCTTCCCAAGAATCATACAATTGGAAAAATTCTTTGGCAGATACTTTTTCTCCACCTTGCCAAAACATAATGTTTCCTTTGTCATCTAATCCCGCTGTTTTCAATACAAAAGCAGAATTTACAGCGTATCCTTCTCTTGAAGGTAAGTATTCACCATCGTTTACTTGAATACGATCTACTCTACTCTTATTGTGTGCAAAGTTGAATGTTGTCGTCCAAGAGAAGTTAGGGCGTACGATATTTCTCGTCGTTAATGAAATTTCATAACCTTTGTTGCTTACTTGCGCCCAGTTCATGTTGGTGAACTCAAAACCTGTTTCAAAAGGCAAGGCACGTAAACCAATTAAATCTGTACTCTTTCTGTTGTATGCATCAAATGCAATAGCAATTCTATTATTGAATAATCCTAAGTCAAAACCAACGTTTGTATTCGTTGTTTTTTCCCATCTTAGTGTACCATTTGGCAAGTTATTCACCTGAATAGTTTTTTCTGGATAACCTGGTAAAATAGAAGAAGTACTGTATTCTCCAATTACGAAAGGAGAAGTTGTACGATCTACGTTTCCTTGTAAACCATAAGAAGCGCGTAAACGGAAATTACTAACGAAATCTAGGTTTTCCATGAACTTCTCATTTGATACCAACCATGAACCTGAAATTGCCCATAAAGGTAAATATCTGTATTTTGGATCTACTCCGAATAAGTTTGAACCATCATAACGCACACTACCAAATACGGTATATTTTCTGTCGTATGTATAAGAAGCTGTTGCAAAGAAAGAAGCATAAGCGTCTTCTCCTTTTGTTCTTCTATATGTTTCGTATTTTTTTTGTGTTGCCTCAGTGTTTCCTGGAGGGAACAAAATCGGATTTGTTGTTAAGGTTAACGGATCGTAACCAAAACCTTTAGATTTGATTTGCTTTCTTTCTTCTTTTCGGATTTCCATACCAGCCATAACATCTATCTCATGCATATCATTGATAATAGTATTGTACATCGCTTGGGTTTTCCAGTTGTATTGGAAGTATTTATCCGAGAAGTTTTCAATAATTCCACCATCAGGCAAGAAGTATTTGAATTCTTTGGAAGCACTGTCATAGTATCTCGTACCTTCTCTGAATTTACGTGTGTTATACGTTTCTTTACCTAAGTATTTCTCCGTATCACTGTTGTCAATCTGTAAACCCAACTGAGAAGTGAACTTCAAGTCATCTAAGATTTGATAGTTAATATCAAAAATAGCTTTCAACGATTGGTTTTTCAATTCGTAGCTTGTATTTTGTCTTTCTTCTAAGAAGTTGAAAGGAATATAAGCATCTCCAAAACCATTGATATCGGGATCATATTGAAAACTTCCGTCTTCATTGTATGGTTTTAAGTAAGGATTGGCATTTCTAGAATAGTTGGCCGGATTAACACTTGCATCAGCATCTGCGATGAAGTTAGTTTTATTCGACTGTGTTCCAAATAAAGCCACTCCAGCTGTTAGTTTGTCCGTTAAGGTAAAGTTGTTTTTCAACGTAATGTTGTAACGCTCGAAACCAGTGCCAATTGTTGATCCTTCTTCATCGTAGTATCCCAAGGAGAAGTAGTAATCAGAAAGATCACCTCCACCCGATAAGCTCAAACCATATTGTTTGTTGAATGTAGGACGGTATAATTCTTTTCCCCAATCAGTATCTACTAATCGCAAGCGATTAATCGCATTTTGACTTTCTTGAGATAAAGCACTAAATCCACCATTTCTATAGGCGTCTAATTCGTCGTTTCTATTTAAAATTCTTGCAACTTCTCCTTGACGTGAGCGGGCATTATCGATATCAGATCTACCAGCAAGCATCAATTCTAAATCCACTTTTTCAGATGAATTCATCAAGTTTAATTTAGAAAATTGAGGGCGTTCATTCACGAAAGTATTGGCTGTAAAGTTTACTTTCATAGACCCTTTTTTTCCTTTTTTCGTTGTAATAACAATTACCCCATTTGCAGCTCTTGCTCCATAAATAGCTGTTGCAGAAGCATCTTTTAAGATGGTAATATCCAAGATGTCATCCGGATTTAAACCAGCAATAGAAAAGTTTTGCAATTGATCGATATTGTCTTTATCGTTAAAGTTAGGAACATTATTTCCTTCTAACGGCATTCCGTCAATTACCCATAATGGATCTTGAGGTCCGTTTAGTGAAGCTGTACCACGAATACGGATTTTAGCAGGTCCACCTGGAGCACCAGTAGGTGTTGTTACAGCAACCCCAGCGATTTGTCCGGCCAACATTTGATCCACACTCGCAACCCCTCCTTGCTCAATATCAGCCATGCTAACTTGGGCAACAGAAGAAGTCAATTTGCGTTTTTCAATGGTTTGATAACCCGTAATTACAACTTCGTTTAAAATGTTTTCATCCGTACCTAAAGCAACGTTATAATGTGTCTTCGTTGTTAGATTGATTAATTTCGAAGCGTAACCAATAAAGCTTACGCGAATGGCTTTTGTTTCTTTCGGAACGTCAAGTGTAAAGTTTCCGTCAAAGTCTGTCATCGTTCCAATACTTGTACTTTCGATGATTCCCTTCTGACCTGTTTCTGTTGATACACTTTGTGTTTCAACAATAATAGATGCCCCGGGTAAGCCCGACTTGTCGCTTGCATCTTGAACAAAACCTGTAATCGTTCTTTTCTCTTGTGCTAGAGTAAGAGTTAGGGTAAAGAACGAAAATAAAAGAAATAGTTTTTTCATTTTCTTAAATGGGTAAGGTTGTTAGTTTTATATACCTAGTGCTTGGTTAATTCTATTGGCTAAATCAGCATAGTGTGCTTGTGTCGCCGCATCACCTGATTTTGCTTTTTTACTCACAAGTTTTTGAATAGCGAATAATTCTCCCTTCTTGTAACTTGTTACCTCCGAAACGCGTTTCATTACTGTATAGTTGATGTTTCTTGCCTGATTGTCGGTTAAAGAAACTCTACATAATGTAGGCATTTGCAAAGATTGATCTAGGATTAACCCTTTTTTGTTTGTTTTTTCAAATAGTTTATTCACATCAATAATCAACGCATCTACGTAATTTTTTTGTGTCATTCGCTCTAAAATTGACAGTGATTTCCCTTTTTTAGTAGGAGCAAAGATCTCACTTCTCAATTGATTGAATAGGTCTTGAATCGTATACACTTTTTCACCATTTGTTTGGGTTTGCAGTGCTTCGCTCTCTAATAAACGAAGTAAACGCTCATCCGTTAACACATGATAGATCGCAGTATACTGTAATTCTCTCGCTAGAGAGTATGGCGAATATTCATATGGACCAACCGGAGAATCCTTTAAGCTGTACGTTTTTTCATTGATGTCATTGAAAAATAACCAGTTTGGAATCGTAAGCACATGTTTGCTCAAATATTCAACGGCTCTTTTCTGTGTTTCGTAAGGCACGGGTTGATATGCTTTTTTGTTGTTTCCGTATACAGCATGATCTAAGTAAACACCACCAATATTTGATAAAACGTGTTGATTATACATTTGCCATTGTCCAATAGCGCCCATGTATAATTTTCCAGCTTCATAATAATCTTCTCCTTGGTCGTAGGTCCATGAAATAATATTATCTACTACTATTTTTAAATTTTTTAATCCATATTCACTTGCCTTCATCGCATCGTTTCCTAAATCTTCTGATTGTGATCTTGGATCAACGATGTTTAGATAGCTTTGTTGCTCTCCGTAAAAATACATGGGATCATCTTGGTGATCTTCAATCATCTTGCGCAAAGCTTTCTTTTCTTCTTGTTGCGTTGGATACCAACGGTATCCCCATTCGATAGCATATTTGTCATACAACCCAATTTGAGGTGTAATAGCTGTTACTTTATCTTCTGGTTGGGCTACATAATTGTAACGTGCGTAGTCCATAATAGAAGGAGCCGTTCCCCCCATTTGATCCGTGAATGTTTTAGAACGCAAAGAATCCACAGGAAAAGCAAAAGAAGCACCCATATTGTGTTTCAAACCAAAAGTATGTCCAACTTCGTGCGAAGACACAAATCGAATGGCATCACCCATATGTTCATCACTAAATTTGTTCGCTCTTGCTCTTTCGTCAATCGGACCTGTTTGAATGCGCATCCAACTGTGAACAGACGTCATTACATTGTGCCACCAAATAATATCCGACTCAATGATCTCTCCACTTCGAGGGTCGATAACAGAAGGTCCCATCGCATTTGATTTCGGTGATGCAGCATAAGTAATTACCGAATAACGCACATCGTCAATATCAAAATCTTTATCGTCTTCTGTAGGTTCTTTTGCTAAAATTGCGTTTTTGAACCCCGCTTGCTCGAAAGCTACTTGCCAGTCATGTACCCCTGCAATGATTTTTTCTCTCCACTGTGGAGGAGTTGCTGGATCAATATAGTAAACAATAGGCTTTTTAGGCTCTACTAACTCTCCGCGTAAATATTTTTCAATATCCTCTTCCTTGGGTTCCATTCTCCATTTAGTGATGAATTCTTGCTCTTCCATTTTGTGTTGAGCATCACTGAAATGCCAATGTTTCTCTGTAAAAAAGCCTACGCGTTTATCTGCAATTCTCGGTTGCATCGGTTCTTTAGACAAAAGTACGATATTCGTCGTAACTCCCATAGAAACAGATACATCTCCAGAACCTTCATTGACACTTGTCGTCATCATAGATTTAACTACAATGTTCTCCGGAAACGTTTTAATTCCTTCGATATAAGATAAATTCGTTTTGATGGAAGTAGGTAAACTCAATCCCGATAACACATCATTGAAGCTCTTTTGATTTCCGTCAAATACTTTGTTTACCTTAATTACGGTAGCAGTAGAGTCTGGATTTTGAGTTTCAATATCAAAAACTTCTAAAACGGATTCAATAAAGTTATCCGCAACAGAACGCGTAATAGCATCTTCTTTTGGCGATGACACACGAGGAGTCTCCGTTTTTACCCAAATTTTATTCGCTAACGTGTCTTTGTGAAAAGTAATAAGTTTGTTTTCGTAGTTCATTCCCTTATTAGCTCCTGCGTCATTAATCTCTAAAGGAACTTGCGAAAGTTTGTTTACCAACAAAAACTGACGGTTTAATAAACTATCCGGTATTTCAAAATAAACATCCGTTTTGACTTGAATAACATTAAATAACCCTTTGGTATAGGTTCCCTTTTTTATTAAATCAGCGTAATTGTTTTCTTTCGTATCAGTAGAGTCTTTCTCCTTCTCTTTTTCCTTGTCAGCCCGCTTTTCCGTCTTCTTCTCTTTCGCATACAGTAAACCCGTTGGCGCTTGAGTTAAACATCCTAGTAAGGCTAAAGTACTGATACTTAGTTTAACCGTGTTTCGATTCATTACAATGTTAAGTTTAAGTTAAGTAAGGGATAAAGCTAAAGGACTTCTAGTTAAACTTAAAATTTTCAGGAGTGAGTGGATTTATTTTGGGAGTGAATGGATATTTTAACAATTGATCAATGGGAAAATACAACTAAAAGTCTCGTTTTGTGAATCAGTTTGGAAGCCTTCGATTTGGTAATATTGATAAATAGAGGCAATATAAAATAACCCAAATCCTTCACTTTCTTCCTTTTGTTCTTTTAATTGAATATTATTGATTACAGTTACACTGTCATTCGTTAGTGTTATTTGAATTAGTAAAGGAGAATCTAATGTTGCAATATTGTGCTTCATAGCATTTTCCACCGCAATTTGTAAAGCTAAATACGGAATTTTAGTTTTTGTAGGGGCGTGTTGTTTGTCGAGAATCTCAACGTGGAGTTCTTTGGGAAAACGAATACGCTGTAATTCGATATATTGTTCAATAAATTTGAGCTCTTGATTGAGGTCAACTAAATTGCTACTTGGCGAATGAATTAAATAACGATAGGTATGGCTTAAGTTTAAGGTAAACTTTTGTGCTAAATCACTGTCAATAGTAATAAGCATGTACAGCGAATTTAAGGAGTTAAACAAAAAATGAGGATTAATCTGATTTTTCAATTGTTTAAGCTGCATCAAAACTTTTTCCTTGGTCATTTTTTCTTTTTCCAAAGCCAATTGTTCTTTTTCCTTATAAGCGCGTTTACTTTCTAAATTAAAGAAATAAAGTAAAAGCAAGATGATCGAAATCGAACTAATGAAAATCAAATAGGTATTTCGCTTCAACGGAATTACATTTTCATCTACATTTAACTTGGGGAAGTTAATACTGATATACCCTTTAAACGTTGTGGAGTTAAAGCTTGTAAAAAAACGATAGACTTCAAGCTTTAGAAATTCTGATTCAACGACCTTAGGCGTAGATTTGTTATTTGTATTGATCATGGTATCTTGACTCGTTGTCGAAGATACCTGAAAGATATTCTGACCAATTAGATTTAATTCAGGGTGATAAATACACGTTCCATCAGCCGCAAATATATAAGCGTAATTCGGTGTGGTAATGTCAATTGTTGTTAGGTGTTTGTGAAGCTCTTTCAGGCTGAAAATAAAACCTGTGAAAATTTGTTCTTTTTCTTTTTCGATACTATTCCAACACACCCAATACAATTGTTGATCGAGTGTAATAAAAGTATTGATTTTGGTTTGATGACCATTTTTCAGGAATTGTTGTACCAGAGGGTGGTCTAAAGGAAGGACAGAGTGATCACTCAAGTTATGCGCTGTAACATGCTGGGAAGAGTCAACCGCAATATACCAGTTGTAGCTGGAAATACTATTATAAGGTTGAACCTCATTCAGTACTTCATACGTTTTCTTGAGTTGATCCAACGGACTGTGTTCAACCACATCAGTTAGCATAGTTAATTGATTGTCAATCTTTTTAAATTCTTCCTCTAAAGCATTTTTACGATGATTAAAACTCTTTTTGATGATGTCTTGGTAGGTCTCCTCATAGCTACTGTTAATAGAAATACTCAGGAATAGAATTGCAATAGAAGTGATACTTACAATGGCAATGGCTATAATCAAAAGTGTTCTACGCGAAAACAAAAGCTGTTTCATAAGATAGGAGAGTCAGTGAATTAATTAACGTAAAGTAGGTAAGGCGCACGAGTAAGTTCAAAGGCAGCTAATCCTTTTTTCCATGATTGACGAATTTCATTTTCCGTTTTACCAGCAATAATTTGTTGTTTTAATTGATCTGTTCCCGCTAATTTAATAAAGAAATTAGTAAAAAACTTGTCTTTATTTTTTGTTTGATGATAGGCTTTTAACAACCATTTTAGCTCTAATTTTGTTACAGGTACCTCTTTAGAGAGATCTTCACCATAGCACAATTTGCCATTATTCATCGGATCTTTAGAACCAGCATTGGGCTTGGGAGTAAAACGATAAGGCATATTTTCTAAAAAAGGTGAACCGTAAATTTGAAATTGCAAATTCGTTCCTCTACCAGAACTAACATTTGTTCCTTCAAAGAAACACAAACTAGCGTATAGGTTGATCGCTTGATCATTGGGTAAATTTGGTGATGGTGACACAGGCAGTGCATAACTCGACTGGCGACTGTAATTCAAGTTAGGAATGACGGTTAGCTCTGCTTGGATACCCTCATTTAACCATTTTTCGCCATTAATCATTAACCCATATTCTCCAATGGTCATGCCGTGCAGTGTTGGTATAGGGTGCATACCAACAAAGCTTTTGTTTTTTAGCTCCAGAATAGGACCGTCTATTATCGTAATATTAGGATTGGGACGATCTAGAATTACAAGGGGGATCTTGTTCTCAGCACAAGCTTCCATAACATAGTGTAAAGATGAAATATAGGTGTAAAATCGAGCACCTACATCTTGTAAATCAAATAACATGATGTCAATACCAGCTAGTTGTTCTTTAGAAGGTTTTTTACTGTTGCCATACAGTGATAGAATCGGAAGCCCCGTTTGTGTATCTCGACCATCTTTCACAAGTTCGCCTGCATCAGCTGTTCCTCTAAAACCATGTTCAGGAGCATATATTTTCGTAAGATTAACTCCCTTGCGCAATAAAAAATCAACCGTAGATACATATACATTGACATCGAGATCTTCGCGAACAACGCCTGTCTGATTCGTTAGTATTCCTACCTTTTTGTTTTGTAAAAGTGCAAGATAAGCCGCTGTGTTCTCCGCACCAACAATTATTGTTGAGCTCGAAGATGGAATCTCGCTTTCTATCTTTGAAAAAGAATAAGAATTTACACTATAAATCAATAGTGTTACTAAGAATAATAATGTATTTTTGACTGTTGAATTTGATACCATAACAAAGTTGAAATTAGAATATTTTATAGCTAAACGCTTAGTAACTACAAAGAACCATAAAAGTAGTATTTCTGCTCCAATTATTAAAATCGCTATTACAGCAATTGCTTTAGGGATTATAATGATGTTGGTGTCTGTTGCTACAGGCCTTGGTTTAAAACACAAAATTAGAGATAAAATTTCAGCTTTTAGCGGTCATATCGTAATTACTAAATACGATTCCAATATAACAGATATTACACTTAAACCCATTGAAATAGATCAAAACTTTTATCCAAACTTACAGGAAGTAAAAGGAGTAAAAAACATTCAACCTTTTGCTTCTAAAGCAGGTATTATACGCACTGAAAATGCTTTTGAAGGGATAGTATATAAAGGAGTAACTCCAGACTACCAATTCAATGAGATAGCAGAGTATATTGAACAAGGTAGATTACCTGTTTTTGGCGAAGGAATGAGTAATGAGATTTTAATGTCAACGTATATTGCTAATCGATTAGGACTTCAATTGGGAGGTAAGGTCAATACGTATTTCATGAAAGATTGGGGGAATAAAGTGCCAAATATTCGCCAATTTGAAATTGTAGGTTTGTACAATTCAGGCTTACAACAATTTGATGAAAACATTATCATTGGAGATCTTCGCCATGTACAACGATTAAATCGTTGGACAGAAAATGAGGTCGGTGGTTTTGAGATCATTCTGAAAGACTTTGATAAAATTGAAGAAAAAGGAAGTGAAATTTATTTGAATTTACCTTCTACGGTAGATAGTAAAACCATTGTAGAAAAATATGAAAATGTCTTTGGATGGTTAGACATGTTTGACTTTAATATTAAAGTCATCATCATTATAATGATTGCAGTTGCTTCTATTAATATGATTGTCGCTTTGTTAGTTTTAATTCTAGAACGCACGCAAATGATAGGAATCTTAAAAGCACTTGGTGCGGCGAATTGGAGCGTGCGAAAAATATTTTTATATAATGCGTTTTATTTAATTGGAAAAGGACTTTTATACGGAAATGCTATTGGACTTGGTTTGCTCTTTATTCAAAAATATACAGGATTAATTAAATTAGATCCAACGTCATATTACGTTAGAGAAGCTCCTGTCTTGATCCGCTTTTCAGACGTACTTCTACTCAATGCAGGGGTGGTGATCGTCGCTATGTTAGTGTTGTTAATTCCTTCCTATCTAATTACGAAAATATCGCCTGTTAAGGCTATTCGATATGAATAAAAAAAGTCGCTTTAGCGACTTTTTTTATTCTTCCTCATCTTCAAAAGTCAATTCAATATCGATAAATTGAACAATGATTTCACAAACTTCATTGTTTTCATCATAACCAAAATAAACAGGATAAGCTCCATCTCCATAACCGCTTTGAATCATGGGAATGGTTAAGTCTGTTCCTGGTATTTTGAAGTTGATCCAATCTCCACCAGGTCTTTGGTATTGTGGGTTATTTGCATAACTCTTTTTGAATTCGGCAGCTAAGAAGTCATCGTAAATATTTCCCCCAGGATGAGCATTTAACCATTGCTGTTCAAAGGCACAATATGCATCTTTGGTTTCTACATCTACTATTGTAGCCAAACCAGCATCAACATTAAAACCGAAATATTCTCCTTTATTTAAAGTATCTATGTTTTCATGTCCAAGAAGGGCCTCTAGATGCTGAGTCGCTTGTTTATCTGATACCTTTACGCGAAAAGCAACATAACGATAGTGATCTTCATCAACCTCCATAACCAATACTGTTAGCGGAAAGCTACCTTGTGCTACAGGGATAAAATAGGGTTGTTCATCGCTCTTTAGGTAAACCAAAGGATCTCGAACAAGTATATTACCCGTTGGAAATTTTACTTCACCAAGGTTGAGGTGAAATAAGTTCTTTTCACATATTGATGTAGCACTGAAATAGTGGTTGAAATTAGTAGGAGATAAGAGTAAATGCTTTTTTTGTTCATATACAGTTATCCACTCAGGAGTCGGAATTGTTTTCATTGTTGTTTTATTTGTTTTTAACAGTCACTTCAGTAAGCGCTTTGTGATAAATTTTTTGAATACTCTTTTTTTCTTCTTTTTCTATTTGTTGTTCAATTAGAGAGACCAAATGTTGGGTACGGGGCTGATTCATTTTTACTATTTCTCCTAGAGCAAATGCTATACTCCAACGAACAACAGTTCCTTCGTGATTAATATTCATGACTAGTTGATCAATGGCAGATTCCAATTGATCAGGGTAAAGTGAGATTGTTAAACCTATGGTTTTAGCACATTCCCATTTAATTCGAGGAGCCTTGGATGAGAGCGTTTGGATGAGTAATATCAAAGCTTCTTCTGTAAGTATATTGGGCTTTTGCTCTGATGCATGCGCAAGGGCTTCTATACAAGTAGCTTTAGGAGAATCTTTAGCTGTTTGAATTTCTTCAATAAATTCATGTAATTGAAGCACGTTGCTTAATAGCCCTTCGCAAAGTAGTTGCGTTTTTTCTTTGGCTTTGTATTCCTTGGAATAAAGTATACCATGAACTGTTTTCATCATATGGTAGGTTGAATAGATTGAGAATACAAAGATCAATTTTTTATTGAAAGAGAGTGCCAATTCTGTGATTAAAATAACAAAGCCGTTTCTACATAGAACGGCTTTGTAGTAAAGGGAAGCTCTGTTAAGAGTATATTGAAGTAGGTGCAGGTGTAATAAACCATTCCCTATGCGTTTATATTGGTAGTGTATGGATTATTTTCTCAGTTGTTTAGGAGAATAACCTGTATACTTTTTAACAAAGCTAGAGAAATAAGTGGCGTATTCAAAACCCAAAGAAAATGCTATTTCAGATACGCTTAAGGTCGAGTTTTTTAATAAACGCTGTGCTTCTATTAAAGTTCGTTCTTGTATTATAGTTGTAGTGGATTTACCTAATGTTTGTTTTACAACAAAATTTAAGTAATTCGTATGCACATCTAATAGGTCAGCAAAGTCAGTAGCAGTTTTTAACCGAACTACTTGATGCTTATTCGTAATGGGGTATTGTTTTTCTAAAAGTTCCAAAAACTGCGCACACAGGCGATTTGTTGCGTTCTTCTTTTCTATTAAAGTATAGGTGCCTTGTAGTTTATTGGCCTGGTGTATGATAATTTCAATGTAATTACGCAATATCTCCTGTTTTAATGGGTAGTCTTGATTATGCTCTACAATAATGTTTTCAAATAAAGAACGGATCATTCGGTCTTGATCCTTGTCTAAAGCATAAATAGGTGTTGCTTGTAGGGTGTGTAAAGTTGATCTGATTTCATTGCTTTGAAATCCTAAAAAAGTATTGGTAAACAAACAGAAAAAACCATCGGGTGTTTCTGATGTGGGCTCAAGTGTATAGGTGGATAAAGGATTTGAAAAAAATAAAATTGGCCCCGAAAATTCACGTATTTCTGTTCCACAAAATAATTTACTCTTACTGTTTAGATAAGATACTTTGTAATGTGTCTTCATATTATAAGGTATAAAAAGCTCTTTGCCTTCTTTTTGGGAATAAACCGCGAATTCGTCTGTGTTGGTTGTGCATATCGTTGTTAGTTCTTCTTGATCGATTTCATCCTGCTCTATTTTTGGGGTTGATTCTGTCATTCTTTGCGCTTATTTGATTCGTACATTTAATTTCTAAAGTCATTAAAGCGTGATCTTATTTGTTTTTGTTTTATAGCTGAGGATAAAATTATGTATTATTATAACGTTATATTTGATAAAAATGTATTATTTGTTGTGTTTTTTAGATATTTTATCAAAATTATTGCTTTTTTTATTTTGTGGCTAATAAAATGTGTTTAGAGTAAGTGTTGTTCGCTTTTTTTTTAAATAAAGAAGAAGATGTAAAGACAATTGGTCTTTTATTTTGATAGAATTGAGGTTTTTACTAGAACTTTTTATTGATAAAAGAGAATTAACATGGAACGGTACATGGTAGTAGACCTAAGTGAATCCCAAAAAAACAAAATTTGAACCACACTTTTTTTTACATAAAAATTCAATCGAGTCTCATTTTTTTAAAAAAAATAAGACTTGTTTAAATTTTTTAAATTGTTCTGATGTGAAAGGTGTAAGCTAAGAGAAAAGTGAGCAACCAATGTAGTAGTCAACAGCAGCGATAATCTAGACGAGGATCTGGAGTATTGTATTTGTATGGGAGATTTTGAAAAAGAAAGAATTTACGTGTTTACGTTGAAGAAAGTGATTTAGTATATACAAGTTTAGCAGTCTTGTCGTGAAGTGGAATAGTAGCCACGCACTGATATCCACAACGTTCAAGTAACTTTTTTGAATTGATGTTATGCTCAAATAATTGTGCGCGAATAGTCGTATAAGGAAGATACTCCTTTATAAATGACTCAAGTCCATGTAGTAATTCAGTAGCAAAACCTTTTTTCCAATAAAATTCATGTAAGATATAGCCAATTTCTACCGTTGTAGTAGTATCTTGGCACAGGAATAATCCTACTTCTCCAATGAAAGTTTGAGCAGTGTTTTCCTTCCATGCGATTTTGTAAATTCCAAGTTGCTTCTCATAAGCTTGTTGATTGATGTTATATTTCTTTTCCAAATCAATAACTGTCCAAGTTAGTTTGTTGTTGGGAATCCAACGCATAGTTGTTCTGTGGTTGTGTAATACTAGTAGAGAAGGTAAATCGGATTCTAATTGAATACGACAGACAGTTAAACGAGAAGTTTCGAATAGAGTAAACATGATTTGGAGAAACTTAAATATAAAGATAAAAATAAGCAATTTACTTTGAAATCAACAAGAGAGAAATAGAGGGGGTAATGATTAATTATGCAATTAATATTCTATATTGCAAAAAATAATTTAATATAATTTTTAGATTAGCATGGTTATTGTGTGTAAAAAATAAGTTTCTTTTAGAAATTGTGAATCGAATAAAAAATAATATAAAAATAACAAATGAAACAAAAGTCAATTACTAATATATTAACTATCGGTTTTGCGTTGTTCGCAATGTTTTTTGGCGCAGGTAATATTATTTTGCCCCCTATTATAGGCCTTATTACTGGAGAAGATTGGTCTTCTGCAGTTTCAGGATTTACAATTACTGCTATTATCGCTCCTTTTTTAGGAATCTTAGCAGTTCTGTTTTCAGGGGATGAGTTTACCGACTTGGGAAAGAGAATCAATAGTACTTTAGGATTGGTTTTAGCAACAATGATTATTCTTAGTATTGGTCCTCTTGTTGCAATTCCGCGTACTGCGGCTACAACTTTTGAGGTTGGATTATTACCTATCTGGCCCAATTTTAATCCGATTGTGTCTTCTGTTTTATTCTTCACAGTAACACTAGCCTTATCGATATCTCCTTCTAAGGTTGTTGATATTATTGGAAAATATCTAACACCCTTATTATTAATCCTACTGACAATTATGATTGTAATGGGAATTCTTCACCCGTTAGATGTGACTAAAGATACTGGCGTTGGTGCAGCAGAGTCTTTTCGCAGAGGTTTTGCCGAAGGTTATCAAACAATGGATGTTTTAGCTTCTGTAATTTATGCAGGTATCATTATTGCCGCAGTCAAAGCTAAAGGATATACGAGTCAGGAGACTAAAACAAAAGTAACTTTCTTGTCTGGTGCTGTAGCAACTTCTTGTTTATTGTTTATCTATGGTGGACTTGTATATTTAGGTGCAACTTCTGGATACAATGTTGCAGGTGATTTAAAACGTACGGAATTATTGCTTTATATCTCTAATCATGTTTTAGGTGCTCAAGGTACAGTTGCTTTGTCACTTTGTATTGCCTTAGCCTGTTTGACAACAGCGATCGCTTTAGTATGTGCAACAGGAACATTTTTTAGTCAATTAACTAACGGAAAGGTAAGCTATAAAGTAATTGTAATTGCAACTTGTGTTTTTTCTGCTGTTTTAGCTGTAAATGGTGTAGATCAAATTATTGATTATGCCGGACCATTTTTAGGAATTATCTACCCAATTACACTTACATTAATTGTGTATATTGTTTTGTTTGGAAAAGTAGTAAAGCGAAAACTGCCTTTCGTAGGAGCAATAGCAACAACAACTGTTTTTTCTCTTGTACAGTTTTACGTGGGAATGACAATTGACAAAGCTACAGAAGATAGTTTTGAATTTCAATTGAATCAATGGATTCAAAAGATTCCTTTATATAACTATGATGTACCTTGGTTACTACCATCATTTGTTGTTTTTGTTTTAGTATATATCGTAAGTAAAAAATAAAAAAAAATCCCATTCAACTAGAATGGGATTTTTTTTTATTGAAGTGTGATTCTTTCACCTTGTTTGGGAAAGATATAGTGAATTTGTAAAGGATTGTTCTCCTTTAATTCTTGTTTGATCTGTTCAATTTGATTTCCTGAAGGTTTTAAATGGGTAATAATAATTGTCAGTTCTTTTAGATTTTCAAGTTCAGCATATTGAGCAAGTCTACTTAACTCCTCTGTGAGTAACTTCGGTGTTAGATGGCCAAATAATAAATGCTCAGGTTGACTATTAGGAAAAGAAACTTCCAAGAGGATCGTTTTTAGATTTTGATTTCGCACTAATGGAGCAATATATTGCCATATCGTATCTAAGTGATTCGTTTTTTCTATGCGATCTGCACCTGTATCACCAAAATACAAAACGTAATCATTGTTGTTTTTAAGTAAAATAGCCGAACTTTTTTGTGGATTGACATGACTGAGCTCAAAAATTTCCGCAGAAAATGTTGTGTTCTCAATTAAAAATGATTGAAAAGGTTTGACCTTCTTATAGTTGTACTTTCCTAATATCGGAGATTCTCCCTCGTTTCCAAAATTGGCCCAAGAAGCATTCGTGAAATAATTGTGTTTAAAAATATCCGACACAAAAGGTAAAGAATAAATAGGTTTAGCAGAATCTTCAGGTGAGTTGATAATTAAACCCGAAAGATGATCCAAATGCCCATGTGAAATAAAATATCCTTTAATGTAGTGTTGTAATACAGTTTCAAAAGAAACATCAAATGTTCCGTTGGCAATAGCTTTGTTTATTCCACTTCTTACCGTTCCAGCATCTAGTGCTAAATAAGAATTGCTGTTTTCTACTCCTAGTAAATAACAAGATAAATTACTCTCATCTCCACCACCATATACACCAAGCGGAATTATTTCCAAATTTTGGGCCAGTAGAGTGGAAGTACTGTACAGAAAAAATGCAGAAAGGGTAAAAAATAACTTTTTCATTATATATGTATTTGTTGCAAAAATAAGAGATATATTATAGTGTTGTCTCTTTTTGTTTTTTTTTGATGAGACGAAGAGGGTGAGGTGATGAGAGGGTGAGGTGATGAGAGGGTGAGAGGGTGAGCAACAAACAACCCACAACGTACAACAAACAAGATGTACAAAAGACTCTAAATATATAGGTGTAATTTTCTTTTGCTTGATACAGTAAACAAAAACAGCCCACACACAAACCATGTAAAAAACAAAATATACAAAAGGCTCTAACACTTTATATATAGGTATAATTTTTTTTGCTTGATACAGTAAACAAAAAACAAACCACACAACAAACAACAAACAGCCAACAAAAATTATAAGTCTACCGATTACAGATAACAGATAACCAATCACTGAATATTCCTAAATAAGGACGATTGTTTTTTCAACGAGAATCTTCTCAACGAACAACAAACAACAAACGACGAACAAA
>NZ_JACHTC010000026.1 GCF_014145635.1 Myroides sp. WP-1
GGATCAAACTCTTCATCGTATATTTTTAATATTGTAAAAAGTTAGCTAGTTTATTTCGTGATCCTAAAATCACCTTACTCTCTTTTTTCGTATGCTGTTGTCCAATATGTCTATGATCGTTTCTAATTCTCACTTGTTTTTCAAAGCGAGTGCAAAAGTAAAAAACTTTTCTGAATTAGCAAAATATTTTTTTTCTTTTCGCCAATCCCCAGCCTTTACTGAAGCGGACTGCAAAGATAAGACTCTTTATTCCGATTATCCAAATTTATTTTTTAAAAATATTTTTAAAACAATCTTAAGTCTTTATTCTGTGCTTTTCTATGAACGTCTGCTTGTTTAATGCGGATGCAAAAATAGTACCTTTTTCGCCACTTCCAAATTATTCTAAACCTTTTTTTTAAAGTATTTTCAAAGTTTTTTGCAACTCGCTTGTAGTACGGGTGTTAGAGACAAAAGTTTTTGTTTGTCGTTTGTCGTTTGTTGTTCGTTGAGAAGATTCTCGTTGAAAAACAATCGTCCTTATTTAGGAATAATCAGTAATTGGTTATCTGTTATCGGTAGACTTATAATTTTTGTTTGTTGTTTGTTGTTCGTTGGGAGTTATCAGTGATCTGTTATGAGGTATCGGTAGATTGTCCAGAAATAGAAAGTCCTTTCTTTAAAACGATAATCTTTTACAACCAACGACGAATGACAAATCTACAAATAATAAAAGGAGAGCAATGCTCTCCTTTTATTATTTCTTCACAATGCGCTCTGTCCTTTCAAAGCCGTTGCCTTTTACTTTCACAATATAAACTCCAGATGAGAGTCCTTTCAGATCTAACTCTACTTGGTTTGTGTTTATCGTTGAAATATAGTGAACACGTCGACCACTCAAATCAAATAATTCTATGGAAGCTCCGTTTAGTTCCGCTTCTTCTGGAATTGTAATATTCAATGTTTCCACTACTGGATTAGGCCATATCGAAAATAGTGATTCATCAATTTTAAATTCTTCAGTAGATAAAGTATCAAAATCACCGGTACTTACAAGAAGTGAATACTCTTGTTTTCCGTCTTGTAAATTTCCTTTATGGGATACTACAATTCTATACGTTCCTGCTTCTGCTAGTTCTATCTCCACTTTTTCCACATTATCAACATCGTTATCTCCTTTTAAAGCAATTAGATTAGTAAAATCTTTATTCAATCTCCATGGGAAAAACTCTTCTCCGTCTTTAAAAACACGTAAATCTAGATCATTTACTAAGGAAGGGTTATTTATCGCATATTCTTCATCGAAATTTCTTCTATTAAATTCACCTTCTGGATCAGTCCAAGTTAACGTTGCTATCAACTTACTACCTCCTTCTTGTATGATAAACTCTTTTTCTAGTGTTTCACCTTGTGTTAATTCCCCCTCTTCTACCAGAGCGTCTCCATCAAGATTTCCCAAAATCACTTGTACTCCTGCTTTTGCATTGATCAATCCCCATCCAAATTTGTTATCCGGTCCTGGAGCGATGCCTGCTTCTTCAGCTGTGTGTACCATCAAAGCTCGAATTGTTGCCGATTTAAAAGGCATTTCTCTATTTTCCATTGCCCATTGTTGCCACAAAGCAATAATACCCGTAACAGCGGGTGCCGCCATAGAGGTTCCTCCTATACTAGAATAAACATCTGTTCTAGGTGCACTACTAATTGGACTTGGTAAGCGATAATAACTAGAATAAACATCTACTCCTTTTGCTGTGATATCTGGCTTTATGCGAAAATCATTACTTGGTCCTTGACTACTAAAATCAGCAATACGGACGCTCTCAGGGCCTGTATAGTTTGATACTTCTCTTACCGCTCCAACAACAATAACGTTTTTTGCTACAGTATTACCTAAAAGCATATCTGCTCCATTTTTTGTTGGATTAACTCTTCCATAATATCTTTGATCATTTCCTGCAGCAACTACAGGTTGATAATATTTATAGGTATGTGCAAGCCAATCATAAACCATCGCAGTATAATCATAGCTACCAAAGTAATAATCTGGAGCCAATACACGACCAGTATCATCAATTGCTGCCATTCCATAAGAATGATTAGACACTAGTAATCCATTAGTTTCTGCTTCATCATTCATTTCATTTACATCATCATCCCAATTGTAACTAACAACAACTGCCTCAGGAGCCATTCCTCGTGCATTAGCAGAGATTCCCTTTGCGGCAATCGTACCAACAACGTGGGTTGAATGTGAAAATCCTCTTACAAATTGATTTAAATCACCTCCATTTAATGTCGCAACGTTAGGTATATTGTCTTTTGCCAGTACTCTTGATGATCCTCTTCCATCTCCAAACTCCACATGGGTAGCCAAAGCCGAAGCACCATCCCATACACCAACAGTTACTCCCGTTCCATCTAAATTTAATCCCAAGCTTCCTCCTGGTGCAATATCATTTACTTTAGCTGTAACTCGACTTCCTTCATTATGGGTAATATAATAGATATAATTTCCAAACTCATCTACACGTTGTAATCGATAAACCCTTCCTTCTTTGGTAACCCCTCCTAGTGATATATTATTATCTTTTGCTAAGTCAACTGCTTTTTGTTTCTTTAAAGCATGTCCTTTTAAGAGTGCTGCTTTTTTATCATCAGCTATACCCTCTTTATAACTCGTTGTTATTTTGTTTTTTTGTACTTGATTTTGAGCAGTTGCACTCCAACTACAAAGAGCCAAAAAACTAAATAAACTAACAATTCTTTTATTCATGATCTTATGTTTGTTACTCTTACCCTTTACTTGATTATTTGATCAAGGTTGTGAAGTTAAAATTTAAATCATCTAAACGAATATTGTTTGGTTAATTTTAACAAAAAAATGAGTTGCTTTGGTTTAAAACACGTTTAAGGGCGCTATTAATCCGAGCGCAATACGTCCTGTACTGTAATTGTGCTGATTTAGATTTTCTTTTGCATAACTTGAATAGTTGTACCAACGTCCGACATAAGCAGCAAAAAAGCGCAAATCAACTTTTTTAAAAGGTCGATACTGTAACATCGGAATGATTCCATAACTTTTTCTTAAATGACTATACCCTTCGTTTGTAGCTGTTATGTTTTTTGCATAACCATTACTAGTCATCAGCGTTAGGGAGAGACAGAAGTTTGTCAAAACCTTGTAGTCTATTCTCGTCCAATGATCAATATAAGAAACACTTTCTAACAATTCAGGTTCTTCCGCAGCAAACATTGAACTAATAATTCCGTTTTTATCTATTCCATTATGACTGTATTGGAAATCGTACATCCAAGTTAGTCGTCCACTTTCATACTTATTACCTAAAGCAATGTATTGCATTGCTCTATTTTTAGCTTGTGTAAAATAGCTGTAACTATAAGAAGTTTGAAATTTATCATTCCAAAAACTCCCCCTCCAATTTCCTACAAAAGCATAGGGAGTCTTACTTACTTCACTTCCTTTAGGCATTGCAAACTCACCAACTTCATCTAGTTTATTTGCACTAGCATTCAACAGCTGAAAATTGAAACGATGTTTATCATGTACTTGATAAGCAATCCCAAGTCCAACGAGATAATTTTCAGCGCGACTAAGGATGTCATTATACGCTAATATTTCAATTGCATTTAGGTCGTATTCATACCCCCCCCAATCAGCACCAAGTTTACCAAAGGACACACTCATTTTTGGCAAGGCTTGAACCTCTATAAAAGCGAGATTTACAGCTGAACTCATCTTATCTAAAGTACCAGGAACAGGTTTGGTGTTAAATCGATGTCTAAATCGAACCGACACCCTTTCGTGTAACTTTGCTTTCATGTCGATTCGCAACTCATCTGCAAAAAAGCGACTTGTTTGAAGCTTATTCTCTTCAAAATTAGCATCAAAACCCGATCTAACATAAAATCTTACATCAAAGTCCTTGATCAGACCTTGTTTTGTTGTGGGGATTAAGGGGGGAAGAGAATCATTTGTTTTACTTTGTTGTCCAAAAACAAAAGAGGACATTCCAATCATCACGAGGCTAATTAATCGCTTCATACATTCATCATTAATACATTATTCATTCTTTTTTAATATTTTTTAGCAAAATTTATTTGAATAATAAATCAAATAAAACCTAAAAAATCATAAATAAAACAAAAACAAATAATATGCCATTTTTCAATTAGATCAAAAATAAATGACTTTATTAGTTAGAATTTTACAGTCAGTAGCCTTGTCATTTTCAAAAAAATCCCCTAAAGATGTTTCATCTTTAGGGGATTTCAGTAAAAGATTCTTACTATTATCTTTACTGTGTTACTGTAAAAAGTACATGCGGACTATCTCCTGTATCGATTCTTCCTCTTATTCTTGTATTTCCTTTTACTTTTTCGAAAACAGGCCTATCACTGTTGTTGTACAATTCATGTTCCGTTATTTCTTTAAAATCAACGAGGACATTATTGGTATAAAACTGCCCCCAAGGAGCATATGTACCAAAACTCACTATACCTTCTTTGAACTTATATGAAATCTGATTAAACGTTCCTGTTGCACTTCCAGTTTTATGCACCGTTAAACAGTATCCGTATTTTCTAGCTGGGATTATCGTTGGTGGACTGTTGTAAAAAGAACTTCTATACCAAGAGGATGTTTTGGTCAAAACAAGTTCTTGATCTGTATTGTTGTGAATCAAAATTAGCGCTGAGTTTCCAATTCCATATTCTGATTTTAATTTATCTACTTCAGCTCTGGCTTTACTATATGAGTCTGCTACGTATGTAATTTGCTTACATTCTTTATACTTATTCTTTGCCGTCATTTTGATCGTAACAGGCTGATTTGTACCTACGTGAACTGCTGAATATTCAATTGGGTAACCTGGGTTTTGTTTTGACACTTCTGCTCCTTTGACTACAAAATCTCTAATGGATTCAAAATTACCAGCCTGACTTTCAAAAGTGGTCAATACTCCTTTTGTTGCGTTACCTCCGAGTTGCTTAACATATACCCTAGAACTAGATAAGGTCTTAGAATATTTTAGTTTTTGCTCAGCTGATAGTTCGATTGTTGGATTTTTATAAGCGAAATTCAGTGCTTGTTCTAGTTCCAGTGCACTTTCACTTGATTCATAAACAAGGGTATACAGTCGACCGTAAGTAACAGAAGAAATGTAAACGGGTGGTCGATCTTTTCCCATGAATTGATCTAACTCACTTGAAGGATATTCTGTTTTAACCCAACCTAAATCACCTTGTAATCCTGATTTGGGATAAACAGAAACGCTAAAAAACTTCTGTTTTAATGTTACTGCATAATACGTTTTACTCGTTTTAAAATCGATTCCAAAACTAGCCCCTAAGTCTACTCCTGATGCCCCAGTGTACCCAACATTTAACGCCAGTTGAAGCTGGGAACTACTAAATGTTCGTTGTATATCTATCGTATAATTTGCTGGGAATTTTGTTTTAGATTTATAAAAACTATTCAACGCAATCTCCAAGGCATTTTGCACGCGTCCCGCTGTAGGCTTTTTAATGATTTGACTAGACGATATCGTCGTATTCGATGAAAATGCATCAATTTTAACCTCAATTGGATTTCGTCCATTTTCACCTATAGGAATTGCAGCTAAAGCTCCTGTTTTAATGGTTTGACCTTGAAGAATATTTCCAGGCCACATCAAATAGGCTCCTGTATCAAACTTAGAAAAATTATCAAATGTTTTTTCTTGATTTTCAACGTTATCAACACAATTACTACTCCCCATTTTTCTTGGAGAAATGATGGGCGAATTGATTTTGTTTGTAATTAATAACGTAGGGGGTCCATCATTGATAATTTCCGATGTTGACTCACTCGTTATTCTCATTTGTTCTTTTGTTGTATTATCCTCGTTACTATAACTTAACAGTATTGCTTGCACAACTGTTATCAAAGCTAATTTCACTCCTCGCTTTTTTCTATTCATATATTAAATTTTAGGTATTTTTCATCTATTTTATCGGATTTATTTAAAATAAAAAACTAATAATCAACATATTAAAGCCTGATTTCACGTTATTAATTCCCGAGAATAAAAGCAAATAATAGTCTTTCCTCTACCAATTTGGTAAGGATTAAAATGGTTTTGTTATTTACTTTTGAAATTATTCTACTTGCTCAGAAACGATACTGCTTTTCAGCTACAGGCGTAAAAACTCCTTTTCTTTCTATTTCTTTTTTATTTGTCTAAAATCTATAGCCTAACTAAATGATCTACTTATCAATTTACTCTATTTAGACACCAAATGATTGACTTTGTGTATCCTTTCACTAAAGATGATTCTCTTGTAGACTTTCCCGATATTTTCACATGAAAAAAAATACACAAATCACATATTTTGTTTTCAAAAAATAATTTTAAATCAACAAATAAGTATAAAATAAAAATATATTTACAAAAAATAACATTTTATATAAAAATAAATCATTTGTAAAATTAAGTGTTTTTTTGAAAAAAAAAATGAGATATCGTAAAAAAAATTCCCTTTGAACAAAGGTTCAAAGGGATTTAACTTGTGCTACATTACTTTTTGATAAACTTTATCTGATATTTTTGGTTTCCTCCTGTGAGTTGAAAAAAGTACATTCCACTAGATAAGGAGGAGAAATTAAAACTTTGTCTGTTGGATCCTGCTAGAGGAACTTCATATATCCGCTTCCCATTGCTATCGTGTACCGTTGCTTTTAGTGCTGAAAAAGTAAGAGCTGTAGGAATTTCTACATTTAATACATCTTCTACAGGATTGGGCCAAGCGACTAACTGTTTTTCATTGTCTTCAACATCTTCAAACATCTTTTGCACACCTGAATACCGATCTGAATTTACGATAAGAGTAAAATCTTGTATGTTATTGATTAAGGATCCTTTATGGGAAATAACAACTTCATAAGTTCCGATTTCGGGTTGATCAATATCAATGCGTTCTACATTATCAACTGTATTGTCTCCTTGTACTGCGGGGTCATTCCCAAAACTATCTACTAATCGCCAGGGCAAATATAGTTTTCCATCTTTGCGTACTCGAATATCCAAATCATTAACTAAATGTTTGATTCCCGTATACTCCTGAAAATTTTTCTCTTGATAGGTTCCTTCAACATCCGTCCACACAATAGTAAAAGACAATCGATTCACTTGTTCCGTGAGTGAAAATTGAAATTTTCTCTCTTCCTTATTTTTCAAATACTCTTCACCGATAAATGCTTTTTTCTCTTTAGCAGCCTCTAAAAGTTGAACTCCATTCCATGCATTGATTATTCCCCATCCTGTTCGCGCATTAGGTCCTACCTGAAAAGGCATTGCTTCTGCACTATTAATCATAATACCTTTGATTGTAGCGGCTTTATAAGGAAAATGATTCTGTGCAATTGCCCATTGTTGCCAAAGCAGGAGAATTCCGGATACAGAAGGTGTTGCCATTGAAGTTCCACTCAATATTGCATAGAGATTAGTTTTCTCTACTTCTCCTGTACTATAGCGATATTGATAGGCTGAAGAATAGACATCCTCACCTATGGCAACGATATCTGGTTTAATTCTAAAGTCATTCGTTGGACCATTACTGCTAAAATCCGTTTCTCTTAGGGATCCGTCTTTCCCTAAACCCACTGCACCTACAACAATTGCATTCTTTGCATTTGCGTGTCCTAACAACAAATCCATTCCGTGCTTTGTTGGATTGATGATTTCTGCATAAATTTTATCGTTACCTGCAGCCACAACAGGTTGTAAATAAGGATAGCGATAAGCTATTTTATCCATATTCACGGCATCTGTTGTATATGTACCGAAGAAATCAGAAGGCAACAACGGTTGTTTTTTATCGTCTACTGCTGCAATACCATAGGAGTGATTCGATACCAAAATTCCCTTTTGTCCCAAATCCGCCATTTTTGCCATATCATTGGTCCATTTATAACTAAAAGCCTCTGCCTCAGGAGCTATACCTAAAGCTTTAGAATTAACTCCTTGGGCTAAAATAGTACCTGTGACATGTGTTGCGTGACTTCGTCTTCGTTCCATTGTACGAAATTCAACAGCTCCCTCGTCTATTTTTTCATCCCAGTTATCTAATAGTGTTAATTTAGTCTGAGCTCCCTTTGCAAATTCAACATGGCGATGAAAAGCCAAATCCCCATCAATAACACCAACAACCATTTCTTGCCCTGCTAATCCACTAATACTGGGATTCTCAGAGGTTAACATTTGATCCACTCCACTGATCATACGAGACATTTCGTTATGGGTTTTGAAATAAATCACAGCATTGCGTTCGATTCGCTGTGCTTGAAAATAGTTGTTTTCATCAACAAATTCACTTTTAAACGCGAAATGCTGATTTTTATAGATCGACAATTCTCGTTGTCTAATTTTCTCTACTTCTTTTAATTCTTTTAGTAAACTACTTGATTCACTTGTGGTGTATTTCTTTTTCAATTGATTTCGAATTGCACTCGATTGGGCAAATACGCTTGTTCCAACAAGTACAGTAACGAGAGTTAAAAAGAATTTTATTCTAAACATAAATAAAGGTTGTATTTAATAAAAACGCGCAATCAACAAAGAAATTGATACAAAAGCGTGGTTTAAATTTATAATAAAATAAGTCAATTCCAATATATTTCTATCTTTGACAAACTTAAATTTAAAACTATTTTACCTTATGTATGTAAAAAAAGTAATTATCGGCGTTGCGATTGGCGCTTCTTTATTTTCGATGTCTTGTAAAAACAAGACAAACTGGGATGAGACAAATGCTTTTTACTTAGAAAGTGATTTGCCATACCATACTGCAGACTTTTCAAAAATAAAAAACAAGGATTTCAAACCAGCTTTGTTAGAGGGGATGCGTCAACAAAATGAAGCCATTAAAAAAATTGTTTCTACTGCCGAAGAACCTACTTTTACCAATACAATGGAAGCGTTAGAGCTATCAGGTCTTTTGCTGAATAGAGTAAGTAACGTTTTTCATCTTTTAACAAGTGCGCATACTAATACTGAACTAATTGCTATTAACAATGAATTAGCCCCAGTATTTGCGGCTCATGAAGATGGTATTTATCTAAACGATGCTTTATTTGAACGAGTTAAAAAATTGTACCAATCCAAAGACAACCTTGCTTTAGATCCGGAACAAGTACGATTAATAGAAGTATATTATGAGCGCTTTGAACAAGCAGGTGCAAATTTATCTGCCGATGCCAAAGAGCAACTGAAAAAACTAAATCAAGATATCGCTGGTCTAACCGCTTCGTTTAGCGACAAGCTTTTAGCTGCTACAAAAGAAGGAGGAGTGAATTTGAGTTTAGAAGAATTGGCTGGTTTATCTCAGTCAGCTCTTTCATCTCTAGATAAAAATGGCGAAACATATCGCATTACATTAAGTAATACTACGCAACAACCCATTTCAAGTCAATTGGATAACGCTGCAACTCGTGAACAATTATTTCAAGCATCATGGCAAAGAGCGGAGAAAAAAGACAAAAACGATACCCAAGAACTTGTAATTGAAATAGCTAAAAAAAGAGCAGCAAAAGCAAAATTGCTAGGTTTCAATACGTATGCTGAATGGAGTTTACAAGGTACAATGGCTCAAACACCTGATCGTGTTTTTAAGATGTTAGAAACTTTAAATACACACGCTGTTGAAGCTGCAAAAATTGAACTGCAAGAATTACAACATCTTGCCAACCAAAGAGGAGAATCAACTACCGTAAAAGCTGCTGATTGGTCCTATTATGCTGAAAAAGTAAAAGAAAGTAAATATACATTGAATCAAGAGGAAATCAAGCCTTACTTTGAATTACAGAAAGTTCTTAAAGATGGTGTATTTTTCATGGCGAAGTATTTATATGGTCTTTCTTATGTTGAACGCAAGGACCTACCTGTTTGGCATGAAGATGTTAATGTATATGAATTTTTCAATCAAGATGGAAGTTCACTTGGTTTATTTTATACGGATTATTATCAACGCGATTCAAAACAAGGTGGTGCATGGATGAGTAATATTGTTGATCAATCTTTCTTAACCAAACGCCAACCTGTTGTTTATAACGTTGCCAATTTTGCTAAACCTGTAGACGGAAAACCTACCTTGTTAACACTAGACGAAGTAACTACATTATTTCACGAGTTTGGTCATGCATTACATGGTTTATTTGCAGAACAAAACTATCCAACACTATCTGGAACAAATGTAGCAAGAGACTTTGTTGAATTCCCATCTCAATTTCATGAACATTTTGCCTTTCATCCAACTGTATTTAACAACTATACCAGACATTACCAAACAGGTTATGTGATGCCAAAAGACCTCCAAGAAAAAATTGATGCATCCGTTGGTTTTAACAAAGGATTTGACTTAACTGAATTACTTGGAGCAACAATTTTAGATTTAGCCTGGCATTCTATTGACGAAAATACCTCTATTTCTTCCATCGAAGAGTTTGAAATTCAAGCCCTAAAAAAATACAACATTTATTTAGAGCAAGTTCCTCCAAGATATAGATCTACCTATTTTAGTCACATTTTTGGTGGTGGATATGCAGCAGGGTATTACTCCTATAAATGGTCAGAAATGCTTGATTATGACACTTATGCTTGGTTAGAAGAAAACGGTGGATTAACATCTGAAAATGGAAGTACGTTGAGAAAGATGTTATTTTCAAGAGGAAATACACTTCCGTTAGACAAATTGTATCGCGATTTTAGAAAAAAAGATCCTACTATTGATGCATATTTAAAATATCAAGGATTTACAAAGTAGTTTAATAAAAGTAAACCAAAAAGGGTTGTCAAAAAATGACAACCCTTTTTGGTTTATAAATCTTTGTGCAGGACTTAAGAACTGAAAGGAAAATAGTACCTTTGCCTCAAATTCAAAACAGATGAATATAAAACTCCTTGCTATCGGAAAAACCGACAATAAAGAATTGCAAACGTTGATGAATGACTACATCAAACGCTTGTCTTTTTATGTGAAATTTGATCTCGAGGTTATCGCTGATATCAAGAATGCTAAAAATTTATCTGAAGCACAACAAAAGCAAAAAGAAGGGGAATTAATTTTAAGCAAAATTGCCCCAACGGATTTTCTGGTACTACTTGATGAAAAAGGAAAAGACTTTACGAGTGTAGGTTTTGCTGATGAACTACAAAAAAGAATGAATGCAGGAATCAAGACCTTGGTATTTGTCATTGGTGGTCCTTATGGTTTTTCAGATGACGTATACCAAAATGCAAAAGGGAAAATATCACTTTCAAAAATGACATTTTCCCATCAAATGATTCGTTTATTTATCATTGAACAGCTCTATCGCGGATTTACAATCTTGCGCAATGAACCTTATCACCACCAATAAAGGTTAATAAATTTTATCCTGATTCAAGAATTGTGGACGCAATTTTGTTTCTTCAATCAAAATGCGCATTTGTAGGTACTGTTCAAAGTTTAACTCCTTACTGAAACCTAATTGCAAACTATCTCGATTTTGGATTACCTCCAATAATTGATTTCTGTCAATTGCTTTTCCTTCAAAAAACACATCATTTGAAGCATTGACATAGAGCAACTTATCTGTTGACGTTGGACGCTCAAAACTATAATCAATTGCTTTGAAAGGAAAGAACGACAAGTGTTTATTTAAAGTATCTGCATAGCTATAAAAAACGCCCTTTTCATCTTGGTGCATGTTGTTCTTATCGTATTTTTTATTCTTTATTTCAGACACTATTTCTAAGACCTCCTTTGCATTGAGCTCTCTTTGAACGTGAAAGATGAAGTTTGTTCCTCCAATTCTATTGTTGTCGTTTAAATGTGGGTGGATACCATCTTCAGCGAATTCGATATAAATCGGTGAATGATCATCAACTCCTTCTTCTACAATATAGGCCGCACGGGCTAATTTCATTTCTTTTTTATCACAGCTTAAAAAAAGAAATAGAAAAGGTAATACAAACAGTAATTTTCTCATATCATCAATTGGTTTAAAATTTTTCTAACTTCATTTGCTTCTTTCACATCGTGAACACGCAATATTTGAGCACCTTTTTGTAGGGCGATTGTATGGAGTACGCTTGTACCATTCAAGGCTTCTTGCGCTGTACAGTTGAATAGTTTGTACACCATTGATTTTCGAGAGATCCCCACTAAAAGTGGCAAATCAAAATAGTGAAAGTGTTCTAATTTTGCCATTAACTCATAGTTTTGCTCGAGTGTTTTTGCAAAACCAAAACCTGGATCTAGCACTATATCGTTGATTTTTGCTGCTCTTGCTTTCGCTAATCGCTCCGAGAAGTAATAGCGCATCTCTAGAATTAAATCCTCGTAATTTGTCATTTTCTGCATCGTTTGAGGATTTCCTCTCATGTGCATCATGATGTAAGGCACTTGCAATTGGCCTACCACATCCATCATTTGCTCATCTAATAGTCCCGCAGCAATATCATTAACAATCGCCCCTCCTGCTTCGATTGCTTCTTTCGCTACTTTTGATCGAAAAGTATCAATGGAAATCTTTACATCGGGAAACGCTTTAACTAATAGCGATACAACTCCAACTAAGCGCTTTATTTCATCCTCTTCCTCCACAAATTCAGCACTAGGTTTCGAAGAATAAGCCCCTACATCTATAAAGTCCGCTCCATCTTCTAGCATTTTTTCTGTCTGATTGAGGAAGTCAATGTCTGTCTTATATTTACCTCCATCGTAGAAGGAATTGGGTGTTACATTTAAAATCCCCATAATACGGGGGCGAGATAAATCCATCAATTCTCCTTTACAATTTATTGTCATACAGCACAATTCAATATTTTATCCTATTTTTACTTTTATTAAATTCTTCAAAAGATGTAACATTTTTTTCAATGCCATCGTATTATTACTATTTTTGAAGAATAATCCATTACAAATATAGTTTAAATGAGTACTACTTCTATACAATACGATCAGGTAATTGCGATTTGCAAATCGTTATTTCAGAAAAAAATGCACGATTATGGATGCGCATGGCGTATTATGCGTCTAAGTTCTTTAACTGATCAGATTTACATCAAGGCACAACGTTTGAGAAGTATTCAAGAAAACAGTGTACGCAAAGTAGATGAAGGAGAAGTACCTGAATTTATAGGCATCATTAATTATTGTGTTATGGCCTTAATTAATGCTGAAATTGGGGTTGGGAAGTATCCTGATCTATCTCCAGAGGAAGTAGAAGCTCATTATGACAAACAGGTTTTAGCAACTAAAACCTTAATGGAAAACAAAAATCACGATTACGGTGAAGCTTGGCGCGATTTACGTGTAAGTTCTTTAACGGACTTAATTTTACAGAAACTACTTCGCGTGAAACAAATTGAAGACAACAAGGGTAAAACCTTAGCTTCTGAAGGAATTGAAGCGAACTATCAAGACATGCTAAATTATGCTGTCTTTGCATTGATTCACCTAGAATTAATAAACGAATAAATAACCATCAACCACTAATTATGAAAATCATCACGCAATTGTCGCGCATATTTGTAGGCGTCTTATTTATTTTATCCGGTTTAGTAAAACTCAATGATCCCACAGGCTTTTCTTTTAAGCTAGAGGAATATTTTTCAGAAGCCGTTTTAAACTTGCCTTTTTTAATGCCTTATGCCTTATCCTTAGCTGTAGTTTTGGTTATTGCAGAGGTACTATTAGGAGTAGCTTTATTACTCGGATTTATGCGTAAATTGACGTTGACGTTGTTATTTTTAATGATTGTTTTCTTCACTTTCTTAACCTTCTATTCGGCTTACTTCAATAAAGTAACAGATTGTGGTTGTTTTGGTGACGCTGTTCCTCTGACACCTTGGGGATCTTTCACAAAGGATATCGTATTGTTAATTCTTATACTAATTCTCATCCGATTTAGATCGTTTATTAAACCTATATTCAAGGCAAAAACCAACAATCTAATCCTCATGATTACCCTTATTTTGTGTTCTTTTATGGGGTATTGGGTACTGAATCACTTGCCATTAAAAGACTTTAGAGCCTACAAAGTAGGTACAGATATTCAAAAGGGCATGGAAATTCCAGAAGGGGCTCCAAAAGCAGAATATCAAATGACGTTTTATTATAATGTCAATGGAAAAGAAGAAAAGTTTACGGATAAAGAATTGGGTAATATCCCGGAGGGAGCAGAATTTATACGCCGCGAGGATATTCAATTGAGTGAAGGTTTTCAACCTGAGATCCACGATTTAACGATGGATTTAGATGGAGAAGAACACCTAGAGCAAATGCTACAAGAGCCAAAACTAATCTGGATTATCTCTTACGATTTAGAGCGTGCAGATGCTGAAGGTTTACAAGCAATGAAAGATTTTGCCAACAAGGCCATTGTAAAAGGATATGTAGTTGCAGGATTAACTGCTTCTGGTAATGCAGTAATTGAAGGAGTAGTAAAAAAATACGAACTGCCTTTTATTTATTATACTTCTGATGCAACAACATTAAAGACTATCGAAAGAGCAAATCCAAGTATTGTTGTTGTAGAAAAAGGAGTTATTGTTGAAAAGAAACACTGGAAAGATCGCAATCAAGTTACTTTAAAATAGATACAATTTGCTAGCTTACTTTATCAAAAAAATAGGCTATGCTGTACTAACGCTTTGGGGTGTTGTGAGTGTAGTTTTCTTTTTGTTTACCATTCTACCTGGTGATCCAGCTCGTATGATGTTGGATCAAAACGAGAATGCAGAACAGCTCTTGGCGATTAAAAAGAAATATGGATTTGATCAACCAGTTTCCAAACAATACCTGTTGTATCTAAATGATTTATCTCCCCTTTCTTTGCACAGTAGTAATCCAGACGACTACAGTTTTCGTCATTTGAATAAATACAAGGGAGTCGTCTTGTTTAACGCAGGACAAACGGAGGTCATGCTTAAAGTTCCTTACTTGCGAGAGAGCTTTCAGAAAAACGGCAAAACGGTGAGTAGTATTTTGGCAGAGACCTTACCTAATACGGTATTACTCGCTACAGTAGCCATCGGTATAGCGCTTTTTATAGGGGTATTTTTAGGTGTAATTTCTGCTTTGTATGTCAATAGTTGGTTGGATCGATTCATTTCTATTGTCAGTACATTTGGAATGAGTATTCCTTCCTTTTTCAGTGCAATTTTATTTGCTTGGATTTTTGGGTATCTCTTACATTCGTACACACACTTACCCATGACAGGAAGTCTCTACGAGGTAGATGATTACGGGACAGGGCGCTACATTGCATTAAAAAATATCATTCTCCCTGCTATTGTACTGGGCATTCGCCCTTTATCTGTAGTTATTCAATTGATGAGAAATTCTCTTTTAGAAGTGTTGAGCTTGGATTATATCCGAACAGCTAAAGCAAAGGGAATGTCTACGTACCAAATGATCTACAAACACGCAATAAAGAATGCGCTTAACCCTGTAGTAACAGCACTTTCAGGTTGGTTTGCCTCTATGTTAGCTGGTGCAGTTTTTGTAGAGTATATTTTTGGTTGGAACGGATTAGGCAAAGAAATTGTAGAAGCACTCAATACCTTAGACCTACCTATTATCATGGGGGCTGTACTTACTATAGCAACAGCTTTCGTAATCCTAACAATTTTAGTAGATTTGATCTACGCTTATTTAGACCCTAGAGTAAAGCTAAACGAATAAAAATATCAACTTATGAAGAAATTTTTTATATCCCTATCTATACTTGCGTTAACCGCAACAGCTTGTAAACAACAAGCTGAGAAATTAGAAGTTATTTCTACAACAGATGCTACGGAAACTCCTGTAGCACCAGCAGAAACTACGGTTGATACAACACAATTTAATACAGAAGCGCTAGATCAAGTATTCCATACTTTAGATGGTAGCACCCTGACATTCAAAGACATCTTAGCACAATATACAGGAAAAACCATCCTTATTGATGTTTGGGCTGCTTGGTGTCCTGACTGTATCAAAGCGATTCCAGAAATAAAAAAAATAAAAGCTGATTTTCCCGATGTGGTTTTTGTCAATTTATCGCTAGATAAAACACCAGAAGCTTGGAAAGAAGCTATTGAAAAATATGGCATTGAAGGAGAACAGTATTACCTTAATGATGAAAAACGCATGAAAGGTACATTCGGACAAGCCATTCAATTGAACTGGATACCGCGTTATATCGTGGTTAATAAACAAGGAAAAATTGAGCTTTTTAATGCTACAGAGAAAAACTTTGAGGAGATAAAAGCCTTATTAAATACAATACAATAATGATGAGACACCAAATTGTTGCTGGAAACTGGAAAATGCATAAAAATTATCCAGAAACCCACGCATTATTAGACGAGATAATTGAATTATTGCCTACAGGTAAAGAAGTCGAAGTGATTGTTGCTCCGACCTTTACTAATTTAGCGAGTGCAGTTGTTCACTTAGAAGGAACCAATATTCAGGTTGCGGCTCAAAATATGCATCAAGCTGAAGGAGGTGCTTTTACAGGAGAGATTTCAGCTCAAATGTTATTGAGTGTTGGGGTGGAAACGGTTATTATCGGACACTCAGAACGAAGACATTACTTCAAAGAAACGGATGCTATTTTAGCAGATAAAGTCAATACTGCCTTAAAACACAATATGCGTGTGATTTACTGTATTGGAGAAGAACTAAAAGACAGAGAAAGCAAACAATACTTAAATGTCATCTTCAATCAATTGAGAGATGGACTTTTCCACTTATCAAAAGAGCAATGGGCAAATATTGTAATTGCTTATGAACCTGTTTGGGCAATCGGAACTGGAGAAACTGCCACACCACAACAAGCACAGGAAATTCACGCTTTTATTCGTCAAGAAATCGAGCGAAAATACAATAAAACCGTAGCAGATAGTACTTCTATTCTCTATGGAGGAAGTGTTAAACCAAGCAACGCAAAAGAAATCTTTTCTCAACCAGATGTTGATGGAGGACTAATTGGTGGTGCTGCTTTGGTTGCGGCAGATTTTGTTGCTATCGTTGAAGCATTTTAATCGTTTTTTTACATTCAATTGATATACTTAGCCTATCTACATTAGATAGGCTTTTTTTTAATTACAATTACTATTTATAAAGATTCTAAATAATTTTACTATATTTGCTTGACAGAACTAAAACAATACCATGTCTTACAATCAAGAAATAATAACATATAGTCAAGATAAATCCGTTAAAAATGGCGTTTATTTGAAAGCGTTAGCACCACAAACACTCGAAGATGATATTGTAGGTCTAACCCACCGCGACGATTATTATGTATTTATACTTGTACTCAACGGCACATTTCGCATCAACTGTGAGTTACAAAATCACGTCTTACAAAATCGCGATTTGTTTCTCATTAAACCGTATCAGATTCACACGATAGAAGAATATAGTGATGATTTCTTTGCTTACTTTTTGAGCATCCAAGACTTTAGAATTCCTGATGATTTAACCTATATGCTGTTTAACTTACCCAATACACATCAGCGTATTCCCTTACAGATGGAGGCAGCTCAAACTTTACTTGATACTATAGATCTCTTGACAAAAAATGAAGCAAAAAAAGAAGAATATACCACAGAGATAACCAACGGATTATTCCAGGCGATCATCTATAAGATTGGTTCCTTATTTAAAGAAAATACGCGAGTACCTGAGGTATCGGCAATTAATCAATCGAATGTAATTACCTCTAAATTCAAACGACTAATTACTACACAAACCCATTTGCGACAGCCTTCTTACTTTGCAGATCAACTCTTTATCACGCCTGCGCATCTAAATGATTGTGTTAAAAAAACAACAGGACAAACGGTAAGTTATTGGTTAAAAAAATCGATCATCGACGAAGCTAAACGCTTATTGTACTATACGACAAAGTCTGTAAAAGAAATTGCTTTTGAATTGGGTTATGAAGATCACACATACTTTTCGCGTTTGTTTAAAAAACACGTGAAACAGACTCCTTTACAATTTAGAGGAGATTTTATAGAAATGATTCATTAGTGTTTGTTAACTCATAGGATAGCAATTCTTCATAAGGATCACCTGTTAACCCCAACAGCAAGGCAAAGGCAGGTTCTGTTTTTAACCCTTTTCGTTTAAGCTCGATTATTTGCGCTTTAAAAGTAGAGCCTTTCTCTAGGAGAATAGCGTGTTCTATCAACAGATGTCGAAATCCATACTGCTCGTTAACGGGAATATTTTGCGCAAATATTTCAATGGGTACACCATCGACTACAAAATTTGCAACATAGGCTTTTTGATTGCGCAATTCAATAAGAGTGGTTGTAAACGCTTCCCTTTCAGTAAAACACGATTGAACAACTTGATTAAATACATTAAAATCTTCACAAAAACACGCGATATCGATATCGCTAGTTTCTATCGCTATATCCAAGGGAAAAGTACCAACCACAACAGGGGTAAAATCGCTTAATCTTTCGAGAATTCGATGCGTATGCAGGATGTGGTAGATTCGTTGTTGTATTGCTGTACCTGTTTGTAAATAGGTAATCGTATTAAAATCAACTGTCATTTAATGAGCATTCATTTTTGAAAATAAATTAATAATAACAACACCTAAAATAATAAAGGCCATTCCAATAAGAGCGGGTAAATCTGGTTTTTGACCATAAACGAGTATGGCAACCACGGTTACTAAAACAATCCCTATTCCAGACCAAATGGCATAGGCAATTCCTACGGGAATTGTACGAAGTGTAAGACTCAAAAAATAGAACGCTACTGCATACATCGTTACCGTAATTACACTTGGTATAATTTTGGTAAACTCGTTTGAAGCTTTTAACGCACTAGTGGCAATTACTTCACTGACAATAGCAATAAGGAGGAATAGAAAATTTTTCACCGTCTTGTGTTTAAAAAGCAAAGGTAAACTAGATTCCCAAAAAACGAAGATCTCTTCCGTATTTTTAACTCTGTGCTATTTTACTCTCTCATGTACCAATAGTGATCCACACCATCTAAATCAAAAGTATATGCTGCATGAAAACCTATTTTACCTAAAACGCGTTTAGAACTTTCATTCTCCACTTCCGAAACGGCAAAAATAGGGTGATGTTGAAAGTGATTGGCTGCATAATCCAAACAAGCTAATGCTGCTTCCGTTGCATACCCTTTCCCCCATGCATCATAACGAAAACGATAGGCTAGATCTAAGTATTCACGCAATCCATTTAAACCATTTTCTACAAGTTTAAACCCACACCAACCAATAAACGCATTGGTCGTCTTTTCGATCACTGCCCAACGACCTACTCCAAAATCAGTATATTGTTTCTGGATAAATTCAATAATTTCATTGGCTTCTTCCATAGAGGTGATGACCATACTACCCACGTATTTTACAACGCGCTCGTCGCTGTCTAAATTGTAAATTCCCTGTGCCTCTTCTTTTGTTATTTCGCGAATGATCAAGCGATCTGTTTCAATAATTGTAGCCATAGTTGTTTTGTTTGTTACTAATTTAATAAAATTATTCTTATAAATTAATGGGTATACTAAAAACTACTTATTCCTCTTTTTGTAGAGGTACGTTGTTTGGTGTTTGTCGTTTGTCGTTAATTGTTTGGTGTGAGATGGTCCTCTAATTTCTTAAAAATAACACTTGATGTATGTCCTCCAAAGCCAAAAGTATTATTCATGGCGACCTTAACATTTTTATACTGTGCCTTACTAGGTGTTAAATTTAGGGACTCACTAATTGCAGGGTCTACGGTATTTAAATTAATCGTTGGGGGTATTACTCCTTCCGTTATACTCTTAATACACAAAATGGATTCTATTGCACCAGCTGCACCGAGAAGATGTCCTGTCATGGATTTAGTGGCGCTTACATTTAAATGTGTTAGCTGATCTTGAAATAAATGTTCAATTGCTTTGCATTCACTGATATCGCCAACAGGTGTAGAAGTTGCATGAGCGTTAATGTAATCTACCTCCTGTGTTTGTAACCCCGCGTCCGTTAAGGCTTGTTGCATCGCTGCAATGGCACCTTCTCCTTCGGGATGAGTTGCTGCTACGTGATAAGCATCAGAGGCAGAACCATAACCAACTAATTCACAATAAATCTTAGCACCTCTTTTTTTAGCGTGTTCTAATTCTTCCAACAATATAATACCAGCTCCTTCACCAGCTACAAATCCTGTTCGGTCAGCATCAAATGGACGCGACGCTTGGCTAGGATCTTCATTGGCAGTAGAGAGCGCTTTCATCGCGTTAAATCCAGCAATGGCCGATTGGCAAATTGTAGCTTCCGTTCCACCTGCTAAGATCAGATCTGCTCTACCTAAGCGAATGGCATCAAATGCACTGCCGATTGCATTATTTGATGCAGCACAAGCTGAAGCTACAGCATAACTAATTCCCTTTAATCCATAGCGGATTGAAATTTGTCCTGCTGCCATATTGGAAATCATTTTGGTAATAAAAAAAGGATTAAATCGAGGCTGAGTTGTATCCGTTGCGAAATTTAATATTTCTTCTTCTAAAGTTTCTAAACCTCCAATTCCTGTAGCGATAATTGTTCCAAATCGATGGCGATCAATTTGTTCCCAATTTAATTGAGCATCTGAGAGACACTCCTCACTTGCTGCTATGGCATATTGGGTAAACATATCCATTTTTCTTGCCTCAGGTTTTGTAAAATAACGCAAAGGATCAAATCCTTTTACTTCACAAGCAAATTTGGTTTTAAAGTTAGTCGCATCAAAATGCGTAATCGATGCAGCTCCACTTTTTCCTTGAATGGCATTGTTCCAAAATGTATCTACATCATTTCCTAAAGGCGTAATAGCGCCTAAACCAGTAATAACAACTCTTTTCATAATATTGTTTTTTATACTTACTAATAAGTAAGTGATAGGGTTAAAAAAAATTAATAGCTTCGCCTACAAACTGCGTTTTGCTATTTTAATTGCTCTAAAAGAGCGTAACAATATCCTTTGTAATCAACGTATTTATTTACTCTTGATAATTGTAAACTAGCAACTAAACTAGACAAAATCAAAAAAGCACGTTGTTTTTCTTCTTCTTCAAAATGAAAGACACCTTGCCCTTTTCCTTCGGTAAGTACTCCAGCTAGCCAATTCACAATCAAATCCACAATTTTCGTTACTTCTACTTGTGTAGTTGTAAACAAGGTCTCAATATCTGGAGACAACGCGCCTATAATACACAGTTTTCGTTCTCTTTGGCTTTTAATATAGATCTTAATAAAGGTTTCTATTTTTTTTATGGGATCAAATTGTAAAGCCTCCATATTGGCGATCATCTCTTCAAACCGTTGAATATTCGTTTTTACAATACTTGTTCCCAAGTTCTCTTTACTAGCGAAATAATAGTGTATCGCTGCATTTTTAATTCCCAACGCTGTAGAAATATCTTGATAACTAAAACCATTATATCCTTTGGTTAAGATTAATTCTTCACCTAACTCTAAAATACGCTCCCTAGTTCCAGACATAATTTTTGATTTATTAATGAAACAATATTACTTACTAATTAGTAAGTAAACAATTTATTTAACTATTTTTTTCCTCAAGTAAAAACAAACCTTCCCTGCACATCAAAAAAAAACCACTCCTACAAAGGAATGGTTTTTTTACTTGCATATCTTCTGTAAAGCGCTAACAGTAAAATGTAACCTATTTTACATATTTAGGAGGCACTGTGGTGTGATTTCCATCGACATTTCTACTTACGATAAAATGTGGCGACGCCATTTCGATATTATTTTCTGCAAATACATCTTGAGCATGCTGACGTAAATCTGAATAAATCTTCGCCGTTAATTTGGCTTCTTTGATATATACATTCAACTGATAATCCACATAAAAGTCTCTGAATTGATCTTGTAATATGAATGGTTTTTGACGTTTCAATACATGTTCCGTACGATTTGCTACTTCATATAACATTTCGTGCACCTTTTGCCATGGAACATCATATCCCACTGCAATACTTGTATGTAGAATTAATCCGTGTTCTTTAGCTGATTGAGAATAATTAACTGTATGCGCCGACATAATATTTGAATTCGGAATGGTAATAATCTCGTTTTTAGGTGTTTTAATACGTGTAACTAAAGCCGTTTTCTCCAAAACATCACCTGTATACTCTCCTAGTTTAATGCGATCTCCAATTTTAAATGGGCGCATATAGGTAATAACAAGTCCTGCTACTAAGTTTCCGATAACGGAAGTTGATCCTAGAGAAACAACAATCCCCGCAAATACAGAGACACCTTTAAAAATCTCCGAATCTGAATTAGGCAAATAAGGGAATATCAAAATGAACATGAAGATAAACATCAAGGCACTAATGATATTATAGGTAGGAAAAGCCCAATCGGGATAGAACCCTTTCAACGTGATTTTATTATTGGCAATCTTTTCTGCTAGAGATCGAACGAATTTTTGTACATATCTAAATATAAAGACAATTACCAAAATAGTAAAAAGCTTTGGCATATAAGCTTTAATGCTTCTCCCCACCGCTTTTAAGGGCGACATCACGTAATCTAACAATTGATCGGAAATGTGTTTAGTAAATGGAAATAATTTAAAAACTGCTAACAATCCAAAATATAGAAAGATCAATACGATAAGGAAACGCACTACTTTCGCCATAGTAATTGTCGTTAGCATGGCTCTGTGGTCATCAATGATGCCAAACATCCCTTTAATTTTCTTTCCGCGTTGCTTCCAAATCATCACTTTAGCTCTTCTATACCAATAGTAGATATATTTGATAATAAAGATTTCCGCAATAATAATTCCAATAGTTCCTGCTATTTGCAACAATACTTGTTGCCAACTCGTGCTGCGTTGTTGTTCTTCTACTGAGTTGGTAATTATCTTCTTGTAAAACAGTGCCGCTTGAATTTTAGTTTTCTCTTCTTGAGAAGCTTGAATCGTATCGACACTCATCAATATTTCATTCTCATACATCAAATTGAGATAATTACCTGTATCAACCAATTTAATCGAATCACCATCAAACAAATAGTTATCCACTAAAGAAGCTATCTTCTTTTCTATCGATTTTGCGCGTTGCTTGGAAGTAAACGAACCAATATTTCCGTATACATTAAACAGTGTATCATGCATAACCACAACAGGCGTTTTTTCTAATACAATGAAAGCAGGCTGTACTGTTTCCACCTTTTCAGGCGTGGTAGGTTTCTTATTCTTTGACCAAGTGGTAGATCCAATGAGGATTGTCAATACAAGAATAGAAAATCGAATGATCGACAAATAATATTTCATAGGTAAAGGAGTTCTAAATATCATAACAAATTTAACTGAAAATTTCGAATATATCATCTTATTTTCTATCATCTACTTTATACTTAATTTACTTTTTAACACTATTTACCATTCCCAAAATATCGTTATTTTTCCGAACACTCCTCTTTATTTACCTTCATTTACAGCCAGTTACAAAACCACTATTTCTAGGGATGTTGTAAAAAAGTCAAATAAAGTATATTCGTATGATCATGTCAAATAGGCTTCTCATGCGTTTATCTTTCTACTTATTTAGTATTGTTTCGTTTTTGGGTTGTTTTTCAACAAAAGGAAAAATAGTTGATCCACAAATTAATCAAGAACTCTATCCATACCTCACCAAAAATCACACCTATATTTATGTAGATCACACGAACCAACCCGTAATTGCAACGCCATTTATTACCGCGAATCTCTTCACTTCAACGGGTTATGCTGTTGTGGAAAATCAAGAGGGCCAATTTGCTATTATCGATAAAAAGGGACAGCTTACCGTTCCTTTTCAAGATCGCTATATATCATTACAAGTACTGAATAATCAACTTACAGCTGTTTATACACGAGAAACCTATACCAAGAATTCTCGATTTTGGGAATGGGAATGGAATATTTTTTCAGGATTAAAAACGGAAGTACAACGACAAAAATTTGAGGTTTATATTTTAGAAACGAAGCAAGTGCTCTTTTCTGAGCAATTGAGTGCTAAAGCTTCACTTCCCACCTATATAGCAACGGTAGATGCCGATCATTTCATCTTCAATAAAACGCTTTACAAACGCAAAGGGCAACGTTTAAGCAAGCAAAAAAACAATATTATTCACCAGTTTGAACCAAATAAACTTTTACAACAAAACGGTTCTCAGTTTGCCATTTTTTCGATTGAAAGTAAAGCTCCTATTCTCGAACACCTAGAGGCTACCAATCAACTTACTCTTGAGGTCAATGGCAAGGAGCTTCTGCTTACAGAAGTTAACAAGAGCAGATACTATACTGAGATTCCGGAAATACTCTTTAATGCAAAGACGAAAGAGTATTGGATTGAGCCTTTGTTTGATCGGACTTTTCCGAAAAAAATTAAAACGCAAAATGAGGCAGATCTCGCTTATCTACAAAAAGTGAGCTACATCAATACAGTACCCGATTATCCCTATTTTATTCTAGGGGTTTTCGATTACGATAACTGGATGTTTCAATGGAAATATTTAGCGATGGATGGGACTCTTTTAGACCATATTGACGCACCTGACTTTTTTGTTGTCGATGCGCTCTCACGTATTCAAAGACCACATAAAACAGACCTTATTTCAGCTAATGAAATTCCCTCAAATTGGTCGCTAGAAGCCGTAACGAAATACAAGGGCTTCACTACCATATTTAAAATTACACTAAAACAAGAAGGGCAAAGCAACCGTTATGGTTTGTGGAATACTCAAACGAAGCAATGGGAGCTTCAACCCATTTATCGCGATTTTTATTGGTTGGATGTAGAACGAGGATTATTGGCTTTAGCTAAAGAAGATCGTCAATATGTAATTTACAACTACAAAACGAAAAAAACGATAACAGAAACAATTTTCACATATATTGATACCTCTGGTTGGGTAACTCAACTAAACGCTGAGGGAAAGGAAATTCGCTTTTATTTTGATTTTACTACTGCCAAAGCTTATAAGGAATAATACAAGTAGCTCTTCTTCTAGTGAGGAATACTTCATTTGATTCGAGAAAAAGAAGTAGTAACTTAGTACAAAATAGTTTTTCTCCCTTAAATGGAAGAATAATAGTGTATCCAATAAGTATTTATCTATGTATCTACAAGTATAAATACCATTGTATGAATTGAATTAACTATGAAAAAGACGATACTTCTTCTTTGCTTAACCTTCCTTACGATTGGTTGTACAGATCATCTTTGGAATGAAGACCAAGTAACTTCTCCAAATCGTTGGAAAGCTCATTTTCGAATTCAAGATCGAGAAGTTCCCATCATTTTCCATTTAGATACTGTTCCATCAAATATTCATAGTTTTCGCGTGATTTTTACCGATGGTCCTAGTAAAAATCAAAAGGAAATTGTTCAACAATTCGGAGATAGTATACGCGTTGAATTGGATCGTTATAGAGGAATAAGTTTAAAGGGAGTTTTTGAAAATCAACAGATAAAAGGAGTTTATCGAAATCAAAAATTCACTCCTGCTCTTGAGGTTCCCTTTACGGCACAGCAAAGCAACGAAAAGCGGTTTACTCCTGTTACTAAATCTAGTACTATTAATCCTACTGGAGATTGGGAATTTGTCTTTACGACAAGTACTACGACTCCAAACATCGATTTATATCACAAACTCAGTCAGCTTCAATTGTATAAAACGGATTCGACTTTAGTAGGATCTGGATATTATTACCAAGGTTTTGAGGGTATACTAACGGAGAACGGTTTTGTCTTGTCTTCTTTTTCACGGGATCAACCTGTTTTATATGAAGCTACTTTTATCAATGCTAATGAAGTGGAAGGTACACTATATACAGCTTTAGAGGTAATCCCATTTCGAGGAACAAAGAAAAGCAACCTTGAATCAACCGTTGAAAGCAGTAGTAATGGCATTATTACTCTGTGGAATTTATTCAAAGCATATATCGCATATCCTTAATAGAAAAAGGGTTTAAACAACTACTGTTTAAACCCTTTTAGCTAACTAATTACAAATGAATAACAATAAATAAACTATTTATACGAGTTGATTTTTACAACATTACCAACTGTACCATCTCCTAGATCTTTAATTTCTAATCCTTTAGCAAAGGTTGCTGTTGATCTGTTTAACAGGTATACATAAGATTTGGCAGCCGATGTAATCGGTACAAACACTTCATTTCCTTCTACATATGGTGTGCCAATTTCAGCAATTGCTTCGGGAGCATCTAATCCTTCAATCCACTTAAAATCACCTGTTTTTGCATTGAATAAGGCTAATTTATTAGCAGGAGCCATATTCCATGATTGATCGGTATTGGCAAACATATTCAAGATAAACTGATCTTTACCAACAGCATATACTTTATATACTTTATGTCCCCCTGATTTTGCCTCTAAATTGTGATAGTAAGTAGGATCGAATTTTAATGTATTTTTATCAAACTTCAACACAGCCGAAGGTTTGGTAGAAAACGCACCTTTGTCTTTACTAATCATTGCAGAAGGCGAGAACACATAAATATCTCCATTTTCCCCTTTACCGATAGTCGATACGCGACTTGATCTATAACGAGCAACAGCAAAACTCATGCGGTCATCTTTTACTACATTTTCCAATACCACTCTGTTTTCTGGTGCTTGTGACATATCTAATCTAAAAATAGCCAACCACACGCGATCTCTGAATGCCGAAGTATTATCATCATCAGCATTTGCAGTAATTTTAAAAGGCTCAATAGCCATTACAAAACGGTCATTTCCAATATCTTCTAACCCTGCAAAGTTGGCATATTCACCAGGTTCTGCAATGTTTTCTACATTGACAAATGAAGTAAATTCAATTCCACCTGTTACTCCATTAATGAAATTAAATGCTTGTCCTTTTTTACCATTTTCCAACTCAATTCCTCCTGTAGTTGAAATCATAAATCGCCCAAAAGGAGTGATAAACTCTTCTCTATTTGGTAAATCGACCAAAGTATTCTGTTGTAAACGCAAGTCTTTATTTAACATCCAGCTTTGCATTCCTGAAGGATCTCCTTTTCTGTATTCAAAAACATAAGCGCGTAAATCTTTAAACATATAAATGTTTTTCCCTAAAGCAACTTGACCATTTCCTTTAACACTAATAGATCCTTGTTTTAAATCATTAACTTCTAGCAATAAGTTTGTTTTAGAAGCACTTGCACCTAAAATATATTTTGTTCCTATTAAATCTTCTGGATTTCTTGAACCATCATCAATTATTTCTTCATCATCTCCTCCACCTGGTTTTGAATTATCGTCACTTGAACAGCTTGTTAAGGTGAATGCACTAATTAAAAAAGCTAGTACTACTGTAGGTAAAACTCGTTTCTTCATTTTATTTTATTTTATAGATTATGGATTAATTTTTTAGTAACTGTAGCGTATTTTGAACATGAAACTTCTGCCTGGTTTTTGAAAGCTGTAGTTGTCGTACGCTAATTTGTCAAATAGGTTATTGGCTTCTACTGTAAGGTGTAACGTATTATTAAACAAGCTATAAGAAGCGCTTAAATCGTGAACAACTTGAGAGGGAATCCAAATAGGTTCTGCTCCAATGCTACTAAAGTCGTAGCTGTAATGATCGATGTATCTCAAGTTATAACCGACGTTTAGGTTATTGCCTTTTTTGCCTAGATCTTTAAATAGGAATCCTGCATCCAAAGCACCGAAGAAATAAGGTTCATTGGGTATGCGCTCGTTGTAGTACGAATTGGCAACGGAAGTTCCGATCGCGTATTTTTGCTTGCTTCGAATACTCTGTGTCGTTAAACTCCCTCCTAATTGTAAGAAATCGTTATAGACATAACGCGCTTCAACATTTAAGCCGATACTCTCCACTCCTCCAATGTTCACACTAGATGCTCTAGATCCTGAACCATAAGGATTGCTTCTGATATAATCTTCCGTTTTTCTGTATACAAATCCCGCATCAGCAAAAACAGCATGAACTTTATCCAATACTTTAGAGTAACTTAAATTGAAATTGTAATTATTTCCCGCTTCTGGTTTAAGATCTGTATTTCCCCAAACCATATCTCCATCTCCAAACAACTCACTGTCTGTTGGCAAACGATATGTTTTTTCAAAAGACGATTTCACTTGAAAGTCCTCCCATAAATAAGTAGCCGCGATTCCGTAACCACTTTTATCTACACTTGTACTCTCGCTTAAATAAGTATGTTTAATGGAATAATGCTTCCCAAATACAGATACATTAAAATTATCTAAGATGTTGTAACGATAGGATAAAGCCGTGATATTCTTTAAGCTACGACGTGTTGTCTCGCTTTTCTTTTCGCTTTCTGTCTCTTTAACCGCTAGGGGATCTTCTGTTTTTCTGTTGAAATAATAGATGACATTATTTAAGCTAAAGGCGTGTTTATCATTTACTTTATAGCTTACATTCGCTGTAGTAGATCCATTGTGATCAAAGAATTTAACTAAAGAAGGGCCACCTCCAGATTCTCCTTTTTTCATCGTTTTAATTCGCTCACCAGCCCAATTGTATTTATATCTTGAGGTATCTATGTTTTGATTATACCCTGCATTGTACGTCGAGGTAATCGCTACATCCAAACCTTCCGTAAATAAATTGCGTTTGCTATATTCTAACGAAGGCATAATCGTTACTGAACGGCGTTTTTTCTGGCCAAATACTTTTTCCATAATCGTACCCGTTTGCACCCCTTTCTTTCCTTCTCCGTAGGTAAATCCGATTAATAAACGATCTGCATACGATTTGTCTATCACTCCTACTTTAGTTACGACTGTAGCGGTTTGGAAACGGTCATTGAATCGTTTTACCCACTGTTTTTCTTTAGAATAAACTCCTGTTTTTAGATTCGCGACTGGTACGTAAACTTTGTAATTGTTATCGGAATAATTTTGAAAGGCATTCACTTGAAACGTCATGCCGTTATCGAAAACTTTACTCACATTCAGGTGACTCTTATACGTATTAAAAGATCCTGTAGCAAAAGATGCGTCAATTTTAGTTTCTTTAGATTTATTGGTGATGATATTCACTGCACCACCTAAGGCATCCGAACCAAACTCTACAGGAACAACTCCTTTGTATACTTCAATTCGATCTACCATAGTAATCGGTAAATTATTTATTTTAAACTCACTACCAAAACCTTCCATAGGCACACCATCCATAAAAAAACGAATGTGGCGACCGCTGAAACCATTCATCGAAAACGTATAATCAGAACCTTCCGCTCCATCCTTTCTCACCTTTACACCTGATACTCGATCTAGTGCCCCAGATACATCTAAAGATGAATTATACAATGGTTTGGCATCGATGGCAATGACATTGTAAGCAGATTCTCTCACTTTTTCAACAGGACTCTTTACCTGTAAAACAACATCATCTAAAACCGATTCCTTTGCTTTTAGTGTGATGCTTTTTCTCAGGTGTTCTCCTTCTTCTACCTTCACTACAAGTACAGTAGATTCATAGCTCACATGTTGAACTTGCAACTTATAAGTACCTCCAGCCCCCATTTTTAGCTTAAATTCTCCTTGTTCATTCGTTAAATCACTTTTTTTCGTATCGATCAATACAACCGTAGCAAAATCGATAAGGCTTCCCTTTTCATCTTGTACAACACCCGAAATAGCAGTCGGTTTATGTTGTGCATATGTTCCGTATAAAGAACCTAAAACACACGCAGTTAGTAGTAGAAATTTTCTCATTGACTCATGATATTATAGCGAACTATCACTATATTTTTATTTAGACTTATTATAAACAGATGCAAATATATAGACTTTTTTAACATATATAAAAATAAATTAGTCTAAATTTAAATAATGGATTTTATTCAATGAGAATAGTGAACCGAGTAGTTCAAATGATCAAATAAAGAAAAATAAAAAGGAAGAAAATCTAATAATCTAGTAGTAAAAAACAAAAAAGAGAATTAATAAATTAATTCTCTCTTCGTCTTGAAATTCGTTCATTTCTAAGTGTTGGACCTGTTTTTTTAGAACTATTTCGCTCTCTGTCGAACTTCTTTTTAGGTCTTCGCTCTTCGTGTTGAAATGTATTTGTTTGTGTATTGTTTTGCTCTTGTTGTCTTTGTCCATCAACCAAACTAGCTTCTTCTGTTTTACTTGAAGGGGCGATCAATTTATTTAATTCTGCCAATTCAGCGGCTGTTATTTCGCGATATTGTCCTACAGGTACATCAAGGCTAATATTAATAATTCGAATGCGTTTTAACGAGACAACATCATAGTCGAAATACTCGCACATGCGTCGAATTTGGCGATTGAGTCCTTGCGTTAAAAAGATGCGGAAAACGAAACGACTAATACGCTCCACTCTACATTCTTTGGTGATGGTATCTAAGATTGGTACTCCTTGTCCCATACGTTGAATAAAACGATCTGTAATCGGTTTATTTACTGTAACGATATACTCTTTTTCGTGATTGTTTTTTTGGCGTAAAATTTTATTGACAATATCACCGTCATTGGTCATGATAATCAATCCTTCACTGTCTTTATCCAAACGACCGACAGGAAAAATACGCTTGGGGTAATTGATATAATCAACGATGTTCTCTCTTACTTTTTTATTTGTCGTACATTCTATGCCCACAGGTTTATTAAAAGCTAGATACACAAAGTCTTCATCCGTTTGACGAATTAACTTGCCATTGACGCGAATTTCATCTGCATCAGTCACTTTCAAACCCAGTTCGGGTTGTTTTCCGTTTACGGTAATGCGTCCCTCCTCAATTAAGCGATCTGCTTCTCTTCTTGAACAGTATCCTACTTCGGATAAATATTTGTTTAAACGCGTTTCTTGATTTTCCATAGGGCAAAAGTAAATAATAAATTTCGTTACTTACACATCGAAATACGTTCTAACGCAAAAAGGTTTGAATTGTAAAGAAAACTGTTTCATCTTGCAAACTATGTCCTAAATTTTCAGTTGACAGAACCACGTTGTTTTTCTGCAGTAAAGCTTGATGAAAACGCTGTGCTTCTTCATAAGAAACTTGAGGATCTTCTTTATCGTGTATACACAGTACCTCAACATCGACAAATTGCACCGCTTCTGCACTGCAATAAGCGATTAGTGGTTTGTTGATCAGATGCTCTATATAGGAGTGATACGCTTCTTTGACGCGTTTAGAATAGCCCAACAGATGATAGTAATGCGAGAGAATAACTTCAAAGCGATCAAAAGCCCCTAAAATGACGGCCTTTTTAAGCCAAGGATAATTGGTTTCACTTAGTTGTTGAAACAGTGCGAATGCCCCTAACGAATGCCCAATTACAAAGGAAGGTTGAAAAGTATGAAGTGCTATATCAATTACTTCTTGGTAATTCTTAACGCTTAAATTTTTACCATAACTCTGTCCTAAACTTGGAGCATCTACAGCAACAAATCGAAATTGTCCGTCTAAGGCTGTACACAACGCTTCCCATCGGGCGCTATTGCTTTCCCATCCGTGAATGAGTAAAACTAATGGCAATTGTGTTTGGGTTGCGTTCCATTGGTAATAGTACACTTTGTTCTTCTTATACCAAAAGTATCCGAGATGTGCTTGCGTTAAGAATAAAGGTAAATCCTTTGCGTTTAATTTACCTTTACGCGGAGTAGAAAATAGCCGATGAACCCAATGCAAGGCAGTAGGCATAGAAAACAAGCTCACAACATTAATAAGGGCACCAACTACTTTTTCCATAAAAAAGAAAAGCCTCTTAAAAGAGGCTTTATATTATTTTAAACTTGCTATGATAGCATCGATTTTTTCTCTTTCTTCTTCAGCTAAAGCGCTATCAACAAGAATACGTCCACTGTGTTCATCTGTGATGATTTTTTTACGCGCAGCGATCTCTACTTGCGTTTGTGGTGGAATAGTGAAGTACGATCCTACAGAAGCTCCTCTTTCAATAGATACTACTGCTAATCCGTTTTTCACTCCTTGTCTGATTCTCAAATAAGCATTTAATAAACGCTCTTCGATATCTTGTTTGAATTCATCCGATTTAGCTAACAACGTTTGCTCTTCGCGTTCTGTTTCTGACATAATGTTTTTCAACTCTGCTTCAATGTGCATTAAGTGTTCATTACGCCCTGTTAAACGCTCTTCTGTTTGTGCAATATTGCTCTTTTTATTCTCGATGCTCACTTTCATTTCACGAATGTGTTTTTCAGCAAGCTCGATTTCTAACTTTTGGAACTCAATTTCTTTTTCTAAAGAGTTGAATTCTCTGTTATTTTTCACTTCGTTTTGTTGCTCAGTGTACTTTTTGATAGCTTCTTTAAACTCTTCAATAGCTGATTTTTTTTCTTTAATACCAGCTTCGATGCTATTTAAATCTGCATGAAGTTTCTCTAAGCGTTTGTTAAGTCCAGCAACTTCGTCTTTTAGATCTTCAACTTCAAGAGGTAGCTCTCCTCTCATATTTCTGATTTCATCGATTCTTGAGTCAATCAATTGTAAGTCGTAAAGCGCTCTTAATTTCTCTTCAACCGTTAATTCTTTTTTCTTTGTCATCGTTATAAGTAGTTAACTGGATTCGTATTTACTGTTGATAAAATAACTGCAAAATTAGGCATTTTTTTTGAAAGAAACTCAACTATATAATTTTTTGTGTATCTTTCACTCTCAAAATGACCTATATCAGCTAAAACAAGCTGATTTTCAGCTTCATAAAATTGATGATATTTTAAATCTGCGGTAATAAATGCATCTGCTTTTTGCTGTAAAGCCGCTTTTATGGCAAAACTTCCTGAACCGCCTAGTACAGCAACTTTTTGAATAGGCTTATGTAAAAGGGCACTATGACGAATTCCACCTGTTCCCGTTTTGTCTTTTACCATTTGCAAAAAGGCTGTTTCTTCCATTGGCTCTTTGAATTCGCCAATCATTCCCATCCCTACATTTTGCAAAGTATTTTCGAGGTTATAAATTTCATAGGCTACTTCTTCATAAGGATGAGCCTGAAACAAAGCAGCGAGAATCTTTCCTTGTAAGTGCTTTTCATAGATAACCTCCACTTTGTGTTCCCCAACGATTTCCTCAATCCCTGGTTGACCAAGTACGGGATTACTCTTTTCATTTCCTCTAAAACTTCCTTTTCCTTCTGACACAAAGCTGCAGTGATCGTAATTGCCTATTGCCCCAGCTCCAACAGCAAACAACGCTTGACGTATCTTTTCTGTCTCTTGTATAGGTACATAGGTTACTAATTTCTGAATGTAATTGGCTTTAGGAATCAAAATACGGGTATTTTCCAACCCCAAGGTATTGCAAAATATTTTGTTTACCCCTTCTTGGTGATTATCCAAAGCGGTGTGAATCGCATAAATTGCTATATCATTCTTGATGGCTTTGATGACAGCACGCTCCACGTAATTCTTCCCTGTAATTTTCTTTAATCCCGAAAATAGAATGGGATGAAAACAAACAATCAAATTACATTTTTGTGCTATCGCTTCTTCTACTACGGTTTCTAAAGCATCGTGACAAACTAAGATCCCACTTACTTCCTGCTCATAATTACCAACCAACAAACCAACATTGTCAAAATCTTCTGCATAGCCTAAAGGTGCTAATTCTTCTAAAATGGGAATAATATTTTTTACTTTCATATGCTGTATCACTCTGTTCTATTACTTATTTCTTTTTCAAAGATAAAAAAATTGATACTTTCGTAGGATGAAATTACTGCGTATCCTTCTTTTTCCCTTTGCCATTTTGTATGGTTTGATTACCAATATACGAAATTGGTTTTATACAATAGCTATCTTCAAGCGTACCTCCTATGCTATACCTACTATTGTGGTGGGAAACCTCAGTGTGGGGGGAACGGGAAAAACGCCGATGGTGGAATACATCATTCGCTTACTAAAAGATCAGTACCAAACCACGACTTTGAGTCGAGGGTATAAGAGAAAGAGTGAAGGTTTCTTTTTGGCTGATGCAGATACGACCATGGAACAGATTGGCGATGAACCCTTTCAGTACCACTGCAAGTTTGACAACATCGACGTTGCTGTGGATGCTAAGCGCGTGAACGGGGTAGAAAAAATCTTGCAACGCAAACCTAATACGGAAGTAATTCTGCTAGATGATGCCTTTCAGCACTTAGCTTTTCAAGGAGGATTATACATATTACTCACCACCTATGACGATCCGTATTTTAAGGATTTTATACTACCTACTGGAAATTTACGCGAATCGAGAAAAGGAGCGAAACGCGCTGATATCATCGTCATTACAAAGTGTCCCAAGGACCTCAGCGAAGCAAAACAAAAAAGCATAACACAAGAATTACATCTAAAGCAAGGACAATTGTCTTTTTTTACGTATATTGATTTTAGTAAAATTGCATATTCAAAGTCTGATTCAGTGGAGGTTACTCAACTAATTCAGGACGATTTTATCTTAGTGGCAGGTATTGCAAAACCACAATCTTTTTTTGATCACCTCAAAAAAGAAGATACATTGTGTTTAACTTTTCCTGACCATCATCATTTTTCGTCTACTGACATTGAACTAATTTTGAATAAAGCACAAGGAAAGAAAATCATCACGACGGAAAAGGATTATGTTCGACTCCAAGGTCTTCTTCCTGAAAGCCAATTATTTTATTTACCTATTCAAACTGCATTCCTAAATAACAGTGAGGCGTTTGATACTAAAATTTTAAACTATGTGGGAGAAAGTACAAGAAACCGTTCAATTCATCATTGAAAAAACCAATTTTAAACCTGAAATCGGTATTGTTTTAGGTTCTGGCTTAGGGAATCTAACCGCGGATATCGCCATCGAACATGAAATTTCGTATGCTGATATTCCCAATTTTCCAGTATCAACTGTTCAAGGGCACAAAGGTGCTTTGATTTTTGGATCTTTAGGAGGTAAGAAGATTGTTGCTATGCAAGGTCGTTTTCACTACTACGAGGGATATGATATTAAAACGACTGTATTCCCTATTCGTGTAATGAAATATTTAGGTGTAGATACTCTAATTGTTTCAAACGCTTCTGGAGGAGTTAATCCTACGTTTAAAGTGGGTGACATTATGATCATCAAAGATCACATCAACGCTTTCCCTGATCACCCTTTACGCGGTCATAATGACGAGCGTTTTGGCCCTCGATTTGTCAATATGAACGAAGTGTACACCAAAAGCATTATCGAACAAGCGAAAACGATTGCCAAAGCAAAAAACTACGATATTAAAGAAGGGGTTTATTACGGATTACAAGGACCTACTTTTGAAACGTTAGCAGAATACAAAATGGTAAAAGCTGTAGGTGGAGATTGTGTAGGAATGTCTACTGTACCTGAGGTAATTGTTGCCCGACACATGGATATGAAAATTTTCGGTATTTCTGTTATTTCCGACATGGGTAATGAAGAGGGAATCGCCGATGTAAACCACGACGAAGTTTTAAAAGCAGTACAGGCAGCTGAACCTATTGCTCGCGATCTAATCAATACATTGGTTTCTAAATTGTAACAAACTAATTACTACATAAAAAAAGGCTCTTCATTGCAATGAAGAGCCTTTTTTGTTTTTTTGCAAAATTTATGTTTGTCGTTTGGTGTTTGTCATTTAAAGAAAACATCTCCTATTTCAGAAAAACCTACTGATAACAGATAACTAACTATCAATAATCTGCATTTTTTTCATGATGAAGGTCGCATTTTTATTTTGGCAAATTCCATCTCTTATTTTGTAATCAAAATGTAAATCGTCATTTTTAATTTCTACCTCAAAGCACTTATTCATCAAAATTTCAGGATGATCGTGCGTTGTATTACACACCTCTAAATCGTGGGTAGCGATCATTCCATACGTTTGTTCTCTAATTAATTTGAGAATTACGCCTATGGTTCCACTTTGTTTATCGTCTGAGTTTGTTCCTCTCAGGATTTCGTCCAACAAAACAAAACACGATTCACGTTGTACTTGTTCGATAATCATTTTTAGGCGTTTCACCTCTGCATAGAAGTAAGATTCACTGTCTTCTAAAGAGTCGGTCAATCGCATAGAAACGAGTAAAGGAAGTGGAAAGAAAGTCGCTTTGGTTGCGCAAATTGGCGCTCCAATACCCGCTAAAACTAAGTTCACTCCTATAGTTCTTAAAAACGTACTTTTTCCCGACATATTAGATCCAGTTAGAATCACAAAACGTTGGTTAGAGAAATCAATGTCGTTGGTCACGCGTTTTTTCGCATGGATCAAAGGATGTCCTAAATTTTGAAAAGACATTTTTTTAGTTTCGTTTACTACAGGAAAGGTGTAACTTCTGTTGTTATATGAATAGTTCCCGAGAGAATTAAACGCTTCTACTTCTCCTACGATATCAATTACAGTCAGTACTAACCCACCTTTTTCTTTTTTCCATTTCAAGAATTTGTGCAAGACGTGTACGTGAAATTGAAACAAACCATTGAACAAAATTGAAACAAACAAGTTCGCTACCGTTTCCAATTGCTCAAATAGACGGGATAATTTTTTCAACTCCGCACTTGCTTTAAAAGAATCGCTTTTGATTTCTTTTAAGTACGCTTTCATTCGTGTTGTAGCGAATTCTTCTTTTTCAATGCGCTTAATAATCGAGCTATAGCTCTCAATGGTTTCGTGTATTTTCTCTACTCCACCGAGTTCCACTTGAATAGCGCGTACTTTAGACAACGCACAAATTAGATTGAAAGAAAAAACTGTCGACGCGATATATCCCCAAACAATATTGCTGGAATCGATAAAGAATCCAATTGAAGCAACGACAAAAATCAAAGGCAAAACATAGGCGAGCACTAAAGAAACCTTGCTCAATTCATTGACTTTGGATTCACTCCATGCTTTTAAGCGCAAATAGGCGTCTTTACTTAGATTTGATAATTTACTATAGGCATAAATCTCTTGTCTCCATTCTACCTTTTGAGATAACTCTTTAATTACCTCTTGGTTTTTGAGTATATCCTCTTTGTTGCTTCTGCTTTTTAAAAGGGTCGCTAAATATTCTTTTCCTTTATACGAAGCTGTTCGATTGAGGTATTGATAAATAGATTTAGGTCCAAAAATATCTAAGTCATAGGCATAAGGGTGATCTGGAGTGTGAAATTCAGCACCATCTTCAAATACCCATTGATCTTGCTTTACAAATTGATCTTCTTCTTTATTTATTTGCATTAAGGCTTCGGCATAACGCATTTTCCATGAATAAGAAGCGTGAATACGCAGAAAAATCAAGAAGACGACTACAAGTCCTCCCGTTACATACAAATACTGATAATCTCCACGAGATACAGACAAATAAAAACAGTATACGATGCCCAAAAACGCAAGTAAACGCAAGGCTCCTACTACTTTATATTTTTTTCGAATTTCATTGTATTTATGTTGAAAGAGCGCTTGTCTCTTAGCGTAAATTTCCATTTGTTGCTGGTTTGAAGTTGGTTTGATTCATAACTGTTAACAAATATACATAATAATGATAGTGGTGACTTGATACAAGAGGAAAAGAATCACAAAGAATTTTATCCCTTAAAGAAATGATGGCTGAATTCAACTTGCAAATGCAACAGAATTCTGATTAATAATTTGTTTAAATTTTTCGTTTGGCGTGAGGTATCCAAGTCTTTTACGAGGTCGATTATTGAGTTTATTTTCAATCCACTTAATCTG
>NZ_JACHTC010000027.1 GCF_014145635.1 Myroides sp. WP-1
GGCGATCATTGGTAAAGTTTACACCTAAACCTAAGCCCGAACGACCCAAAGGACTATCTACGGATAAAGTCGCCGTTTTGGGGGCTCCTTCCAAACCTACCCATTGGGTGCGATACAAACCGAAAACGGCAAGTCCTTCACGACTACCTGCATAGGCAGGGTTGATGTTTCCGTGATTGTACATGTAATTCGTGTATTGGGGATCTTGTTGAGCTTGCATGGGGTGGGAAAAACAGGCTAGTAACCCTAAACTGATCCCAAAATATATCTTCTTTTTCACTATAATCTATGTTTTAATTCGTCTCTAAATGCAGGTATCCCGATTTCTTAATTGTGCGAGAACCATTCTTATCACTCTTCTCGTAAGTCAAAATATAGTAGTACGTACCACTTGGAAGATACTCGTTCTTATTTACCGTTGTACGGCCTTCGGAGTAGCCTTTAAATACAGTATCGGAGCTTCCATAGCCACTTGCTTCATAAACCTTAACACCCCAGCGATTGTAAATCTCTACTCGATTATTCGGATATCGGTGTAAATTGTCGATGAGAAAATAATCGTTCTTCCCATCGCCATCTGGTGTAACTAAGTTGTAAACCACCAAATCCTTATCTGCCAAGCGAACATCAACCTTCGCTAATGTGAAATACCCGTAGCCTTTTACGTGAGATGGTGTCGTAACTTCTTTGCTATCTACAGAAACAATACCTCCTTCATCAACCCATAACTCTTCCTTTTCATCCCAACGGACAATGTGCAAGCGCTCTTCGGGATCAGTCAAAAGATCGGACAAAGTAGTGCGATCATCCCAACTCAAGGTCAACATGATATCTCCGCTGCTAGCTGACGGCTTTTCTACCTTCCAATATTCTTGGGTATTCAGTAATATAATAGAGGTACTAGTTGCACTATGGCTCTTAAAAAATTGGTGGTCTTCCAAAACATACTTACTTTGATAGATATCTTTCTCAGTGGGTGGAGAAGAAATACGAGCAGGACGATAAAGCCCTTTATCTCCGATTGGATATGTAAAGGAATCTTTACCTATCTTTTCCACATAGCCATCTGCATGACTCTGATCGCTAGGATCTATCGCTTGAGCACCAGGGTGAAATGTCAACATACCTTGAAGGGAATCAACGTGCATAATGCCGCGTTGAAAATCTACACTGCCTTTGACATTCATCTCGTTTGTTAGGTCAAAACCCTTCACTGGAGTTGGATTATTCAGCGTTACGCGATAAAACTCCGAAGGTTTACTTCCTGAAATAAGCTGAACTCCTTCCTCTCCTTCTTCTAAAGGAGTAAATACAGCATGAGCACTGGTTGAACCAGTACTGGGATAATATAAATTATCGTTGTTAAAATTTCGATAGTAATAGGTGGCTCCATCGCTTTGAACTACCCCACTCTCCTTATTGTCAAAATCATAGCTGGTACTAACCACTGCCTCTTTACTAATAGTCAATGTTCCTTGATTGACCATCGTATTTTGGTAAGGAGACTGCCCTATAACAGGCAGTGCTCCAACCAAAAAACACACAAATAATTGTAAGTATCTTTTCATAATTTACTATTTTTCGAAAAGTTGAACTATAACATTCTGCCCCATAGATAAAGAGAAGGCATTCATTCCTCTCCTAAAGAAACCATCCGTTGACCCAAAGTTTCTATGAAAATTACTCGTTCTAGGTTTAGCTTTAATCTCTAGCTTATTAGTGGTAGGTGATAATGGTAAAGTAGCAGGAAGAATAACTGTTCCTATAAATCCTTCTCCAATAGCATTAATGCCTCTAATTGATCCTCCTATCCTATAGTATTTGGAAACAAAACTTTTTACCTGCACATTGTTGACATAAACAAACACATCTACTAGTGTTTCTACTTCAAAATTGGCCACCGCATCACCTATAGTTGTTAGCTTTCCTTCAACTTCTAGTTCTATATTTAAATATTTTGTTGAAGCTGGTTTGTCATTTATAACCGGAAAATACAGCGTAAATAAAGTCTGAGGTGTTGCATTTGTAAAATAATACCCATTGCCTGAGTTTTGTCCTACCATGGCTTCGTATTTCCAATTTGCCTGTGTCTTGGTACCATCATCAAACGTAAAGACGTTTGTTAAGTCGTGTGTTACCAATTCTGGAATAGTAAATGTAGTTCCTGTGTTGGCCATGGGAATACCGGAAAGATCTATTTCTCTTTCGTTATAAAAGGTAAATGTTCCATTGTTGTTATTGACCAACTGAGTAGTTGTTTCGTTCGTTTTGACAATTTCCGAGAAATCGAGTTCTTGTACAGATCCTTCTTCATTGAGGTAAGTAAATGAAGTTCCGGTATAGGAAACATTTCCACTATGTAAAGCGATATGCTGGTTTAAGATTTCTTGCACCTGAGCGTTACCGATGATTGTTTCAAACTGTTCACTTACGGATTGAGGTACATTAATAAGGGTTTGCGTACCGTTTTCTGAGGTATACGTATACGTTCCATTATTGTTGTTGTTCAAGGTTGTCAAGGTCTCCTTCGCTTTGACAATTTCCGAAAAATCGAGTTCTTGTACCGATCCTTCTTCATCTCTATAGGTCAGCGTTTCACCATCAAAGTGTACAATTCCTTGTTGTGTTTGAATAATTTCTTCTATTTCTTGAAGAACAGTTTCATCACTAATGACTTTAGTAAAATTGCTAATCACCTCATTGACAACTTCAATATTCGACACTAAACGTACCCATTTTGTTTTGTTCCAATAGTAAAAACCAGGACTAACATCCCCTAGTTTCATATTGGCATAAACCAATAAACTCTCTACATTACCATTTGTAATTGTAGTTTGATCTGTTGTGCTCTTCAATGCAATAGAAGGAATCAACACTCCTTTATCATTGGATACCATCGTAAGTTCCGCTGATTTACTAGGGGTAGTAGTTCCAATACCCACTTGCGCAAAAGTTGTCGATGCCAAGAGCAAAACAGCAATTGATAATAGTTGCTTTTTCATATCATTTTTATTATTTTTCATTATTCAAAATCAGGTCTAAAAAAACCCCTATGACACCTCTTGATTTTATCTGCTTTTCGCTAAAAACATAGAGTAAACCAAACTTAAATACTAAAAATGTTAATTTAAATATCACTGACTTTGCGACGACATCAAACAAACTAATTGAAACTAGTTTTAACTTTTGTAAAAAAAAGAACCTTTCAACTGGATCAAAACTTCGCGTTTAATCTTTCCTTTCTTTTTAAAAATACTTTTTGTTTTTGCTTGTTACACACTTGTATTTTTTCATTTTTCTTGATTGTATTCCTCATTCAAACACAGCAAACCATAAATAAATTGAGTTTCTAATTTCTCCAATTCTTGTCCACTTTTTCTATTTTCTTTTACGACGAGCACTCAAATTGGCCTCTATTTTTCAATTCCATCCTAAAATGATACCTGTTTTTCACAATTCGTTCATCCCAAAAAGAAAAGCATCGCTGTGTAACTTGTTTTTTACACCGATCGATGGAGTTGATCGCATAGTAAAAAGAGCGGGTATGTGAAGTGTTTTGTTGTGGACTTTCAATCTGAACAAATCTTTTTTTATTCGCTATCTATTTGTTTTTTCCGTTTAAAAAAAAATAGATCCTTTATTGTAAAGAATCTATTTTTTTTTTAGACACGCACCGTGAATAATAAGTTTTGTTATTTATCATACCGCCTATTCTATTATATATCAATCGCCATTTGACTATCTCCCCAACTTTTGTACAGCTTTCGTTGTGATGCTTGTACTTTGACTTTGGCATACTTCGCGTATTTTTCGTTTATTTTTTGCGTATTCGTTCATATACGACTTCGTATTATATAAGGTATTGAGTTTGATTAGTGCCGCAAATTAATCACTCAAGAGTTCAGATGGAGCGAACCCATAAAAATAGACAAACGCACGATAAAACGATAAACGTGTATTAAAACCACAAACAAACGTTAGTTCTTCAACTGTAATATTCTTTTCTCTTTCTCGTATGACATTAATAGCATGCTCAACCTTTAGTCGATTGATGTACTGCTTAAAACTCATAGACTCTGAGTTTTTAAAATAATCATTTAGTTTTCCTTTATTGAGTTGTGTCAATTCTGCTAGTTTAGTAAGTGTCAGATTATTATCCAAGAAAAGCCCTGTTTCTATTAGGTTTACATACAATACTTGTTTTACTACCTTTGGATCAATTGCAAAAGAATCTGTATTAAGTTGTTTTAGGTTCTCCTTTTTCATTTTTTTTTCGTCTAGTTTAGTCCCTGATTTTTCTAAAATAACATTCGTTTCCTGAAAGTACTTCCATTTCAGTTTGTTTGAGGTTTGATTTAATTCCTTTTCCTTCACCGTTAGCCAGATTGTGCATTCATACAAGAAAGAAAAAAAAATAACACTCAAGCCAAACATGAGAAATAGCACATTTACGTCAATAAAATATTCTATCTCACGAAGTAAAATAGCACTAAAAAAAAAGGTGCTTAAAAACAGCAATACAACGTAGCATAAAATGGCCACTTCTTGATCTTTTGTATTCTTTTTTTTATTGATATAGTTTAAGTAACCATAACTACCAAATCCTAAACAGTTTAAAAAATTCATCTTTAATGCAGTTTCTTCAACTTGTTCGATGTGAGTTGGAACATAAAGATATACCAACACACTTCCTATAACCAAGACTATAAAAAATAAGGTAAAACAGAGATAATAGCGTTCATATTTTTGTTGTTCAACGGTTAGCAAGAGTAATAAAGGCCCCAAAATCAAACTCAAAACACTTCCTACCGGAATATTACATGTTTCTTCATACATTGACAGACCATAAATTACTAAAGAAGAAAGCACCAGTATTGCACAAATAAAACTGATATTTGTGCGCAAAGTGGTATAACCTTTACACAGACCAAACATCAAAAAATAACCAACAAAACTAAAAACAACAAAAACGATTAAATTCATAATACAAAGGGGATATATTTTATTTTTTCAGGTGTACTACTTATACTACACCTTATTTTTATACTGTGAAATGGTTAATCAAAAACGGGTATATTTTCTGTAACATCCTTTGTTGATATTGCACACCTCAACTTATTCTTTTCAACTTTTTCGAACCAAATTAGTATATGCCTCAGCAAAATTTGAATTGGACTTAAAAAAGTACTAGCCCAAACGCTCTCTTCTAGTACTTAAGACTTGCCTTTTCTAATTAACTGATTTGCAATACCTTGAAAAAGAGTTAATACGGATATAAAAAGTAGAATACACTTTATTCCTATGTACAGGTAACTCAACTGATTGGTGTATTTTCCATTAAAAAAATGAAGGAATATTAACTCTATATTGATCAATAAAAAGTATAGAAATAGAAAGCAATTGACAAAGTATACGTAGCTTCTAATTTCACTGATCAAAATCGAAAAGCGCTTAAAGTAAAAAATAAACAACACCCCGTACATGATTGAATAAAAATTGAACATAAAAAAGATCATGCTTTTTTTCTCTTGAAATAACAGCTCAAGTAGCAGTAAATTAAATCCAATTACGATCAATTTATACACTTCATTTTTCAATGTTTTATTAATTAATTTTGACGCAAAGGCAATCAAAATACTATTGATCACAACAATAAAAATAGTTGAATTCACCTGAAGCATAATGGGGCGAAACAAAAACACACACAGGAGGATTAAAACTGAGAGGAGACCAAAAAAGATCAGTTCACCTTTATTTTCACTTCTAACAACATGTAAGCCTTTAAATTCCATAATTTAATATTCTTATACCACAATTCCACTTTACTATTTCACAATTTTAGACTAAAACCCTAAAAAAAGTCACAAAACAGCAAAAACGAAAAAGATGCAATTCAATAAACTATAATCCATACTTAAACATAAAAAAAAGAAAAAAAAGTACAGATAATGTGCAAAAAAACATTTTTTGTCAGTCAAAAAATCATTAATATAGACATCTACTAACTTGAAAATTACTTTTAACAATAAGAAAAAGTAAAAACGACAACACATTATAAGATATTATTAACAAAAAAAATGTTATTACTTTCATTCTAAACCTATTTTCCTACATGCTCTGGCGAAATAAATTATCTATCTTTAACTTTCACTACCGCTAAAAAATGTTAGGTTATGAAAAACGAGATGGCTTTACTTGATCATATTGAGCAATTCACAGGAACTTTAGCTCTAACAGAAAGGGAATCTATACGCTCTTTCTTCACCTTCGAAAGTGTCCCAAAAAAGGGATATATACAAGAATCAGATGCACCATGTGATGTTTTGTGTTTTGTTGTTCAAGGTTGTTTAAGAAGTTACTATATTAAGAAGAATGGTTTAGAACAGACGGTAGATTTCGCCATTGAAAATTGGTGGTTGACAGACTTTCTATCTTTTGAACAACAAAAAACAAGTGATTTTTATATACAAGCAGTAGAGCCAACGGAAATTCTTCGCATAACTAGTTCTAATTTTACAGCCCTTCTCCTTATGCATCCCATAATGGAAAAATACTTTCGCTCTATTTTTCAAAAAGCCTATGGTGCGGCCCAACATCGATTGATGTATTTGTATGAATTGAGCCGTGAAGAACTCTACTTTCACTTTGAAGAACAATTTCCTGCCTTTGTACAGCGTATACCACAATATTTGATTGCTTCTTATTTGGGATTTAGTCCAGAATATCTCAGCGAAATTAAGAAGAAGCGATTTTCTTAAACCTGTTGAAGTTTTCTCTGTTTGTCAAGCTTTAACTTTGACCTAACTAAAAAATAGAACAAGATGTCAAACAGAAAACCCATTTACAATTTAGATCCCAAAGCATATGAAGGAATGCTAGTTTTGGAGAATTACCTCAACACTTCTTTACTTACCAACACCCATAAAGAGCTAATAAAAATTAGAGCCTCACAACTAAATGGTTGTGGCTATTGTTTGGATATTCACAGCAAAGATGCTTTAGCATATGGAGAGGATCCTCGTCGTTTATTTGTTCTTGCTGGTTGGAGAGAAACGACCTTATTTACCGCAGAGGAAGAAGTGATTCTCGCACTAACAGAAGCTGTTACCTTTATACACCAAGGAGGAATTGACGATGCACTTTATGCCAAAGCAACAGCGCTCTTTGACGAAAAATATCTCGCCCAATTATTGATGTGTATGGTGACCATTAATGCGTGGAATCGAATCGGTGTTGCAACAAATTTAAAAGCAAAATAAGCGATCAAACTATTTCAAATAAAAAAAGCTTGAGTGTAACACTCAAGCTTTTTTTTTGTTCAGAATAGATCCAACAAAGACCTACAAATCGAAACTATATTTTAGTTTGATGCCCAAAGTAAAAAGGCGTAATTTGTACGAATCGTGCTCTCCTCCTAACGCGCTATTGATCTTTTCGCCATTTTTATACGTCAATAATGCCGTATTTTCTTTGTTTGTAGAGGCCAAATCACAATCTCCATAAATACCAATATACAGTGATTGGTCTTCAGATAAGGTATACTTCACTCCTACTTCTCCTAAAACAAAAAAGCCGTTATTCATTTTGAGTTTTTCTTCTTCACTTTTATCGCCCAATTTTCCGAAGCCAACTACTTTAGGTCCAAACAATTCAGCATCCCATTGTGGATAATACCCACTTGTCTGCAAATCTTCTATGGTACGTTTTGAATTCGCTTTAAAATACATCTGGTATTTCAGTCCTACGGCAGCATACAAACGGAGGTTTTCACTTCCCAATGTTGGTCCTTCGTATTGTATTTTTAGGGGAATACTCAAATAATTTCCGCTGAGATCTTCCTTGAATTTCGCCATAGTATAGCGAAATTCAAAGGCATCTCCTTGTCCGTCAATAGACGAAACTGCTCCTTTATAATTATTCAGTTCTTTAGTAACGCGATATGCTCCAAACTCCAATCCAGCCCCAAAAGAAAGATTGTGTTTGATGGGATGCAAATAAAGTGCTGAAAATCCAAGTGTATGTCCATTACTAATACTCGTACTTGGTGTTTTAGATCCGGTTAAACCTCCTAAAACAGCAAATTCTATTTCTTGTCCCATGACCTTAGTAGTGCTTACTCCCAAAAGCAAGCAAACAGCCAAACTTGTTATTTTTATTGTTTTCATCTTACTTCTTTACTGCAAATTTGATTGATTCTTTTTGACCATTTAATTCGAATACAGCCATATACATACCACTAGGTATGCTTTGTGGCAAATTGATTTCTGTAATTTCTCCTTCCATGAATACCGTGTGCAACAGCTGTCCGCCAAGATTGTAGATTTGAACTGGAATTCCTTTTAATTCAATTCCAGATACACGCACAGACAAGGTTGTTTTCTGACCAGAAACTACCGGATTTGGATACAACTTAATCTCTTTAGCGCGATCTTGTATTTCCACCATTGGACATACGTGAATTTGCTCTCCTTCTTTCGTAGTTACTATCGCATGATAAACATCTCTATAATCAAGAAAACCTGTATTTCCTACAGAATATACTTGCTCTTCAGAAACTAGATCACCATTTTTAAACCACTGGAATCCCACAAAGTGATATCCACCATTGGTTTGTGGATTTTTGTTGATCAATAAGGTATTATTGAATTTCTTATGTGCAATTTCGTTAAAGGCAAATGCTTTTTCTACAATGATCACATAGTTCTCCTTTACTTTTCCGTTTTGAGCGGTCACCGTTATAGTGTGTTTGTAAATACCTGGTTTTGGAACGCGAATAACAAACTCATTGGTTGGGTCCACTTGAGCTCCTTCGTCTACTCCAATTTTAATGCTTACCTCTGTTTTTAAATCATTACAATCAATAAAGTAATAGATTTCTTTTTGTTCTACTTGATACGCCTCGTTGTCAATCCACAAGTCATGAATTGTTGCATCATTATTTACGATACGCAATGTACGAGTGACTGCTATTGCATCATGGTAGTTTTTATCTCCTTTTTGATTCGCCGTGATTGTAATTTCTCCAACTTTTTTAAGTGTCACCCATCCCGATTCACTTACTTCTGCTGCTGGTTTTGTACCCGTATACGCATACGTATACTGTATTGGTAAAGAAGAGTTACTTCTTGCTTGCAGTTGAAAATCGTCTGTTTCATCTAAAATAAGTGTCGTAAGTTCATCAAAAACAAGCGTTTGATTCGCTTTCACAATAGTTAGTGTTGCTGTCAAATGCTGATTGATATAATTGATTCCACCATTAACTTTGGCTTCTACTTGGTAGCTTCCTACATCGATCTTACCATTGTTTACGTGCTCCACAGTTACTCCACGTGGAATAGATCCCGTTACATAAATCGATTTTGGAGTTCCGTCGTATACAAAAGTTTTATCCTCGAATATAATTCCTTCAATTCTCGCTTTTGTAATAGTTAAATCAGCTGTTAACACTAGATCTCCATAACGCTCACCACCAGAAATTGTAGCTGTTACGCGATAAATTCCAGCATCAATTTTTTCGTTATTGGTATAAGATACCGTTACTCCTTCTGGTAATTCGCCTTGAACAGCGAGTGATTTCACTGTACCATCATATTCAAAAACAGCACTTTCAAATACCAAACCTGCTAATTGATGGCGAATAATCATCCTTGCTTCTAGTTCTCTATCTTGGTAATTTATTCCACCATGTAACAGTGCTTTTACTACATAAGATCCTATTTCAGTTTGGTTGTTTCCTACATACGTTACTGTGACCCCTTCTGGTAAATTTTGTGTAATATAAATTGATTTAGCTGTACCATCATAGTCAAATTGTCCATTTTCAAATACAACATTGTTCAATGAAGCTTTGGTGATTTCAAAACGTCCAGCTTCAAAGGCAATTGCGTAATTTGATGACGCTAATCCACCTACTTCAACAAGGTAATCTCCTACTTGTGTAGCATCTATAGCTGTTCCGCTAAAAAGAAGCTCACCAGTTAATACCCCAGCGTTTTCATTGTACACAAAACCGTCATAATTTACCGTCCAATTGGTATAAACTACTCCATCATAAACTTTCGTTTGATCTGTGGCGCGAACAGTTAAAGGTGCTTTAGCTACTTGCAATACAAAGCGAACCTCATCTGCTGCTAAATATTCGCTATTTCCACCTTGGTTCACGATTATTTCAACCGTTCCCGCTCCTTTAATGGTAAGTAAGCCATTTTCTACAAGGGCGATCGCCTCATTGGTACTTGTAAAGGTCAAGGGTAAATGACTACTAGCTTCACCTACTGTAAATGGAAGATCTCCATATACTTTTGTGATATCCGTCACTGAAATAACTTGTTCTTTTAACTTAATTGTGGTGAATGACACTTTTTGCCATGTCTCACAAGTTGTTACACGAACGTATACATCATAAGTTGTTTCGGCCGTTAACCCTTCAATTAGTTGAGTTGATGTAGTCATGGCAAGCGAGGTTCCTTGTCCTCTTTCAAATCCTTCCACACCGTATTCAATTTCAAAAGCCGTTGCATTAGATTCGATAGTAAGTGTTGCTTTTTCTTCTCCAATTTGTCCAACCTGAACTGTCATCGGCGGGCATCGAAGTGCTTCAATATCAACTACAAGGGTCAGTTCTGCATATTTGGTATTATCTTGCACCGAAGTTGCTCTTACTTTAACCTCTCCATTGGCAAGTGCCGTCACGACTCCTTGTTGATCTATAGTAGCAAATGACGCTCCACTTGTGATCGACCAAACAACAGCTTGATTGGCTTCACCAGGTAATACACGTGCCACTAAAGGTAATGTACCGTGTTCTGTTGTAATTGTTGCAGGAACATTATTTTCTGTTGTCAATTCTACTGCTGTTACAGGAGCCGAACTGTTTATAGTAAGCGTATAATCTTCTACCTGTCCTAAATAATAACCCACCGGACATGGTACATTTTCTAAAAATGCCATCGTACTTTCTGGGTTGTGATACATACTCACGATACGCATTCTCGTTGATCCAGCTAATGCAGATGCAGGAATTTGAATCGACGCAGTAAGCTCTCCTCTTTCTCCACCAATATTATTCAAGAAACCGAGCTCAATACTTTCTTCAGGAGAGAATGTAAAGTCTTGGTTAAAATCGATATAAGCTCGTACTAAGATATTGTCTTGCCCATCTGTTTTTCCTTTTACAACGACATCATACGTTTGACCTTGTCCTACTTCTAAAACTTCAGTCGTAAAATCTTCATAAGGAGGTGTTTGATTGGTTGCATCACCACTTGTTTTGGTATGTCCGTCAAACGTAAACTCGTAAATAGGCAAGCTGTAAGATCCGTTACCTACTTCCGGTTCACAATACGTTGGTACAACGGTTTTCGCTACTTTGATACAGCGAATAGAAGATCCTTGTTGTCTTTGTCCGCCTGCATTTGGATTCATTGTTAAATTACTATAGTACAAGTACTTTCCGTAAGTCGCATCAGTATCTGATATTGTTTTACTCCAATAATATCCCCTTACACCTGCACTATATACACCATCACTACCTCTCGCACCTGCAACGGTTAATTTCAAGTTACTGTCAAAAGCAGTTTGAATATTCGTAATGGCTTCCGCCTGAATAATAGCAGCCCAATCTGCTTGTTCAGGTAACGTCCATCCTTCACCTAATGCTTTACAAGGGTCACATCCATCGGTTTCCGATACCGCTGCTGCTGTAGCCGCTTCCCATCTATCAGTGGTACTACCGTTATTCCACCAACTAGGTGTACTCACAATAAATCCTCCGTTGCTTTGTCCTACTCCCAAAGGATTATTTGGTGTTGCAGTAACAGAAGATACCGGTGAATTACGATTTTGATGTCCATCATCCCAACGTCCCCATTGGAATAAATCACCATATCCCGTTTGATCTGTTGGTGTAGTAGCAACCTGCTCACTACCTAGGTTTTGTTGTAGCCAAATTGCACCATCAGCAGTACGTACGGTTGTATAGGTTACTTGTTGACCATTATATACAAAAGTAACACAACCTGTATCTCCAGGATTCATACCTGGTTCGTCATTATTACAAACAGGTTCCACAGTAGCCTCTGCAATATTTACAGTATAATCGTGAATTTGTCCGTAATAAGCATCTAAGCAACCGCTAATTTCATCTTCTTCATACGCAGTCCAGTGATCTTTAATAATACGAATACGCGTATCACCCAAAACAGCGTTATCCGGAACGCGAATGGTCAATACTGCTTCAACGTCATCTACTCCAGTTGAAGGAGCAAGTGAAGCAGCATAGTATTCGGTAGCCATATCAAATTGGAAATCCTGATTCCAATCGATAAATACGCGAATGTCTTGTTCAAAATTTCCATCTGTATTTCCTTTTACCTTCAAGGTATACGTTTCTCCTTTTTGCAGATTAGCCGTCATCTCGGTAAAATTGAGATAAGCAGGTGTAGTTCCTCCAACCGTAGGTGCGGTTTCGTTTACAAGATTTGCGAGAGTAACTTTTGTAATCGGCTGAACGTCGAATTCAACAGAAACCGCACAGTAATCGTCTGTTACAACAGGATCGGTTGTATTTTCAAATAGAATCGCTTGAGTCACTCCATCATTATATCCTGTAACAAACAAATCTAAATCGCCATCATTGTCAAAGTCTAACCATACTGCACTCGAATTGTACAGTCCGGGAACAACCGCTGAATTGGCCTCATTGAGCGTAAAAGATTCGTTATTGTGGTTATCATAAAAATACGACTGGTTTACATTATTGCTGTTTCCACCAAAGGCAAAAACATCTAAAAATCCATCGTTGTTATAATCTACTAAAGCGCAACTTCCTCCCGCTAAACCTTCAAACTCAAAAGAAGAAGGAGTAAAACTTCCGGTACCATCATTGAGATACAAAACAAGTGATCTCGAATTTGATCCTAAGTTAATTCCCATCATCAAAAGATCTAAATCTCCATCACCCTCAAAATCCGCTACACTAATAGATGGAAAATGAACACCTCCAAGTCCAGATTCATGTTCCATAAACACGCCTCCGCCTTTATTGAGGTATAAATAAGCAGCAGAAATAGGAGAACCATCGACAAGCGCAAATCCAGTGATCAAGATATCAGGAGTACCGTCGCCATCTGCATCAAAAATAGTAGAAGCACTAAAATAAGTTCCTACAAAAGCAGTGGCAGAAGCTGTAAAGCTTCCATTTTCTTCTTGAAAATATACTTTAGAAATATTGCCCGATACCCCTTGTCCGTTGACAAAGATATCTGCACGTCCATCTCCATTTAAATCCGCAATGTGAACCGATCCCCAAGTAGTAGCATCAATTCCTGTATCATCGCGTTTTCTAAAGGTATTATTTCCTAAATTATAATAGATCTCAAACACTTTGGTGTTGGGGGGAATACCTGGTTCTTGTCGTTGGCCTGTAATGGCGAAATCCATCAAACCATCCCCATTTAAATCTCCTACAGCAATAGCAGAGTACATAATCAACGAAAATTCATTTTCTAAAGGAACAAATTGCCCTTCTTCATTTAAAAATACAGATGTATTTCCGATCGTATAGCCCGCCACTGCTCCGGAGTAAATTAAATCCGGATAAGCATCGTTATTGACATTTATCGCTGCCGCATTTCCAAAAAATACGCCGTCAAAGGTTTGGGTAGTTACTGCCCTAAAATCCTGTGCATGACTAGTAAAATAGCCTGTGGTAAATAAAGCGAGCAAGTATAGTATGCGCTTAATTTTATTGATACACATAGTGTTTTGTTTTGAGGTGATTAATTAACTGAAAGTTGATTCGAATAAGCACTCCTATTCGCGTTAAACAAAGAAAACAAGGGGTGCAATTGTCCCTTATTTGAAATGAGTTTTGTGTATAAATGATTCATATAAATGGTGTTTTTAATTATCCTACAAAACTATTTATATTAAATCTAATTAAAAACAAAGCCCTGTTATTTACAAAATATTCTATAAATTCGTTAGAATGGAATGAAAACTAAAGCTATAATTAGTCTAAATAAATATAATAGATTTTTATTTCGTTAATTTATCACTAAAAAAAAGGGAGTAATTACCCCTCAAGGGCGCTTTCTATCAAAAATCATTCATCTAGAAGGAGATACAATACGCAGCTAAAAACAAATATTTTGCGTAAAAACAGTTAACGCTCTTATTTTTAGTTGCTCTACAACACAACGTTGGATACTCCTCTCGAATGTCTTGAAAACGCATTGGAGCAACTGAAATGGTTTAATTTTGGATGAACTGGTGGATGGTATTTGGTATAAAAATCTACCTCAAAAAGCACAAAAAAGACCATCTCATAAAAAAGGCGTATTTTAGAACCGTTTTGGTCTTAAATCACTCTTTTGTATGCTAAACAAAATGCTACAACTTTGTACGACACAAAAACAACTACCTTTTAATCTACACGCCATCATGAGTAAGCATTATATTACTTGCAAACACTGCCAAACAGAAAATCTAAATACAGACTACTGCACCCACTGTGGAGCAATTATCAACCTTGTTTTAGAACGTCAGTTAGAACAACAACGCGTTAAAGAAGAGCGAATTCAAAAGGAAATCAATACTGAACCGACTAAAGTGGAACGAATCATTCGAAAATGGCGCAATCACCGTAATCCTTTTATACGGGTGCTCTTTATGATCTTCAATGTAATTTGGCTTATTATTGCGGGTATCGCTGCGGGAATTGCTTATCTCATTGGCATGATCGCTGCTTAATGTAAAATACGTTTATCACCTCTTCGTTTGGAAATGAGAAAACTTCTGTTCTATCTTGCCTTAGCTCTAGCTTGCTCCATTTATTGGTTACAGCAAATCAAATATCCTATGCCTTCCTGGATCAATAACTATGTCAATGATTTCCTCACTCTTCCTCTTGTTCTCAGTATTTGTCTGTTTATAGCGAGGCGAATAAAAAAAGAGCAACAGCTACAACTACCCTTGCCGCTCATTCTCGTCTTAACACTTTTTTATTGCTTCTACTTTGAGTGGTACTTACCGCAACATAACACACGTTATACCGGTGATTGGATTGATTGTGCACTCTATGCAACAGGAGCGCTTCTATTCTACTGTCTACATCGAGTAAAAACTACAAAAAAAAAATTAAACGCACTAACTTAGCTTCCACACAGACTTTAGCACATACCCTAGCATAGAAACTCACCTTTGAACAATTAAAAAATAGAATAACCGACTACCATTTAGGCAGTAAGAACCTCAACTAATTAAAGAAAAAAGCTTAAAAATTTGGCAATACTAGTTTTCCAAACAACAGCAAACAACAGTTTAGTGAACGATAAAAGACAATCGAGCTAAAAAGGTAGTTTTTATTACCTTATAACATACAAAATAAAACCCCCGTCTTTGTAAAGACGGGGGTTTGTTTTCAGTTTTTAAAATATCTCTTTTTAGAAAAACCTATATTATCCTATATATCAATCAATATCCATAAGGGTCACTGGTGATAGTGGTCGAGGTGGCGACGGTCGACAAGTATAGGGAAAAATTGATGAATGAAATTGTTCTAAATGACTAGCAATGAAGCTAAACGGTATGGCACCATCATTCAGTGCATATACATCCGCTCTAAAAGTACCATTTATTTTACTTTGGATAAAGCCGATGCTTGCTTCGTTACTCCATTGTCCAGCTCCAAAATTAAGCGTTGGTGGATACACCATATAATCTGGTATTGGAGTTCCTGGAGCATAAGAATAGAAAGAGAAAGGCACATCTGTTTGTCTTATGGTATTGAAAAAATGGTCATACCCTAATGCTTCTCCATAAGCTATAGGAAAATTAACTGTTGCGCTGGATGTAAAAGTATTTCCTGTAATCTCTCCTCCATGACCATTAAATAATGCATAAGGATTCGCACGGGTATTGTCAAAGGCGTAAATCCTGCTGAGTTGAGCATCTGGTACTTGCTCTACTACATTGGGAACATGATCAAAAGTGCCAATTTTATTCAATTTGTTTGCACCAATCTTTTTATTTGATACATTATATGATTTAGAGTAACAACCAGTTGCCGCCCCAACAATTCCCAGTCCAAGGGAAGCCCAGCCCAATTTAGCCGATAGTTCTGGGTTTTTATCTCCAATGGCAATACTAGCTATTCCAGTTGCTTCTGAAGCTAAATTAACCAATAAAGAGGCTGTAGCCATAACGGCTCCCATTGCAGCAATAGAAGTACCAAAGGTTGAGACAGCGCCAACAATTCCAATAATACTTAAAGCAATACCTCCGCCTGCACCTAATCTACCCACTCCTTGAGAAATTAATCCTCCCGAAAACAATCCTGCTATTCCCGTAGCGCTGTGTCCCGAAGGATCAATCAAGTTAATCGGATCTCCTTCACAATAGGCATAGGCGTTGATTCCACCTGATTCAAACGGACTCAAACTATCCGGACAATTGAATCGCATCAACCTTGGATTATACGAACGATACCCGTTACCTAAATGGTAATTCCCGCTAACCGGATCTTGTCGCTCTCCTGTAAAGGCTGGTAAATAATCTGCCGCTTCTCCTGATCCATAAGCTCCATATTGATGTAATTTCCCTTGCGTATCGTTGGTTTTCAAAGACCACAACAGACTCTCATTCTGCCCACTTGCTGTTAAAGAAATGTCTTGACCATCCGCAATCGCCAAACAGGTCGCTCCATTTTTAATCCAACGAACTTTCTTATCTTCTTCTACCAGTACTTTATTAACTAATTTCCCAGCACGGTAATACAACTGACAATTCTCGCCCTCTCCTAAGGTTTGATTAACCAGTTGATTATTCGCATTATATTGGTAACTACTACTTTGTTGACCTGTTAGTTGAACAAGTCTTCCCAAAGCATCATAACTCAAACTTCTCCCTACTTCATCCACAAGCATACGACCACAAACGTCATATTCTAACTTACTATAGGTTGGATAGGCTTCATGAGAATGAGTTACACTTGTCAGCTGTGTCGGATCTACTTCATTATCATAGTGATATTCTGCTATATCCACCTGAGCGTTTTCTAAGGTAGTTTCCAACCTTGTCATATTATTCAGCGTATCGTATTCATAGACTTGTTTACGAAAAGGCTTTCCATAACCATCTAATGGAAACTTACTTCCACTGATGGTATATTCTACCAAGCGATTGCGCACATCGTACCTATAATCTTCTTTTTTGATGCTGTTGTCATTCAACTTAGTTGTTTGCTCATGTAACAAACCATTCTTAAGCCAACTTCTTTCTACGCGAAGTTGAGTTCCCTTGCTGTCTTTGATTATTTCCGTTAAAAGCTGGTTGAATTCATTGTATTCGAATTCCGTCTCTATTTTAATCGATGAACAAGTAGAGCTCACCGCTTTTTTGCGAAGGAGTCCTAAGTCGTCATAGAACAAATCAGCGGTAACATCCTGATCTACGATACGAATAACCCTACCATATTGATCGCGTTCATAGCGGGTTTGTGCTCCTGTAATGTCTGTATGTGATACAGGTTTCCCACTTAGAGTCCACTGGTAATCCGTATCGCAAATATTGTCATGAACTGTTATCGTTTCTTTTTCAATCTGCCCATAGTTGTTCCAAGAATGCATATTGGACATCAATCCTTCTGTTGATTTTATTAATTCTCCCGTAATACGATCGTATTCAAAGGATTGTACTAAATCATTTGTTTTAATTTGCGCAATGGAATTACCTAATTCAACGATATACGTATACTCAATAGCCGTTCCATCAGGTTGAATTACTTTAGTTGGAACGGGAGAAGCATCTTCATACTGGTACTGCGTTAAACGTCCACCTGTTTGTTTTTTACACAAGCGTCCTAGGCTATCAAACTCTTGTTCACCCAATACCCAATGAGTTCCCTCAACATTACTTGCCTCAATTTTCGAGATTTCACCTCCTTTTAAATAAGGAACATAGGAATATTTTAACTTTGTTCCGTCAGACATGGTTTGTGTAAGTTTTCGTCCATAGGCATCATAGGTGCATTTCACACTGTGCCCAAGTTCATCTACTTCCTCTCGTAAACGACCTAAACCATCCCAATAGTACGACTTGGTTCCAACTACTTGTCCTTGTAAGTTGATGCGCTCTTCTTTTTCCAAGAGCTGACTCTTGCTGTACCTTGTTTTTTTCCATTGTCCACTGCAGCGATTACCTCCACTTTGCCATTGCATTGAAGTCAACCCCACAATATCCCTTTCTTGATAAACCTTTATTCCATTGGTTGATTGAAGCATTGCCACCTGTCCCCAACCATCGTAGTTGATGTCGGTACGGACAGAATAATAAGCAAGCTGATTATCGGATATTTGTAAATCTTGAACTGTTTTTTGTTTGATTTGTCCCAGGGTATGATATTCATACTTGAGCAACTCTTCCCATTTTCCAGTTCCTTTGTGATCCAATCCATATTTGCTAAGCTCTCGACCTAATCCATCAAAATAAGCCTTCGCCTGATTACCTAAAGCATCAGTATAATGCGTCATCGGACCCTCTGAAGTCAGTGTATACTCCCAATAGCGAGAACTTTCATAGATTGTTCCTACTGCTTGAGTCGAACACAGAATTCGCCCCATAGAATCATAAACATAAGAGCGAACACCTCCCTGTACATTTGTTTCGCGAAGCACGTGTTTGGCAAAAGCACTATAAGTAGTACTCGTAGTAGCCTCACAGCCATCATGTCCCTTAAAAATCGTCTCTTCTGTAATTTCATTCCCATAAACCGTAAATCCAAAAAATTGATAGGAATCATAAGCTACAGCAGGATCTTCTTTCGTGTATAATTTATCGTGAATAGCAACCATACGGCCATAGTCCAACCGATTGGAATCCGCTACATAATCGAAGAGACGAGATTGCAGTAATACCTCATCGCTGTATTTCAACAACTGTTCGGCAACTACTAAGTTAGAATGACCTAAATTAGTATAGGTATACGATTCCTTTTGAATGGGAGTATCATAATCGTCCTGATTGGGAATCACAATACTTTCTTTTAAAAATCGTGCAAATCCATTCACCTCGGCAGGACAACCACTTTCACCATCAGCGTCGTACCAAACCATTTTAGTTTGATTCCCATTGGGGTGAATTTCCAAAGTAGGGTTTCCTTCAGGATCAAACTCCGTGCGATGCACCTCTTGACGTGTTCCACTAGAATCTCGCCAAGTCGTTATTTTTTGTTTGACCAATTGAAACTGATTGGGTTGATTATCAAAGGGAATTCCTGGAATAGCGTAATGTTCAAAATCAACCTGCATACTTTTCACTTCACTAGGAGAACGAAAAGTAGTTAATTCGCACGTATTCAAATGAAAACTATTATAACGGCGCTCTATTTCAACAATCAAATTATCTTGGATTTGTTTTTCTGTAGAACCATAGACATAATTGCTCAATACCGTGTACAAATTATCTCGATCCGCCTCAAAAGCAAGTCCACTTTGATACCCTAAGTAATTATTTGAGGTATAGGTAAAACTAGAAACGATCTTGGGTTGATTGTTTCCTGGATAACGCGTATGGCGGATCGCAGCAGGTAGAGCGAGATTTACATCATTAGGAAATTGAAAAACATCAGACTGATAATCAATCATCTCAACCAATCCTGTTGGATGAATAATTTCTTTGATGAATCCCTCTGCTGTATAAAAGAAAAACCAAGTATAGTTTTCTTCTACTTGTCTCACTTCCTCCAAAAAACCATTACCTAGGGTCAATTGAATTGTATAAGCCTCTTCTCCTTCGGGATATACCGATACGACCGGCGCATTCATGTCTTTGTAACTGATCGAAACTAAAGTATGGTGATCATCAACAATAGAATCTAAACGAGACGTGTTTCCTTTCCATTTTAAGTAAACGGTATTTCCCTCATAGTTACTAATACTAACGGTATTCTTAATTGCGTAAGAAGAATCAGGACCATCTAAAATCTCAACTAATCCAGATTTATAGATTACTTTGTAATATCCTTTTTCTGTACCAGAAGCATTTACGCGCTCAAAAATAAAGCTGTTTAACTTTTTTTGTTTGATGGTAATTTCTCCTTGGTAATCGTCACTATCATCCTCAACCAGATACTGCTCTCCAGTCGATAATCGAAGTAGTCGATTGGTTTTGTCATAGGTGGTAAAGGGCAAGCCAAAACTAACACCAAAACCCTCATTTTCTTGGCTAAAAGAACTACTGGTTAAGGACAAGGATATTTCAGGTCCCATTCCGTAATTTGCATTGATATTAGCTAGCGGCAAATAAAGAGTAAATGCCCCAGTTCTGGGATCTATTCCCGTTTGTTGAGAACCAATAAAATTCTGACTCTGTGAAAAAAATTCATTCATAGCGATATATATTAATTGCTTATTTCCCTATGATATTATGTTATTCTAAAACTTAATTTTGCGTCATTTAATGCTTTCACTACAACTTTAGCTTCGTTGCCATAGATGTCAAAAAGAGAAATCAGCATTAGTTCGTTATTTTTTTTCTTTTTCAAGAGTCTACCATGCCATATTCGATAGGTCCACACACAAAGACCTGGCATATCGTGATTTGTGGAAGTTACTACATAGGTCTTTTTACCTTTGGCATCAAAATATGCCGTATACTTAGCCGTAAAATTTGCTTTTATCCTACTATCTGTTGTAGTAGCATACGCTCTATAATTACCATCATAGGTAAAATGGAATAGAAAATCTTCTTTACATTCAGCATGATGAAGAGTAGCCATAGCCGTATTGGAAAACTGCACATAATACTTTGTGAGGATGGAATTATAGTTATCTGCTTTTTTTAATTCAATTTTTTGAACATAAATATCTTCATCTCTGAAAATACGTTGATGCAACACGGATAAAACAATATAATTCGGTGTGACGTTTCCATTGTTATTCTCCTTTGCTGTTGTATATTCAACCTTATTGTTAACAGGCTGTCCAAAATCATTGACTTTTTGATTTACCACACATCTTACACAAACATTTTCATTTACAAAATCTTTAGTTGTAGATAGATAAAATACCCCTAAGCTAACTTTAGAAGCCTTCTCTCCTGTGTTTCTTACCAGAGGAAGTGCGTATTCTCCAGGTTCAGCACTTACTTTGAAATCTTTACCATAAGGTTTATTCACTACATTAACGAACTCCATATGCTTAAAAACCTCATCTTCGGATAAGATAATGATCTTACCTTCCTTGTCTTTCGCTATCAAGTTAACGTGAATACCTACCTGATGTCTTCCATTCGAATAGAGTTTTTCTTCACGCTGTCCTCCACTAAACACAATCTTTAAAGATTCAATAGAATTAATATCCTCCCAAGTATGTTCTCTTTCAACTATACGCTGATTACTCCCTATAATACTGTCTCCCTTAATAAAAGCCATACCGCAAACTTCTGCTTGTTCATATACATGAGCACTTCCTTCTACAATAGCTTCTTCATATACCTTAGCCTCTCCATAAACCTGACTGGCCCCTCTAACCTGGGTACTTCCAAATATTTCTGCATTACCACTTACACAAGCATCGTCTGATACACAAGCTTCTCCATATACTTTGGCATTATCAGCAACCCAAGCTTCTCCAAGTTGACTCAAATTTTTTTCAGACTGAATCCAGCCTCCTTTTTCTTGTGTTGCTATACGCTGTATACGCCATAAAACAAATCCATTATGCGTTATTGATTCTTCTGTTATACTATACTTTTTCATTTTTATTTTTTTTTCTTAACTATTTATTATTCAAAACTCATGGCACTAAAAAATGATAATTTCCAACGTTGTTTTTATAGCACGATGACATTTAATACTGTTCTATCTCCCGGTAAAATCATAATTCTCAATTTTGCTTCATTTCCATAAATATCAAGCAAAGAGCACAGCATTAGATTTTCTTTAAGACTATTGTTGACGCTTTCTCTCTTGTAATAAATCCAAAAACAAAGACCTGTATATTCATGATTATAATCTGTTACTGTTAAATATCCAGTCTTTGAATTTCCGAATCTATAGCTAAACAACTGATCATTAGTTTCTACGATATTATCGGTAGAAATGGCTGAATAATATTTTCCAGCAGTTCCCAAACCCTCTTCATAGAAATTATAACTAGACTGACAGATCCCTGCACGTAATCGATGAGTATTGTTGGGTTTGAATCGCACATAGTTTGTTGTCAACGTATAAGATTTTTCATTCTTAACATGTCTAACAACCTCAATATCTTGATTATTAAAAGAGTATGGAGGCATAACTTGTAACGTCACGGAATAAGGCATAGGTCTTCTACTATTGTTCTCTATTGCCGTAGAATACTCCTCCATTGTAACCACGCCCTTAGTGACCTTAGTAACCATACAACTTACACAAAGCAACGTTTTTCCCATTGGTTCAAGTGTTGAGAGATAAAAGGTAGCAGATGAACTTTCGTCATTGAGTGAATTTGATTCATTTGAAAACGACAAACCTGTACAGTAATCGCCGGCTGAATCACTATATTGAAATCGATCGCCGAAAGGATCATTTCTATAATTGACAAACTGAATGTGTTGGAAGATTTCAGTTTCTGGGATCTTAATGTAACGATCCATTACATCTTTAGCCTTAATTATTACTTCCACCTGTACTTGATGTCTTCCATTCGCATAAAGATTGGCTCCGGTATTACTTATACTTTCTTCAATATATAATTTTAGGGTTGAAAATGATTTTATATCATCCCAAGTATATTGACCATCGAATACTTCTTCTTTCCCCTGAACGATAGTAGAATCCTTCACAATAACATGACCGTGAACTAATCCATCCTCTTTTACAATGGCATTGTTTAAAACTTGACTATATCCATAAACACGAGCATAATCTAGAATTTCAGCATGTCCACTAATTTTAGCATGTCCGTATACAACGGCATGCCCTCCTATTTTAGCAAATTGCTCAACTTTAGCGTTTCCAAGTACTTGAGCCTGATCTTGCACAACAGCCTCTGTTGTTACTTCTGCCTTTCCGTAAATTTTTGCTTGATTAAAAACGGTGACATTGTCATGAATAACAGCATTACCAAACACCTCTGCATCGTCATAAACGCTAGCAGATCCGTCAATTATGGCATCTTCATACACTCTAGCATTTCCGTATACCTTTGCGTCATCCCAAACCATACAACTACCATATTGGCTCAAGTTATCATAACTTTCTACCCAACCTCCTACTGTATCAGTGGGTATGTGTCTTATACGCCAAAGCTTTTTTCCTTTATAAACTAAGACTTCATTAGTGAGCTCATATTTTTTTACAATTCTCATTTTTTAACAATTTTGTTTTATTTAAATTATCTATTTATCAAATTTAATGAGATAAAATAAGTATTAATGCAAAAAAATGAATAAAAAAACACTAAAGGTTTTTAAATAAAAACGCGATTAATTAATAATGCGTTTTAAAGGCAACTATTTTTATAAAAAACAAACGTCAAACAAAAATGATATACAAACCAATTGACTTCTCCTTCTTTGTTTTGACATGAATCTAAAACTTCTATTACAGGGAAAGCATGCTATAACAAATTCCAAGGCTTAAAAAGTTGAAAGGAGCAGATAAAAGAAATAGAATGGAAAGAAATAGCTGCTGTTGCTAGAAAAGGGATTACAGATCCCTAAGGGGGGGAAATAGACACAAAGAAAACCGATAACTCTCGTTATCGGTTTTCTTTGCGGAGAAAGAGGGTTAGCCTCTTTTACTCTGTATGCTTTATAAATAGGGGTGTTCATTTTTTTGAATTGTTGTGAGCACCTTATTCGGAAAGTTTTAAACTATGATTGGAATCGCTTGATTCTTGTGTAAAGATACCATTTAATAATTGATTTTGAGGAAAAAAAGATTTTCTACTCTCTTACTTCAATTTCCATTTAGTTAATTGTGATAGATACTTTACTATTTTTTTGTAGGTTTCCCTAAAGAAAGCCTACAACTCCAATTTGCTTTTTTAGATAATATTGAAAAATTCCTCTTTGTCCTAAATTCTTTATACCTCTTTTAAGTGAATAGTATTATGACAGATACAATTAATGCTAAGATAGTAACAAGCAAAACCCAAGGTTCACAATCATTTTTTTTTGTATATTCAATAACTTAAAACAGCGGTTATTTCTTTCGTATGATACTGTAGAAAAGGATGTTTATGAAGTTTCAAGGCTTGACGAAGTGGTTGAAATTGAAAACTAAGGCTTACGATTATTTATTTGACCTGTCATTGCACTAACCCTTTGACCGCTCAAGTATTATTGAATTTGTTGTTTTAAATCATTATATGCTTTTTTGGCAAACTCATTTTTAGGTTCAACAGATAACCAAAAATTTAATTTCCCTAAAATCGAATATAAATAATTAGGGTTTTTAATTTTATTTCTTCTTATATAATTTAAAATACCAAATTTTCTAATAAAATGAACTTCTTGTTTCAATTTTCTTTTATAATTTTTAGGAACTTTAACAGTCTCCCCCGCAATAGATATTCCTGTTAGTATTCTTTTATTCTTATTTTTCTGCAATACTGTTTTGGCTTCATTTAAAGTGAACCCACACTCATTAATTATATTTTTTATATAATCGATATGTTTCAGATTTATTTCATCACCTGAAAAAGCTAGATCATCCGCATATCTAGTATATTTTAAATTAAACTTTTGAGCTAACGCAAATAATCTTTTATCAAGTGTAAGAGCAATGATGTTACTTAAAATTGGGCTAGTTGGAGCGCCTTGTGGTAGATTTTTATTATAACAACAGATAGATGCTAAATAAAAGGAAACTTTATGTGTATAACCTAAATTTTTAAACACATTAATTACTTGGTTAATAGTAATAGTTGGGAAAAAATTCTCTAAATCAATTTTCAAAAACTCCTTTTGATTTATATGAATTTTAGCATTTGTAACAATTGATTTTTTGTTAGTAAATCCTTGAGCGCATGGATGTATCTTAACATCATTTAGAATATTTTTATATATCCAATTTTGCATATCCATTAAGGCAGGATAGGGTGCAAGTATAGTTCTAAATCCACCTAATTTTTTAGGTATTTGGAATTCTCTGTAATGTGAAGTGTTAGAATTTATTACAGAAGCCAAGTATTCTGAATTTCTTCCTAGTAGTAATGTTAAATGATAAAAGTCAAAAATGATAGGAACTTTATTACTTAATAAAGTTGAAATATATTTTAGATATATTTCTCTAGCTTCAACAGATATTTTGGCTTTAATAAAGAATGATTTCCATCCTTGAATGATTTTATTACTCATAATAAATTGGAGACACTAATTAGTTACTACTTTCTTAACTTTAGCTATGTGATTAAGACGGATTATTTTGGAGTATTCTCCAAAATAATATGGATTAATCACTGCGAGTCTCAGCTTTGCTGAGCGAGAACCTTTAAATTCAAAATCTCTGATTTTTAATTTAAAGGTAGAGGATAAAATATACCTTATCCTACGAAGCGACTTCACTTCGATTGTACTAGTTTCTTGTGTGCCTCCAAATTTCATTGCAATGTATCAAAAATTAAAATCTCTTGGTATATAAAAACTATTTATTTTTATTTTGGGACCTAAAAATTCTTTATTTATTTTAATTTCTTTATTGTGTTTAATCGAGCTAGATTTTACAATTTTTGTTATTCCACTTTTTGTTATTTCGATTCTCTCCTCATCAATTACATTTATTAATTCGTTTTCTTTAAGTTTATCAATTGATTCAAACAATATTTTGGGTGAAATTTTATATCTACTATATAAAGTAAAAATAAAAAGACCTTTCCCTGATTTGAATAAATCTTGTAGAATAATATTATCAACTCTATTTAATTTCATTTTAAACCTTTTTCAAATCTTGTTAGCATTGTAGTTCTAGATTTATCTGTTATATCTCTTGGCCACCAAAATATAGGAAAAACTGAATTCGGTGTATTACCTAAACAACTTTCCAATGAATATAAAGCTTCTGCTTCATTGTATCCAAATGAATAATCCTTTAGTTCATAATGATTGATTTTAGTGCAAAGTTTTTGTTCAAGTTGCGTCATTATTTCTAATGCGTTTACAAGTTTAGATCCCTTAAACCTTTCTGATATACCTTTAGGTAATCGAAGAGGGCAAAAAACTTCATATCCTTCATTTTCAATTCTTTTTATGCCTAAATCCATTCCAGCAATAAAACACAATTTTATAACTAAAGAAGGATCTTTAATATCATTTTTTAACTGCTTTATTCTTCCTAAGATTGTTTGACCACTTCCAACAAATTCATCAACAAGCATTACTTGATGTTTACCGTCCTTAAAATTTTTTGGAATTGCACCAAATCTATTTACTGTTTTTATATTTGACCAACCTTGTTGAAATAAGGGCATTTTAATATTATCCAAAATCTTTTGACTACTATCTGCTTCATCATCATATGTTATCGAAGCTATTTGACATGTATCTTCGTTAAATCCCGAATCTTCAATAATGTAGTCTGCAAGCAAGTTCAAATAATTTCCAAAAACTTTTTGATCCAAATAATTAAATTCCTTTAATAGATCTACAATCAAAGATTTATGCTCTTTTGTTTGACACAATAGTATTAATTCGATTAAACTATCTTCTTTATCACATAACCAAGGTTGTTTTGAATATAAACCAAAAATTTCATCAAAATCCTCTTTATTAATGTTCTTTTTTATTCTTCGCATATATTGTTAAAGCATTACAGATAAAATTGTTATGTATCTCCGCTTAGTGTCATACTAACGATTTAGTAAAAAAACAGTAGCTCTTCAAAAATTATAAATAACTAATATACAACCTTTATAAAAAGCAGTCATATTCTATTTAGTTATATAAATAGTAGTTTACTTTAGTTTATTACATCAAACGGACATACAAAAAAATGTTTTTTCATGAAACAAAACACAGTACAGTTTCGTAAGAAAATACCTATATGCATATTTTGTTAAATTCACTACTAATATAATTAGTTTTTGCAAATCAAATACTTACTAAACCAACTTATTATGAATAGCAAATTGCAAAACAATATTGTTTATTTGTCAAACATATAAAATTTTTTGTTAATTCTATTACGGAAATCCGTAAACCCTTCAATATTTTGAGTCTAGCTTCTATCTAATACAAAAAAAATAGCGACTTCGGAGTAGTTTTCTCGCCCTCTGTAAGAGTAAGTCGTTTTGAAAACTTGAACTCAATTTCGAGTGCCTCAAAATATAACTTACTGTTACTTTTGCTTCCTTATTCTGAAACCCTTTGTGTATTATTAGGAAAATGCTCTAGTATTAAACTTAAGATAAATCCTTCTAGTCCAACAGGACATTTTACACTGGGATAAATTTTAATAGATCCGTCAAAATTATTCCAACCAATTAGACTATCTATATCTAATTCATCGGGTAAAGTATAATTTCTTTCTTTAAATTGCTTTTTAATGTCCTCTTTAAGCATATTTATTTTAGTTTGAAATTCTTTAGATAACAGTTTTGATGTTAAATTCATAGATTATAATGTTTTATATTTTGTATAACTTTCTATTTTCTTCATTTCAAATAATTCAAGGAGTTTTTTTCTTATTATATTTTCATTTTTATGATTTCTATCCTGCTTTCCAAGTAATAAATCAATAGATATTTGAAAGTCGGAACTAATTTCTTTTGATTTCACATAATCTGGGAATCCAAAATTAATTATTACCTGACCTTCTACACCATTAAAATTAAGCTTATATCTATACTTTACTGAACCAAAAATTAATTTAGAATAATATTTTTCATTGTTTATTAAAACATGATTTTGCAAACCTTTGCCATTAAGTTTTAAATTATCAATTTCGTCTAAAAACATCTTTACATCATCATGACTTTCCTCATTTTCATCTAGGTACAAATCAATATCAGTTATAGATTTAAATTTTAAAAAAATATTAAAGTCTTGTGTAAAAGAATAAAAAAATCTAATTCTTGAAGAATTATCAAAATCTTTAAATTTCACTGTAATTATATCCTCTTGTGATTTAATAATTGATTTATTAAATAATCTCTCCTTCAATACTGAGAGCATTATATTGTTCACTTCAAAGGTTTCTTTTGAAGTAAAATCTTGCTGTACTGATATTTGTATATCACTATCTGAGATTTTTCGCAATGTAATTGCTCCATTATGATATGTTTTGTTATTTGTCCAATCATTTAGTAAGTTCTCTCGTTCAATTTGATATTCGAAAATTGCTGTTGCCTCATCTTCAAAATAAAAACAAGGATTTCCTATAATAGTATAGTTAGGTCTATAGGTATGTTTTTCTTTAATTAATTGATTTAAATTTATTGAATTATCAAAAATATCAGTAAAATCAAAGTTTGTACTACACTTAATGGAAGATGTTCTATATTTTACAGCTTCTTCTTTAGTCTTTTGTGTTTCATACAATTCTAAAAAATCTTTTGGGCTAACAATACTTTTCATAATTAAAGGAATAGAATTGTTTTTTTGATTTTGCCCTAAGAACACCCCTTTATCTCTCAATAAAGAATTGATATTTGAATTAGTAACATTCGATTTTATAAGTAATTGTCTTATATAATCACCTTGCGGTAGTAAATCTTTCTTCATAACGTTTAATTTCTAAAATCAGAAGGGAATTTTTTAATTACTAAATTTTCATTTAAACTATAAATAGGGAAATTAACTAGTAATTCTTTTACTTGATTTTCATTTAATAAATAATCATATGATTTATAAAATAATATAATTTTATTTATGGTATTTAAATGGTCAAATGACTTTGCGAAATTTAAAATTTGTGAGAATTGATCTTCTGAAAAATCATCATTAATAAAAATTCTTAATTCTATAGAACTTTTATTAATTACACGCAGTGCAATTATATCAGAATACAGATAGTTTAAAGGAAAAGTTTTTCCGAATGAATTCTCTTGTATTGCAGTAAAATTTAAACCTGTATTGTGGTAAACAAAATCAATATTTTCAATTCCGAATAATTCATTAGTTTTAAAAATACTTTCATATAAAAAATTTACTTTACAATTATCTAGTAAAATAATTTTATCAAAAATCAAATCGTTGTCAATTTGTATATTTGATACTTTTGAGGATAAATCGTAATCTATTGTACTTGTATTAGACAACCAAACAAGTATACCAAATACTTCAGTTTTACTAATATCAGTGAACAAAAAATTCGTTTTATTTTTTAAGCTAGAATTATTAAAGCACTCCAAAGTAATAGCTAAATCTTTAATATGTGATTTAAACAAAGTAGATGGATATTTTGGATATTCATCAGCTGTATATTTTGAAGAAATAACACCAATATCAAGTGTATTGTCTTCAACTGGACTTTTACTACTAATGAAGCCATCAAGACCATGTGACTTTCTATTATTCTTGGCAGAAGAATCCTTATGTTTTTCACCTTTAATACAATCAATTGAAATATTTTCTTGCAGTGAGTTATATATTAAGATATCTTCGAAAATGAATTTAATAATTCTTTCTCCTTTTTCACCTATGGACTTAGACCACTCTCCCATAATTTATTTATGATTATTAGATTTTTTTTTGAATTTACTAATCTTGAAAAATGCTTTTATTGATGAAATGAAATATACAAATCAATTTATAATGATACGGAATTCCGTAAGTATGATTATTCTCTTAGCGCTGTTAATCAAGAATATTATGTTTTTAGTTGATAATTACTCCATTAGTAAGTTCTATTTTATCTAGTAAATTATCAATTGAATTATAAAATGCATTATAAAATCTAGTTGTATCAATACTCTTTAGTATTTTTATAAAGAGCCCATTATTAATTTTTGATTCAATCAGTAAGTCATAATCATCTTGATTATTAGATTTACTGTTATAAATAGCATAATTTATAGGGCTTAAACTGGAGTAATAACTTTGTAAAAAGAATGCTTCTAAGCTAACCATATCACCTTCTTTAATTTTTATTAAGGGATTAATTATAGCATAAAAATTATTATGGACTGTGTGTATATCCTCTTTTCCTATTAGTTTTAAATAAAATTCTTGATGTGTAATTTTACAATAAACAAGAAAAACTAATAGATATGAATGAAATATGTATCCTTTAGGGCATATTCGTAGTACTATTCTTATATGTGACATGATTTTTTCTTGTTGTCTTAATGTAAGGTTAGACAATAAGGTTCTACAAGATATTTTGAATAACTCTTCGTCATCGCTGTATTGTATTCCAAATTTTTGAGTCCTATCCGAATCATTGAAAAAAGATTCAAAGTCAAAATAGTCATATAAAAAAGAAGTATAATTATCTGGTTTAGGCAAAGAATATTCTATATCAATAAATCTTCTAAGATATTCTTCTGAATCGATTTTATCATTACCATAAACACCTTTAATAGCATTTCCTAGTTGAATTTTATCAATGGATAAAATAAAGACAACATTAGGTACAGAGAATAGATGTTTAATCTGTTCTAATAATAATACAGAATAATTAGGCCTGCATCTATCTAATTCATCTATTATAAAAATAAGGGGTTTATCCTCTGTATTATCTGCAACGAATTTTGAAAGAGAGGTTTTGAATTCTTCTATTGATTCTTTTCTATCATTATATTCTTTTATATCCTTTTCAAATAACTCCATTGTTCCTTTAGAGATTCCGTCAATTGCATCTACTATTATTTCTGTATCAATATATTTGCTAACAACGGCCTTTACCAAAGTTGGAACTGCATTTTTAGCTACTGTAATAGCTTTTTGAATAACTGGTGCAATATTATTGTTATGTTGAAAATGTGAATTCAATTCACCTATTAAAGCAAGAAGAGGGTTGTCTTCAAAGTCATTTTTCCAAGCATTAAAGTATATCGTTTGAAAGCCTTGATTTATTAAGTGTTGCTCCCACATTTGTACAAATGTAGTTTTACCGTATCCCCATTTGTTATTAATGGCAAGAACAAAACCTTGATTATAATTTTCAATTATACTTGTCAAAGTAGTAGCGTAAATCTGTCTATTTAATTTACAGTTTTTAAATGGAAGAGCCTTGTCTATCTCTACTTCATTATTTTTGATGTTCATAGTTTTTTTTGTAGTAAAGTGTCTTTTACTAAGATAAATATTTTTTAGATTTTAAATAATATTATATTAATAAACCCTTAGTATTTTCAAACATAGAAAACTTTCTTTTAATTTTATTACGGAAATCCGTAAACCCCTCAATATTTTGAGTCTATCTATTGTTTAAGTGAAAAACTAGCGACTTCGGAGTAGTTTTCCAGCCCTCTGCAAGAGCAAGTAGTTTTGATGACACGATTCTAATTTCGAGTGCCTCAAAACATAACTTACTGTTACCTTTGCTGTTACCTTTGCTGTTACCTTTGCGGTAACTTTTACACTACCTTTAAAGTTTTTTTATATCAGGGATCACCTCTAAAATTATATGGATGGATGGATTTAAATCTTTTTTGGGTAAACTGAATATGTATTTCAAAACTTAAAAACATTAATAAAGAACCTTCTTTTCACAAGAGTAGTAACGCTCTGCTGTTATAATGAAATGAAATGATCTGAAAGAATAAACAAGTGTTTTACTGTGTATTTGACTGTAAGCCCTTAGATCGGAAGATACATTCTAAAATTTAGCTAGATCATTGAAAGGATGAGAAAGCGTCTGAACATTTAATTTCAGAGTACTATTCAAGTAAAAAATATAGTAGCTTTACTTTATTTAACAATCAAAATGATTGCTAAACAAATCATCTAATAATTATATGGAAACCCAAACTTCTAAATTTAGAAACCTATACATATTAAAACTAATTTTCGGTTATTTTGCTGCTATTGTTAGCATTGGGATATGCCTTAAATTTTTGAATGGAGATTATTACCCACCAAAAGAAAGAGCAGCCCTCTTTTTTATCTTTGTTATTATTTTATTTGTACTAGCTGGAACTTATGATTTTTTAAAAATAACAAAAGTAATTGTCAGAAATGATACGATAGAAATTCAGTACTTCTTAGGACTGAGAAAAAAAATTATAGCATATCGAGAAATTGTTCAAATTAACCAACACAAAAGTTTCTTACAAGGAAGAACAGGGCAAATAAGTGATGGATTTCACCTCAGTGAAATTGTTTTAGCTGATAAAAACTCCTTTATTTTATCTCCTGACAAATTTGGAAACTATACGCAATTAATAGTAGCGATTAGAAGAAACCTGAACAACATCCAACACAAGTAATACGAGAAAAGGGAGTACAGATCCCAAAAAGGGCAAATAAACACAAAGAAAACCAATACCTCGTTACACTCGGTATTATGCTTTTTTTATTTTCCAAAAAGTACCCTCAAAGCGAGCTTTCTTTTCTAAGATTATTTTTTTACCCATCACTCATAACCCATCACTGATAACCAAAAAGGGATTACAGATCCCTAAGGGGGGGGAAATAGACACAAAGAAAACCAATTCCTCGCTACACTCGGAATTCTGCTTTTTTTATTTCCAAAAAGTGATGCTGAGAGTAAAACTCTCCATCACTTTTTGGAAATAAAAAAACCGATAACTCTCGTTATCGGTTTTCTTTGCGGAGAAAGAGGGAATATAACCCATATATAAATAGAGTGTGATAAAATACTATTATTTTGATTTATTGGTAGTTATGTTTTTATTAAGTCGATTAAATACCTTAAAATACTATATGATAGTATCAA
>NZ_JACHTC010000028.1 GCF_014145635.1 Myroides sp. WP-1
GTTGAGGTGTTGTTTGTTGAGGTGTTGTTTGTTGAGGTGTTGTTTGTTGAGGTGTTGTTTGTTGAGGTGTTGTTTGTTGAGGTGTTGTTTGTTGAGGTGTTGTTTGTTGAGGTGTTGTTTGTTGAGGCGTTGAGATGTTGAGGTGTTGAGGTGTTGAGATTTGTTTAAAGGAAACAGTTTCTGATTTTTAGAAAAAACTTCGGATTCCTCCTAACTGATCACAGATCACTTTTTTTTGACTGAAATAACTCTTGGTATGAAATTTGTTCTTGTACACCATAGGTATGCTAAGGAAGAGCAAAAGTAAAAAAGACTTAATTTTGTTCTATTTTATCCACTTTCGCCTAGAAAGAAATGAATTTCGTGTGAATTTTAGCAGAGACTAGAAACACGAAAAGCAAGTTGGAAATCCCCAACAGTATGATATAATAAGAACTTAGATACCCAAACAAATTACAAGCGGTTTGTTTTCAATACTACAGTCTTTAATTCCCTACTAACAAGTGATTAAAGAAGTTATCCTAAACTGTTTTTGTTGTCTTTACGGGCGTTATTGTCTAATAATCGTTTGATCTATACTTGTGTTATAGTAGCTCAGACGAAAGAAGACAATAGGAATCTAACAGTTGTTTTGGGATTGTCTTCAATAGAGGAGGAGAGTGAAAAACAAGAGGGTGTATTCCATCCCAGTGATTCCTTTACTCCCGTGTTTCGTTTACCATATTTTTATTTGATGGATGTATGCTGAAGCTAATTGCATGTAAAAATAGGAGAGAGAAAGAGCAATCGAATGAAGGTGCACCTCAAAAGTAAGATTCTCTTTAAATCAACTCTTAAATTTAGTACTGCTTTTTCGATTCGTGCGTATGTGTCTATCCTAAATCTACAACCAATCTTTTTTTTCGAATACCTAAGATAATTGGGCTCTCGCTGATTTCTTCTCTACTTAGTGTAGGTGAATTAAAAAATGATGGTTAGATTTTATGTAAGCCTACGACTATATGACCTATTGCCTCAACTTAATCAAAAGTTTAATTTATTAATTATGAAAGCAATACAAGCGAATACAAAGAGGATTGCCGTATTTTTTGACGGTACAGGAAACAACAAAACGAACTCAGGAGATGATCCTGCCAAATTCGGAAACAGAACTAATATAGCGAAGTTGTTTGACGCTTGTCAGGTCAGCGATCGTTTGTATGTTGAAGGTGTGGGAACACTCGATAATAAAGAAGATTCTTCTTTTGCCAAAGCTACAGGAAACAATCCTATAGGATATTCTGGTTACTCGTATACGGATAAACTCAACAAGGGAATGAGTTATTTCAAAGAGTTGAGACAGAATAATCCTGGTGTGACGTTGGAATTTCTAATTTTTGGTTTTAGTCGTGGGGCTACCTTAGCACGTGATTTTGCCAAAAGAGTTTTAGCTGATTCTCAGGTTAAGATTGCCTATCTTGGTATTATGGATACGGTTGTTTCCCTTTTGACTGTAAATGTGTCAATTCACTTTACCAATAGTGAGTTGAATCGAATAGATCAGATTTTACATCTGTGTGCCATCAATGAATGTCGTTACTATTTTCCTTTGACGAGTATTCTGAGTGCGGAAGATTTAAGTGCTTTCGTGACTCTCGAAAATCACTATACGGAAAAAGTAAAAGAAATTTATGTTCCTGGTGCACATGCAGACCTTGGTGGAGGGTATGTCTCCGATGTGGAAAATGTATATCTAAATGAAATTAGAGCTGAGGAAGTGTATCTGGCTAATAGTTTATCCATTATTAAAACAACGGCAAAAGACAACTTATCGTGCTCTATCTTTCAACCTATTTGGGAGTCACTCATGGGGTCGAATGTATCCATTAAACCGTATACAACATTGTTTAACTTGGTTTCTGAACGCCAGCGTGTAAGAATAGAACTGGCTTTTACTTACTTGGAAACAATGGTGACTATTGTTAATACGTATTTTAATTCAACAATATTTACGTATCAATCCTATGTTCAAGATGAACATCTTTTGCAGCTTCGCAATGATATAGTTCATTATGTTAGTTCCAATGTACCACTTAAAGGGCCTTGCTATAATTATAGCGTTCTAACTGATTTTACCCATATTTCAGCCAATTTTGGCAAAGAAGGAACGGGAGTTAATAATTGGTTGAATGCTTTTGATCCTGATGAGTTGGCAGTTGAAATACAAAGTATTAAAAATGCCAATCCAACACTTACTGAGGAGGTGTATGATGTAAATTATATCTGCACTGCTTTGGGATTGCCTTCACTGTTTGTTAATGCACCTGCTAACGGACAGTGGTTTAGAGAAGTTCATTATGGCGGATCTTAATACAAGGGAATAAAAAAAATCCCACTTCTTATGGAAGTGGGATTTTGTATTATTTTACAATAGTTTGTTTTCTATCAGGACCAACAGAAACAACTTTTACAGGAATTTCAAGGTAGTTTTCAATGAATTGAATGTACTCTTTTAATTCGATTGGCAGTTGTTCGTAAGAAGTCATACCTGTTAAATCAGCGTTCCAACCTTTGATATCTTCGTAGATAGGTTCTACGTTTTCAGGTTCGATATTGTAAGGAAGATAGTTAATTACTTCGCCTTTATACGTGTATTTTGTACAAACTTTTAATGTCTCAAAACCAGATAAAACGTCTGCTTTCATCATGTAAAGTTCAGTAACACCATTCACTTCAACAGCGTATTTTAATGCAACTAAGTCTAACCATCCACATCTTCTTGCACGGCCGGTTACAGAACCGAATTCGCGTCCTACAGAAGCCATAGTAGCACCTACTTCGTCGTGTAACTCAGTAGGGAAGGGGCCACTTCCAACGCGTGTTGTATACGCTTTGAAAATACCAAATACTTCTTTTACGCGGTTAGGAGCAATACCTAAACCAGTACAAGCACCTGCAGCTGTTGTGTTAGATGAAGTAACGAAAGGATAAGTACCAAAATCAATATCCAATAAAGATCCTTGAGCTCCTTCTGCTAAGATTGTTTTTCCTTCTTTTAATGCGCGATTTAAATATTCTTCGCTATCGATGAACGTTAATTGTTTTAGTTCTTTTACCGCTTGGAAGAATTCTTCTTCTAATTCAGGTAAGTTATATTGCATATCCACATCGTGGAATTGAATCATCGATTCATGTTTATCCGCTAATGCGCGATATCTTTGTTCGAAATCCTCTAACTCAATATCCCCAACACGAAGGCCGTTTCTACCTGTCTTATCCATATAAGTTGGACCAATTCCCTTTAATGTAGAGCCGATTTTTGCTTTTCCTTTAGCCGCTTCAGAAGCAGCATCAAGTAAACGGTGCGTAGGAAGAATTAAATGCGCTTTTCTCGAGATCAATAAACGATTGACAAAATCAATGTTGAATTGTGATAAACCTTCAATTTCTTTCATAAATACAACAGGGTCAATTACTACACCGTTTCCGATGATGTTGATTGCCTCTTGATGAAAAATACCAGAAGGAATTGTGCGTAGCACGTGTTTTATCCCGTCAAATTCTAATGTGTGTCCAGCATTTGGTCCACCTTGAAAGCGTGCAATAATGTCGTATTTTGAAGTAAGGACATCCACGATTTTTCCTTTACCTTCATCACCCCACTGCAAGCCAAGTAGTAAATCTACTGCCATTCTTTTGTGTTGTTAAAGTTTTAAATTAGTTGTGTTTAGGATTCAGATTCTTCTTCATTCGATTTTCTAACTCCGTAGAAATAAAGAGAATGATTGTGAATCTCAATATTAAAAATATCTTCTATTGTTTTTTTAATTGTCTGAATACGAGGGTCACAGAATTCAATTACTTCACCTGTATCGGTTAAGATAATATGATCGTGTTGTTTGTCAAAATACGACTTCTCGTAATGCGCTTGGTTTTGTCCAAATTGGTGTCTTCGAACTAAACCACATTCTAATAGAATTTCAATAGTATTGTACAGCGTAGCTCTACTTACTCGATAGTTTTTATTTTTCATTTTGATATACAAAGACTCGATATCAAAGTGTTCTTCACTATCGTAAATTTCTTGTAAAATAGCGTATCGCTCAGGCGTTTTTCGGTGCCCTCTTTCTTCTAAAAATTTAGTGAATACGTTTTTTACTATTTCTTGATTATTCTCGCTTCCCATAACTAAATACTAAAATGCAAATATAGTTGTATTTTCTCTTGTGAGAAAATTAATTGATTGATTATGTTTTTATATTTTAAAAGTAGGTGAAAGAACGGTGCTTAATTTGTATTGACACGCGTTACTTTATCTACTCCTTCAATTTTCTTGATATTGGTGATCATCTTTTTCAAGATGTCGTTATTTGGTACAATTACGGTGATTGAACCTTTAAAGAGACCGGCGTTTTCACTCAAGGCAATACTTCTAATATTTACGGCTTTACTTTCCATGATAATCTTGGTAATTTCCGTTGTCAAACCAGCAGAATCTAAACCGGTAATATTAATAGTTGCTTCAAAGTTTAACGAAGAAGAAGACGCTATCCAACTGGCTTGCATAATGCGGTAGGCGTAATTTGAACGCATACTAATAGCATTTGGACAGTCAGTTTTGTGCACTTTTATTCCTTCATTAATGGTAACAAAACCAAAGACATCGTCTCCTGGTATCGGATTACAACAAGTTGCTAGTTTGTAATCGAGCTTCTCTTTGTCTTTTCCAAATACCAATAAGTCCAAAGCGCTTTTGTCTTCTGTTTCCTGATGTGTTGGAGTAGAAGGGGTACGCTTGATGCTCTTCTTGAAGAAGTTAAACAGGGTGTTGTTTCGTTTAGAGGCGTATTCTTTGAGCTGACCATTGTCAATGATCCCTGCACCTACACGGTAAAACAAATCTTGACTTGTTTTGAGCTTGAAATGGTTGACCATTTCGTTTACGGTATTCTCGTCTAGGTTTATTTTTAAGTGTTTGAGTTTGCGCTGCAATTGTTCTTTTCCTTCATCGGCAATTTTCTTGGTATTTTCGTTTAGGGAACTTTTAATCTTATTACGCGCTCTACTTGTGGTTACATAATCTAGCCAGTTAACATTGGGTTTTTTGTTTTCTGAGGTGATAATTTCTACTTGATCTCCACTTGATAGAATGTGATTAAGTGGAACTAATCGACCGTTTACACGTGTTCCTCTTGTTTTTAACCCGATTTCAGAGTGAATAGCAAAAGCAAAATCTAGCGCTGTTGCACCTTTTGGGAGGGATTTGATCTCTCCTTTAGGAGTAAAGACATAGATTTCCTTGGCGTAAAGACTCAATTTGAAGTCTTCAACAAAATCAACGGCATTGGTTTCGGCATTTTCTAACGCTTCTTTGAGTTGATTAAGCCAAAGGTCTAAGCTGTTCTCTTCTGTTACACCTTGTTTGTATTTGTAGTGAGCCGCGTAACCTTGTTCTGCAATTTCGTCCATGCGTTCACTGCGGATCTGAATTTCTACCCAGCGTCCTTTAGGTCCCATTACAGTAATGTGCAACGCTTCATAACCTGTTGATTTAGGAGATGAGATCCAGTCTCTTAAACGACTAGGGCTAGGGCGAAAGTGATCTGTAACGATAGAATAAATCTTCCAAGCGACGAATTTCTCTTCGTGTGGAGTAGATTTATAAATAATGCGCAGGGCAAATTTGTCGTATACTTCATCAAAGGTAACGTTTTGTGCCTTCATTTTACGGCGAATGCTGTAAATAGATTTAGGACGTCCTTTCATGGAGTAATCGATGTGTTCTTCATCTAAAGATTCTCGAAGAATGTCGGAAACAGATTTGATATACGCTTCTTGTTCTTCTTTCGTTTCCTTCATTTTGTTGACGATGTCTTGATACACTTCTGGTTCGGTGTATTTCAATCCAAGGTCTTCGAGCTTGGTTTTAATGTTGAACAAACCCAAACGATGGGCGAGTGGTGCATAGATATACAGCGTTTCTGAGGCGATCTTAGCCTGTTTGTAATCTACCATACTCTCCATGGTTTGCATGTTGTGCAAGCGATCGGCAATTTTGATCAAGATTACGCGTACATCGTCGTTGAGTGTCAACAACATCTTGCGGTAATTCTCTGCCTGCATCGAAATATGTGAGTCGGGCTCTAACATTGCCATTTTGGTTAACCCCTCAACAATTTTTGCAATCTTGGGATTAAACCATTCCTCGATCTGTTCAACTGTAATGGCAGTATCTTCAACAACATCGTGCATTAAGGCTGCTGCGATGGAAGTAGCACCTAATCCGATTTCAGAAGCGACAATTTTTGCTACAGCAATAGGGTGGAAGATATAAGCTTCTCCCGATTTTCTGCGTTGATCTTTATGGGCTTCCACAGCCACATCAAACGCCTTGCGTATTAATTTTTTATCAGCATCCGATAAAGTTTGATAACTGATCTTCAGTAACTCTTTATATTCTTTTGCTATTGCCTTATTTTCTAATTCAATTTCTGCTTCTGTCATACTACTATTCATCAATAACGTTAGATTAAAGTTATGAAAAAATGCCATTATATGCAAGTAGGGGTGTATTCAAATACACCCCTACTGTTGACTTTTTTACATTATGTTTGGTTGCGGTTTTAATACGCTGTAACTGTTTTACTTGACTTTTTTAAGCTTAGAAAACAAAGAACACTCCTCCGTTAATTTGGATGTTACTTCCTGGCCCTCCACTTAGATTCTTTTTACCTAAAACTTCTAAATTTAGTCCAAAACGATTAATAACCATGTCGTGGTTATATTGGCCTCTTCTGAAAAGTTTTGTGTCAGATAACCAAATATTTAATCCTCCTCCAAGGTTAAGCATCGCTTTGTCATCTTTGTTAAAGTGTGTATAGCCCAATCCACCCTCTACGTAAGGATCTACAACGGGAATGTTTAATAATCCTCCTAAACTGTAAACCATCGTTGCGTCTACTGCAAATACACTAAATTTATCTTTTGCCACTTTTCCATTGACAATATCCTCTGCTTTTACTTCACTCGATACAACACCTAATTTAAAACTAATGTTGTGACCTGCGTAGTACTCCAACGATAATTTAGGAAGAGAAGCTGCTTTCAATTCGTCAAAATTAGTGACATCATCCCAATCAAAATTATTGTTGATCATACTCATTTGAAGATTTACCTTCCAAGGATAATTGTAGTGAAGACGCTGATCGTAGTTGTATTGCGCCATTGCAACATTGGTAAAAGTAAGGAGTATAGTAAGGATGAATAATTGAAATAATGAGTTGCTTCTTTTCATAATCGCTTAGTCTATTTTTAGTTTAAATGTTAAGGAAAAATTAATAAAAATCAAATATAAATAAAAAATGTATTCTACAAAGCGAGATTAACATTTTAATTCTCTTAACTAAAAACGTCAGGTTTGAGGTGTTATTGTTAGTGTCTGCGTAAATTTAACTCGCAAGTGCGTTTTAGGAATCTTGTTTGGTGTCAGAAATTAACAATTCTCTTATGAGTACTGCTTGCGGAAGTTCATAGGTGAATTTGATGGTTTTAGCCACATCAGCTGCGGTAATATTAACCGCACCAACAGATTGCTTCCAGCTTTCGTAATTGGCGATAATCTCGGGTGTAGTAGTATGGCTTAATAATTCGGTTTCAACTGCTCCTGGTTCTACAACTATAACGCGTACATTGTGTGGACTTAACTCCAAACGGGCGGTTTGTGTAACACCGCGCACCGCGTATTTACTAGCACAATAAGCAGCATGATTGCCAAAAGGCATAACCCCAGCCATAGAGGAGATATTGATAATGGTTCCGTGTTGTCTTGCCTTCATGTCATTCATTACAATTTGCATTCCGTTCATGACTCCTAGGACATTGACATCGAGCATTTTTTTCCATTCTGCTGTATCTTGAATAGCCAGATCACCCAATAACATAATTCCTGCGTTATTGATCAGTAAGTCTGTTTGTCCATATAGCGATTCTGCTTCTCGTACTGCTTTTTCAAAGGCTTGTTTATCGGTAACATCTACCTTTCTACAAAGTGTATTAGGAAGGTTTAGTGCTTCCATTTTTTCAATTCTACGCGCTAATAAAAGCAAAGGATATCCTTCTTGTGCGAATGCTTTCGCTAATTCTACACCAAAACCAGAGCTAGCCCCAGTAATAACAATTAAATTCTTTTTCATAATCATGTGTTTTACCTGCAAGTTACGCAATAAAAGGCACGAATAAAAGAATACTTTTTTACTCCGGTATGTAGAATAGTAATGGACGGTTTTTATACGAAATTGCGCTGTCTCTTTGCTTCAAATAGCAAGATAGAGGCCGCCACTGATACATTCATTGAATCAATGACACCACTCATTGGGATAATGATATTTTGCGTACTGCTTTCACGCCAAGCTTCTGTTAGTCCTGTCGATTCGGTTCCGACAACAAAAGCAGTAGCTGTGGTATAGTCTTGGGTATGATAACTGCAAGAGTTTTGTAAGGTAGCCGCGTACGTGTTGATGCGATGTTGTTTCAAGAAGGCAATAACTTCTTCTGTTGTTGCTACAGCAATTTGATTGGTAAACAAACATCCGACACTCGATCGTATGATGTTGGGGTTGTATAGATCGGTTCTAGGGTTGGCTATGATCACAGCGTCAATATGAGCAGCGTCGGCTGTGCGCAACATGGCACCAATATTTCCTGGTTTTTCTGTAGCTTCCGCAACGAGAATTATAGGATTATCAGGTAAGTGGAGCTGGTCCAAAGTATGTGTTTTGACTTTCGCTAGTGCAAGTACCCCTTCTGTTGAATCGCGATAGGCTAGCTTTTGGTATACCTCTTTAGAAATTTCAATGCACTGCGTTTCTCTTGTCAAAAAAGGACGCACGTTGTCAAAATCAAGAATCTCTGGACAAAATAGCAAGGTGTCCAATTGATAGTTTCCGACATGTGCTAATTCAATTTCGCGTACGCCTTCAATGATAAAAAGTCCTTCTTTTTTTCGATTTCTCGCTTTTTCTTGTAGTTGAAGAATAGATTTTATCAGAGGGTTTTGAACGCTTTCTATTTTTTTTGTAATCATAGTTTAGAAACCTTTTGCTTTGATTTTTAGGTACATATTAATCGTGTCAATCGATAAATTTTGAGGCGTGGTCAAGATACTTTGAATACCGTATTTAGTCAATTCACTAGCGATTAATCGCTTTTCAAAGTTAAATTTTTCTGCAATAATTTTGTCTATAATGTCGTCTGTATTTTTTACGGGTTTTTGTGTGAGTTGTTTCAACTCTGTATTTTCAAAAAATACAACGACTAAAACGTGACTTTTAGCTATTGCTCTAAGGTAGGGGAGCTGTCTGTTTAAACTCGAAATCGATTCGAAATTGGTATAGAGCAGCAATAAACTCCTATGTGTAATATGTTTTTTAATAGCACTGTATAAATGGCCGAAATCACTCTCGCTAAAGTCTGTTTTTAGGTTGTACAAGTTGCTGATAATCTGTTGGAGATGGGTTCGCTTATTTGAAGCAGCAATGGTATTTTCTACTTTTTTAGAAAAAGTCAACATACCCACGCGGTCATTCTTTTTCAATACAACATTGGATATGGCTAAGGTCGAATTGATTGCGTAATCTAGCAAGGTCATTCCTTCAAATGGCATTTGCATTAAACGCCCCTTATCGATAATGGAATAAACGGTTTCTGTATTCTCATCGAGAAATTGATTGACCATTAGTTCGTTTTTCTTTGCGGTCGCCTTCCAGTTGATGTTGCGAATATCGTCGCCAGAAACGTACTCTTTGATTTGTTCAAACTCGGTTGTATTGCCAATTTTGCGAATCTTTTTTAATCCAAAGGCATATTTGTTTTTAGCAAAGGCAATTAAGTCGTATTTTCTCATTTGTATAAATGAGGGGTAGCAAGCAAGCATTTGTCCATCAGAAAAAATATAGCGTTTAGCAATTAATCGCAAAGGTGAACTCACATAGATATTCAGCTTTCCGAAATGGTATTCTCCTCTTGTTTTGGGAATGAGATTATACGTTAAATCGATTTCTTCTTCTGAAGCTAATTGCTGTTGGATACAAAAATCTCTTTGTTGAAATTGAAAGGGAATTTCGTCAATTATCTCGCAATTTACACCAAAGGAATACTTATTTTGAAGTTTAATCTTAATGCTGTTTTCATCGCCATTAGACAGTTTTTCGGGTAAATAACGTTGCGCTATTAATTTGTCTTTTCCTCTAAATACGGCTGCTATATCGGTTAAGATCAGAATGAATCCCACACCAACGATTCCCCATGTAATTGAGTACAAGATGGGGAACAAAAAAGAGAGGATAAACAGTACAATAATGATACTGCATCCATAATACACGCGTTGGAGTAAGAAAAGGTTTTTCATCATTGTCCTCTTTTATCTCGGAATATCGATTGCTTCCACAATTTGTTGAATAATATCATGCGCTGTAACTCCTTCCATTTCGCGTTCAGGCGCTACAATCACGCGGTGAATTAACACGGGATAAGCAGCTTCTTTAATGTCTTCTGGTGTAACAAAATCGCGATTGTTAATTGCTGCATATCCTTTTGCTGCATTTAAAATAGCAAGAGATGCGCGAGGAGAAGCTCCCAAGTACAGTAAAGGATTGGTACGTGTATGGTGTACAATCTTGGCAATGTATTCCATTACGTTGTCTTCTACAACGATTTGCTTCACTAACTTTTGGAAAGCAATGATTTCACTAGGGGTAATTACGCGTTCAATTTGCGCTGTTTTGGGTTGATCCACAAGAGCGTGTTCTTTGGCCAAAATATTGATTTCCTCTTCTAAATTGGGATATTCTACTTCAATTTTAAACAAGAAACGGTCTAGTTGAGCTTCTGGTAAACGATAAGTTCCTTCTTGTTCAATTGGGTTTTGGGTAGCAATTACTAAGAAAGGTTGGTCCATTTTGAATTGTAAGTTGTCAATGGTGATTTGTCTTTCTTCCATTACCTCAAATAGAGCAGCCTGTGTTTTGGCTGGAGCACGATTAATTTCGTCAATAAGAACTAAATTGGCGAAAATAGGTCCTTTCTTAAAATCGAAAGCAGAAGTTTGCATATTGAAAACCGATGTTCCCAAGATATCAGAAGGCATGAGGTCTGGTGTAAATTGAATTCGACTATACGTTGTGTCAATTGTTTGTGCCAATACTTTAGCCGTTAGCGTTTTAGCTACACCAGGTACACCTTCTAACAAAATATGCCCATTGGCCAGTAAGGCAACTAGTAGGCGGTCTATGGTTTTGTGTTGTCCAACAATTACTTTAGCAATCTCGTGTTTTATGGCTGCTATTTTTTCAGCTAGTGGACCTAGATCTAAACGCGATTCAAAAGCCAATGCTTCAGCATTTTGTTGAACTTCCGTTTGTCTCGTTTCGTCTTGTTTAGTTTCGTCTTGTCTAGTCTCTGCTGTTTGTTCCGGTGTTGGATTGAGCGTTGGCTCTGTGCTGTTATCTTGAATATTTTCCATTGTATTTTAGTCTACTATTTTTTCGGTTAATCGATTCAATTGAACAAGATCTGCTTCTGTAGCTGGATGTTGCTGTTGTCTAAATTGGTTGACAAATTGAACATAAGCTAAGATATCTTGTTGGTTTTTATTGCTCTTTAAGTGATAATAATGAACAAAATTCTCGTCTAAATTAGTTGTTTCGATGTAGTATTTTCGCCTTATTTTTTCTAAGGTATAAATAATACTCTTGTGCATTAAATCGCTGTAATCTTTGGATTGAATATACAAGTTAGCGACAGTTTTGGTAAACTGTATCGTTGTATTTTTTACAGGTTTAATGATGGGAATAATGCGCTGTCTTCGTTTAGCCGTAAATAGCGTAAACACAAGAAGGGTTAGCAAGAAGAAGTACCAAGCCCATCTGAGCGCTGTATTGGCGAAAATAAAGCGCAAAAGAGATCTACTCTCTTGCTTTTGGCTGGCTTCTTGCCCATATAGATAGGTTTTCTGATTGGGTAAATAAGAAAATAAACCTTCAGCATACAAGTGATTATTACTGCTCAACAAGTAATAATTCGTCAATATAATAGGGTCTAAGCCCAATAGAAGTTCTCCTTTTCCCTGTCGGACGCGAACGAGGTTGACTTGCTTGATCGTGTCTTGAATAGTCTTATACCCAAGAATGTCAATGTTGTTTTTTAAACTATCAACGATCATAAATTCATTGGAATAGTCTACATTGCGAACAGTGAATTTTTGCTTCGTTAGTTGCTCATTGGTTAGTTCGAGTATGGTATTAGCTTGGCTATCTGCTCGAACGGAGGAATAGATATAGTCCTCTTCTAATCCGAATACTTCTAGGAACATGTTGTTGAAACTTCCTTGTAAGATGATGGCCGTGTTGCCTTCTTCTACATACGCTTTGAGGTAGTCTGCAGTATATTCATCTAAATCACCAGATCGATCTGCAAGAATGATTAAGTTACTCGGATGAAGTGTGTCATATAATTGATCCGAAAGAAAGTCGTAGATAGAGGAGTCAAATCGCAAGAGAGAATCTTGACCAAGGAGTCGTTGAACCTCTTGATCAAAGATATATAAACCATAAGGGTTCTTATCTCGGTTGCTATATGATTCATACCAGTGAATAGGTTTTTTCTTGCCACTCTCATAGAGAAAAACACAGGTAACTAAAACCACTAAGGCAAGGCCAAACTTTTTTAAGGAGCTGTTCATGGTTTATAGGGTTTTAATTTTGTGTCAAATGACTTTTTAGCTTTGAAATAATCGGCTTCCGTAATTTCATGTTCTCCATACCAGATGTTGTTATAGAGATAAGAAAGATAAGTGAACATTTCTCTTTCATTGCTTTCTTGAAGTTCATAGCTATAATCGGCATTGGTTTTTTCGGGTGCCCAGGTAATTTTGCTTTCTTCTTGTAGGCGTTGCAGCAACCACAAGTAGTATAGGCGTATGGCCAAACGATAGTTTTTATTTGAGGTAGATTCAGCAATAAGGGCATCAAAATTGGTGGTACGGAAATCTTCTGTTGAGAGATCTTCGAATGCATTGATTTTCTTGGCATTTTTCTTCACTAGCCAATACATATCTTTTTGAATAAAAGCTTTTACCAGGTAAAAAATCACCACCCCTAACAGGGCAAAACCTAAGATACGCAAAATCACAACGTAATAATAGTTGCTTAGTTCTTCTCCAGCCTTACGGGCAAAATTGCGATTAAACCACTCTATGAATGCTTGTTTGATTTGGTCCCAAGCGCTTACTTTAGAATCCGTTTTTTCATAGATAAAATCTTCTTTTCCCTTGTATTGTTGCTTGAAATTTTCTCGAAATTTCTTGTTGTATACCGTTCCTTGTTTGTCGTGTAAGCGATACAGCGAATCAGCGGGCACTACGGACGATGTAGTTGATTGTATACGGGCTTCTTCTGTGGTTGGGCAATCTACACAATCGTTGGGGTCTTCTTGTTCCTGTGCGTGAACAACAGAAACAAAAAGACACAACAACAGGGAAAGTAAAGAGAAATATCTACTCATTATTTGAACCAATACTGTCGATTTTACGTTTAGTGAAGAAATTTTCTTCTTTTTCTCTTTCGCTATAAAAGATAATACCTTGATTAATAAACATGATGTTTTGTGAAAGTGTTCCCAAGAGAATATACACAAAATAAAGTAAAACAATCCCCCAAGTAACAAGAGCGATCATAGCAGGATCTTCTAGATTTTGAGGATCAAAGAGCATACCTCCTCCTAAAACAAGCATCTGAATGATGAAGGAAGGAATAAAAGTAATCATGGTTGTAATAAGATAGAAAATAAACGTATTTCCTATAATAGACCAATAGTTATAACGCACGTATTTAATGGCATTTCCATAAGCAGTAAAGAACCCTACATTTCGAGTTAAGTACTCAAAAAAGGCTAGAGTTAAAACACTGTATACAGTAGGGATCATTAAAATAAGAATGGGAATACCTATCAGTAAAAAAGCCAAGAGCATGGAAACATAAGCCATGATCATGATTAAAGGGAAGAAGATAAACGTCGTTCCTAAAAAGAACACGATAATTTGACCTAGTTTTCCCATAATTTGCTTTCCGATTTTTGATTGATCTACTTCTTGATTAGAAGAGGCAAGGTTGTGCATGTAAAAAATCGGATAGGAATAGCAAATAATTCCCATAACGAGTCCGATAAGTACTAACCCAAGAATCATTAGAAGAGCAGTACCCCAGTGTTCGGTAAAAAGTTGTTCAATCACGCGATCAGGTGCACCGCTATATGCACTTGCAGAAACAGCAGAAGAAACGCCTAGATCAGCGAGGATGTAAATTAAGATTAAAATAAGGAATAAAGGAATTCCACACAATTTTAAAAAGTGTTTGAAATAGTTCTTACCTTCTAATTTTAGAAAAGTAAAAGTATCGCTAATTTGCGTACTAAAATCGCGTTTTTGAAAGAGTGAAAACATAGCAATTGTTTATATTAGATTTAGTTTTTTTGATAGGCGTTTAGGGTAAATAAAGAAGTAGAAAAAGATCAGACTAAAAGTGCTTAGAATGATGGCATAATTTAATACATCGGGCATTTCTTTGGCGTGTCGAGTAATAAAACCTTCAATAAAACCGGCTAAAATAGTAAAAGGTATTGTGGCAATGAAGATGGTTAAGGCATCTTTAAATCCGATTTTCAACGCATTCATACGCGAGAGTGTCTTAGGAAACAACATACTAGCCCCCAATACAAGTCCGGCAAAAGCTTCTACGACCATTGCGGTGATTTCTAAGGCACCGTGTAACCATATTCCTCTAACACTGTCCATAAAAGCATTTTCATTGACGAAAAAATACTGAAAAGTACCTAGCATAACGCTGTTGTACAAAAGGAAAAGCAAAGTTCCCAGTCCAGCAGTAAGTCCAAACAAGAAGAAACGCAAGCCAACATATAGATTATTTGCTGTAATACCAATAAAACTTCCCCACGTGCTTCCCGATTTGTAAATAGCCATTGCATCCTCATTTTTGATGTTGGTAAGCGTTTGGTTAACATAGGAGTCTCCAAGGATATTTCGTGTAAAATCTGGATCGTAATGTGTTGATATAACTCCAATTCCAACGAAAACAACAAAGACCAAAAGGGTGAAGTTCAACTTTCGTTTATGGCGATATACGGTCAAGGGAACATCAAAGAGAAAGAAGCGTTTAATTCTACTTTCTTCAATTCGTTTTGTTTTATATATTTTTTGGTAAGTTTGTATCGCCAAACTGTTTAAATATTGTGTAATTTTACTCTTTGGATAAAAAGTCTTGGCATATGCTAAATCGTTCATGATTTGCATATACAATTCGGCAAGATAGTCAGGTTTTTGCGTTTGCGAAGAATAGAGTGCCTTCTCATAAGAAAGCCAGAGTTCTTTGTTTTTTTTAATGAACGCAACTTCTCTCATTCGGTGATTGGTTAAAAATATAATTATGGCTAAATTAACAATAAATACAACACAAAACATAGAAATTGATTTTAAAGCTGCATCTGTTGGAGAACGAATGCTTGCTTTTATCTTGGATATGATCTTTAAAGTTCTGTATTTAATTGTGTTCTATTACCTTGATTCTCTGTTTAAACTGTCCAATTATTTTACAGGAGACGTTTGGTCTTTTAATGCGTATTGGATCATTGTTTCTATTCCCGTTATTTTTTACAGCTTCTTTTTTGAAACTTTGTTGCAAGGGGTAACGCCAGGAAAGAAGATTTTGGGGATTAAGGTTATTAAGATTGATGGCTATCAAGCTACTGTGCTCGACTATTTTGTACGTTGGATCCTTCGTGTACTCGATATTGTTGTATCCAATGGAGTAGTGGCTGTTTTTAGCGTTATTTTTACAACTAGAAGCCAGCGTTTGGGAGATATTTTTGCAGGTACAACCGTGATTAGTACGAATAATAGAATACACCTTTCTACAACGATCTTTCAAGAAGTAGAGCAGGAGTATCAACCATTGCTTCCCCAAGTAATTCGCTTGTCTGATGCGGATATTGGTGTGGTTAAAGAGATTTATCTCAAGTATAAGAGCAACAAAGATTTTTCATTGATCAAAGCTTTAGCACGCAAATTGGAATCGGAGTTGGGTGTTGATAAAAGAAAGTTAGAGATGAGTAATCAAGAATTTGTAGAATTAGTACTGAAAGACTACAGTCATTGTACAAGTAAAGAATAATAGTTTTTTTTCATGTTAAGTTTTTTTGAGATTTTAGATTTGCTCGGAACAGTAGCTTTTGCTATTTCCGGAGCATTAGCGGGGCGCGAACGTAAGTTAGATTTGTTTGGTATGGTTATTTTGGCGTTTGCAACTGCTGTTGGTGGTGGGACGATACGCGATATGATGATTGGTATTACACCTGTTTTTTGGTTGACAGATCTAAACTATTTTTACGCGACCTTTTTAGGCGTTTTTCTGGCCTTAGTATTTTATAAACGCTTTACCATTTTGCGTTATTCGCTGTTTTTATTCGATACAATTGGAATAGCAGTATTTACTTTAATTGGTATTGCTAAGGGAATGTCTGTGGGTTTACATCCTGTTTTTTGCATTGCTTTAGGAACAATTACCGCTTGTTTTGGTGGAGTAATCCGAGATATATTGGCGAATCAGATTCCCATTATTTTTAAAAAGGAAATTTATGCTACGGCGTGTATTTTTGGTGGATGTGTATTTTACTTCTTGAGTCACTATCACGTCAACCAGGAAATTGTGTATTTAACAACGGCAGGAAGTGTTATTATCCTTCGCTTATTAGCTGTGCGTTACAAATGGAGCTTACCTTTTGCACATGAAAGTAAGGAATAAAAAAAACGGTTTGTAAGATCTTACAAACCGTTTTTTTTATTCTTGAAGTGTATTTTTTTCGTGTGTTTCAAAGTGATCAGGATTGAGGATCACAATTCCCTTTTGTAGAATAAGGTTGTTGGGATAGGAGATTTGCTCTCCGTCTTTGGTTACCAATAAAATATAAAAGGCTTTGATATCTACAATTCTCGCTTCCGTTGGGAAGTCTTTGTCTTGAATGCGGATAATATCTCCAATGCGAAAAGGAAAGGAGAAGAATAGCAAAATTCCCGCGGTAATATTACTCAATAAAGACCATTGTGCAAACATGGCAACGCCAATAACCGTGAATACGGATGTTAAGGTCAATAGCACGTTGTCTTTTTCAACTCCCCAAATGGTGAAGATAATAATGAATAACAATACTAATAGAAGTAGGTTAAACAGTCGAATAACGACAGCCTCTCTACCTTCCTTCATCTCTGATTTCTTGGAAAAAGAATGAATGATACTCGTTACAATTTTTCTCGAGATCAGGTAAATAAGTATGGCTGTTGCCGTGATTATAGCTTTTAATAAATATCCTTCAGGCATATTTTTTTATTTGATAAACTGTATTAATTCTTCCATTAATTCGGTTGTGGGTAAACCTACAATATTGGTGTAGGATCCGTTGATTCGCTCAATTCCCACGAGTCCGATCCACTCTTGAATTCCATAAGCCCCCGCTTTGTCATAGGGTTTATAGGTATCGATGTAGTATTCGATTTGGGCTTTGGTCAAGTGCTTAAAGTAAACTTGAGTAACTGCGTGAAAGCAGTGCTCTTTGCGGATGCTTTTGAGGCATATCGAAGTGATTACTTCATGCATTTTACCTGATAAACGTTCTAGCATATCGATAGCTTCCTGTCTATCTTGTGGCTTGCCTAAAGACTCTCCTTCACTCCACACCGTTGTATCGCTAGTAATCAGAATTTCCTTGTCAACAGACAATTCAATTGCAGAGGCTTTTAGTTTGGCGATGTAATCTGTGATTTGCTCTCTTTGAAGTTCCATAGGATATACTTCGTCAATGTCAGATGCACGCACAACAAAAGTTAATCCTAAATCGGTTAAAAACTGTTTGCGTCTAGGAGAGTTTGATCCTAAAACTAAGGTGTAGTTATTTAATACTTGATAGGGCATAGGGTTGAGGTTAATCATATTTGGCATCAAAATGTTGAAACCATTTTTGTTGTGTTTTCATCACTTGTTCTATAACTTCTCTAACAGCACCTTCTCCGCCATTTTTGTGTGAAATGTATTTCGAAATACGCTTAATTTCTGGAGAAGCATCTTGTGGTGCAGTAGGAAGGCCCACCTTTTGCATCACGTGATAATCTGGAATATCGTCTCCCATATAAAGAATCTCATCTGCTTGAAGGTTGTGGTCTTCACAGTATTTTTTAAAGATTTCGACTTTGTTGGATACACCTAAAAAGATATCTTTTACTCCAAGGTTACTCAAACGTATTTTTACTCCTTCGTTACTTCCTCCTGAGATGATACATACGCGATATCCGTTTTCTAAAGCTGCTTTGATGGCATAACCATCTCTAATATGCATGATTCGCAGTAAATCTCCGTTGTTGGTCACGTGAACTTTTCCATCTGTTAAGACGCCATCTACATCAAATATGAATGTAGTAATGTCGTTCATGATTTCTTTAAAGTGTTTAGACATTATCTATTTTGTATTGATTTTGTAATGAGTTGATAGATTTCTTTTTTTGTGGGATCTGCTATCATGCTTAGATGCTGATTGATCGTGTTTTGGTCTCCTCTAGAAGCAGGTCCTGTTTGTGCTTCGATTGGAGAGAGTTCCATTATTTTACTTGCGGTTTCTTCAATCAATGGTTTTAGAATATCAAAGGGAACCTGAAATTCTTTACATACTTCCTCTCCTAAAGTGAACATGTGATTGGCAAAATTATTGACGAAAACTGCTGCTAAATGGATGGCTTTTCGCTGTTCTGACGAAATTTTATACACCCGCTCCGAGAAGCTAACCGCCAATTGTTCTAATCGTTGGAAATCGTCAGGATGATTTGCTTCAATACAAAAAGGAATTGAGGCAAAATCGACCTCTTTGTCTTTTGTAAAAGACTGCAACATATACATGACACCACGACGTTCTAATTGAATGGCAGACATGGGAATTGTGCCTGAGGTATGCACAACGAATTGGTTGGGAAGCTTGATTTGCTTTGAAACTTCTTCAATCGCACTATCACTAACCGCAATGATAAAAATATCCGCAGGTTTTAATTGCGCTATATCACTTACAACGATACTTTCAGGAACCAAATCGGTAACCGAATTCGTATTTCTTGCGTATATTTGTTGTAGTTGTAATTGATCACTATCTAATATATTTACAATCAGATGGTGAGCAACTTTTCCCGAACCTAATATTGTTATTGTTACCATAAAGTAAAGATAAAGATTTAATAGGAAAGGGGAGCTGATTTAAAAGAAATTATTAGGATGAAGAAAGATATAGAACACTTAGATGATATTCGATTGTTAGTCAATACGTTTTACGGAAGAGTACAACAAGATGATTTGATTGGTCCAATATTTAACGAACGCTTAGATGGAAAATGGGACTATCATTTGGAAAAAATGTATGCTTTTTGGCAAACGGTTTTGCTAGAAGAACACACGTATAATGGTAGACCTTTTCCTCCTCATGCCAAACTACCTGTCAAACAAGACCACTTTGATCGTTGGAAACAAATTTTTAACTCTACAGTAGACGAATTGTTCGAGGGGAAAATTGCAGAAGAAGCTAAATGGCGCGCAGAACGAATGGCAGCTATGTTTTTAAGTAAGATTGAGTATTTTAATAGGTAGTGTTTGTTTGTTGTTGAGGTGTTGAGGTGTTGAGGTGTTGAGGTGTTGAGGTGTTGAGGTGTTGAGGTGTTGAGAAACAGTTAACTGTCAACCATCGATAAACAAAAAAGCCAACCTACAAAAGATTGACTTTTCTTATATCTGATTATTTCTCTGTCAACGGTCAACGTTTTACTTTTTCTTTCCGTTATTAAACTTTACGTTTCCTAGTGGATTTTTTGGTTTTTCAGTTTTTGTAAATGCCTTTTTAGGTGCTGTTGCTTTTGGTTTATTGCTAAAAGATTTTTGTTCCGTTGGACGGTCTGTTTTTACTTTCTTTACAATATTTTCCTTGTTTTGTTGTAAAACTTCCATTGGATTTTTCGGTTCATCTTTTGTTCCTCTAAGGAAGATAACTAAACCATTTAAGAAATTTCTCAAGATTTGATCCCCACATTCCATGTATTTTGGGTGGTCAACATTTCTAAAGAAATTACCTAATTCTCCTTTAGAAATTCTAAAGTCAACGAGTTCTAGTATCTCTACGATTTGTTCGTCTCTCAGTTGTAAAGCAACTCTTAGTTTCTTTAAAATATCGTTATTTGTCATGTGCGAATACTTATAATTTATCTTTTAATATTTGAATTTCATCTCTTAATTGGGCAGCTAACATAAAATTGAGGTCCATAGCTGCTTTTTCCATTTCTTTTCTTTTGGTGTTTATGAGCTTCTGAATTTCTTCTTTTGATCGGTATTTAACCTGTTCTTCCGCTACTTTTTTCACTTGTTCCACCATTAGCTCATCATAAGAAGGTTTAATTAAGTCATTGTTTATTTTCTTATTTAGACCTTTAGGGGTGATGTTGTGTTGTGTATTATAATTCATCTGTTTACTACGACGATAGGTCGTTTCATCGATGGTTTTTTGCATACTTGCCGTAATCTTGTCTGCATACATGATGGCTTTTCCGTTTACGTTTCTGGCGGCACGTCCCACAGTTTGTGTTAGGGATCTGTGGCTGCGTAAAAAGCCTTCTTTATCAGCATCTAAAATAGCAACGAGCGAAACTTCAGGTAAATCGAGTCCTTCTCTTAGTAAGTTAACACCAATGAGCACATCAAAAAGACCTTTGCGTAGATCTTGCATAATTTCTACCCGTTCAATGGTATCGATATCGGAGTGTACGTATCGACAGCGAACGCCCATTTTAGTAAAATACTTTGCTAGTTCTTCTGCCATACGTTTGGTTAGCGTGGTTACTAGGGTTCTTTCGTCCACATCAACACGTTGTTGTATTTCTTCAATGAGGTCGTCAATTTGATTCTCTGTTGGGCGCACTTCAATAATGGGATCTAGGAGTCCTGTTGGGCGTATTAATTGCTCTACAATGATTCCTTCACTTTTTTGCAATTCGTAATCTGCTGGAGTAGCAGAAACGTAGATAACTTGATTTTGCATTGCCTCAAATTCCTCAAACTTCAACGGACGGTTGTCTAAAGCTGCAGGTAATCTAAATCCATATTCTACTAGATTTTCCTTTCTAGATCGGTCTCCACCGTACATCGCGTGTACTTGTGAGATGGTGACGTGACTCTCATCAACTACCATTAAATAATCGTCAGGAAAGTAATCGAGTAAACAGAAAGGACGTGTGCCGGGTTCTCTACCATCCAAATAGCGGGAGTAGTTTTCGATTCCCGAACAATATCCTAATTCTTTCATCATTTCAAGGTCAAAATTCGTGCGTTCTTCTAAGCGTTTTGCTTCAAGGTGTTTGCCGATCTCTTTGAAATAGGTAGTTTGCTTTTCTAAATCTTGTTGAATCTCCCAAATGGCATTGTTTAATACATCCGGTGAGGTTACAAACATATTAGCGGGGTATATATTTAAGCGGGTGAATTTCTCAATAACTTGAGCGGTTGTTGCGTCAAATACTTCAATGGCCTCGATTTCGTCTCCAAAGAAGTGAATGCGGTAGGGATGATCAGCATAACTCGGAAATACTTCAATCGTATCTCCTTTTATGCGAAAATAACCTGGTAAGAAATCGGCTTCAGTTCTAGCGTATAAACTTTGAACAAGACGGTGTAACAATTGTGTACGACTAATTTCTTGATCAAGTTCAATAGAAATAACATTTTTTTGAAACTCTACGGGGTTTCCGATACCATATAAACACGAAACAGAAGCAACTACTAACACATCGCGACGTCCTGAAAGCAGGGTAGAAGTAGTGCTTAGACGCAATTTTTCTAACTCATCATTGATGGATAGGTCTTTTTCAATGTATTGTCCCGTAACGGGTATGAAAGCTTCGGGTTGGTAGTAGTCGTAATAGGAAACGAAATACTCCACGGCATTGTCAGGAAAAAAGCTTTTGAATTCAGAATACAGCTGCGCAGCCAATGTTTTGTTATGTGCCAAAACAAGGGTAGGTTTCTGAACTTCTTTGATGACATTGGCAACACTAAATGTTTTACCAGATCCTGTAACACCAACTAGAGTTTGATATTTCTGATTGTCTAATATACCACGGGTCAATTGGCTGATGGCTTCAGGTTGATCTCCGGTTGGACTATATTCAGACTTTAAATCAAATTTCATAACTACTTATTTAAATGCAAAGGTACACATTTAAACAAAAAAAAGCACAAGCTTTGGGCTTGTGCTTTATAATATAATTTACAATAAAATTAGTTTACTTTAAACATAACTTTTCTTGCAATGTTTTTAGCTTGTGATCCATCGATACCATTACCTTTAGCAGTAATTTTACCTGCAGGAACTCCAGCTTTAACTAAAATATCTTTAACAGCGTTTGCACGTCTTGCAGATAATTTTTGGTTATAGTCTTTGTTTCCTGTTGAATCAGCATATCCATTAACCTCTAAAGAAGCTGAAGGATTGTTTTTCATGTAAGCTACGATGAAGTTGATACCTTCTACGTTAGTAGGTTGAACTTTATCGAAATCGAAGTAAACACCTACGTAACCTTTGTTGATTAATTCTTTAACCATTGCAGCATCGTCAGCATTCATTTTCTCAGTAGTACCGTATTTCTCAGCGAAGTAAGCTTCGATGTTATCAGCAATACCGTTGTTGTTTTTATCGATATTTCTACCTCTAGAATCAACTAAAGCACCAGCTGGTGTATTAGGCTCTAAATCTAAGTAATCAGCTACTCCGTCGTTGTCTGTATCTACTAACATAGATTCGATTTGATCGATTCTGTTAGCTAATGAATTGATTTCATTTTGAGATTGAGACTCTTCAGAATACCAGTCAGCATGTTGACCTTGTTTTCCTAAATAGATAGAGATACCCATTGTAGCATTGAACATAGTTCCTTGGAATACACTACGGTTTGTTGCAGAAGCACCATCCCAGTTTCTATCTTGTTGTGTATTTTGAATTACAGTAAAGTCAGCGTTTAAAGCTACTCTAGAGTGTAATTTTACTTGACCTGTTAAACCAGCCATTAAGTGACCCATTTTGTCAGATCCAGAGAAATTGTCTCCGTTTAACCAAGAGTATCCTCCCCCTGCGTGAGCTTGTAATCCAAAAGTTTTAGTCCAGTTTTCAAAGTTTAAAATTCTACCTAAGTTTACAACTCCTTCTAAACTTGTTCTGTAGTAATTACTTTTAGCATTTAAATTGCTGTTTGTCCAGTTATCGATTTTATCGTAACCAAAAGAAGCCTTAACACCTATTTTGTTGTTGATGCTATATCTAACACCACCGTCTAAATGTAAGTTTTTGAAAGTCTCAGCAGCATATCCTGAGCTTAATGTTCTTGCTGGCTTAGCAAAACCTGCATTTAAATCAACTGACCACTTATTATATGGCTTGTCTTGAGCATTAGCACAAAGACCTACTGTAAGTGCTAATAAAGATAATGTGATTTTTTTCATAATTTAATTTTTACTTTCACTTGTCAGCTATTATGTTGTAATAGCTATTATTGTTTCGTTTACGAGGCAAATATACTATAAAGTTTTTAAATATACATTTTTTATAAAAAAAATACAATTTTTTCAAAGAATACTGAATTATATAAAATCAATGACAATCCCTTTTGATTTGAATAAATATTGTTTTTTAGTAGTAAAAATATAAATGATATACTTTTTCGTTAGTTTATTAACTAATTTCTCTTTTTAATTTTTTCTCGATTACAAAAGTTCCAAATGGGATTACTGAGGCAATACACACAAAAAATAAAGTTTTATTCGACCATTTTAACTCATTTTTGATTAAAAAAGCGAAAACAATATAGGCAATGAATAAAATACCATGTGCCATGCCCACTTTTTGTACCATGTAAGGGCTATCCCAAATATACTTTAAGGGCATTGCAATGAACAACAAAAGAAGTAAGGATACTCCCTCTAAAAAAGCTGTAATCCTAAATAGATTAACCATAATATATAGACTTAAGTTTTATGAGGCTAAAATAGAGTTAATGTGGATTATTTCAAATAATTAGAAGGGAATTAATGCTAAATAAATCATAAAAAAAGGCCTAGAAAATCTAGACCTTATATGTTATGCTAAAAACTTAGCGTTGTACTCTTTCAAATCAGCAATGTTATGCTTGTTTGTAGGATCTTTAAAAAGCGACAATAAGTATTGTAAACTCTCGATGTCATTTTGCGTCCCAACAGTAGCTTCTTCTACCACTTCATCTTCTTCTATTGGTTCGTCATTTGGAATAGCAATGAAAAAACCGTTGTTATTTTCAATGTGCTCATACGTAAGTCTAATTGCTTTGACTAGCGTCGGTACTTCTTCTAGTAAAGCATATTCTCTTAATTTCTTAAGGTTTGGAACGATTTGATCCACCACAAGACCATTTGTAACTAAATCAGATTGTATTAACTTAATTAGTTTAATTGCATTTGCGTTTTCCACAGTATTAAATTTTGGGTATTATTAATTGTAGCACAAAAATAAGCTTTTTAATAGTTTAGCAAATAAAAAAGTTAATTTAATTTTCTCTGATTGTGGTTTTTTGGGCTATAACGCTACTGATGAACGGGTTTCTACTTTATTTTTTTTGACAAAAGGGAGGAATACCTTCTATTACTCTCCGCTTTAATTGACCTCAGTTTGTAAAGTTGTGCTTTACTGTAAGCGGTCTTTATAGGCTAATTGTGTTTGGTTTTGTTGCCTACAAACGCTCGCGTTGAAGCAAACAATTCAAAAATACTGGAGTTCTTTTCCCTCTAAATAAAAGTGTAATTCTACTAATAGGTGAAATAAACACTTTTTTTTTTCTCTTTTTATGTGCCTGTTTCTTGGCCATGGTTTGTTTAAATGTAAACGGGAAGGAATATTTGTGTTTTATCTATAGCAAAAAGGAATTTTTTATGATAATTTATGTAAGTTTTGAAAATCTTTAGTTTGAACAAGAAATGGAGGAAAGCTTTGCTTTTTAAAGGGATTTTATTCTACATGTGCGATTAAAATCTGTTTTTAACAACTTTATTGATATCTGTTTCTGTTTTTTTGTTCCATTATATTTGTATTTTATGATTTAAAATTGATTTTAACATGTTAATTGTTCTGTTATTTTAAAAAATATTCAAATTATAGGATTAAGTGTTAAAATGTGTTTCAATTAATTACTTTGCATGCAGAACATGTTTATTGATACATGATTTAACATAACTAAAGTTAAATTTGGTTAACTGAAAAATCAAGATATTGTAAAAATAATAACTGATTATCGATTATCACCTGTCGTTAAAATGTTAATTTGATACGTGTTTGATTTTTTAGTTAAAAACAAAAGTGGGGGGAATATTTATGCTTTAATCTTATCTAATACAACGCAAGTTTTCGTGCGTTTTGTATGAAGATAACTAAACTTAAAATGTATGGATTTAAAAAAGGATTATGAAATGAAGTTGGATGATTGGAATGTTAATTTTCAAGTTGAGCGCTATTATTTTTTGCTGTTTGTTTTTTTTGTTTTTCTATTGACGGTTAGTTGTTACTTTGTTTTAGTGGATCAGAAAACTACCTACATCGTTAATCTCTATGCGATTGTATTTAGTATAATGCTCTTCGGTCTGACAAGAGAACTGGAGGATGTTATTTTGAGAACGCAAATTCTTCAAATAGCTAGTTTAGCGGTTCTTCTGATTATTTTTAGCTTTCTTTGGGTTCCTTTGTGGATCGTGGTTACCTTAAATAATTTTTTTGCAGTTGTCTATTTTGGCATTTATTTTTGGCATCAGGAAAAATTTAAAGAACAAAGCCTGAGAATTGGAGCTTATATCAATATTGCTCACTTCTTCTTTGTGCTCTATCTTTTCCTCTTAAATGTTCAACTGTACCTTATTATCAATGAGTTGAATCTCTTTATTCTTGCTCTTAATCATGTTCAGGTAGGTGTACAATGTCTTATTTTAATGATCTCTTTGTTTACGTATGCTTCAATGAAGAAAAAAACAAAGGAGACAGAGAGAGAAACATTTTCTGTTTCTGTATCGCAGTGGGATGTATCGGTTCCTGAAGAAAGTGAGGGGGATATGACTAAAGGCGTTGAGTTAGATCGCTACCAATTAAAATACAGAAATCAAGAGTTAGGCGAGCAAATAATAGATTTTTTTGAATCAAAAAAGGACTTTTTACAACAAGACTTCACACTCGAAATGATGTGTAACTCCATTGTAAATTGCAGTACTCAGCAAGCTAGTTTTGTAATTAATAATTACCTCAATACTACGTTTTACAAGCTTGTAGCTTATTATCGGATCATTTATTCTTTACAATTGCTAGTTAATCAACCCGATTGGACTATGTTGGCTATTGCTGGAGAATGCGGATTTAGATCGGTTAATACGTTTAATAAGTATTTTAAAGATTTAACTGGATTTAGCCCTGTTGATTATAGAGGAGTTATTGAAAAAAGTAGAGTGCAGGTATGAATTGGATTGTAATTTTTATTCTAGGATATGTTTTTCTTTATTGGATCAATAGGAAAAAACATTGTGGTAGCAAGAAAATTCTAACATTGAGTTTATGTGTTTTTGGTTTACACGGTATGGTGTATCTGTTGCGTGTTTACGCAGGCTATTTACCAAGTGTTCACTTCATTTCTTTGTTGTTTTTATTCTTGGGTAATGGATGTATTTACTTACTAAAATTGAAGCGTAATCGCTGGTTGTTACACAGTGTTTCGGTGCTGTTTCTAGTGTATCTCCTCTTTAATCAGTTGGTAGTGAGTGAAACTACTTTCGAATTGCAAGTAGTGAATAAGCCGTTGTTTTTATCGATTAGTATCTTGTGTTTTTTTTATGGATGCTATGGATATTTCTGTCTGATGAATAATCTTTTACACAAAATACTTAAGCAGTACGTTGCTTTTTATATTGTTGTTCTCTTTTGTGTTTCTTTGTCTTTTTTGATGATTTATTTTGATGATACGCTATTCCATAACTATATCGATCAGTTATTTTATATCATTCATCTTTCATTGTTGATTGGCGCGTTCTTGTTTGAAGTAAAATCGTTTACCTATGGGAGGTATAAAGAAGCGTTTAATCATTCTGTTAAAAGGGAATGGACACAACAAACACATCGCTTACTTGGAAATGTGGCACTTGACATCTCGTTACCACAAGTAGAGCAGAGATCTAGCTGGGGAACGCGATCAATAGAACGTATTGATTTAACACATCTGACACAGGAGGTTTCTAGTCCCAAAGTACCAGAAATACGCAAGACAAATGAAATTCGTCAGATGATGACTGAACAGCTGATTGAGACGCGTTTGTTTTTAAATCCGTCGTTGAACTTAGAACAGTTGTCAGGTACGTTAAACTTGCAAAAATCTGAGCTAATTCGTTTTTTTAAAGAATCTCAATCCGCTACATTCAAACAATATTTGAACCGATTAAGGGTTGAGTACGCTATTTTGCTTATTCAAGACAATGAAGAAAACTTTACGGTTGAGGAACTGAGTTTACTATGTGGCTTTAATACTCGCTTATCCTTTTACCGCGCTTTTGTAGAAATTTTCGGGTTTGCACCCTCTGAAATTATGAGTTAATTTTTATTTTTTATTTTTCTGTTTGTTAGTCGTTTACAAGTTGAGAATACACAGAGAAGCTAAGCAATTTTTATTCAAAATCTTGCTGCTGGATGTAAAATAAGCAGCAAAACCTAAAGCTGGAGGGTGAATCTTAGGATCGCCCTCTTTTTGTATGTAGTAGTTCACATAGTAGTGCGATACAGAGGTGTGAGGTTAAGTGAAGTAACGGCTGATTTGTCTTTTGGTGATAGACTTCCGCATCTTTTCCAAATGATTCTTTGTTCTTCGATTTCGGACTTATCGCATTCGTCAATTCAAACAAATAAAAAAAGGATGTTGTAAAACATCCTTTTCTACTTATGTTATTTAGCGATCAATTCTTACAAAATTGCCTTCGCGATCAAAGATCAATTCTACTTGTTGTCTTCCATTTTTTAATTCTACTTCAAAGCTATTGCTTCTTTTTTCAACACTGGTAAGTGCAAAGTCGCTGTAATTTGTTTGAATGTAGTTGAGCATTGGGGAAGGAAGCAAAAGAGAAGGAATTGCTTTTCCCTGGTTGGATTCTATTTCTATCCAATCTCCTTGTTGGTTAAATTCGATTTTAAATCCATCATTTACATAGACCTTATATGTAGTGCCCTCATCGTCATTTTCTCTTTTGATCAACACAATTTCCGACGATGGAAAATGGGTTGTTAAAAGAGTTTGTGCTGCTTTGGGCAGTTCATTATAGTGAATCAATTGCTCATCGTTATCTAAGTCTAAATCAATCCCCATAAAGACTTGATTGCGATCGAAAATCAATTCTAACCCGTTATTTAACTTCACTTCATATCCTTTTCGATCTCTGTCAATTTCAATAGCGAAATTGGTAGGGTAATTTGCTGCAATATAGGCTTGAATTAAGGGAACTTCTTGTGCGAGAAATTCCGTCGGAATAGCCGTGTGATTTGTTGTTTCAATTTCTGTCCAATTTCCCTCTTTATCGAAGTCGATTTGAACGTTGTTGTTTAAGATCAACTTATAGTAAGAACCGTAGTAATTAGGTTTATTCACCTTATTAGCCTCTGCAATTGTGGTGTTGGGAAATACACCAGTAATAAATTGTTGCGTCTGTTGAGGCAATTGATCTACTGTTATTTTTTCGATCTGAACAGGATTAGCATCATCACTATTACAAGCGGTAAATGTAACGGTTAGTGTTGTAAACAGGGCTAATGCAATTATTTTCTTTTTCATTTCTCTTTTTTTTAATTAGTTGTCAATTCGTTTGAATGTACCTGATTTTGAAAACTCAAGCTCTAATCCATTGTGTAACTCAACTTCGAAATAACTTCTTTTCTTGTCAATTTTTACAATGGAAGTTTCTTTGTAGTTTTGTTTTACATAGGTCACAATCGGATCTAAAATAAAGGAAGTGGGTAGTGTATTTCCATTACCATCAACTTCATCCCATTCGCCAGATTGATCAAACTCAATCTCAATGCGATCTGCAAAGGTTACTTTGTATGAGACAGATAAAAAATCAGCATCTTTTTCAACGGTTTGTATTTCTTTACCATTAAAATGGGTATCCATAAACATTAATGCCTTTTTGGGTAACTCATTCTTTGTAATGATGATGTCTTTAGCTTGTGTTGTTTCACTCATCAACAAAGCTCCCATACTTAAGATTCCTACTACTATTGTTTTTAATTTTCTCATAGCTGTACTATTTATTATTTACAAGACAAACTTACATGTAGAATCTGGAAAGAATTGGGAATAAATCAAAAAGTTAAAAAAGGTAAATGAATTTAAATATTATCTTTTTTGCGTTAAAATATCGGCGCAAATCATAAATAATTGTAAACTAACTGTTTTAAAGGCAGAGAGTTGATTAAATATCGTACCTTAGATGATACAAAAAAAAACGGGTTAAGTGAGACCGCTAAATTGCGAGGGAAAACTTAACAATAACTAAAAAATAGGTATAAAAATAGTTGATATGAAAAAAGGAATGATTTTAATTTTTAGTGTTTTAGCTTTAGGCGCTTGTAAGAATACAACGGAAAAAATGCCTGAGTCAAGCAATAAAGAGCTACAAGTAGGAGAACAACAAATTGACAATGCACCGATGATTGGAGGAGAGAAAAACGATCATGGATGTTTGGTCGCAGCAGGAGAAACGTGGAGTGAATTAAGACAAAAGTGTTTGAAAATTTTTGAAGAAGGCACGCGATTGAACCCCGTACATGAAGATAGTTCGGCTGTTATTAGTGCTTTCGTATTGTTTAATGATGATCAATCTAAAGTTGAATTGTTTTTACCCGAAGAAAGTTCAAAGGCACTTATTTTAGATAAAAAAGACGCAGAGGTTTATGGAGATGCTACCTATAGCTTTAATGCAAAAGAAGGTACACTTTATGTTAATGGAAAAAAACAGTATACCAAATAAATGTACTAAAACATGTTATTGGTAATTCATTTTATGTAATGTTAGGTTAATTATGCCTCAGAAAAGTACGTGCTTTTCTGAGGTTTTTTTTTGTTGTTCGTTGTTTGTTGTTCGTTGTTTGTTGTTTGTTGATGAACATCCCTAAATACAGTTGACCGTTTTTTAAACATTAACTTCATTATTAAAGATAGTAATAATTGGTTTGTTGAAAGTACTTTCAACAAACCAATTATTTTCAAATTCAACAGGAGACATTTT
>NZ_JACHTC010000029.1 GCF_014145635.1 Myroides sp. WP-1
ATTCATCGGGAATGTAATCGGTTGTCATTTGAACAAAGTAATAATCCAAAGGAACACGGATATAATCTTCATCTTCTTGAGCTAATTCTATAGCAGCGGCTAACATCTTTTTCTTTACAATTAGCTTCCCATCAAAACCACGAGAAAAAAATAACCGATCAAACATACGGTAATCCCAACCTTTGCGCGTACGTTCGCTCATCTCGTTATATTCTTTTAATATCTTCTTCTGATAATTTTTGAGTAGATCAATAGGCAGGTTATCATTACCTCCTATGACAGTGAAATCAGTAACAGCATATCGATATATTCTAACTAGGGCAGCTTTACTCTCATAAAAGATATAATTATTATAAGCTAGAGCTAATGAACCCATTCCAAATTGATAATATTCCTCATCGTAATCATCCTTTTTTTCTGAGGATATTATTAAATTATTTGCATAATACCTTCTTTTTATATCAAATACAATACAAGGATAAGAGAACACTAACATAGGTACTTCTTTATATGTCTTCTCTGCATGTAACTTAGGAACTAAGATTAAAAAATCTCCCACTCTTCTTACTCTAGGATTATTAGATTGATCCTGTGTAAGATCTACTCCATAAAACTCTTTTACACGTTGATTAAAAACTTCCTCACTCGGAAATTGAAAACCCATTGATTTTAATCCATCATAGTACAACTCATTCATAAGATTTAGGTCATTAATACTATAATCTGATTCAACAAACCCTGAATCTGGCACTCCATCATAAGTAAGGTTTTTCATTGCTTGCTGATACTTTTCTTCTCTTCCTTTCATAATTTCTTTATACGTTTCGTCTTTTGGATCGACATACTGTGGTAAATCCCTCCAATGTAGTTTCTTTGGTTCTTGTTCTTGCGTTGCAATCTGTTCTGTTTGGGTTATTTCTTTGTCTTTTCCTTGACAACTTAACAAACTCAAGCTTAATAGCACGATAATTATTCCTCTTTTCATATTTTTATAATGTTTTACTATATCCTTTTGGTCTAAAATATCCTTTCCATCCTGCATGTGTCTGTAGTGCTTTCCCTATCAATTGATAATACGATACTCTAGTTTTATTATCTTCTGATTTATCAGTTTTTTTTTTACTTCTTTCTTCATCGCTTAAATTTCTAAACTTAGTATTGATATGAGTATCCATGTCACCACTCTCTGTTAATGCCTCTAAAATGGTCACTATCTTAGTCGTTTTATCATAGGTATATACGATACCTGTATGACCGTCCTCCTTTGTTCTTCCGGGTTTTAATCTCCTCCACACAAATATATCCCCTGGCTGTGGTTCAAAATTGGGGTCAAAAACACCATCTTTACCATCAATATGTTCTATACTACATCCCTCGTTGAGTAATTTTTTGTAACTGCCATTTTTCAGGAAAGCTTCTTCAGAAACCATATCTACAGTAGTTAACCAAGCAACATCTTTTGTTAGTCCTATTAAGTGCAGGTAGATGCAGACAAACTCCGAGCAATCAACTTCTTTGATATCCTTGTACTTTAAACTTGTTCGGTTGCTGTCTTGTTTGTAGTTTTTTCCCTCTTCTGCATATCGCTTCATCATCTCCAATACACCATCACCATAATCAGGAAAATAAGTAAAGGTGCATTCCTCTGTTTTAAATTTTATAGAGGTTTTTTGATCAAAAGCTATTTTCTTCTCTTTCCAAGCAACATCAATTCCTATCACTTTTGAAATATCATCTGTATCCTCTTCCATATTGGAAATATGATTTAAAACAACATTTTTCCAATGCGCCATAGAAAAAGCAGTTAATAGATATGAACTATTATCTAAAATAGAAACGATTTTATCTGCATCTTCTACTAAATCTATATCTAGTCCCTTAAATTGCTGATGTGTTTTAATTTGACTGTACGCCCTGACTTGATTAGTTCTTCCTGTAACTTGGCATAATCCTCTCCCTCTAAAACGCCATCCCTCTCCTTCTAATTCACTTTTATTTCCCAATCGATCTCCATAAACAAAATTAGCAATCACTTGCTCTTTTATCCGCTCCTGATTATTCGTCATTTCACGTATTTCTTTAAACTTATTATACGCTTCCTCTGATTTAAACACTCTGTTCTCTTCGTCTTTAAATTTTGCGTTTACATCTTTTTCAGACACCCATTTTCCATTAATGTATTTGCCTTTAAAGAATTTTGAACAAAATAAATCTAGAAAATACTTCCTCTTAGCAGCAACACTCAAGTCATAAGTAAAAGATTCACCCTTTTTTAAATTCATTTTTTCTCCAGACTCAATTAGAGTTTGAGCAAAAAAATGGGCTTTATTCCAACACGTATTCATTTTAAATTCCGTCATATAATCAGTATAGGCTTTGGCTACTGCCTCAAGAATTGTTCGATCTGATCCTTTAAAAATTTCTGCTAGTTGATCCACAGTCACTGGAGCAATGCAATTCGGACATTTTTCATACGAAACCTCATCTGGTAATCGATGTGGAGCACGCTCTACTTTGACGGGTATTTTCTTATCGGTAAACGCCTGACCGAAGGCTATCTCTTTTACCAGTTTTAACTGATGTAAATATTGGTGTCCAAATTTTCCCTCTGCTCGGTATCGCGCGATGGTTTCTTCGTTTTGTTTGATTCGTTTTTCTCTGTTTTTTTCACTTATTCCTACCTCTATTTCCGATCGGAGCGGATTCACCAACAAGGTGTTATTTGCAAGGGTTCGGGTATACCCTCGTGGAAAGAGCTCTTCGATGACGTTCGTCTTGATTTGTTTGAGTCCCCAGTAGCTGACTTCTTCTTCAACTTCATAGGATATCCCCATATAAAATACGCGAGGGTTAATCTTGGATTTCCGATCTTTTTCATGAGAAGATTCTTTGTACACAATATCATCACATGTATCTAACAGAGGTGTATACACTGTGTTTTTACCTGGTTCAATCTTCAAGTCCATCGAAGTGGCTTTGCGGTCTGCAAATTCGAGTTTAAAAAGATTGAGATTCGTATTCTCGTAAAACGTCAACGTCAATGCATCAGGAGCACTTGTCCAAGGAGTATACCGACCTAAAATACGGCGTACTTGCACTTCTACTGGTTGACCATACAATCGCGGTTCTACAAGACGTTGGTGATTTTCCTTGTTGAAATACGCCTCAAACCGCAGCGATTTGCTAATTATCCCATACGTATTCGTGGTGTCTATCGGATAAATAAAACCTTCCAAGGCTTCGTGACTGTCAAATAAGTTTCGCTTGACATTGGATAACCCTATCTCTTCACTAATCGCGAAAAATATACTATATTCTTCTCCTTTACCTTCTGGGACTTTCGTGGCAAAATTCTTCCAGAATTCGGAGGATTGCTTCACCGTATGCGTACCCTTTCCATTACTGTCAAAGGAAATCGTATCTCGATACAACTCAAGTACTTCTTTTTTTCGATTGCGATAGTCATACCAATACGCGATACTGGCTTGGGTATTTTCAAAACCAACAAGCTCGGTGCTAATCTTAAAATCCTCATTAAAACTCAAATAATGCACAGGTTGATCGTAATCATCTACAAATTCCCAACGGTTGACTCTGCCTTCTATACATTCTATTTCACAGGTTAGACTTTTGCCATTAACCATTACTTCTAATTGATAGGTTCCCTGCTCTTCCAGTTGAAAATCTAGGGTAGCGATAGTAGATCGCAACTCTATTTCTTCTTTGTCAGTTGAAATACGAGAAATGAAAATCCCTTCCAATTGTTGAGTTTCTACGGCAGTTTCTTCTGCAAAGTTTCCTTTTTCTAGAACATGGGGATAGTTGATATAAAAATTCAGTCCATTCTTTTTCTTGGAACCTTTAACATAACTTAGACGCCACAAAATTTCTGAATCTCGATTGTTGGTTATACGGGAAATTGCTAATGCTGGTTTAGATTGAGAAATCTTATTCCATATCTTTTTATAAAAGCCTGTGCGTTCTATTTCATTTTTTTCGACATAGACTGCTCCATCCGTAGGAGGCTGATACCCCAAAGGCAAGATCAAGGCTACAGTAAACATACGTTTGCGGTAAACGCTATGAGCTGTGGATGAATCTTCTTTTGGTGGAACTATACCAGAGGTTATACTAATACGTTCAATGGAATTATCGACGACTTCAATGGTGTGTCGATACTTGTTTTTTAGGATAAACCAACTACCATAAACACATTCTATGTCGTACTTTCCTACTTGAGGAAAGGATAGGTTCACTATTTTATTTTTAACCAAATAATCTTGAAAATATGAACTATTGGGTGCCTTAATTCTCCAATTTACGGCACTGGGGTTTATATTTTCTTCATCAAGAAGTTGGGCTGTAAACACAATCTCACTCCCTAAGCGAATGCGTTCTACTTTGGGAGTAAAAGAAAGGACTTTATTGGGGATAACCTCAAAAGTTCGCGTTGGAATCTCGCTTAGAGGTTGGTCATTGTAATAAACCTGTACGTGATACACATTGATATTTGAACAGGTAAAAGTAGCTTTGATCTTATTTCCTTCTTGTACAAAAGTAGGACTTCCTTTCACTCTATAAATCATTGCTATATTATCTGCTTCATGCGCACTTTGAACGGTAACTCGAAGGCTCAATAAGTCCAATTGAGCTTCGGGTAATTCAATGTCGCTGTGAATGATAAGAACTACCTCATCACCTCGGCGAACTTCTTGAACATTATTACTTAGTTCTAGGGCTTGTATTGTGGCGTAATCCACCACTTCCAAATAGTAGTAGAACGTGGCGTAATAGGTTTTCTTTTCTTGATCTTTGGGCTTTCTCGCTGCAGAAACTAAGAAAGTTCCCGTTTGTGTTGGAGTTATAGTAAACGTTCGACTTGTTGTTTCCACGGCATTGTATATTACATGGTCTGAGGTAATTCCCAGCGTGATAGACTGCCCTGTTTTTCCTCCATCAAGTACGGTTGATTCAGGTGCGACTTCCGTAACGCTCCAACTGATGTACCTTCCACTTTCGTTAGTAGGGGTTGTAGCTTTAAACACAAGTTGTTCGCCTTTGAGTACACGCAAAGCCTGTGCACCGCCATCGGCAAGTGCACCAATTTTGATGTACGGTGTATTGGTTAATTCCAATCTATTGACATTAGACACATAGATTACCTCATCAGAAGTATCCAAGAGAGTATCAAAATCCAACAGACAATTCAAAGCAGGCAAATTGGGAAAAACATCTTTGATTTCCTCAACTTCTTCTTCTGTGATACTCACGATCTGACCATGGGTAAAAATGGATAATTCTCCGCCAATTACACAGCGTAATTTTCCGGTTTCAGTCAAGACATCCTTATTGCCAACCAAAGGAAAATGATCGTTTTCTTTTACCTTCCAAAATCCCTCTGCCTGGTAGGTACAGGTCTTATCGTTGCCCTTTTTGTGTTTACACAGCTTAAATGGAGATTCTCCTTCCTCAAACTGATTGTCTTCAATGGTCGCTACTAATTTATCCGCTGCGTTGGCGTAATACTTTTGGTGCGTCATAATCGACAAAGTTGAAAAAACACTAGGATTACCTGTACATTGACATTTCGCTCCTGAGCATACAATATACTCGGATAGTGGTAGCGTCTCTTCTTCTGCTACTACTGTTTCAGCCCTAGTTTTTTCTTGTAGTTTTGCAAAATCTTTTGAATCCGCAGTCTGATGATTTCCTTTTTCAATCAATCCTTCACTAATAATCAATCTATTAGACACCGCTTCTTGTTTTTGAGGTTCTTGAGACACGAATTCAGGAGGTGTATTTTTCATCGTATTTTCTGTTACAGCGTATTAGTCTAAATTTAATTTTATAATAGTGGAGCGATAAATCGAACGTCCATAGGTATATAATTCTTTGCTACTTAGGTTTACAATTTCACTTCTTTCATTTAACTCTCCTTCAATAATTCCCTCATAGGTTAATTCCTCATCTCCTTCCAATTGCCACAATTTTTTTAATTGCGCTAAACGTTCTCTAGTTTGTTTACCTACTCCTTGTATTGTAATTCCCTTATTTTCCAATAAATCGATTTCATAGCGATAACAAATACCTTGTGGTTGCTTTCCACTCTTCTTTATATAATTTTGTTCCTCTGATTTGTACTGATAGGTGCCGGGAAGAATCCCACATAAGTGGTTAAAAAAGACATCATTTTGCAATTTTTCTACAAAACGAACTTCCTCCTCAACTACTTCATCTAATTGAGTGATTATCATATCGATCGCTCTTCCTTCATATTGGGATTGGAGTTGAATTTTCAACCTAGTCTGCCAATACGCTTGGATTTCTTTTATATTTAGGAACTGCTGTATTTCTCCTTGTTCGCTAATCTTCAAGTGAAGCTGTTGTCCAATCGTCGAACTCATTGCAATAGCTTCTGCTAAGAGATAATCGTCTTGAGAAAAAATTTGCTGTTTACTACGTTCAACGATATAAATGGGAGCGGAATACTTCCATTTTTTATCTCTGCTAATTGTTGCGTTATATTGTATGGTTTGGGATTGATTGACTTTTGTATCTTGACATACAAATCGGTACTTTCTACTTTCCTTATACGCAAAAACCAAGGTAACATCTGACTTTATCATTAGAATATTTTTACTCTTTTACCGCTTAAATTCTCTACTTCTTTAGTAGAAGCTAATTGTAAGCTCTCCTGTGTGGTTTCTATTCGACCGACTTCACTTATCACAAAATACGTTTTACTCTCTATTTTAGTTGTAGCTACCACCGTCGCATACTGGTTATTTGCGGTCAAATAGTAGTTTTCTCCTGCGGTTACTGTTAAGTTTCTTTGTGCACCTAGATCAATATTCTCACTAGCTTGAATTGTAACATTTTCACTAGCTCGTAGTTGTATATTTCTCGCGGTTAGCAATATGCTTTCTGGTGCAGTTAGGTTGATACTTTTTTCAGTTGTATCGAGTAAAATATAATTTCCACTGACATCATAGATTTCAATGGATTCTTCTTCCGTAAACTTTAGGGTATGACCGCTTCGTGTTTGAATGCTCTTAATTTGGTTGTTTACTCCTCCTCCGGCTGCATTTCCTCCGTGAAAAAAACTTCCCATCACAAATGGGCAATCAGGGTGATTACTGACAAAACTCACCATTACTTGATCGCCTTTTTCGGGTATAAAAACCATACCGCGATTTGTTTTTACTTGATCACTACTTCCTGCATCTCCACTCATTACTCGAATAAAATCGGTTTGTTGGCTACTGTCTTGCCAGCTAAACTGCACTTGTACGCGTCCTTTCCCTTTAGGATCTTCATTATTAACTACGATACCTATTTGTGGTTCTGCGATTGGCGCAGTAAAAACAGGTTGAGGAATGTATCCCGTTTGTGCATCTACTGCTTTAAACTTTCCGCTATACTGCCCTAAGGCATCAACCGTGTGTTCTATATCTGTAATAATCAAGGTTGTAAAGTGACTACTTACTTTTTTATTGGGTTGCAACATATTCAATTCAACCACACAGCCAGGATATAGAAAGGGAATTGTAGTAACCCCTGTAATGACAAACACCTGAATTCCTTCATTGCCTATTACATGACGTTGAGCCTGTAAAACATCTTGATCTGTTGAAGCTTTGAGTGGAACTTGCTGTAATGAAGGAGTTTTGAAAATTTCTTTAGATCGCATATAAGAAGACTTCGCTAAAGTTCCTTTCACCCTTAAATCTGTTGCGCTTTCTGCATGTAAATATTTATGTATAAAGCTGTTGTATCCATAAAACTGACGACTAACATGACGGGCTTGCAACTGTATTTCAACCTGACTTACATCTCGTCCATAGACCAAAGAAATAGGTTTTTCTCCCTTTGGTAATTCACCAAAATGAAGGATTTCACCATCATAAAAAAATTGTTCATCATACATTGCTGCTAAACGAGTCAAATAATTATAAGCCGTTTCATTATACTGACAGCTATAGGCAATATTAATGTCCTTAGACAATTTTATTCTAGACTGAAACAATTGATTCTTATAATAGCCCTGATCGAGTATCTTGTTTACAATATAGCTCAATGAATCAGGAGCATTTCCTCCGAAACTCTGCAAATGAGGCGCTTGATCTAAAAGAATAGTAGGGCTGTTCCCTTTGAGAATCAAATACCCTTCACTTCCATCTCCTTGTTCAAAACTGACTTGAGTAATAATACCAGAAAAAAAACGCTCGGGTTTATCTACCAAATTCTTGTACCGAATAGAAACCAATAAGTGTTTTCCCAATAATTTTTGAGCTTCATCCATCCGATACGTCTCTTTAGTCCCTAAGCAATCGCAACTAAAGGATACCACAAACGAATGATGGGCTTGGGTACTTTGGACTAATTCAAAACTTTTATAGTTAACTAACTCTTTGCCTTCTGCTATAAACTTAACATCTACAAGTTGGTTTACTCCAGGTATATAATGTTTCGCAATTGCAATTGCATTACTATATATTCTCTTTGTGGAAAAAATAGATCCTTCTGGGGTTGAATCAATATAGTTTGAAAACATATCTTCCATTATGTGTTTTTTGTTGAGTTACTACTAAAAAATAGATCTAAATAAAACGAACAAGGCAGTCTCATTTTGTTGTATTTCATCAACAATAATAGGTTCAAAAACTGCGTTTCGTCCTTTATACTGACCCTTCTTTCTTTAGTTACCTCAAAAAGTAAACCGCCATTTAGTAGCTTGAGGCCAAAACAGTGTATTTAGTATGTTTTTAGAGAATAATATTTATTTTTTTATCTAAATAAATTCATCTATTCTTAAAACGATACTTTCATTTAGCGGCAAGAGAGCAATTGATTTAAAAATTTGTAACCTCAAAAAAAAAGCGCAAGGAATATATCCTCGCGCTTTTTACTTTCTATTTATATAGATCTATAATCTACTTGAAATACTCAAAAAAACTTGTGAACTCTTGTAAAAACAACACCCATAAAATAATGACAATTGTTCCGACAAAAGCACCAAACATTCCTCCTAGTCTAAAGTCTTTTTGTTTGAGCATACCTGTACCAAATACGATGGCATTGGGCGGTGTAGAAACAGGCAGAAACAATCCGCAAGAGGCACAAAGTCCAACGACTAAACCTACGGGTAATAATTGGTCTACTGGTAAAACAATAGCCGCGATATTGATTAAAATTGTCGCGGTAGCCGTACTACTCATGATATTGGAAAATAAAACGGTTATAACAGCAAAGACAATCATCATTACCACAACATTAAATTCTGCACCTGCCAGAAACTGAGAATAGTAAGGAGCTAATAACTCTTTAATAGCAATACCTAAAGACAATCCACCAGCAACGAGCATCAAGGTGTCCCAAGGAAGTTTACGCACATCTTCTGCCGTAATAATGCCTAACATCGGCAAGAACATAATAGGTACCATAGCGGCTCCTGCGGTTGGAATATGGTATTTAGTACCAAACATCCACATGCCAACTGTAACAACTAATATTACAATCACTGCTAAACGTTGCAAGCGCAAACTATTAGTCATTTCCAAGGCTTGATTAACAAATGAAACGTCTAGTCCTTTCACTTTTGATGTATATTTTCGTACAACAGCCCACCAGAATCCTGCTAGCAAAATAACAGCAGGCACTAACCCCAAAAACAACCATTGAGTAAAATTCACCGTAAAACCTTTAGTTTTCAGAACATCTACTACAATTAAATTGGGAGGAGTAGACACCATACTAATCATACCAGCAAAAGTTGCTGCTGCTGGAATACTAATTAAAATTGCCTTAGACATGGGTGAATCTTTTCCTTCTCGTTCTATTAACGGCATAACTGAAGCTAAAACCATAGCTGCTGTTGCTGTATTGGAAATAATTAATGATAAAACGGATGTGACTAATATAATTCCCAACACTAGTTTACTAGGATTTGAACCAAAAATAGCAATGGTCTTCTTAAACAACGACAAATCGAGATTGGTTTTTCTCATTCCTTCACTGAGAAAGAATCCTCCTAAGAATATCCAAATAACACTATCTGACCAAGTGGACGATATTTCTTGTGGTGAAATGGTTGCTCCTTCAATATTACCCATGGTATACACTAAGAAACCAATAATCATAATCCCTACAGCAAAAGGCGGAATCGCTTCTGTTGCCCAAAGTAAAATAGAGAATATTAAAATGAAAAAAGTATACTTCTGAGCTTCAGAGAAAACCTCGGGTGTCAAGAAATAAGTACAAAGAAAAGCAATGAGTAAGGAAAAGAAAAAAATACCAACTCTTGTTTTGATATTCCATACATTCCAAGATGCTTCTATTAATAATTCACTGTAAAAGCGAATTCCCGTTCGTATTTTACGAATCTGGTCAAAATAATCAAAATCCATAGCCTTTAGTTTTCTCTACAAAGCTACGAAATAAAGAAGTAACATTTATTTTAACATTTACACAAACAAACTCCTCCGTTTTTTTACTAAATAAATAAAAACAAAAAGGAAAGTCTACTAAACTTCCCTTCCTGTTTTACTAACTCCATTTATAAGCGATCTTTTTCCTGCATATCCAATTCTTTACTATCGTATTTCACTTTCTGATTACCTATATTATATCGCAAACCGATTGCAACTCCCTGCGTATCCATATAATCTTTGAAATAATTATACTGGTTGGCGTATTGTGTTTTAATGATCTGACGATCACTTCCAAAAATATTGTATACATATAAATTTGCAGACCATTTTTTCTGGTTAAACTCCTTACTCATGATAAAGTCCGTGCGTTGGTAACCGCTAATTTTGAAAGACCCTTGTACTGTTGGGGTATAGAAATTATAGGTCAACATCGCTTTCCAATTGTTTTCTTTATCAAGATTTACTGTTGTATTCAGGCGTCCACCAAAAACAAAAGCATCATTTTTATGTAGCTGCTGATCTACTCCATAAAAGTAGTCTTCTTGTTGTTGTAAGTAGATAAAAGAATTCACAGACCAACGCGGTAAAATTTGATAGGAATAATTGACAATCATTCCTGCTAATTGTCTTTTATCAATATTGGTATAATGATAGATTAACATATTTGTATCGTTCTCTTGATACGATATTTCCATAGAGGGGTGGATCTCTTTGTTGTAAAACAATTCAATATTCAATTCATCAAAGGTGTAGTTCAAACTAAAATTGTGGCTAATTGCTGCTTTCAAATCGGGATCGCCTTGGAAATAAGAAAATAAATTATAGTAACTCTTTGCTGGATTCATCCAAGAATAAGAAGGGCGATCAATGCGCTTACTATAAGATAAGCTCAGTTGTTGTTGATCCGTTAGATCATATTTTAGATATGCACTAGGAAATAGTTTAAAATACGATTGAGCATTACTTCCCATCTCTGTACTTTTGGTTTGAATCCCAGTATATTCACCTCTCACCCCCACCTTTGTCTGCCATTTATTCCACTTTTTAGTATAAGAGGTATAAGCAGCCCAATTGATTTCTTGGTAGTCAAAAACGTTGCTTTTTTCAGGATTAAGAACATGATCTCCTTCACTCCCTTCATAAAAATCTAGTAAATACGCTGCTTTTACGATACTGTACTTCCCTCCCAATTCCCATTTTGTCGATTCATTGTCGATACTATAATCGAGACCAGAAACGGCCAGACGTGTACGTTGCCTATCTTTTGTACCAAAAAAACGTTCTGCCTCAGGTTGATCCTTAAAATTTAATTTTGTCAGTACATCTTGGTTATCTTGTTCTTTATCATACGTAAAATAGGACGACCACAATAAATTTTGTGAAGCGTTAATTTTTTTATCTACCAAAACAAACCCTGTATAGGTATCCATATTTGATCGTTTCTTATTCAATGTAGTATAATGTGATTCAACGACACCTAGTGGGTTGTAAATGGAAGTGGGAATCTCGTAATCTCCTTTAGATTGTTCATTAATATAACCATTTCCTCCTAGGGTTAAGGTCAAAGTTGTATCAAGTTTAATATCCATTTCAGTTTGAAAACTATGCTGTCCTTTGATCTTGTTTTTGCGTGTCATCACACTACTCCATCGCTCTCCATTATCATAGAATACATTGTCTTCATTGTAACGCACGCTTGTTCCCGTACCCCAAGAATAGCTTCCTGACCAATTTACTTTTTCTCCAGTATACGTATGCTGCGTACCAACTGTATTATATGCATAGGTTGTTTGTTTGAATCGATCAGAAATACTGCCTTTATAGCCTAATGAAGTATTCTTTTTTAATTTAATATTCAGAACGGCATTGCCCTGTGCATCGTATTTTGCAGGAGGATTCGTAATCACTTCTACCGCTTCTACTTGCGTTCCCTCTGTTCCTTCAAGCATGGCTTTCAATTGATCTCCCGTCAACATTACTTTTTTATCATTGATCGTTACTAAGATACTTTGACTGCCTCTAATACTTAGATTATCTCCTATAGCATTCACACCAGGAGTTTGTTTGACAATATCCCAAGCATTTGTTGTTGCCAAAGGTGTATCTTGTACATTAAATATCAAGCGATCGATTTCGCGTTTAATTGTTGGCCTCTTCGCTCTGATCACTACTTCATCTAAAAGTGCGTTATCTTCTTCTAGGGTTAAGATGGATGGTATGCGATCTATCGAAGCTATAATTTGGGTTTGAAATCCAATGTATTGGAATTCAATTGTAGCCCAAGTATCTTTTGCTTCAAGCTGATACTCACCTTGATCATCTGTATAAAAAGAAGTAATTACACTTCCATCTTTATCTTTCACTAAAACAGTGACAAACGCAAGTGCTTCTTGCTTTTGATCTACTACCTTTCTCTTAACTAATGCCGTTGAAGGTTGTGCATGTAAAAGTACACCCATCAACATCAGTACAATACATATAAAAATACGTCCCATTTGTTTACTTATTTGAAACAAAGATGATTCAAAACAAATTTCAAACGGGTTAATGAACGGTTAACGAACGGTTAATGCTCTAAGTCGAAGTTAATATCCGTTATTTTAAACTAAATTTGTATCTATGACGTACTCGAAACCAAAGTATTATCTCATTGCTTTTAGTCTATTCTATCTCTTTTTGATTGGAATAATGGTCTTCTATTTTATGCAAGTGCTCGAACTAAAAAGGAAAGAAATTCACAAGATTGCCCACGACAGAATAGACATAATAGAAAACGTGCTATCCTTTGAAAAAAAGAATAAGAAAAAGGATAATGTAATGTACCAAGCAGTTTTAGATTTGCTGCAAAAAAAGGCAACAATAGTAGATATTCAAAAAAAGAATGCTTCTTATTTACAATCGATCAGCTTAGACGCTACGCAAAAAATAGATAGTGCTTTTGCAGATTTAGGCTATCAGATAGCATATCGTATTGACTTGACGCATGTTATTCTCAATTCAACTCAAGAAAATATGCTCAAAGCTCCAGTCACTATTTTAGAGACCCAGCAAAAAGTAAAACATGCTCAACGGGTAAATTCTTCTGAATGGGAAGTAGAAGAAAGCAGTAGTAACAAATCAGATGAACCTTGTAAAGACTGTCCTGAAGATTATGCCAATCACTTTACAGTAAAACAAGAAAAATACATTGAAGTACTCAATTTCAACAGTATTGCCCTTCGTGAGCTCTTTCCTTTATTAGCAGGATCATTTCTCATTTGTACATTTATTCTAATCCTGTATTTTATTACGTATAAAACCATCAAAAAGAAAGAACAGGAAGTTTTGAGTTTACATAATATGGTAGATAATGTTTCGCACGAATTTAAATTGCCTATTGCAACCTTAAAATACGGTTGCAACAACCTAAAACAAGAGTATGATTCTCCAACTGTAGCATTGATTCAGAGACAAATTGATCGATTAGAACGTTTGCAAAATCAATTGGGTGTGTCCTCAAATGCCAATGCCGATGAGCTTTCTTTTACGAAGGCTGATTTTACACAGTTAATTGAAGATCTCAAAGTACGAAATTCGGCTATTGATTTTCAAGCTTCATGGAGTGTAGTAGAAAATACAATTCCCTTTCCTCAAACAGAACTAGAGACCATTCTATTAAATCTTTTGGAGAATGGTATTAAATATGGGGGTACTTTTATCACTTGTTCACTTTATTCCAAAGAGAATAAATTGTATATTGAGGTATCTGATAACGGAATTGGCATTGAAAAGAAAGAACAAGTTCTTATTTTCCGCAAATTCTATCGTATTATACACAACAACGTACACAATACACTTGGTTTAGGTATCGGCTTGTATCAGGTAAAGCACCTTGTAGACAAACACCAAGGCAGCATTCGATTAAATAGTATAGTAACCAAAGGAACAACCTTTATCATTCGTATTCCTTATGCATAAAATTCTCCTTGTTGAAGATGATATAGACTATGGAACTGTAGTAAAACAGTATCTAGAGATTAGTAACTTTGATGTGGTGTGGACTCCAAATTCTATAGAAGTAATGGATTTACTTCAACAACATCATTTTCATTTGGCTATTCTAGATATTATGCTTCCCGTAAAAGATGGATTCACTTTAGCGAAAGAGATACATCAAAATTATCCCGGAATTCCTTTTCTGTTTTTAACGGCTAAGAACCAAAATATCGATCGATTATTAGGTTTAAAATTAGGAGCAGCAGATTATATTGCCAAAACATGTGACCCGGAAGAATTAAAGTTGCGTATTGACAATATTTTGCGCTATGTTTCTCTTGAAACGACAACTATTTATCACTTAGGTATCTATACTTTTAACCCGACGTTATTGCGTTTAGAAAATGCTAAGAGGACTTATCAACTCACCGAAAGAGAAAGAGATTTACTCCTGCTTTTTATTCAATATAATCACTCTATATTAGAAAGAGAGGTGATTCTAAATCAACTGTGGCAGTCTGCAGATTATTTTAATGGAAGAAGTTTAGATGTGTTTGTTACGCGCTTGCGCAAATATTTAGCAGACGATGACAACATACAAATTAACAGTATTCGAGGTGTTGGATTTAAAATTAACTTGGCTCTTTAGTCATAGTTAAATTGATGGATAAAATCATCCTTCAACGTTGTTTGGTCTTGAATCTGTTCTAAGGCGCGTTGACTTTCTACTTTCCACTTATCTTCCTTCGTTTGTTTATAGAGTTCATAAGTTGCCAAAGCATAGTTCGCCAAGAAATCAGTTGTCGTGCCAAAATAAGGTTTACTTTTTTCAAAAAAAGCGATAGCTTTATCATACTGCGTATTCATCCGCAAAAGAATAGCTTTAATAAAATAGATTTCTTGTTCACGCTGTTCCGTTAATAGCCCTGTATTTTTATACTTAGCCAATGTACGATCTGTATTGACTAACCCTTCTACGATATCTCCAATTGACGTTGCAGTTAAGCTCAGACCGAAATATCCTTCTGGACTATTGGGAAAGTATTGTTTAATTTCTTCGTATTTCTTTCGCGCTAATCCAATATTATCGATGCGCAATGCTGATTCAGCCAAAGCCACTTTAAAAGTTAACGTTGGCTGTGTAGCTAAACTATCTGCATAATAGAGATAGGTATAGGCTGCATTGTCTTTATCTTGTTTAGTCAGGGCCACACCAGTATAATAGTAAGCATCACACAGCTTCTTATCCTGTTGAATAATTTGAAAGAAAATTCGTCCAGCTGTGTTGTAATATTCTGTTTGTTCTAATGCAGAAAAACCCATGTTGTACAAATCTAAAATCTCTTTATTTGTTGTAGGACACACTAACTCATTAATCGAATAAGCGGGAATTTTTTGTGCCAAACACTGAATTCCTCCTCCAAACAAAAAAAGAAGACATAGAAAACGGTACAACCTAAACTTCATAAGCTAAAGGCGTTTCTGTAGTTGCATCTATATACTGACAAGTCGATTGTTCTTCGATTCGATCTGTAAACAGCACTCCATTTAAGTGATCGTATTCGTGTTGCATGATTACCGCAGTATAGCCTTCAACTACTTCTTGGTAGTGTTTGCCTTCTAAATCGTAGTAGGTGATTTGAATAGCTAAACTTCGATAGACATTATCATAACGATCTTCGATAGACAGGCATCCTTCTTCTCCTTGTTGCAATAAAGTAGAGTACCAAATAATCTCCGGATTTATAAAAAACTCAAAAGGTTCTGCATCTTTATCAAAGCGCTTTACTAAAAACATTCTTCGATTCAGTCCCACTTGTGGCGCTGCAATTCCAACACCTGCACGATCACCATCCGTCACTGTTTTGTACATACGAGCAATTAACATTTTCACGTTGGGATCTTGTGGGTCAAGTTCAATACAATGCGCTTGAAGCACAGCTAATTCTTCAGGAACAGTATTTTGGTACACATACATGGGCTGTGTTTGATCGCCCTGAGCAATTAACGCTAATTCTTCTGCAGTGAGGGAAGGGATTCCTATCATAGTGGTTTTATTTCAAAAATGTAGAGGTAAAAATACTATTTCTATGCTTAGCAAAAAAAATAAAAGCTAGAGATTACTCCCTAACTTCTATTTTTTATGCTGCCGGTTCAGCTATTTGTTCTTTTACTTCTTCTTTACTGCCTTCTTCTGTTGGTTTTGTAGCTTCTGAATTAGGTACTACCTCATTTTGTATACCTGTTTCATTTGTTGCCCCTTCTTCTTGTTCTTCTTCGTCTTCCTCATCATCATGATCAGATGGTTTACCTAATACTTCACTCGGTTTATAGCGACCTAATTTTATCTTGAAATTATCTGAATTTCCTTGAATCTTCATCGGAATTCCTATAATTCCCATTGGTGGTAATCCCAATCGAAGACCTATATTCATCTCACCATCCAAACTAACTTGCCCTTCAAATCTCGGTCTAAAGCCTGCCATTTTCATTCGCGTGCGTTCAATGGTCATCACGTTGTCTTTAATTGTCGTTTTGATTTCTACATCTTTAGCTTTTCCTTCCTCTAATGATTTGGTATTAGTTTCCTTGGCAATTGCACCAAGTAAATTAAATCCTTTGAATTCGATGTCCTCTAAAGTTAATGACCCTCCTCCAACTAATGATCGAAACACAGGGAACATATTTTTATCCAAATCACCTGCTAATTTGTAATTCAAAGAAACTTGACCGTGTGCATCTTTAGCCATACTCACCATTTCTCTAAACAAAGTAATTTCTTTATAGGCACGTTGAATATCAAACTCAGAAGCTTGAATCGCATAGTCAAATTTTGCTTTTCTAAATCCTGTCGGCTGATAGGTTCCATTCATATTTACTTTAGTACCAATCAATTCAAAATCGGTTTTTTGCAGATCAATTTTTCCTGCATTGACTAACAAGCTACCTGTGAAATTTTCTAAATTATACTCGGAGTATTTTATTTTTTTCGCTGTCGCATCAAACAAGATATTTAAATTTTTTGGAACTTGAATCACTCCCGTTCCTGTTGATGCTGCCGTAGCAGTTTTGGATGAGGCACTTTTCGAATCAAACATCATAAATTCATCCACATTGAAATAAGGACTCTCAAAGGTAAAGTTTCCTCTCAAAGTATCTTCTTTTAAGATATAATCTACCACATTAGTTAAGTACCCTTTCATATTAATCTCAGAACTACCATAAGTAGCAACAAACTTTTCAAAGCCCATTTTTTCTTTAAAGAATTTGAAAACACCTTTCTTAATATGTAAAGGATAGGGGAACATGTCGGAGTGAATTCTAATATTATCCACTTCAAACTTTCCTCCATTTTTCAATTTGTCGAAATCACCTTTTAATGCATCACTTTGCAGTCCTTTTAAGAATAAACTAGTAATAATTTTACCGTGAACATCAATACCATCAATTTTAAAAATCTTATAAAAATCGCCAATATTAATCGTTCCCTTGGAGGTAATATTATAGTTTAAATTATTCAAGTTATATAAACTTGCTGCCAATTGAAAAGGTTCATTAGCGATTTTGAAGTTAATTGGTAACACTTCAATAGAAAGGTCGTTAATTGATCCTCTCGAACTTTTAATAATAGTGTGAATCTCGATATCTTCAATCGGCAATTCTGGCAATCTTTTTAACTGTACATATCCCTTGTGTAATTTCACTTCAGTGTTCATCACTGGGAAACGTTTCCTATTGGGTTCATAACTGCCTTTAACCGTTCCATCAATCATGAGGTTTCCTCTTAAAACAGCCTCGTCAAATGGAATAAATTCTGTAATATTATCAAAATCGATATTCGCTTCAATACGAGCATCAACGTCGTATGTTTTTAAATTATTTACAGCGAAATGACCTTTGACAAAATTGTCCATCGCCAAAAGATTCAGGTTATCAACGCGAAACTTAATATCTTTTATTTGATTCGTCGGTCCTTCTGCTTTTACATCAAAGCTAATTTCCTTCAACGCTTGCGGTAAGCTATCTAATTTAAAATATCCATTGCGAATCATCCCTTCAAAATTAAAAGAAGGAATGCTCGTAATCACAGTATCTCGTTTTACCTTGCGCAGTGTTCTTGTCTCAACAATCCCCTTAGCAAATTGTCCGTCTACCGTTCCCTTTAATTTAAGATCCCCTTTCATATTGAAACCTGTCAATCCAACTGCTTGTTGAATTAGATCAAGATCTAAATCCAAATCCATCACACTTTCAATACTAGGTTTTTCAAACCCTTTGGTATGCAATTGAAAATCACTTTTACGTCCAGCAATATCAAAAGCTAATTTATCAATTGACACTTCACTTTGTTCCATGTCTAATGAAGGCATTTTAAAGTGAAAATCAAGCGTCAAATCTTTAATGGGATCAGATACTCCTTTATGTTGAATTCCTCCGTTAGCAATTGCTAAATCAAGGCTAATTGACGGCATGATCGTATCTAATGCCAAGAACTGACCTTCTAACTTAAATTTCCCATCAACTATACCTGTAAACTTTGTATTGTCAAACCACGTTTGATATTCTGGTGGTACTAAAGAGAGCAACTCATTCAAACTTGAGTTCTCCGTATTAATATCAAATAACATGTCGTACCCATTCTCCACAAAACCAAATCTACCGATGAAACTTACCAACAAGTCTTTAACTTTCAAATTATTCTTTTGGAATTCAAACGTTAGGGACTTTGTATCAATTAATGTTTCTAAATCAGCTAAAACAGGTTTGTCTTTAACATAGTAAACATCATCAAAACTAAAGTCAAAAGATTTAATACGCACTTTACTCTTCAGTTGAAAGACAGCTTCACTCATATTACCACTACCTAAATAATCGAAATTAATAGCCGTAAAGTACAAGTTCCCCGCCTCATCACAGTAACGCAACAATGCATTTTTTATTTCTAGTTGATCGATCTGAAGATCAAATCCCTTTTCATCGTCCTCCTCTTCTTCAGTGGATTTGACAACCATATAATTAGCTTCACCTTTTTCATTAACTAATAAATCAACTACTGGAGAATCTACAAAGACACGGTCAAAACTAACTTTAGAATTCAACAAACTCATCATATTAATACCAAGACCAAGCTCTTTTGCTTGAAGTAGTCTGGTTGGATGCAAAGAATCTACTTGCACCCCTTCGATATTAGGATTGATAACCGTTGCTGTTAGATAAGGGAAGTTTTTATAGAAAGATACCTCAATATCATCAAAAGCAACCTCACCTTCAATTGAATCAGCGAGCATCTTTTTAATCTCTTGATTGATTGTATCTTTAAAAAACATGGGTAGCACAAATAACAAACCCAAAACAAAAACCACTAAAACCCCCAAAGTAATAGCGATCCGTTTAATAATTTTCTTTCCTGAAAAACTCATAATATATGCTATACAAATTGCGTATAAATTAACAGATTATTTCACAAATCATGATGCAAAATTATAACATCTTATTTACTTATTTCACATTTTTCGTATATTCTTTTATTCGCTGGGTGTTGTTTGTTGTTTGTTGTGCGACTCACCACCTCACCATCTCATCACCTCACCAACTCATCACCTCACCAACTCATCACCTCACCAACCTACACCAAACAGAAAAAGCGAACTCTCGTTCGCCACTGATCACAGTTAACAGTTCACTGATAACCAAAAACAAAAAAGCCTGACTACTTGCGTAATCAGGCTTTTCAAAAGAAGGGCGACGACATACTCTCCCACCTTACGGCAGTACCATCTGCGCTAGCGGGCTTAACTTCTCTGTTCGAAATGGGAAGAGGTGAGCCCCGCCGCAATAACCACC
>NZ_JACHTC010000002.1 GCF_014145635.1 Myroides sp. WP-1
TAGCAAACTTTATCCATTCAGAGTGAGAGAAAGGGGGACATTGTCTCTCTTTCCTCTCTGAAAAATAAATGTTTTTATTGCTTATTATCCGCACCCAAAAAGTTGCATTTATAAGTTGAATTCAAGATTTAATGTTTGTGTTTGTTTTCGTTTTTTCTTTTTAGTTATATCAGGCATATAATCCTCATAGTAATTTCCATAAGCGTTTAAAAAACTAAATAGACTTACTGTATTTGTATTCCAATTTTCAAAACAGATTTGTTTGTCTTGGTCTTTATATAGTACAGTATGAAATAAATCATTATTTGGTTTTGGTATCTTATTTTCAAAGAGTTCATTCAGTTTTAAATTCCGATCAACCTCACTTGCTTTTAGGTTCGTGTTGGTTGGTAAATGAATAAATCTATAGCCTTGAATATTACCTTGTTTGTTTACAGTTGGTTTTACTTCTATTTGATGTGCTAGCATCATATTGATGTACTGATCTAAGTTTTTAGGACGCTCTTTTAAAACAAAATAATGAGCCTTTTTTATTATTTCAGCTGTCTGTTTCTGATTAGTTTTTAAAAGCTCTTTTCTATTTAGATTTTCTTGTCTTATTGAAGTCCAATTGTATTTTAGGGCTATTTCGTGAGCGATACTCTGTGCTTGAAATCCGATATAGTTATCTTTTAGTGCTTTTCCATTCTCATCAATACGGTTAATCAAAATGTGAATGTGTTTGTGCTCTTTTTCAGTATGTAAGTAAGCGATGTATTGCGCGTCTTTGGGATTTAATTTTAAACCAACTAAAAAATCTTTTACGAGATTTTCTAAATCTTGGTCTGTCATTTTTCTACTATCTTCAATAGTAGGAGATATAACAACGGAGATTGTATTGTTTTTACAGCGAGTGTTTTGATTTTGTAGAATCTGCATGGTTTGATACATATCTTTCGGAGTTTCCCCCGAAAGATTGTTTCTAGCAAGTTCATAACCTTTGTTTGGATTAATTACATAATTAAAAAGTGCTGCTCCTCCAATACATGTTTTTGCTTTAGCTATCATATTACTTTAGTTTTTCAAGGTGAGCTCTAATTAAGTTTGCTGTTTCAATGGTGGATTCTTTTACCTTAGTGGTATCTCCAAGTTTAAAAAGGTTACCTATTCTTCTAAAGTTATCAGCAAATTTGTTTAGTAGTTTGTAAGTTTCAATTTCATCTTGAGTTAGTTTATAACTTACAGAATATCCCAGGGCAGTACTTCGTAAATATTCAGAAACGCTACAACCAATTTTATTTGCTTTGTTTTTTATAAGCAGAGATTCAGTAAGGGTAACTCTAAATTCTATCTTGTGTTCTCTTTTCATCGTCTTACCAATTTTGCGACCTTCGGGAGAAAAACGAGTGGTCTTTGTTCCGGTTCAAATTTTCAATTTGTAAGGACAAAGACACATCTCGATGATTCTCACGTCAGTTTATCGCGGTTAATACTCAGTAAATAATCATTGACATCCTTGTAATCTTTATATTTAGCTCTTGCATCTTTTGTAATTAATGGAAATGCTGCAATTAATTTCTCAGTTGCTTTATCTCCAGCAGTATCATTGTCAAAACAAGCAACTATGGTTTTATATTTAGATTCAAATGTTTCTGAATCGTCTAAGGTTTTATATAAAAACTTGTTCGAGGATTGAATAAGGGTACTTTCTAAAGTGTTAACGGAGTTTAAAATGATGTAATCAAACCTATGTTCTAAATTAGGTTTAAGAGTTATAAAGGATAAAAAGTCGATAAAGGCTTCAAATAAAAATACGGTAGATGAATCATTATTTATATAGGTAGGATACTTGGAGCCAAAGCACATTTGAACATATTTGTTTCTGAGTTCTACTCCATCAAGTTCATTTTGAAAGCCTATTGCATAATAAGCTTTATCTTTAAGGATATAATGTATTTCCTTACAATACCTTTGAGTTGTTTTAATGCATAAGCCTCTTTGCTTGATGTAATATATAAGGTATTTATTTCTCAGAGGTTTAATGGCTGTAATCTCATAATCTTTCTCATCTTGATTAACCTGTGGATTAAAAAGTTGCTGGTGAACAGAAAAAGAATTGTTTGCTAAGATTTTTAGAGCTTCTTTTATATCACATTTGTAATATAGCATTACAAAGTCAATTACATTTCCTTTATATGTACTATCACCAAAGTCATAGAATACATTTTTAGTTACACTAACACTAAACGAAGGGGTGTTTTCTGCTCTAAAAGGAGAATGGTACCAGGCTTGTTTATCATTGATTTTAGTTGGTTTTATACCAAGGCTATCTAAAATAGAAATAATCGATATGTTTTTTGCTTCTTGAATATTCATAATTTGGGTTGTTTAATTGTATGTTATTGATTTATAGTGTTTAAAGTAATATCTGTATGTCATTTAGTTGTCATCTGATCATCTGATCATAATTGTACTAATAGTGAATTACTTTCTTTAGATGAGCGCAGATGAATCGTAGATGACAATCAGTTTATGATTTATTAATACTTAAGTTATTGGTAAATAGTTTATTAGTTATTTATTTCATCTGTCATCTGATTTAAAAGTGTTTCTTTTGAAATCCTGTAATATTTACCCTTGTGAATAGTCCGTTTTAAAGTACTATCCTCTATCTTGACTCGTTCATAATTATTTGAGTTAGTTGATCTAACTAAAGCTATGTTTTCAAGTATTGTTTGTATCTCTCTCATTGTGATATTATGACCTCTGTTATAATAATTCAGAAGAGCATTAATATCAGAAGGAGTGGTGTCTATTTGATCCATATCAAATTCATTGAAAATAATATCAAGTATATCAAGCACCAGGTTTTTGTTTTGAAGATCTACATCGTGTTTTAGTTTATGTAAGGCTTCTGTGTGTAGAGTCTCTGGAGTAAACCACATTCGGGTTTTCTTTTCAGTCGTGAAAGGAACTCTATAGAGATAGTTTAAGAAAATAGGAATCTCCTGAATGAGTTTGGTGAAAAATTCAGTAGATCTCTTTCTTATCGGAGGGACTTTAATAACCCAAAACCTTGTTTCTTCTTTATCTATCTTTAGAAAATTATGCTCGTGATTACTTGTCATGATAATCTTAAGAAAAGACTTCTGCTCAACTTTTTCTTGGCCTTTGTATTCAATTGATTGATACATAGCCGTTGAAATGTATTTGATTGCTTCAACAATATCTTTGTTCTCAGATTTTACTTCTTCTATTAATAAGAGAAGTTTACTATCCATCTCACTATTGAATTTTTCTGTAAATGCATTTGCCTTTACAAAAACAGCATTTTTATCAAAGATTTCTTTTATCCAATTTAAAAATGTGGTTTTTCCTGTTTCACGATTCCTAGATACAAGCACTATAATTGGCAATATTTGTTCTGGATAGAATAATAGAATTTTAAAATAATCTATTGCAAGTAGATATTGATTTCCAAAGATGTGTTGTAGAAAATAATAAGTAATAGGTATCTGTTCTTTAAGTGAATTTAATGAAAGTTCAGAAGTAGTGTCAATGTTATATAGAATAGGAGAGTAGGAATTAAAGTAATCTCCTATAAAATGAGTGTAATGAATGTGATTAGGTTCACATTTATAACCAAAGAATTTAGGTAACTCTTTGATGATATCCTTTCCAAAGTCAGTGATGATTTCAGACTTTCTCCACAGTTTACGTTCAACAATGATTTCTTTACCGTTGACGTTCTTCTTTCTTATCGCATAGTACTCTGTTCCTATTCGAATATATTCTGTTGCAGTTGTATTCATATCAAAAAATTTTCAGAAAGAAGTAGTTATATTTACTACTGTTTTCTTTTGTTATAGAAATAGTTATTTAAGCATTGATAGTAGGGCTATCAATGCTTTTATTTTTTTAACTGTTTTGAAAATTGTGATAGAACTTCTTGGTCGGTAAAGACTCTATATTGTTTAATCCACTCAACTATCTCAAGGCGGTCAAAGAATAAGGTGCCATTGGTAGGTTTGTGATGAGGGATTAAGTTTTTAGAAGTTAACTTATGAATAGTACTGTCTGAAAAGCCAGTATAAACCATCAAATCTTTAATAGTAAAGATTTCTTTTTGAAACTGATTACCTTTAGTAATCATTAGCTTGATCTCGTTAAGCTCTTGAATGATTTTTAGCGTTGTCATAATAAATGTTTTTTGAATTATGACGCTAAACTATTGCAATGAAGCTACTTGAAATGGTTGTTTGTCAGTTAACTGACATTTAATTTTAGTCTTAGGACAGTTTTTTAGATAACTGACTTTTTACATTTTCTAAGATTTTAGCATAAGTTTCTTTATGAGCATTTGTAATTAACTTTCTGCCCTTTTTATTTATTGAATCATAGTTTATAGCTGAATAATCTTCTACAGTTGCATATTTAAAGTAGCGACAACTTTCTTTTAGTGTGGTTTTGTGTAAAGTAAATAAATGTACAAATGGTATAAAGAAAGCTTCTAAGAACATGGCACAATGTTGAGACTGAAGTTCTAACTTAATAGAAGAATCAGGATTATCTGTTTTTTTACTAATACAAGATTCTATAACTCTTTTAAAATCTTCCATTGTTGTGTCATCATTAATAACTTCTTTCTTTAATTCATACAAAGTTTCTTTAATGATAGCCTGATGTGCTGTGCTAAAAACAAATACATTGTCTTTCTTTTGCTCCTGTTTCTTTTTAGAAGGAGTAGTGATATTAATTGTAATTGTTTTTTTAGAAGGAGATATTAGTAGATACTCTTTAGAATTTTTAAATGATTTAAAAGATTCTTTATATATCAAACTTAGGTGACTGATTAAAAATATGTTCTGCCCTTTGTCAAAATTAATTGCAGCACTTAATAATAATATAGAGTAAATCAATGCTGTTAAAGGCAAAAGGATGTACCATTTAGATATACTATAAAAATATGGTAATTGAAAAGTGGATGTTACCAGGGATATTATTGGTAATAATGCGGCAATTATGTAAGTGAACTTCTTGGAAAGAGTTACAGAGCTTAGCTTTTCAAGCTTCTGGTGAAAGAAAAAAAACGGAGTTTCAATAATAGTATTCATAGTGTCTTGTTGTTGGTTAGTAATAAAAGTACTAAAAATATAACTAACTGCAAGAAAATGAAAACTTTACTATCTTTATAGGGTAAAACAAATTGTTGTACTTTTGTTGTACTGATGAAAAAAAAGGTGAAAAAAGGGCAAAAAAAAAAGCACCTATTTTACAATAGATGCTTCTCTGAAATTTTAGTGGTCCCACCTGAACTTGTTTTGTTTTTTAATTCGTTTTTATATAGTTTTACCTATTGATAATCAGTTTAATATGATTTATTTTAATTCGTTTGAACTGATTTGAATTCATTTTAATCATATTTTTAACCCCTAATTTGCCCCTTCGTAAAAAATGGATTTTTAGAGTATGTTTTTAAGATTTTGATCGATGAAAATTAAAAATAGGAAAAGCTCCTGTTTTTTTATGCAAAAGCGTTGCCCCCTTGGCAAGCCCCCTTAAAAAACAATAATAATGAAGTACTATTTCGAGCTGAGAAAAGATAAGATCGATAAAGAAGGTATGGTTCCTATTCGCTTAGTTGTTACTGCTCCAAAAGTTAGGATAAGAAAAAACATAAGCGTCAAGACAAAACTCGATGATTGGGATGCTGAGATTAATCAAATTCGAAATGTCAAGAGAGATGATAATGAACTGTATTTGGACTACAAAGAGTATAATGCTATACTTACTAATACCATTAATAAAGTAGAACATATCTTCGATTTTTTTAGATTTAACTCCATTCCTTTTACAGAGAAAATGTTTGAGGAAAAATATAAGTTAGAGACAGTTAGTGTATCTATCCGTTTTTTTGATGCTTTTAGTGAGTATATTAAAGTTTCTACTATTTCTAAGGCTAAGTCAACTATAACTAAATATAACTCCGTAAAAGCGTTCTTTATTGATTTTGCCACATCTTCCAAGTATGTTATGCGTTTTGACACTATAGATTTTCGTTTTGAGGAGGCTTTTATGGAATACTGTTTTGTTGAGCGTAAAACATTGAATAACTATTACGGAAAGTTAGTAGCTACATTAAAAGCATTTATGCAATGGGCATTTAATAGAGGGTATCATAACAGCCTAGAATTTAAAAAGATTAAAAGAGTTGATAATGAAATAGAAGTAGTGTTTTTGACTATGGATGAATTGATGAAACTTTATAATCATAATTTTGAAAACAGATCTATGGAAAGAGCTCGGGATATGTTTTGCTTCCTTTGTTTTACGGGACAGAGGCATAGTGATATCTATTCTCTTAGAGATTGTAATATAGTTGAAGATTATCTGAATTATACTGTTGTTAAGACTAAGACAGTTCATCACCAGGTATATTTAATATCATATGCAAAAGAGATACTAGAGAAGTATAAAGATACTCCTTATAGTCCTGTACCAAGAATCACTTCTCAGAAATTGAATGAGAGACTTAAAGAATGTTGTGAAGAGGTAGGAATTACAGATAAGATTAGACTAACTCGTTATATAGGTGCGAATAGAATAGATACAGAAGTAAGAAAGTGCGATGTAATTACTTCCCATGTAGGGAGAAAAACATTTATTACTAACAGTATTATTTTAGGAATTTCAGAGCGAGTAATTAAAAGTACAACCAATCATAAAGACGAGAGAAGTTTTAGGAGATACGTTCATGTTGGCGAGTCATTTAAACAAAAGGAATTAAATAAATGGGAAAGTTTGTAATCTGATGAAAAGAGAAATAAAAATACATTCTGCATTTGATCAGATTCTAACATACCTGAATATAACTCCTAAAGATGAAGTTTGCTTTAGTAGTTTAGAAAGAGAAATTATAGAACATTTTGATTATTTGACTTTTATTGATTTATTGCTTGGGCTTTCAGAGGTTAATTCTCAATTACGTATCGTTGTTATACTATCTACAGATACTTATGAAAAGATGCATCTCAAAGCGTTTAAAAAGTGGGAACTCTATAAACAAGATATGTCAGAAGTCTCTTATTTATGTAGGCTACTGAAATGTAAACATGATTTTTTAGAGAATTTAAATAAGCTCTCTATACCATTATTAGAAAGATTGGATAACCCAGACAAAGGAGATAATAATCATTTTATTAGAGTTTTAGATCAGTATATTTTTGAAGAACTAATGCTCATCAATAGTAATTTAGATGAGAATTGTATTAATACTAGCAATTGTTTTGCACTTTTGTTTTTGGAAAATAAAAAACAAGCCATTAATAGTTTCTTAAACTATGTATCTAAAGAAATTATATATGAGGGAGGAAAAAGTAATCATCAGAGTTTTATTCTTAGTAAAGATAGATTTTTTCACTTTTTGCAGTTAGACTTTGTACCTAATATTTCTTATAGTAATTATAAACAAAGTTTAAATCTTTTTAAGGAAGAAAATATGATAATCTCTAAAAAACAAATTGATATAGTAATTGGACAGGAAGAATTTTTTCAGAAGAAATTGCCTTTACATGAACTTAAGTTAGAAGAATTGTTTTCTTTTAATAATGATTTTCCAAAAGAAAAGGTAGACTATATGAATGATATACTTAAGGCTTTTTTTGAAGTTCTTTGTGAGAATAAATTTACCTATGGGGAAACAAATGTATTTAAGTTGTTTTTTTCTTCATGTACAGAGATCTATCCTTCTTATAGTAAAGATGAACTTTACTATGCTTATAATCTTTTAAATGAGCTAGTGTCAAAGGATAAAGTAGTTTTTTATCAAATACTTTCTGTATTTATAGTTTTACATAATAGTGATGCTATAAAGTTAGTACCAACAAAATTACCCAAAATTTTATCAGCATATTTTAAAGGAAGTACTTTGTCCCAATCAACAATGCGTCAGTACATATCTGGAAAAGCAAAATATAGTAAAGAATTTTTGTCAATATTAAATGAAGTTAATGATTGGGTGGTCGCTTCTGAAAAAGGGAAAAGAGTTAATTTTCAGCGTGTTATATGAGTGTGTAATGGGATGTAATAAGATTTGTCTTAAGTTTTTAAATCTTTGTTTCATTCAAATGCTTTAAAATAAATTCAAATGGAAACAAATTTTGAAACAAAGAAGGAAGGAAGATTTATTGATGAATCTCAAGAAGTATTAGTTAATACTTTCTTTCCAACAGGTGATGATCGTATGTCTCAACAAGAAGTAGCTAGTATGTTTGATAGAACAGTTCAAACTATTATTAATTGGAAGAATAAAGGGAAGATTCCTTATTATGAAATTGATGGACGACCTATTTTTTCAAGAAAGCAATTAATTCAAGTGGCTTCAAAAAATCAACATCTCTTAAATCCATAAAAAAAGCGTTTGCTTCCTTCAAAAACCAAACGCTTAGAATTTTATTCTTTAATCAAATCCTTATAGTGCAAATATAAGGATTATAATCTATTATTTATTATGAACTTAGATTCTGCCGAATTTATTCGTGTGGGTACAGCATATTATGCCATAATTGAAAGACCTACACTTAGTAAAACAACTGAAAAGGTAATGCTTCCTTGGAACAAGGAAACAATTACTAATGACTTTGGAAAAGACTTTATTTCCAATATTAAAAAGTATTATGGCTTTTGTTGTATTCCGCAACATATCAATTACAACAGAGAGATAGATGACTTCTACAATATCTACCACCCTATAGACTACCAAGTACAACGATCTATTGATGACTTGGTTTACTTAGAGAGTAAACTAAAATACACTTTAGATTTTATACGTCATATTTTCGGTGATCAATATAACTTAGGGCTTGATTATTTTAAGATATTGTTGGAGTATCCTACTCAAGTTCTCCCTGTTCTTGTATTAGTTTCTAAAGCTCGTGAAACTGGAAAATCAACAATGCTAAAATACCTAAGAAAGATATTTTCGTTTAATGCAACGTATATTAATGCAGAATCGTTTGTAAACAACTTTAACTCAGATTTAGACGGTAAGTTATTAGTACTTATAGATGAAGTCGTTACTGATAATCAACAAATCACTGAGCGTATCAAATTTTTAAGTACTGCTGATAGAAATAAGATTGAACGTAAAGGTAGAGACAAAGAAGAAGTAGAATCCTTCTACAAATTTGTTATGACTAGTAACTTTGAAGATTCTTTTATGAAGATTGACAAAGAAGAAATACGTTTCTGGGTTCGTAAGATTCCACAAATAGAAAAGAACCCAGATTTTTTAGATTTGCTTTTTAAAGAGATTCCTGATTTTCTCAATTATCTTTTTACAATTCCTTACTCCACAACTAAGAGAACTCGTATGTGGTTTACCCCAGAACAAATAAGAACTGAGGCATTAGTAAAATTAATGAATTCTGATAAGAATAAGTTAGAGCAAGAGGTGCTAGAGTTAATAAGGGAACTTGCAGAGAGATTTGATGAGAAAGAGTTATGCCTTGCACCAATGGAAACCTCTGCTATTATTAAGAAGATTAATAAGAGAAGTAATATAGAACCAAAAGACGTAAGAAAGATTTTCAAAAAATGGGGGTTTATTGCATCAGAAAATTCGTATAAATACCCTGGATATGATTACCATTCCTATGGAGAATTTACTAGACTAGATAGAACGGGAAGATTCTATCAAATTAATCTTAGCAAAATTGCTCATTATTTTGATGAGAATGATGAGAGGTGATTTAATATATTGATTAATAGTTTTTTATCTCTCATCAAAACTGTCATCAAACTGTCATCAAACTAATTTTGATGACAGTTTTAAACTAATTTTGATGAATGATGAGAGTTTGATGACAGTATATCTTTATAATTATCAATTGATTACAAGGTTCTGTCATCAATCATCAAAATATCATTGAAATTTAAGTCATACAAGATTATGACATATAGTGAAGTGAAAAAAATAGGTTTAACCTTTATTTTATCTAAAATAAGGTACTAAAAAAGTCAAACAGAATAATCAAGATGTTTTGGATAGTGAGCCTATGTATAGAAGAGTTAATACAGAACATAAAGTTTACAACGATCGTTATTCTTCTCTTCTGACTTAACAGTTATTTACTTTTTTCTTTTCTACAGAATAAGTGTTTTCTTTAAAAAAACACTTCTATGAAATAGAGCAAGACGGCGTCGGACAAAAGTTCGACCCATACTTGCCCATACGGGAGGTAATTAATTAATAATCAATCACTTGTTGTTTGTAAATTAATTCTTTAGAAAAGAAAAAAGTAGTCAAAACAAATTAATTAACTAAAAATCAGTCCATTATGAGTAACTACTCACGAAAAACAGTAAAAATATACAGCGAAACATACAAACATTTAGAACGAATTTCAAAGGAGACAGATAAACCAATTTTACATGTTGTAAGTACAATAGTCAACACGTTTGTAGAAAATGAATTCGTCAAAGATTTTAATTTAGAAGCTAAGACTAAACCTATAAACTATCGTGATCTTTTAACCAACTCTTTAAATGAGCAAAAGAAAGAGCTAGCAAATTTTATGAAGGAGCGAACTAATACGATAATTGGTTTTATTAAGACGCTTGATAAGAAAGTAGAAGGAGCAAGACGTGATATCATTTTCAAAGTAGATCCTGATGATGATACAATTTTTCATCCATTAGAGTTCCATTATGATTTTGTGATAAAGAATCTACTACTTTTATTAGAGGTTAATGGTATGTCCACAGATGATTGTATAAAAAATTTAGAAGTTCTACTTAGTCGAGATGAATATGAATTTTTTATAAAGAGCTATAATGCTGTAATGTCTAAAAGAATAAACTAAAGTATGTAAGCTTGAGATACAAGGTTAGAGAGAATTGTATGTTTTTCTTTTGATAAAGAGTCTTCCATTTGATATACCTGGTCATAAGTACACTTATAAATTAATTCATATACTAAGTAAGTAATTACCTCGCAAGATAAATTATCAAAGACAAACTTATAACCATCTTTCGCTAGATCAAAACTATTAATATTAATGTGTTTAGGATAAATCTCAAAGGTAGTCTTGACATATACAGCTTTAAATAAATCTTCATTAAGAGTACCATGAAGAATAGTTGACCTTTCAAGTCTATCTAAAGCATGTAACGTTCTTTCAATTTGTTCTACCCAATAAGTAGAGACCTTATGACTCTTAAGTAATTTAATACTTTCAATAAAACTAGGGGATAACTGTAGAGTCTTGTTGTCTATAAACGAAACATCTAAAGTATTAAATAATAGGTTATTTAGAACTTTAATAATAGGACGTGAACTCATAGCCTTAAAAGTAAAAGGCGCAAGCTCGGTAACTATGGTTAACTGAGGTTTGCGACAACCCAACAACCCAATAGACTCCGCCTACGCCAATATAAGGCACAGGCGCAAGTCTATCGTTTTATAGGTTGTTTAATGAAGGTCGCAATTTCAGTTAACCCAAACGATAGCTCACGCTTGTTCGTAATATTTTCAATTACAAATGTAGATATTATCTATCAATAACTAAAAGAATTACATAACTTAGAAAATAAAAAGACATTATGGAAGAGTTTAAAACATACATTAGAAATTGGTTCTTAGAGAACAACCCTACATTTAAACCAAACATTGAAGACATCTATTTAGACGTCGAAGATCTGTTAAAAGGACTTAGTCCTCAAGCTTGTAGAATAGAGTTATCTTCATTTTTAGCTTTAAATTATAGTAATAAATATCTAGAGAAAGTTGAAATGGAACTATATGATGGGTATGGTGATATAGTAAATGGATGGAATGAGTTAGGCATATTTACTTCTGAGCTTGAATGTATACTAGAGAACTTAGAAAAGGATATAGGTAGGCATCCTAATAAGGACGTAGATGATTTAATAAAAGCCTGTGTTCAAAAATACATGTTAAGGGATGAGATAGAGGTAGATCCTTTTATTGAGTTTATGCAATCGTTAAGAGAGGACTGTAAACCTAGTGCGGAAGAAGTGGCTAAGTTCGCGGAAGTAGCTCGTCTGCATCAAGAGAATGGACTAGATAAGAATCAACGTATGTGCCCTAAGTGTTTGGAAGTAATAACATCGAAGTATGCACATGATTTTGTTCGATGTAAATGCGGTTATCTTGGGATTGATGGAGGATTAGATTATACTGAGGTACATGTTTTCTTTTAAAATAAATTTTAAGGTTTTGACTTTTATTAAAAGTATTCAAGATAGAAATTAGTTTGGAATGATATAGAAAAAGGTTGTATAAAAAACAAAAACCTCGGAGCAAGTCCGAGGTTGTTATTTCTTTTTTTTAAGTGCAGCGTTAAAGCATGTTTCAGAATAACGGGACACTATTTTGTTATGCAAAAGTACGATAACATACGCTACTATGCAATAGATTACTATTGTTTTTTACAAAAAAACGAAATATATACGTTCTATTTAGGTGCTATATAATTAATCTTTGTCGTTATGATTCCTGTTATTTCGTCACCTTTATTTAAGTATTGATTAAACAAATCATCAATATTATTTTTTAGTTCATCAGCTCTATTTTGTGATATTGTAGATAGTATAAAAATGATGATTTTGATACATGAGTCTAAACAGTGCCTATCATTATTATTAAAAGTGTAATAAGGTAGTTTTGGTATACCATAAGTATTCCTTAGGTCAAAAATAACACCGTTATGAGCACAATAATTGCGTACAAAGACGATCACATCCATTAGTTTTTCGAATTTTGGAATATCTTTTACTTTATACATATCTGATATTCTTTGTTTGGTTTCAATACTTAGAAGGTTCTTGTATATTTTCTGATTGATTCCAAATGTTAGGTATTCTAATGTCTTCCATGCAGGAGCGTATTTATCATTAATGTGTTTATTGTGATGATTGTTTATTACATTGTTTTTTCTAAAATCAGTATTGTAGTATTTGTCAAAACCATTAATAAAATCCTTTGTCATAACCTTTGGATCAACAAACCATGTAGGACTGGTCTTGTGGATATTAGAAACATAGTACACTATTTTGGTTCTATAATTAACTTCAATCCTATTAAGGGATTTAATAAGTAAGTGTCTTAAATCTACATCCAGGTAATAGAGATCAATGATAGTAGAGAATTTTATACCCTCTTGAAAATTATGTTCATCATCTATTTCAAAAGGATTCCAATAAAAACCAAGTCTATAATATCCAATGTCAAGAAGCACTTCCTTAATTTTGTCTAAAGGAAGGTCAAGTATCATTCCTCTTGATTTTAATTTTTCTATTTGATTGTCTATTGATGTAGCTATATTTCCCATTTTATTTAGTATTAATACCCATGTAAATATATTAGATTAAGAAGTTATATCATCTAAAATAGTGTGAAAATTATTTTAGCACAACTGACAATTTGGGTCAATCTTATTACTTTGAGTGAGTTAGTTTTTAATTCCTTTTAACTTGTTTGAATTATAAGTATTTTTGTTTTTTAAAGTTATTTACAATGAACACCTTACAATATATATCAAGCCTTAATAATCGCTATAAATTAGGGAATTCTACAGAACATACTTTTCGTGGTGATTTACAAAATTTAATTGAAAGTTTATTACCTGAAATACAAGCAACCAATGAACCTAAACGCCAGGCATGTGGAGCTCCTGATTATGTGTTAACTAAAGTTGGAAGTACTATTCCTATTGGTTATATCGAAGCTAAAGATATTGGAGTTGATTTAAAGTCAAAGCAACTTCAAGAACAGTTTGGGAGATATAAAGAGGGATTGACAAATTTAATAATTACGGATTACTTACAGTTTGATTTCTATAGAGATGGAGAATTAACCACAACTATAACTATCGGAGAGGTAGTTGATGGTGGTATTCAACCATTACATGAAAGCATAAATATATTTGAAAGTCTTATATTAAACTTTAGTACGGTTGTATCTCAAACTATTCGTTCTGCCGAAAGACTTGCAGAGTTGTTGGCAGGTAAAGCACGTTTGATGGCTGATATAATCGAAAAGGCTTTAAATGCAGATGATGAGTTACAACAATTCTCACCCCTTAAGCAACAAATGCTTTCATTTAAGAATATGTTAATTCACGATATCGATAATAAAGCTTTCTCTGATATTTACTCACAAACAATTGCTTATGGTATGTTTGCTGCTCGCTATAATGATAGCACATTAGATACCTTTTCTCGTATAGAAGCTGCTAATCTAATACCTAAGTCTAATCCTTTTTTGCGTAAGTTATTTCAGGATATTGCTGGGTTTGATTTGGATAAACGTATAGATTGGGTTGTAGATGAGTTAGTTAATGTGTTCTTGGCAACAGATGTCCATCAAATTATGATAGGATTTGGTAAGAGTACAAAGATGGAAGATCCTATCATTCATTTTTATGAAACTTTCCTTTCTAAGTATGATGCTAAGTTACGTAAAGCAAGAGGTGTTTGGTATACCCCTCAACCTGTGGTAAATTTTATTGTAAGAGCTGTAGATGATATTTTAAAAGATGAATTTGGTTTATCTCAAGGATTAGCGGATACATCAAAGACTAGAATTAAAGTAAATACAGATATGGCAGATGGGCGCTCTTCTACAGGGTATAGACAAGTAGAGAAAGAGGTACATCGCGTTCAAATATTGGATCCTGCTACGGGTACAGGAACATTCTTAGCCGAAACCGTAAAGCATATCTATTCTAAATTTAAAGGAATGGAAGGAATGTGGAATCAATATGTAAAAGCAGACTTAATACCCCGATTGAATGGCTTTGAGTTATTGATGGCATCTTATGCAATGGCGCATCTGAAGATGGATATGCTATTACAAGAAACGGGATATCAAAGTGACGATGATCAACGATTCAGAATATATCTTACGAATTCTTTAGAGGAAGCTCACCCTGATACAAATACATTATTTAGTTCTTGGCTTTCTGATGAAAGTAATCAAGCAAATGCTATTAAAAAAGATACACCTGTGATGGTTATTATGGGGAATCCTCCTTATAGCGGGGAATCTGCTAATAAGGGAAAGTGGATTATGGATTTGATGGAGGATTATAAAAAAGAACCTGGAGGTAAAGAGAAATTAAAAGAAAGAAACCCTAAATGGATAAATGATGACTACGTAAAGTTCTTGCGTTATGGACAGCATTTTATTGAGAAAAACGGAAATGGGGTTTTGGCTTTCATTAATCCGCATGGATTTTTAGACAATCCTACTTTTAGAGGGATGAGATGGAATCTGCTAAAAACGTATGATAAGATTTATACCATCGATTTACATGGAAATTCAAAGAAAAAAGAAACAGCACCTGATGGTTCAATTGATCAAAATGTTTTTGATATTATGCAAGGTGTTTCTATCAATCTCTTTGTAAAAACAGGAACTAAAAAAACAAATGAATTAGGTCAAGTGTTTCAATATGATTTATATGGAAAAAGAGAAAGTAAATATGAATTTTTAATCGAGAAAAATATTCGTTCAATTGATTTTAATAAATTAGAAAATGTCGCACCGGATTACTTTATGGTGCCAAAAGATTTTGCTGCTCAAGCAGCATATGAAAAAGGCTTTAAAATAAATGAACTTTTTATAGTAAATAATGTTGGGATAGTTACTTCTAGAGATTCATTTGTGATTGATACTAATGAGTCTAATCTTTCAGAACGAATTCAGGATTTCTTTTTTTTGGAAAAGGAAGAAATAGTTGCTAAGTATAATTTAAAAGAGAATTCTACTTGGAAAATTGATTCAGTAAAGAATGTAGCAGGTAGTTTTGATAATAATCAAATAAAGAAGATAAATTATAGACCTTTCGACACTAGGTTTATATATTATGATGAGTTTTTTATTGAAAGATCAAGAAGAGATGTAATGAAGCATTTTCTAAAATCTAATTTGGGAATAGTTTTTAAATTAGGTAATGCAGAAGAGAAATCTGTATCAGTAATGGTGACAAATTCATTAATAGACTTTAGAAGTTGGTCGAGACCTGGCATGCAAGGTGGAGATTATATAGCTCCATTGTATTTAGTGACTGATAATTGGAGTATAGGAAATGAAGTGTTAACTAAAACTCCTAATCTTTCTCCTAAGTTAATTGAAAAAATAGAAAAAAGATTAGGTTTAAAACTTGGACAAGAGAAGGTAGGTGTAGACGGGACATTTGCGCCAATAGATATATTAGATTATATCTATGCAGTATTACATTCACCTAAATACAGAGAAACATATAAAGAGTTTCTTAAAATCGATTTCCCACGTGTACCTTATCCTAATGATTCGGTTTCATTTTGGAAGTTAGTAGCTTTAGGTAAACAGATACGAGAATTACATTTGTTGGAATCAGATAAGGTAAATGATTTTATATCTTCTTATCCTAAGAGTGGTGATAATATAGTAGGTAAAACAGCTTTCAATGAAGGGAAAGTTTTTATCAACGATACCCAATACTTTGATAACGTTCCAGAAGTGGCTTGGAATTTTTATATAGGAGGATATCAACCAGCTCAGAAATGGCTAAAGGATCGTAAGGATAGAGAATTGTCTTTTGAAGATATTAGACACTATAATCAGATGATTGTTGCTTTAGTAGAAACAGATAGGTTGATGAAAGAAATAGATAATGTTTTAGAATTATAAAGTATGAAGATAACTGAATTTATCGCGAGATATGCTAATCATCCAATTTTATTTGTTGGTTCAGGTTTAAGCCTAAGATATTTAGAAAGCTCATTTAATTGGAATGGATTATTAGAACATATAGCATTTAAAGTATTTGGTACAAATGAAAATTATTTAGATATAAAACACAAGCATACTTATAGGGGAATTGTTGACTATAAGAATATAGCGACAGATTTAGAAAAAGAGTTTAATGAAATTGTTTCAAGGGATAGAGATGGTGAATTGTCATTTATTAATGATCAGTTTTATCAAAATATGGAAAACGGTATTTCTATCAGTAGGTTTAAGCTGTTTATTGCAAGTTTATTTACTGATGTGAATATCTCTACTCATATGAAGGAGGAAATATCTATTTTAAAAAAAGCTAGAAAAAATATTGGATCTGTTATAACAACAAACTATGATGGGTTGATTGAAAAAGTTTTTGAATTTAGTCCTTTAATTGGCAATGATATTCTCTTAAGTAATCCATACGGTTCAGTATACAAAATACATGGTTGTTATACACAACCTCATAGAATTGTAATTAATGCAGATGATTATGACGATTTTGATAAACGTTATGAGTTGATTCGGGCTCAGTTACTTTCTTTGTTTATTCATAATCCTATTATTTTTATCGGTTATAGTGTAAGTGATGATAATATTAGGAATATTTTAAAAACAGTATTTTCATATGTTGAAATTGATTCTCCTGAAGCTGAGAAAATTAAAAATAATTTTCTTTTAATTGAATACCAAAAGGATGAAAATAATTTAATCGTGAGTGATTATGATATAGTTTTAGATGATGGTCATACTATAAGAATTAATAAAATTAGAACAGATAATTATATAGCCATATACGAATCTATATCTGAGTTGCAGTTACCTATTACTGCTTTAGATATTAGAAAAGTTCAAAATGTCGTTAAGCAAATTTATGAAGGTTCTCATGATGAAGAAGGAAGTATTACAGTAAATATTACTGAAGATTTGGATAGTTTAAAGAATAGTGATAAGATTTTAGCAATTGGATCAACTAAAACGATACAGTATCAATTTAATACAGCTACTGAATTATGTACAAATTATTTTAAAATTATAGAAGAGTCAAATAAACAACTTTTAAGATTAATAGATAGGATTCAGATTACGAGTAGTCAACTTTTTCCTATACTTGGATTTTTAAAGGTGTGTCCTGATCTAAAAAAGGGGGAAGCGTTAAAAGAACAACAGATAAATAAAATAGAAGATATACGTAATAGATTAGAAAGATGTAAAATTATACATCATAGTGTTCAAGAAGTTTTAGATTCAGATAGGGTTATTCAATCACAAAAAATAAACTGTATTATATGGAATTTTATAGAAAGTAATATAAATATGGATGATATGAAAGATTATCTTTTTAATTATACACATAAAACAACAACAGAGTACAGAAAGTTATTAGTTGTTTATGATTATAAGGTAAATATCTAGTCCCCTAATTAACCCCCTAAAAAAAATAAACCCCTCACTACCAAGGTAATGAGGGGTTCTTTTGTGGTCCCACCTGGGCTCGAACCAGGGACTTACTGATTATGAGTCAGTTACTCTAACCAACTGAGTTATAGGACCGCTCATTTTGAGCGAAAAATTTCGTGGTGGTCCCACCTGGGCTCGAACCAGGGACTTGCTGATTATGAGTCAGCTACTCTAACCAGCTGAGTTATAGGACCAGTCAAATTGACGATTAGTGGATGCAATATTACAGCGTAATATTGGTTTTTGCAAGAAATAAAACTAAAAAATGATTATTTGACCCGTCTCAATTCCCTAACTGCTAACCGATAATCCATAACTTTTTCGTTCTCAGTCTCTTTTTGCTACTCTCTTTTATTTTTTGCTATTTTCAAGCAGAAGAGAGCAGTAAAATAATCCGTGAAGATCACCTTAAAACCCCTTCTTTTTTCAGTTGTAGACTTCTTGTGAACCAGCGATCTACATTCTTCCTAAAATATAAAAAAAATGATATCCAAAAAATTGTATTTTTGCAGCATGGAGACAAATAGACAAAAGAAGATGGGTGCGCTTCTGCAAAGTGACCTCGTAGATATATTACAAGGAGAAGTGCGCAAGAACGGAATAAGCAATTTGATTATTTCAGTTTCTAAAGTACACATTACCTCAGATTTATCAATCGCAAAAGTGTTTTTGAGCATCTTTCCTGCTGAACGTGGAGGAGAATTATTGAAAGCAATTCAGTCGAATGCACCACTAATTAAGCACGACTTAGCACAACGCGTAAAAAATCAATTGCGCAAGGTGCCAGATTTGATGTTCTATGTAGACGATAGTTTGGAGTATATCGATCAAATTGACAAAGCATTAAAAGGGGATGAAAACCCAATTGCCAATCCTGATTTATTAGCGAAGAGAAAGAAAAAATAAACCGGTGAAGATAGCCTTTTACATAGCCAAACGCTACGCTTTTAGTAAAAGCAAGAGCAAAGCAATTAACGTCATTACGGCGATTGCCTCTATAGGTATTGTCGTGAGTGCTATGGCGATGTTAATTGTATTAGCTGTGTTTAGTGGTCTTCGTACGTTTAGTTTGTCCTTTACGAATGAACTCGATCCTGCTTTAAAGGCGTTTAGTCAGCAGGGGAAAACGTTTGTTGTATCGGATGCACAATATGAAAAATTAAAGCAATCCCAATTGTTTTCGGGAGTTGCTCGTGTAGTAGAAGACCGTTTGCTTTTTACCTATAATGAAAAGCAAACCGTTGCTATACTCAAAGGGGTAGACGACGATTTTCCAAAAGTGAGTCAGTTTCCCGAAAAAGTAGAATTAGGACAGTGGATTGCGCCCGATTCGGATGAAATCGTAGCGGGAATAGGGATGGCTTATCTCCTTTCTATGGGGTTGTTTGATATTGAACACAGCCTTCAAGCCCTTTCTATTAAACCAGGAGAAGGTGTAGTTAGTAACCCAGAAGACGCCTTTATACGTACCTATTTACATCCTGTGGGAATTTATTCTTCTCGCAATGAAGATGTAGATAGTAAATACGTTTTTTGTAATGTTGATCTAGCACAGCATTTACTCAGTCTCTCCGAAAAAGAATACACCAATATAGAATTTGCCCTAAACAAAGGTGTGAGCGAAAAACAAGCCGTTGCTTTTATTTACGAAGTACTCGGTGATACAGTTGTTTTAAAAAATCGAATTCAAATGAATGATAGCTTGTATCGCATGTTGAATACCGAAAATGCTGTGGTTTATTTTATCTTTTTATTGGTGGTAATTATCGCGTTGTTTAACTTAGTTGGAGCTTTATTGATGATTATCCTCGAAAAGAAGATGAACATTAAAACCCTGAATGATTTAGGAGTTTCTCTCAAACAACTCAAGCGCATTTTCTTGTTACAAGGGATGATTATTAGTACAGTTGGTGGTATTGTTGGTATTGTTTTGGGTATAATCTGTATCTTAATTCAAGAGTATTTTGGGGTAATCCTCATTCGCCCTGGATTTCCTTATCCTGTAGAATTTAATATCAGCGACGTATTTGTTGTGTTTTTCTCCATTTTTATTTTGGGATTTATTGCTTCTTATATCGCTTCAACACGTGTGAATAAAAAATATTTACACGATTAATTGATAAATAATATTTCTTTTTTTAGAGATTTAAAGTCTTTAAACCTTTGCGGTTACACGTTTTTATTCCTTTTTTATTTTCCCTATAAATAGGGATTTTTCCTTTTCGAGGATACACTTTTTTATAATTAACAAATTATATCAATAGCGTTTCTTAAATTTGTGTTTGCTTGGATAAAATCCAACACAACAAAAAATTGTTTTAATAGAAAAAGAAAAAATTATGGGCGAGTTTAATGTAAGATACTTGAGCTACATCAGCGAATTTGCAAACGGACAAGAAAGCTTGAGCGAAGCTGCACAAGCGTATTTTGAAGGTAATGATTATGCAGATCCAATCCGATGGTTTAAAGCACACGCACTTTGTATGTTGGCTTTACAAACAGGAAAAGAAGGCGAAGTATTCCAGCAGTTATACGAACAAATTAATGAAGAGTCAAATCGAGAGCGCAGTAGTTTTTATTTGAATGATAAGGATTATGCATTGTGGTTTGACGATGTCGTTTTATTAAATCAACTTTTTATTGATAAAGGGTATGCAAAGGCTTATACCTTTATGCATGAATTGTACATGAATGCGCGTTATGGGTTTAAGGACGACGAGAAAGCTACCGCTTTTTTAAAGCAAGGCTATGATGCAGGTGACCCAACAGCTAAAGCATTTGTTGGATATAATTTATACTATGGCAGTCAAGGTTATGAACAAGATCAAGAGAAGGGGATGGAATTTATCCGCTCTTCTTATGCGCCAGGGAATCGCGTAGCACCTTTATTTGCTTTGAATATTGAATTCCGCGCTTGTGAATCAGCAGAAGAAGGAAAAGCAGTTTTAGACAAATACCACGAATTAATTCACGTAGAAAAACGCGGGTTATATGTCTTAGCGGATTATTATTTAAGAGAAGGTGAAGACGAAAAAGCAGCAGAAACTTTTTTAGAAGGTATCAAAAACAATAGCGGATATTGTAATTATATGATGGGATTGATGATTTGCAATACGCGTTTCGCTCCATTGGGGTATGAAATTGCACAAGGGGTTCCCTATTTGCAAATGGGCTTTGAACACGGAATCGCTTATGCTGGTTTCGTACAAGGATATTACTATTTGTATCCTGCAGATCAAAGTGAACCACAATTTGAAAAAGCCATTCAAACTTTAGAAAAAGCAGCTTTATATTGCTCGAATGAAGCACTATTGGAATTGGCAATCCTGTACTTGTATCACAACGAGTATAAAAATATTGAAAAAGCCTTGGTGTATCTTGATCGCGCAATCGCAGGTAAATCGACGCGAGCGATGAATGAAAAAGCAGTGGCGTTATTAGAACATCAAGAAATTGAACAAAACCCAGCAGAAGCACACGCACTTTTACTAGAAGCGATGGAGTTAGGTGATGATTATGCACCTTATCGCTTGGGGTATGGATATCAATTCGGTGAGTTTGGTACAGAAGAGGAGTATAACAAGTGTATTGAATTTTACGAATTAGCTGCTGAACGAAATAATGGATTAGGAATTGAATATGCAGGAAGATACCACCGTTATAATGAAAATCCTGATTTAGATAAAGCCGTTGCTTTCTATGAGAAAGGATTGGAATTATACAATTCGAATTATTGTAAGGTAGAATTAGCTATGATGCTAGAGCGCGGATATGGTTTAGAAGCTGATCCTGTAAAAGCAGAGCAGTATTACTTAGAAGCATTAGAGAATAATTATCCTTTTGCGGCTGTACGCGTAGGATACTTATATGAAGATGGTTTGTTAGGCGAGGTAGATGCGGAAAAAGCGAGAACGTACTTCGAAATGGCAGCAAATGCTGATTTAGCAGAAGGAATTTATCAATTTGCACGTTGCAACCGTTATGGAATTGGCGGAGAAGAGAATCGCGCTTTAGCGTTTGAACTATTCGAAAAAGCATTGGAATACGGGTATAACGACGCGAATGTTGATTTAGCTTTAGCTCATGAAGAAGGCGCTGGTGGCATTGAAGAAAATCCTGAAAAAGCAGTCGAGTACATGACCGCTGCCGCTGAAATTGGCTTTGGTTATGCACAATATAAATTAGGTACTTATTACCTCTATGCTTACGGAATAGAGAAAGATTTAGACCTGGCAAAGTATTGGCTAGAAAAAGCAAAAGACAATGGATCTGCTTTGGCAATGCTTACTTTAGGTGATTTCTATTTGTACGGATACGAGGAAGATCAGCCATATGATTTAGCTTTCCCTTACTATGAAGAAGCAGAACAACAAGGCTATGTTTCGGAAGGATTGGGAATCTGTTATCAATTTGCTATTGGAGTTGAACGCGATGATAAAAAAGCGTTCCATTACTATAAAATTGCCGTAGAACGCGGATATGATGCCGCTTATTTCCGCTTGGGAATGTGCTACTATTACGCTATCGGCACAGAAAAAGATTATGTAGAAGCGATGTACTATTTAAGAGCAGTTGCAGATCGCGGTCACTTAGAGGCGTCTTCTTATGTTGGAATTATGTTGGTTAAAGGAGAAGGTGTGGCACAAGAAGCAGTTGAAGGTGTAAGTTACCTGGAAAAAGCAGCGAACAATGGATTTGACATGGCGCAATACGAATTAGGTAATTGTTATTTAAAAGGAGAAGGTGTAGAGCAAAACGATGAAATCGCTTTACATTGGTACCAACAAGCGGCAGAAAATGGAAATGAAGACGCACAAAAAATTGTTGGTGGTCCAAGAAAAAGAAGAAGATAATGGACAATAAAAAGAATTATCAGTTCCAAGTGAATATGAAGGGAATGATAGAGCTGTTGAGTGAGCATATTTATAGCTCACCAACGGTTTTCATTCGAGAATTACTCCAAAATGGAGTAGATGCTGTTACAGTAAGAAAGGGAATTGATGAGCGTTTTCAGGGTAAAATAACCCTGTTTTTTGATAGTGATCAGTTGATTTTTCAAGATAATGGCGTGGGATTAACCCTTGACGACATGCATCAGTTCTTATCCGTAATAGGACAAAGTTCTAAGCGAGGTGAATTGGCAGAAAAAGACCTTATTGGTCGTTTTGGAATCGGTTTGCTTTCTTGTTTGGTGGTTTCGGAAGAAATTGTTGTGGAGTCGCGCTCTTTGTATAAAGAAGAATCTGTGCGTTGGACTGGACGTGCAGACGGAACGTATGAAGTGGAAATGATTGATCTACTTCCAGAGGTTGGAACACGCGTTATTCTACAAGCGAAAAAGAATTGGAAATCCCTTTTCAAAAAAGAAGAAGTGAAACAAAATGTACTCTTTTACGGAAGTGCATTGCCAATTGAAATTAAATTTATTGAACAAGGGGAGGAAGAAATTGTATCTGATGGAAATCCCATTTGGCTAGATCCCAATGCGAGTAAGGAAGCCTTACTAGCCTACGGAAAGGATGTGTTTAAAACAAAGTTTTTGGATGTATTCCCAATCTCTTCTGAGGCAGGGGATATTCAAGGTGTTGCTTTTGTTATTCCCAATAAAGTAAATGCCTCAACCTCTAAAGAACACAAAATATTCTTGAAACGCATGTATTTATGCGATCAAGCGACAAATTTATTACCCGAATGGACTTCTTTTGTTCGTTGTGTTATTAATTCTAATGGATTACAACCAACAGCATCTCGTGAGTCATTGATGAATAACGCTCTGTTGACTGAAGCGAAAAAAGAATTGACTACGTGTTTTAAAGATTATCTGAAACTCCTATCTGTTTCCGATCTCGATAAATTGGAACACATCATTTCTATTCACCATTTATTTATTAAATCTCTAGCAGCATCAGATAATGAAATATTAAAATTATTTGAAGACTATTTGCCTTTTGAAACCAATCAAGGCATGTTGTTGTTTAGAGATATTCGAGTGAATTATGGTGCGATATACTATACGCCTTCACTTGATGATTTTAGACAAATTCGACGTATTGCAGGATCACAAAAAAAATTGGTAATCAATGCGGCATATAGTTACGAAGCAGATTTAATTCAAAAAATAAAAGCGAGTAATCCGACTTTGAAAATTGAATTGATCAAACCCAATGACGTGTTGGATAGTTTTGAAGCAGCGTCAATTACTGATGATAGCATCGATTTATTTATTGAAAAAGCCAATAAAATTTTAAAACAGCACTATTGCAAAGCAGAAGTAAAGCGATTTGAACCTCAGGATACTACAGCAATTTACATTGCAAACGAAGAAGCATTGAACAGTAAGAGCATGCAAAATCTATCGCAGAGTTCGAATCCATTTGCTGCAGCATTGGGGCATTTTAAAAAACAGGAAGAAGTTTTGCCAACCTTGTGCTTCAATCAACAAAATGATTTAGTGGCTAAGCTGTTGGTTATTAAGGATCCAGAGTTGTTTGAAGCCTTGATCAATGTGTTGTATGTTCAGGCTTTGATGTTAGGTGGATATACGATCAATAAACAAGAAATGGATATTTTCAATCACGCCCTTTACCAATTCGTGATTTTGGGAATGACTAATTTTTTACCAGAGTTCTAAAATGTTATATCGTTTAGAAATACAGAAGATACTCTTGCAAATTCAGGAGTATGTCCAGGATTCGAAAGATTGTATTGCTTTGTTGAAGCAAGCAATTTACATAGCAGATAAGCATTCGGATATCAATTGGGCAATTGATTTGCGAATCATGTTGATTCGCGAAGAACGCTGTTCTTCTGCTTGTATTGAAAGTCCTTTGGCTTTTGCTTGGCTATTAGAACAAGCGCGTTTGCATCCTGATTTATTATCTGAAGCAGAATTTCTGGAAGAATATGAATGGATGATTTGTTCTGCGTATGGTAATGTGGCTGTTTCTTTGGATCAAGTACATGCTATTGCTGCGGATTTGGAAGAAAAATTAGAACAATTCAACGCCTCTAAACGCAGTTTTTATTATACCATGGCTGGTTTTGCTCAACATTTGGGTGATTACAACTTAGGAGCTGAATATGTAGCGAAAGCTAGGGAAGAAGCACTCGGTGAAGATTGTAGTGAAGCGATGGCCTATGACAATGAAATTGAAAGCGCCGCTCGATTAGGTTATTTTGATCAAGCTATTGATTTGATGCACCAGATGGAGTACAAAAAGATACGCGATTTCTCCCTGCCTTTTGAAACCTATATCTCAATGGGGTATTTTATGGTGCGCTATGGCGATGAACGCGCGCGCATTTATATTGATAAAGCCAAAGAAGAATTTGTGAAATTACCCGAGGTAAATAGTTCTCTCCTTTATGGATTGACACGTTTGATCTACGCTTTGCATCTATTAGACGATGCGGATCGTTGGGGATATTATGAAATTATCGCAGGTTGGGATATCGATGCAGAAGATGACTTAAAACTGATGCTAAGCCGCCATATGATGTTCGTCTTAGATCAAGAAGAGAAAAAACAATTAACCCTATCTCCTTCTGTTTCCTTTTATCAGGAAAGCGGTTATTATGATCTCAAAACACTATCTAATGCTTACAGAGAAAGTGCTTATGATTGGGCAAAACGATTTGATTTGCGCAACGGAAATACCTTTGCACAAGATGATCTGAACCGAATGGAAGAAGAGAATAAAAGAAAAAAAATGCTATGAATTACAATTTAGAAATCCAAAAGATTCTACTCAAAGTAGATGGACTTAAGAGTTTAGAGGACAAAATAGTAGCGCTGAAAGAAGCAATTCAATTGGCAGATCAACACAATGATATTGATTGGGGATTTGATTTGCGCTTGGATTTAATTCGCCAAGAACGCAATACATCTCGTTGTAATGAGAGTTTTCCTGCTTTTGCATGGATCTTACATACCAGTGATGCTAACGAAGATTACTTTGACGAATCAGAATTTCTATGGGAATACAAGTGGATGTTTTGCTCAGCCTATCGCAGTGCATTAATTCCGATGGATGAAATTGAGAAAATTGGAGAAGATTTAAAACGCAGATTGGTCAAAAATGGATTCAGTACCCGTGCATATCACAATGTGATGACAGGATTGGCTTTCCATTTACGCGATTACGATTTAGCGAAACAATACATTGATGCCGCTAATGCAGAACTTGTAGATGATATGACCAATTGTCCGGCTTGTGAATTGGATACTGAAGTAGAATTGCTTTTGTTTCAAGACAAGTTAGACGATGCTATCGTGAAAGCACAAGATTTAATACACAAGAAATTAACGTGTTATTCAATGCCTTTTCAAACGTTCTGTAGCTTGACGTATTACTCGTGGAAAGCGGGAGATATGGAAGGTGCAGCGAAGTACTTTGACAAGGCGATTGAAGAATATGAGGCACATGACCAATACGATAGTTCTGTGGGCTATTCTATGGGCTTGTTGATGTCATATATGAATGCGATCAATCATCCTGAAACGTGGGCGTTCTTTGAACGTATTTCTACTTGGGACATTGAAGCAGAAGATATCCACCGTTATAACTTTGCTCGTTATATGTTGCCAATTATGAAACAAGGAGGAAAAAGAGAACTACAGCTATCTACGCAATTGGATTATTACAGAGAAAGTGGTATTTACGATTTAGAAGACTTGTACACATACTTCAAACAACAAGCACAAGCATTTGCAGAGCGCTTTGATGCCCGAAATAAGAATACAAATTACACAACGGAAATTGCAGCGTTGTAAATGATAACAGTTACCATAAAGTAAAAAGGGAAGCATCTTGATGCTTCCCTTTTTTAGTAAATTGTCATTGTTTTTTTGAAGAATTTCTTCGGAGCAAAAAACGCTGATTGCTTCAAACAATCAATTCCCCCCTTCTTCCATTGAAATTGTTCGATTGGGTTGAATAACCTCACGCAAGTTTACGTCGTGAGAAACCAATATAATTGTTCCCTTATAGTCTTTTAAGGCTTGATACAAGCTCTCCAAACCAAAAATATCTAGGTTGTTACTCGGTTCATCTAGCACTAAAACATCCAAGGTATCTAAAGAGAGATTAAGACAACAGATGGTCAGGCGCAAGCATTCTCCACCGCTTAATTGCGCTACTGGTTTGGTCCACATTTCAGGGCGAAAGCCATATTGAAACAGGGTATTCTTTAAGCTAGCTTCATCGAGTAAGTTGTGGTTAAAGTGTGCTGCCTGCTCAAGTAGGGTTTTGCTGTGGTCTAAGAGGGAATAAAATTGATCCAAATAGGCTATTCGATTCGTCATTCGATCAATCGTACCCTTTGTTGGTTGTATTTTTCCTACAAGTAGATGTAGTAAAGTCGATTTACCAGAACCATTTGTTCCTTCAATTAACAAACGTTCTCCACTTCTAATTTCTAAATTAACAGGCGTTGACCAAATTTCAGTCGATTCGCTCGTATACTGATGATTGACGTCCTTGAGTTGAAAAAGTACTTTATTCGCGTGGAGATCTGAGTCATTAAAAGACAAGTGAAACGGCTTTAATTGTTCGAGTTGGTCTTTTAGTTGCCATAATTCTCCTTGTAGCTTTTGTTGTTTTTCGGCTTGAACTTCTGTGCTCTTTGCACTGCTGTTTTCTGCAGCATTTTTAAGCATATTAACCACAATTTTAGGCAATCCGCCCTTTTGTTCCGCCCTTTTGTTTTGTCCTACTGCTTTTTGTTGCTTTTGCACTAGTTTTTGCTGTTCCGTCTTTACCTGACGCATATCTTTCGACAGTGAATCTATTCGATGTTGAAGCGAATCTAGTTCTTCTTGTTTTTGTGCTTTGTAAAAATCGTAATTTCCCTTGTACTGTTGAATACCTTTAGAGGTGATCTCAAAGGTCAAGGCCTGGCGATTGAGTAACTCAATGTCGTGACTTACTAACAGTACCGTTCCTTTATACTGATCCAAGAAGTTAAACAGTAATTGTCTGGTGGCTTGATCGATGTGATTGGTCGGTTCATCTAATAGAAGTATATCCGGTTGATGAATGTGTATTGATGCAAAATATACACGCATTTGTTGCCCACCACTTAACTGCTCCATCGGCAGGTTTAAGTCTTTTTCTGCTAGTTGCCAGTATTGAAGGGCTTGCGCTATATTCTCCTCAATCTGCCAATCATCATCCAAATCTACATAGTCTTGTTCATCGATAGAGCCTTGTAAAATTCGATGTAAAGCCTGCACTTTCTTATCCGTTTGTAAGGCTTGTTGAATAGTTTGACCTGATAGGTGATTGCTGTTGATTTGGGGCAAATAGTAAGCCGTTCCATCTAACTGAATAGCAGATAATGGAGTCGTAGCAATGAGTTGTAATAATGTACTTTTTCCTGTGCCATTGGCACCGATTAGATTGGCTTTTTCTCCTTTGTTAAGTACGAGATTAACCTGATGAAATAAAGGAGTTTTATCCGAATGTTCGTAGGATAAATTTTTGATAACGATAGACATAATAATCAAATTAAGATAGATGAGTATAAAATTCATGTGGCCCGTATACCACTACTCACGGTCTTGGAGTGAAAATCACATAAATAAATAAGTATTAGGAGTCTAGAAAGATAGACACCAATCAAACATTTTGCTCCTACAAGTTGCCTGCAACTTGTATTATTAAAACGAGATACTTATTTATATTTTCATTCGATTATTTATTCGTTACTACTGATGCAAAGGTAATAAAAAAAGCTATTCGATATGGAATAGCTTTATATAGTTCTTAAAAAAGACTGATCTGACCTTGTTGGCTGTTGTCTTTTGCGGGTTTCTTTTTTTCTTTTTTAACCTCTTTTTCTGCTTTATCATCTTGTGATTGAACAGGAGGAAATGTTTCTTCTTCAAAGAGATTCAGCGTTTCCTCTTCGACTTCTTTTGTTAAACAATCTGCAGTAAAAGGGGCTTCTGACTCAATGCAAATAGAAGTTTTTGTTACAATGCCATCAAATACAGGAGGTGTGGCTTGTTGAGCCCATGAAGGAGTCACAGCTTCTTCTTCTTGTAATTCTGTCTTGGTTTCTTCCCTAAGAATTGACTCATCCACAACATCCGTTATCGTTTCGGTTTCTGCTGTAAAAGTAGGTAGCTCTTCTATACGTGTTTCCTCTTGTTTTATCTCTAGAGGAGAAGCTATTTCTTCTTTATCTGATGGTTCTACTGCAACAACTGTTTCCTCATCTTCATGCGTAGCCTTTTCAAGGACTGTAATTGATTCGTCATTTACCTCAATTTCGTTGCTTTCAGTTTCTTCTACAAGAGCATCCACAGGAGGCGTCTCTTCCAAAAGATCAAAAATGGAATAGTTTTTTACAACGATTTCATTTATATCAATCGTAGGATCAAGCAACGGACTGTTGTCATCTTGTATTTCTTCACAACTCTCACCTTCTAAAATAGTAGCTTCTTCAATAATGATTTCATTGACGCCCAAACTCGGAAAACTCAAGCGATCAGGCAAATCTGTTTCTGTCGTATCAGAATCTTTATTTTCTGTGGTAAAGCTTTCAACCTTGTTTTCAAGATCAACTAAAAGACGCTTGATTTTTTTGATATGCGGATGATCAGCAAAGGTTTCTTTTTCGTATACTAATTCTAAAAGCTTGTACATCGTATACGCTTCATGGTACTTTAAAACGATCGCATGCTTTTTATTGTGATCTAAAATGGATACTTGTTTCTGAATATTCTTGGCTTTGTCCTCTAGTTTAACAAGTAGATCTTCTTTTATACTAACCAATAAAGCGTCTTTGATCGATTGTACAACATAGTCATCGGTTTTTTCAACCATCTGAATAACAGTAAGAAGAACATCGTTACTTAATTTAAATTGAATTTTTGTCGTCATTGTGAGTATTGGAAAGCCAGTTTAGTCGTTTCAAATATTGATAGTTCTACAAAATAATGAAAAAAATATGACTTTACACTGTGTTAGTAAAAACATTTAAAAGGCTTTGTTACCTAAAAAAGCTTGCTTACTTTTAAAGGAGAAATATCGACTATATTGAAACAGTTTCCCACTCCCATAGCGTTTAAATATCCATGGCGCGATTATCAAAAAAAGGTGTTAGATCAACTGGCCATTCATTTGAATGACGATAAGTTGCACTTAGTTGCGCCACCCGGATCAGGTAAAACGGTTTTGGGTTTAGAAGTGATTTTGCGTTTAAACCAACCAACGTTAATTTTAGCACCAACCTTAGCAGTAAAAAATCAGTGGATCGATCGCTTTTGTTCCCTCTTTTTACAAGTAGATGAGGTACCTGATTGGATATCGACGCAGTTAACGCAACCCAAATTTTTAACGGTTTCTACTTACCAAGGGTTACATGCGGCATTTAATTATTTGAGAGAAGAGGAAGAACTAGATGAAGATGCTGCAGTAGTGGAAAATACAGTGTATACGAATAGCCATGCAGAAGAAATTGTCAAGAAACTTCAACGCGTGGGCGTGCAGACGCTCTTGGTTGATGAGGTTCATCACCTGAGAAAAGAATGGTGGAAAGCATTGGATCTGTTAGATAATAAGCTCAAACCTACTATTGTTGGACTGACAGCAACTCCTCCGTATGGAGCATCGAGCTTTGAATGGCAACGCTATATGGAATTGGCAGGTCCTGTAGATGAAGAGATTGCTGTACCGACTTTGTTAGAAGTAGGAGATTTATGCCCGCATCAAGATTTTATCTATTATTGTACCCCTTTAGCCGAAGAAAGAGAAAAAATATTAGCCCATAAAACTAATGTGTATAGTTGCTATACAACCTATAAGTCTCATGCTGTATTGGTTGATAATCTCAAGCAATTAGCTCTTTTTAAACAGCCTTTGGAACACTTGGATTGGATTTATGAAAATTTGACAACGTATGTAGCTTGTTTGGTTTTTATAAAAGATTGTGATCAACAAGTGGATAAAATTCACCTTAAAGTTTTAGGATTATCTCAAGACGAAATTCCACCTTTGGATTTGGTCTGGTTCGAGAAGATGCTCAACTTTTATTGTTTTCAAGGGGAAGATTTTTTTCAGGCAATTGCCACTTATCCCTCTATGAAAGAAGAATTAATTAAGAGTTTGAAAAGTAAGGGGTTAGTGGCCTACAGGCAGGTGCAATTGGTTCACGATAGCAAAGGAGATGATCTGTTGTTGTCAAGTCTGAGTAAGTTAGAGAGTATAAGAAAAATACTCGATTTTGAGTACACCACTTTAGGAGGTGATTTGCGTATGGCAATCTTAACGGATTACATCCGCAAAGAGTATTACAGTACAACCGAACAACCTCCAGCTGTTTTAGGGAAATTAGGGGTTATGTCGATTTTTGAAACGCTTAGACGCCAACATAAAACAGCTCAGTCAATGGCCGTTTTGACGGGATCTGTAGTCCTTTTGCCAGCAGATTGTGTCGATCGTTTACAAGAAAAAGTAACGGATCAAGAGGGTATGTTGGTTTGTACTCCATTGACTTATGATCCTCTATATGTTTCATTGCAGCTAACCGCCACGCAAAGAGGAAGAATTGTTCATTGGATGACACAATTATTTGAAGAAGGATATATTCAGGTGTTAATAGGTACAAAATCTTTATTAGGTGAGGGATGGGACGCACCAGCAATTAATTCGTTAGTAATGGCGAGTTCCATAGGTGCTTTTATTACTTCGAATCAAGTGCGAGGACGAGCTTTTCGAATTAACCCATCGGATCCAGCAAAGACAGCCAATATTTGGCATTTAGCCTGTATTGATGAATATGCAAAAGAAGGAGGTAAGGATTGGGAAATAATTCACAAGCGTTTTCAAACCTTTGTTGGAATTTCAACTCATGATCTTCCTCAAGATGTTTTTATCTCAAATGGTATAGAGCGATTAGGAGAAATAAAATCGAAGAAGAAATTTGATCCGATATATGTCGAAGCACAAAATGAAAAAACTTTTCAATTAGCCCAACGCAGAAGTGAGTTGAAGGAAAAGTGGTTGTACGCAATTCAACAAGGGACTCATTTAGCAGAAGGAGTTCAGGTGTTGTTCTCTTCGCCAAATGAACGAAAAGACCCTACACAAGCCAAGCGATTTTACACCAATAAAACCCTTATATCTGCCTTGGTTACGTTGGTTTGCTCTGCAATTTTTTTCGTAACCTACCAGGTTATTGGGTTGGGAAGAGGAATCTTGTTTCATGGGTTAAGTTTGTGGTCTTTAGGTTATTGGTTTTTTCAAACTTTTGTCTTGGGATTAGGGTTGCGCTTCGGTTGGAAGGGATGGAAATACTATAAAATGTATCAGAAATTTGGAGATATCCGCAAGGATGTACAGCAAATAGGAGAGGCTTTGTGTAATACCTTATGCCATTTTGATTTAATTTCTACTGCTCGTGAACATATTCAAGTAACTACTGAGAAGGAATTTGGCGGAGGAGTGTTCTGTTCTTTAGAGGGAGCTACCCTGAGAGAAAGTCACATTTTTGCTTCTTGCATGAAAGAAATCTTATCTCCTATAGAAAATCCGCGTTATGTATTGGAACGCAAAACGCTATTGCCTATTCAGGATAGTGAAACAGATTTTCACGCGGTGCCCGACTGTATTGGTGTCAATAGAGAACGGGTGAATTATTTTGCACAACAATGGACGTATAAAGTAGGGCGAAATAGAATTGTTTATACCAGAACACCAGAAGGGCGAAAAGAACTTATTCAAGCAAGAATAACAGCTATCGTTAATCAACTTGATGAACCTACTGTAAAACAAGAACATCATTGGTTGTAAAAAAAGAACGTCCCTTGTAGGGTATACAAAGGACGTTCAACTAACTAATCAATTAAAATGGGTCATCACGCCACTTTATATAAAAGTGTTTAATCTTATATTTTTTCGGTGAAGAAGAGTATAAGGTAAACAGACTTTTCAAAGAATTAAATTTTTATTTTTTAGCAAATCAATTTAAAATTGTTTGTAACACTTAGTATTAGTAGATTGTATATTTGATTTGTTACATGGAGGTAACTTTTTTTTTTGTTAAAGTTTTCCTTAACAAGAGAAATATATTCCCTCCTTTTTCAACCTCTTTTTTTTATTTGCTACTTCTACTTTTGTCGCTGAACGTAGCCTCTTTAATACTCTTTTTATTTGAACTGTCTCCAAAGGTATACGTTGCGCCAATGCTTAAACTTCTACTGTTCCACGTATTGCTAAAGGATTGGATATTGTCCTGGAAATAACTTGTTCCACTAGATTTTCCTGTATTGAATATATCGTACACAGATAGATTTAAGTTTAACTTTCTGTCGAGTAAATTGGCTTTTAAACCCGTTGATAAGGCTTGGTATTTGGCATACTTTGAGTTGTCTTCTTTATGGGGAACTTGGTGATACCAGTTTAAAAATACATTCAGTGTCTTTGCCTGATTTAAGGTAAAGGTATTTTGAGAGTAGTAACTAAAATAAACACCATTTTGGGGAATTTGATTTGCCTTGCTATTTCTGTAGTAAGACTTTCCATAAATCAAATCTGTGCCCGTACTCGTTTGCCACCATCCTGTTATTTTTTCACTGTATGAAGCGGTTATCCCGTAGTTATCACTGTTGAGCATATTGTAATAGGTACTGACAAATACGTCGTCGACTAATGTTGAATATTGATCAAAAGAATTTGAAATATGATAATAATTAAAACTAACAGACAATGCGCTATTAAATAGGTAGTTCAATTCAAAGTTATCCGTAAAAGAAGGATCTAATTCCGGATTTCCACTGTTGTATGAATAAGTGTTTGCATAATAGCGAAACGGATTTAAAATGCTAGAATACGGTCGGTTGATACGCTTAGAATAGTTAAAGCTAAACGCGTGTTTTTCATTTGGGTTATAAGCCACAAATACAGAAGGAAACCATTTGTTGTATGATTTGGTGAATTTTTCATTTGTTTCAAGTAAGTGTCCTTCTACCTCTGTTTGTTCAAAGCGAACTCCTCCTTTTACATTCCACTTGTCGTTGAGTTGTTTGTTCAAACTTAGATAACCTGCATAATTGTCCTCCTTGTAATTAAAGCGATTGCTACGTGTTGTATCATACGTGAGTTGATCTTCAAAGCGGTTGTAGTAAAAAACCTTAGATCTATTATCATAATTGGTGTATTTACCTCCAAATTCAACATCTACCCACGGTAATTTATAGGAAAGATCGGCAGTACCACTCCAAACTTTATAATTTAAATCATTGGTGAAATAAGTTGATCTAGTTTGATTGCTTGGCGAGTTGCGTTCGTCCATATTGGTTGAACCTTCAGGGGCATTGGTAAAGTAGTTCATTCCTAAAGACAATTTGCTACCTAATGAATCAATATTGTAATCGTAGAAGGTATTCAAGGTTTGATATAGATTGTTGTTGTTGACTTTAGTTAAAGAGTTGATTACAGAATCAAGTGTATAAGTAGGTAAAGCAATATATTTTGATTCGTTGTTGTTACTCGTTGAGTTTTTGTATTTAGACAAGTCATAAGTTACTCCAACAAGACTATTGCTTGATAGTTGATAATTCGTTGTTAGGTTTAAACCTGCAGAATTGTAATTGCCTGTAGGATCTCCATAAGCATCTAAAATTCGATCTTTATTGGTGTAAGTGTATGAATTTACATTGCCGTATCGACCATCGTTACCGTTGGCTTTTAGCATTAAATTCCACTTTTTGTTTTGATAATTTAGACTCCCATTTCCAGAAATAGCATTATAGTTATTATAAGAATAAGAACTGCTAACCGATCCATATAAACCAAGAGACTTGTTTTGTTTTAAAACGATGTTGATCAATCCGCTATTTCCACTGGCTTCATATTTTGAAGGAGGATTGGTGATAACTTCGATTTTTTCAATGTCGTCAGAACGTAGAGTTTTTAAATAATTCGTTAACGCCTCTGCCTGAAGGTGCACAATTTTATCGTTGATCATAATAGTGACGCTGCTCTTTCCTACAAGGCTAATTTTGTCATTTTGTACTTTGACCATCGGTGTGTTCTTCAATGCTTCGATTGCATCCATTCCTTGTGAAGCAATACTAGCTGAGGTATTAAATACTAAGCGATCTGCCTTGCGCTCCACGAGTTTTTTTTCTGCCTGAAGGACAATCTCCTCTAACGCAGTGGAAGATTCGGTGATAATCTCCCCTAAATCTAGGTCGCGATCTAAAGTGATATTTTGCGTGTAAAGCTGTTGTCCTAGATAGTTAATCGTTAATGTGTATTGAGCTGTTGGAATATTCGTTAGATTGAATTCTCCCGTTTCTGAAGTAAAACCTTGTTGAACCAATTGATCGTCTGTCTCTTTTAATAGATGTAGTTCCGCAAAATCAATGGGTTGTTTGGCTTGGTTGAGTACTTTTCCCTTTATGCTATTTTGTGCCTGAAGTAATGCTATACCACAGAAAAATGCCATAAATAGAGTTAGATTCTTTTTCATAGTAATGGATTTTAAACAAACTTATCAACAGTGTTAATAAGTTTGTTAACAAGTCGGTTTGTTTTGGTTGATAACTAGGTTAATGCCTATAAGTAGCTCTATTAATTTATTTGTTACGAATTGTTTAGCTTTGTTTATAACTTTTTTGATTTCAAGATTAAAAGTGCTTGTGTTTCAACTGTTTTTTATAAGTATTAACAAAGTTATCAACACCTTGTTTTTATTTTCTGTTGATAACATCTTTATTACTTCCTTGACGTTCTCGTACTTTTATTTTTGAATTTCCAAAGCTATAGCTCAACCCCATGGTGAAGTAGCGGTTGTCATTATACATGTTGTATCCTTGTTTTACACCATCTGACGTTGCTTCTGCGCGTAAATGTGATGTTCTTAAGATGTCGTTCATATAAGCTGAGATATTTAGTTTCTTGTCTAATACCGCATATTTCAATCCTAAACTTAATGCATACATAGGTTTCAGCTTCCAGTTTCCACTGTTTAATTTAGATTGATACCAAAAGTCTATTTGCGCCTGAAAAGTTTGAGGTTCGTTTAATTGAAGGGTTGTATTAGAGCTCACATAATATCCCATTCCATTGTTGGTTTCTAAATTAATAGGTTGCAATAGTTTAGAAGAGCTGTAAAATACGCTGATTGTGTTTTGTGTATTGATCCAATGCCAAGCATCAAATAGATGTGTGATTCCTAAATTGTAGTTCTCTGCATCGAAGATATTGTCGTGTTTCAACATTTGAATGTTATTTGCTGTATCAATGGTTGAAAACTGCGTTGACATATCAGTTGCCTTTGAATAAGAGGCATTGAGGAATAATTTATTTCTAAAAGTGTAACTAGCAGTAATAGTATTGGTAAAGGTTGGTTTGAGTGAGGGGTTTCCCGTTACATAGTTGTACTCATTTACATACCATCGGAATGGATTGAGTTGCCAGAAACTAGGTCTGCTAATTCGGCGATTTGCAGTAAGAGAAAGCGTATTGTCATCATTCACCTTATAATTAACATATAGACTAGGGAAAAGCTCTGTGTAATTTGTTTTTTTCTTTTCTGCTGTAGCTACAGATTCACCCGTTGTTTGTGTGCTCTCTACGCGTAAACCAAGTTGTGCCTCCCATTTTTTAGAGAAGGTTTTGGTTGCGCTGAAATAGGCAGCTTGTATGTTTTCTTTGTATACAAAATGGTCGGCTTGTATAATCTCGTATGTTGTTGCATTTTCGTTTGCGTTGAAGGAATTAGCATTGTTGACAGTTTGTACAAAACTCACTTTTGCTCCATAAGATAAATTAACGAAAGACAACGGCTGTTCAATGTCTATTTTGGCGCTGTAATTGTCGATCTTTTGATCGCCATCCGTTTGTGAATCTTGTACTTTGTTAACAACGTTATCAACAATGGTCGTATTGGTGTTGAAAACTCGGTTTTTATTTGTTGTATAGTTAAAGTAATCCATGTCTAAGTTTAACTTATTTCCCAGTGTATCAAACTTATGCGAGAAATTTAAATTCAAAGCATGATTGTTGAAATCTGGATTAGATTTTCCCTTTGTATCAATGTTTTTTATTAAGTTATCAACAAGGTTATAAACATTGGATTGATTTTTGTCTGCGGTTTTTTGTGTGTTTTTGCTTCCTCTATACTGAAAACCAAATCCAGTTTTGTCAGTGGCTTGATAATCCAATTGGAAACTACCAGCTATATCTTCGTTTTTCTTTGTTTCTCTGTAGATTGTTTTCCACGTTTCTGTTGGATAATACAGATCCATTTTTCCAATTTCTTGGTTGTAGCCCTTACTTGCATTTAGCGATGCAGCAACTGATATGTTGTTTTTGCTGTAGTTAAATACATCGCTAAATTTCCACGTTGCTTTATCTGCAGTTTCAAATCCAGCACTTACCTGATTGTTCCAAGAATCTTGTTTGGCTTGTTTTAGTACAATATTGATTAAACCACTGTTTCCACTAGCCTCATATTTAGCAGGAGGGGTTGTGATAATTTCTATTTTTTGAATGTTTTCTGAAGGTATCGTGCTCAAATAGCTGATGAGTTCTTCTCCAGTAAGAGGAAGCATTTTGTCGTTAATCATCACCTGCATGTTGCTTTTTCCAACTAAGGAAATCTGATCCTTGTCTACCTTTAACCCAGGGGTTAGTTTTAAAACATCTTTGGCATTGCTGTTGTTGGCATGTACAGATTGATCAATGTTGAAAACGGTGCGATCAATTTTACGCTCTATTAATTTGGGCTTTGCAGATACTACGATTTCGTTTAACACTTGATCTGCTTGCAGAATAATCGGATCAAGTGTTCGATCCATTGTGATTGTAATAGTTGCTTCATATTGATTGATGCCCGCATTGAGAATACGCAAGGCATAGGTATCAGCAGCAATAGGAGTTAAGGTAAAACTTCCTTTTTCATCCGTATAGGTGTGTAGAATTAATTCTTCCTGTTGATTGAGTAAAAGGACTTCTGCATAATCGATTGGTTGATGTGTTGCGTCGAGAACAGATCCTGTTAGCTTTGATTGAGCCTGACTTACGAAGGAAATAAGTAAACAGATAAAAGTGATTAGTTTAGTTTTCATGTAGTGTTTCTATTTACTAGAAAACAAACTAAAGTTGTGCCAAGAGAATTATATTTTTTTAATTCGCTGAAATTTAGTATATTAAAAAAGTAGGGCAGCAAGTAAGTGTCCGATTCCGAACAACAGAATAATAAAAATGAACACATAAAAAAAACTGCTTTTGGGGAAAGCAGTTTTTCGTTAAGCATATATGAATTTTGAATTTCAATTTCAGATCATTCATTTTAAGCTTGACATTGATTTTGTTGTTTATGTTAACCAAAGGTACGATAAAGTTTAATAAAATGGAACTAAAATATAATAAAGTGTTACCTTTGTGAAAGATAATTTATTAAACTACAAGGTTTATTATGCAAACACCAACACAAAAATGTAAATTTCAATCAGAGAAAATGCGAACAAGAAGAAAAGAATTAGGTTTTTCACAAGAATATGTGGCAATGAAGCTGAATATTTCTCAAAAAGCATATTCTGATATTGAAAGTGGAAAGACAAAATTAAAGAATGATGTACTCAATGAAATAGCAATTATTTTAGAGATTTCACCATTTGAAATTTGTCCAATTGCCTGTGATTGTACTTCTGATTTGCAAACAAAGCACGGACGACTTATTGAGTATCTTCAAGAAAAGGATATTAATTTTCCAGAAGATCTGATTTAAATGGCGTGCAATCTAACCTGAAACCTATCGTTTATATTTTATAGGAAAAGAGGTCTTCTTTTGAAGACCTCTTTTTGTTTATATATTCCATTGCAGGAGGCTTGCGCCCCATGAAAATCCTGCGCCGAATGCAGTTAAAAGAAGCAAGTCTCCTTTTTTGATCTGATCTTTGTATTCCCAAATACAAAGGGGAATCGTCGCTGCTATTGTATTTCCAGAATAAGTGATATTACTTAAAGCTCTGTGCTCCTCGATACCCAAATCCTTTCCTACAGCATCAATAATGCGCTTATTGGCTTGATGGGCAACTAACCACTGTACGTCGTCTATCGATAAGTTATTTCGATCTAGAAGCGCTTGGCATGTGTTACTCATTGCCGTAACAGCATTTTTGAAAACCACTTTACCATCCTGTTTTAAATAACGGTATTCTTCCTTCCATTGGTCTGTTTCATAGGGATAAAGTGATCCGCCACCCTTGATATTTAAATATTCGATTCCCTTGCCATCGCTAACTAACAAGGCATCTTGGATTCCTGTTTCTAGAGAAGGTTCTAACCATACTGCACCAGCTCCATCTCCAAATAAAATATTAGTTGATCGATCTGTGCGGTCTACATAACTGCTAATCTTGTCTGCTCCAACAACCACGACATTTTTATAACGTCCTGTTTCAACCAAAGCTGCTCCCATGTCTAATGCATATAAAAAACCAGAACAAGCAGCGTTCATGTCAAAAGCCCATACATTAGTCAAATTGAGCTTATGACAAACGATGTTCGCTGTTGAGGGCATTGGCATATCTGGAGAGGAGGTAGCAATTATTATTGCATCTATTGTTGAGATGTCTTTTTGGTAAGAAGAACACATCTCTTTTATGGCTTCTACTGCCATATCCGATGTCGCTAGACCATCTTCTAAAATTCGTCGCTCCTTAATTCCTGTTCTTTTCATAATCCATTCATCAGAAGTATCTGATAAATGTTCTAAATCAGCATTGGTGCGCTTGTTTGTTGGGAGATACCCTCCAAGGGCTGTGATTTGAGCATATTGTTGTTTATTCTTCAACATTTTCGTGAGTTTTGCGACTTATATGCAAATAATAATTAAATTCATTTAAGGAGGGGTTTTTCCTTTAAAGAACTCAAATCTCGCTATTTTTAAGAAAATATCAGTAGTTAAATAAACGGTATAACTTGTCAAAAAGACGTATAAATTATTTGAAATGTTAATTTATTAACTTAAACTCGCGCGGTGATGATCCGGTGCTATTTTTAAAAAATTTGCTAAAGAGTGCGACATCTTGAAAATTTAGTTCACTGGCTACAGAAGTCACAGAATTATTCGGATTCTTTAAAAGTATTTTTGCCTCGAGAATGATTGATTCTACAATGATGTCTTTTGGTGTTTTACCAAAGATTTCAGTAATGACTTTAGTGAGGTGTTTTCTACTGATGAACATGTGATCTGCATAGAATTGCACACTTCTCTCTTTTTTAAAGTGAGAAGATACTAATAGGAGGAAATTCTTGGTTAACTCTTCTTTTCGAAGTGTCTTTTTTTCTGTTTTAGCCAAGACGCGTTTATTGTAGAAATGACCTAATTCATACATCAAAATAGAAAAATGATGGAGGATCAATTGGTGGGTAAACATATTGTCTTGATCAAAAACAAGTTTGTTCAATCGCTTCATATGATAGTTGAGTTCTTTAATCAAATGACTGTTTAGCGATAGAATTTTTGGATATTGAGAAGAAAAAAACTGAATGAGATTATTGGATTTAAGATGAAAACCCGCATCTAGAAATAATTCACCACTTGCAAAGAAAGCCTGTACACTAAAATCTTTGGTGTATTGAATAATCTCAAAAAACTGTTGTGGCAAAACAACGAGAATATCGTTTTTTTTCACTTTCGTTGGTTCTAAATTGATCGTAATCTCACATTCACCTGATTTGATGAGGATCAAACCAAAAGAAGCAAACGTATAGGGTTTGCCAATGACAAAATATTGACTGTGCTTAGGACCAATTTCTACAACGGCTAATCGCTTGTCTACAATAAAACGTTCGTATCGATTTAAGATATCTTCAATAGAGTAAGATTGTATATAATTATTCTTCACAATAGGGTAACATAGTTAAAGGGATAAAAATAAGAAGTACAAGGGATAAAAAACTTGTTTTAGGTTAAGAAAAAAAATAGAGTAGAAAATAATTTTCTACTCTATTGTGATTTGTTTTATTTAGGTCAACGAAGAAACACTTCTAATGATGATCTACAAAATTGCGGTTTGGTTCATAATCGGATTCCATTTCTGCTTGGTAATCGATTTTTTCTTTTTGACCGAAACGCTTGCCTATTTTGTCAAAAATAGAGTAGATGATCGGTACAATAACCAAGGTTAGTAAAAGGGAAGATAATAACCCACCGATGATTACCACAGCTAATCCGTTGTTCATTTCAGCTCCTGCTCCACTTGCTAAGGCAATAGGTACCATTCCGATAACCATGGCAATGGTTGTCATCAAGATTGGTCGCAGACGCGCATGGTTGGCGGCGATCAAAGCATCGTGAACACTGTCTCCAGACTCTACTCGGTGGTTAGCGAAATCGACCAGTAAGATCGCATTCTTACACACTAAACCAATTAACATAATGATTCCTAAGATGGTAAATATGTTCAAGGAAATATTGGCGATAGCTAAAGCTAATAGAGCTCCAATAAATGATAGTGGCACAGAAAAGATAACGATAAACGGTTTAGAGAAACTGTCATACAAAGCAACCATTACCAAATAAACTAGAATAATAGCAGCTAATAAAGCGATTCCTAATGTACCAAATCCTTCTTCCTGATCTTCCATAGTTCCTGTCCATTGGTATTTTACTCCGGGCTTTAAGGTTAGCTGATCAAATTTTGGCAACCACTCGTTGGCAATATCTCCAGGAGAACGACCAATAGTTTGCGACTTGATTGTAACAGATGGACTCTTGTCTCTTCGCTCTAAAATGGATGGACCTGAGCTATAACTTACCGTTGCAAATTGTTCAAGCTTCACATCTTTTCCTTGGTTGTTTTTAAAGTTGATCGTTTTTACGTCGTCTATGGTTGTTCTTGCATATTCTTGAAAGCGAATGTTAATATCGTATTCATACTCACCTGCTCGATATTTACCGTCAGTATTTCCGTTAAATGCTGTTTGCATGGTCATACCCACCGTGTACATGTCTAATCCAAGAGCTGCCATTTTATCGCGATCTACTTGTACGTTGATTTCGGGACTTCCTGTTTCGGTGGTTAGTTTTGTTTCCATCGTACCAGGTATTTGATCTAACAAAGCCTTGGCCTGAATAGCAAATTCCATGGCATCATCCAAGTTAGAACCCGTAACAGTTAAGGCTAAAGGCGCTTCTTCTGCTCCAATTAACCCAACAGGTACTGTTTTTACTTTTACACCGACCATCAAAGGAGCTAATTCTTTTTTCAACTTCGCTGCATAAACGAATGAACTCTCGCTTCGTTCTTTTTTATCCGTTAAGATAACGTGTATTTCTGATTTGTATTTGGTTGCCTGACTTCCACCATAGCCCTCAGAAGACTGTCCAACGGTGGTAATCATGTCTACTACTTCCGGCTTGGTGCGCAAAAAGGCTTCTGCCTTTTGTGTCATATGATTGGTCTGTTGTACAGAAGCGTCTTTATCTAATTCTAGCTGTACTAAGAATTCTCCTTTATCTGTTTTGGGGAAGAATTCTCCTCCCACATATCCCAAAGAGGGAAGTGCTAAAGATCCAAAAAAGGCCAATGCTACAATAATCAATACAATAATCGTGTTTTTCGTTGAGTTTAATGCCCAAACTAATAAACCTGAAATACTGTGTGTAAATGATGTCAATCCCTTTTCAAACCCATGAAGTATTTTTCCAAAGAAAGAGGTTGGTTGGATGACTTCAATTTTACCATATCTTGAGAATAACCAAGGAACTATGGTAAAAGAAACCAACAAAGATAACATCGTTGCTATAATTACTGTGACACAAAACTGTTTAATGATATTTGGCACTAACCCTGATGACATTGCAATAGGTAAGAATACCACTACAATAACTAAGGTAATTGCTGTTACGGTAAAACCAATTTCTTTTGCCCCATCATAAGAAGCGCGTACTTTGTTTTTACCCATTTCCATGTGGCGGTGAATATTTTCAATTACCACAATGGCATCGTCTACTAAAATACCAACAACTAAAGAAAGTGCAAGTAAACTCAATAAGTTCAGTGAATAACCCAAAAGGTAGATCCCGATAAAAGTCGCTACTAACGACAAGGGAATGGCAACCATCACAATCAGGGCATTTCTGAAGCTATGTAGGAAAAACAACATAACAAAAGCAACTAATACAATCGCCAAGAACAAGTCGAACATTACAGCATTTGCGGCTTCTAAAGTAAACTGAGAAGAGTCATTCGCTGTCTTGATGTTTAATTGAATATCAGCGTAGTTTTTCTCTACTTCAGCAATAGATTGTTGCGTTAATTCACTCACCGTAACGGCATTGGCATCCGATTGCTTGATGACCTGCATCAATATCGTTGACTGTTGATTCAAACGCGCAATCTTTTCTACTTCTTTTACCCCGTCTTGCACATCGGCAATATCACTTAAACGAATGTCGATTCCACCTTGAGAAGCAATTACTAAGTTTCTCATCTCTTCGATGTCTTTGTATTTCCCAGCTAAGCGAATAAGCGTTTGTTTGTCTCCTGATTTTACACTTCCTGTAGGGAAATCTAAATTAGAACTCAGTACGGCTTGTTGTACCATTGGAACGCTCAATCCGTAAGCTTCAATTTTTTTAGGATCAAGTAAGACCTGAATCTCTCGTTCTTCTCCACCAACTAACTCTACTTTAGCCACTCCGGCTACACGAGAAAAAATAGGTTGAATCTTCTTATCTAGTAAGTCATATAGCTCTTTTTCCGTTAGATTACTCGTTACACTTAGCGTCATAATGGGTAAATCACTTAAAGAGTATTTCTGTAGAGAAGGAGGATCAACGTCTTTCGGTAAGTCTTTTAAGATCGCATTGATCTTGCGCTGCGCATCGTTCAATGATAAGTCTACGTTGGCTTCTGAAGTTAGGTAAATCATTACAGTAGACAAACTCTCAAAAGACAAGGCTTCTACTTTTTTTACATTTTCCAAAGAAGCAACGGCATCTTCAATTTTTTTAGTTACGGTATTTTCAATTTCCGAAGGGGAAGCTCCTGGATATACTGTGGCAACAGTAATCACATTGACTTCAAACTTGGGAATTAATTCGTAACTCAGGTTTTTATAACTAAATATACCTCCGAGTAAAAGGGCTATAAAAAGCACAATGATGATGCTCGGACGCTTGATGGATATTTCGGCTATTTTCATATGTCAATCCCTTCCTTTAGGACGTTATTTAATAATAGTTACTGGGGCTTGGTCTGTTAGATTAATTTGTCCTGAGGTGATTACAATTTCACCTTCTTTTAATCCCTCGAGGATTTCGACAAAATCACCTAAATTTCTCCCTGATACGACTTGAGTAGCTACTGCTTTGTTGTCGATTACACGGTAAATTAAGTTCGAACTTACACTTCCAACAAAGGCATTGCGGGGAATAAGTAGGAGAGGTGTATCTTGATTTTTATCTGCATCAAAATAAGCCGAACCATACATTCCTGCTCTTAGCTTGTTGTCTTTGTTGTTTGTCAGTAATAAATCAACCGGATAATTTAAGGCAGCGTCTGCTTTAGGAGCGATAAAAGTTACGATTCCTTCGAATTGATCGTTGGGAAATACACTGGCTTTTACTTCGATTTTATCTCCTTCTTTTAAATTGGCAACGTGACTTTCATCTACATTGACCCTTAATTTGAGCTGATTGACATTGACAAGATCAAAAATAGGCGCGCCAGGAGCAACAAAACTTCCTTGTTCTACGTGTTTTTTATTGATAATACCATCGATCGGAGCCTTGATATGTGCATCTCCTGCAGTAATTTGAGCAGATTTTAAATTCGCTTCTGCATTTTGTACCATTAATTTTACTTGATCTAGCTGTTGTTTGGTTACTCCACCAGTAGTATAAGCGCTTTCAAAACGAGCTGCATCCGCTTTTGCTGTTGCATATGCAGCCTCTGCATTGCGTACTTGTACATGGATCTGATCGCTGTTAACTAGAGCTAAAACTTGACCTTTGCGCACTTGCGCTCCTTCGTCAACAAGTAGTTTTGCAACACGTCCAGGTGTCTCAGCCGCTAGCGTTACTTCTTGATACGGGACAAAATTTCCGTTAGCTTTATAATTGGCATCAACAACTTGTACCGTCGCTTTTTCTACGCGAACCGTAATTGTTGCGTCTTGTTCTGCTACAATAGCAGTCTCCGCATCGTTGTTTGATTTATTGCGATTTAATATATAGACAGTCCCACCAATCAAGACGATAAGGACTAAGGCTGTAATTATTTTTTTCATGGTTGTTATTGAAATTAGATAGTGAATTAGTCAAGTAACGTTTTTAGTTCTCCTTGTGATTTGACAATTTGAATCTCGGCCAGTTTAAAGTCTAGCAATGCCGTTGTATAGTTGTTTTCTGCTTCTGTATAAGCATTTTCGGCATTTAATAAATCGGTTAAAGTAGCTAAACCATGTTTGTAGTTGTTTTGCATATTGGTCAAGATACTTTTTGCTAGATCAACATTTTCCTTTTGAATATTGATGGTGATTAATGCGTTTTCGATTGATTTTTGCGCATTGACAAAATCCAAAGTAAGTGCCTGTTTTGTGTCTTCTAATTGCACGTCAATTTTTTGGATGTCCACTTTTGCTTGTTTAACCTTCGCTCTGGTTTCAAAACCATTAAAAATAGGTAGCTTTAATGAAATTCCCACCGCAGATGCACTGGTCCAAAATACACCATCACTCGGTTTGTTGCCCCAAGGAAACTTGTCTCCCATACCTTGATAACCAAAAGTTCCAAAGGCAGCCAACGAAGGATAGTAATCGGCTTGAATAGATTTCAATTTATAAGCCAATAATTCTTTTTGCTTTTCCAACAGGTGAACCTCCGTGCGGGTATCGATGTTGTTCTCAGTCAACACCGTGCTTTCATCAATGGTAAACGTATTTGCGGGCATTTGAATAGCAGTAGATAAATCCATCCCCATAAAGAATTTTAGCGCATTTTGTTGAAGTTCCACCGCATTGATCACTTGTTGCTTGTTCGCTTTTAGATTGCTTAAACTAACTTTTGTTCGATCTAAATCAATCTGAGTCGCTAAACCATTGCGATGTAAATCTTCAATAATATTTTTGATATGTGTCGTGCTGTTGATGGTAGTCTCTAGCGTTTGTAGCATCGCTTGTGATTGAAATACTTGATAGTAGGTCGACGCTACCTTTTCAATGATTTGCTCATCCGTCAGTTCTTTGTTAATAATGTAAAACTCTTTTGCCGAACGCGCCGCTTTCAAGCCCATAAAAACGGCTTGATTGAATAATATTTGCGAAGCAGTAGCCGTGATTTGCGAGTTCCACTTTAAGTTGAACGGAATCATTTGAGTTTGTCCGCCCATGGTTAAAGGCATCTCCTGAATCTTGACGTTGTTGGCAAGGTTAGCCTCTACATTGAGATGAGGTAAAGCATTTGATTTTACTTCTTGAATCTGGTAGTCGCTATTTTCAATATCCAAGTTCGCTTGTCTGGCTTCAGCTTTGTGAAGTAAAGCATAATGCAAAGCGTCCTTTAGCGTTAAAACAGGAGCTTGTGCCCATAGGCTACAAGAGAGAAATAGACAGCATAAGGTTGTTAAGGTTTTATTCATTTTTAATGCTTTCTTTGAGTTCTAAGTATTGTTTGAGTCCTTTTTCTGTGGTGATACTTCTAATGTGATGATCCAGGTGTAAGGCGTGTAATTGCATATGTGTGTATTCTTCCGGTTCGAAGTAGTCGTGATCGTCAATGAGTACAACAGAAGCAATGTGAAGACGCGCTGTAAATTCAATATCTAAATTTGAACGATAAACCCCTTCTCTAACTCCCTTTTCCAAGTTGCGCTCAATAATACCAACATATTTTTTCTTGTGAAAAATCTTTTGCTTTTGAGCAATTTTAGGATAGTATTTGTTTAATTGATACAAACAAACGGATGTTTCTACAGCAAATACTTCGTTCATGTTATTGTGCGCAGCAATGATTTCGGCTACAGCAGGTCTGTTTTGTGCAATAACGGATTCGAGTGATTTTAAAAACTTTTCGTTGATGTAAACTAAACTCTTTTCAATGAGTTCGGGTTTGGAAGCATAGTGTTGATAAATGGTTTTTTTAGAAATAGATAGCTCTGCTGCTATATCATCCATTGTGATGCTTTTAAACCCTTGGGATAAAAACAAATGTGTTGCTTTTTCAAGTATTGTGGTTTCCATGAATCTGATTTTTGATGAGCAAATATAATTCGGAAACTTTATTCGTTTTATAGTTTCCTTAGAATTATGAAAACTTTAACTTGCTTGGAAGTTTCCATGGTAAAAGACGTGATGAAAAAGGAGATGTAAAGCTTGAAAGGATTGAGATTGGAATTTATCAAAAGGATAAAAACAGTAGGTTGAACTATGATTTTGTTGGAAATTTGGTGGATAACTGATCTATTTTTAAGATATTTGCGGCTGTTAAGTGGCGAGCGTACGGAGAGAAACTGAAAGTCTTTAAAAAACGCGTATTTTTGCCTAAATTTTTTTTGAACATGCAATCAATAGCAAAATATAAAGAACAGATAGCTTCATATCTTAGTTCAATACAATTAGATGGACAACCGATCGAACTTTATGAACCTATTTCGTATATTCTTTCTTTAGGTGGAAAACAGATCAGACCTGTTTTAACACTAATGGCAGCGGATGTTTTTAATGAAGATCCTACAAAAGCGATACAAGCTGCTACCGCTATCGAATTGTTTCATAATTTTTCTTTGATGCATGATGATATTATGGACGATGCATCACTTCGAAGAGGACACCAAACAGTACATGAAAAATGGGATGTGAATACGGCTATTCTGTCAGGGGATGCGATGTTGATTTTAGCGTATCAATATTTTGAGCATTATGAACCAACTGTTTTTAGAGACTTGGCGAAGTTGTTTAGTAAAACAGCAATTCAAGTTTGTGAAGGACAGCAGTACGATATTTGTTTTGAAGGTCGTTCGGATGTGAAAATCGAACAGTACATCAAAATGATTGAGTATAAAACAGCTGTTTTAGTGGCAGCAGCGCTTAAAATGGGAGCGATCGTAGCGAAAACAACGGAGGAGAATGGGAATCAGATTTACAATTTTGGATTGAATTTAGGAATTGCCTTTCAATTGTTAGATGACCATTTGGATGCCTTTGGAGACGAAGCAACATTTGGTAAGCGCATTGGAGGAGATATTCTTGAAAATAAAAAGACTTTTTTATATCTAAAAGCATTGGAAAATGCTAATCCTAAGCAAAGAGAAGCATTGGAAGGTTTTTATGCTTCAGTAACCTGTGCGGATGAAGAACAGAAAATTTCAAGCGTGAAACAATTATTTGTTGAAACGGGTTCACAAGAAGCTTCTCTCAAGTTGATTGAACAATATACAGAAGAAGCTTTACATATTTTAGCTGACTTAGCTATTGAAGAAGATAAAAAAGAGCTTCTGCGTGTTTTTAGTAAGGAATTAATGAACAGACAAATGTAGTAGTAAAATGGAAGTAGCAGTAACTTATCTCGAGAATCAATTAAAAGAGCAGGATTTGTTTGAACAATTAGTCCAACAAATAGAGCGTGACTTTCGAATGAGCGTAGATGAGGATCTGACATTTCCCGCTTCAACACCTCTTGAACTCGTACAGCAAATTCAAGGCGTATTGGAAAGCATTGCTTCTCGTACACCAGCGAAGTTGTCGATGTTGCTTTATCGCATCGATGTAGCAGAAAAAGATATTCGAGCGTTAGAAGAAGGAGATGTATTTAATTACTTTCAACAATTGACTTACCTGATTGTGAAACGAGAATTTCAAAAGGTTTACTTCCGAACAAACTTGTCAAAAGAATAGTGAAATATCAATAAAAAAAGAGCCGATTTGTATAATCGGCTCTTTTTTTGTATCTTATAAAGGTGTTTTTAGAAATAGATGCGGATAAAAGGCATCAGTGCGCTGCCGTATACCATGTCTTTTTCTTTGTACAACACATTGTATCGAACTCCTACTGTAGCAGGTCCGCTACTGTAACCAGCACCTAAGAATAAAGCTGTATTCCAAAAGTTAGCATCTAACTTGTGTAAATCTTGTTTATAAGTATAGGTATTGTTTACACGCAATTGCTCTAGTTCGGCAGATAATTGCAATTGGGGAATAGGATTGGCTAGAGCAATTAAGCTTCCTCCGTAAATCCAAGATTGATACTCCTTTACATTACTGTAGTAAAAAGAGCGGTCTTTGCTATTGATATAGCTTCCTTGTAATCCTACACCCACACTGAAATAAGGGTTTACCTGATACAAGGCACTTGGTGCTAACATCACATCTGTATAGCCGCTACCGAAGCCCAAACCAAAGCCTCCTCCAAATCTCCATTTTTTGACAGAATCGTAATTTTCGGAGTTATTTCGGTTTTGTTGTGCAAAAAGTGAAAAATTGGACAATAAAAAAAATGAAAAAATGAATAAAATACTCATTTTTTTGACATAAAATCTTCTCATAGTTGTTTTATGAAATTGTTGTGAGATAAAAATAAGAAAAAGTTTATACTTTTGTAATCAAAGAGTTGTATTTTTGTATATATAATATTTAATCAATAGGTCTTTAGACGAAAATTATGGATAGATTTTCCTTTTTAAACGCGGCACACACTGCATTTTTTGCAGATTTGTATGATCAATATTTAGAAAATCCAGATAGCGTAGAACCAAGTTGGAGAGCCTTCTTTCAAGGGTTCGATTTTGCAAATGAATTTAATGATGGCACAGTAGAAAAAGTAACTTACGTTTCATCACCAACAAGCGGTTCAAATACAGGTAGTTCTGTAGATACAAGCCAAATTACTAAGGAATTGGCTGTATTGAAATTAATCGATGGCTACAGGACTTACGGACACCTATTGACTAAAACAAACCCGCTTAGAGAAAGAAGAGTTGTTCACCCAGATTTAAGTTTAGAGAAATTCGGTTTATCAGCTGCTGATTTAAATACAACATTTGATGCAGCGAAAGCGATTCAATTACCGGCTTCTACTTTAGCACAAATTATTGCACAATTAGAGAAAATCTACTGCGCAACTTTAGGTATTGAATTCAAATATATCACAGACGAAAAAGAAGTGAATTGGATCCAAGATCACTTCGAAATCCCAGAAGCAAAGTTTAATTCAGAAGAGAAAAAAGAAATCCTACACAAATTAATTGAAGCGGTTTCTTTTGAAAACTTCTTGAATACAAAATATGTAGGACAAAAACGCTTCTCTTTAGAAGGGTTGGAGGCTGCTATTCCAGCAATGGACTTTTTAATTGAATCTGCTGCTGCTAAAGGAGTAGAGGAGATCGTGGTTGGTATGGCACACCGTGGTCGTTTGAACGTTTTAGCAAACGTATTTAAAAAACCAACACAAGAAATCTTTTCAGAATTTGACGGAAAAGACTATGATGCTGTAGAGGGATATGACGGAGACGTAAAATATCACTTGGGATTAAGCTCAACACGTAAAACACGCTCAGGTAAAGATATCCATGTAAACCTAACACCAAACCCTTCTCACTTAGAGACTGTTGGTGCGGTTATCGAAGGGATCGCAAGAGCAAAACAAGATACAGTTTACACCAACCAACCTTCTAAAGTATTGCCTATCGCTTTACACGGAGATGCAGCTATTTCAGGACAAGGAATTGTGTATGAAATTGTGCAAATGGCTCAGTTAAGAGGGTATAAAACAGAAGGTACAATCCACGTGGTATTAAACAACCAAGTTGGATTTACAACAAACTTCACAGACGGACGTTCTTCTACCTATTCAACAGATATTGCTAAAGTTACAGCTTCACCTGTGTTACACGTTAATGCAGATGATACTGAAGCAGCAGTACGCGCGTTCTTATTCGCTTTAGAGTACCGCATGACTTTTGGTAGAGATGTTTTTATCGATTTAGTAGGATACCGTAAATATGGACACAATGAAGGGGATGAACCAAAATTCACGCAACCTTTATTATATAAGTTAATCTCTAAACACCCGAACGCTAGAAATATCTATAACGCTAGATTGTTAGAGGATAAAATTGTTGATGAAAGTTTTGTGAAAGACTTAGAACAGCAATATAAAGATGTATTAGAACAAGATCTGCAAATTTCTCGTGAGAATGAATTTGCTAAGATCAGAACGTTCATGCAAGAAAACTGGAAAGAATTCAAAATTGTAGACGAAAAAGCAATGGTTGTTGATTATGATACCAAAGTATCTAAACAATTATTGACAGATATCGCTGAAGTAATCACGGAACTTCCAGAAGATAAAAAATTCATCAGCAAAGTAAAACGCCTTATCGGAGACCGCAAAGCGATGTTCTTTGAAAATGATAAGTTAGACTGGGCAATGGGTGAATTATTGGCTTACGGATCATTAATTTCTCAAGGATATGATGTGCGTATGTCAGGACAGGATGTTGAACGTGGTACGTTCTCTCACCGTCATGCTGTAGTAAAAACAGAAGATACGGAAGAGTCAATCATCTTGTTGAACCACTTGAAAGATCAAAAAGGACAAATGAGAATTTACAACTCTTTATTGTCTGAGTATGCTGTTTTGGGATTTGAGTATGGATATGCGTTGACAAACCCTAATACATTGACGATTTGGGAAGCTCAATTTGGAGATTTCTCCAATGGAGCACAAATCATGTTAGATCAATACATTTCTGCAGCAGAAGATAAATGGAGTAGCCAAAATGGTTTGGTTATGTTGTTGCCTCACGGATATGAAAACCAAGGAGCGGAACACTCTTCAGCACGTTTAGAGCGTTACTTACAATTATGTGCAGAACACAATATGTTTGTTGCAAACTGTACAACTCCAGCAAACTTCTTCCACTTGATGCGTAGACAAATGGTAACTGACTTCAGAAAACCATTAATCGTGATGTCACCGAAGAGCTTGTTGAGACATCCATTAGCTACCTCTTCAATTAGTGAATTCACTGATGGTAAATTCCAATATGTAATTGACGATGCAGCGGTAGATAAAGCAAAAGTGAAATCATTAGTTTTCTGTTCTGGTAAATTCTACTATGATTTAGTAGCGAAAAGAGAAGAATTAGGAAGAGAGGATATCGCATTTGTGCGTTTAGAACAATTATTCCCATTGCCAATTGAGCAGATCAAAGCGGTAATCGCTTCTTATCCAAATGCGGATGATTTTGTTTGGGCACAAGAGGAACCGAAAAACATGGGAGCTTATGGCTATATGTTGATGAACTTCGAAGAAAAACCATTGCGTTATGCTGGTAATAAAGCGTATAGTGCGCCAGCTTCTGGAAGTTCAACACGTTCTAAAAAGCGTTTTGCATATGCAATTGAAAAAGTTTTTAATAAGAACTTATAATAAAAAAAGAGTATTTTTACATAACAATATTTAATTAAAGAATATACGATGAGCATCTTAGAAATGAAAGTTCCTTCACCAGGTGAATCAATTACAGAGGTTGAAATTGCTACTTGGTTGGTAAAAGATGGAGACTATGTTGAAAAAGACCAAGCAATTGCTGAGGTTGATTCAGATAAAGCAACATTAGAATTGCCTGCTGAAGCAAGCGGAATCATTACTTTAAAAGCAGAAGAAGGTGACGCAGTAGCGGTAGGTCAAGTAGTTTGTTTAATCGATACAGGCGCAGCAAAACCAGCGGGAGGTACTTCTACAGAAGCTAAGCCAGCAGCAGAGGCTCCAAAAGCGGAAGCTCCTAAGGCAGAGCCAGTACAAGCACCTGCAGCAGCTACTTATGCAACAGGTTCAGCTTCTCCAGCTGCCAAAAAAATATTAGATGAAAAAAATATTGATCCTGCTTCAGTTGCTGGAACAGGAAAAGATGGTAGAATCACTAAGGAAGATGCTTTAAACGCAAAACACTCAATGGGAACTCCAACTGGTGGACCAAGAGGTGAAGAGCGCAAAAAAATGTCTATGTTACGTCGTAAAGTAGCAGAGCGTTTGGTTGAAGCTAAAAATACAACAGCGATGTTGACAACGTTTAACGAGGTTAACTTAACAAACGTAAACAAGCTTAGAAGTGAATACAAAGACGCTTTCAAAGCTAAACACGGTGTTGGTTTAGGATTCATGTCTTTCTTTACTAAAGCGGTTACTCGTGCTTTAGAATTGTATCCAGACGTAAACTCTATGATCGATGGTCAAGAGCAAATTAAATATGACTTCTGCGATATTTCAATTGCAGTATCTGGTCCAAAAGGACTAATGGTTCCTGTTGTTCGCAACGCTGAATTATTGTCTTTCCGCGGTGTTGAAGCTGAAATTAAACGTTTAGCTACAAGAGCTCGTGATGGACAAATTACAGTGGATGAAATGACAGGTGGTACATTTACAATCACTAATGGTGGTGTATTTGGATCGATGTTATCTACACCAATTATCAACCCTCCACAATCTGGAATCTTGGGAATGCACAACATTATCGAGCGTCCAATCGCAGTAGATGGTAAAGTAGAAATCCACCCAATGATGTACGTGGCGTTATCGTATGACCACCGTATCATCGACGGACGTGAGTCAGTAGGTTTCTTAGTAGCTGTGAAAGAAGCTTTAGAAAACCCAACTGAATTATTGATGGATAACAATCCTAAAAAAGCTTTAGAACTTTAATAGAATCAAATTTCTATCTCTATAAACGACAACTGAGCAATCAGTTGTCGTTTTTTTTTAAATGAAAGATGAGATTTAATGAAGCGAATAAAGATACTAACTCGTGTCCTCATGCTATTCTAAGACTACAAAAAACAAATCTCACGAAAAACCTTTTTTCTATTGTATCTTTGTCCATTAAACTAATACTACTATGTCGAAAGAAACGAAAAAAGGAATATTTAAAGGGATTATTGAGAAAGATGAGCAAGGAAACTATTTCTGTGGTCCTTATTTGTTAGACTATCAATATACAGAGGCTCAGTTTAAATTAGGAGATCTAGTGAGTATCAAAACTGTTATTGCTAACCCAAGCGGAAAAAGTAGAGATGCTTATCCGATGAAATCAATGAAATTTTTCCTCGCAGACGAAGATTAATTTTTTACTCTTCTAGGGAAATAGTATATTGTCAGGTGTAAAGGTGTGGTTGGAAATCATGCCTTTTTACTTTAAACGGATGAGATAATCGGTTTAAAGCACATAATGTCATCTTATTCAATTTCCCAGAGTGTATGCGCACCTATTATGCTATTTTAGAGGTTACCCCAACAGCTAGTTCGAGTGAAATTAAACAAGCATTCAGACGGTTATCGAAGTTGTACCACCCTGATATGAATCAAGGTAATACGAGATATCAAGATAGATTGTTCGAAGTGATTAAGGCATATGAAGTTTTAGGTGATGATAGCCAACGTCGTGCCTATGACTTAACGCTCTCTCGTACACAAACAACAACCAGTAATACTCAATCTTCACAAGCGTATACTGCAAGATCCACACAGGCAAATACAGATTACTATAGACCTGAAATTCTTACTTTTTCTTGCAATCAAACGTATTTTTTTATGGGCGATCTCATCGAAATAAGCTGGGATTGTAAACAAGCCGATGTTATTCGCATCTATCCATTGGGGTATATGGATGAACTGCGTGGTAAAATCGTTTATCGCGTCAAAGAATTGGATGCAAAGTATCTTACTTTTGAGTTAACGGCTGTGAACAACCACAGTTCTCATGTAGAAAAGAGAAGTATTCATCTCAATAATGGGATCTACATGAATTTTACTGAAACAGATCAGTTAGAAAAAGTTAACTATGTTAGTCCTCAACATTGGAGTATGGGATTCTTGGCTCCTTTAGGGCGTAGTTCAAGGAAAGACTATGGTTTACGCGTTGCGCTTTTAACGCTATTTTTCTTGATGGCTTTCTTTTATCAACCCCATTTTGATCACGACGGAACCTATTCGTTTATTTGTACGGTATTGATTTATGTCTTACTTATTTGTTCAGCAAGACGCCTTCACGATGTTAGTCGACATGGAATACTGTCTTTGTTGCTACTGGTTCCCTTGTTAAATATTGCGGTTCTGTTGATATTACTGCTGCTTAAAGGAGATGATTTGCCTAATAAACACGGTCGTAAACCTCGGTTTTAGTTTTGTCAAATTGGTTTAAGTATAGATAGACATTCCGTAGCTTTTTTAAGGAAACTCGTTGGAGGGTAACGTTTTTTTTAGCTTATATTTGTAGTTAATAATGTTCAAATCATAGTTTGAGATGAGTTCTTTGTATTATATCGATCGTACTGACATTCGCTTAGCAGATGTTATGTTTACTGAAAAAGTAGAGCAAGAGATCGAAGCATTCTTGAAGGAGTATAAGTATCGTGAAATATTAACGAAATACAACTTGCCTGTTAGTAATAAGATTTTATTATATGGAAAAACAGGTTGTGGAAAAACAATGACCGCAAAAGCAATTGCCAAGCAATTGGATAAAAAGTTGATTATTGTAAACTTGGCAACGATCGTTTCTTCTAAACTGGGAGAGACAGCCAAAAACATCGAAAGTTTATTTAAGGAAATTCAATACGAGAGTGCTGTTTTGTTTTTTGATGAGTTTGATTCTTTAGGACAAATTCGCGATTACGACAATAAAGATAACAGTGAAATGAAGCGCGTGGTTAACGCAATTCTACAGTTGATCGACAATCTTCCGCAAAAATCCATCTTAATTGCAGCAACGAATCAAATTCACATGATTGATGAAGCTTTAGTTCGCCGTTTTGAATTGAAACTAGAGTATACAGCTCCCGAAAAAGAAGCGTTGGATCTGTATTACGATAAGATGTTAGCCGTATATCCGTCAGAATATGCACAGGTAGAACGATTGTATAATATCTCCTACGCTGAGGCCAAAACACATATTTATCGCACAGTAAAGAATAACATTATTACAAGCCAACAAGAAGTAGAAAATTAGTAAAGAAACAAAAGAATATAGTATATGATGAAATGGGAAAAGTTGCTGTCTTTAAAGAAGCACGGTGACACATTTGTAAGAAATCGCCTAGATGAAAGTCAAACGCGAATTGGTTTTGAAGTAGATTATGATCGCATTATATTTTCATCGCCTTTCCGCAGTTTACAAGATAAAACACAAGTTATCCCTTTATCAAAAACAGATTTTGTTCACACGAGATTAACCCATAGTTTAGAAGTTTCTGTCGTTGGGCGTTCGCTTGGTCGAAATGTCGGAGAGAAACTACTGAAAAAATATACCTATTTAGCGGAAGAATACGGCTATACTGTGAATGATTTTGGGGCGATCGTTGCCGCAGCGTCTTTGGCTCATGATATTGGAAATCCGCCTTTTGGTCATTCAGGCGAAAAAGCAATTGGCGATTATTTTAATCGAGGAAAAGGACTTGCTTTTAAAGATAAGCTTACAGAAAAGGAATGGCAAGATTTAATTGATTTTGAAGGAAATGCCAATGGTTTTTCTATCTTGACGAAGTCTCGCCCAGGAATAGAAGGAGGATTGCGTATTTCTTATGCTACACTTGGAGCTTTTATGAAGTATCCCAAAGAAAGTTTGCCTAAAAAGCCAACTCGTGATATTTCGGATAAGAAGTATGGTTTTTTCCAAGGAGATAAAGAAGCGTTTATTGATGTGGCTTCTGAGTTGGGGATGATTATGAAAGACGATCGAGTTGAAACAGCATTTTATCGTCATCCTTTGGCGTATTTAGTTGAAGCAGCTGACGATATTTGTTATACAATTACAGATTTTGAAGATGGTATTAATTTGGGGTGGATTCCAGAAGAACATGCCTTAGAATTCCTTATCATGATTGTTCAAAATAGTATCAATACGCAAAAGTACTCTCAATTAAATTCAAAAGAAGATCGTGTAAGCTATTTGCGTGCATTGGCTATCGGTAGTTTGATTGATGACGTGACGCGTTTGTTTATTGAGAATGAAGAAAAGATTTTAGCTGGTGATTATCCCTTTGCTTTGACAGAAAAGTGTTCTTACATCGCGCAAATGAAAGATATCTTGGCAGTGAGTATCAATAATGTATACCAGAGTAAAGAAGTCATTGAAAAGGAGATCATAGGGTATCAAGTAATAGAAACGCTCTTAGAACGCTTTATTACCGCTACAAATAACCGCTATTATGGTGAGGATAATCACTATGATGGATTAATTATAAAACTCCTACCAGAACGCTATATTATAGAAAGCGATAGTTTATATGAACGCTTAATGAGTATTTGTCATTTCGTTTCCATGTTGACAGACGGTAAGGCTTTAGAATTGTATCATACAATCAAAGTAACGAAATAAAAAAAAGGCTTTTGAAATTAATTTCAAAAGCCTTTTTTCATTAGTTAATCAAATATGGAAAATGTACTATTTCTTTGTTGTTGGAATCCAAACGTGAGCATAAGCCATCATTCCGCCATCCCACATTTTCATAGCATCTGGAGCAGCGATTGCTTTAGCTTCTTCTAGCGTTTTTCCGATTACATCTCCTTTGCTAGCTGCAATTGAAGATTCACCTTTTTTTGTAGCAATAGCGAAAGTAGCTTTACCTGCTGTTTCTTTGTAATCTCTAACGTATATGGTTAAGAATTGTCCTGTTCTTCCGTCATAGTATCCTTCAGAGTTTAAGATTTCATAAATGATTTGTCCTTTAGCCTCGTCTGTGAATACGCGTTTCATTTCGATTTTTCCACCTTCAGTGAATGTACCTGTACCTCTGAAGTCTCCCATAAAAATGAATGCTTCATCATTCTCTCCAATGTGGAATTCGTATTGACCTACATCAACTCCGTTCATTGCGATCATTGCTGATAAGTAAGTTCCGTTTAATTCTGCAAAAGCAGGAGTTGTAACACCACCTTCTTTTGTGTATGTAGTGAATTTACCCCCTGTTAGTTCAGAAGCTAACGCAAATTCAGCTTCTGCTTTTTGTTTCGCATCTGCTTCACCAAAAGTTAAACGTGCTACATCTACTGTGTTTTCAGTGATGTTTTTTAATTGTGCTACATAGAAAGTTCCCGCTTTTTCGCCTACACCTTCTAATAAGATTTTGTTTGTGTTTGTGTTGTGTTTCAATACAGTCATGTCATAAGACCCATTGAAATTTACTACTGTATTAGAGAATGTATAGTAGTACGTGTGTCCTTGAGCTGAAAAAACGTACTTTCCTTGAACAGGTAAGTTGATTTTCGCAGGTTCTTCACCGCCAGTTCTTGTAAGTTTTAACCAAGGGAAGATATTGTTTCCGTGATCAGGAGTAATGTCACCTGAAGTTGGATAAGTAGATTCAATTGCTTCAATTTCAGACTTAAATGTATAGTTGATATTGATGTCTAATGATTCTTCTTTAATGTTTTTGAAGAAAAACGCTTTGTATTCGCTTTCTTTTGTGTTTTTTGCAACTGCCTTTAAAACATTGTTTTTGTCTTTGTATACTTTTAGAACATTATAGGTGTCATCTTCTTGACCACTACCAGCCATTCCTGACATTTTCATGTTGATTGTTTTCTTTGTAAATTCAAATGGAATTGGATTTCCAGCATGAGCATAAGCAAAGTTACCTTCAAAAGGAAGTTCAGAACCTACTTCTGTTTGGTCGTTGTTGTTTTCTTTTCTGATTACGTCATCATCACTAGAACAACTAGCTGTACCAACTGAAATTAACGCAAGCATTGCTAAAGCAGATAAGAGTTTAGTTACTTTCATCATGAGTAAATTATTATGTTTTTAGTTATAATTTAATTTAGACCAAAAATAAATAAGAAAAATGAGATGTGCAATATTATTTTTATTTTTTCTAAATAAGAATAACGTTTAAGGAAAGAGGAAATCGAAACGTAGTGAAAATCGGAACGTAGTGAAGATTCATCGAACACAAAAACAAATATAAACTCGGTGAGATAAAGAGGAAAGAGGAAAGTGGAAAGAGGAAAGTGGAAAGAGGAAAGTGGAAAGAGGAAATCGAAACGTAGTGAAAATCGGAACGTAGTGAAGATTCATCGAACACAAAAACAAATATAAACTCGGTGAGATATATTCATCGAACACCAAAATAAAATATAAACTTGGTGAGATAAAGAGGAAAGAAGAAAGAAGAAATCTAAACGCAGTGAAAATCGTAACGTAGTGAAGATTCATCGAACACAAAAACAAATATAAACTCGGTGAGATATATTCATCGAACACAAAAACAAATATAAAATAAGTGAGATATATTCATCAACACCAAAATAAAATATAAACTCCGCGAGATAAAGAGGATGAGATGGTTAGTGGTTAGAATGACGATCGGTGAGTAACGAATGCGACTTCTCTTAGATCAAAGAGATATACTGGGTGGAGTGATGGATTCCTCTAAAAATAAAATTTACTTTTCTCTTCTTTCCTTTCTCTTCTCTCCAAAAAAAAAGGTATTGTGAAATTTCACAATACCTTTTTTTATTTTGTAACCTTTTATCTGTTCACACAGATAGATAGATTCTTAAGCTTCGAATGGAATGATTGAAACGTAAGACTTGTTGTCTTTTTTCTTTTGGAATTTAACAACACCGTCAACTTTAGCATGTAAAGTATGGTCTTTTCCCATATAAACGTTTTCACCAGGATTATGCTTAGAACCTCTTTGTCTTACAAGGATGTTTCCAGCGATAGCTGCTTGACCACCGTAAATCTTAACACCTAAGCGTTTCGATTCTGATTCTCTACCGTTCTTCGAACTTCCGACACCTTTTTTGTGAGCCATGACGTTATAATTTTAAATTGTTAATTACTCAGCTGCTTCAGCTGTTTCTTTTTTAGTCGCTTTTTTCTTTGCTCCACCGAAGTTGATTCCTTCAATTACGATTTGAGTCAAAGCTTGTCTGTGACCGTTTTTCTTTTTGTAACCTTTTCTTCTTTTCTTTTTGAAAACGATTACTTTGTCACCTTTAAGGTGTTGTAAAACTTTAGCTTCTACAGAAGCACCTTCTATAACTGGGGCGCCTACAGTAATGTTATTGTTGTCATCAACTAAAAGAACTTTATCAAAAGTGATAGTCGCTCCTTCTTCTGTTGCCAAACGGTGAACATAAACTTTAAGGTCTTTGCTAACTTTGAATTGTTGCCCAGCTATCTCTACGATTGCGTACATAACAATAAATTATTAAGGTTTATTTAAGTGTGCAAAGTTACAATTCTTTTTTAATTGGTCAAGTGTTTTTTGCTTTTTGTTTTCTGATTTTTATGTTGTTGTAGAAACAAATGTTAATTATGCCTGTGTTGACTAATTGCCACATCTTCACAAAGTCACGAGATCAAATGTTAAAATTGAAACTAAAAGTTAACTAGCCTGTAACATTTAGAAAAAATAGCGTCTCATAGTACTATAAACTAAATTCAGAACTATAAAATGAAAAGATCACTCTTGATTTTAGGCGCGCTTTTTTATGGAATGACAGCGTCAGCTCAAAAAGTGGAATTCGAAGAATACGCTTTAGAAAATGGGCTTAAAGTTATTTTGCATCAGGATAAATCAGCTCCTGTTATCATTACTTCCGTAATGTACCACGTAGGAGCGAAGGACGAAAATCCTGAACGCACGGGGTTTGCCCATTTCTTTGAACACTTATTGTTTGAAGGAACAAAAAATATCGAACGCGGAGAATGGTTTAAATTGGTTACGGCTAATGGTGGTAAAAACAATGCGAATACATCAGATGATAGAACATACTACTATGAAGTATTTCCATCAAATAACTTAGAATTAGGGTTGTGGATGGAATCTGAGCGTTTGATGCATCCTATTATTAACCAAATTGGTGTAGATACACAAAATGAAGTAGTGAAGGAAGAGAAGCGTTTGCGTATGGACAATCAACCTTACGGACAACTCCTACCTCAAGTAAAAGAGAACTTATTTACAAAACACCCTTATCGTTGGGCGCCTATTGGATCTATGGAACATTTAGATGCGGCTACTTTGGAGGAATTCTTAGCGTTTAACAAGAAGTTCTATATTCCTAATAACGCAGTGTTAGTGGTAGCAGGTGATTTTGAAACGGCACAAGCTAAAAAATGGATTCAACAATACTTTGGTTCAATTGAAAAAGGTACTCCAGTTACGCGTACTGCAATTCAAGAAGATCCAATCACAAAAGAAATCAGAGCAGAGTATCAAGATCCGAACGTTCAAATCCCAATGCTTGTACAAGCTTATCGTACGCCTTCAATGAAAACACGTGAGGCTCGTGTATTGGATATGATTTCTACAATCTTATCAAACGGAAAAAGCTCGAGATTATACAAAAAAATTGTAGACGAACAGAAGAAAGCTTTAGAAATCGGGGCATTCAATTTAAGTCAAGAGGATTATGGCGCTTATCTAATCTATGGTTTACCAATGCAAGGGTATACAACAGCAGATTTAGTTGCTGAAATCGACAGTGAAATTGAAAAATTGCAAACTGAATTGATTTCTGAACGCGATTTTCAAAAATTGCAAAATGTGTTAGAAAATGAATATGTGAGAGGAAATGCTGACTTAGAAGGATTGGCTCATAATTTAGCAACGTATAGCTTATTGTATGGCGATACAAATCTGATTAATACAAATATTGAGATGTATAGAGATATTACTCGTGAAGAAATCCGCGAAGTAGCTAAGAAGTATTTGAACAAAAATCAGCGCTTAATCTTAGATTATATTCCAGAGAAAGAAGCTAATAACTAATGCTAAACAAGAAGAAGAGAAATGAAAAAAGTATATATTTACGCAGCTAGTTTGGTTTTTGCTTTAGCAGCTGCTCAATTACAAGCACAAGACAGAAAACAACCCGTTTCAGGACCTGTACCCGTGGTTCACGTAGGGAAACCTACTTCATTTACGTTGAAGAATGGAATGAAAGTATTGGTTGTTCCCAACCATAAATTACCTCAAGTATCGTATACCCTAACCATTGATAACCCTTTAATTGCTGAAGGTGATAAAGCAGGAGTTACTTCTATTTTATCTCAAGTTTTGGGAAATCAAACGAAAAAAATGTCCAAAGAACAATTCAATGATGAGATTGATTTCTTAGGAGCTAATGTTCGTTTTTTCTCTAGTGGAGCTTTCGCAAGCGGATTGTCGAAATACAATGAAACAATTCTTGGATTGTTGGCAGATGGTGCTTTAAATTCTGTTATCACACAGGAAGAATTCGATAAAGCAAAAGCACAGATTATCGAATCGTTAAAAACGAGCGAGAAAAGTGTATCTGCAGTTGCAAGTCGAGTTGAAGACGCTTTGTTGTATGGAAAGAATACTGCAGCAGGAGAGTTTGAAACTGAAGCTACTGTTTCTAATGTTACTTTGGCTGATGTACAAGCATATTACGCAAAATACTTTACGCCAAATAACGCTTATTTAGTGGTTGTAGGAGATATTGATTACAAGAAAACAGAAAAGACAATCAAGTCTTTGTTTGACAATTGGAAAAAATCTACCACAACTTTTGCTGAAGCAACAACGAATAAGAATGTAGCTCAAACGCAAATTGATTTCGTTAATATGCCAAACGCAGTGCAATCTGAAATTGCTTTGATCAATGAGGTTGAGTTGAAGATGACAGATAACGATTACTTTGCAGCCATTTTAGCCAACCAAATCCTAGGTGGTGGTGGAGAAGGTCGTTTGTTTTTAAATTTACGTGAAGCACATGGATGGACGTATGGTGCCTATTCTTCAATCAGTACTGCGCGTAAGTATCCAGGAAAATTTAGAGCGACAGCTTCTGTGCGCAATGTGGTAACAGATAGCGCAGTTACGGAGTTCATTAAAGAGATTGAATTAATGCGTACAACTTTAGTCAAAGACGAAGAGTTGAAAATGGCAAAAGCCAAGTATATCGGAAACTTTGTGATGGAAATTCAAAAACCTGAGACAGTAGCTCGTTATGCTTTAAATAAAGAATTACACAAATTACCAGCTGATTTTTACGAAAATTACATCAAAGGTATTAATGCAGTAACACCTGCGGATATTCAAAAAGCAGCACAAAAATATTTCTTAAACGACAATATGCGCATCGTAATTGTTGGAAAAGGAGCAGATGTTGTAAGTGGATTAGAAGGCTTGAATAAGCCAATGTATTTCTACGATAAAGAAGCTAATCCGGTTGAAAAACCTGTGTTCAAAAAAGAAGTACCTGCAGGAGTAACAGTACAAACTGTTTTAGCAAACTACATTCAAGCTATCGGAGGCGATGCAAAAGTGAAAGCTGTTAAATCGTTGTGGATTACAAGTGAAGCAGAAGTACAAGGAATGACATTGGAAATGGTGAACAAAGTAAAAGACGGCTTTTTGTCTTCAGAACAGAAAATGATGGGTGCAGTGATGTCTAAGCAAGTGATTACACCTAAAATGGGGTATGCAGTTGTACAAGGACAAAAAACAGAAATCACGGGTGAAGAGTTAAAAGAAGCACAAGCTGAAGCGGTTCCTTTTGGAGAGTTAAAAGCAGATGCAACTGCTGTGTTGACAGGTGTTGAATCAATCAATGGTGTGGATGCATACGGTGTGAAAGTAGGAAATACAACAAGCTACTATGACACAACAACAGGATTAAAAGTGGCTGCAGTACAAGAAGTGGAGCAAATGGGGCAAAAAATGCAGCAAGTGGTTAACTATTCTGATTACAAAGAAGTAAAAGGAATTAAATTTCCTTTCGTTCAATCGATGAATGTCGGTATTGAAATCGAAATGAAAATCAAAGAAATTAAAGTTAACGAAGGAGTTTCGGATGCAGATTTTAAATAATCTTTTTTAAAATTAATTATAATTCTTTTGAAAAGTCGCTATTCACAACGAATAGCGACTTTTTGTTTTTAATAAATAGACATCGTAAAAAAGGAAATGGTGCTTGCTCTATCTTGAGGTATTGATTCTCAAAACAAAAAGAGTGAATTGCGAGAAGAGACGATTTTATTTTTTGTATTTTTGTGGCTACAAAAGCAATGTATTAACTCGTTAACAAGAACAAGATGAAAATAGTAAAACTTGGATTAGTTGCCTTATTAGGAGGTGTTTTTTTAGTGGGATGTAAAAGCGAAACTAAAAAAGAAGCAGAGTCAACGGAAACAGTAGAGCAAGTAGAAACAGCACCAGTAACGGAATCAACAGAAGTAGCTGGAAACATGGAACAAGCTACTTTTCAAATCGAAGGAATGACTTGCGCTTTGGGATGTGCTAAAATGATCGAAGGAAAGTTGACAGGATTACAAGGAGTAAAAGAAGCAACTGTTGATTTTGAAAGCAAAACAGCAACTGTAATTTTTGACGATGCAAAACAAAATGGAGAGTCATTAACACAAACAGTTCAAAAGATTGCTAATGGCAGTTATAAAGTAGAAAATTTAGAGGTTAAGACACTTTAATTAAATAAAAAAAGCTTTCGTCATACGAAAGCTTTTTTTATGTTGAAATTTAGTTTTTCAGGATTAATTATGTTCCCATTTTAAAGATTCTAGCATTTGACGCATATCTTGTTGGATATAATGACTTGCTGGAAGAATGGAATCAAAGTTGGGTTTGGCATAAAAATACAAAGAAGCAACGACAAAGTTTTTAACGCTATCTGTGGCGTAGAATTGTACATTTGTTGCTGCATCACCTCCAACGTGATAGAACATGCCGTAAACGCGATCTTTCGCATTGACAAATGGTTGTTCTACAATTTCATCTGCCTTGATAAAATGTTCATAAGTCAATTTTTGAGCGTCTTTTAACAAAGCATCCAGGTTGTTGTCAACCGTTTTATAGTTCATGAATATTGTTGCCTTCATTTGAGGATAATGAACCTCAAAAGCTGTTGATTTAAGCTCTTTGACCGAAGCATTTTTGTTTAAATCAAAAGTAAAATGATGGTACGAGTTTTCATAGCTTTGATAAGTGGGCTCAGGATAATTAAGCGCCAAGTAAGCGTTGGGTCTTGGGGTACTTTCTTTTTTACAAGATCCTAAAGTAAGGAATAAGCCTAAAAAGGCTGCGCTATAAAGGGTAAATGTTTTGTGAAACATAGGGTTGATTTACTTATCCGATTAAAAGGGTAAATTGTCATTGTTACTTTCGCCTGGGATGGAGAAGTTGTCAATTGCCTTTTTGCGTTCAATTTCTTCTGGGGTAGCTGTTTTGCTACTGTCTTTTTTTGTGTCGAGAAACATGAATTCCGTTACGATAATCTCGACAATTTGCTTTTGTATACCGTCTTCCGTTGCCCATTGTCTGGTTCGGATTCGGCCTTCTACATAAATGCGGTCTCCTTTAGTTAGGTATTTTTCACATACTTCTGCCTGTTTATTTCGCACTACAATATTGTGCCATTCCGTAGAGGTAATGCGTTCATTGCTCGTTTTGTTGATGTACACCTCGTTGGTTGCTAAGGGAAAACGTCCAATGCAATTGCCATTCTCAAAATAGTGTATTTTGACATTTTCGCCTAAGTGGCCAATTAGGGTAACTTTGTTCAATGTACCATTCATAGATGCAAAAATTATACGGTTAAGGATTGAATAAAGTTATGAATTACAATCGGAAAACCAAATTTATTTAAATCGTGCCAAGGGGTCGTTTCTCCGGGGATAATCTCAGTTTGAATCATCCAAAATCGAAGGTGTAGTTTTTGATGTGATAGTTGGTGAATGATCACTTCTTCCGTCAGGCAGGTTAGTTGTGTAATAGAGGTGGTAGGATAGCGCGCATAGACCTGTTTTTCTAAATCAATAGCTTCATCCGTAAATCGATCGATAACCGGAAATTGGTAGAGATTTTGCCAAATATCTTTTTGAGTTCGCTGTTCTAAAAGGGTATGATTATTTCCGTCCAAAAAGATGAGAAAATCCATATATCGGTTTTTAACCTTGACTTTACTGAGTTTTACAGGTAATTTATCTACTTGATTGGTTTGATAGGCGACACAGGATGTAATAAAAGGACAAGGAGCGCAATTTGTTCCTTTCGGCGTGCATTGAATCGCGCCAAAATCCATAATAGCTTGGTTGAAAATCGCGGGTTGCTGCGGTGAAATAAGTGTTGCTGCAACGGCCTGAAATTCTTTTTTTGTCCTTTGAGTAGCTATATCAGATGTAATTCCGTAAATTCGTGCGAGAACTCGGAAAACATTTCCATCCACAACGGGAACAACTTCATCATAAGCGATAGAGGCAATCGCGGCGGCGGTGTATTCACCTACGCCTTTTAAAGTGAGTAGTTCTTTATAAGTAGTTGGGAATTGTCCGTTTAGTTCATGGGCTACCTTTTTAGCTGTAGCGTGTAAATTGCGCGCTCTACTATAGTAACCCAGCCCTTGCCAAAGTAATAAAACATCATCTTCTTGGGCATTTGCTAGATCAAAAACAGTAGGATAAGCCTGTTTAAAAGCCTCAAAATAGGGTAATCCTTGCGCTACACGCGTCTGTTGAAGAATAATTTCTGATAGCCAAATAGAATAAGGATCTTTTGTTTCACGCCAAGGTAAAATGCGTTTGTTGTCTAAGTACCAAGCTATTAGTTTGTTAGAGAAAATCATGATGAAAATGTGTGAGGGGCAAAAATAAACGATATATAATTAAATTTTAATCGATTAAGATTGAATTATTGGATTATAAATTAATATATTTGCACACTCTAAAAAAAACGGACAACAACAAATATAATTAATATCTAAAATGACTAAAGCGGACATTGTAGCTAAAATTTCAGAGAAATTAGGGCTTGAGAAAGGTGACGTTCAAGCGACAGTAGAATCTTTTATGGATGAAGTAAAAGCGTCGTTAGAAACAGGTGAAAATGTGTATTTAAGAGGTTTTGGAAGTTTTATCATCAAAACAAGAGCTGAGAAAACTGGAAGAAACATTTCAAAAAACACAACAATTAGGATTCCAGCTCACAACATTCCTGCATTTAAACCAGCTAAAGTGTTTGTAGAAGGTGTAAAATCAAACACAGAAGTAAAAGTAAAATAATTTATTAATCTCTAAATTACACACATTATGCCAAGTGGTAAAAAAAGAAAAAGACATAAGGTAGCAACGCATAAGCGTAAAAAAAGAGCGAGAGCTAACCGTCACAAAAAGAAAAAGTAGTTTAATACTACTTTTTTCTTTTCTAAGAAAGTTCAAAAGTACGTTCATTGATAGATATCTTATCAAGTTAAAGAAGGAATAAACAAGTGTATACTTGTTTTTAAAATAATGTTTAATCCATCTATACAAACTCATTTTGTTTTGAACGGATCTCCGAATAACCAAAGCAGTGTAATGAATGAGTATGGATAAAAATGTACAGTGTGAATAAAGAGCTAATTATTAGGTCGAATTCTGATACAGTAGATTTTGCCTTATTAAAAGATGGAAAACTAATTGAACTGCATAGAGAGCGTGAAGCAGATGAAGGTAATGGTTTTCAGGTCGGCGATATTTTTATCGCTAAAATTAGAAAACCCGTTCCCGGATTGAATGCAGCGTTTGTGCATGTAGGTTTTGAAAAAGATGCTTTCTTGCATTATCACGACCTTGGGCCAAACTTAAAAACGCTATTGAAGTTCACTAAACTTGTAAGTGGAGGTAAATTAAAAGATTACGCCCTAGAGAACTTTGTCTTTGAAGACGAAATTGATAAAGATGGTGCTATTACTGATGTATTAAGCGCCAATCAATCTTTATTAGTTCAGATTGTAAAAGAACCAATTTCAACCAAAGGACCTCGTATTAGTTCAGAGTTGTCTATAGCAGGTCGATATGTCGTACTTGTACCTTTTTCGAATCGCATTTCAATTTCTCAAAAAATTGAATCCAAAGAAGAAAAGGAGCGCTTAAAAAAACTAGTACAGTCTATCAAACCCAAAGGTTTTGGTGTAATCGTACGCACAGTTGCAGAAGGCATGAAAGTGAGCGAAATCGACAAAGATCTACGCAACTTAATGGCCAAATGGAACAACATGTGCAAAAAGTTAACAACTGCACATCATCCTTCTAAAGTATTGGGTGAAGTTAATAAGGCTTCTTCAATATTAAGAGATGTTTTTAATGATACTTTTACAGGTATCATTACAGATGATGAGGATCTGTATTATCAAACTAAGGACTATTTGCAAGAAATTGCCCCTGCTAAGGTGTCGATTGTCAAGCATTATCAGTCGAGAGAAGTTCCTATTTTTGAGAAATACAGCATTGAACGCCAGATTAAAACCTCTTTTGGTAAAACCGTTTCTATGAGCAAAGGTGCTTATTTGATTATAGAACATACGGAGGCGTTACATGTCATTGATGTGAATAGCGGTAATCGTTCGAATAAAGCACAATCACAAGAAGACACTGCCCTTGAAGTTAATTTAATTGCGGCGGCTGAGATAGCACGTCAGTTGAGGTTAAGAGATATGGGTGGAATTATCGTGGTCGATTTTATTGATATGGGGAATCCTGAAAATAGAAAGACCTTGTACGACTTCTTGAAAGAAGAAATGAGCGATGATAAAGCCAAACACAAAATTTTACCACCGAGTAAATTTGGATTGATCCAAATCACTAGACAACGCGTTCGTCCTGAAGTGTCGATCGAAACTAGAGAAGAGGATCCAAATGAGCATGGTGAGATCGAAGCTCCTATTTTGGTTATTGACAAGATTAGAGCGAGTATCGAAAATATTATTGCAAGAGATCCATCTTGCAAAATAATCTTGAATACACACCCTTTTGTGGCTGCTTACCTTACTAAAGGTTTGCCGTCATTGCGTATGAAGTGGTGGATGGAATTCAAGAAATGGATCAAAATTGTACCGCGTGACGCTTACACGTATTTAGAATACCATTTCTTTGATGATAAAGGAAAGGAAATATCAGAATAACGAAAAACCCAAAACGGCATCCGTTTTGGGTTTTTTGTTAGTTTTGTTTTTCTAGGTAAAACTCAATTGTTTGTGTATGACCTTCTTCATCGGTGATCGCGAGGTAATTAATTCCCGTTTTCCCGCGAATGGCTATTTCGTGAAATTGTTTAGTTGTGCCAATGTACTGCTCGTTCAAATACCAAAAAAGAGTTTTATTCGCACTGCTGGCGCTTGCCTTTGCAATAAAGGGTTGTAGTTCTGAATAAAAATTCTTCGTCAGGTAGATATGTTCTCCGTGTTTTGGATAGATAAACTCTATTTTTTTAAGCTGATCTTGGGGTGAACAATCACTTCTGTATGGAGGAATATCTTGATAGTCGCTGTGTGTTTTTCGATAAAAATAGGCCATCGTAGGTGGTAGAACAAACCAAGGAGTAGGTCTGATCTGATCAATCGCTTCACATTGACTGTTAACTTGATAGTGTAGTGTTGAGTCTAAATGAACCAGTTTATGATAAGGGCAAAGTATTGTTTTTTTTGCACGAAAGGCAACAAGATCCATTTTTGTTTGTAAACAATTAGGACCTGCTAGGTAACCCGAACTTTGGCAAACAGCAACCTCTTCTAAATCATTTAACGGAGCCGCGATTTCCTTTTGCTTGGGAAGCAGTTTAAATAAATCAAAAAGTATAGGGCCAGCCATGCGTACTCCGCTAATGGAAGGTCGACCTTCTCCTGTTGCATTGCCTACCCATACGCTGACAACGTATTTTTTATTTACACCAATGGCCCAGGCATCTCGTCCACCAAAACTAGTTCCTGTTTTCCACGCAATTTTAAGCGCAGAGTCGTAATATTGCCAAGCTTCGTCACCCTCAGGTCTGTTTACTTTAGTTAAGGCGTCAAACGTGTTGTAAATGGCTCCTGCTCCCCAGATTGTTTTTTCTTTAGAGGTATCTCCAAATGTTTGTGTGAAACCTGCCTTCCAGTTTAATTCTTGAATTTCTTGGGTGCGGTATTCCTGTTCTTTGTTGTAGTAATTGACTGTTCCTACCATACCTGCGTAGGCTCTAGTCAATTGCCATAAACTGCTTTCTGCCCCACCTAAAATTAGGGATAACCCATAGTGATCAGGGTATTTGTTAATAGAGGATAGCTTTAACTGTTGTAGGTTGTCATAAAAGCGATATACTCCATATTGTTGCAGCATTAAAACAAAAGGAATATTCAGCGAGCGCGATAAGGCTTCATTTGCCGTTACAGCACCTTCATAACTATTGGAAAAGTTTGTCGGTTTATATCCTGCTATAACAATCGGAATATCTGCTACTAGTTGATGAGGAGTGAGTGAGGCATCATCTAACATCGCAGCGTATAAAAATGGTTTTAAGATACTTCCCGTACTTCTGGAAGCTTGAATAATATCCACATCTTTTTGATGTGCAGTAGTTGTGGGTGAATTACCGATATAAGCGACAATATCTCGATTTTCTACATCGACAATCAAGGCTGCTATATTGTAAACTTCTGCCTGTCTATAGTGCAAATAGTAGTTTGCAATGATGTCATTGGCTCGTTGTTGGACGGCGTAATCAACAGTGGTAACAAGGCGTTCTTCTCTGTTGGTTTTTGCTGCAAATTGCAATAGATGGGGCGCAAGCTGAGGTAATTCATGTGGTTTTTGAGGAAGAGGCTCCGTAATTGCCAACTCATACGTGCTTTGATCAATGTGGTCGTTGTCTAGTAATTTTTTCAATAACGCATTTCTCTTCTGGAGTAAAATCTCTTGATTTTTTCCGGGATAAATTAAACGCGGTGCGTTGGGTAAGACTGCTAAAGTGGCACTTTCTGCCCAAGAGAGCTGTTCTGGTGAAGTTCCAAAGTAACGCCAAGCTGCAACATCAAGTCCAACTACATTTCCTCCAAAAGGAGCATGAGAGGCGTATAAGTTTACAATAGTCTGTTTGCTGTATTTAAATTCTAAACGTGTCGCCTGGATGAGTTCTATGATTTTTTCGAAATACGTTCGCTTTTTACCATCTCTCGCTAAGCGAATAGTTTGTTGAGTTAATGTACTACCTCCTCTTTTTACTTTTTTGGCTGATAAGTTAGAAAAGAAAGCCTTGACGATAGAGACAGGGTTGAATCCCCAATGGTAGTAAAAATACTCGTCTTCGTAAGTGATGATACATGTTTTGAACTTTTCCGGAACGCGCTCCATTGCGGGAAATCTCCATTGACCGTCACGGGCAATTTGAGCCGCAAGAAGTTGGTGATCCTTACTTTCGATCACAGTTGAATAAGGTTTGTCAAATAGGGTTTTAGGCAAACAAAAATAGTAAGCAATCAAAGCGATTCCCACTAGAATAGAAAGCACTTTCTTTTTCGTGCTCCACGTGCGCCATTGTAGATTGAGATTGAATTTCATATAAAGCAATACAGGGATGTGAATCCCTGTATTTATATTGATTTATAACGGTTATTTAATTACCTCTACCCATTGTCCTACTGTTCGACAGCGGTAGGCATTATCATACATTGCATTAGCTTGTACACCTGGTAAATAGTAGTTACCTAAGTAAGAAGCATTGAGTGTTACCCTTAGCGTTTTAGTGCTATTCGCTTGTAGCGTAAAGTAGAACATCGTGCGATCATCTCGAATATCGGTATAATCTACCTGATTTTGTGTTCCACCAGCATCTGTATAGCGAAGATTGACAATTTCCCATCCTGAAGGTACAATATGTGTCAAGGCTACGTTTTGAATACTGCGATTACTCGTATTTGAAATGGAAATTTCACAAATAAACTCTGTTCCTTGCTCGATACTCGTCGGATTAATTGCTAAGCCATTCGTAGAACGATAAGTCGTTTTAATATTCAAATTGCTTTGATCTGCTTGCTCTTGTCCAACTGGTAAAATACCACTTGATGTTAAACGCGCATATACAACCGCATTACTTTTGTTTTGTACCCCAAGTGTATTGTTCGCTTTGATGCTTTTTAGCTCTGTACTGACTAAGGCTTTGGTTGTGTTAACCGTTGCTTTTTGATCGTTGTATGTATACAGTACATTGATGCCATCACTTGGTTTGTTAATCGTAACATAACTTGCAATAGCATTAAGAGCATAAGCCGTTGTTTGTGTACTCATCCATTGAGATGATCCCAATTTGTTGGCTAATTCAATTGCATATTCATGTGTTTTAATCTTATTGCCATTGCTGTTTATCATGGTTTCTAAAGCCATAGCTAAATTGCGTTCATAAGAACCATAGTAAGAGAAACCTGCAATGTCATCTAAAGACAAGTGTGCAATTAGTTTTTGTGCGGCATCTTTTTGTCCGGCAAGCGCGTAAGCAGCAGCTAATCGGAATTTCGTATTGGTAGAAATTCCTTGCGTTTCGCGTAATCGGTTCATAGACGCAATATCCGCCTGACCTGCAAGTGCTAAGGTATACAAACGGTAAGCTTGTGCAAAATCTGTTGAATAGCGTTGGTCGTGTTTCCACTGGCGAGCCATTTTTTGTTGATAAGCAATCCAGTTGGCCTTGCTATTAACAGGTAATACATATCCTTTTTTCTCTGCTTCAAGATAGAAATGCCCCACATAAGAGGTTGCCCAATCATCAGCATAGCTATTTCCTGGCCAGTAGGCGAATCCGCCATCAGAAAACTGACGTTGTGCTAAACGCTGAATACCCTCGTTTACATTGCGTTGGATACTTTGTTTTTTACTGTCATCTAAGGTGATTAGATCAGCTAAATACAACTGTGGAAATACACCCGATGTGATTTGTTCTGTACATCCGTGTGGGAATGTGATTAAGTAATTTAAACGAGTCGTCAAGTTGATATTCGGGAAAGCCGACAGCTCTAACGTAGCTTTATTACTTCCTGGAATTCCAAACGGACTCCAATCTAAATGGTCTTCACTTTGAGGATCGATACTTACAATCTGTGTGCGCGTTGTCACTGGATTTGGATTGAGTACATCCATTTCAATACTGTACGTCGCTTTTTCTTTTCCGGAAGTTGCCTCTATTTCAATCTTTGTGATTCCCGTTTTATTAGCCACTTCTAACTCAAAATACGCAATTTTTTCGTCCGGTTCACTGAAGGATATCTGTTGAGATGCAGGCCCGTTGATTTTAAATTTGTCATCCGTTTTAACTGAAACTTTTACGTTTTTCACGTGGTTTTCCATCGCAAAAATAGTTACAGGCAACGTGATTTTCTCTCCAGGAACTGCTCTTCTTGGCAAAGATCCTAAGATCATTAATGGATTGTTTACTTTTACCGTTTTATCTGTATTACCATATGCTCTGTGCTCTGTGTTAGAAGCGACAATCATCGTGCGAACAGAACCAATGTATTTAGGTAACTTAATTTCATGTGATGCAGTTTTGCCTTTTTCTAAGGTATGTGGGCCTGAGAAAATAACCACAGGTTTAAAGCGATTGGCTTTTTTGACTTGTCCAGCGCCCAAATCTTCATCTCCACCGATACTGAATACTTGGTTGATAGTTCCTCCATAAGCTCCAATAATATAATCGAAAACATCCCAAGTGCGAACACCTAGAGCCGATTTGCTATAGAAATTTTGCCAAGGGGTAGGTGTTTTAAAACGCGTAAGATCCAATAAACCATCTTCTACAATGGCAACGGTATACGTCATTTTATTCCCGTTTTTCTCTTTCACTTTTAGCGTAAATTTTTCTTCTGGACGCAATTTATCAGGCATGATAATTTCAGGCTCTAATTTTGTCTTTTTATTGTAAACGCTAATTGGCGCAATACCATAAAGGCGAATTGGCGCATTGTTGATCGTATAGGCATGCGGTTGAATCAGGGTAATATTGATGTAGGCATTAGGAGCCATTGCCGCCGTTGCGGGTAATTCAAAGGTTGTTTCTCCTTGTTTGGTCTGAACCCAATGCGTTTCTAAAACACTACTACCACTTTCGATTGATACAAGCGCTCTTCCTCCTTCACTAGAAGGGAAAGAAAGTTTGATCTTCTCATCTACCGTATATTCTTTTTTATCTGTTGCAATCGATAAAGCAATGGCATCTTTTCCTTCTCTGTGTTTGGTTTTAGCTGACCAATAAGGCCAATCTACATAAACCTGCTGAGAAGCAATATGCCCACTATTTAAGTTGGTAATGACTACTTCATAGTTACCCCAATCTTGTTCTGGAATTTTTAATTCATATTGGGTTCCACCATTAGCAGAAGTAGTTAATTGATCCGAACTATACAAGCTGTAGTATTCGGATGCATTGTAGTTGGATACCCCATAATCATTTGAACTCCACCACCAATATCCTTTTTTTCGGTAAACATCTACTTGTACATTCTGCGCTAAAGCTTTTCCATCACTATTAACTGTTACAATAGAAAAAGCAAGTGGTTTCTCCGTTTCATAATACCCATATTTGTTTGCTTCAGGGGCTTTAATTCCGACATAACTAGCATAGGGAGAATAAGTCAATGTAGAAACATCTGTTGATACATCTCCGCCATTTTCATATACTTTGGTTGTCAAAATAGCCTTTAGCATAGCCGAATTTTCTACCGTATTCTTTAAGTTTAAAGCAAACGAAAATGTGCCACTTTCACTTGTTCTGCCTGAATACACATTGATGTCTTCTGTCGCGTAAGACGATAAACTGTTGTTGAAACGATAGTTTGGATACGTTTTAAACGTTGTTTGTTCAGGTAATAATTTGATCTGAACATCTGCTTTTAAATTTTTTGCCGTACTTCCTTGTAGCCATTCAACAGTATAATCAATTTGCTTGTTGTAATAATCTGAAGTAATAACTTTTCCTTCTGCGTTGTTTTTTATTTTTAAGCGATTGGGTTTAATCGTCTCTACTTTGATTCGCTTGTAGAATTTAGCACCTCCCACTTGAACAACAGCTTCCCAGTTACCAGTAGGAGCCTCTTGATCGGTTTGAACCTTAAACGCATAGTGATTTGCTGTATTTTTCTTTTGTACTACTTGTTCGGTTACTTTTCCAAAAGGATCAGATAACGTCAATTTGATTGGGTGATTTTCCGGAAGTGGATTTGCAATATCATCCAAGATAAACCCGATGTAAATAGGATCTCCAGGACGCCAAACTCCACGTTCAGTATAGACATAACCATTCATTCCCTTTTGAAGGGTTGTGCCATCTACATCGTAATTACTCACAGAAAGGGCATTGGCCTGATCTATTTTGATGTAGGTTGTATTGTTCTCTTGTTTTGCAAGGGCAAAATAAGCCTTGTTTTTTCCTAAATTAACCTTTGCAATTCCGTTGTTGTCTGTTTTTGCAGAGGTCAACAATTGCTGTTGGTAGCTATAGAATTCAACTGTAGCACCATTTACAGGAGCGGTTGTCAAAATATTGGTTACAACAGCGGTATATACATTGTCATTTCCACCTTTAACAATCATTGCCAAGTCACTCGCCAATACATTTGTACTTGGCATTTGTGTGTAATAATAGTAAGCATCAGAACATGGATCCTCACGCTCTTCCCAAGGATAGTAACGATAGTAGTAATCATATTCGTCATCTTCAGGTTCTAACTCGTCTTCTATATCAAGTTCAGTTTCGCTATCTCCTTCGTCCGCACAGTTTATAGCATAGGCTTTTTTAAAGGAAAATTTGACGTGGTAAATAGCACCCGGATCAGGTTTGATTAACGTTGATAAATCTAAGGCATAGGCATTCCAACGCAATAACGCTTTTGGATCGGGATTTGTCAATTCGATCGTCGTTTTTGCAATAGGTGCGGCCACAGTATAAAGAGAATACGAACCGTCTAAATTATTAGATTGTAAGAATTGTAAAATATTGTTTTGAAAAACCTTGTATACTTTTACATCTACTGCTCTTAAAGAGGTTGCCTTAAAGTTGATCTTTAAATTTTCTGAAGAAGGTAAAATGGTACCATTTTGCAAGAGTTGAACTTCAGGTTTTGGAATAGCAAAGGTGATGACTTCCGAATGAATGCTATTCAAACGATTGCCATAACTATCCGTAATACCTTCTTGTACCTGTAGCGTAACTTCTTCTGGTAATGCCTTTTCGCTGTATACTTTAATTAAATTTCCTTCAATTAAGAAAGTTAAAGGCAGACTCTCTAACCCTTGTAAACGGATTAATCCATCTAAGTTCTGATTCTTTTTGATCGGATTAGAAAAGTTAATCGCAAAGGCGTGATTGTCTCCTATTGTGGTTAAGACCTGATGTACCGTAAAAACTTCTTTCGCAGGAATCTCGTAGTCCAAGGACGTTTTTTGATCTAGCTGAACAGCTTTTGAATCTAAAGTCAACGTTAGTTCACTTTGTTCTGCTTGACGTTTAATTCCTCGAATTGTAAATGGAAATTCTTTTGCTTCTTGCTCTTCATTCACTTGAAAAGCAAGTTCAGTGCTTTGTTTTCCCTGTTGAGCAGTTGCTACTTTTTTTATAGCTTCCACACTTATCCAATCGCTAGACTTAATAACCCCGTGTTGGATGTAGCTGTCTTTGTCTGATGATTGTAGATCTGTGAACTCTGCAGTAAATTGCTGAGGTACGGTATGAACTACAAAAGAAAAAGATTCTTGTTGTTGTTCAACAGCAGTTACTTTACCTAAATGGAAGGTAATGTAATACTTTTGGTCTTGTTTTAAGCGTTCACTTGGTTCGAAACGCAAGGTTTGATTGGCTAAATAGCGTAATTTACCCTTTACCTCAGGTGAAATGGTAAACAATTTAGCATCAACTTCTTGTTGATCTTTCCATTCACCCCAATTTTTTGTTAGAGCAATGTCAATAGGCGATTTAGACGAGATCATTCCCGTTGTAAAAGCGCTGATGTATTCGCTAAAATCCTTGGGATCTGAAAGCGGAAAATCTTGCATTGCATCTTTTTTACAGGCCTGTAAGAAGGCCAAGAGCAAACACACTACAGTTAATACAATTTTTTTCTTCATAGCTTTTTTGTTTTTATCTTCTTTTTTCAAAAAATGAACGCATTAATGTTGCACATTCATCGGCCAAAATTCCCTGTGTAATGGATGTCTTTGGATGAAGTTGTCCACCCATTGTTTGATAGCCTCTTTTTTCATCATTTGCACCCCAAACCACTCTGGAAATCTGACTCCAATACAAGGCACCTGCGCACATTTGACAGGGTTCTAAAGTTACAAATAAAGTGCATGATTTCAGGTATTTAGCGTCTAAATAATTAGCGGCTGATGAAACAGCTTGTAATTCCGCATGAGCAGTGACATCGTGCAATAGTTCCGTAAGGTTGTGACATTTGGCAATGATCTGATTGTTGGAAACAACAATTGCTCCAACGGGAATTTCTCCTTTTTCAAAGGCCATCTGTGCTTCACTTAACGCAATGCGCATAAAGTATTCATCAGTAAATAGATCCATCATCCTCTTTAAATTTTAAGCAAAGTTAACTGAAAAAGGGAAGTTGTTATTTTATAATGTAAAAAATTCACTAGTTCTAGGGAAGGATTTAGAAAAAAGAAAGAGGATAGGGGAAAAAGAAGAGAGGTTGAAACGAAGTGAAGGTTCATCGTACAAAAAAACAACCAACAAAAAAGCAACTTCACAAAAGTCAAAAAACAAAAAACAAAGTTGTAATTTTGTTAGGTATAAATGTTACACGTATTTCCATGTTGTTAGAACAAATCAAAAAACCTTCAGATATCAGACAAATGAGTTTAGCTCAGTTGGAGGAATTAGCGGTTGAAATTAGACGATTTATCATCGATATAGTTGCTACTAAGGAAGGACATTTAGGTGCGAGTTTAGGGGTAGTCGAATTGACGATTGCCTTGCATTATGTTTTTGATACGCCGAATGATTTATTGGTTTGGGATGTAGGTCATCAAGCCTATGGACACAAGCTACTCACAGGGCGTCAGGAAGTGTTTCATACCAATAGACAAAAAGGAGGAATCAGTGGTTTTCCCAATCGCGAGGAAAGTGTGTATGACGTTTTTGGAGTAGGGCATTCGTCCACCTCCATTTCTGCTGTTTTGGGGATGGCTATTGCCTCTAAGTTAAAAGGTGAGGATGCTAAACAACATATTGCCGTGATTGGCGATGCGTCTATTGCTGCAGGAATGGCTTTTGAAGGATTAAATCACGCAGGTGTTAGCGACGCTAATATGCTTGTAGTATTGAATGATAACGCCATTGGAATTGATCCTAGTGTGGGGGCGTTGAAAGATTACTTAACAGCAGTAAAAGAAGGACGCAATCACAAGCGAAATAATATGATCAAATCCTTGCATTTTGATTATAGAGGTCCGGTTGATGGACATGATCTAAAGCAATTGATCAAGGAGTTGACGAAGTTGAAGAAACACAAGGGACCAAAATTCTTACACGTAATTACAACCAAGGGAAAAGGGTTAAAACAAGCTGAAGAAGATCAGGTTAAATATCATGCACCGGGAAAATTTGACAGTGCAACAGGAGAACTCATCCAAAAAGAAGAGAAAGAATATCCTGCGAAGTACCAAGATGTCTTTGGGTATACATTAGTGGAGTTAGCAGAACAAAATCCGCTGATTGTCGGAATTACACCAGCCATGCCAACGGGAAGTTCGATGAAGTATATGATGGAGGCTTTTCCGACACGTGCTTTAGACGTGGGTATTGCAGAGCAACACGCAGTTACTTTAGCTGCGGGGATGGCTACACAAGGATTGATTCCTTATTGTGCGATTTATTCTACATTTTTACAACGTGCGTATGATCAATTGATTCACGACGTAGCTTTGCAGAAATTGCCTGTGATTTTTTGTTTGGACCGCGCCGGATTGGTGGGAGAGGATGGAGCAACACATCAGGGTGTTTTTGATTTAGCTTATCTGAACTGTATCCCTAATATCGTAATTGCTGCACCCTTGAATGAAATAGAGTTGAGAAATCTGTTGTATACCGCTCAACTGGGAATTGACACACCTTGGGCCATTCGCTACCCTAGAGGTAAAGGGGGTGTAGAAGTCAATTGGCGTGAGGATTTTAAAAAACTTAACGTATCAATAACTAAAAACTTAAGAAAAGGCAATAAATTTGCCATAATTTCTACGGGAGTTATTGGAAACAATGTAATAGAGGCGTTTCAGCAATGTGAGACTAACGCATGGACGCACGAACATTTTTTGTTTGTTAAGCCGCTAAACGAACATCGATTGCATGAAATTTGTCAAACCCATCAGCATATAGTTACCCTAGAAGATGGTAGTGTAAAAGGAGGTTTTGGAAGTAGTGTAGCGCAGTTTGTTTCTAAATATTATCCCAAAATTAGTGTAGATAATTTAGGTGTTCCAGATGTTTTTATCGAACATGGAACAGTTAAACAACAACAACAAATTTGTGGTATAGACGTAGATTCGATTGTTAAATTAATTACAGAAAAGTTTTGAACAAATTAGAAAAGATTGCTTTTTTTTCTGTTGTACTTAGTTGGTATGGAGGGGCAACTTTCGCACAGGAAGGAACTACTCCTGCCGTGAATCCGCAAACCGCTACTTCGGTTGTGAAGGATACAGTAAACGTACAAGAAAATCCTTTTAATCCTTTGATGAATTTTTTACCGCGTAAAAATTACGCTGAAGAAGATTTGTTGATGAGTTATATGAATATGGGAAGTAGAGAAGATTTGGCATTTTTTAAACCCGAAGTTTTTGTTGAACGCAGTAAACCCAAATACAGTGCAATTAAAACGAAATTTAATCCTCAAATTCAACTTTCCGCAATTCCAGTAAATAATGAGATTATCGGGTACTGGGAGAAGAAAAATAGAGTGGGATTAGACTTTAATCAAATTGCTTTTGTCAATTGGAGTGCAGGAGGAGATAACTCCATTGCGGGCTTATTGAAGGGAGATTTTAGCAGAAAGTATATCAAAGGTCGTTTAATATGGGATAATACTTTAAACGTACGCTATGGAGTAAATAAACAATCAGATCGCGAATTGCGTAAGACAGACGACGTGCTAGAACTCAATTCAACGTTTGGGTATAAATATTCGCTCGCTTCTGATTGGTACTATGTCTCTAAATTGAATTTTAGAACTCAATTCACGGACGGGTACAATTACCCAAATACCGACGATCCTGTTTCTAGATGGTTGGCACCTGCTTATCTTTATGTAGGGGTTGGGGGTGAATACATGGATTCCAAAACGGGAATAAAATACTATGTTTCACCATTAACGTATAAGGCAACCTTTGTCAATGATCAAACCTTAGCAAATCAAGGCGCTTTTGGTGTGGATTCAGCGATTAAAGACGAAGATGGCAATATTCTGAAAAACGGTAAACGCTACAAAGCAGAAGTAGGTTTCTTAGTTAGTACAGAATGGAAAAAAGAAATCTTTACCAATATTTTTATCGATACGAAATTGACACTATATAGTGATTATATTGATCAATTTGGTAATATTGATGTTATGTGGGATCTGAAATTGGATATGAAAGTGAATGATTTTGTACGCGCTAATGTGGGAATAAATTTAATTTATGACGATAACGTGAAAAATAAAGTAGAACGCGGTGGGGTACAAGTGATAGAAGGACCAAAAATTCAGTTCAAACAAACCTTAGGAGTAGGGTTAGTCTATTCGTTTTAATTTTATAAATTAGTGCTATGAAGAATCTCTTTTTACTTGCTGTTTGCTGTTTGTTTAGTTCTCTGTCTTTTGGACAAGAATCAGGAGAATTTGTAGAATTAACGCAACAAAAAAAGGATAGCATAGCAGCTTTAGATCTAAAATATAGGGAAGATCAATTTTATTTTGGTTTGTCTCATACGTTGATGCAGGGAAAACCAAGCGAGTTTAAATCGAATTCAGTTTCATTGGGTGTAGATATTGGTTTTTTACGTGACTTTCCAATCAATAAAAGTAGAACAATTGCTATTGCACCAGGATTTGGGTTTTCTTATCAAAATTTACGCAATAGTTTTGGCCTTGCAGAAGACGGAAGTTATACCGTGTTAACAGACTACAAACGCAGTAGTTTATCTTTGCATATGTTGGATTTTCCTATCGAATTAAGATGGAGAAACTCTACACCTGCAAGTCATAAGTTTTGGCGAGCTTATGTGGGGTTCAAAGCCAGTTATGTGCTGGGTAACCGTGTTAAAACAACAACAGATCAATATTCGATAACCGCGAGAAATGATGAGAACATCAATAAATGGTTGATGGGAGTGTATGTAGGTGCGGGATTTAATACATGGAATTTCTATGCCTATTATGGCTTGAATACCATTTATAAAGAGTCTCCAATCCAAGGTGATCCCGAACGATTGAGATTGTTTAAAGTAGGAGTTATATTTTATATTTTATAGAGAGCCTTTTAGGCTCTTTTTTTATTAGGTCAAAAGATACCAACAAATTAGTTGTGGTAGAAAACCCAGCAATCCCCCAAAGAAGACTTCATATGAAGTATGTGCTTTTAAATATAGACGAGCACTTGCTGTTAGTCCCGTAATTAAAATACAGACAATTAATAAGATGAGCGCTGGTGTTTTTTGGTGAATAAGCAAAAGAATAAAGAAAGCCAGACCAGCGGTTAATAGGGCAGTGTGAACGCTATATTTTTGTTTGAATATTGCTCCAATAAGTAACAGCGAATATGTGGCAATTAGTCCCCAGAAGTATATTTTTAGTTCATATGCACTATTGTTGTATAAGACAAGGGATTTGAGGGTATAAAGCAACGCAATATTAATAGCAAAAGGAAAGATGCGTTCTTTTGTTTCACTGACCATAACACTCGATTGCAGAATGCGCAACGAACGCATCAAGTAATAGATGGAAATGGGAATAAAGAAAGTAACGATCGCAACCTGACTAAGGATGATCGATAGCTCAAGGGTTGTGAAATAGTAATATTGAATTAAAAAATACAACCCAACGGTTTGTAAGGGCAATAGAATGGGATGAAAAAGGTAGGAAACAAGTTGAGCTGTTTTTTTCATAAGTACCAGCCTATTTTAACTGAGGGTTTGTTTTTAGTTAGATTAAATTCTCTTTCGCATACGAGCAACAGGAATATCCAGTTGTTCCCTGTATTTAGCCACAGTTCTTCGTGCAATAGGATACCCTTTTTCTTTGAGTAGATCGGCGATTTTATCATCTGGATGAGGTTTTTTCTTATCCTCTTCCGCAATGATATTTTCTAGTATTTTTTTAATTTCAATGGTTGATACTTCTTCCCCTTGATCATTCATCATTGCTTCTGAAAAGAAGTTTTTGATCAATTTTGTACCATAAGGAGTTTCCACGTATTTACTGTTGGCAACACGAGAAATTGTAGAAATGTCTAAACCTACTAAATCGGCAATATCTTTGAGGATCATTGGCTTTAATTTGGTTTCATCTCCTGTTAAGAAGTATTCTTCCTGATAGTGTACAATAGCGCTCATGGTTACATAAAGAGTTTCCTGACGTTGTTTAATAGCGTCAATGAACCATTTAGCTCCATCTAGTTTTTGCTTGATAAATTGTACGGCATCTTTTTGTGAGGCACTAGCTTGGGTTGAATCTTTATACGTTTGCAACATCTCTTGATAGTCACGAGAAACGTGTAGTTCGGGGGCATTGCGGTTGTTTAAAGTCAACTCAATTTCGCCATCTACAATTTTGATTGTAAAATCGGGGATCACTTGCTCTATAAAGCGATTCGTCCCTGTATAAGCTCCTCCTGGTTTGGGGTTGAGTTTCTCAATCTCATCAATAGCTTTGCGCAATTGATCTTTTGTGATATTGTATCGCGATAACAGTTTGTCGTAGTGCTTTTTGGTAAAGGCATCAAATTGATTTTCAATGATGTCTTTAGCTACGGTTATTGCATCTGTTGGAGTTTTGTGTTTGAGTTGTAAAAGCAAACATTCCTGAAGGTTACGTGCACCCACGCCTATAGGCTCAAGTTCATGCACAATAGCTAAGATGTTTTCTACTGTCTCTAAATTGGTGTAAACGCCTTGTGTAAAGGCTAGATCATCTACAATGTCTTGCACATCTCTTCGGATATACCCCATTTCATCTACACTACCAACTAAAAATTCTGCAATTACTCGATCTTCATCCGATAGGATGAAGGTGTTTAATTGATTGATTAAGTTTTGATGAAAAGACTCTGTCGCAATGATAGGTGCTTCATAGTCATCGTCGTCTGAACTGTAATTATTTGCTTGTAATTTATATTCGGGAATTTCATCATCACTTAGATAATCATCGATATTGATGTCTTCTGTGTCAATGCGTTCATTGTCAAAGTCGTCAAACTCATTATCTAAACTATCGAATTCATCAGCAGATTCTTCTTTACCTGTTTCTAATGCGGGGTTTTCAATTAACTCTTCCTTTAGTCTTTGTTCAAAGGCTAAAGTTGGTAATTGAATAAGCTTCATCAATTGGATTTGCTGAGGAGATAATTTCTGAGATAATTTAAGTTGTAAACTTTGTTTGAGCATGCTAAATAAAATTAACGAAATAAAAATGTTTACTTTTAATCGACATTCATCCTAAATTACGGAAAAAATACGGTAAAAGTAAACATTTATAAGGTTTCTTTCTATGAATAATTAAAACGCTGCATTTTGAGGAGTTCTAGGAAAAGGAATCACGTCTCTGATGTTTGTCATTCCTGTAACGAATAGAACTAAACGCTCAAATCCAAGACCAAAACCACTGTGTGGTGCAGTACCGAATTTGCGAGTATCAAGGTACCACCAAAGTTCGTCTTTGTCGATGCCCATTTTCTCGATTTTGTCTAGTAATACATCGTAGCGTTCTTCTCTTTCAGAACCTCCAACAATTTCTCCAATACCTGGGAATAAGATATCCATCGCGCGAACGGTTTTTCCATCTTCATTCATACGCATATAGAATGCTTTGATATCTGCAGGATAATCAAATAAAATTACAGGGCATTTGAAGTGTTTCTCTACTAAATAGCGTTCGTGTTCACTTTGTAAATCTGCACCCCATTCTTCAATGATGTAATTGAATTTTTTGTTTTTGTTTGGTTTAGAAGCTTTTAAAATATCAATAGCTTCTGTATAGCTTACGCGTTTGAAATTGTTTTCTGTGATAAAACGCAATTTTTCAAGAAGAGACATTTCACTGCGTTCCGCTTGTGGTTTGTTTTTCTCTTCGTCTAGTAAACGGTTTTCTAAGAAAACTAAATCGTCGTGACATTTTTCTAGGGTATAGCTGATCACATACTTGATGAAATCTTCTGCTAAATCCATGTTATCTGCTAATTTGTTGAAAGCAACCTCAGGTTCAATCATCCAAAATTCAGCTAAGTGACGTGAGGTATTAGAGTTTTCAGCACGGAATGTTGGTCCAAAGGTATATACTGATCCTAAGGCCATAGCGTAAGTCTCTGCTTCTAATTGTCCAGAAACGGTTAGGTTAGTTGCTTTTCCAAAGAAATCTTCTGAGAAATCAACATCGCCTTCTTCTGTTTTTGGAAGTTTATTTAGATTGAAATTCGTTACTTTAAACATCTCTCCAGCTCCTTCTGCATCAGATCCTGTGATAATTGGTGCATTGAAGTAAAAGAATCCGTTGTCTTGGAAGTATTTGTGTACAGCAAAAGACAGCGTGCTTCTTACACGCATAATAGCTCCAAAAATATTCGTTCTAATGCGCAAGTGAGCTTGCTCACGTAAAAACTCTAACGAGTGTTTTTTAGGTTGAATAGGATATTCTTCTGGATTGGATTCACCATAAACTTTTAAGTTTTCAACTTGGATTTCTACATTTTGTCCAGCTCCTCTACTTTCAACTAAAGTACCTCTTACAGAAATAGCTGCTCCTGTGTGAATTTTTTTAAGTAATTCAGCAGGAAACTTATCTAAGTCAACAACACATTGGATGTTATTGATTGTCGATCCATCATTTAAAGCAATAAACTGGTTGTTTCTAAATGTTTTTACCCAGCCCTTTGCTTTTACTTCGTGCAAAAGTGCCTTTCCAGTAAGCAGATCGATAATTTTGGTGTGTTTCATTTTTGAATATATTTTTGTTACCTAGTAGATCAAATCATTGAATTGAAATACGAACAAATGTACTAAAAAACAATAGATATTTGCGTAAATAACCACGTTATTAATCAAACATTAGCATGGAAAAGACGCTTTTTTAGAAGGAATATAGATTTGTATATTTTGTAAGGAAAAGAAAAGATATAAAATAGTTGAAAACTATAGAAACAAAAAAGCCCGCATCATGCGGGCTTTCCTTATACTTTAAGAATTTCTTCTTCTTTTTTCACTAGAATATCATCGATTTTCTTTACATAAGCGTCTGTTAACTTTTGTACTTGCTCTTCAGCATCTTTACAAACATCTTCAGAAACTCCGTTTTTTTCCTCTTTTTTGATATCGTTGTTTGCATCTTTACGAGCATTTCGAATACCAATTTTTGCTTCTTCTGATTCTGCTTTTGCTTGTTTGACCAAGTCTTTACGTCTTTCTTCAGTTAAAGCAGGAATGTTGATGATAATGTTATCTCCATTGTTCATTGGGTTTAATCCCAAGTTTGCAATCATAATTGCCTTTTCAATAGGTTGTAACATACTTTTTTCCCAAGGAGTAACGGTAAGCGTACGAGCATCTGGAACGTTTACACTCGCTACCTGTGATAACGGAGTTTGTGATCCGTAGTAATCTACAAAAACACCACCCAACATTTGAGGGCTTGCTTTTCCAGCACGAATATTTAATAAAGATTTTTCTAAGTGAGCAATAGAACCGTCCATTGCCTCTTTTGCACTTGCAATAATTAAATCTATTTCTTCTGTCATAACGTTTATTAATTAATGTTTACGGAAACAGTAGTTCCTACTGTATCATCTCCTTGGCAAACTTTTAGTAAATTGTTTTCTTTATTCATATCGAATACCACGATCGGCAATTCGTTTTCTCTACTCAATGTAAATGCAGTAGTATCCATTACATTTAATCCTTTAGTCAACACGTCGCTAAAAGTGATTTGTTCAAATTTAACCGCCGTCGGATCTTTTTCAGGATCTGCATTGTAAACTCCATCAACACGGGTTCCTTTAAGGATAACATCCGCATTAATTTCTACTCCTCTCAATACCGCAGCGGTATCTGTAGTGAAGTAAGGGTTTCCTGTTCCTGCTCCAAAAATTACAATTCGACCTTTTTCTAAGTGGCGAACGGCTCTTCTTTTGATGTAAGGTTCTGCAACAGCTTCTATTTTTAAGGCAGTTTGTAAACGGGTAAGCATTCCCGCATCTTCCAAAGCTCCTTGTAGTGCCATTCCATTAATGATAGTTGCAAGCATTCCCATGTAATCTCCTTGAACGCGATCCATACCTACACTTGCTCCAGCTACTCCTCTAAAAATATTTCCACCACCAATAACAATAGCTATTTCAACACCTAAATCGTGTACTTTTTTTACTTCAGCTGCGTACTCAGCTAATCTCTTAGGGTCAATTCCATATTGATTCTCTCCCATTAAAGCCTCTCCACTTAGTTTAAGTAGAATTCTTTTGTATTTCATGGATATGATATTTTTAAAGTTTTGCAAATATAAAGATTATATACTACTATAAAACAGCTTTTGCGAATTTATCCTGATGATTTTTAAAGGTTCTTGCTGCTGCTTGATATCCCAAGTCAAAAATTTCATCCATGCGCTGTTTGTTTCGTTCAAAAGTGGAGTATTGAGTAATGTGATGTGATTCGATCAACCAATCACATAGCGCTGATTGCGCTCGATTGTGGTTGGCGGCCATTAGATCATAAGCTCGTATGGCTACGGAGCGAAGTGAGTTTAAATTCTTTTTGTCTAGTTGTTCAATCGGACAAACATTGCTGCCAATTAAGAAATCACATTCCTCGCGAATCAAATCCGTCGCAAAGTTATTGAGTATCCCTCCATCACTAAACAATTGATCATTGATGGTATGGGGGGAGAAAATTGCGGGAAATGCACTCGAAGCCAAGATCGCGTCAATAACACGAGTATTGGAATTAAAAACGTGAATTTCACCTTTGGCAATATCTGTTGAGTTGACTACAACGGGAATCGGAAGATCGTCCAACGTTCTATTTTCAAAAATTGAAAACAAGTATTTTTCGAAGGCATTCGAATCAATTAATCCCGCTTTCTTGAAAGTGAAAAAATGCCAATTCAAAATATTAACCGATTTAAAAAAATTGAGAATCTCTTGCGGGGTTAATCCTATTGAATACAAACAAGAGACAATGGAGCCAGCACTCGTACCAGCAAGAATTTTTGGTTTGATATCTTGATCTACTAAAAATGAAAGTACACCGGCATGAGCAATTCCCTTATAGCCACCGCCAGATAATGCCAAACCTATTTTAGGCGTTTTCATAAATAAAGTATTGAGAGATTAGTGTTTAAAAGTTTAACTTTGGATTCAAACTAATAAAAGTACACAAAAATGAATAAAGTTGACTTAAAAGACTTGAATAATAGTTTTTCTTATGCAGATTTTCGTGCTTATGTTACTGATGCACTGCAAAATAATCCTGATGAATTGCAGTTGTCTGCAGATTATATGCCTTATGCGGAATTGAATGAGGCGCGTTTACATCGCTTAGATAAGACGCTTCAAGTAGAACCTGAAGTGGCTTTGGTAATGGAAAATCTTGGAAGTGATTACATCTGGCTGGTAATTTCAGAAAGCTGGTGTGGAGATGCGGCTCAATCTGTACCGATGTTAAATAAAATGGCTGAACTAACAGCGAAGGTTGAATTGCGCATTGTATTTAGAGATCGTCACCTTGAATTGATGGATCAGTATTTGACCAACGGAGGGAGAGCCATTCCCAAATTACTCGTTGTAGAAAAGGATACGTTAAATGTGGTTGGCGATTGGGGACCTCGTCCTGCGGATGCTGTGAAATTAGTAAACGATTATAAAACCGAAAAAGGAAAATTTGATGAAGATGGAATCATTTTGTTGAATAAATGGTACACCAAAAACAAAGGTCAACAAGTGCAACAAGAAGTAGCTGCCCTGATGACCTCTATTGATCAATAAAATACAACATCACTATTGTACGATTGGACCTACAATAGTGATTTTTTTTGATAAAGACATTCCCGCTGGGTTACATCCCAAAGCGCCTTCAGGAATGACCTGACCGCGTTTTTCAAAATACTCTACCCAAACAGGAAAGGGCTGTCCTGTATATTTGGAACGGTAGGTCATCGGATAAAGGGGGAAGAATTCTTTGTTCTTATTTGCTGTTTTAAAAGCGTCATAAATTAATTCTGAGCAATAATACTTATCATTCGCATACAGGTAATTGTCATCATAAGGAACTCCTACTTGTTGAATAGCGAATGCTTTTGCCGCTGGAATCATTTTTTGGTACTTAGGCAACAATCTTCCCAAATACATCGTTTCTGGTGTTTTGCTCAAAAATTGGTCTAAAGGCGTAATGCAAACCACAGGCCAGGTTGCTTCAATGACTTGTAAGCTTCCGTCGTGTTCAATCACCATGCCGATGTGATTGAAATTTAATCCTTCGTACCCAAAAGTTACCTCGTTAATAGCATCACATAAAGGACCGCATTGGAGGTTTTGAAAAATCAAGTCTCCTTCTTGAAAGGTCGTCTGTTGTCCGTAGCTCATTGTACAGAGTAATACAATAAGCGCTACTATTTTCTTCATAAAAGTTCTGTGTTTTGACAAAAGTAAAACTATCTGTATCAATACACAATGAAAGAGCGGAAACCTTCAAATAGAGATTAGAGAAGCATATTTTTTAGTTATGTTAAATTTTACACAATCCATTTGTTGCCATTGGCTTGACTTTTAATTAATTGTATATTAGAGGAATTAACCATAAAAAAACGAATTATTTATGTCAAACAATATTCAATTTCCCAAGTTTAAAGAAAAGTATGGAAACTATATCAATGGACAGTTTGTTGATCCTGTAAAGGGAAACTACCTAGATTCAATTACGCCGATCAATGGTAAGCCATTTACTAAAGCGGCTCATTCAACAGAAGAAGATTTGATCTTAGCTATTGACGCAGCAGATAAAGCTTTTGAAACTTGGAGTAGAACGTCAGCAACCGAACGCAGTAATATTTTAAATCGAATTGCTGATCGCATGGAACAAAATTTAGCGTATCTCGCTCAAGTAGAAACGGTAGATAATGGAAAGGCAATTCGCGAAACGATGAATGCGGATATTCCTCTTGCTATTGATCACTTTCGTTATTTTGCAGGGGTAATACGCGCAGAAGAGGGATCGGTAGTAGAGTTAGACGAGCATACCGTTTCTATGATTGTTCACGAACCTCTAGGTGTTGTCGCTCAAATTATTCCGTGGAACTTCCCGATTTTAATGGCAGTTTGGAAGTTAGCTCCTGCTTTAGCCGCTGGAAACTGTGTGGTTTTAAAACCTGCAGAAAGTACTCCTATTTCGATTATGGTTCTCATGGAGTTAATTGGAGATCTTGTTCCAGCTGGTGTAATTAATATCGTCAATGGATTTGGCTCTCAATTGGGGCAAAAACTAGTGACAAACCCTAAAATTAGTAAAGCTGCATTTACTGGATCTACTGCTACTGGACGTTTAGTCATGCAATATGCTACAGAAAATATTATTCCCGTGACACTTGAACTAGGAGGAAAGTCACCTAATATTTTCTTTGAATCCATCATGGATCACGACGATGAGTACTTAGATAAAGCGATTGAAGGCGCGGTGTTATTTGCTTTTAACCAAGGAGAGATTTGTACTTGTCCGTCTCGTCTACTGATTCAAGAAAGTATTTACGATAAATTTATCGCCCGTGTTATTGAACGTGTGAAGGCGATAAAAATGGGTAATCCATTAGATCCAACAACGATGATGGGTGCACAGGCTTCAAAAATTCAATATGACAAGATTAGCTCTTATCTAAAATTAGGAAAAGAAGAAGGAGCTGAAGTGCTAGTAGGTGGAGATGTTCATCATTTAGGAGGTGATTTAGAAACGGGATATTACATCCAACCTACATTGTTTAAAGGACATAATAAAATGCGCATTTTCCAAGAGGAGATTTTCGGCCCTGTATTAGCGGTAACGACATTTAAAGATGAGAAAGAGGCGATAGAAATTGCCAATGACACACTATATGGATTAGGTGCAGGAGTATGGACGCGCGATGCACATCAGTTGTATCAAATTCCTAGAGCTATTAAAGCAGGGCGTGTTTGGGTCAATAACTATCACAATTATCCTGCGGGTGCTCCTTTTGGTGGATATAAACAATCGGGTATTGGACGTGAGAATCACAAAATGATGTTAGGGCATTATCGTCAGACAAAAAATATGTTGATTTCATATAATAAAAACAAATTAGGATTTTTCTAAAACACATAAAGAGATGTCAAAAGTTAGCCGTATTGATGTAACAGAAAAAGCAAAAGCACTGATTCAAGAACTACAAGCCGAAAATGGAGATTTGATGTTCTATCAGGCTGGAGGCTGTTGTGAAGGAACACAACCCATGTGTTTTGTCAAAGGAGGGTATTACTTGAGACGCCGCGATGTTAAGATCGGAGAGGTATGCGGTTTTGATTTTTGGGTAGATCGCGATCTCTTTGAATATTGGAAACACGCTCATTTTACTCTAGATGTAACGGATGGTTTTGGTGCAGGAGGTTTTTCGTTAGAAACGCCCAAGCAAAAAACCTTTACAATAACGTATCGTATGTTTACACCGGAAGAGCTGTCTCAGCTTGAGGAGGTAATTTTAAATGAATAATTGCTTTAATACGATCAAATGAGAGAGGCTACACTAACAGTGTAGCCTCTTGTTTTTTATATTGATTTAGAATCTATTACTCTCTTTTCAAACGCTTCAATGCTCCACGCATTAACCACGTCATAGTCGCCAATCTTTGTGCGGCGTAAAGCCGTTAAATGACCACCGCTTTGTAGTTTTTCTCCAAAATCAAAAGCCAGTGAACGAATATACGTTCCCTTTGAGCAAGCCACTCTAAAGTCAATTTCAGGTAAAGCAATACGCGTTAATTCGAAATCGGAGATTGTGATAGGACGGGTACTAATTTCGACCTCTTCTCCATTTCTTGCATGTTCATACAATCGCTTTCCGTCTTTTTTAGATCGTTATATAATGTTCTTCAAGTTGAATAAAAAATAACATAGAGTAATTTTTCTACTCTCCTTGGTTTGATTTAAATCTTTGTTTTTTGAATATTAGTTAATATTTATTCGTTAATATTAATTATTTTTACTTTTTATTTTGTTAAAATATGTTTATTGTTTTTCGGTTATTTAATAAGTGTTTAAATTGGTTGTTAAAATAATAAAAGAAGTGAGTGGTGGTTGTTTTTCAAGCGAAAAAATAATCTTTTTTGACTGCTTTCAAATAAAAGAATAAAGATGAATATATTACTTGCGGATGATCACCTAATGTGTTTGGATGGCTATATATTGGCCCTAAATAATTCTGTTAACAAGTATTACACAGCAAAGAGTTGTGAGGAGGTTTATACTAAACTTTTACAACGATTAAAATTTGATGTAGCCATTCTTGGACATAATATGGAAGCTTTTGAAGAAAAGAATATACGAACAGGGTTTGATTGTGCAAAAGTTATTCGAAGATGTTTTCCTGATTGTAAGATTATTATGGTAATCAGTCAGAAAGCCTCTATTGTGTTGTACAATATTTATAAACAAGAAATTCTCAACGCTTTAATTCTAAAATCGGATTTTACTCCTGATCAATTCAGAGCGATAGTTAACGCTGAAGGGATAAATGAGACTTACTATAGTAATGGAGTGAAAAAAGCAATCGCACAACTTCAAAAGACCACATCACTTTTAGAATCTAAAAATAGAGAAATACTGAGTTATTTAGGGGCTGGATTTAAAGTTTCTCAATTACCGGAGGTTGTAAATCTAAGTCATAGTGCAGTACAGAAGCGAATTAGTAAAATGTTGAAAGAGTTTGACGTTCGCGATAACCTAGAGCTTATTCAAGTGGTTAAAAAACAGAATCTTTTATAGTTGTAATTCTCATTATGCGGGATTTTAACAAAAATAATATCCTACATATTGTTTTTGTTAAGTTGTTTATTCTTAGTTTTTTAGATAATTTTTTAGTTGTAGTTTAGAATAAAGTTGAAAAAAAGAAAATATGCTTATTTGTTAACTAATGTAAACTTGGACAAAAAAATTATGAAATCTACTCTTATTGCCTTTTGTGTATTACTCTTTTGTTGTTTAGACAGTGTTCTTTACGCGCAGCAACACATGTTAACAGGAAAGGTGATTGATCAAAACAAGGATCCTTTAGCATTTGCTTTAGTTTATTTAGCCAGAACTGATAATGATGAATTAGTTAGTTCTGTATATACAGATAGTTTAGGTGATTTTAAAATTTCAGCAGAGAACGGAAATTATCTATTGGTTATAAAAAATTATGAACAAGCGTTTTTGAGTGAGAAAATTGTGTTAACAGAGAATATAGATTTAGGAGTAGTTGAGGTAGATAACGCCATGCTACTAGATGAAATTACAATAGCAACACAAAAGAAACGAATTGAAAGAAAGGCAGATCGATTGATTTTTAACGTTGAAAATTCTATTAATTCAACAGGTGGAGATGTGCTTGATGCTTTGAGAGTAACACCCGGTGTGCGCGTTCAAAATAACAATATTGCCATGATTGGTAAAAGTAATGCGGCCATTATGATTGATGATAGGCTTGTAGAATTATCAGGAGATGATTTGATAAACTTTTTAAAAGGCATTGCAACGGATAATATTAAAAATATTGAAGTAATTACTATTCCTCCTTCAAACTATAGTGCAGAAGGAGATAGTGGGGTGATTAATATTAATTTAAAAAAAACAACTAAAAATAGTTGGAGCAATACAGCTAGATCGAATTATAAACAAGCAATTTATCCATCATTTTCTATAGGAAATAATTTCAATTATCAAAAAGAAAGATTTAGTGTCCTCTTAGATGTGTCAATTCTGCATAAAGAAGATGTTTATACAAATGATATAAATTATTACTATCCTACTGCGCATTGGAAAAGTGAAGTCTACAATAAAACCAAGGGATATAGTTTTGGAGCTATTTTAAATTTAGGATATAATATAACAGATAAAACTAGGTTCAGTTTTCAATACTTAGGAAATAGTACTAAACCTAAGGTGAAGCAATATGGGAAAATAGATATTTATTCCATACAAAACAAAGAAATAGAAAAGATTAAGGAATCTTTCGGGTATATAGAAAAAGAGAATTCTAATCACGGATTTACACTTTCATTTCTTTCTAAATTAGATACAATAGGTACAAAGATCACTGTTGATTTAGATTATTTAAACTATTCTTCTGATAAAAAAAATGAGCAGTTTAATCAAACAAGAATCTATCATAACATAATAGAACCTTATACTCTTTGGACTAATAAAAATAATCAAGATACGGGTAATTTATCAAGTAAGTTAGATCTAGATTTTCCCATTTCTTGGGGTACATTTTCGGTAGGAGGGAAAATGAGTTTTACTAAAACGACTAACCATATTGCTATTTCAGATTCTAGTATAGAGGATTTTGATCAAACGGACAAATTCACTTATGAGGAAAATATTCAAGCTATTTACGTTTCTGCAAATAGAACTCTAGGTGATAAATGGGAACTAAAAGCAGGACTACGAGCTGAGGCAACACAAAATAAGGGGTATTCTTCTAGTATTAATCAAACAAATAAGAATAATTATGTAAAACTATTTCCTACTTTTTATATTTCTTACGCATTAAATGAAGTACATAGTTTTTTTTTCCAATATGGAAGAAGAGTTGAACGTCCATTATATTCTAATTTAAATCCTGCTCGTTGGTATTTAAATGCAAATTCTTATGAAGAGGGAAATCCTTTCTTACAACCCTCTCTGCGAGATAATATAGAGCTATCCTATATGTATGGAAATCTGTTTTACACAAATATTTCATTTTCAAGAGCAACTGAGGGGGTTGGTCAATTAACCATCCATAATGAAGAAAATGATTTTCAAAAATTTATTAGGCTAAATTATTATTCATCAGATGATATTACTTTTTATGAGTATACCAATTTTAATATTTTGAATTGGTGGAATTCTGCTATTGATTTAACTGTGTTTTACAGTCAAACTAAGACGAATACAGCATATTTAGAGGAGAAGTATTCTGGATGGGGAGCTTATTTTTCTACAACTCAAAATTTTTCGCTAAATAAAGAGAAAACACTTTTTGCTGAAGTTGTTTATGAACAAGATTTTCCAAAGAAATTTATAGAAAGTAAAACAAGTGCGAGTTCTAATTTAGCGGTAGGTATTACTGTATTCTTGCAGGATAAAAAATTACAAGCTACGTTAAAAGCTAATAATATTTTAGGGTCAGATAGGGCTAAAATTTCAAATGTGACGCAACATATTGCGCAATCTTTTCGTCAATATTATGACACGCAATATGTTGTGTTTTCTCTGTCTTATAAAATAGGAAATTCAAATATCGGTTTGAAACAAACAACTACTAGTAATGAAGAAGAAAAACATAGATTAAACTAAAAAGTCTAACAAATGATCTGAGGACTATAAATTAAAAAAAGATCTATAATATTAATTTTTTAAATTATGAAAAACAAAGATTTAATTTCTAGATTAAATGATTTAAAAAAATCGAAATCTATTGAGAGTATAGAAGGTTCTATGCTAAATGGAATTAGAGGAGGTCAAGGGAAGTTAGAAATTCCTTGTTCTACAAAATCTAAGTGTGGAAAAAATTCTGCATGTAACGGAAATAATTAGAACGACCTAAAAGTTGATACAGGTGATTTTTTTGCCTGTATCAATATTTACTATTTTAATAAAATAAAAAAATATGAAATATAAGTTATCTAAATATGTAATAATTACAGATTCTTTTATTGATAATAAAGAGAGTCAAAAATTAGTATATTCTACAAGAACAGGAGATGTCATCATACTTAATAATGAAACTATAAAAAAATTGATGAACAATAATTTTTTTACTTTAGAAGATCATCTAATAGATCGATTAATATTTTCTGAGATAGTTGTTCCTGAATTAGAAGATGAATTGGATACCGTATTAAATGAATTTGAAATTTCAAAATTAGACAGTGATATTTTATCCATGACAATTACTCCTTCTGCTAATTGTCAATTGGGGTGCGAGTATTGTGGACAAGTGCACAGTAAATTGAGTATAACGGAGGATTTGTCAGAAAAAATTTTTGAGTATATTAAAAATAAACTATCTCTTAAGGAATACTCAGGTTTAGATATTGTTTGGTATGGTGCTGAACCTTTGATGGGAATCAATGCGATAAGGGATTTAAGTGAGCGACTTTTAAATTTTTGTAGTAATAATGATTTAAGTTACAGCGCTTCTATGATAACAAATGGTTTGAATTTGAATAGAAAAAATTTTCAAGATTTAGTCGCAAATATGCAGATTAAAAGTTTTCAAATTACCATAGATGGAACTCAAGATACGCATGATAACAGTAGATTTACGAAAAAGAAAGAACCTACTTTTGAGTTTATTGTGAGAAATATTGTTAATGCTATTAATGATCCTCTTTATAAAAAAGAGAATGTATCTATTCTAATTCGTGTTAATGTTCATGAAAATAATTATTTAGAAGTAGATAAATTATTAGATTTTTTTCATGATTTGAAAATTCAAGATAAAATACAAATGAGTTTTGCTGCTGTTCATGACTGGGGAAATAATAATGCAAATAAAAAAATAGGTTTAAGCATGACACATTTTGCTGATTTAGAAATTGGGTGGTTTTTAAAAATGAAAGAGCTAAATTTTAGGAAGCATGAATTAGTTCCTCAAAGAACTTTTAGTACTTGTATGACTACTTCAGAAAATAACGAATTAATAGATGCAAAAGGTGAAATATCATATTGTTGGGAGGTGCCTTATACCCCAGATTTCGAAGCTAATAATGATTTGATAATTGGAAATGTGTCGGATCAAAGTATTCATTTAAAAGACAGTCAAGACATGCCTTTAAGAAATTGGTATAATGATATAAGAAATAAAAATAACAATAGTGAGAATTGTAATGCATGCGAGTTTTTACCGGTTTGTGGAGGGCATTGCCCAATATCATGGTTTAAAGGAATTAGAGCATGTCCTTCTTTCAAATTAAATATTGAGGATAAACTTATTATGCAATATATTGAGGATGGTGAATTACTAAATATTAATAAAGGATGATTTTAGATATTAAAACAAATTTAGAAAAAGAGATTTTAATTCCTACAAAGAAGAATCAATTTGAGAGAAAACATATTTTTTATGATATTAAAAATGTAGTAATTAACAATTCAAATAAAGAAAATACGATTGATTTATATTATTGTTTTTCTTTATATGAAAAAAACTTGAGCTTGTGTAGAACGAATAATTTAGATCTTGCTGCATTTTGGATTTCTAAGGTTGATGTAGCTCATTCACAATTGTCTAATGATCTCTTCCAACACCTTAAACTTTTGTATCTTCCAATGGTTGCTTTTTATCATTACAAAAGGAAGAATTATAGTCTAGCTTTGAATTTATTGTCTGATGAAATACTGCAGGCATATTCAATTTTAAGAGATAATGAGAATTTAAGGCTATCAATTACATTTGAACAAATAATTAATAAATATAGGGTGCTATTTGCTGCAAAGGATTATCAAACAGCACTTTCTTTAGCTATTGATTCTATTAATTGTATTGTGAATAATAAACCTTTTAAAGATGTCTATAAAGTTGAAATGAAATCGATTATTGAAGAGGGATATACAGAATATCTGCAATGGGCGGATTATATTATAAATAGTATAATTGAAAGAATCATACATGATAAAGAATTGTCGGAATTTGAAAAAAACAATATGATTTATCATGTTTTTAAGAATGTAGAACAAGTGGAAAATAAAAAGTTTTTTTATTTAAATATGGCAAAACAGAATATCGAATATTTTATTAAAAATAAAAAAAGTGAATTTATTGAGAGTTCATACAACCTATCAAAAAATATAAGCTCTTTACCAGCTGGGGTACAATTTTTTTTCCTTTATTCTTTAGATAAGAATAATATTATAAATAGAAAATTACATGATGAATATATAGAAAAAGTACTTAAACTAGCTGTTTAAATTATGAAATTCATTCCTCAACATGATCAAATGGATTGTGGTCCTGCATGTTTAGCTATGGTTGCTTTGTTTCATGGTAAAGAATTTGACTTACAGTTTTTGCGTGATCAATGCTTTATTACAAGAGAAGGTGTGTCATTAATGGGACTAAGTGAGGGAGCTAATAAACTAGGTTTTAAAACTATGGCTGCTAGGTTAAAGCCAAGCGATATTGATAATGAGTTTCTGCCTTGTATTTTACATTGGAACAGGAATCACTTTGTAGTATTATATAAAATTCATAAAAATTTTTTTTCAAAAAAGAGTATTTATAAAATTGCTGATCCTGGATACGGGATTATTTCACTGTCAGAAGAAAACTTCATTTCATCTTGGTTGGCTAGTGATGACAAAGGAGTATCGCTTTTTTTGACACCAACTTCGTTTTTTTTTGAACAAAAAAACAAAAAATTGGTTAAAATAAGTATGAGGCATCTATTTGATTATTTAAAATTATTTAAAAAATATTTTTTTTGGTTGTTTGTACTTTTAACACTTAGTTCTTTTATCTCTCTTGGATTTCCAATTTTGACTAAACAATTAATAGATGAGGGTGTGAATAAAAAGAATTTATCATTGATAACTTTTATTTTGTTAGCACAGCTAACCTTTTTCTTTGGAAATATTGTCTTTGCAGCTTTTCAAAATTGGATTATGCTTATCATTGGAACAAAAATTAATATCAAGATTATATCCGATTTTTTAAAAAGGACTCTTCGTTTACCTATTATTTTTTTTGAGACAAAAAAGACAGGTGATTTTAGCCAACGTATTCAAGATCATGAAAAAATAGAACATTTTTTAACTTCTGATAGTTTACTGACTTTGTTTTCAATGCTGACTTTTTTTGTTTTTTTTGGTGTTTTGTGGCATTATAATTTTTGTATGATGGTTGTTTATTTTAGTTTAACCATAATTTCGATTTTGTGGTCTTTTTATTGGATGAGAAAGAGAAAAATATTAGACTATTTTCGTTTTCAACAAAAAAGTGAAAATCAAGAAAATATTTATGAAATAATCAAAGGCGCTTCAGAAATGAAATTGAATCAGTATGAGGATTTTAAACGTAAAGAATGGGAAAAAATACAGGAGAGACTTTTTAAAACTAATATGCGTATTCTGAAACTTGATCAAATACAACTTTCAGGATTTGATTTTATAAATCAATTAAAAAATATTATAGTGACTTTCTTTGCGGCATATTTAGTTGTCTATAGTAAAATGTCATTAGGTGCTTTGTTGAGCGTATCTTATATTATTGGACAAATGAACTCACCAATTAATCAACTAATCTCTTTTTTTCGTTCACTACAGGATGCTAAACTCAGTTTAGCTAGGCTAAATGATGTTCAAAATCATAAAGAAGAAGAACAAGAGTATTTTAATAAAATCAAAATTAATTTTGAAAAGTCAGATAACAAGAATAGCCTAAACGGAATTAGATTTTCCAATGTAACCTTTCAGTATGAAGGACCTAAATCTAGGACTATATTAGACTGTGTTAATTTATACTTTCCAGAAGGAAAAGTTACAGCTATTGTAGGTGCGAGTGGAAGTGGTAAAACTACTTTAATGAAACTGCTTTTAAAGTTTTACGAACCAACAAAAGGGAATATTTATTATAATGAAGAGAATCTTTCTAAATTATCCCCAAGAAGTATTAGGGAAAATTGTGGAGTCGTAATGCAAGATGGATATATTTTTTCTGATACGATTGAGCGTAATATAGCTATGGGGGATGAAATAATTGATAATGTAAAAATGAAAAATGCTATCAATATCGCTAATATAGATGAATTTATTAACGAGTTACCTCTTGGAATTAATACAAAAATAGGTGCAGCAGGGAATGGAATTTCAGGAGGGCAAAAACAAAGAATATTAATTGCCCGAGCTATATATAAAAACCCGCATTTTATTTTTTTCGATGAAGCTACTTCTGCTTTAGATGCTGAAAACGAAAAAAAGATTCATGATAATTTACAGATTTTTTTTAAGAGTAAGACTGTTATAATTATAGCTCATCGACTTTCTACAGTTAGAGATGCTGACAATATAATTGTGTTTGGAAAAGGAAAAGTGCTGGAACAAGGCAACCATGAGGAATTAGTATCTATTAAAGGAGAATATTACAATTTGGTAAAAAATCAACTAGCGCTAGGAGATTAATTATAAAAAAACAGATTTTTTTATAAACCAAAACAATAGAAGCACATAGGTGTGTTACTCCATACTTTTTTAGTGCAATAGATTAAAAAAATTATAGAACTATAACGTTTTGGTTTCTAATAAACTTGTTTGTCAAAGATGCGGTAGCTCATACTATATGTTATGAACAACCGCATTTTCAAACGCTTCAATGCTCCATGCATTAGCCACGTCATAGTTGCCAATCTTTGTGCGGCGTAAAGCCGTTAAATGACCACCGCTTTGTAGTTTTTCTCCAAAATCAAAAGCCAGTGAACGAATATACGTTCCCTTTGAGCAAGCTACTCTAAAGTCAATTTCAGGTAAAGCAATACGCGTTAATTCGAAATCGGAGATTGTGATAGGACGGGTACTAATTTCGACCTCTTCTCCATTTCTTGCATGTTCATACAATCGCTTTCCGTCTTTTTTCAACGCAGAAAAAATTGGAGGACGTTGTTGAGTTGTTCCTAAAAAACTAGCTCTTGTTTGTTCGATCATCTCTTGCGTAATATGATCGATAGGGAAGGTTTGATTTACTTCGGTTTCTAAGTCGTAAGAAGGTGTTGTAGCACCCAAATAGAAAGTTCCTGTATACTCTTTTTCTTGCCCTTGTAATTCTGTGATTGTCTTCGTGGCTTTCCCTGTACAGATTAGCAATAATCCGGTTGCTAAGGGATCTAAAGTTCCGGCATGACCAACTTTAATTTTTTTTAGTCCATATTCTTTTTTTAAAAGCCATTTAATTTTGTTTACGGCTTGAAAAGAGGACCAATGTAAAGGCTTGTCAATCAATAAGACTTGACCTTCCTGAAAAGCTTCTGCTGAAAATTGCATGTTTAATTTTTTAAGTATCCGAAGTAAACAAGTAAGATAACCCCTGCAATGATGCGGTAATATCCCCAAGGTTTAAATCCGTATTTTTTAATGATTCCAATGAAGAATTTGATAGCAACGATAGACACAACAAAGGCCAAAACATTGCCTAAAAGGAATAATTTTAAGTTGTCACTGTTTTCGAAAAGGAGTTCATATCCCATTTTTCCAGACTCGTATTTTTTCAATACAATTGAATAAACCGTTACTGCAGCCATTGTAGGAACAGCCAAGAAAAAGGAAAACTCTGCCGCCACTTGACGAGACAATCCTTGTTGCATTCCACCGATAATAGACGCAGCAGAACGACTCGTTCCTGGCATCATGGCCAAACACTGCCAAAAACCAATGCTTATCGCTTGTTTTACAGTGATATCTTCTTCTCTAGTAGTTTTGGGATTTTTGAAGAATTTGTCGATAAAAATGAGGACAAAACCTCCTACAATAAGCATAATAGCAATGTAAATAGTTTCGCCTAAAACAGCGTCAATTTTTTCGTCAAAAAGCTTCCCCAATACCAAAGCTGGAATTACAGCAAGTATTAATTTTTTATAGAATGAAATACGAGTGAAATCAAAAAACTTACGCCAGTATAAAACAACAACGGCCAAAATTGCACCGAATTGAATAGCTGTTTGAAAAAGTTTAACGAAATCATCTTCCTGAATCCCGTAATAGGAGCTCAAAAATACCATATGAGCTGTAGATGAAACGGGTAAATATTCAGTAAGTCCTTCTACAATGGCTAGAAGGATGGCTTGTATTAAATCCATAAATTAGTTTGTTATGATTGTTTTTTGTCTTTTTTGATAATTGAATATACAGCAACACCTATGCCAATAAAGAACACTGCAGGAGCTAAATGGATGCGTCTAAAGCTGTAAATATCTTCATTAAATTGTGTAGGATCATCATTCGAAGCTCCTCCCATTAGGATAAAACTCAACGCAATAAGGGCAAAACTAGCCAATAGCAACGTGTAATTCTGTTTGGTAAACAAAAAACCGGAAGGGGTATTGTCTTTTTTCATATTTAATAAAGTTCGTCTGATTTAAGATTTAAGAATCGCTGTGTAGCGAAAAATGTACTAATGGTTGTTATGATAATACCCATTAAGATTAGACCTAGTCCAACAACAACTAAAGGAATAAAATTAGTAGCAGGATTTAGTTCTAGATCTGGAAATTTTTTATCGAGGTAAAGCGTTAAAGCAACTAAAGCAATAACTGCTAATATCGAGCCAACAAGACCCAAACGAATGCTGTGCCAAATAAATGGACGGCGAATAAAACGTTTGGTTGCTCCAACCATTTGCATGGTTTTAATAGTGAAACGACTAGAAAAAATCAATAAACGCAAAGAGCTGTTGATTAACAACATGGAAATAATGGTAAGAACTCCAGCAATGATCAATACCCAGTTCGTAATACGCGTAATATTGTTATTCACCAACTCTACTAATTGCTTGTCGTATAATATCTCATCAACATGAGGTGTCTCTAATAAGCTTTTTTCGATGTTTGCCAAACTATCACTAACAACATAATCTCCTTTGATGTAAAGGTCATATGAGTTTTGCAATGGATTATAACCTAAGAATTCTAGGAAATTTTCGCCTAAATCCTCCTTTTGACTTTCAGCAGCTTCTTCTTTAGAAACAAAATTGAAAGTTTTGATATAAGGCGACGCATTGAGCTCTTTTGTAAATTGATCAAAATCACCCTGAGAAGCCTTATCCGTAAAGAAAATAGTCATCGGAATATTTTCGCGAAAGTTATTTGAGATTCGCTCTGAGTTAATGACAAATAAACTCAAGGCCCCCAATAAGGTGAGAACCAAGAAAATACTGAGTATTACAGAAAAATAAGACGAAATTAGTTTTCGCTTTTGGTATTTTTCATAAGTAGACGTCATAGTGCAATTTTTAAAGCTGTAAAATTAAGAAACAAAAATGTTTTTAAAAGATAATAACGATTAAACTTTTCTAATTGTTATAAATATAGTTTATTTCTTTGTATTTTGTATGATAATAGAAGGGAAATTGGTAGTGAATCAGGAATTATGCGAGGCAAGAAAATGAAAAATGACGAAAGAAATACTTTTCCTCCTCCTAGGAAAAGAGGTGAAAATAAGTAGCCTAACAGTATAATTTAGTGGATAATGCTGAGAAATACACTGGAGAAACCTTCGTTTATTTCGTGAAACATGATGCTATTTGAACAATGGAAATCGTTGAGAAACACACTGCTATCCTCCTTGTTGTTAGGCGGTTTGTGCTATTTTTTTATTGCGGTTTTTCAACCTTTCGGGACGTATAACTTTGTCCATACCAATAAATATCTGCTTTTATTGCCTTATGGTTTTTTTGGCTTTTCAAGTTTTTTACTTAGTGATTTGTTGTTTCTTCAATCCCATAATCTTTGGAATTGGAAGAGAGAAGTGAAACAAGCCAGTTTCGTCTTGTTTACTTGTTCGATTTGGAGCTATTGGTATAACAGCAAGGTTATTTATGCCTATTCTTTAACTTTTTTAGGCTGGTTGGAAATGTTGTTTTATACTTTGTTGATCGGTTTGCCAATTTATGCAATTCACAGCTTACTTCAGTATGTAATTGATAACGAAGGCAGAGAAGGTGCTCCTCTTGGGATTAGTTGTAAAACAAATGACCAAAAATCTGATCAAGAATCCGATGAAGAAGTGTCTGTTGTAAGTATAAAAACAGACGTTTTACAAGAGACATATCAACTACAGGAGACCGATTTTGTTTATGCACAATCCGAAGGAAACTACTGTACCGTTTACTACCTGGAAGGAGAGGAGATGAAGCAGCAACTCATGCGTTTGCCTTTGAAAAAGTTAAAAGAACAACTTTCTTTGAAAGCAATACAATATTGTCATCGTTCTTACTTAATCAATGTAAACTATCTTCTAAATGTAAAAGGCAATGCGCAAGGAGGTAAATTGTATTTGAAAGAGGTTCAGCATGAAATTCCTGTTTCAAGGACGTACATTCAAGCGCTGAAAATATATCAAAAATAGTTTTTTTACTCGTACATCTTCGCATATCGTTAGTTGGATGTCTCACAGTGCTTGCTGTTCATCCCAAATCGTTGTTGTTCATCCCAAACTTGTTTAGGCTGTAGTTTTAATGTGCAGTTTTGCTGTGTTAATTGAAAATACATAGGAAATGAAAAGAATGTTAATCGTTGCATTGATGAGCGTGTTGAGCTTTTTTAGCTGTCAAATAAAAGCAGAAGGAACGCATCCGCATCCATTATTGCGTGGTGATTGGAAAGTAGAATTCAGCCATCCTGATATCGGTCAGGTTCGTTTGATTTTATCGATAGAAGCAGAAGAGAATACCTTTCGCGCACATACGCGGAAAGGAGCTGATAAGATTATTTTAGGTCGCTGGACTTCCTTTTTAGGTCGCACGTTTACCTCTTCGTTCAAAGAAGGATGCTTTATTGTAGTAGATGAAGGAAAAATTACATGCGAAGACGGTCGTTTGTTACTCGATGGAATCTTTCGTTCCCCTTTGGGTAATTACTATTTTAAAGGAACAGTGGAAGAGAGAAAACTGCAAGTCAATTTGACTACAAAAAGTGAAACGGTACGTGCAACGATGTCTGGTGTGCCACTCGTTGAACCTTTGCCTTTAGCTGATTATCAAAGTGTTTTGGATCAGGTATTTAAAGATACAGAACGATATCTTTATAATCGACGTTTGATTGAAGACAAACCATGGCAAACGTTTAAAAGTAAAATGATAGATCTTTCCACGGAAGTTAATGATGACTTGGAACTTGTTTTTGCTTTTTATTACTACGCACAGAAACTTCCTTTTTCTCATTTTGCGTTAGTGAGAGGTCAAATGGAAAATACAGCTGAGAAGGTCAGAGAAAGACACTTGAGTTTTGAAGATAAGGGTGAGGGAATAGGCGTGCTAACAATTAGCAGTTTTGGCGGTTCGGCTGAGGAAATGGAAGATGTTTTCCGCTTGATTGAACAACGGAACACAATGCACCTGATTGTTGATTTAAGAAACAATACAGGTGGCTCCATTGAGGCGGGGTTAACTTTTGCCAATCACGTTGCCACCGCAACATACGATGGAGGTGTTTTTTTGACGCGTCAATGGTTTGATCATCATTCGCAATTACCCACTTCAGCCCAACGATCAGCTTTTAGGGCTTTTAGTGATCCAAACGCTACAGCATTGGTGGCGAATATTCATCGCCAAGAAGGAATTTCCTTGTTTGCAAAACCAGCAGATACGGCTAGGTTTACAGGTGATTTGTATGTGCTAATCAACGGAAAAACGGCAAGTACTGCAGAACCATTGGTATACGCACTTCAATCACAAAGGCGCGCTTTGGTAGTGGGAGAAAAGACAGCAGGTGCGATGTTGAATAGTGAGCGATTTTCTTTGGCAGAAGGATTTACGCTGGTCTTGCCGACTGCCGATTATTACACGGCTGATGGAAAGCGATTGGATCAATTAGGAGTGCAACCTTCAATAGCGATACCAAGCGATGAAGCCCTAGATTATGTTATGAAACGACTAATTAAAAAATAAACAAATAGCGCTTCTGTGTTGTTTTGTGGTAAGTAAGTGAATTAAAGTTTTCTCTTTCTTAATAATATAGTTTATTTTTGCGACACGATGGCGTTTTTTTTCGAGTAGTTCGAAGGAGAACAGGTGTAATAAATGATATTTGTACTATGAAATACAATCCAAGCGAAATTGAAGCAAAATGGCAAAAGTTTTGGAAAGACAATCAAACTTTTAAAACCTCAAATCAATCTGATAAACCCAAGTACTATGTACTAGATATGTTTCCTTATCCATCAGGAGCAGGACTGCATGTGGGACACCCTCTAGGGTATATCGCCTCGGATATTTTTGCAAGATATAAAAGACACAAAGGATTTAATGTATTACATCCTCAAGGATATGATAGCTTCGGATTACCTGCTGAGCAATACGCTATTCAGACAGGTCAACATCCCGCTATTACAACAGAAGTAAATATTGCCCGTTATAGAGAACAATTAGATCAAATTGGTTTTTCTTTCGATTGGTCTCGTGAGATTCGAACTTCTAACGCAGATTACTACAAACATACACAGTGGATTTTTATTCAGTTGTTCAATTCTTGGTACAATAAAGTATCGGATAAGGCAGAATCTATCGAAACATTGATTGCTTTATTTGAACAAAATGGAAATGCGGGTGTTCAAGCGGTTTGTGATGATGCAATTGAAGTATTTACCGCGTCTACGTGGAATGCTTTTTCAACAGAAGAAAAAGAACGTATTTTGTTACAGTACCGTTTGACGTACTTGGCCGAAACAGAAGTTAACTGGTGTCCTGCATTGGGAACAGTTTTGGCAAATGACGAAATCAAAGACGGTTTGTCAGAGCGTGGAGGACATCCTGTGGTGCGCAAAAAAATGAAACAATGGAGCATGCGTATTTCTGCTTATGCAGAGCGTTTGTTGCAAGGATTAAATACAATCGATTGGACAGAAAGCTTGAAAGAAAGTCAACGCAATTGGATTGGAAAATCAGTCGGAGCTTCTGTTGTTTTTAAAGTAAAAGAGTCAGAAGATACAATTGAAGTATTTACTACAAGACCTGATACTATTTTTGGTGTGAGTTTTATGACATTAGCACCAGAACATGATTTAGTGCGAAAAATCACAACAGCTCAGCAAAAAGAAGCAGTTGAAGCTTATATCGAAGCAACTTCAAAAAGAAGCGAACGCGATCGTATGGCTGATGTGAAAAAAATATCAGGTGTTTTTACAGGTGCTTATGCAGAACATCCATTTACCAAAGAACCTATTGAGATTTGGATTGGAGATTATGTGTTAGCCGGGTATGGAACGGGAGCTGTTATGGCTGTTCCTGCTGGAGACACGCGTGACTATGCCTTTGCTAAACACTTTGGTATTGCAATTAAAAATATTTTCAATCAAGATATTAGTGAAGAGGCTTTTGCAGAAAAAGAAGGTTTTGTATTGGAAAATTCAGATTTCTTAAATGGGTTGGAGTACAAAGAAGCTTCAGCTAAAGCTATCGCTGCAATAGAAGAACTAGGACAAGGAAAAGGAAAGACTAACTATCGTTTGCGCGATGCGGTTTTTTCTCGTCAACGCTATTGGGGAGAACCTTTCCCTGTGTACTATGTGAATGGATTGCCTAAGATGATTGACAAGGCGTATTTGCCAATCGTATTGCCAGAAGTTGAAAAGTACTTGCCAACAGAAGATGGACAACCACCATTAGGAAACGCACATACATGGGCATGGGATACCGTTAACAACCAAGTTGTATCCAATGATCAAATTGATGAAAAAACAGTATTTGCATTAGAGTTGAATACAATGCCAGGATGGGCAGGTTCTTCTTGGTATTGGATGCGTTATATGGATCCGACAAATGAAGAATTTATCGCTTCAGAAAAAGCATTAGACTATTGGCAAAATGTTGATCTATATATAGGAGGAAGTGAACACGCAACAGGTCACTTATTGTATAGCCGTTTTTGGAATAAATTTTTAAAAGATATCGGCGTAGCTCCTACAGAAGAACCTTTCGCAAAATTAATCAATCAAGGAATGATTTTGGGAACTTCAGCTTTCGTTTATCGTATAGAAGGAACGAATACTTTCATTTCAAAAGATATGATTAAAGAGGAGAAGGTTCAACAGTTGTATGCTTATGTTGGTTTAGTGAATAATTCGTCTGAATTAGATATGGAGGGATTCAAAGCATGGAGACCTGATTACGCTACTGCAGAGTTTATTTGTAACGCCAACGGAAAGTACGTTGTAGGACATGAAGTCGAGAAAATGTCGAAGTCTTACTATAACGTGGTAAACCCAGATGATATCTGTCAAGAATATGGAGCAGATACGCTTCGTTTATACGAAATGTTCTTAGGTCCATTAGAACAAGCAAAACCTTGGAATACGGCTGGTATTTCAGGTGTGTTTGGTTTCTTGAAAAAACTGTGGAGATTATATGCGGATGATACAGCTGTTGTCGTGGTTGAGGAAGAACCAACCAAAGAGATGTATAAATCACTTCATAAAACAATTAAAAAAGTACAAGAAGATATTGAAGCCTTTTCGTTCAATACCTCTGTATCACAATTTATGATTTGTGTGAATGAGTTAGGGCAACAAAAATGTCACCACCGTGCAATTTTAGAACCATTAGCTATTTTGATAGCACCTTATGCGCCACATATTGCAGAAGAACTTTGGAGCATGTTAGGACATAAAGAAACAATTTCCAATCAACCATTCCCTGAATTTAAGGCAGGGTACTTAGTTGAAGAGGCAAAAGAATACCCTGTTTCTTTTAATGGAAAGATGCGTTTCAAAATTGAATTAGCTTTGGATCTAAGTGTAGAAGAAATCGAGAAGATTATTTTAGCTGATGAAAGAACACAAGCACAATTACAAGGACGCGAGCCTAAAAAGTTAATTGTCGTTCCAGGAAAAATTATAAACATCGTTGGATAGCAAATCCAAGAAGTAGCGATAAAAAAAATCCCGTTGTACACGTACAACGGGATTTTTTATTTTATTTTCCTGGACGAAGCAGTAGTGAATTTTCAAAATCCTTTTTGATAGATTGAAGATGGCGTTCAGCTTCTAAACGCGTTTTGAAATTTCCTGCCAAAACCTTGTATGAAGGATTGGAGTAAATCACTGTAGCTTCCATCTCTGGATACAGTTTTTTAAAGCGAGTTAACGCTGCTTTTGCCTGATCGTTTTTTCCGTAAAAAATCTGAATATTGTATTTATCCGTATTCAAAGATGAAGAGGTAGTGTTTCTTTTGGCTTCAACGAGTTTTTTTATGGCTAAAGGCTCTTGAATCGCGTTATTTTTCTCTTGTGCATAACTTATTGTATGCATAAAAAACAAGCAAAAAAGAACCGGAAATATTCTTAAAATTCTCATAATGAAATGTATTTGAAGCAAATTTACAATTATTCTTGAAAATTGCGTGAGATAGCTTTATTTAGAACGCGTATAAATTAAAGATTAAGGTCGTTAAAGGTTTTAAGAGTTATGCATAAATTGTATTTTTGTCGGAGTTTGTAAATAAGGTGTATTGAATAATAGTTGATTATCGCTGTTATTAAAAGACCAAGTTTAGTTGAAAATCAATTTATAACTATGAAAAAAGTGGGTAACCATAATTCGTTTTCAAAGATTTTATTCTTTTGTTTAGCATTAATGCTATCGTTTTCTACAATTTCGTTTGCTCAGGACGCAGCAAAAGGTAAGGAATTGTTTAATTCTAACTGTGCGGCATGTCACAAGTTGGACGGAGCTTCTACAGGACCTGCATTGCGTGGAGTTGTTGAACGTCACGAGGGGGATGTAGAATGGCTACACAAGTGGATTAAAAGTAGTTCATCTTTGATTAAATCTGGTGACGCTCGTGCAGTAAAACTGTTCAACGAGTGGAACAAAGTTGTGATGAACGACTTCCCAGGTTTATCTGACCAAAATATTGACGATATTTTGGCGTATGTATCTGAACCAAAAGCTGAAGCTCCAGCTGCTACTGCAAGTACAGACGGCGCTCAGGGACAAGGTGGTGGAGATGCAGTTTCTAATATGATTGTATTAGGAGCATTAGTAGTGGTGTTGTTATTATTGGTAACGATGCTTTTCCTTGTTAAAAAAGTATTGAATAAAGTTGTTGAAGCAAATGGTTTAACAGAAGAAGTTCGTCAAACAGTTCCAGTATGGAAAGCGTTTGTAAAAAACCAATTCTTAGTAATTTGTTCTACTATCGTATTTGTTTTAATTGGATCGTATTTCGCTTACGGATTTATGATGCAAATTGGAGTAGATAAAGGATATGAACCAGTTCAACCAATTCACTTCTCTCACAAAATTCACGCAGGAGATAACGGTATCGATTGTAAATACTGTCACTCATCTGCAAGATCAAGTAAAACTTCTGGAATTCCATCATTGAATGTTTGTATGAACTGTCATAAAAACATCAGCGAGTTTACAGGTGATGCTGGAACAGATTACGGAAAATACACGCCAGAATTTTATACTGCAGAAATTCAAAAGTTATATGACGCTGTTGGATGGGATCCTTCAACTCAAAAATATACTGGTAAAGAGAAGCCTGTTAAATGGGTTCGTATTCATAATTTACCTGATTTCGTTTACTACAACCACTCACAACACGTAAATGTTGCTGGTTTAGAATGTCAAACTTGTCACGGACCAGTTGAGGAAATGGAAATCATGAGACAACATTCTCCATTAACAATGGGATGGTGTATCGACTGTCACAGAAAAACAGATGTGAAGTTAAAAGACAATGCATACTATGCTAAGATCCACGAAGAACTTGCTAATAAGTATGGTGTTGAGAAATTGACAGTTGCTCAAATGGGAGGACTTGAGTGTGGTAAATGTCACTATTAAGAATTATTTAAGAATAAGAAGCTAATATTTATATACAATGGCATCAAACAAAAAATACTGGAAAAGTGTTGAGGAGCTGAATGATAATAGTTCTATTGTTGAGACGCTAAGAAACAATGAGTTTGTTGAGGAAATTCCTACAGATGAATTTCTTGGAGACAAAAACAAATTGTCTTCTTCTTCAACAACTCGTCGAGACTTTTTGAAATATGTTGGTTTTTCAACAGCTGCAGCTACATTAGCTGCTTGTGAAGGACCAGTTATAAAATCAATTCCTTACGTGGTTCAACCAGAGGAGATTATCCCAGGTATCGCAGACTACTATGCAACTACAATTGCAGACGGATTTGATTTTGTAAATGTTTTGGTTAAGACTCGTGAGGGTCGTCCAATCAAAATTGATAATAATAAACTTGCAAACGCATATTCTGGTGCGAATGCGCGTGTACATGCATCTGTACTTTCAATGTATGATAGCAAGCGTTTGACTACACCGAAAATCGAAGGGAAAAATGCTTCTTGGGATGAGGTAGATGCTAAGGTAAGAGCAAGTTTACAAGATGCTAAATCAACTGGAGGAAGTGTTGTGTTGTTAACTAATACAATGGCGAGCCCTTCTACTGATAAATTGATCGGAGAGTTTATTGAAACTTATCCGAACGCTAAACACGTTGTGTACGACGCTGTTTCGTCTTCTGCTGCTGCAGATGCTTACGAACAAGCATATGGAAAACGCGGATTAGCAGATTACGATTTTGGAAAAGCAAGTGTAATCGTTTCTGTTGGAGCTGACTTCTTAGGAGATTGGCAAGGTGGAGGATACGATTCAGCTTATGCGCAAAATCGTATTCCTAAAAATGGAGTAATGTCTAAACACATTCAGATTGAGGCTAACATGAGTCTTTCTGGTGCAAATGCAGACGTTCGTATTCCAGTAACTGTTGCAGAACAAAAAGCAGCTTTAGTGAAATTGTATAACGCAATCGTTGGAGGATCAGTTTCTTCTGCGAATACAGCATACGATGAAGCAATCAACAAAGCAGCTAAACAAGTAAAAGCGGCAGGTTCAAAAGGAGTTGTTGTTACAGGTTTAGAAGATGTAAATGCTCAGTTAGTTGTTTTAGCAATTAACGAAGCGTTACAAGCAGAAGCTTTCTTGCCAGAACAAACAAAATATGTAAGACAAGGTAACGCTACTAAAGTAGCGGAATTAATTAAAGAAATGAACGCAGGAAAAGTTCATACTTTAATTATGTCAGGTATTAACCCTGTGTATACTTTGGCTGATCATGCAGCTTTCGTTGAAGGATTGAAAAAAGTAAAAACTTCAGTTAGCTTCACAATGAAAGAAGATGAAACTGCTTTAGAGACTACAATCGCGGCGGCTGCTCCTCATTATTTAGAGGCATGGGGTGACGTGATGATTAAAAAAGGTCACTATTCAGTTACACAACCTACAATCAGACCTTTATTTGATACAAGACAGTTCCAAGAGGCTTTATTGTTGTGGAACGGAAATAATACAGCGTATTATGACTATATCAAAGCAACAAGTGCTTCTTATGTTTCTGGGTTAACTTGGAATCAATTAGTTCACGATGGTTTTGCTGTATCAGGTGAAAACGCAAAAGTATCAGCTTCTGCTGATTTCTCTTCTGCAGTTTCTGCTTTAAGCAAAGCGAAAAAAGGTGAAGGACTTGAATTAGTATTGTATACTAAAACAGGTATGGGAGACGGACAACAAGCAAACAATCCTTGGTTGCAAGAGTTTCCAGATCCAATCACGCGTGTTTCATGGGATAACTACTTAACAATCTCTCGCGCTGATGCTGAAGCTTTAGGTATCGAAAACTTCCACGTAGCTAACGGTGGATTAGACGGAAGCTATGTAACAATTACTGCTAATGGTGTTACCTTAGAAAATGTACCTGCATTAATTCAACCAGGTCAAGCTGCTGGAACAGTTGGTTTAGCTTTCGGTTACGGAAGAAAAGCAAGCTTGAAAGAAGATATGCAAGTAGGGGTAAACGCATATACATTATATCACAACTTCAATAACGTACAAAATGTTACTGTAGCGAAAGCATCAGGAAACCATGAGTTTGCTTGTGTTCAGTTACAAAACACGTTAATGAGTAGAGGTGATATCGTTAAAGATACTACATTAGAAATTTTCAATACAAAAGATGTTGAGGAGTGGAATATCTTCCCAATGGTTTCTTATGATCACCAAGAAGTAAGAGCTGCATCTGTTGATATTTGGGAATCATTCGACCGTACAGTAGGTCACCACTTCAACTTATCAATTGATTTAAATGCTTGTACAGGATGTGGAGCATGTGTTATCGCATGTCACGCTGAAAATAACGTACCAGTAGTTGGTAAATCAGAGGTTAGAAGAAGTAGAGATATGCACTGGTTGCGCATTGATAGATATTATTCATCAGAAGATACTTTCGCTGCAGACGTAGACAAAAAGGTTAACGCAAAAGGATTCTCAGAAGCTCGTTCTGCTTATATGGAATTAGAGCACCCTGCAGATAATCCACAAGTTGTTTTCCAACCTGTAATGTGTCAGCACTGTAATCACGCACCTTGTGAGACTGTATGTCCAGTAGCAGCAACATCACACGGACGCCAAGGTCAAAACCATATGGCTTATAACCGTTGTGTTGGAACTAGATACTGTGCAAACAACTGTCCTTATAAGGTAAGACGTTTCAACTGGTTCTTATATGCTCAAAATAGCGAGTTCGATTACCACATGAATGACGATTTAGGACGTATGGTATTAAACCCAGACGTAGTAGTTCGTTCAAGAGGGGTAATGGAGAAATGTTCATTGTGTATTCAAATGACACAAGCAACAATCTTGAAAGCGAAGAATGAAGGTAGAGCGGTTCGTCCAAACGAATTCGAAACTGCTTGTTCTGCTGCATGTTCAAGTGGAGCTATGGTATTTGGAGATGTTAATGAAAAAGAATCAGAAATTACTAAATTAGCTGAATCAGATAGAAAATACCACCTGTTAGAGCACATTGGTACAAAACCAAATGTATTCTACCATGTTAAGGTTAGAAATATCTAGTTTAAAAAGAATTATTAATTAAAGAAACATATAAAGGATTATGTCGTCACATTACGAAGCACCCATTAGAAAACCTTTAGTTATCGGTAAGAAATCTTACCACGATATAACTGTGGATGTGGCTAGACCTGTTGAAGGACGAGCAAATAAATTATGGTGGAGAGTATTCGCTATTGCTTTGTTAGCGTTCTTATGGGGTGTAGGCTGTATGGCTTACACTGTAGGAACAGGTATAGGTACTTGGGGATTAAATAAAACTGTTGGATGGGCTTGGGATATTACCAATTTCGTTTGGTGGGTTGGTATCGGTCACGCCGGTACGTTAATTTCTGCTGTATTATTATTATTCAGACAAAAATGGAGAATGGCTATTAACCGTTCTGCAGAGGCAATGACAATTTTCTCGGTAGTTCAGGCTGGTTTATTCCCGATTATACATATGGGACGCCCTTGGTTAGCATACTGGGTTTTACCTATTCCAAACCAATTCGGTTCGTTATGGGTAAACTTTAACTCACCGCTATTATGGGACGTTTTCGCGATTTCTACGTACTTATCAGTGTCATTAGTTTTCTGGTGGACTGGTTTATTACCTGACTTCGCTATGTTACGTGATAGAGCTATCACTCCATTTACAAAAAGAGTTTATTCAATTTTATCTTTCGGTTGGTCAGGAAGAGCAAAAGATTGGCAACGTTTCGAAGAAGTTCACTTGGTATTAGCTGGTTTAGCTACTCCACTTGTACTTTCGGTACATACGATTGTATCTTTTGACTTTGCTACTTCAGTGATCCCAGGATGGCATACAACAATCTTACCTCCGTACTTCGTTGCGGGTGCAATCTTCTCTGGATTCGCAATGGTAAACACGTTGTTGATCATCATGAGAAAAGTATCAAACTTGGAAGATTATATCACGGTTCAACACATTGAGTTGATGAACATCATCGTAATGATTACTGGATCTGTAGTAGGGGTAGCCTATATTACAGAGTTATGGGTGGCTTGGTATTCAGGAGTAGAGTATGAACAATACGCTTTCTTAAACCGTGCATCTGGTCCATACTGGTGGTCTTACTGGTTGATGATGACATGTAACGTAATTTCTCCACAAGTTATGTGGGTGAAGAAAATTAGAACAAACATCATGGCTTCGTTTATTATCTCAATCGTAGTAAACGTAGGGATGTGGTTCGAGCGTTTCGTAATTATCGTTACTTCGTTACACAGAGATTACTTACCGTCATCTTGGACAATGTTCCAACCAACTTTCGTTGATGCTGGTATTTATATTGGAACAATCGGTTTCTTCTTCGTGTTATTCTTGTTATACTCAAGAAGTTTCCCTGTAATTGCGCAAGCAGAGGTGAAAACTATCTTGAAATCATCAGGTGAATACTACAAAAAAGAAAGAGATAGTAAAGAAGGTCATCAATCATTAAATCACTAATTCGTTATGAGTAATAAGTTTATTCACGCAATATACAATGATGATGATGTGTTGTTAGATGCAGTTAAAGAAACAAGATCTGCTCACCATCACATTGAAGAGATATACACGCCTTTCCCAGTTCACGGACTAGACAAGGCGATGGGATTAAAACCAACTAGATTAGCTATTTGTGCATTCTTATACGGTTTAGTAGGTTTAGCATTTGGAACAAGCATGATGTATTTCATTATGATTGTTGATTGGCCACAAGACATTGGAGGTAAGCCTAGCTTTAGTTTTATCCAAAATATGCCTGCTTTTGTGCCTATTATGTTTGAGATGACTGTGTTATTCTCTGCCCACTTAATGGTACTTACTTTCTTCTTTAGAAGTAAATTATGGCCATTTAAATCGGCTGAGAACCCTGATGTAAGAACAACTGATGACCATTTCTTAATGGAGGTTGCTTTAAAAGGAGACGAAGATACTGCAATTGAATTCTTCAAAGGTACAGGAGCAGTTGAAGTTAAAGTAATTGAAAAGTAATAGTAGCATGAAATCGATATATAAAATAGTAACTTTAGCGGGTGTAGCTGTTTTGACTACGTCTTGTTTTAACAAAGAGCGTCCTAACTATCAGTTTATGCCAAATATGTACGAATCAGTAGCATATGAAACATATTCTGAAGTTCCTACTACTGTTTTCAAAAATGGTAAGGAAGGACAACTTCCTGCAGAAGGATCTGTACCTCGTGGATTTCAACCAGAAGAGTATCCAAATACTCCAGAAGGTTTAGCGGAAGCGAGACTACATTTAAAATCACCTTTAACTGCAGATGAAAAAGATTTAGAGAAAGGTAAAGAGTTGTATGCAATTTACTGCTCAGTTTGTCACGGTGCAAAAGGAGATGGAAAAGGTAACTTGGTGAAAAGAGAAAAATTCTTAGGGGTTCCAAACTATCACGATAGAGAACTTACTGAAGGAGGTATCTACCACGTTATTACTTATGGTTTGAATTCAATGGGGGCGCATAAAAACCAATTAACGCAACACGAGCGTTGGTTAGTTACTGATTATGTGCTTAAATTGAAATCAGAATAATAAATTGTAAAACTTAGTTGAAAGTTTAGATATGTACACATTATCAAAAAATTTGAAAACCTTTGCCTTTATCCTTATGGCTCTTGGAATTATAGGGATCGCGTATGGGTTTTTCAGTGCACCAAAGACGACTGCTGAAGTAGAGCAGATTTTAAATGAGCAAGCGCACCATGATGGTGGACATCATGCGGACCATAGTGAAGTGTCAGATGCAGATCATGACGCTCACCAAAAACATTTAGAGCATGTGTTAACTCAGATGCAAAATAAACCTTGGACAGCTGTATATGTAGCTTGTATTTTCGTAATGCTTGTTTCTTTAGGGATTCTTGCTTTTTACGGGATCAATTACGCAGCAGCAGCAGGTTGGTCGCCAGTTCTTTTCCGCGTTATGGAAGGACTAACGGCTTACTTATTGCCAGGTTCTATTATTTTCTTCTTGTTGTTAATCGCTAGTGCTGCTGGAGGTAACCACCTATTTATTTGGATGGATCCTGCCGTAGTAGAACACGATGCGTTAATTCAAGGGAAAACAGGATATTTAAATATTCCTTTCTTCTTTATAAGAGCTATCATCTTCTTAGGTGGTTGGAACTTATATAGAATCTATATGAGAAAGCAATCATTAAAATTAGACGAAACAGGTGACTTAACTTTCCACAAGAAAATGTTCAAAGCATCTGCTGGTTTCTTAGCTTTCTTTATTGTTACTGAATCTATGGCTTCTTGGGACTGGATCATGTCTATTGATACACACTGGTATAGTACATTGTTCGGATGGTATGTTTTCGCTAGTTTCTTTGTAACTGGTATTACTACAATCGCATTCTCTACTTTGTACCTGAAAAGCAAAGGTTATCTAGAATTTGTGAACACAAGTCACATTCACGATTTAGCTAAATTTATGTTTGGTTTAAGTATTTTCTGGACTTATCTTTGGTTCTCACAATTTATGTTACAGTGGTACTCTAACATTCCAGAAGAGGTTACTTACTTTATCTTCAGAATTCAAGAGTATAACTTACCATTCTTCGGAATGTTATTGTTGAACTTTGTGTTGCCATTATTATTGTTAATCAACACAGATTTCAAACGTTTATCTTGGATTGTAGTTATGGCTGGTACTTGTATTATCGTAGGTCACTATTTAGACTTCTTTATTATGATCAGTCCTGGTACAGTTGGTGGATCTTGGTTTATCGGTGTTCCTGAAATTGCAGCGTTAATGTTCTTCATCGGATTATTTATCTATGTTGGATTTACAGCAATTTCTAAAGCTCCATTATTAGCTAAGAACAACCCGCTAATTGAGGAAAGTAAACATTTTCATTATTAATAATTAAAAATAAACCAATGACTAGTTTATTAATAGTAGCGATAGTTGTATTATTGGGAATTGCAATTTGGCAGTTAACGAAGATATTTGATCTAACGCAAGTAGGATCAGGTCCTAGTGACTATGCATCTCAAGTAGCTAACGAGAAAGACAATAACATACATGGTTATATTGTTTTTGCATTCTTAGCTTTTATCTACATCTTCACAATATTCTGTTTAGTAGAATATGGGAAGTTCCCTTTAATGAGTGATTCTGCATCAGAACACGGAAATACAGTTGATAACCTGATGTGGATTTCAATGGGATTAATTTTCTTTGTTCAGATTGTAACTCAATTCTTATTACACTACTTCGCTTTCAAAGGACGTGGAGTAAAAGGAAGAAAAGCAAGATACTTCTCTGATAATGATAAGTTAGAAGCAGCTTGGACAATCATCCCAACAATTACATTAACAGGTTTAATCCTTTATGGTTTATTCGCTTGGAATGATATCATGTTTGTGGACGAAGAAGAAGAAGTGATCAACATCGAAGTTTATGCAAAACAATTTGCATGGGACGTTCGTTATTCTGGTGAAGACAATACATTAGGAAAAGCGAACGTACGTTTCATCAAAGGTGTAAACGTAGTTGGTGTGGATATGTCTGACCCTAACGCGCAAGACGATAAAATGGCAAAAGAACTTCACTTACCAGTTGGAAAGAAAGTTGTTTTAAAATTTAGATCGCAAGACGTTTTACACTCAGCTTATTTACCTCACTTTAGAGCACAGATGAACTGTGTACCTGGTATGGTTACTCAATTTGCTTTTGTACCTAGCGTTACAACTGAAGACATGAGAACTCGTGAAGGAATTGTTAGCAAAGTGAATAATATTAATAATATTAGAGCGGAAAGAAGCCAAAAATTAGTTGCTGAAGGACATGAGCCTTTAGATCCATATACATTTGATTACTTACTATTATGTAATAAAATTTGTGGAGCTTCTCACTATAACATGCAAATTAAAGTTGTAGTGACTAAAGAAGAAGAATTTAAAGCTTGGTTAAAAGAGTTGCCAACTTTAGCAGAACAAGTAGCTGCTGAAAATGGTGCTAAAGAAGAAGAAGTTACTGCTCCTGCTGAAACAGAAGTTGTTACAGAGGCAGTAGAAACTGAAGCTATCGCTCAAGTAGTACAATAATTCACGTATTAAATTAAAACTTATACTATGTCAGCAATAGGACACGAAATAATTAATGATCACGATCACGATCATCACGATAAAGGAAATTTCTTTACTAAATACGTATTTAGTTTAGATCATAAGATGATTGCCAAACAATACTTGATTACAGGTATCATTATGGGAATCATTGGGATTGTAATGTCCCTTTTATTTAGAATGCAAATCGCGTGGCCAGAAGAATCTTTTCAAGTATTCAAATGGTTATTAGGTGATAAAATGGCTCCTGATGGAGTAATGCGAAATGATATCTACCTTGCTTTGGTTACCATGCACGGAACAATTATGGTATTCTTCGTATTGACAGCAGGTTTAAGTGGTACGTTCTCGAACTTACTTATTCCTTTGCAAATTGGAGCACGTGATATGGCTTCAGGATTTATGAACATGTTATCATACTGGTTCTTCTTTGTTTCTGCAGTATTAATGGTTATCTCATTATTCGTAGAAGGTGGACCTGCTTCTTCTGGATGGACTATTTACCCTCCATTAAGTGCATTGCCACAAGCAATCCCAGGATCAGGTATGGGGATGACACTTTGGTTAATCTCTATGGCTATCTTCATCGTTTCTTCTACAATGGGTTCATTAAACTACGTGGCAACTGTAGTGAACTTGAGAACAAAAGGAATGACAATGACTAGAATGCCATTGACAGTTTGGGCTTTATTCGTTACTGCTATTATCGGTATCGTATCTTTCCCAGTTCTTTTATCAGCTGCTTTATTATTGATTTTCGATAGAAGCTTCGGTACTTCATTCTTCTTATCAGATATTTATTTAGCTGGAGAAGTTTTACACTACCAAGGTGGATCTCCAGTATTATACGAACACTTATTCTGGTTCTTAGGTCACCCTGAAGTATATATCGTAATCTTACCAGCAATGGGTATTACATCAGAAATTATCGCAACTTCTGCTCGTAAACCAATCTTCGGTTACCGTGCAATGATTGCTTCAATTTTAGGTATTGCTTTCTTATCAACAATCGTTTGGGGTCACCACATGTTCGTTTCAGGTATGAACCCATTCTTAGGATCTGTGTTTACATTCACAACCTTATTGATCGCAATCCCTTCTGCAGTAAAAGCATTTAACTACATTACGACTATTTGGTCTGGTAATATTCAAATGAACCCTGCAATGTTGTTCTGTATTGGATTCGTTTCGACATTCATCACAGGAGGTTTAACAGGGATTATCTTAGGAGATTCAACATTAGATATCAACGTACACGATACGTATTTCGTTATCGCTCACTTCCACTTAGTAATGGGTATTTCTGCTCTTTACGGAATGTTTGCTGGTATTTACCACTGGTTCCCTAAAATGTTCGGTAGAATGATGAATAAAAACTTAGGTTATATTCACTTCTGGGTAACTGCTGTTTGTGCGTACGGAGTATTCTTCCCAATGCACTTCATCGGATTAGCTGGTCTACCTCGTCGTTACTACTCTAACACTGCTTTCCCATTATTTGACGAGTTCTATGATGTGAACGTATTAATTACAGTGTTTGCTTTAGTAGGTTCGGCTTTCCAATTGGTATTCTTATGGAACTTCTTCGTTAGTATTTTCTACGGTAAGAAAGCGCCTCAAAACCCTTGGAGATCAAACAGTTTAGAGTGGACTACTCCAGTAGAGCACATCCACGGAAACTGGCCTGGTGAATTACCAGTTGTTTACAGATGGCCCTATGACTACAGTAAACCTGGATTACCAGAAGATTACGCACCTCAAACTATGCCTTATATGGAAGGTGAGGAGCAATTACACCACTAAGATTATTTTAGTATAAATACAAAAACGCCATTCAAATTTGAATGGCGTTTTTTTGTATCCCATTTTTTGATTTATCTTTGTTTTATGAATGAACATTTAGATCCTACGACCAAACATTTCAACCAAGAGGAATTTGACGTTGAAAAAAGACTAAGACCCCTGTCCTTTGACGATTTTGCAGGGCAAGATAGTGTTTTGGAAAACCTTAAAGTTTTCGTGGCTGCTGCAAATCAACGCGGTGAAGCGCTTGATCATGCGTTGTTTCACGGACCTCCAGGATTGGGAAAAACTACATTGGCAAATATCTTAGCCAATGAGTTAAACGTGGGAATTAAAATTACTTCAGGACCTGTGTTGGATAAACCAGGTGATTTAGCAGGACTCTTGACTAATTTGGAAGAAAGAGATGTGTTGTTTATTGACGAAATACACCGATTAAGTCCTATTGTGGAGGAATATTTGTACTCGGCAATGGAAGACTTTAAAATCGATATTATGATCGAATCGGGACCTAACGCACGCTCAGTTCAAATTCACCTGAATCCATTTACTTTGGTAGGGGCAACCACGCGCTCAGGTTTGCTTACAGCTCCTATGCGTGCGCGTTTTGGTATCCAAAGTCGTTTGCAATATTATTCTAAAGAACTACTCGCAACAATTATAGAACGCAGCGCTTCTATTCTCAATGTACCTATTGATCTCGAAGCAGCCATCGAAATTGCCGGGAGAAGTAGAGGAACTCCACGTATTGCGAATGCATTACTGCGTAGGGTTCGCGATTTCGCACAAATTAAGGGAAATGGTAGTATTGATATAGCAATCTCTAAATATGCCTTAAATGCGCTTAATGTAGACGCTAGAGGGTTGGATGAAATGGATAATAAGATCCTCTCTACTATTATTGACAAATTTAAAGGCGGACCTGTAGGATTGTCTACTTTAGCAACAGCTGTGTCCGAAAATGCAGAAACACTTGAAGAAGTGTATGAACCTTACCTGATTCAAGAAGGTTTTATTATTCGTACGCCTAGAGGGCGTGAAGCCACTGAGCTAGCTTTTAAACATCTTGGACGATCGAAATCCGTGGGCGGATTATTTGATTTATAGAAAATTATGGATAAAAAATCCCACTATGCCGAGCTGATCAAAGCCGAAGCCAAGCGTTTGGGGTTTATGTCTTGTGGTATATCCAAAGCCGGTTTTCTCGAAGAAGAAGCACCTCGTTTGGAGCAATGGCTCAAAGGTAATATGCATGGAAGCATGCAATACATGGAAAATCATTTCGACAAACGCTTAGATCCAACCTTACTAGTAGAAGGAGCAAAGAGTGTAGTCTCGCTCTTGTTTAATTATTATCCCGAACACCACCAAACACAAGGAGCATATAAAATTTCAAAATATGCCTATGGTGAAGACTATCACTATGTAGTTAAGGATAAACTAAAAGAACTCCTGCATTTTATCCATGAAAATATAGGAGAAGTCGATGGACGTGCTTTTGTTGATTCAGCTCCTGTTTTGGATAAGGCTTGGGCAGCAAAAAGTGGATTAGGATGGGTTGGAAAGAACAGCAATCTCATCTCTAAACAAGTAGGGTCTTTCTTCTTTATTGCTGAACTAATTATCGATTTAGAACTCGAATCTGACGGAGCTACAACCGATCACTGTGGTAAGTGTACCCGATGCATAGATGCTTGTCCTACAGGAGCAATAGAAAGCGCTTATATCGTCAATGGATCTAAGTGTATTTCGTATTTTACCATTGAATTAAAAGACGATATTCCAACCGATTTAGCAGGACAATTTGATAATTGGATGTATGGTTGTGACGTCTGTCAAGACGTTTGCCCATGGAATCGCTTTGCCAAGCCTCACAACGAACCTCGATTTACTCCTAACGAGGCGTTAATGAACTACTCAAACAGAGAGTGGGAAGAACTTACAAATGAGGTTTTTAATGATATTTTTAAAAAATCTGCAGTAAAAAGAACTAAATATGTGGGTTTAGTACGGAATATTAAATTTTTAAAGGAATAAAATTCTAACATTAAATTATCTTTAAAAAGAGGTAACTTTGTTTATTCGGTTAAAAGTATTTTTATGAATAAAGAAAGCTTACGTAGGGAAGCGTTGTTATATCACGCAAAACCAACACCTGGAAAAATTCAAGTAGTACCTACAAAAAAATATTCTTCTCAAAGAGATTTAGCACTGGCATATTCGCCAGGAGTAGCTGAACCATGTTTAGAAATTGCAAAAGATGTAAATAACGTTTATAAATATACAGCAAAAGGAAACTTAGTTGCTGTTATCTCCAACGGAACAGCCGTTTTAGGATTGGGAAATATCGGTCCGGAAGCGTCAAAACCCGTAATGGAAGGAAAAGGACTGTTGTTTAAGATCTTTGCAGATATCGATGTTTTCGATATCGAAGTTGATACAACGGACATCGATAAATTTATCGAGACAGTAAAAAATATTGCTCCTACATTTGGAGGGATTAACTTAGAAGACATCAAGGCACCAGAATCTTTTGAAATTGAAAGAAGATTAAAAGAGGAATTAAATATTCCAGTGATGCACGATGATCAACACGGAACAGCTATTATCTCTGCTGCGGCTTTATTGAATGCTTTAGAATTAGCAGGAAAGAAAATCGAAGAAGTGAAAATGGTCGTTTCTGGAGCAGGTTCTGCGGCAATCGCTTGTGCTAATTTATATGTTGCATTTGGTGTAAAACAAGAAAATATCTTAATGTTCAACAGTAAGGGGGTATTGAAGAAAAGCGATGATCGCATTTCGGATATGCAACGCGTCTTTGCAGTTGATTACGATATCTCTTTACTAGATGCTATGAAAGGCAGTGATGTATTCATTGGTCTTTCTACAGCTGACGTTGTTACGCCAGAGATGTTGTTAGGTATGGCAGAAAATCCAATCGTATTTGCTATGGCTAATCCAAAACCTGAAATTGATTACAACTTGGCGGTTCAAACCCGAAAAGACGTAATTATGGCTACAGGGAGATCGGATTATCCGAATCAAGTGAATAACGTTTTAGGATTCCCTTATATCTTCAGAGGAGCTTTAGATGTTCGCTCAACAAAAATTAACGAAGAAATGAAGATGGCTGCAGTTGTTGCTTTAGCTAAATTAGCAAAAGAACCAGTGCCAGAACAAGTTAATATCGCTTATGGAGAAACAAAATTGAGTTTTGGACGTGAGTATATCATTCCAAAACCGTTTGATCCTCGTTTGATCGCTGTTGTTCCACCAGCGGTAGCAAAAGCAGCCATGGAGTCTGGACTTGCAGAAGCGCCGATTACAGATTGGGATAAATACAAGCAAGAGCTAGAAGAACGCATGGGATCTGACAATAAGTTGGTTCGTATGTTGTTCAATAGAGCTAAAATTGATGCCAAACGCGTAGTGTATGCAGAAGCAGATCATTTAGATGTGCTAAAAGCAGCTCAAATTGCGTACGAAGAAGGAATTGCTATTCCAATTTTATTAGGTGATAAAGAAACCATCTTAGAATTGAAAAAAGAGATTGAGTTTCATGCAGATGTCGAGATTATCGATCCTAAAGCCGATATTGAGAAAGAAAGAAGAGCAACATTTGCCGATTTATACTGGAAAACAAGACAGCGCAAAGGAATTACGCAATATGAAGCGTCAAAATTAATGCGCGAACGCAATTATTTTGCTGCGATGTTGGTTAATACCGGACAAGCAGATGTTTTGGTAACGGGATATTCTCGTAGCTATCCAACAGTGGTAAAACCAATTTTAGAGTTAATTCCACGTGCACAAGGAGTAGATAAGATTGCTACAGCTAACTTGATGATGACCAAAAGAGGTCCTATGTTTTTAGCAGATACAGCCATTAATCCGAATCCAACGGCGGAAGAATTAGCAAAAATTGTCACTATGGTTGAGAAAACAGTGAAAATGTTCGGATTAGATCCTGTAATCGCCATGTTGTCTTACACCAACTTTGGTTCAGCAGAACACGCTTCACCAACAAAAGTGAAAGAAGCTGTGAAAATCTTACACGAAAACTATCCTGAAATGGTAGTGGATGGTGAAATTCAAATGGACTTTGCGTTGAATAATGACATGCTAAAGTCTAAATTTCCATTCTCTAAACTTGTGAATAAAAAGGTAAATACACTTGTTTTTCCAAACTTAGATTCAGCTAACATTACGTATAAAATGTTGAAAGAATTGAATAAAGCTACTTCAATTGGTCCAATTATTATGGGTCTTGAAAAAGCTGTTCACATCTTTCAATTAGGTGCTAGTGTTGATGAAATGGTCAATATGACAGCTGTTGCTGTGGTAGATGCTCAAGTAAGAGAGAGCCGCAAGAAAAAATAAAAAACCAAAATAAAAATCTTCCTTGGTTTGCCAATCATTATGTTAGTAAATAGTTAAAATTATTTACTATTTTTGATGAAAATTAGATAGTATGATTGCGCAGATTCAAGGAAGATTAATTGAAAAAACACCTACCGAAGTAATTGTGGATTGCCACGGGGTAGGGTATCAAATAAATATATCACTGTATACATATTCGCTTATAGGGAATGCTGAAAGCCTAAAGTTGTATACTTTTCTACAAATTAAAGAGGACGCGCATACCTTATTCGGATTTATTGATAAAGTAGAGCGCGAGCTATTTAAACTTCTTATCTCCGTATCTGGAGTTGGTGGTAATACCGCCCGTAATATCTTATCTTCTACAACACCCAAAGAATTATTGCAAATGATTGCCAATGCTGATGCAAAGGGCATTCAGCGTATCAAAGGGATTGGTGCAAAAACAGCACAGCGAATTATTCTCGACTTGCAAGAAAAAGTACTGAAACTTTATAATATTGATGAAGTTTTGCCAACAATTAACAATACAAATGCCGATGAAGCGTTATCTGCTTTAGAGGTACTTGGTTTTGTACGCAAAACAGCTGAAAAAGTGGTGGATGCTATTTTGAAAGCTAACCCAGAAGCTTCTGTTGAAGATATTATTAAACAAGCATTAAAAAAATTGTAAGTCTTGGGAGATTTCTTTGTTTTTCACCGAAAGTTAGCGTTGTGTTTACTTTTTATTTTATGTGGTGTTCTACCTGGAGCCGCACAAAATACGCTATTGAATCAACCGAATGATTCTATTGCACAACCTGCTTATGATTTTGGTAAGGTAGAATTACCAGATCCCGAAATTATCAAGGAATCTTATCGCTATGATCCTCTAACGGATCAATATTACTACGCTAAAGTAGTGGGCGATTATAACCTGAGTTTACCTCTTATTCTTTCTCGTAAAGAATACGAGAAAATACTGATGCGTGCAGAAATGCGTCGCTATTTTTCACAAAAATTCAATGCCGTTAACGGAACCTTAGAGGATGAACAAGCGCAACGAGATATGTTGCCGCGTTATTACGTGAATTCTAAATTGTTTTCTGGGATCTTCGGATCAAATGAAATTGATGTAAAACCTACAGGATCTGTTGAGTTTGATATGGGAATTCGCCATACTAAACAAGAAAATCCATTGATGTCTAGCCGAAATAGAAAGTCAACAACTTTTGATTTCGACCAGCGAATCAGTATGGGATTACAAGGAATGGTTGGAACGCGCTTAGCAGTGAACGCTAATTATGATACGCAAGCGAGTTTTGACTTTCAAAATATCATGAAGTTAGAATACAGCCCAGACGAAGATGATATTGTTCAGAAAGTAGAAGTAGGGAACGTAAGTATGCCAATCAGTGGATCGTTAATTCGTGGTGCTCAAAGTTTATTTGGAGTAAAAACGGAATTGAAATTTGGTAAAACTACAATTACGGGAATCTTTTCTGAACAAAAATCTCAAACAACTTCTGTCAATGCAGAAGGTGGCGGGATGTTGGAAGATTTCGAAATGTACGCGTTGGATTACGATGAGGATCGACATTTCTTCTTATCTCAATACTTTAGAAGTAAGTATGACGAAGCGCTGAAAAATTATCCTTACGTTAACTCTAGGGTGAGAATTACTCGTGTGGAAGTTTGGGTAACCAACCGCTATAACCGAGTGAGTCAGACCAATAACAATTTGCGAAATATTGTGGCCATCCAAGATCTTGGAGAAGGTTTTTTGCGCAATGTAAAACCTGAAATGATTTTCTCACCTCGTGTAGATCCTGCTGCTTTTGTATTGAATAAAACAATTGATGCGCCAGTAGATAACAAGAATAACCAATATGATCCAGGAAAAATAGGAAGTAACTATTTGACTCAAGCAATTCGTACCTCAGGAATTGGCGGAAGTGGTTTTACAAATAATGTGCAAGAAGGGTTAGATTATGCTCGTCTAGAAAGTGCGAGAAAATTAAGTCCTAATGAGTTTACCTTTCACCCTCAATTGGGATATATCTCCCTACAACAACGCTTGTCTAATGACGAGGTATTAGCCGTAGCGTTCCAATATACAATTGGAGATAAAGTATATCAAGTAGGAGAATTTGGTACAGACGGTGGAAGCTCAAACGTTGATACAAATATACCAGGGCAAACAGATCCAGATGCGACAGTGCCCTTGGCACAAGCGCTTGTCGTAAAAATGTTGAAGAGTTCGTTAACCTTAACGAGCGCACCTGTTTGGAATTTGATGATGAAGAATATCTATCAGATTCCAAATGCAATGAATATTTCGCAAGATAAGTTTCGCTTCAATCTTCTTTATACAGATCCGAGTCCACTCAACTATATTAGTCAAGCAGGAGATACCCCTCTTCCAGAAGGAGTAGAGCGTACTCCATTATTAAAAGTATTTCATTTAGACCGTTTAGATTCATCCAATAACCCACAAAATGGAGGAGATGGATTTTTCGATTACCTGCCACAAGGAAGCGCAGCAAATGGACTAGATCCCAATACGGGAAGTTTTAACAATAACAATAACGGAGGATATGGTGGAAATAGTGGCTATGGCGGCTATGGAAATAACTCCAACCAAAATCAGTACAACAGCAATACCTTTGATGGTATTACTATTGACGCTGTAAATGGTCGTATTATCTTTACTACTGTCGAACCATTTGGTTCATATCTTTTCGACAAATTGAAAGGCAAAGTAGAGGAAGATTATGAAACACAAGCCAGCTACAACAGCAACCAAAAGAAATATGTGTTTAGAGAACTATATGCTAATACAAAATCATCTGCAATCCGCAATCAAAGTAGCAAGAATAAATTCCAATTAAAAGGAAAATATTCGAGTGTAAGTGGACAGGGAATTCCAATCGGAGCATTTAATATTGCGCCAGGATCTGTAATAGTTAATGCAGGTGGTCGCGTGTTGACAGAAGGAGTAGATTATACTGTTGACTATACTGGTGGCCGTGTAATGATCTTAGATGAAGCTTTGTTGGCGTCTAATACACCTATTAATATTTCAGTTGAAAACAATACCATGTTTGGTCAACAAACCAAGCGCTTTTTCGGATTAAACATCGATCACCAATTTAGTAAAGACTTTAAAATTGGCGGTACATTTTTACGTCTATCGGAAAAACCAATGACGCATAAAACGGTTTACGGACAAGAATCTGTAAACAATACCATTTGGGGATTCAATATGCAGTACTCGACAGAAGTGCCCTTCTTAACCAGAATGGTGAATAAGTTACCCAATATTGATACTGATGTTGAATCGAGAATTTCGCTTCGAGGTGAATTTGCCTACTTACAGCCAGATGCATCGAAGAACGATCAAATGAATGGAGAAGCTACGGTTTATATTGATGACTTTGAAGGGGCGCAATCGCGTATTGATATTCGATCTCCTTTGGCTTGGAAATTGTCGAGTACACCTGTTGGCTTCTTTAAAAAAGATAGCAATACATATGAAGATCCCAATCAATTACCACAATCATTAGAGGATGGATTCCGAAGAGGAAAACTATCTTGGTATACAATTGATCCTACGTTTTATGTAGGAGCAAAACCATCTGGTGTTGGAGATCGCGATATGTCGTCTAATAGAACGAGACGTATTTACAGTGAAGAGTTATTTGCAACCAAAGACATTGCTTACGGAGAAAGTAGAGTAATCACTACCTTGGATATGACATACTATCCAGAAGAACGAGGACCATACAACTTTAACCCAGAGTTTTTACAAGGATTGAAATCTAAAACTCCACGTAAAAACTGGGGAGGTGTAATGAGAGGTTTGGCAACAACCAACTTTGAACAAGCTAATATAGAATTTGTTGAATTTTGGGTGTTAGATCCTTATGTAGGTCGTTCAAATGACGTGATTAACCAGCGAAATGATGGTGAACTTCGCTTGAACTTTGGATTTATTTCTGAGGATATCTTGCGCGATGGATACAAACAATATGAAAACGGTTTGCCAGGAGTTGGAAGTACGGTTGCCACAATTGAAACGATTTGGGGGAAAGTGCCTGCTGCGCCATCTCTAATTTACGCCTTTGATGTCAATTCGGAAAGTAGACGTTTACAAGACGTCGGATTGGACGGATTAGGCGATGAAGACGAAAAAATAAAATTTAAAGATTTTGCTGGTTTCCCTGATCCAGCAGCAGATAATTTTGTACACTACTTAGACGCTGAAGGGGGAATCTTAGAACGCTATAAAGATTACAATGGATTAGAAGGAAATTCACCTGCTTCTGGAACAAGAGGAGGAAATAATCAACCCGATGCAGAAGATATTGATGGTGACAATACCATGAATACCATCGATGCTTATTTTGAATATGCCGTAAAAATTAAACCTAACCCAGAGGTTGGTGAAAACTATGTAACCGATATTCGAAATACTACAGCGCAGCTAGCAGATGGATCAGTTACACCTGTACGTTGGGTACAATACAAAATTCCGATTGACGAGAATGGTAAAAAAATCGGAATGATCGACGATTTTAGATCCATGCGTTTTATGCGTATGTATTTAACAGGATTTGAAAGCGACGTGACCTTGCGTTTTGGAAGTTTAGATTTAGTGCGTTCTGACTGGAGAAGATACAATGCAAGTTTGCAAAATGACAAGGATAATAACCCGATGCCATTAAGACCGAATACAGGATTTGATGTTACTTCAGTGGGAGTTCAGGATAACTATGATAGAAAACCTATACCCTATGTTGTACCTCCAGGAGTGAAACGCGAACAGTATTACGTAAACAATACAGTAGTCGCTCAAAATGAGCAATCGTTATCGCTAAAAGTATATCCTGTTGAACCAGGAAAAACACCAGACGGATTAGCACCAGGTGACTCAAGAGGAGTGTATAAAAACTTTAATTTAGACCTTCGTCGTTACAATAAACTGAGAATGTTTATCCACGCGGAAGCACTTGAAAATAGTGCAGTTCGTTTGAGAGATGACGAAATGGTAGCCTTTATTCGATTGGGAACAGATATTACAGATAACTTCTATCAGATTGAAATCCCATTAAAAGTAACCAACTTAGGTGAATCAAACCCCGATTTGATTTGGCCAGAAGCGAATGAATTAGAATTGAGATTAGAACTTTTGACGAAGTTGAAAGTGCTATTCATGAATGAAGTAGGAAATCAAGAAAGATTAACTGATATCTTCTTCAAGGAAGAAGAAGAATTGTCAAGTGGAGCTTCGCGTCCAAATAAATTGCGCTATGGTATTAAGGGGAATCCAAACTTTGGAAACGTTCGCGTGATCATGATTGGATTGCGAAATGATTTGGATCGCGTTGGGGCTACAGGTGATTTAGCTGGAGAATTCTGGTTTGATGAATTGAGAATGTCCGATATGGATAACAAAGGAGGATGGGCAGCTACCTTGAGTATGGATGCCAATATCGCCGACTTTGCCAATATCTCCGCAACGGGAATGAAGCGAACCATCGGATTTGGTGGTTTGGAACAAGGACCTAACCAACGAAGTAAAGAAGAGTTTAAATCGTACAGTATTGTAACAAATGTCAATTTAGGACAATTACTTCCTAAAGATTGGAGAATTAATCTACCGTTCAACTATGCGATTAGTGAAGAGTTTATTGTGCCAGAATTTGACCCTGCCAACCCAGATGTCAAGTTGAAAACAATGAAATCAGTTTCTCCTTCTTCGGCAATAGCAGAGGAAATTGAAAAACGAGCTACAGATTATACCAAGCGTAGAAGTATCAACTTTATTGGAGTAAACAAACAGAAAAATCCAGAAAGTAAAAAGAGAATATACGACATTGAAAATATTACCCTTTCTCATTCGTATAATGAAGTAATTCACCATGATTTTGAAGTGGAGTCTATGATCGATCAGCAAACGCGTTCGTCTTTAGAGTACACCTATAGTTTTGAAACAAAACCTGTAGAACCTTTTAAAAAGGTGAACTTTATGAAGGGAAGATATTGGCAAGTATTGAAGGATTTTAACTTCAATTATTTACCGTCAAACATTATGTTTAGCAGTAATATTATGCGTCAATACAACCGTCAGCAATATCGCTTAATTGATGTAGAAGGAATCGGATTAGATCCCTTGTATAGACGTAATTATTATTTCAATTACAACTATGGGTTCAATTTTGATTTAACCAAATCTCTGCGTCTAAATTATGTAGGAGGAAGTAATAATATCGTTCGAAACTACTTTGATAGCCAATATAATGTTATTGAAAGTAACACCATTTGGGATGACTATTTCAATACGGGAGAACCGAATCAGTTTACGCAACAAATAACGTTGAACTACGATTTGCCAATCAATAAAATACCGTTCTTAGCCTTTGTTCGATCTACTTACGCTTATACAGGAACGTATAATTGGCAACGTGCTTCTGATGCATTTAGTGAAATTGAGTTTGAAGGAATGAACTACAGTTTAGGGAATACAATTCAAAATTCACGCAATCAACAGCTGAATACAACCTTTAGTATGGAAACACTATATCGCTATGTTGGTTTAGTGAAGAGCAATAAAAACAAACAGACAACAGCGAAAAAAGCAGCGATTGTTCCGGGGCAAAAAGTGGTACAAACCAAAGGAAATGAAAAAGAAGGTGCGGGTACGGCATGGAAAGATTTTGCAGTTGGTTTATTGACGTCATTAAAAACGGTTCAAGTTAACTATTCAGAAAATAGCAGCACAGTTTTACCAGGTTATATGCCAAGTGTTGGATTCTTTGGAACGGCAAAACCAACAATGGGATTTGTGTTTGGAGATCAGTCTGATGTGAGATATAAGGCAGCTAATAATGGATATCTAACCGATTTCCCTGAGTTTAACCAAGAGTTTACTCAAGTAACAAACAAAGCGCTGAATTTTACAGCTAGTTTAAGTCCTATTCCTGATTTGACTATCGACGTTACGGGACGAAGAATGAAGTCAGAAAACTATTCAGAACAGTTTCAGGTTGTCGATAACGAATACTTGTCTCAATCGCCATATAATTACGGGAATTTCAATATTTCGACGATTATGTTAGGAAGCGCATTTTCTAGTAATTCACTAGAATACTCCGAAGCATTTGAGCAAATGAAAGAAAATCGTTTGACTATTGCTAATCGTTTGGCAACGGCAAGAGGAATCGATTTGAGCAATCCAAATAACATTGATGCAGATGGCTTTCCCATTGGTTACAGCAAAGGCAATCAGGAAGTGTTATTGCCTGCATTTTTAGCAGCCTATACAGGAAAAGGAGCCAGCAGTGTATCGACTAGTATGTTTAGAGATATTCCATTGCCAAACTGGACGATGCGCTATACAGGATTAATGCGTATTCCTTGGATCAAGGATAAATTTAGACGATTTTCTCTTCATCATGGTTATACGGCAACGTATGCTTTAGGTTCGTTCACATCGAATTTTGAGTACCAAGCCAATCCTAATGAGATTAATCAATATGGAAATTTTCCAGCTAAAACAGTGGTTAATAATGCAATTCTAACAGAGCAATTCAACCCGTTGATTCGCTTTGATATGGAAACAAAATCGGCGATTAAAATTTTAGCTGAAGTTCGCAAAGATAGAACCTTGGCCTTGAGTTTTGACAACAACTTATTGACGGAGACTATAGGGCACGATTACGTGATTGGACTGGGGTATCGCATTAAGAATGTAGGTTTCAATTCCATGTATGCAAATAACGGAATGGGCGGACGTATTGAAAGTGATATCAATATCAAGGTCGATTTAACCCTAAGTCAAAGAGAAACTATTGTACGTTATTTGGATTATAACAACAACCAAGTAGGAGGAGGACAAGATATGTGGAAGTTGTTAATCACTGCCGATTACATGTTGAGCAAGAACTTAACGGCTATATTCTTCTACGATCATTCGTTCTCGAAAGCCGTGATTTCAACAATGTATCCGATAACTAATATTCGCACGGGATTAACGATGCGATATAGTTTTGGAAATTAGTCGAATTTGTTTCGAAATACATAAGTTTATTATACATTTGCTAAAAAATAAATACAAAATGAATTTACCAGCTAATTTAAAGTACACAAAAGACCACGAGTGGGTAGCTATCGAAGGTGATATTGCTACTGTAGGTATTACAGATTTCGCTCAAAGAGAGTTAGGAGATATTGTATATGTTGAAGTAGAGACATTAGACCAAACGTTAGATAAAGACGAAGTGTTTGGTACAGTTGAAGCTGTAAAAACAGTATCTGATTTATTTTTGCCATTATCAGGTGAAGTAATTGAGTTCAACGAAGGATTAGAGACAGAACCAGAATTAGTTAACCAAGATCCGTATGGAGCTGGATGGATGATTAAAATTAAAGTTTCTGATTTAAGCGAAGTTGATACTTTGTTGTCAGATGCAGCATATAAAGAATTAATTGGCGCGTAAGTTTTACTTTTTAATAGGCTTACTCTGGACATGTTTTATTGTATATGCATGTTTAGCAGAGGCAAGTGCTATACCTAGTACGTCTTACTTTAATTTTCCAAATAGAGATAAAGTAGCACATTTTACTTTTTATTTTGTTTTTTCTTTGGTGTGGTTTCTGTTTAAAAACAAAAAAAATGCCACAAGAAAGACGAAAATCAGAACAGGAATAGTTATCTTTACTATAGCAACGTTCTTAGGTGGATATATTGAAATATGTCAGTATTATTTTACCGAATCAAGAAGTGCAGAATGGGCAGATTTTATTGCGAATTCTTTAGGAAGTGCAATAGGAATTTTATTTGGTTTACTTATAACAACGCATAAAAAAAAATAGAGCCCCAGTTATGGGGCTTTTTTTATTAATAAAAAAGTACTTACAAAATGAGAGATTTGAGAGAATTTATGGACTCTACCTATTTGAAGACCGCAGAACAAGCTGGTTTGTCTGAGGTGGATAATAAGAAGGTAGTAACTGACCTGATTCAGGAAGCAATCGATGAGCAGTTTAAACTGGCAATGATTAGACCTGAGGAAGTGAAACAGGGGAGAGCTTTAGTCGATCAACATAAAGCAAGTGTTTTAATAGGTACAGTTATTGATTTTCCTGCTGGAAATGGCGGATTAGAAGCTAAATTAAAAGAGGCCAAACAAGCTGTGGCTGATGGAGTAGATGAGTTGGACTACGTTGTGGATTACAAAGCTTTTCAGAAAGGGCTCATTGATCAAGTTAAAGATGAAGTTAAACAATGTACAGCTTACGGTTTACAAGCAGGAAAAGTAGTGAAATGGATTATTGAAGTTGCTGCGTTATCGAATATGGAAATTGTAAAGTTGACTACCTTGATTAAAAATGTTGTGTTGAGTAACTTTAAAGAAGCAGATTACGACAAGGTGTTTGTAAAATCTTCTACAGGTTTCTATAAAACAGAAGGCGGAAAACCCAACGGAGCAACGAAGGAAGCACTTGTATTGATGTTAGAAAATGCAGGTCCACTACCAGTTAAAGCTGCTGGAGGAATTCGCGATCGAGAAACCGCTCTCGAAATGATCACTTTAGGCGTTAAAAGATTGGGAACTTCTTCGGCAAAAGTTATTGTTGAGGGGAAGGGAACGGCCGAAAATTATTAAAAGATTAAAATAAGTGAATATTCAAAGCTCAAACAGATGTTTATAGGTGTAGTTCTAAAAATTGGAGTATATTTGCAACTCATTAAAAACAAATGAAAACAGCTTTGAATATTTCTTCAGAAAATAAACAATCGGTTTCTATCCTTAAGGAATTTAAAGAGATGACTAAGATGGGACTTGCCCTGAGCGTAGTGTTTTCCACTTTGGCAGGTTATGTTTTAGCTGTTCCGGATATTAGAAGCATAAATTATATGACCATACTTGCGCTAGCAGTAGGGGGATATTGTATGGTTGGAGCATCAAATGTTTACAATCAAATCATCGAACGCGATTTAGATGCTAAAATGAATCGTACGGCTAATCGTCCAATTGCTTCAGGTCGTGTAAAGCCTACTCCAGCTTTTATTTTAGCTGTAGTTTTAACATTGCTTGGAATCGGTATTTTATATGCGATTAATCCAAAAACAGCGATGTTTGGAGCAATCTCTATCTTTTTATACACAAGTGTTTATACACCGTTGAAAACCATAACACCATTGTCTGTGTTTGTGGGAGCTTTTCCGGGGGCTATTCCATTTATGTTAGGATGGGTAGCAGAAACAAATAATTTCGGAATCGAAGCAGGAACACTTTTCCTTATCCAATTCTTTTGGCAATTCCCACACTTCTGGGCTATAGGATGGTTCTTGTACGACGATTATAAAAGAGGTGGTTTTTCCATGTTGCCAACGGGTAAAAAGGACAATAAAACCTTAACTCAAATTATTTTGTATACCATTTGGTTAATCATTGTTTCTATTTTTCCAGTGTTCAATGTTACAGGTCGTCTGTATTTAACACCAATTGCCGCGGGCTTAGTCTTGTTGGCTGGAATTTGGATGCTTACAGCAGCAGTGAAACTCTACAAACAAAGAACGGATAAAGCCGCTCGTGCATTAATGTTGGTAAGTGTAACTTACATCTCATTAATTCAGATTATTTATGTATTAGATAAAATTTTGCGATAGTTTATACACAAGGATATGGAAAATATTGTAACACAAGAACAGTACGAGAAAAAAGGCAGAGCATTGAAGGTAATGCTATTATTTGCTATCGGAAGTATTGCCATGGTGTTTGCTGGGTTAACCAGTGCTTATGTGGTAAGTAAATCAAGACCTGATTGGTTGACAGATTTTGTTTTACCTCTTGATTTCACCATTAGTACCATTGCAATTGTAATTAGTAGCTTAACCATGCATCTTGCAGTTAAGGCAACGAAAGAGGGAAATGTTAAAGGAAGTACGATTTATTTAATTTCTACTTTGATTTTAGGTCTCTTATTCGTTTTTTTGCAATTCAAAGGTTTTGGACAGGTAATAAGCGAAGGCTATTTCTTCACAGGGAGTGAAAGTACAATTACAACTTCATTTTTATATGTTATTGTAATTGTGCATATTGCACACTTATTTGGAGGGATGATTTCTTTACTAATAGTAATTTATAATCATTTTAAACAAAAGTATAATCCTGAGCAATACGTTGGAATACAGCTATGTGCGTGGTTCTGGCATTTCTTGGATATCCTTTGGGTTTATTTGTTTTTGTTTTTTACATTCTTTAAATAGAAAATTTAAATTAAATTTGGGAACTTTATAACTAACAACTTTTTATGGGAGCGACAGTTACTACAGAAGCTACTGAAGTAAGAGGCGATGCAAGAGGGCCTCTAAACGTAAGCTACGGTAAAATGATGATGTGGTACTTCATATTATCAGATTCATTAACATTTTGTGGATTCCTTGTAGGATACGGTTTTACAAGATACAAGTTTATGGATACTTGGCCGATTGCTGACGAGGTGTTTAACCACTTTCCTTTTTTACACGGGGTAGATGCACCGATGTATTATGTGGCCTTAATGACCTTCATTCTTATTTTCTCATCGGTAACGATGGTATTAGCAGTTGATGCTGGTCATCAAATGAAGAGAAAAAAGGTGGCAACGTATATGTTTTTAACAATCTTAGGTGGTTTAGTGTTCATCGGATCACAAGCTTGGGAGTGGAAAAACTTTATTAACGGTTCTTACGGAGCTGTAGAAACTAGAGGAGGATCTATTTTACAGTTCGTTGGAGAAGACGGAAAACAAATCGCTTTATCAGAATTTGCCGTTGTTGATCCAAACAGAAACGATGCTACATTAACTAGAGCAAAAGCAACTTGGTTCGTTAAAGGACCTAGCCAACCGACTTATTCGTTAGCTGAAGTTCAAGCTGGTTTTGAAGCAAATCCAACAATTAGAATTAGAACACAAAATACAACAGACGCAAAACACAAAGAAATTCTTACTAGAGAAGCTTCTGTGGAGCGCTTGAAAGATGCTGTATTAGTGGTAGAAGGTGCTAACCTTATCCGCAACGAGTACGGACATAAAACATTCGCTGATTTCTTCTTCTTTATTACTGGTTTCCACGGATTCCACGTATGTACAGGTATCTTAATCAACATTATTATTTTCTTTAATGTGTTATTAGGTACGTATGACAGAAGAGGTTCATACGAAATGGTTGAAAAAGGAGGATTATATTGGCACTTCGTAGATTTAGTATGGGTGTTCGTATTTACATTCTTCTATTTAGTTTAATGTTATAAAATAGTATTTGATTATGGCAGCAGAAGCAACAGCACATCACTCAAACGCAAAGAAAATCTGGAAAGTATTCTTTATCTTATCTGCAATTACAATTGTAGAGGTTGTATTGGGAATCTTTAAACCAGAAAGTATACACCATGTACACATCTTTGGTCTAAGTTTGTTAAATTATATCTTCATTGTTTTAACAATTTGGAAAGCGTACTACATCATGTGGTCGTTCATGCACTTAGAACAAGAAAAAACAGCATTTAGATGGACCGTAGCAGGAGTTCTAGCATTCTTGTGTGTTTATTTAATTACGCTAGTGTTGATCGAAGGAAACTACGTTTATGAGGTTTTCCAAAACGCACAATATAAGTGGATATTTTAATAAGTTATTATAAATTAAAAGGCGGTTTATTAACCGCCTTTTTTTATTTTTGTCTAGCTATTTAATTTATTTGTAAAGTGAAAAAATATATCATACTCGTTTTGCTCTTTATCATGCCGATTTGTGCATATCTGTTTTTCGCTACAGGAGTGAATCAGTTTCAACGATTACCCATCATTAGCGAAAATGTAAATGAATTGCCAATAGGCGAAACTTCTTTGGGGAAACAACCCGTTTTAGAAGGACGTATCACTGTTTTAGGGTTTCCTGGTGCCCATTTGTACAAAGACCGCGGTGATGCTTTTAATCTCAACCAAAAAATATACAACCGCTATAAAGACTTCGACGATTTTCAGCTAGTCATGGTTCTGCCTAAAGGCTCTGAAGAACAAGCGAAGAAAGTTGTAGAAGATCTGGCTCCCATTTCGGATATGTCCAACTGGAATTACCTCTTTTTAGAACCAGCAGAAATTCAAACCTTTTATAAAAGTTTAGGATTAGCTGGTAAACTAGATGATGATTTGGCTAGTATTAATGTATACATTATCGACAAAGACAAAAATCTTAGAGGTAGAAAAGGTAAGAATAAAGCAGGTGAGTTGGAGTATAAAGAAGGATATTCTACTATTTCGGCTGCAGAATTACACAACGATATGATGGACGACATGAAAGTGGTACTAGCAGAATATCGATTGGCATTGAAAAAGTATGAACGCATTAAAAAGACAGAGTAGTTATGAAAGATAAATCGTATATCTGGATTTCCTTAGTAGTTTTAGTTTTTGGTATTTGGGCTGTGCCTAAAATCATTAAAAAATTTGAAAAATCAGACTTGTTTGTGATTGGTCAAGCGCCACAGTTTGAATTAGTAGATCAAAACAACAAGACAATTAACAACGCGAGTTATAAAGGAAAAGTTTATGTGGTAGAGTTTTTCTTTGCTAATTGTCCGACGATCTGTCCGATTATGAATCAGAACATGTTGAAATTACAAGATACTTTTCGCCCTCATATGGACTTTGGAATAGCTTCTATTACTATCGATCCTACTAACGATACAGTTGAGGCATTGCATGCTCACGCAGCAGACTTAGGGGTGAAAATTCCTTATTGGCATATGCTAACGGGTGATGCGAAATATATTTATGATTTAGCAGGTAAATTCAATTTGTATACCGGAGTTAATCCAGAAGCTCCAGGAGGGTTTGAACATTCAGGATTATTTGCCTTGATTGATAAGGAGGGTAATATCAGATGTAGAACAGATGAACAAGGAAACCCTATTTTATACTATGATGGTACATCAGACGAAGGAGTGAAATGGATCAAAGAGGATATTAAATTATTGTTAGAGGAATAAGACATGGAAAACTATAAAGAATTAGAGCAAAAGTACACCAAGTGGATTTGGATCTTGTCAATTACAATACCTGTAGTCGTGGCCATTCTATTTGGCGTTAATTTGCAAAAACTAGGATATGATGTTCAACCGTTGAGTTTTTTACCACCGATTTACGCTACGATTAACGGTATTACAGCTGTTTTGTTAGTTTGGGCGGTAGCTGCTATCAAAAAGGGAAACAAAGCCTTGCACGAGCGTTTAATCAAGTTGTGTATCGCTTGTTCAGTTGCGTTTCTAGCGATGTATGTCGCGTATCACATGACGTCAATTGAAACTAAATACGGTGGAGAAGGATGGATGCGTTATGCGTATTTCTTTATCCTAATTAGCCATATTCTCTTGTCTATCATCATCATCCCTTTTGTATTAATTACGTTTGTACGTGGGATCTCAGGTTCGTATCAACGCCATAAAAAATTGGCGAGAATTACTTATCCAATGTGGTTGTACGTTGCTGTAACGGGCGTGATCGTATACTTGATGATTTCACCTTATTACGTAAATTAGAACACTATGAAGAAGATTGGTTTTTTAGTTGCTTTTTTTATTTTGGCCTCAGCACAAACTGCAGTAGCACAATGTGCCATGTGTAGAGCCGTGCTCGAAACTGAAGATGGAGGTGTCAAAGCAGAAGCCGTAAATGACGGTATTGTTTACTTAATGATTTTCCCTTATTTACTCGTGGGATTTGCTTTGTACTTTAGCTACAAAGTGTACAAAAAGAAGAAGAGTTAATAGTATATAATACGAGAACCGCCATGAAAGGCGGTTTTTTTATTACCTTTAATGTAACAATTAGAGTAAGGCTTCGTCTTATTGTTTAGCTAATTACATTGCAATGAATTCAACTAAAAATTACTTCTCCACCTTGTTTCTACTGTTGATGGTATCTGCCTTCGCACAGGATAAACAGTGGACTTTGGATGAGTGTATTTCACATGCCATCGTGCACAATATAAGTGTTAAGCAAATTGAAATTAACGAACAAAATAAAAGCGTTAATTTAGAATTGGCAAAATACGATTTTCTTCCCGTGGTTAGCGCCAATGCAAACCACTCGTGGACATTAGTCGATCAACCGGATCCGCAAACGGGTGTGATTGGGCAACGTACATTACAGGAATCTACCGTAGGATTGAGTGTGGGCATCGATATCATTGATGGATTGCAAAAACAAAAAAAGTTAGCTAAAGCTCGTTTAGAACACATTGCATCCGTTTATCAAATACAAAAAATAAAAGAAGATATTGCCTTGTCTGTGATTAATTCTTACCTGCAAATTATCTTCAATAAAGAATTGGTTCATACCAATCAAGTGCAGTTGGCGTATGATCAAGCAGAGGAAGAGCGTGTACAAGCGCTTGTTGATGCGGGAGTAGTTCCTGCAGGAGATTTACTCGACGTTAAAGCTACTGTCGCTTCTTCCAATCAGCGATTAATCAGCTCACAGAATGAACTTGTAATCGCAAAATTAAACTTAGCACAACTCTTGCAAATTCGCGATTATGAAAGCTTTGACGTTATCGATACGGATTATCAAGTAGAAGAATCAGAATTGATGATCTACAGTCCTCAAGATATTGCTATTCGCGCTTTTGAATCGCTAACAAATATTAAAACAGCAGAACTCAACGTACAGTTGGCTGAAAAAAATGTTCAAATTAGCAAAGGTGCATACTATCCAAAACTGACAGGTTTTTATAACTTCGGATCGAATATCAGTTACCAAGATCGCATTGTAGGAAGTCGTCCATCTGGACAAATGGATCAAGTTGGTGTAGTGGAAGGTTCTGGTCAACGGGTGATGCGTCAAGGACAGATGAACGTTTACGGCGGACCAGAGTCGTTCTTTAGACAATTTGATAACAACAAAAATTCAGTCTTCGGATTGAGTTTGTCTATTCCGATTTTTAATGGAATGAAAGCCAGAAAAACAGTACAACTAAATCAACTGGCTTTAGAACAAATGCAGTATGAAAAAGAAGCCGAGGAACTTAAATTGGAACAGTTGGTTTTCAAAGCTTATACCGATACGAAGAGTTCTTATCAAAGTTATGAAGCGAGTGTTGTAACCTTAGAATCGCGTGAGAAATCCCTAGAGTATGCCAGAGCGCGTTATGCCGTTGGATTGATTAATATCTTCGAATTGAATCAAAACCAAAATTTGTACGTAACAGCTCAATCTAATGTACTCAAAGCAAAATACGATTACATTTTTAAGAATAGAATTTTAGAATACTACTTTGGAGTTCCCTTGTTTAAAAGAAATTAAATTATGAAAAAGAAATATATATTTATCGTTTTAGCTGTTGTCATAGTCCTGTTTCTTGTGGTAAATTTCTTTCGAGGAAAGGATGATTCGATTGTAGTAGAATGGGCAACTATTAATGAAATCAATTTAGTAGAGACAGTTTCGGGAACAGGAAAAATTCAACCTGAAATTGAGATTAAAATAACGCCAGAAGTATCTGGAGAAATCATAAATTTGCCAGTCAAAGAAGGACAAGTTGTAAATAAAGGGGATTTGCTCGTTGTGATCAATCCCAATTTATACGAATCTAACTTGGATCGCATGGTGGCTATGCTCTCAACAAGTAAAGCTGGATTAGAACAAGCAGAAGCGCAATTGAAAGAAACGAAAGCTTCTTTTGCTCGAAACAAAACGCTGTTTGAAAAGGGAGTTATTTCAGGTTCTGAATGGGATCAAGTGGTGCGTTCTTATGAGGTAGCCAAAGCGAATAAAAACTCAGCTTTTTACAATGTAGAAAGTTCTAGAGCAGCCGTAGAAGAAGCAAAAGTAAATTTGTTGAAAACAACAATTTACGCTCCAAGTGCTGGAACCATTTCTCGCGTAGATGTTGAACTGGGAGAACGCGTTTTGGGAACGCAACAGATGGCCGGTACAGAACTGTTGCGTGTGGCTAATTTAAACAGCATGGAGGTTGAAGTAAACATTAATGAAAATGACATTGTCAAAGTAAAAGTTGGCGATGAAACAAAGATTAGCGTAGATGCTTTTTTGAAAAAGGAATTTAAAGGGGTTGTTACTAGTATTTCCAATTCTGCATCGAATCAGACACTTTCAGCGGACCAAGTGACAACGTTCAAAGTGAAAATAAAAATTTTACGTGAATCGTATGAAGATTTACTCGATGGTAAATTAGAAGATTATTCTCCTTTTAGACCAGGAATGACTGCTGTGGTAGATATTATTACACACGTCAAGAATAAAGTGGTTGCCGCTCCAATTAGTGCGGTAGTTATGCGTAGCCCCAATGATACTTTGGATACCTCATTAGCCAACCAAAGTGTACAGACATCTGAGGTGTTGAAAGAAGCTGTATTCGTAAATGCGGATGGTATTGCCAAATTGCGCTTTGTGAAAACAGGAATTCAAGATGATAAAAACATTGAAATTGTGCAAGGTTTGAAAAAGGGAGATGTGATTATTACAGGACCTTATTCGACAGTTAGTAAGACCTTGAAACACAACGATAAGATTAAGAAAGAAGAAACGAAAGAATGATTGTACTATTGAATGTAGAGACGGCAACAAAGAATTGTTCTGTCTCTTTGTCTGTAGATGGGACACAAGTAGGAATGAAAGAAATCGCAGAAGAGAATTTCTCTCATGCAGAAAAACTACACGTATTTATCGAAGAGCTTTTGAAAGAAAATGGTTTTAGCATGAAAAATTTAAGTGCTATTGCTGTGAGTCAAGGTCCTGGATCTTATACAGGATTGCGTATCGGGGTATCTTCGGTTAAAGGATTGTGTTACGGATTGAACATCCCAATGATTGCTATCGATACGCTACAAATAATCGCGAAGCAATTGCAAGTAACAAGCGGATGGATTATCCCAATGATTGACGCAAGGCGAATGGAGGTGTTTTGCGCCACTTTTTCCCATGACTGGGATCTCGTTAAGCCAATTGAAGCAAAAGTGATTGACGAGGCTTCTTTTAGCGAATTAGAAGGGGATATACCCGTTTACTTCATCGGAGATGGAGCAATGAAATGTGCGCCCGTTTTAACAGCAGCAAATTTTCACTTCTGTGAAATTATTGTTTATCCTTCTGCTAAAGAAATGGTAGCGTTAAGCTATGAAAAATATCAAGCCAAAGACTTTGTAGATGTGGCTTACTTTGAACCTTACTACTTAAAGGATTTCGTAATGCCCACAAAAAAACAGAAATAAGTGATCATAACGCATCACTTATTTCTCTTGCTTTTAATAGAATAAAGGAATTTACTGCAGTAAAATTATCATTGTCTACCCAAACCTGAACGACATAAGTGATTTTTGTGTCGAGTAATTCCTTGATGAGAATACGAGGTTGGGGCTGTGATAAAATCTTGTCATTCGACAAAAGCTCCTCTAATAATTTTTCAATAAATAAATTGGTGTTTTTAGTGAGAGTCGTTTGAACCAATACCTCGGATCTCCTTAAATTATTTTGCGATATATTTTTAATCTTGCTATTGGATAAAACGCCATTGGGCAAGTAAATTACGTTATTTTGATAGTTGACAATTTGAGTGGAAAAAATGTGAATGCTAATAACTTTTCCCGTTTCTCCTTGTGCTTCAATGATGTCTCCAATGCGAAAAGGCTTGAATAAAATAATCAATACTCCTCCTGCGAAGTTGCTCAATGACCCTTGTAAGGATAGACCAATAGCCAAACTCATCGCTCCGATGATTGCGACAAAAGAACTGGTTTGAATCCCCAATTTAGAAGCAATGACAACGAATAACAAGATGCGAAAACCCCAAAGTAGTACATCTAGGATAAAGCTCGAAAAAGTGGGGTCAATATTGCGTTTCGTCAGAATGCGCTTGGCAATTTTTTGAGACATTTTGATGACCCAAAGTCCTAAAGCCAAGATGAATAAAGCACCGACAATATGCGGAATATAGTCGATGAGATTCTCGATATAAGACGTGAGTAAATGATCCATTTTTTCCATAATCTAGAGCTTGAATAAACTGCTTAATTCAGTGGTTGGTGTTAAACAATGTTTGTTTTCGCAAAGATAATACTGTGTCGTTGAATCAATCGTATATTTTTCAAAATAGGGAATAGAACTCGCCTGGGTAACAGGAAAAATAAACGTTTTACTAATTAAGTTCGCTTGAATTTTCAAACTTTCTTCTAGTGCATTAGTTCCTACAATCGTTAATTCTGCTGGTGATTCGGTATAAAGCATGGTCAAAAGCCAATGAGAATAAGCAGAAGGGTAGTCTAAATTAGACTGCATTACTTCAATCATGTTATGGGCAAGTTGGGTGTAATATGAATGTTCAAATGCAATCCCCAATTGTAGTAAACTCATGCATAAAACTGCATTGGCAGAAGGGATCACATTGTCTTCCGTCTCTATACTTCTCAAAATATTACCTGCTTGATTTACCTGACTAAAATAGAAGAACTTGCTTTTTTCATCTAAAAATAGATCTAAAGTTAAATCCATCAGACGTTTGGCTTGCCATAAATACGCTTGATTAGCTGTGTGTTCAAACAAGCGGATTAACGCCTGAATATAGAAGCTATAATCGTCTAAATAACCCAAAGTTTGTGCTTGTTGCTGATGAGACGAGTGAAATAATCCTTGTTCTTCATCTAACAAATAGTTCTGAATATAGTGGTTGATGTGCTCTGCTTGTTTTAAATAAGAAGGATTGCCTGTCGCACTGTATGAATCGACCAAACCTGTGATTAACATCGCGTTCCAACTGCAAATGATCTTGTCGTCTAATAGAGGTTTAGATCGCTGTACTCGCTCTTGTAAAAGCAAGTGCTCCCATCTTTTTTTGCGTTCTTGTAAATCAAAAATATCCACTTGATTGGCTGAAGCAATCGCTTCTAAAGTTTGATTTTGAATGAGTACAAAATTCTCTTCTTCCCAATATCCATAATCGTTGATATTGAAAACTTGGGCAAATAAGCTAAAATCATCTCCTAAAATTCGACGTAATTCCGCCTCTGTCCAAACATAATAAGCACCCTCTTTTGACGCGCCATGTACATCCAAGCTATCCGCATCTAAAGCAGAATAAACACCTCCCCAATCGGATTGCCAATTGCGTTGAATAAAGGTTACTGTTTTGTCAATTATCTCTAAATACAGCGGATTTGCTGTGCGTTTATACCCATCGCTATACACGCTTAACAATTGTGCGTTGTCGTAGAGCATTTTTTCAAAATGAGGAATATGCCATTTAAAATCAACAGAATAGCGTGAAAATCCTCCCTCAATTACATCAAAAATTCCACCCCAAGCCATTTGAGTTAGAGTTAAATCAATATAGTGAAGCAGGTCTTTATCTCGTGTAAGGTCTCCCAATTTTTGAAGATAAAGTAGGTTCGTCGGCATCATAAACTTAGGTGCTCGTTGGTACCCTCCATACTCCAAATCAAAACTCTGTTTCCATTTTTCTAGGAGGACATCTAAATTAAATCGACGCTCTTCATTTACCGATGGAGCAAGTCCCATAATATATACTCCCTCTTGTAGTTTTGTTGCAAATTCAAGTACTGTTTCGGGCTTGTCTTGATGTAATTGCGCCAGTTGAGTTAAAGCGTCCAACCAAGTTTGTTTTGGAAAATAGGTTCCTCCCCAAATCGGTCTTCCATCAGGTAAGCATACTACATTGAGCGGCCAGCCACCTTGTTTGGTCATCAGTTGTACTGCTTTCATATAGTAGGCATCTACATCCGGATGCTCCTCTCGATCCACTTTAATCGAAAGAAAATCGCGATTCATTACTTCGGCTACCTCCAAATTAGTAAAGCTCTCATCCTCCATAACATGACACCAATGACAAGTGGAATAACCAATACTAACAACAACTAATTGGTTGAGTTTCTTGGCTTTTTCAAAAACAGAGTTGCTCCACGCTTTCCAATGAATGGGGTTGGTAGCATGTTGTTTTAAATAAGGATTCGAAGTGTAGATTAATTCATTCATCGCTTGAGTTTGAAGAACAAAATTAAGGAAAATTATTTAGTAGAGAGAGGATAGGGGAAAGAGGAGAGAGGAAATCGAAACGCAGTGGAAATCGAAACGCAGTGAAGATTCATCGAACACAAAATAAATATTAACTCTGTGAGATATATTCATTGAATACCAAAATAAAATATAAACTTAATGAGATAAATATAAAAGATGAGTGTGAACTTTTCAATACACAGAAATAGTTACTTTTTTATGAATTTGTATGTTGTGAATGCCTGATTTTTCTAAAAAAGGATCACTACTTTAATCTAGAATTCTGCCCTTTTCATCTCTCTTCTCACTCTTTTCAAATAAAGGATAACATTAAGTTAACGTTGGATTATAGAAATATGATCACTTTTGCAGTACGCAAAAAATAAAAAATAAATGGAACAAATTTTTATTGTAATGCTGATAGCCTTAGGGATATTAGCAATAATAGATTTGACTGTTGGAGTTAGTAATGATGCCGTAAACTTTTTAAATTCAGGTCTTGGTTCTAAAGCCATGTCTTTTAAGGGGATTATGCTTGTTGCATCTTTAGGTATTCTCGTTGGAGCCGTTTTTTCCGGGGGGATGATGGAGATTGCTCGAAGTGGTATTTTTGTCCCCAGTATGTTTACCTTCAATGATGTAATGATTATCTTTCTGGCGGTGATGATTACCGATGTCTTGCTTTTAGATGTCTTTAATACCCTGGGATTACCTACGTCAACAACGGTTTCTATTGTCTTTGAATTACTAGGAGCAGCTGTGTGTTTGGCGGTAGTGAAAATTGTACTCAGCGATGATAGTTGGGCGACACTACCTTCTTATATCAATACAAAAAAGGCTTCTGAGATTGTGGTGAGTATTCTCCTATCAGTAATTTTGTCTTTTACCTTAGGGACCTTAGTTCAGTACGTCTCTCGTTTGATTTTCACCTTTCAAGTAGAGCGTAAATTGAAGTACTTTGGAGCTTTATTTGGAGGAACTGCTATTACAGCGATTTCCTTTTTTATCCTAATCAAAGGACTGAAGGGATCTAGCTTTTTAACAGCAGAAGCATCCAATTGGATTGATCACAATCAATTGATCATCTTGGCTGGAAGTTTTGTTTTCTGGACGATGTTCTCTCAATTTTTAATGTCTGTCTTTAAACTCAATATTTTACGAGTTATTATTGTTATAGGAACATTTGCTTTGGCCTTGGCTTTTGCAGGAAATGACTTGGTGAATTTTATCGGTGTGCCAATTGCAGCAATACAGTCGTTTGAGTTCTTTCAAAGCTCAGGACAAGCACCTGATGTATACTTGATGGGAAAACTAGCAGAAGAAAGTGTGAAAGCACCTTTTTACTTCCTATTATTAGCAGGAGCTATTATGGTTTATACCCTATGGACATCCAAGAAGGCGCGTAATGTAATCGAGACAGAGATGAATTTAGCTCGTCAGAGTTCAGATTCGTCTGATGAGAAATTTTCACCCAATTTACTCTCTAAAGCATTGGTTCGAAGTATGGTTATTTTAGGAGGAATTGTCAATTATTTTCTTCCAAAATCATGGCAAATCCACATGGATAAGCGTTTCGAACAACCAACTGTGAAATCGAAAAACAAGAATAAACAAGATGAACCGGCTTTTGATATGGTGCGTGCTTCTGTAAACTTGATGGTAGCAAGTATCTTAATCTCAATAGGAACATCGATGAAATTGCCGTTGTCAACTACGTATGTGACGTTTATGGTTGCAATGGGTACTTCCTTTGCAGATAGAGCGTGGGATAGAGATTCAGCTGTATACCGTGTTGCAGGTGTTTTTAATGTAATTGGTGGATGGTTTGTAACAGCAATCGTAGCTTTTATCGCTGCTTTTATTACCGCGTACATTCTTTATATAGGAGAAGTATATGCTTTAGTTGCGATGTTAATCCTAGTGGGAATCTTGTTGTATCGAAGCAATAAAATGCACCAGCGTTTAGAGCTAGAAAAGAAACAAAAAACAGAAAAGCTAAACAAGATTGACATCGTTACGATTCACGAAGTAGCTTCTGAGAGTTCGACGCAAATTGCAAAAGTAATCGTTCGTACCAATGAATTGTATACCAGAGTCATTGACGGCGTTGCTTTACAAGATCACGCCGATCTAAAAGCGTGTAGAAAGAAACTTCGACAATTGGAAAAAGAAGTGGATAGCTTGAGAGGAAATGTGTATTTCTTTATTAAGAATTTAGACGAAACCTCTGTTGGTGCAAGCAAGTTTTATGTCTTGACGCTAGGTTTCTTACAAGATATTATCAAGTCTGCTTTGTTCATTACACAAAACAGTTATACACATGTGGATAATAACCATAAGAAATTGAAATTTAACCAGATTCGAGATCTCAAGTTAATCGACAATAAATTACAGTTGTTCTTGGATGAGGTTGGCGCGATTTTCTTAGAAGAAAAGTTTGATCGAATCGGTGAGGTCTTAGCACAAAAAGAAGACATTACACAAACGATAGATAAATTGATTCAAAAGCAGATCGTTCGTATTCGAACAACCGAAACGAGTCCAAAAAATAGTAAGTTGTATTTTTCGATTCTCTTTGAAACAGACGATTTGGTGAAAGCAACTATCGGCTTGTTGGAATTGTTCGAACAATTTGATGTCGAAAAGAAGAAAAAGGGAAGAACCACAAGTTAATATGAAAAAAAACAGCAGGCTAAAAGCACTGCTGTTTTTTATGGAATCAAAAAAAGCGCCTATTGGCGCTTTTTCTGTATGATACAATTTAAGGATTATCCATTGATTGCTTCAACAACAATTTTGTCATCAGCCAACATGTGTCTTAACATACTTTCGATTCCGTTTTTTAACGTAAACGTAGAAGAAGGACAACCGCTACAAGCACCTTGTAAAATAACCTGAACTATATTGGTTTCTCCATTGTAATTTTGGAAAGCAATATTTCCTCCATCCGCTTGTACAGCTGGTTTTACATTCTCTTCTAAGATGTTGATAATACGCTGTGATTTCTCATCTAAAGAATCAAATTGGATATCCGCTTGTTTTTCAGTCTCCTCTGTACGAGTAAGTAGAGATTCTTCAACAGCTAAATTTCCTTGCTCTAAGAATGATTTGATAAACGAACGCGTCGACTGAATGAACTCATTCCAATCAAAAGCTTCGTATTTCGAAATCGAAACATAGTTCTCGTCAATGAAAATTTCTCTCACGAAAGGCAACTTGAAAAGTTCCTTAGCTAATGGAGAAGATTGTGCTTCATCAATGTTTTTAAACTCAACCCCTTGCTTGGTTAACAACTTGTTGGCAACAAATTTAATCACTGCAGGATTAGGTGTAGATTCTGCATAGATCGTAATAGGATGTTTTTTGTGATCATCTTTAGATTCTATTAAGATTTTCTTACCTTTAGCCATGAAAGTTTGGATTTGATCTGCAACAGTATCTTGCACATCCTGCCATTCTACAATTGAAAATTTTTCAATAGCAATGAAATTATTTGCAATAAACACCGTTTTTACAAATGGAAGGTAGAAAAGTTCACGCGCCAAAGGAGATTGTGCGGTTTCATCAATGTTTTTGAATTCGTAATTGTCTCCTTTTGTAATGAAATCAGGTAGGATAAACTTGACAATTGCTGGGTTTTGAGTATTTTGAATTTTAATCTGCGACATTTTGTTTGATTTTTTTTCAAAATTAACAAACTTATATTCTACGAATCTGTATATTTGGTTTTTTAAACATATAATTAACATATAATTAAGTATGAATTAACAAGACTCGAGAGGGTTAAGTGGTTCAAACGAAGAGAAGTAAGTACAATTTTTAAATTTTTCAATAATGTGTAAAGTAATTAATTATGAGAAAAGTAGTTGTTGTAACTACGCGCGGAGCGATAGTTATGCGTTGAATATTAAAACAATGATTGATTTATTTCATCAAAGAGCAATGAGCTTTGATCTTAATTAAAATCTAAGCATATGAGTAAGAGTAATGTTTATATACCAATAAAATCATTTATGAAACGATTTTTATTATTTATGTTTTTTCTACTTAGTGGAGTTTTGAGCGCTCAAACAGGAGGCGATGCTATCTTGTTGGCAGATGGGCGTATTCAAGCTTGTAGTGGAATATTGTATGATACAGGAGGTATAACAGGTAATTATCAGAAAAATGAAACGATTACCATGACTATATGTCCCGAAGCTCGTGGAGGAGTTGTCCGGTTGAATTTTACCAGTTTTTTATTAGGTGAAGGAGCTTCATTAGAAATTTACAATGCTGCTGGACCAAATACCCCATTTCCGGGAGGACCATTCACAAGAAATAATCCAATACCAAATGGGAGAACTTTCATTACAGATAATTTTGAAGGTTGTATCACACTTGTATGGAGAACTGGTGACTTTCCTACTGCACCAGGATTTAGTGCTATTGTGTCTTGTAATGCTGAGCCATGTCAAGAGATTTCACCGAGAGTTTTAAGAACAATCCCAGCCTTTGATCTTGGAGTACCTCCTGCTTGTGAAGAAGATTTAGGAGTTATTCGCGCTTGTATTGGTGAAGAAATTCAAGTATTTGGAGACGCTGAGTTTTCAAATAATGGCGTAGGAGCAAAATATAAGTGGGATTTTGATAATGGAGTTGTTGCTAATACAAAAAATGCATCTATTATCTATGATGAAAAAGGAGCGTATCGTGTTCGTTTCATTGTGCAGGACGCATTGTCGTGTACTAAAATAGTGAGTTTTGTTATTCAAGTTGGTGAAAGTGAAGCCGATTTTACCTTAACCTCTGATAAACCAGTATACTGCGTTGGAGAAACTGTAAGGTTAAAAGGAAAAGTCACTTTACGTGAGGTAATTTACGAACCAGAAGAACCTGAAAGTAATCCAGTTGCATTACCTGATGGTACAGGTGAAGTGTTTTTTAGTGACATTTCTTTTAATCAATATTGTGCTAGTGCAGTGATTGAGAATCTTGCTGACATTGAAAGCATTTGTATTGATATTGAGCATACATATTTAGGAGATTTAGATATTATTTTAATTGCTCCAAATGGAGAGCGAGTATATTTGTTGGATCGATTCTCTCCAGAAACTGGAGGAGATGCTAGATCAGATATTCTTTTAGGAGATCCTAGTAATAGAAATATAACACCATATGGTACGCCACTTAGATATTGTTTTAGCCAAGATGCTCTTAAGACATTAAGAGGAGCACCAGTGCAACCAACTACAGGAACAACAACTCGTTTTCCAAATACAAAATCTCCTGGTACTTACTTGCCAGCTATAAGAAGACCAGGAACTGCGCCTAATACGTTTAATAATTTAATAGGTGCACCGTTAAATGGTAAATGGAGTGTAAGTATTGAAGACTTACTAAATATTGACGAGGGCTATTTCTTCGGTTGGGAGATTAAGTTTAATGAACGTTTTAATCTACCTGATTTATCATTTGCTCCTCAAGTTGTAAATGAGCGTTGGTTACCTGTACCAGGATTGGTTACTGGTGCAAATGGAGAAGCAACTTTTAATACAACTGTTCCAGGAACTTATACTTTTACCTATGAAGTAGTTGATAATTTTGGTTGTACTTATTCTGAAGATATCACGATTGAAGTGAAAAACACACCTGTTTTAGGTCAAGTGGCTAATTTACAGGCTTGTATAAATGAAGCGACAAATAAGGCTACATTTAATTTACCTGATGTGAATAGCAGTATTGATGCTTCTAATAGTTACGATATTTCTTATTATAATTCAGAAAGTGATGCAGTAGCAGGTAGAAATGCATTACCGAATAGTTATGAATTAAATACAGCGAATGGTGTTTCTGAAAAAACGATTTGGTTGAGAGTGAAACACAGAGGAACAACTTGTGTTACTGTTGATTCATTCAAATTAATTGCAAGACATTGTGCAATCGATTTAGCTCCATTAAATGATTTAACAGTTTGTAAAAACGTAGATGGAACTATTCCTTCTTTCAATTTAACACAACAAAGTAGTGTAGTATATTATGGTAATCCAGATTACCTTGTACAATACTTCGAAAGTAATAATGATGCAATGGCGAATATAAATCCTATTGCAAATCCTGCTAATTATACAATTGCACCAGGAGAAACTGAAAAAACGCTATTTATACGTGTGCATAATCGTGCGAATGTGAACGAATTTGCAACAACGTCATTTAAAATTATCGTTCTAGATCTACCTGTTGTGCCAAACTTAGATCCGTTGTATGCTTGTCCTCAAAGTAATAAGCAAACTGGAATATTTGATTTAAGTGTATATAATAGCTTGTTTTTAAGTGGGTTTACTAATAGAGAAGTGACGTACTATAAAACGGAACAAGCAGCTATCACTGGAGATGTACAAAATATGATCGTAAATACGACTAGCTACGAATCTTTAAGTGGAGTTATTGGAGTGCGTATTACGGATTTAATCTCAGGATGTTTTAACTATGGTACAATTGAATTAATTGTTCAAGATCTTCCTGATTTAAATCACAATGTAGTTGCTGTGTCTTGTAGCTTATCAACAGCAGATAATGGAATTGCATCGTTTGATTTAAGAGGCTTAATCCCAGAAATTTTACACGGAAATGTAAGCCCTTTTATTGAGGTTAAGTTTTATAAAACGATCACGAATGCCGAAGCGGAAAGTAACCCAATACTAACCAATACGTTCGTTAATGATGTACCTCATACTCAAATTATTTATGCACGTGTTAGCTATGTAAATGGCTCATGTTATGAAATTGTAGAGGTAGAATTAGTTGCTGCACCTAAAGTTCTAGTTCAAGAACGCGTGGAGATGAATGTTTGTGTGGATAATATACATCGTGAGATGGTTGTTGATTTGACTGACAATGAATCTACAATATTAAATGGACTGAATCCTGCACAGCATGAAGTTACATACTATAGTCGTCGTCAAGATGCAGAAGCTAAAGTTAGAGCTATTGCTAATCCAACGAGTTATTCTAGTATTGTTTCAAATAGTATATGGGTTCGTGTAGAATCTAATGTAACAGGATGTTATGGTATTTCTAATATCGTTTTAGTACCCGTGTTACAACCTATAATAGCTGATTTACCAGTGTATTCAGTTTGTGAAGAAACAAGTGGAGAAGGTATTGCTAATTTCAATTTGAATAATCATATTCAACAATTCTTAGGTGGAGGAGTTGGATTTGCAGTTTCTTATCATGGAACAATAACTGATGCGAATTCAAATACAAACCCACTACCAAGTAATTTTAGAAATACAACACCATATCAACAAGATATTTATGTTCGATTTGAAGCGGATTCTGGATGTTCAGTAGTAAAACTGTTAACACTAAAAGTTTTAGCAGAACCTGTACTTAATATTCCTGCAGAACCTGTTGCTATCTGTTCAGTTTCTACAGATGGATTTGGAACATTTGATTTGTTAGCCTTAGTAGCTGATTTACAAAACGGTGATCCAAGTATTATTTTGAAATTCTATGAAACAGAACAAAATGCTATTGATAATACACACGCAATTCAAAATCCGAGTACGTATACAAACATTACGCCTGGAAATAGTACGATTTATGTTAGAGGAGAATTAGCAGGTGGATGTTTTACTGTTCAACCAATTGAATTAATGGTGATTACTTCTCCTGTTAGACCAATTGAATTGAATGATTTAGTTTTATGTTCAGAGAGTGTTCTTATAGACTCTGCAATCTTTGATTTGACAGAACAAACTGCAAGAATTATTGCAGCACAAAGAGATCAAAACAATAACGGAACAAGTTTAGTTGTTCGTTATTACTTAACTCAAGATGATGCAGAAGCTAATGTGAATGCAATTGCTACACCAACAAATTATGTTAACGTAGTAAACAATCAAGAGATTTGGTATCGCGTTTATCATAAAGGAACAAGTTGTTATGCAGTTGGAAGTTTCCATTTAATTGTTAATAAACCACTTCCACTATTAACACCGCGTGAAATTTCTCTTTGTCAAGATCACTTGCCAAATACAGGAAGAGGAGTATTCGATCTTACTATTCGCGAAAGAGAAATCTTAGGTAGAGATATTGATCGTGTTACATTCAAGTACTATGAGAACTTAGCAGATGCAAAAGCAGATGTTAATGCAATTTCAAATACTACTAGTTATGCAAATACATCAAATCCACAAACGATTTGGGTAGCTGTTACTAGTTATAATGGTTGTCGTGATTTTGTGCCTTTGAGTATTAAAGTATCGCCTTTACCAGATGTAAATAGCGTGCCAACAGCGTTACATGCTTGTGTGATTGATATTCTAACGAACTCAGCATTGTTCGATTTAACAAGTAAAGAGTATGAAATTGCAAATCAGTCAACTGGTTATTTCTTCAAGTATTACAAAACACCAGCAGGGGCTGAAACAGCTGATCCAAATGATGAGATCTTGTTTCCAGAGGCACACACAGCTATTACAGGTACAGTGTATATTAGAGTTACTTTAGGTAGCTATACAAACCCTTGTTTTATTGTTGTGCCATTGAATATAGTTGCTGATTTAAAACCAACGTTCGAAGACATTTTGTTCCTACACTGTTTAGAAAATGCAGGAAACTTCTCTACTTTTAATTTATTAGAGAAAAAAGAGGAAATTTTAAATGGGAACAGTGAAGACAACATCGATATTTTCTTCTATGTTAAATATGCAGATGCAATGAGTCACAATATTGGAAATGCTATTCCTCCAAGTTATACGTATACCAACGTTGTTGATAACGATCAAACAATTTGGGTTCGTACGGTAAACAAAACAACAGGATGTTTCTACGTTGGACCAATGAGATTAAAGATTGAAGAAAAAGTTAAAGCATTTGATATTGATTTAACTGATTTATCACGAGTGGAAAAATGTGCTTCTCCTGCAGGACCAAGTGGTACAGCTACTTTCAATATAGGAGCATTTACGAATGAGATTTTAGGAACACAAAATGTTCCATTAGCAGAGTTAGCAATTGCTTATTACTATAACAATACGGCGATTCCTGCTGCTAATTTAGGAGCGTATAGTTTACCAATTGGTACACATGAAATCATTGCTAAAGTTGTTCACCTACCACAGACTGACGATAATGGATATGTAACAGATTATTTCTGTGAAGCAGAAGTTGCCTTTACATTAACAGTATCTGAAAGTCCGATTGCTCCAGTATTACAAGGATCTATCCTTTGTGTGGATTACAACACGGGTAAATTGATTGATCCGTATACAATTGACTCTGGATTCAGAGGAGATGATTACGATTTCCAATGGGAATATGCTAATGCAGCGGGTGCTTTTGTAGCTATCCCAGGTGCAACAAAACCATACTATGTGGTAGAAAATATTTCTTTAGGAAGATCATATAGAGTTGTAGTGAAATATAAAGGGCAAAAATGTTCGACTCCTAGTGATCCAGTAGTACTTACTTTTGTAGATCAAATTGATATTAAAGTAGTAGGTGCAGATTCTAAAGGATTAATTGGTGAGTTAGACGGTGATGAAAGAATCACAGTTACGATTGCTTCTCCACAGGAATCTAGTATTTACGAATACGCGTTAGATGAAGGAGCTTACCAAGATTCAAGATTCTTCTACGATGTAGCAAACGGAACACACAGAGTTTGGGTTAGATTTAAAGACGCAAAATCAGTTTGTCCTCAATATATTGATATATTTGTTTTAGGATATCCAAAATTCTTTACACCAAATGGTGATGGATTTAACGATACTTGGAACATATCAGCACTAAAAGGACATCCAGAAGCTGTAATTTACATCTATGACAGATTCGGTAAATTGCTGAAACAATTAAGTCCTTCTAAAGAAGGTTGGGATGGAACATTTAATGGGAAACCAATGCCGTCTACAGATTATTGGTTTACTGTAGACTATCTAGAAGAGGCTAAAGAAACGAACCGAGTTCCTAGAAAAGTTCAGTTTAAAGGACATTTCTCATTAAAACGATAATTTAGGATATGAAGATATTTAAGAAAAGATATTTAGCAGTTGCGTTACTAGTTACTCAAATGGGTAATGCGCAAGACGGTGGATTACCTATCTATTCGGATTATTTATCTGATAACTATTACTTGATTCACCCAGCAATGGCCGGATTGAAAAATAGTACACAGATACGAGGAGCTATAAGACAACAATGGGGAGATGTAGATGACGCTCCCCAAACACAAACATTAACTGCTAATACCCGCGTCGGCGAAAGATCGGGTATTGGTATCATCGCTTTCTCTGATAAGAATGGATACCATTCTGAAGCTGGAGCAAAGCTTACTTATGCGCACCATATTACATTTAGTGAGTCGCGTTATGAGTTGAATATGTTGTCTTTTGGTATGAGTGCTGGTTTTTCTCGCATTACTTTAGACGAAACAAAATTTGGTTCTGTTTATGACCCAATATTAAGTGGAGGTTTAGAAGTAAAAGATAGTTACTTTACAGTCGATTTTGGTGCTGCATATCACAAGGAGAACTTCTTCTCCATGTTTACAGTAAAGAATGCGATCACAAGTAAAAGAGAATTGTACACCGATGTAGAAAGTGATAATTTACGCCGTTATATCTTAGGTGGAGGTTATACTTTTGGAAATCAAAAATTCAACGGTGGTTGGATGTATGAGCCTTCTGTATTGATTCAGTACGTGGAAGAAACAGAATTGAAACTCGTAGATGTGAACATGAAAGTGTATAAAACATTGAATGACGCAAAACTATGGGCAGGGGTTTCTTACCGACGCGATTTCGATAACGCAGAGTATATCAAAGGAAGTGATACAAAAAAACAAGCACTGCAAAGTTTAAGTCCTCTAGTAGGAGGATCGTATAAAAGCTTTAGCTTGACTTATACGTACACACACCAATTAGGAAATAATTCGTTTAACACAGGAGGTTTTCACTTGTTTACTTTAGGTGTTAACTTGTTTGCAAAACGCAGTTCGTTAGACTGTAATTGTCCTAACTTACATGATTAATAAAAAAATGTCCCGATCTTTATCGGGACTTTTTTTTTAAGTACTAGTTTATGATTATAAAAGAAATTAGAGGTAAGTATCCTCAAATCGAATCAGATTGTTACATAGCAGAAAATGCTACTATCGTTGGTGATGTGACCATTGGGAAATCTTGTAGTGTTTGGTTTAATGCTGTGATCCGTGGAGATGTGAATTCCATCGTCATAGGAGATAAGGTTAATATTCAAGATGGAGCTATTATTCATTGCACCTACGAAAAACACCCAACAGTTATTGGCCATAACGTTTCCATAGGTCATCAAGCTATGGTGCATGGATGTGTTATTCACGATAATGTACTCATCGGAATGGGAGCTATTGTGATGGATAATTGTGTGGTACACAGCAATACCATTATTGCAGCGGGGGCGGTGGTTACTCAAAATACCATTGTAGAATCAGGAAGTATTTATGCAGGGATACCAGCGAGAAAAGTAAAAGATATTAATGAATCAGATTTTGCAGGTGAAATTGAGCGCATTGCAACAAACTACGTGATGTATTCGAGTTGGTTTAAAGAAGCAGATGCAAAGGCAACGGAGGAAGATCCAATCAAGTAGACGATAGAAGGGTTTTATACTTGCGAGAAGTAAAGATCTTTGCGTTAAGGTGTAAAGGGAGGTGAGACAAATAATAGCGCTTAAATGAGCTAATACTAAAAAAAGCATGGTTACATCAACCATGCTTTTTTTAGTATTAGAATTGGATCTCCTCTACGCGATAGTGAGATGGCACAAAAGTCTTTAAAACAGTTGTGTCTATATTACTGTAGAAGACGCATTCACCAAGTGAATCGTTGTCGTTGAGTAAGTCTTTTTCTCGAAGTATTTTTTGCGTGTGTTTAGCTACTGCTTCTCCAGAATCAATAATTACAACATTTTCGGGTATAATCGTTTTGATGATGGGCGTTAGGTAAGGGTAGTGGGTGCAACCTAAAACGAGGGCATCCATTCCTTGTTCTACCATCGGAATTAAATACAGTTCCAGTAAGTCTCTCATCTCTTGAGAATGCAGTTGACCTGCTTCAATCAGTGTAACTAAATTATAGCCGATCTGTTCGATTATTTTTACATCCGGGTACAATTTAAGCTTAGCTGTAAATAAATCGCTAGTAATTGTTCCTTTTGTCGCTAAAACACCTATTGTTGAGGTTTTGGTCAATAGCGAAGCTGGTTTGATTGCAGGTTCAATACCGATAATAGGAATATCAAAAGAAGTGCGAAGTTCTTGAATAGCATTAGTGGTTGCTGTATTACAGGCAACGATAACAAGTTTACATCTTTGATCAACGAGGTGCTTTACATTTTTATGCGATAAAGCTACAATGGCTTCTTTGGTTTGCGTACCATAAGGTGCATTCTTTTGATCGGCTAAGAAAAGCGTATTTTCATTGGGCATTAATTTATTGATTTCACGCCAAATGGTAGTTCCACCTATACCCGAATCAAAAAGCCCAATTGGATTTGTTTTTTTCATAAGTAGAACAAAAATAAAAAAGTCCGTCATAATAACGGACTTTTTTGTTTATAATAATGAATTATTTAATACCTAATTCTTTTTTAACATCAGCAGCTAAGTTAGTACCATCTGCTAATAAAACACCAGAACCCATTGAAGAATCCAATACATATTGTACACCTTGTGCACGTGCTACTTTTTGGATTGCTGTTCTAGCTTTTTCAAAGATTGGTTGCGTTAAGTCAACTTCTTTCTTTTGTAACTCTTGTCCAGCTGTAGTTTGGAATTGTTGGATACGTTGTAAAAGACCTTCTACTTCTTTTTGTCTTTCTTCGTTTACTGCATCTCCAACTGTAGCAGCTTCTCCTTGGTATTTTTGAGCTTTAGTTTGGTACTCAGATACCATTGTTTCGTATTCTTTTTGATATTTTTCACCTAATGCTTTCAGTTCTGCCTCCGCTGATTTCATCGCAGGCATTTCTGTAATTAAAGCTTGAACATCAATGTGTGCAACTTTAGTTTGCGCTGTTGCTGTAGTTAAGCTAACGCCAAAAAACATTACTGCTGCAATCAATAAGGATTTCATTTTTTTCATTGTATTCGTTTTTTATATTATTTTACTTGTTACTTTTTTGCGGCTTCAATTTGTTTTTTCAGTTCTTCTTGTTCTTGAAGCATTTTTTTGCGTTTCTCTTCTTGTTCCTCTTGAACGCGTTTTTTGATTTCTTCTTGCTTGCGTTGCGTCTCCTCAATTTGTTTGCGACGCTGTTCTAAAGCTTCTTTTTTCTTCTGTTCGAGGTCTGCTTTGCGTTTTTCTTCTGCAGCTTTTCGCTCAGCAATTAGTTTTTCGAGCTCTTCGTTCTTATTGTTCTTTTGCTGTTGCTCCGCCTCTTGACGTTTTCTTTCTCGTTCTTCTTGTTGTCTTCGCTCTCTCTCATTTTTAAGCTTTTCAGCTTCTTCTTGCTGCTGCTTAATTTTATTTTCTTGCTCTAACTGAAGTTGCTCTCTCTTTTGCTGCTCTTCTTTCTTTTTCTGTTCAGCCTCTTCTTGCTGCTGCTTAATTTTATTTTCTTGATCTAACTGAAGTTGCTCTCTTCTTTGTTTGTCATCTTTCTTCTTCTGTTCGATCTCTTCCTGTTTTTGTTTTAAGAGTTGCTTTTGCGTTTCAATTTTTTCTTGTCTTAGACGCTCAGCTTCTTCTCTTTTTTCTTCAAGCTCCTTGAGTTTCTCCTCTTGTTGGCGTTTTATCGATTCTTCTTGGCTAATCTGCTCTTGATCCGATTTAGATTGCTGTTGCTTTTGTTTTTCTTCCTTCTGCTCTTGACGCATTTGCTTTTCAGCTTCCTGTCTTCTGCGTTGTTGTTCTTCGCGTCGACTTTGTCTCAAAGCAATTGCATCTTCTTCTTTCTCCTCTTGTTCAACAGCTTCTACCTGTTCGGCTGTCATGTTTTGTTTTCGACGAGCAGAAGTCATCCTACGAATGACTAAATTACTAATATCATATCGTTTATCCGCTATGAGCATTGTAGTTTCTGCGTTTTTGTCTAAAACATAGTCGTACTTTCTCGCCTCTGCAATATCTTGAACCATAGCAAATACCTGATCCTGAATCGGTTTTGCCAAGCTTATTTTTTGAGAAAAATATTCGCCATCTGTACCAAAATACTTTTGCTGATATTTTAAAAGATCGTCTTCGAGTTCACTAATGCTTTCCTCTTTTTCATTAATCAAATCACGGGTTAACAAAACGCGTTCGTTTGCTAAATCCGTTTTGAGTTTTTTAATCTCTTCTTTCTTTTTGTCAATTTCTTGCTTCCATCCTTCGGCTCGATTGGATAATTGTGCACTTGCTTCCGTGTACTCTGGTACATGTTGCAAAATTAGTTCCATATCAATATAGGCAACTCGTGCAGACCCTCCTTGGGCTAAAGAAATAGAATAACCAAAAATACTGATTAAAAAAATAAAAAGATACCTCATAATTTGTTAAATTTTAGCAAAGTGTATCACTAAAACTGTTGCCCAAGGATAAAGTGAGTCTCCCATCCATTTCTTTGTGTCATTCCTGGAGGTGCATCAAATCCATATCCGAAGTCAATACCCAATAGACCAAACATTGGCATAATCACGCGAACACCCAATCCAGCAGATCGTTTTAAATCGAATGGATTGTAGTCTTTAAATGAATCGAATGCTGCTCCAGCCTCTGCAAATGACAATACATAAACAGATGCACTTGGTTTTAGTGTAATAGGATAACGTAATTCTAGGGTGAATTTATTGTATATAGTACCTCCAATTTGTTCGCCGTACTGATTAATAGGGGTTAAAGCTTGGTTTTTGTACCCTCTTAATTGAACAACTTCACGTCCATCTAATGAGAAGTTTACTAATCCATCTCCACCAACATAGAAACGCTCAAATGGAACAACCCCGCGGTTGTTGTTGTAAGCTCCCATATATCCAAATTCACCAACTGTTCTGAATACTAATTTATCAAAAATTGTGGTATACCAATCACCTTTGAATTTTAATTTATAATATTCTAACCAGTTGAATCTTTTTTGGTCTACTTTACTTGCATCAGCAGTAGCATCTTGCCAATTGCTCACAGGTTGACCTGCTGCATTTAAATAACTACCAGTAGGGATAACCAATCCTGTATTTGGATCAATTTGACCTGGTTTAGATTTGTATTTATATTCTTCTTGATTTCCTAAATTCTTGTAGTCAACATTGTTGAATAAAGAGTAAGGAGGAGTGAATTTTCCACTTACACTAAAGTATGAACCAAAGGTAGGGAAGTTTGGATCCATCCCGCGGTTATCTCTAGAAAGTTCAATTTGATACGATAAGTTTCTTGAAGAACCATCACCAAAGGTAAATAATCCTGTGTTGTAGTTTTTCATATCGTAGTATTGGAAACTTAAGGTATGTGACAACACGAAGTTATCATCAGGAACACTTAAATTCTTTGCCACCCCTAATTGAATGGTTGTAATGTCAAACCCTCTACTGCGATCAGTTCTTCTACTGTAGTAGTCATATAAGTTTTGTTTACTATACGCAATAGTACCGAATAAGTTTACAGGTTTCTTTCTTCCCAACCAAGGTTCTGAGAAACTCAAACTGTAGGTTTGGAAGTATGAACTTCCTTGTAATCTCAAGGATAACGACTGACCGTCTCCCATTGGGAACGGGTGGTATGCTTTTTTATTGAAAATATTACGCAAAGAGAAGTTATTGAAAGACAATCCTAAAGTTCCGATGAAACCTCCTCCACCGTAACCTCCTTGTAATTCAACCTGACTTGATCCCTTTTCTGCTACAGACCATTCAACATCTACTGTTCCTGAAGCTGCATCCGGATTTAAAATATCTGGTACAATCGCTTGAGCATCAAATATGTTTAATTGTCCTAATCGACGCATCGTTTCCATTACCATAGCCTTACTCCAGATTTCTCCTGGTCTTGTTCTCAAGGTACGGTGAATTACGTGATCATGGGTATATTCATTTCCTCTAACCGTGATGTTGTTGAAACGAGCAATAGGTCCTTCTGTGATTCGAATTTCAAAATCAATAGTATCATTCGCTGTTTTTACTTCTACAGGAGTAATATTCGAGAAAAGATATCCGTTGTTTTGATATTGATTCGTTAAGTTGTAGCCATCAGGATCCGTTTGGTCGTTGATTCGCTTGTTTAACAAAACGCCATTGTATACATCGCCTTTTCCAATTCCCAAGATATTTCTAAGTTGGTTGTTGGTGTATACTGTATTTCCAATAAAGCGAATGTCTCCAATGTAGTATTTGTTACCTTCTTCTACATCGATGTTAATCGCTATGCGATTAGTTTTTGGATCATAAGCTGTCGTGTCTGCAATTACACGAGCATCACGATATCCTTTTTCTTTATACTTGTCTACTAAACGCGTTAGATCTTCTTCATATTTCGTTTGAATGAATTTTGAAGGTTTAAAGATTCGAAGCGGGTTAAATGGACTGCGTTTTTTTGTATCCTTTAATGCTTTGCGTAGTTGTTTGTCCGTTAAATGACCATTCCCATCAAACTGAATATCAGAAATACGGACTTTTTTTCCGCGATCAATTCCCACTACTAAATCTACATAGCGACCAGTAGAATCTGTAGGTACTGTGTTTAGCGTGATCTTGGTATTGTAAAAACCGTCTTTTTTATACTTGTTTAAAAGGTAGTATTTAGTTGTTGAAAGCAAGTTTTCGTTGACAATTTTTCCTTTAGTCAATTTTGCTTCCTTGATAACAGTTTCTGATTTAGCTTTTTTATACCCTCTAACTTTAGCGCTGTTTAAACGAGGTAACTCATTTAAAGATAACTCTAGGTTAATGGTGTCATTTACAACAGATGTTTCGTATATATTGATGTCTTTAAAAAAACCAAGTTTCCAAAGTTTTTTTAATGCATCACTAATCTCTTCTCCGGGAACAGAAATTTTTTGACCTTTATTTAAACCTGTAAAAGTTACAACTGTTTGAGGGTTGTAATTGATTTTACCAGTAACTTTTATATCTCCTAAAATATAAGTTTTAGGGGTTTCTAAGGTAGGAATATAGTCTCCTTGTTGTGCTTGAACACTGCTACAAATTAGACCTGCAATGAACAGGGCAAAAAGTGAGATGCCTTTTTGAAACATTATTTTCGTTTTTATTTAATTTGTTCACTTGTTTTTCCATATCTTCTCTCTCTTTGTTGGTAAGAAAGAATCGAACGATAAAGTTCTTCTTCAGAGAAGTCGGGCCATAATACCTCTGTAAAATATAATTCAGCATAAGCAATCTGCCAGAGTAAGAAATTACTAATTCTCTGTTCTCCACTTGTGCGTATTAACAAATCAACATCAGGCATATTATGCGTGTAAAGATGCTCATTAATAATTGATTCGTCAATATTGTCTTCTGAAATTATATTATTTTTAACTTTAATAGAAATTTCCTTAATTGCGTGTATTATTTCTGCTCTAGCACCATAACTAAGTGCTAAAGTTACAGTCATCCTTTTGTTTTCTTTCGTTTTGTCAATTGTTGAAGCCAAATTTTGACGAACTTTTTCTGGAAGTAATTCTAGATTTCCAATTGCATTAAGTGCAATTCCATTTTCCATAAAAGTGGGAAGTTCCTTTGTAAGTGATTTGACTAATAATTCCATTAACTTGTCTACCTCATATTTGGGTCTGTTCCAATTTTCAGTAGAAAAAGCATAGAGCGTTAAATAGTTAATGCCCAGTTCTCCACATTTTTTTAAAGTGGTTCTCAGTGATTTTACACCATTTTCATGGCCAATTGTTCTTAGAAAACCTCGTTGTTTAGCCCATCTACCATTGCCATCCATGATAATCGCAATATGCTTTGGTAGTTGGTTCATGTTAATTTGTTCTTTCAATTTCATTTAATCTGCGCAATAACAAGGATTATGTCCAAAAGTATAACTTATCGTAATGCCTGAATAGAAAAACCAGTCATTTCCTTTTTTTCCAAAGCGAAAATTTTCCATTTTGGATCCAGAAGGATTACTGCCGTCTAAGTTGTCCGTAAAACTATAAGTTGCAGTTACTTCTGCGTTAATATTAATTTGAGGGTTAACTCGTATTTTCATTCCAGCAGCAAAGGGAATGGCTGCTGTATATTTTTTATCACCTTTAGTTAGTCTCTTTCCTCTGAAATATAAATCGGAGTAGCGAATTCCCGATACACCTGCATATAAATAAGGTGTCATTGCAAAATTCTCTTGATGTAAATCGAATTCAAAAAAATTAAATTCAAGACCTAAACTCAATTGTTGAATTGTATTTTCAAAACGAAGATCTCGTGTTTTTCTACTTTCACTTGAAGCGTCTGCGTCGTTTCCTGTCAATTTTTGTTGACTAAAACTAAGACGGTATGAATGTCTAGGACTCTTGTTCCATCTATAAAAAATGTTATAGCCTAAATTTTTAGGATTAATAAACTGTGTGGATCCAATGTCTCCAACATAGTTAGTACCACCTAAACCAACGCCTACCTCATGGATTTGAGCGTATGCTAAAGGCATGCAAAGCAGCAAGATAAATGTAATAAAGGCCTTTTTCATTTTGTTAAAATAATTCACAAATATAGTAATAATGACGTCTCTTTGTTTGAAAAAAAAGAATTTGTTATGACAAAATCAGACAAAAAAGAGTTATAAAAAAATAAATGTAATAAAAAAAGTTGTTTTGACGTTTTTTTAATTGCGTTTATCTTCGCCCCAAAGTAACTTATTTCGCAAGGTTTTAATAAAACTCTGTTGTGGAAATTCTACTAAGTTAATGGTGAAAGGTGCTTTGGATATTGTTACTTCTGTTTCGTTGTTTACGGCTTGTGTGCTGCTGTCTACTGATAGCAAGAACTGACTTTCTCTAGCGTTAACTTTTAATTTTATTGTTAAGTTATCTCGGATAACTAAAGGTCTAACATTAAGGTTATGCGGTGCTAATGGAGTAAGAACAAAACACCCTGTTTCCGGTTCAATGATAGGACCTCCACAACTCAATGAATATCCTGTTGATCCCGAAGGGGTAGATATAATTAAACCATCTGCCCAATAGGTAGCTAAATACTCATTGTCAAGGTAAGTCTCTACTGTAATCATTGAGGTTGTATTCTTTCTCGAAACAGTGATGTCATTTAAGGCAAAATTGATATCAAAATTTGAGTTAGACGCCGGATCACACGCTATTGTAAGCAAAGCTCTTCTCGATAGCTTATAGGTCTCTTTGAACAAATGAGGCAGATGCTCTTCAATCGTGTCTTCCTGTATATTAGCTAAGAATCCTAAACGCCCAGCATTGATCCCTACGATGGGAATATTTTTGTCTTTAATAAAATTTGCAGCTCTTAGCATCGTACCATCTCCACCAATACTAATGAAAAAGTCGACGTCTAACGGTAATTCATTTTCGTCGTCAAATGTCTCATATGTTGTCGGAAGTATGTTTTTTTCGTTTAAAAGATCGTAAAAATTTCGCTCGAAAATAATCGTAGGTGTATAAGTTTCAAAAACGTTAAAAAGACGATTAACGATGTTTTGTACGATGGTTTTGTTGGTTTGCCCGTAAATTGCAAATTTCATACTATATGTTTAAAAATTTGTTTAGATAATTGGAGTGATCTATTAGTTTATTTTGATGTGAATCTTCCTCGTGTTGCGAAACAATCGTAAAATCAAAACGCCGTAAGTCCTGAATAATTGTATCTACGTTTTTTTGTGTTAGACGCAAGAGTACTTGAGTTTTGAGGTCAGAGGTGCTCCATACAATAATTCCGAGTAATTTGCTGTTGTTGCTTTCTACTAGTTGCGTAATCTTAGCAAGACTGCAGGCTTCTGTGTCATTTTCGATCAGTAAAGTTGTTCCAACTTCAGTTAAAAAGGTACTTTCCAATAAGTTTGCAGTTATAGCAGCTTTTGGAAGCATTCCTATTAGGTAGTGTTCTGTGTCTAAAACAGGAAGGATATTACATTTATTTTGAATAAAAGTATCTGCTATTTTGGCCAGATCATCAGTGGGTTGGATATAAAAGGATTCTACATGATAGCTTATCGACGCCAAAGTTTGAGTCTCGTCAATTTCATATAAAAGCGATGTGGCCAAATTTCCTATCCAACTATCGTTAGCATCTACTAGTGCTAAATGCGAATAGTCGTGCTGATCGAGAAAAGCAATTACCTCATGCACCGGTGTAGAAAGGGTGAAGGTAGGAAGCGTAAGTAAAGATGATTCAACGGTCGTCAAAATAGGTTCTATTAAATTCTAACTGCAAAATAATTAAAAATAAACCAATAAGCCTTAATTATACTTTGTATTTTTGTTTTTTAATATCTTAATTATGACAAAGCTATCTGTAAATATCAATAAAATTGCTACCTTAAGAAATTCTAGAGGGGGTAATGTACCTAATTTAGTGAAAGTGGCTGAAGATGTTCAAAAATTTGGAGCTGCTGGGGTAACCATCCACCCTCGTCCTGATGAGCGTCATATTCGCTATCAAGATGCAAGAGATTTAGTGCACGTTGTACATACAGAATACAATATAGAAGGTAATCCGATGGATAACTTTTTAAAACTGGTTTTTGAGTGTAAACCTACACAAGTAACTTTAGTTCCTGATGCAGTTGATGCATTAACTTCTAACGCTGGTTGGGATACCTTAAAACACAAAGATTTTTTGACTGATGTGATCAAAGAATGTAAACAACAGGGAATCCGTACTTCTATTTTTGTTGATCCTGTTCTTGAAATGGTAGAGGGAGCTAAAATAGTTGGAACTGACCGCATCGAGTTGTACACGGAAGAATTCGCAACACAATACGGATTGGGAAATGAAAGGGGAATTGATCCTTATATTAAAGCCGCCGAATTAGCTGTCGAATTAGAATTGGGAATTAATGCAGGACATGATTTGAGTTTAGATAATATTCAATTCTTTAAAAATAATATTCCCAATCTTTTAGAAGTGTCTATTGGACATGCTTTGATTGCCGAATCACTTTATTTGGGATTGGAAAATGTAGTTAATATGTATATTCAAAAATTGAGTTAATGGAAGGGATTTTATATTCAAAAATTGAAGGAGAAGGCGGAATTCCAATGCTTGTATTACATGGGTATTTTGGAATGTCTGACAACTGGAACACCTTTGCTAAGCAAATGGTGGAAAAAGGATATGAAATGCATTTACTGGATTTGAGAAATCACGGTAGAAGTTTTCATTCTGACGATTGGTCTTATGATTTTATGGTTGAGGATGTTATTCGTTACATGGATCATTACAATATTTGTGATGCCCTTGTCTTAGGTCATTCTATGGGAGGAAAGGTAGCAATGCACTTAGCTTCGAAATACCCTACTAGAGTGGAGAAACTTATAGTGGCTGATATTGCACCTCGTTCTTATGCGCCTCATCATCAAGATATTTTAACGGCTTTAAATGCTGTAGATTTTTCAACCAAGCCTTCGAGAAAAGAAGTTGATGACCTAATTAGTACGCGTATTAGTGACTTCGGTACCAAACAATTTTTGTTGAAAAGCTTATATTGGAAAGAACCCGATCAGTTGGCATTTCGATTTAATTTGGAAGTATTTAATCGAGATGAAAATGTTGTTGGAGAAGGAATTGATCAAGATGCTTTATATGATAAACCTACGCTTTTTATTCGCGGAGGAGCCTCAAATTACATCCAAGAGAAAGATCATGCCAGTATTAAAAAACACTTCCCTCAAGCCGTCATTGAAACGATTCCAAACGCAGGACACTGGTTACACGCCGAAAATCCTCAATTGTTTTTTGAATTGGTTTTGAAGTTTTTGACTAAGTAAAACAGATTTAAAATATAAAATAGCCCTTGCAATTCCTGCAAGGGCTATTTTTTTTGTAAATATCGATTTTGAAGAAGGAGTATATCTTGTTTTTCAACAATATTAATGTTTTATTTGTATTTAGATTTAATAAATATAACAAACAAAATAAGAGGTGATGAAATTAAATTTTATATAAAGCGATGTATTTTATGTGAAAAATAGATTTTTGTTTGTTAAAAATGAATTTTGTTTAGTATTTTGTTTTGTTTTAATTTTATTGGTTTCTTGTTATTTAGTTTATTTTAACTTAATTTAGGTGATCTCAAAAATGAGAAGTAGCCATTTAAACGTTGAAATCAGTAATCTAATGTTGATTTTGGCGTAAAAACCTTAGAATCCCTTACAACTATGAAACAAAAAAATGTTTTCCTACTTGGTATTTTACTGTTGTTAAGTAATGCTGTTTTTGCACAATACTACAAACAACATTACATCGCTCCAGCCCCATGGCAGTATTGGAGCACAGCAAATCAAATCGTAATAGGTACATTGTCCACCAATCCAGTTGATGTAATCCTGAAAAAGAGCGATGGAACGGAGTTGACAACTTTAACGGTTACTGCTAATAATCCCGTTTCTTATCGTTTTCAAGGTGATGCCAATGGAGTGACAAGAAATGCAATTGACACAACCTATGACGATCGAGGTTTGGTTGTAGAAGCTAGTGAGCCTGTATTAATAAACCTTAGAAATATAGCTTCTGATGCAACGATAGGATGGACCTCTTTGGGCGTTGAAAATATTAAGGGAAATGCCTCTTTAGTGAGTTTTGGTGAAGAAGGATTAGGAGTTGAGTTTCGCTTAGGTTATTATCGATCAAGTACGCAAGGATTATATGCTAATGCGCCCGTTTATGCTGTTATGGCAACTGAAGATGAAACAACAGTAGAAGTTCAACAAGGAACCAATGTAGATACTTTTGTGCTAAATGAAGGTCAAAGCAGATTGTTTAAAGCTCCTATGGGAAGTTATTTGAAGGCAAATAAATCTGTGGTTGTAAATGTTGGAAACTGGGGAGATACGCCTGGACTTTGCGGGCCTGGAGGAATAAATGGACAAGATGGAACATTCGATCAAGTAGCTCCTGTACATATGTTAGGTAATCGCTATTTAGTCGTACGTGGAGAAGGTTCAGTACCCAATGAAACACAACGCAATCAGCTACTAGGATCTGAACAAAGTTTAGTTGTCGCTACAAAAGACAATACAACCCTTACGATACAAAATTATACCGCACAAGGTGTTGCTTCGGGAACATTGATTACACAGGTGCTAGCTAATGCCGGTGATTATTATTCTTTTTATCACGGCGATGGAATCAACAAAAACTCGTCAAGTTTAATTGTATCTGATCATGAGGTTATCGTTTATGCAGGTACAGCCGTGGAGTGTGAAACCGATATTTCTACTGTTTTACCCATAGGAGGGTGTGCCGGTTCAATCAATATACAAACCAAGAAATTTGTCAATTACAATGATAATGGACTACCTTATATGGGGTTTGCCGTTATTGAACACCAAACAGAACCCGTTTTGCTAAACAATCAAGATATTGAAACGCTAACGAATACAACTCGTGTGCCATTAGGTGATAGCGGTTTGTACATGATTACGTTTACCCATACGTCAATCGGAAATCCCGAAAATATCATTTTGAGATCCGATCTTCCTCTTACCGTTAGTTTAGTACAACAAGGAGATGGGTTTTCTATGTCTGCGTTTTTTTCCTCTTTTGGACAAGCAGCACAAGCACCTATTGAAGTTAAACGAAATGAAAATTGTACAGTTCGTTTAGAGTCAGAAGAGGAATCAATAGAATATGAATGGTTTTTAAATGGAGAATCTATTGGTGTTACAACAGAATCGTATATCGATGTGACCGAAAGCGGATTATATACTGTTCGAATTAAAAAAGAATGCGGTTGGAGTAATCGTTCTTTGCCTTTAGATGTTGAGGTTATACCATGTGTTGATTTATCCATTACCAAAAGGGTAAAGTCTCAAAATGACGGATTTGCCGTTTTTGAAATTACCGTCAAGAATTTGGATGAAATTTTCGCTGATCCAAATGTAACCGTAGAGGATATCTTACCCTCTGGATATGAATTTGTTAGTTATGAAGCGGATAAGGGAACCTATGATGCTTCTACTGGTAAATGGAGTATTGGTGAATTGGCTCCACAAGAGGAAGTGAAACTAGAGATCAGAGTCAAGATCGTTGAAGAAGGAGAATACCTCAATAAAGCAACAGTAGAAGGTGAGGCTATTGATCCAAATATGGATAATAACACCGCTGAAGCCATTATAACACTAGGGAAATTGTCGTTTACTAAAAAGGCGGTCGACTTAGAATACAATCGAATTGGCGATAAGATCGAGTATGAAATTGTTGTAAAAAACGTAGGAGAAACCCTCGTTACAGCTATTGAAATTACAGATGATAATGCAGATACTGGTTCGTTGAGACCAGCTAAAATTGCTGAATTAACACCTGGTGAAACAGTAACTGTTACGGCATATCACACCATTACAGAAGCCGATTTTAGAGCAAAAACGGTTGTTAATCAAGCGACGTTGGTTGCTCAAACAACAACCGGAACGATGACAAAGGTATCTGATGACCCTAAAACACCGCAACAAGATGATCCTACTATTACAGCCATTCTATATCAAGCAGATTTACACGCAACAAAAGATGATGGTTTGACTTATTATACCCCTGGTCAAGAAACAACATATCGCATTGTAGTAGAAAATAAAGGACCAGGATCTGCGGTTGATGTAGAGGTAGTAGATCAAATGCCAGAAGGAGTAATCGATATGCGCTGGAGTAGCTCGCAAGGTACTTCAGGTAGTGGTGATTTATTCGATACAATTGCTCGATTGGATGTGGGTGATTCCGTGACTTATGAAGTGACGTTAACCATCCCTCTAACCAATGTAAAAACCTTTATTAATATTGTAACGGTTGAGGCTCCAGAAAATGAAGATCCTGTTGAGGCTTGTGATACATGCATGGATATAAACTATCAAAAAGTGTTTATTCCAAGGGGAATATCGCCCAATGGAGATGGTGCAAATGATTTCTTGGATTTGACAAATTACAACGTCCAGAACATTAAAATATTTAATCGCTTGGGGCAAATTGTCTACGAAAAAGGGAAGTATGAAAAAGAATGGTTTGGTCAATCAAACTCAGGAAATAAACTATTGCCATCAGGGACGTATTTCTACGTGATGAAAAACATCCTGAATGATGTCTATACCGGTTGGATTTACCTCCAATACTAGTGCTTAAATCATGCGTTTTAAGTTTATATTTCGAAAAGCTGCCTTGTAATCACAAGGCAGCTTTTTTTGTAGTTTTTACTTCTGATAAAATGGTTTCTTAAAAAATATGTTGTTTCAATAACTTGTAAAAAGAATAATTAAAAAAATGATATAAAATAATGGAACTTGTTTAGATTTTTTCTAAAAAGAAGAAGAATTGTTTCTAAATCTTCTTTTTGGATGTTAAAGTGTGTATTAAAAATTTGTCAAATTATTATATATTTATATATTTACTATATGTGAAATAAAATAATAGTTAATTATGATAAAAAAGGTATTGTCATTGTCTCTTTTAACCCTAATTACCGCATCGACGTATGCAGGTGGTTATCGCGTTAGTATGCAAGGAAATAGACAACTTGCAATGGGGCATGCTGGTGTGGCTGTTATTAGTAGTGGTGCGGAATCTCTATTTTTTAACCCCGCGGCATCGGTTTATCTAGATGATAAGTTTAATTTCTCAGCGGGGATGAATTATCTAGTCGCGGATACAAAGTTTCAAAACGAAACATATGGTTGGGAAAATGATACGCGTAACCCTGGAACCCCATTTTATCTGTACGGTACCTATAAGGCAACCGATTGGTTGACCGTTGGGTTAGCTGTTTATACGCCTTATGGAAGTGCGGTAGACTGGGATAGGGATTGGCAAGGTTCGCATCTAGTCAATAACATCGACTTAAAAGCCTTTTACTTTCAACCTACAATTGCTGTTAAAGTTAGTAAACACTTTAGTTTTGGCGGGGGACCTATCTTCGTTAATGGAGGGGTAACCTTTGATCGAAATGTTTCTCGAAGCATGACCAATGAAGAAGGGAAGCGTACAAGTGTAGAAATTGAAGCGAAAAATGTTACTGCTTGGGGATGGACTGCTGGATATTTGGTGAATGTAGACGACCATTTGCGCTTAGGGATGAATTATCGCTCTAAAGTGATTATGAAAGAAAACAGTGGAAAAGCAAAATTCTCAAATGCACCTGCTTTTGGAGCAGCCATGTTTAAAGATGGAAAAATTAAAGCCGAAATGCCTCTTCCTGCAGAGTTAACGGTGGGTGCTTCGTATTCTTGGGATAAATGGGTGTTGGCTTTTGATTATAATAGAACATTCTGGAAAGTATATGACGCCTTGGTTATCGATTTCGTAGATAGCCCGTTGGGAACTTCAGTTAATGCAAGAAATTACAAAGACTCTAGTACCTATCGCTTTGGAGCGCAATATGCAGTAAATGATCAATTAACGCTTAGAGCTGGATGGTATTATGATGAAAGTCCGGTTCAAGAAGGATATTTCGCACCAGAAACACCGAGAAATGATTCTAGAGCCTATACAGGTGGTTTAACTTATAAATTTAAAAATGGTATTGGAGTTGACCTAGTGTTCTCTTATCTACATTTTAGTGATACACATAATTCATATGATTACTACCATGAAGATGGACAAAATGTCTCTTTTGGCGGAACATATAAATCTGCAGTAACTAGTGGTGGTATAGGAATTACCTATAGTTTTTAATGATAAAATGATTTAAGATGAAAAGAAAATATTTATATATCGCTCCTGTTTTGGCTTTCTTAGCGGCCTCTTGTGAGCCTTCTATTAAAGATGAAATAAATTCGGAAACTTATTATGCTGGTGAGGCAGATTTCTCTTCTTATGTAGCTATTGGAAATTCTCTAACAGCGGGTTATATGGATGGAACACTTTACCGCTCTGGACAAAAGAACTCTTTTCCCAATATACTAGCACAGCAATTTAAAATTGTCGGAGGAGGTGAATTTACGCAACCCCCTTTAGATGATGATACAAATGATGTTGGAGGAATGCTAGTCGGTGGAGTTTCGATGCCTGGTTTTGATACAAAACTTGTGATGAATATGTCTACAAGTAGCCCTGAAAATAAATCGGGAACTGTAACGTTAGACGTAACCAAGAAAAGTCAAAAAGCCTATCACAATGCAGGAGTGCCTGGAGCAAAAACATTTCATTTGATCGCTCCCGGTTACGGAAGTTTGAGCAATTTACAACAAGGGAAAGCCAATCCTTATTTTGTGCGTACTGCTACTTCAGATGAAACAACAGTAATGGCTGATGTGATGAGTTTAAAACCAACGTTTTTTACCAATTGGATTGGTGCTAACGATGTTTTAGCTTACGCTACCTCTGGTGGTGAAGGAGTTGATCAAAACGAACAGGCAAATGGAACTGATTTGACGCAATATGGAGGTAATGATATTACACATGTAGGAGTGTTTAAAGTAGCTTACGAAGGAATCGTTACTACTTTGACAAGTGGTGGAGCAAAAGGAGTATTAGCTACTGTTCCTGATGTAACGACAATTCCATACTTTACGACAGTACCGTATAACCCAATTACAGCTGATGCTGTTGTAAAACCTGGACAAACACCAGAAGCTGTGTTTGATCAGTTGAATATGTTAGTCGGAATGTTTAAAGAAATCTTAGGGCAATTTGGTCAAGGAGATCGCTTGCAGTTGTTAGATAAAGACAAAGCAAACCCTCTGTTGATTCAAGATAAAACGCTGGCAAATTTAGAACCGCAAATCGCAGGTACTATTAAATTTTTAGTGGCATCTGGAAAATTCCCTTTCCCTATTACTGATGCTGAAATTGCCTTTATCGCTAAAAGTTTTGGACAAGCAAGACACGCTACGCAAAAAGATTTAATGCTATTGACAAGTAGAGCTCAAATTGGTGCTTCTTTTAATACCGGAAACCCGACAATGGACGCCATGCTGATTAAAGGTATTACCTTCCCAATTGACGATAAGTATGTATTAAATACCGTAGAACAACAGAAAGTTCAAGCTGCTACAATTGCGTTCAATACGATTATTAAATCTGTAGCAAACGAGAAAGGATTAGCTGTTGCAGATATGAATGAGTTGATGCGTAAAGCAGTAAGCGGGTTAAGAGTCGAAGATGGACAAATTTATACCGCAGACTACTTTAAAGGAATGGGGAACCTAAACACCGTGTTGTTTTCACTTGATGGAGTGCACTTAAATCCTAGAGGGTATGCTTTTATAGCTGCAGAAATCTTACGCGTGATTAACAACCACTACAACGCAAATATCCCCTTGGTTAATCCAGCTGTTTATCCTGGACCAACCTTAGTACTTCAGAACTAAAAAGAAAAAATATGAGTTTTATTATTCGATTATTAGTTACAACTGCCTTGGTCGTTTTCCTTTGTTGGTTGCTTCCAGGTGTTCACGTTACCGGATGGACTTCCGCACTTTGGGTTGCTGTGGTAATGGGGTTGCTCAATGTGTTTTTAAGACCTGTTTTGGTTTTTATGACACTGCCTGCTACTCTTGTGACCATGGGGCTATTTCTTTTCGTTATCAATGCAATCATCATTATGCTCAGTGCTTATTTTGTTGATGGATTTCAAGTGGACGGATTTTGGTATGCCTTGTTATTCAGCTTAATCCTCGTGTTTTGCCAATCGATAGTAAATGGGATTTTCTTAAAAGGAGAACCAAGAAAGATGTAAAAAATTTAATAGTTGAAAGACAAACACTTAAAAAGTTGGACGGGTTGTAAAAATAATTTATTTTTGCAACCCAATTTTATATGTAAATACATCAAAAAATGAATATTACAAGAAATAATGTAGATGCTCTTAATGCAATTGTTACTATTGAACTTGCAAAAGAAGATTACCAAGGTAATGTAGATACTGTGTTATCTAACTACAAAAAGAACGCAAATGTTCCTGGATTTAGAAAAGGTGCTGTACCGATGAGTTTAATTCAAAAACAATACGGAAAATCAGTATTGTTTGAAGAAGTAAACAAAATGTTGCAAGAGAAATTGAATAATTTTCTTGTAGATGAAAAATTAGATATTTTAGGAAATCCTCTTCCTGTAATGGATGAGAACTTTGACTGGGACGCCGATGTATTAAAATTTGATTTTGAATTAGGTTTAGCTCCTGAGTTTTCAGTAGACTTAGAAGGAAAATCAAATGTAACTAAATTTAATATCGTTGCTGATGAGGCGATGTTAGATGAACAAGTTGAATACATTCAAAAACAATACGGGAAATTAGTATCGAAAGAAGCTGTTGAAGAAACTTCTGAATTAGTAGGTACTTTTACAAACGAAGAAGAAGGAATCAACAAAGATGTAACAATCGCTGTTGCTGATTTCAGAACAAAAACGAACCAAAAGAAATTCTTAAACAAAAAAGTTGGTGATCAAGTTACTGTAAACACAAAAGGTTTATTCGAAGACGATCACAAATTAATGGATGTTCTAGGAATTGATCACGATAAAGTTCACGGATTAGAAGTTGATGTTGTATTTACAATCAATGAAATCAACGAATCTGAAAAAGCAGAATTAAACCAAGAACTTTTCGATAAATTGTTTGGTAAAGATGTTGTTACTTCTGTAGAGCAATTAAAAGAAAAAATCAAAGAAGATGCTGAAAAACAATTCGCTTCTCAAGCAGATCAAAAATTCTTAAACGATGTTTTTGAATCATTGTTAGAAACAACTTCTTTTGAATTGCCTTCAACATTCTTGAAAAAATGGTTAATGACTGCTGGTGATACTCCAATGACTGCTGAACAAGCTGCTGATGAGTATGAAAAATCAGAAAAAGGGTTACGTTACCAATTAATCGAAGGAAAAGTAATGACTCAATACGAGTTACAATTGACTTTTGAAGATATCAAAGCGTATACTACTAAATTAATCAAAGAACAGTTGGCTCAATTTGGTCAAACTGAACCAGATGATAAAACAGTTGAAGATATCGTAGCTAGAGTTATGTCAAACCAAGATGAGGTAAGACGTATTTCTGAACAAGCAATGAACGAAAAAATGTTAGCTTTATTTACAGATAAAGTAAAAGCAAAAGTGAAAGAAGTTTCTTACAAAGATTTCGTTAAGGAAATGTACGGAGAATAATTCTTTCCTGAAAAATAAGTATATTTGAGCGTCTATTTGAATGAATAGACGCTTATTTTTTTAATCATAAAAAGCAAAAGTTTATGGACTACGGAAAAGAATTTCAAAAATATGCGACCAAGCATCACGGTATAAATAGTATGTATTACGATAAAATCGTAAGTAGTATGACTCCTTACATCATTGAAGAACGCCAAATGAACGTCGCTTCAATGGATGTGTTTTCACGTTTAATGATGGATCGTATCATTTTTTTAGGAACTGCAATTGACGATTATGTGGCTAATATCATTCAAGCACAATTGTTGTTCTTGTCTAGTGTTGATAATGAAAAAGACATTAGTATTTACGTGAATTCTCCAGGTGGAGGAGTATATGCTGGTTTAGGTATTTACGATACAATGCAATTTATTAAGCCAGATGTAGCTACAATTTGTACAGGAATGGCAGCTTCAATGGGTGCTGTTTTACTTTGTGCTGGTGCAGATGGCAAACGTTCGGCTTTACCGCATTCGCGTGTAATGATTCACCAACCTTTAGGTGGAGCTCAAGGTCAAGCGTCTGATATCGAAATTACAGCAAGAGAAATTTTAAAATTAAAAGACGAATTGTATCAAATCATCGCTAAACATTCTGGACAATCTATGGAGAAAGTACATCACGACAGTGATAGAGATTATTGGATGATTGCAGAAGAGGCAAAAGCCTACGGTATGATTGATGAGGTACTAATTAGAGAATAATTTATGGCTAAAGAAGAGATGAGATGTTCGTTTTGTGGACGTCCAAAATCAGAAACGAATATTCTTATAGCAGGAATTGATGCACATATCTGTGATCGTTGTGTGGATCAAGCTTATGGGATCGTTCTTGAAGAAGAAGATGCCAAGCATTTAGAGGGGTTGTCTAATGCATTGTTGCTAAAGAAACCTATGGAAATAAGAGCCTTTTTAGATGAATATGTGATCGGTCAGGATCAAACGAAGAAGGTTATGGCTGTAGCAGTTTATAATCACTATAAACGCCTGTTGCAAGAAATAAATGGGGAAGATGAAGATATTGAAATCGAAAAGAGCAATATCTTGATGGTCGGACAAACAGGAACAGGTAAAACATTAGTAGCGAAAACAATTGCCAAAATGTTGAATGTGCCTTTAGCGATTGTTGATGCGACTGTTTTGACGGAAGCAGGATATGTAGGAGAAGATGTGGAAGGAATCTTAACCAAGTTGTTACAAGCTGCAGATTACGATGTAGAAAAAGCAGAACGCGGAATTATTTTTATTGACGAAATAGATAAGATTGCACGTAAAAGTGATAATCCTTCTATTACACGTGACGTGTCTGGAGAAGGAGTACAACAAGCATTGTTGAAACTATTAGAAGGAAGTATTGTTAATGTGCCACCTAAAGGTGGACGCAAACACCCAGATCAAAAATTTATCGAAGTAAATACAAAGAATATTCTATTTATTGCTGGTGGAGCTTTTGATGGTATTGAACGCATTATTTCTAAACGCTTGAATTTCCAGGCGGTAGGTTATAGCTCAATCAAAGAGGGAGATAAAGTTGATCGTACGAATTTGATGCAGTACATCATTCCTAAAGATGTAAAAGACTTTGGATTGATACCCGAGATTATTGGGCGTTTACCAGTTTTAACCTATATGAATCCGTTGGATAAAGAAACGCTTCGAGCAATTCTTACTGAACCTAAAAACGCTTTAATTAAACAATATGTGAAATTATTTGACATGGATAATATTGCTTTCTCTATTACAGACGAAGCTTTAGATTACATTGTGGATAAAGCATTAGAGTATAAATTAGGTGCAAGAGGTTTGCGTTCGCTTTGCGAGGCGATTTTAACAGATGCGATGTACGAGCTACCAAGTAAAGAAGAAGTGACAGAATTAGTCGTTGATTTGGCTTATACGGAGCAAGCGTTGAATAAAAACTTAATGCAAAGATTAGAAGCGGCAAGTTAGTCGTTGAACGTCGAAATAAAGGAATAAAGGAATAAAGGAATCCAATACTTGTATTGGATTCCTTTTTTTGTGCCTTTTTTGTGCGTTGTTGAAAACAAGTTTTTTCTCTTTTTAAGGAATAAATACCGCAAATAGGTGATTTTTTTGCAGGACCTTTTGTTTATATTTGCCCTTTTTGTTTTTGATTGTCTGATAATGAGTGTGTTGTGGTTTTTTTGAGATAGGTGAGCCTCGTTTTTATCACGAGTAGGAAGATCTGCTTTCTTTTTGAAAGAAGGAGGTACAGTGAAAAAAAATAGCAAGAGAACTGGTCAAGTATTTGATTTTCAAAAAAAGAAGAACATATCGAACTAACTTATTACTAAAAATACCACGTCATGAATACGTTATCTTATAAAGATTGGGTAAGCTTTCTAAATCAAGAGAATGTCAAAATGAACACCAAAGGGCAAAATTCTTCTCTAGAATCTAGAACATCTTATTACTTTATTTTCGATACAGCTGAAAATAATATTCCTTTTATTAGTTCTGCGTTTGCTCTGATTACAGGACATCAAATGAGCAGTGTTACTTCAGAGATGTTTATCAGTTGGATGCATCCCAATGATCGAAGTTATTTTTTTGAAAAAGAGCTCCAAGGCCAAGAGTTTACCAATAAATTGCGCAACGAGGAGTTGTTTAGGTATGTGTTTAAATATAGCTATCGCTTGAGAAAAGCCGATGGGAGTTATATCTTGGTTTTGCAAGAATATCAGGCGTTAGAGATCAATGAAGAAGGGTATTGGTGTAAATCATTAGTGACACATAAAGTAATGGATACAATAGTTCCTATTTGTTCGGAAACAGATTATAAGATTTATGATAAAGAATTGGGGGTGTACCTGGATTTAACCAATCGATTCAATCTTACGACTAGAGAGCAAGAAATTGTTCAACTCATTAAAGAGGGCTTAACGAGTAAGCAGGTCTCTGATTTACTGCATTTAAGTGTTAATACGGTGCTTACTCACCGCAAAAATATTTTAAGTAAAACGAATTCTACTAGTTTTATAGGACTACTCAAAAAACTAGAGGCTGTTCAGAAAAGTTAGGGTAGAGGAAGTATTTATTGGATGCAGTACAGCACAATAAAAAAGAGTATAAAAAAAGTCCTAAGTGTTAACTTAGGACTTTTGTACTCGAGGCGGGACTTGAACCCGCACGAACATTACTGTTCACTGGATTTTAAGTCCAGCGTGTCTACCACTTCCACCACTCGAGCCTCTGCTCATCAGTATTAGAACTGTTTTGCGAGTGCAAATATAGTATAAAAAGTACGTGTCACAAGAAAAAAATAAATTAAAATCAAACTTTTTTTTGATCTCAGATTCATTTTGCTGATAATCAGTATTTTGTTTTTTATTGAAGAGTGATTTTTTTTTACACTTTGTCTAGTCTTCTGGGAAATCTCCAAAAATATCGAGTGATAAATCGAGTGTTTCTGCCGAAACAAAGTTTTGAATTACTTCTTCAATGCCATTTTCAAAACGCAACTCAGTATTGAATCGACGACTTGTGCCGAATGTATTACCTTCAATAACGGTTTTAAAATAAAATTTTCCACTAGGTGTTTTGAAACGAATAGCCTCAACAGCCGTAAAGTTGTTTTTAAGGTAACTGATCGTTTCGTAAACTTCTTCTTTTGTGGCGTGTTCTTGGCTTGTAAGTAGAGTTCGTCCTCTGCGGTGTTCAAATGTGAACTTATACGTCTCATTTTCTTTCTGGCTAATAACGATTGCGCTCATAATAAAAATGTACTAAATTCAAGATTGTCAATATCAATGCGAATGAAATTCGCACGGGTATAAAAAAAAAGTCCCAAGCGTTAACTTGGGACTTTTGTACTCGAGGCGGGACTTGAACCCGCACGAACATTACTGTTCACTGGATTTTAAGTCCAGCGTGTCTACCACTTCCACCACTCGAGCGTAATTAAATTACTTGAGCGAAAAACGGGGTTCGAACCCGCGACCTCAACCTTGGCAAGGTTGCGCTCTACCAACTGAGCTATTTTCGCATTTTTTGTAAGATCGTGCATTACTTCTGTATTGCGAGTGCAAATATAGAATAGAATTTCTGCTTTTGCAAGTTTTTTGGTTATAAAAGTATAGCACTTTTGTTGTTTGTTGATAATGAAAGGGTTGTGTTTTTCTTTTTTATACACTCAAAGTGTATTGCGTCAAATACTCCTACAAAACAAACGGAAATGAAAGGATGCAAACCAAGTCTACAGGTGTTGTTTCAATGGCTTGCTTGTATATTTTCTATTTATTTTATTAAAAAAAAGTTAAATAAAAGAATATGTTTTTGTGTTTCGTGTTTCTATATTTATTAAATTGTTATTAAAAATCATTTTGTATTATTTATAGTGTTTTTTAAAAGTTAAAATAGTTTGTATATGTGATTTTTGTCTTGTGTTGAAATCTTAATCTGTAGAACTAAATAGTAAAATATGAATAACAGTACTAACCTTGTCGTTTTTAATCAAAAAAAACGGAAAATAACAAGAGGGCTTCACCTGCTACTCTTGTTTGCTACTTGTCTTATTGGGCAGGTATCTTTTGCTCAGTTTCCCTCACCCTATTGTGATGTAGACGCTTTTGATGTAGAAGAAATAACTAAAATTCAATTTGCAGGATTGACTATTGTCAATACCAATGAGGAAGATTTTTTAGTTAATCGTATCGCCGATGTTGCCAATGTGACTCGTGGACAGTCGTATACCTTGATTGTAGAAGGAAATACATATTATGACATGAATGAATTGGCAGCATTTATTGATTGGAATCAGAATGGTGTATTGGATGATGTAGGAGAAGTCTATAATCTAGGGGAACTGATTGAATCTAATGGTCATGATGATATAAACGTTTCATTGAGTATTCCAATTCCTGCTACAGCTGTATTGGGACAAACGCGAATTCGAATTACGAAAACTTGGACTTATGCCGAGTATGGTGGTTATTTAATAGAAGATCCGTGTTTTATTAGCTTTTTTGATCCTGATATTGAGGAAATTGATAGTTCTTATGGTCAGGCTTTAGATTTTACTTTAAATATTACAGATGGTACTACACCTCCTGAGGGAAATGAGGGGTGTGAAATAGAAATTAGCCTTACATTTCCAGAATTTGGTGATACCACGACATGGAAATTATTGGATGGCGCTGGTACTGTTGTTCTTCGTGGTGGACCTTACGAAGAAAGTGAGTTTATGATCTCGGAGTCTTATTATGGAACAAATCCTCCATATTCATTAGTGATTGATATTGATGATTCTATCTGGGGGTTTTGTGATAATGAAGTACAATATACAATTACAGTAGGAGACGTCGAAGATCAATCGGGCACAGTATCTGCTTGTGAAGAATTGGTTTCCGAAACAATTGCAATTGGTTCGTGTCCTCCAGGTTGTATGAAACCAGGCGTATTGAAAAAAAATAATATTACAGCTACAGGGTTTACTTTCTCTTGGGTGAGTGGTGGCAATGAGTTTGAAATAGAGTATGGGCCTCTAGGTTTTGTACAAGGTAGCGCGGACGGAACTATTATTTCTTCTATTACCACAACGTCTTATACGTTTTCAGATTTAAATCAAGATACAGCATATCAATTTTATGTTCGTCGAATCTGTTCGGATGAAGAAGGGGATCACAGTGCTTGGGCTGGACCTCTGACTTTTGACGAAATCATAACCACTCCCTCTCCTTGGCACGAAAATTTCGAAGCAAGCGATAGTTATCCATTAGCATGGCATCCTGTGGGGAATTCGCTCTGGGGGTTTGAATCGTATGATACAGATCATGGAACGAGTATGGTAACGATGTTATATAATTATATAATTTTTCCTCCTCGTGAAAAAGCTGAATTTACAACAATCAATGTCGGGCCTATTCGCACTGGGGATGTATTTTCTTTCAATTATCTTCTATTGGATGGTGCGGAATATCCCGCTTATGAAGGATTAGGGAATGTCGTCGTTAAATTATCAACAGATTTTGGCGCGACTTATTCTACTATTGAAACAATTGACGGTATTGAAGAAGAAGGTTGGCAAAACTTCTCTTTTGATCTTGAAGATTATGTAGGGCTTTATGTGAAAATAAAAATTGAAGCTAATGTTACAGATCTTTTTGAGGATTTTCTTGTTATTTTGGATGATTTCGATATATCAAATTCGGCGAATTGTAAGGAAATTACGTCGGCTGAGGTTGAGATGGATGCAACAGGGATGACGTTGAACATAGAATCTGAGGCTACTACATTTATTGTTGAATATGGACCAGCTGGATTTGAACAAGGAGAAGGTACCCTTGTCAACAATGTAACCGCTCCATATACGTTTACTGATCTTGAATTAGACACCGATTATGAAGCGTATGTACAAGCGCTACCTTGTGGAGATTGGTATGGTCCTGTACCATTTACAACTTTGCCTTTAACAGAACAAGTAATCACAGCTGAAGATGTTGCTAAAGTGTATGGTGAGGTTCCTTTTGCTCATGGAACTTCTAGCAGTGGTTTGCCGTTGAGCTATGTGATTGAAGATCCGACAATAGCGACTTTCCAAAATGGAAAATTTACAATTCGTAAAGTAGGAGTAACAGAGGTAACAGCAAGTCAAGCAGGGAATAGTTCGTTCTTACCTGCTGAAGAGGTAACCTTCACGTTGACGATAACTCCAGCGATGATAACTGTTACAGCCAATAGCGAACAAAGTAAACAGTATAGTCAAGTGGATCCTGTGTTGACGTATGGGGTTACTGGATTTAAATACAATGATACGGCTACTGTATTAACAGGAGCTTTGAGTAGAGAACCTGGAGAAGAAATAGGAACCTATGCGATAACACAAGGTACTTTAGCTGCAGAACCTAATTATGCGATTACGTTGGTTAGTGCGGATTTTAGCATTGGAGCGAAAGAAATTACAATTAAAGCGAATGGTCAACAAAAAGAGTACGGAGAAATAGATCCTGCCTTAACGTATGAGGTAATTGGATTGGAAGAAGGAATTTTACCAACAAGTGTTGTTGGTGGAGCATTAACCAGAATTGCAGGAGAAAATGTGGGCAACTATGCGATCAATATTGGTAGTTTGGAGGTTATTGATACGCATTATACAATGACATTCCAGGAAAGTCAGTTGAGAATTTACCCAGCAGTATTGAGTCTATACCCTGCTAGTGGTGCTCAAAAAGTATACGGACAAACTGATCCTGTATTTGAATTTACGGTTACAGGATTTAAATATAACGATACGAGAGAGGCTGTGTTAAGTGGTCGATTGGGCAGAATGACTGGAGAAAATGTAGGACAGTATATGTATACGCAAGGCTCTTTAGAAACAACGCATGGAAACTATAGCTTCACGGTAGCGAACCAAGAAAAGTTCAGAATTACTGTAGCTCCACTGCATGTTGTTGTCAACCAAAACCAAAGTAAATCCTATGGTCAAGCAGATCCTGTATTGACTTATACGTTAAACGGGTTGATGTTAGGAGATCACCAAGCCAACGCAACAAGAGGAAATCTTGTTCGTGAGGGAGGTGAAGAGTTAGGAGTTTACGCAATTCATCAAGGTAGTTTGGAAGCGCGTCCAAACTATGTTATCGCTTCGTTTGTAGGAGCAGATTTCGAAATTAAACAGAGTCAAATTACAGGAGTTGTTTTACCGTCTCAAACGTTTGTATATGATGGACAGGTAAAATCACTCGCGGTAACAGGAGTGGATCATCCAAATGCAACCATTACATATACCAATAATGATCAAGTGAATGTTGGCGTATATCAAGTAACAGCAACAGTTGATTATGGTTTGGATTATCAACCTTTAACAGTAAACGGCACATTGACTATTACAAAAGCAGATCAAATGATCGCTTTCCGCACCGTGTCTGTTGTTGTGATGGAAGATACACCAACCTTGCAATTAACCGCTTCTTCTAATGCTCAATTACCTGTTTATTACCGTATTAATAATGCGGACGAACAAGCGATAGCCTCAGTAGATGAACGTGGATTAGTTCGCTTCTTAAAACCTGGTTTTGTAACGATAACGGCATATCAAGATGGGAATGAGAATTACAATGCAGCAATGCCAGTTTCTAATACAATTGAAGTAACAAGTCGCGCTGTTAGTATTGAAAATCTACTTGTTGATGGAATTTCATATGGAAAACCAGAGAAAGATGTTTTTGTTGTGATTGGTTGCAATCAAGAACAAAATCAAGTGATTATTGAAGTTCAAGTTGCAGATGGTGTGGAAGTACTACCTTCAAAATACATTGTAGTACCTGTCAAAGAATATGGCGCGTATGAACAGCGTATTACGGTAATTTCTCCTCGCGGAATGGATGAGGAAACCTATGTCGTACACATTGAGAAACGCATTGATACCACACATTTGATCTATCAGAAATACAATAATGTATTGCTGGTAAATAACAACAAAGAAACCAATGGAGGTTATGTTTTTAAAGCATATGAATGGTTTAAAAATGGAGTGTCTATTGGACATAAACAATCGTATGCAGAAGGAAGTACGTCAGCAGATGTACTTGAAGTAGGAGCAGCGTATCATGTGGTATTAACCCTACATAACGGGAAGAAGATGGTGAGCTGTCCGATTTACATCGAAAATAAAGCAGAGGCAAATTGGGGCGTATATCCAAATCCAGTACAACGAACACAACAGTTGAATGTTCGTTTAGATGACGATCAGCAACAAGCCATGAGCTATGTAATTTACGATGCAAAAGGCCAAATGATACTAAAAGGAGATTTTATTGAAGGATCTACAGATAAGGAAATTCAATTGCCACCAACAGTAGCTGTTGGATCGTATTTCTTAGTATTAAAAGGTAGTGGAACACAAAAAAGTGTTCAGTTTGTTGTAAGAGAATAAACCTGCTAGATTTTAAAAAGATAGTTTTTACGATTACATGAAAAAGCCCGAAGCATTTTGCTTCGGGCTTTTTTTATGAAGAAGTTCTCTTGAAGTGAATTGGATTACTTGCGTGCATCAAATTCTTCTTGAGGAACAGGTAATTGAAAACGCTTGTCTAAGGGGGATAATGAAAGTTTTGTTCGGTGGTTGCCTGTGCGAGTGATTCCTCTTAACAATCGTTTCGCATCAAACCATTCTACTCCATTTTCACCATATAATTCTTTTCTTCTTTCAAGTAGAATAGCTTCCAATATGTCAGGACCTTGTATTGTACTTGATGTAGCAGCGGTATCTCTATTTTGACGAATTATATCTAATTGTTCACGCGCTTGCTTTTCTTTGCCTAAATGGTAAGAGGCTTCAGCTTCAATCAAAAGTAATTCTGGATATCGAATAATGGGAATATCTGCATCAAATGTAAACGTGAATTTTGAAGTGACATATTCTTGCCAATCTCCAGCGGTTTTTTCGTAAAAATTACTAAATAGATTGCGTACATCTGTTGCGCTAAATTGCTTCACAAAATCATCGTTAATAAATGTTCCGTGGTAGGCAACAGCCACGTGATCCATCATTGCATGAGGATGTGAGCGATAATATACTGTTTGATCCGTACTTTGAGGGAGCGCCCATAGCCATTCGGTCGCATTCATTGTGGAGAATCCTTTGTTGTACTCTCCTGCGTTTAATACATCAAGTGGGTGTCCTCCATACGCTTCTCTAGCGTTTTTTTCTGCCAGTTCCCATTTTCCCATGTATTGATAAACTTGAGCTAAAAAAGCATGTGCTACAGCTTTGTTGATATATGATTTGTTAACTCTTTCTTGAGGCAAACGATCACTGGCTTGCTCTAGATCTTCTACAATTCGATGAAAAAACTCTTCTTTAGTAGAAAAAGGAGCTGGTGTAGTGCTTGGCTTGATGTAAATAGGAGGAAAGACTGTATTCTCCGTAGCTTGGTAGGCTTCTCCAAATTCAATAGCTAATTGAAAGTAATAGTATCCACGTAAGGCTAATGCTTGTCCGATTAGCTCGTCTTTGTCTACTGCGTTAATTTTAGTACTTGCTTCTACACCTTGAATTAAATTGTTAACTTGATCAATGATCTTATAAGGCAAGCGCCATGAAAATATAGAACGTGTCCCTGTACTAACATAAACCTGATAGTCATAATCATCACCAAACCAAATTTGCTTTTGAATTAAATCAGCTCCTTTTACACTTCGAGCAAATAAAATGCTGTGAAGTCCAGAGGCTTCGTCGTTGATTAACGACATGCGTTGTAATCGCAAAATACCAGATAGAAAAGAAGTAGCTCCTTCTTTACTTCCAAAAACAACTTCTGGTGCTATACTGTCTTTGGGTTTTGGATCGTCTAAAAAATCAGATGAACAGCTGATGATTGTACCAGTTATTAAGGTGAGTACAATACCTTTTATGATTGATTGTATCATGAGTTTACGCGTTAAAAATTAATGTTTAATCCTATAGAAACTGTTGCAGATAAAGGAACACGATAGTTGGTTACTCCATTAATCGCTTGTTCTGGATCGATTCCTTTATGCGATTGAAACGTCAATAGATTTTCCCCTTGGATATACACACGAGCTTGTTTGAGTTTTATTTTCTGTAAATGCGCTACAGGAAGTGAGTATCCTATTGTTATGGCTTTGAGGCGCAAGTAATCGTTCTTGTATAAAAAACGCGTTGAGGTTGCTGCAAAGTTGTTTGATGCATTTAAAATTATCGGAGTGTTCGTCTTGTCACCTGGTTTTTGCCAACGATCAGCTAGGTCTGGTGAACTTTGATATCCTTTGGAAATACCTCCCATAAGACCAGCATAATCATTATCGTAGATATAACCTCCTAAACTAAAGTTGAAAAAAGCGCTGAAATCAAAATTTCGGTAAGACAAACTTGTGTTAAAACCACCTACAACCTTAGGCAGCGCAGATTGGTTGTAATAACGCGTTGCGTCGTCGTAGTTTTTGGTTGTTTCTCTTCCCGTTACTTTGCCCTGTGCATCGATCACATCTTTATACCACATTCCATAGCCGTCATTGGGGTCAACACCCGCCCATTCACGGATGTAAAAATCGTATAATGAACGACCTTCTTCCCAGCGATTCAAACCACTGATAAAACTATCTTGTGTCAGAGATTTAATCTTGTTTCGATCGATGGAGAAATTAAGAGTGGTATTCCATTTCCATTCATTTGAACGAAGAAGATGTGCTGTTAAACTGGCCTCTAATCCGTAATTTTCGATTGTACCTGCATTAGAGAGTATTTCGAGATTTCCTGTAGAAGAAGCCTGCGGAATAGCAAATAGCAAGTCAATAGAACGCTTTTTATAATAATCGATCGAACCTTCTAAACGGTTATTCAACAAGCTAAAATCCAAACCGATGTTGAATGAAGCTGTTTTTTCCCAAGTTAAATAAGGATCAGTCAAATCGCCTAAAATCACACCAGGACTATCTAATTGATTGTATCCGGTTTCGAATAACCTCAGGTAGGGAAAATATTTGTCTTTTAAATTGTTGTTACCCAACTCTCCATAAGAAGTTCTCAATTTCAATAAGTTGATAACGCTGCTCTGGGCTAAAAAGTTTTCAGAAGAAATAATCCACGATCCTCCGATAGAATAGAAATTACCTGTTCGCACAGATTTGTCAAAACGCGTACTTGAATCACGTCTAAAAGAACCTTCTACAAAATACGTGTTGTTGTAGTCATAACTTACTCTACCTAAGTAACTCGTTAATCGGTCTTCTACTTCATAACCTTCAATACGCTCAAGAGCCGTTCCACTGCCAATTTCTGCATTACCAGGCAGGTATCCCGTGGAGGATGCTTGGAACAGGTCCTGTTTAAAACGGTAAGCTTCTGTGATTCCATCTACTGAAAAATGATGATCTCCTACTGCTTTGTCATAGTGGATAGCATTGATGAAATTAATCGTTTCGGACGTGTCTTTTGACTTTTGTACACGTCCCTGTACACTAGATGCTTGACCATACTGAGCATTATTGTATTCTTTGACATTAAAATCGTATTTCTCATAGGATAAATTCGATTTAAAGTAAAGACCTTCTGCCAAGTCTACTTTAGCAAAACCATTCCAATTCAGTGAAGAACGTCGGTTGATAGTACTGTTGTTATACAAGATTCCCACAGCATTTTCTCCACTCATGATTGGACGGACACTGTTGCTTTCTTTACTTGATGCATTGCCATAATCGAATATGCTATCACCTGAAGCATCGTAAACGAGTTGACCTTTGCCGTCTCTTTTGTATACTGGAAAAACACGGGGCATAGCATAGATCCAGTTCATTGGACTATACAAGTTGGTTCCGCTTTGGGTAGGGTAGTTCTGATTGGAAACAGCATAGGCAGAATTAGCACCTACTTGTAACCAATTGTTGATTTGACTTTCTAGGTTTAAACGAACGGTCGTACGCTCAAAATTTGCAGTTTTAATCATACCATCTTGGTTGAGGTAGTTAGCTGCTAAGAAATAAGTAGTTCGATCGCTTCCTCCACCAATGTTGAAGTTGTACTCATTTCGAAAGGCTTGATTGCGTTGTAGCTCTTTTTTCCAATCCGTTTCCCATAATAAAGGGTCTTTTACCGTCCAATTCCCATTGTAATCAACCGGTTGATTGGTGCCAAAAGGATTGTAACCAAAATAGCTAACCAACCCATCTGAGGCGTTTTTTCGTGCTAGGGATTCTTCTTGACCTAGGATATAGTGATTGTTGTTTTTTCTACCCTCCCATAAATAGGTAGTGTAATCTTTTGAATCTAGCACCTTATGGGTTTGTACGGCATCAAAAGCAACACCCGAGCTCAGTTTTACCTGTACCGCTGGATCGCTATGGCGTTTTCCCATTTTTGTTTGGATTAAGATCACCCCGTTTGCTCCTCTAGATCCGTATAATGCAGTTGAGGAAGCATCTTTAAGAACATTTATCGCCTCGATCTGATCTGCGCTGATTGAGTTGAGATTTCCCGAATAAGGTGCGCCATCCAAAATGATGAGAGGATCAGCAGAAGCGTTAATTGAACCTATTCCACGTACACGTATAGTTGGACTTTCCCCTGGTTGTGAACTCGATTGAATAATGTTTACACCCGCAACAGTCCCTTGTAGTGCACTTACAACCGAAGTGGCTACCTGTTTGTCTAAGACATCACTTTTAATCTGACTTATGGCACCTACTACAGCTTTTTGTTTTTGGGTACCATAAGCTACAATGACAATATCGTCTAAATTAACGGCATCTTCAAGTAAAGTGATATCTACAGTCGTTTGGTTGGTTACTTGAATGACTTGCGACTGAAATCCGATATAATCGAATTGGAGTTTATCTCCCGTGTTGACAGTTAAACTATACGTTCCGTTTAAATCGGTTTGCACACCTTGAGTTGTGTTTTGTACATAAACCGATACACCAGGTAGTGATTCGCCATTTTTTTCACGTACTACACCTGTTACCGTTACTTGCTGGGCTAAGGCTATATTGCATAGCAATAGCAAACTACTTACGAGTAGCCGAAGTTGAATACTTTTCATTTTTACTAAAAATTTGATTATTTTTAGCAGCATACAGTTGACTATCGTTTTTTGCTGCTTAAAAAACGATACGAAAAAAAAAGGAGGCTCTACCAAAGCCTCCTTTTTCGTTTTATACAAAAAATTAATAAAGCTTTGTTTCTTTTAAGGCATAGACATGCCTGCCATATTCATTGAAAAATACGGCATAGGAAGTTGTTGATTGAGTGGCTTTGAAACGTTGGGTATTAATTCTTGCATGTGATTTATTTTTTTATCGAAAACAACAGTGCAAAGGTAATGTATTGGTTTTTTTATCTACTATAGTGAATTAAATAAGGATAAAAAACCTATATATGTTTAATTTTAAAGAATAAAGTTTTGTTTAAATAAACTCTTATTTACTAGAACAGAAAATTTTACTTTTTGAGATAACGGAAGAGGGGTGTTTTACAGAAAATAAAGGGGAATAATTGATTTTTAGCCGATGGCTTTTCTTTTGTAGTTCTTCTTTTTTGATCAAAAAAAAAAGTCCCAAGCGTTAACTTGGGACTTTTGTACTCGAGGCGGGACTTGAACCCGCACGAACATTACTGTTCACTGGATTTTAAGTCCAGCGTGTCTACCACTTCCACCACTCGAGCTGATAAATACTCTCGAGCGAAAAACGGGGTTCGAACCCGCGACCTCAACCTTGGCAAGGTTGCGCTCTACCAACTGAGCTATTTTCGCAAGCGTTGTATGATCGTGCATTATTTCTGTAATGCGAGTGCAAATGTACTATAATTTTTTACTTGTACAAATGCTTAAATGCATTATTTTTTGCTGTTTTTTTTAAGCGTTTGGAATTCAGTATATAAAAAAGCATATTTTTGATAAAAAAAAATCAGTTTAGCTCGTAAACTAAACCGATTTTGAGTTATAATGAGATACAAAATGTACCTATTGGATCATCTTTTTGAGCTCGTGTAGTTTCATTAATGCTTCTACAGGAGTTAAGGTATTGATATCAATCATGGATAATTCATCCTTTATACTAGCTAAAAGAGGATCGTCTAAGTTAAAAATACTCAATTGCAAATCTTGTTCCGCGGGCTTTAAACTCGTCGTTTCTTCACTGCGATGGTTTTGTTCCAATTGTTTCAACATTTTTTGTGCACGATTAATTACAATCTGAGGCATTCCTGCCATTTTCGCCACGTGAATACCAAAACTGTGCGCACTTCCACCAGGAACTAATTTTCGAATAAATAGTACATTGTCTTTGAGTTCCTTAACGGAAACATTGTAGTTTTTTACCCCTTCGAAATGCTCTTGCATATCATTGAGCTCATGATAATGGGTAGCAAACAGCGTTTTAGGTTTAGACGGATGTTGATGCAAGAATTCTGCGATGGCCCAAGCAATAGAAATCCCATCATAAGTACTTGTTCCTCTTCCAATCTCATCCAACAACACCAAACTTCGATCTGAAATATTGTTCAAAATAGAAGCTGTTTCATTCATTTCAACCATAAAGGTAGATTCACCCATAGAGATATTGTCCGAAGCACCAACACGGGTGAAAATCTTATCAACAACGCCTAATCGAACAGAGGCCGCTGGGACAAAACACCCCATTTGAGCTAATAAAACAATTAAAGCCGTTTGACGGAGGATTGCTGATTTACCTGACATATTCGGCCCAGTAATCATGATGATTTGTTGGGTTGTATTGTTTAAGTAAACATCATTTGTAATGTAAGGCTTATCCAGAGGCAGTTGTTTTTCAATTACAGGATGACGCCCTTCTTTTATTTCCAAATCATGGCTGTCGTCTAGTATTGGTCGAACATAGTTGTTCTCTAATGCCAATTGGGCAAAAGAGGAGAGACAATCCAGCTGGGCAATTAAATGAGCATTCAATTGAACTGGTTGGATGTACTGTGCACACCAATGTACAAATTCGTCATAGAGTTGACCTTCGATTTGACTGATTTTTTCTTCTGCACCTAAAATTTTATTTTCGTATGCTTTTAATTCTTCGGTAATATAGCGTTCGGCATTGACTAAGGTTTGCTTGCGAATCCACGTCGTAGGAACCTTGTCTTTATGTGTATTTCGCACTTCGATGTAATAACCAAACACATTGTTGAAAGCAATTTTTAATGAGGGAATACCTGTGTTTTGACTCTCTCTTTGTTCCATCTCGTCTAAGTATCCCTTGCCTGTAGAAGAAATATTGCGCAATTCATCTAGTTCTTCGTTCACTCCAAAAGCAATAGCATTTCCTTTGCTAATCGACACTGGAGCATCTGGATGAATGGTTTGTGCAATGCGTTCTCTCAACAAACCGCAATCGTGTAGTTGATCACCAAGACCTTTAAGCGAATCGTTTTTACTTTTTAAAGCTTGCTCTTTCACCGGAATAATAGCATCTAAAGATTCTTTTAAATACAAAAGTTCTCTGGGAGATACCTTTCCCGTAGCAATCTTTGATGTCAAGCGTTCTAAGTCAGATATCTTTTTAATCTGGCCTTGGAAATGGGCTAATGTATCTTGTTTTTGAGTAAGAAATTCAACTACTTCATGACGCTCAACAATGCTCTTTTTCTTTTTTAAAGGAAGTGCTAACCAACGTTTGAGTAATCGCCCTCCCATAGGAGAAAGAGTTTTGTCTATTACATCCAAAAGCGTAATCGCATTAAAATTGCTGCTTTGATATAATTCTAAATTGCGAATGGTAAAGCGATCCATCCAAACATAAGCATCTTCTGCAATGCGTTGAATGTTTGAAATGTGCTTAATACGCGTATGTTGTGTTTCAGACAGATAGTACAACACTGCACCACAAGCAATAATACCATCCGTTAAATCTTCAATACCAAATCCTTTGAGCGAATTGGTTTGAAAATGTTTGGTTAGTGATTCAAAAGCAAAATCTTCTTTAAAAACCCAGTCATCTAAGAAGAAGAGGTTATAAGCAGAACCAAATTGCTGTTGAAAGGGAATTTTATTGTTTTTTTGAACTAAAATCTCACTGGGATTAAAATTTTGCAAGAGTTTATCAATGTACTCTTCATCTCCCTCTGCCGTGAAAAATTCGCCCGTTGACACATCCAAAAAAGCAATCCCCAACGCTTTTTTGGCAAAGTGAATCGCACATAAAAAGTTGTTGGATTTGGATTGTAAAACTTCATCGTTTAAGGCTACCCCAGGTGTTACTAATTCCGTAACCCCTCGTTTGACAATTGTTTTTGTCATTTTCGGATCTTCTAGCTGATCACAGATCGCTACGCGAAGTCCTGCCTTAACAAGTTTAGGTAGATAAACATTTACTGCATGATGAGGAAAACCAGCTAATTCTGTTTCACTAGAGGTTCCTGCACCGCGTTTGGTTAAGGTAATTCCTAAAATTTGTGCTGTTCGAACGGCGTCTTCTCCAAAGGTCTCATAAAAATCTCCCACGCGAAACAATAGACAAGCATCGGGATACTTCGCCTTTATTTCGTTGTATTGTTTCATTAATGGAGTTTCTTTTGTCGCTTTTTCTTTGGCTGCCATAGATGTATTTTTTAGGTAGTAGTACGAATTTACAAATATACAGTAAGATTACTGAGATAGCTAAAAGCAAAAGATTTTTTACGATAGGGGAATGTCGTAATAGCGCTTTAATTGACGAATGGGAATAGAGGTAAGAATTACAATCATCAACCCAATTAGACACCCAATCGTAACTGCCAAAAAACGCAATAAAGGCGTCATTTCTGTTAAACCTGTACTGGGTTGAACCAGGATAATCACTAAGGCAACTAAAGCCACGCGTGCCATATTGAGAATTTTGAAAAAATAACAAATCAAGATGGTTAGTACAATTCCAAAGAGAATCACATACAAATTGGGCGTGTGAATTTCTAAACATATTAATCCTACTACAGATCCAACCAAATTTGATTTAAATCGCTCAATAGATAGCTTCTTCGAGTTTTGACCTTCAGGAGAAATAACCAGAATAATGGAAATAATCGTCCAAAGAGTCTCGTGATCTTTGAAGTGAATAAAAAGATAATAGCCAATGCAGAAGCCAATTAGACAACGAATGGTGTAAATGAAAACGGCAGAGGTAATTATTTTTTTGATTATTTCGTGAATCATAGCTGAATTTTAACCCACAAAATTATTGAACTCGTACAGGTTGAACAAGTATTCTGTATCAAAGATTAGTTAAAAGTACAGTAGTGTTCATAGTAAATTTGATAAAAATATGTTTTTTGTGTTGTTTTTTATTTTCCTGAGCTAAATAGTGGGCTGGTATAAGGATAATCAATATTTTTGCAGAAATATAGTACATACGCATGCGAAAATTAGCCAATAGCGAATTAGATAGAAAGAGTATTGACGAGTTTAAGTCATCCGATAAAACACCAATAATCATAGTATTAGACGATGTTAGAAGTTTGCACAACATTGGATCTGTATTCAGAACCTGTGATGCTTTTTTAATTGAAAAAGTGTATCTGTGTGGGATAACAGCTACTCCTCCAAATAAAGAAATACACAAAACGGCCCTAGGGGCAACTGAAACGGTAGACTGGGAGTACGCAAAGGATATTGTAGATGTGGTGCAGCGATTGAAGCAAGAAGGGGTTTGTGTACAAGCCATTGAACAAGTTGAAAATAGCGTGATGCTAACTGATTTTCAAGTTCAAGATCAAACCAAGTATGCTCTGGTTTTTGGAAATGAAGTAAAAGGAGTGTCTCAAAGTGTTGTTGACCTAAGTGATGGTGTTATTGAAATTCCTCAACTTGGTACCAAACACTCTCTTAATATTGCTGTTAGTGCAGGAATTGTAATTTGGGATTTGTTTCAACAGCTCCAAAAAAAATAATAAATAAAAAGCTCCAATAAGTTGTATTGGAGCTTTTTTTTATTGTTAGGATGTTAACTTTGACTCGATTTGATCTAAAATATAAATGTAATCCGCTTGGTTGGCAACAAAGTCTAAATCTGAAATATCAATGACTAACACTTTTTCGTTTGGAAGAGTTTTCATAAAATTGAAATAGCCTTGAGTTACTTTATCTAAATATTGCCCCGAGATGTCACTTTCATAAGAACGACCTCTTTTTTGGATATTCTCTAATAAACGACCGGTATTCTGATACAGAAAAACATATAAATCAGGTTTCGGAGTTTCTTTATACATAATATCAAAGACCTGCTGATATAAGCTAAACTCATCTTCTTCTAAAGTAATTTGAGCAAAAATCAACGATTTGAAAATATAATAATCAGCAATAATAAACTCTTTGAATAGATCAAATTGTGCTAGATCATCCGATAGCTGAGAATAGCGATCTGCTAAAAAAGACATCTCCAATGGAAATGCATAGCGATTCGCATCCTCATAGAATTTGGGTAAAAAAGGATTGTCCGCAAAGCCTTCAAAAATACTTTTGGCATTGAAATCTTCGGCTATGCGATGGGTAAGTGTTGTTTTCCCTGCCCCAATGTTACCTTCAATGGCTACAAAATTTAATTTTCGAAGCGGATGAGCTTGTAGTTTAGTAGGTAAAAGTTCTCCCTTTTTGAAGGTAGTTTGATCCTTACAGTCGCGTATCAATTGGGTACAGTTTTTCTTGAAGATTGGATGAATCCAATCTAGCTGTAAATCTGCCATAGGTTGTAACACAAAAAGGCGATCTTGCATCAAGGGATGAGGAACTACTAAATTAGGTTCATTGATGATCTCATCATTGAAAGCAATAATATCAATATCAATAACTCGAGCGGCATAACCCTCTTTTTCCGTGCGGATTCGCCCTAGCTTTTTTTCTATCTCTAAGATTTTAACAATCGCGGTTTGCGCGTCTAAAAGTGTATGCGCAACCAGAGCACAATTGAAAAAAGGCTCACTTTCAAATCCCCAAGCAGGAAATTCGTAAATTGGAGAAAGCGTAATGATGGTGCCTACTTCGTTGTGAATTAGGTCTATAGCTTTATTTAGGTTTGCTTTTTTGTCTCCTTGATTTGTCCCAAGAGATAAAAGTAGCATGTTCTGCGTATTCATAGAGCAAAAGTAAGTAAAAGAAAGTTGAATTAATGCTAACTTTGCGGAGATATTGAAAGGAAAATAAACTTTATTGTAACATTTGTTGGATCTAATCTACTAATAGACTAAAATATAATACTATGAAATTCTTAAGAAATTTGTTAGCAACCATAGTCGGATTATTTATCTTTTTCGGCTTGTTGTTTTTTATTTTTGTTGCCATTGCGGCTGCGGCAGGAAGCTCAGAAAAAGTGATTGTTAAGAACAACTCCGTTCTTAGCTTAGACTTGTCAACTGTGCAATATGATTACGGAGGGAAATTTAGCTATAAAGATTTTAGCTTTAACGATGAGAATAAAGATGGCGTATCTGATGTGTTGATGGCTATCGAACAAGCGAAAAACGACGATCGAATCAAGGGGATTTCCATGTTAAATAATGTGTCTACATTAGGATTTGTTCAGCGTAGAGAAATTAGAGAAAAATTACAAGATTTTAAATCAAGTGGAAAATTTGTTGTTTCTTATGCTAATGTGCTAACACAAGGAGAATACTACCTGAGTTCAGTAGCAGATACAGTATATGTAAATCCTGTAGGAGGAGTTGATTTTCGCGGATTATCAACTGAAATTCTATATTTAAAAGGATTGCAAGATCAAACAGGAGTACACATGGAGGTCATTCGTCATGGGAAGTATAAAAGTGCGGTTGAACCTTACTTAGAAAAGCAAATGAGCGAGGCTAATAGAGAACAAATTACAGTATTCCTAAATTCAATTTGGAGTACACTTGTAAATGACATTTCGAAAAGTAGAAATATTAGTATCGATCGCTTGAATGAGATTGCTACAAATTTAGCTGCTCGAACACCAGAACGCGCTTTGGAGGTGAAACTTGTGGATAAGGTAGCGTATGAGGATGAATACCATGCCGGAATTAAAAAAGCACTTGCTGTCGCACAAGATAAAGAGTACAATAAAATAGATATTTTGGAGTATATCAAAGCAGGTGGACCAACTACTAAAAAAACAACTAGTGATCAAATTGCGGTGATCTATGCGCAAGGGCAAATTTTAAGTGGAGAAGGGAATGTAAGCTTTATCGGTGAAGGGTCTATCAATAGAGCCTTGCAAAAAGCGCGTAAAAACGATAAAGTAAAAGCAGTCGTACTGCGTGTAAATAGCCCAGGAGGTAGTGCTTTAACTTCAGAACTTATCTGGAGAGAAATTGAATTGACGAAAAAGGTAAAACCTGTCATCGTATCAATGGGTGATCTAGCTGCTTCAGGTGGATATTACATCGCTTGTGGAGCAGATCATATCTTTGCTGACCCTGCTACAATCACTGGATCTATTGGCGTATTTGGGATGTTGCCAAACTTTAGTACACTAGCAACGAAATATGGCGTGAATGCGGAACAAGTAAAAACACATCAAAATGCAGCTTCATATAGCCCATTTAGAAAAGTAGACGAATCATTCAAATCGGAAATAACAGAAAGTATTGAGTTTATTTATGAAACGTTTGTTAATCGCGTGGCTGCAGGTCGTGGGATGACTTTCGAAAAAGTAGACGAAATCGCACAAGGACGTGTTTGGACTGGAATCGATGCAAAAGAAAAAGGTTTGGTTGATGAATTAGGCGGATTAAATGATGCAATTGCCTATGCAGCAAAAAAAGTTGAAATCGATGACTATAAAGTGGTAAGTTATCCAGAGTATGAGTTAAAAATCAACGATTTATTGCGCAATTTTTTAGGCGCTTCTATTATGCAAACACAAGATGAATTGCTGAAAGAAAAAATTGGACAAGAAAACTTCGAAATGATGGAACGATTAAACTACTTCAACTCGCTCAAAGGCGCACAAGCAATTATGCCGTTCGAAATTAAAATTCAATAGGTTAAGATTTACTTAATATACGGAAAGAGTCAACCCAGCACATGGAGTTGACTCTTTTTTTTGTTATTTTGTATAAAAATAATTGATTATGAAGAAGAAAATTTGGTTATGGATTGGTGGTGTTGTGCTAGGTATATTCCTATTACTCCTTGCTGCACCATTCTTGTTTAAAGGGAAAATTCAGGATTTAGTATTAAAAACAATCAATGACAACTTAACAGCGACAGTTTCGTTTGATAAGGTGAATTTGAGTTTGCTAAAAAACTTCCCAAAGGCAACGGTTAGTATTGAAGGATTAACTGTCGTTAATACGGCTCCTTTTGAAGGGGATACGCTGGTTTATGCACAGACAATAGGATTGAAAATGTCAGTGATGGAATTGTTCAATGGAGCAAATGAACCCATGAATATTGAGGAAATTCAATTAAAAGATGCCAAAGTCAATGTCATTGTTAATGAACAGGGAATTGCCAACTATGACATTGCCCTGAAAGAAGATGACGATAAAGAAGATGACGATGATAAAGAAGACTCTCCTTTTTCTTTAGCATTGAAGCATTATCAGATTGAGAATTCAACTATTGCGTACACTGATTTGAGCTCTAAAATGAAAGTGGTGATCGATGAATTTAATCACGAAGGAAAAGGAAACCTAACAGCGAACGTTTTAGATTTAGATACAAAATCTCAAGCGAAGGTTTCTTTTGTGATGGACGGAACTTCTTTCCTAAATCAAGTGCAACTTTCTTTGGATGCGATGATTGGTATGGATATGGATCAACAACGCTATACATTTAAAGAAAATAAAGCTTTAATTAATCAGTTGCCTCTAAAATTTGATGGTCAAGTACAACTGGTAGAACAAGGACAAGCTTTCGATTTGTCCTTTGCAACACCTGATTCGGATTTTAAAAACTTTTTGGGATTAATTCCAGAGGCTTATGCAGGTGGTTTAAAAGGAGTTACTACAACAGGTGATTTTAAAGTAGCAGGGCAAGTAAAGGGAATGCTAACGGAAACAACAATTCCAACCTTAGCGATTGAAATGGCAGCGAATAATGCTTCCTTTAAGTATCCTGATTTACCTAAAGCTGTTGAACAGATTGTTTTGGATATGAAAGTTGTCAATACAACAGGTTTGATGAAAGATACATATGTCGATTTGAATACGTTTTCTTTTAAGATTGATCAAGATGTATTTAAGGCCAGTGCCAATGTGAAAAATATTACAGAAAATCCTTTAGTAGATGCGAAGTTGAATGGTATTATAAATTTAGCAAATGTAACAAAGGCTTATCCTGTAAAGATGGATATTCCACTAACTGGAATTTTAAAAGCTAATGTGACAACAAATTTTGATATGAACTCGGTAGAGAAGAGCCAGTATCAAAACATCAAAAATGCTGGAGATATTAGTTTGTCTAATTTTCATTTTGCTTCTGATGCAATGGCAAAGCCATTGGATATCAAAGAAGCAGCGATTTCGTTTAATCCCAATCACGTTAGCTTAAATAAATTCGCTTTAGTTACTGGACAAACCGATGTAACAGCCGATGGACGTTTGGATAATTTATATGGCTTTTTGTTTAATAAACAAACACTGAAAGGGAACTTTACAGTTCATTCTTCTAATTTTATCTTAGCTGATTTATTGAAAGAAGATACTGCAGCTTCTACAACGGATAAACCAAAAGAACAAGTTCAAGCAACAGCCGAAGCTTTAAAAATACCAGCTTTCTTAGATTGTACAATTAATGCAGATGCGAAAACTGTTGTATACGATAATCTGACGCTAAAAAATGTAAAAGGACGTTTGATTGTCAAAGATGAAACCGCGCGTTTAGAAAATATGACAACGGATATCTTTGGAGGGAAATTGGCATTTGCTGGCGATGTGTCAACCAAAGAAAAACAACCAAAATTTGCTATGGATTTGGGCCTTCATACACTAAATATTAAAGAAACATTTACGCAATTTGAATTCTTGAAAAAAATCGCGCCAATTGCGGGGATTATAGCCGGAAATATCAATGCAAATATCAAGTTGAATGGACAGTTAGAAGGTAGCAATCTTTCACCTATTATGAATACACTTACAGGTGATCTGACAGGTGAAATCTTAAATTCACAAGTAAATGTTGCTAATTCAAAACTACTTTCTTCTTTAGATTCGGCAGTGAAGTTTATCGATTTGAGTAAATTGGATTTGAACAATAAACGCATTCACTTAAAATTTAAAGATGGAAAAGTGCAAGTATCTCCTTTTGATCTGAAAGTGAAAGACATGAATGTTCAAATTTCGGGAGAACACGGGTTTGATCAACAAATGAACTATGCCTTAGACTTTAAAGTACCAGCTAAGATGTTGGGGTCAGACGTTGCTAATATCCTTTCAAAATTGAGCCCACAAGAAAGTGCTAAATATGACGCTATTCCTGTTAAAGTTGATTTGACTGGAAATTTTAGCGCACCAAAGGTAGGAACGAATATGAATGAAGTAGTTACTAATCTTACGAAGCAAATTGCAGAAGATCAAGCAAATAAATATCTTGATAAAGGAAAAGATGCCTTAAAGGATTTACTCGGAGGAGGAACTAAAAATAAAGATAATGCAGAGGCAGGAGAAGGAGAAAAGAAAAAGAGTGAAACAGAAGAAGCAGTTGATAAAATAGGAAAAGGATTGAAAGATCTCTTTGGAAAAAAGAAAAGTGAATAAGTAAAAGGAGTGAAGCATTTTATTGCTTCACTCCTTTTTTAATGACGTGTATTTATTTGTTTATAATGTTTTTTTAAATTTATTTTGTCACAAAAAAGAATTATTTTTGTGACAAAATAAACTAGTTTAAAATGGTAAAATCAGTTCAAAATCAAATCGAAAACAAAATCGTACAATCCTATAAAGGACATGTTTTTTTTGCGGATGATTTTACCGCTTATGGCACAGCTGATAATATTCGACAAGTGCTTTTTCGACTTGAAAAGAAACAATGTATAGAACGAATTGCACAAGGTATTTACGTCAAACCTAAAGAAGATCATTTGTTGGGAAAGTTATATCCTAGTATAGAAGAGATTGCTCAAAAAATAGCCAAACGAGATCAAATTAAAATCGCACCTACTGGAGTTATGGCGCAATATTTGTTGGGATTAACTACTCAAATCCCCTTGAAAGCGGTTTATTTAACAGATGGTTCCCCTCGAAAAATTGCTATAGGCAGTAGAACTATTTATTTTAAACGCACAGTACCTAAAACATTTTTGATTAAGGATAAGTTATTATTTCTCCTTGTGCAGGCATTGAGAGCAAAGGAAAAAAAAGAAATTACTCCTTCTTTTCTCAATCTGCTGTTGCCTGCTGTAAAACAAGTAGGTCAAAATGCACGAGAGACCCAGCTGAAACACGCTCCAAGATGGATTCAAGAAATAATTAATCAACTTTATTCGTCAACGGTGTATGTGGAATGACCTGGAAAAAGAACAAAAAAAAATAGTCATAGAGCAAACGAGTCTTTCTTTGGGGATACCTCTTTTTGCGGTTGAAAAAGATTGGTGGGTATGTATTGTACTAAAAGCTATTTTTCAATCGAAATATGCAAATTTTGTTTTTTTTAAAGGAGGTACTTCATTGAGTAAGGCCTATCATTTAATTGATCGTTTTTCAGAGGATGTTGATTTAATTCTTGATAAAAAAGTACTAGGTTTTGATTCGGTTTCTTCAAAAACCAAAATAAAACAAGTAAGAAAAGCTTCAGGGAGTTTTATTATTAACGAGTTTAGGAAAGAGTTAATCGTGCAATTAGAAGCGTTAGGTATCTCTTCTAATCACTATAGAATTGAATATAATCTACATGTAGATGATACAAGTGATCCTAATACATTAGCGATTTTCTATTCATCAATAGTTCCTGATCCTTCAAATTATATTCAAAAACGAGTATTGTTAGAAATAGGAGCACGGTCATTAACAGAACCTATTGAGTTGAAGGACATAATGTCTTTCTTGGATAAACATTATAGTTCTGCTTTTTTTTCGATGGCTTCATTTAGCGTTCAGACTGTACTTCCTACTCGAACTTTTCTAGAAAAAGTATTGTTATTGCATGAGGAATTTTCTAAACCTATTGATACTATTCGAACAGAGAGGCTATCAAGACATCTCTATGATGTAGAGTGTTTGATGAGATCTCCTTATGGTTCACTCGCTATTGCAGATGATGTGTTATTTGATTTATTAGTAGAACATCGTCAGCTAATGACACCCATAAGAGGGTTAAATTACAGCAATCATAAAAAGGGTAAACTCAGTATTTTACCACCGGAAGAAGTGATGAATCGTTGGAAGACTGATTATGCTACGATGCAAGAATATATGATTATTGGTGAAAGTTTACCTTGGGTTGAATTGTTGAGAAGAATAAAAGATATTGAAAATAAACTGAACAGAAATGAAATATAAAAAATGCCCCAAAAAGAGTCTAACTTTTTTAGGGCACTTCTATTAGCTTCCTTTTATTATTCAATGTCAATTTGTACAACGTACCCTTCATAGGTTCTAATATTGAAAACAGTTCCGTCTTCAAATAGTAAATACTGACCTTTAACTCCTTTTAAAACACCTTGATAGGAAGGCGTTTTATCTAAGTTTAAACTTTTTATTTTAGAGGGAAATTCCAATACTGGATAGTTCAATTGATATACTTCTGCTGCGGTAGAAGCAAAGTAAGGCTGTACTTCTTCAGGAAGTTTATCGACCAATGTATTTCTTACGCTTACTAAATCGGTATCAATGATGTCATTTTGCAACATTTTGCGCCAGTTAGTTTTGTCTGTAAAGAGATCTTTCAATGCAACTTCAGTGATGCCTGCTAAATAGCGATTGGGAACTTCTACCAGAGCAATAGCACTTGAGGCTCCTTGATCAATCCAACGCGTAGGTACCTGTGTTTTTCTCGTTACTCCAACTTTAATGTCACTAGAAGCAGCAAGATAAACGATGTGAGGTTGTAGTTGTACTTTGCTTTCATAATCCAAATCACGGTCTGCGATACCTAAGTGAGCTGTACTCAATTCTGGACGCATAATCCAATCACCAACAGCTGGACTTGCATAAAAACACTCATAACAAAATCCTTGACGGAATATTTTTTTGTGTACTCCACAGTTCAAACACTCATAATCAACAAATGTAATTTTGAGCTGTCGATCAAGTACTTGGTTTAAATTAATGAAGTTATTTTGAAAGACTAAATAGTATTCAATCGGACTGCTCCATTCCGTTTGCATTTTGTTTAAAACTCCTTCGTATAGCATAAATAAAATTGTTATTTTTGGGTAAGGAGTAAAAGTACGAAAACAATTTTTATTGTTTAGATACCCTTTTTATAAGGAAAAGAAGATTACTTTATTAATAATGTAAATATGGCGCTGACAATTGTTAATTCTATTGCTTCATGGATTCTTAAAAAGAGAATTCATCAAATAGATTTATTTCGAAAGTACCCAAATGAGGTACAAAATGATGTTTTTTTAAGCTTAATCAAGGCAAATGAAAAAACGTTACTAGGTAAGCAATATGATTATGCTAGTATTAAAAGCTATGAAACATTTGCAGAACGCGTACCGATGTATACGTATGAAGAATTTGAACCTTTTATAGAGAGAGCAAGAAAAGGCGAAAACAATATTTTTTGGTCAGAACCTATTCGTTGGTTTGCTAAATCTAGCGGTACAACAAATGCCAAGAGTAAATTTATACCTGTAAGTAATGAAGCATTAGAAAATTGCCATTATAAAGCGGCAAAAGACCTTTTGTGTTTGTATCTAAATAACAATGAAAACTCTCAATTGTTTACAGGAAAAGGACTTCGCTTAGGGGGAAGTAAACAGCTGTATGAAGATAACAATACAATTTTTGGAGATTTATCAGCTATTTTAATCGACAATATGCCTTTTTGGGCGGAGTTTAGTAGTACACCTTCCAATAAGACTTCGTTGATGGCAGAATGGGAAACTAAAATGAATGCGATCATCAAAGAAGTACAAGATGAAAATGTTACTAGTTTTATGGGAGTTCCTTCTTGGATGTTGGTCCTTTTTAATAAGATTATGCAAGAAACAGGAAGAGGAAGTTTGCTAGACTTGTGGCCTAATGCAGAAGTATATTTTCACGGAGGGGTTAGTTTTGAGCCCTATAAAGAACAATATCAAAAATTATTACCTAGTGATTCATTTAAATACTATGAGATTTACAATGCATCGGAAGGTTTCTTTGCGATTCAAGATCAAAACGGATGTAACGAGCTCTTATTGATGTTGGATTACGGTATTTTTTACGAATTTATTCCTATGGATACATTCGGTACAAGTAACCAACGAATAATATCTTTAAGCGATGTTGAATTGGGTAAAAATTACGCCATGCTCATTACAACTAATGCAGGGTTAGTACGTTATTTAATTGGAGATACTGTCCGCTTTACAAGTCTATTGCCTTATCGAATTAAGATTACAGGACGAACAAAACACCATATTAATGTTTTTGGTGAGGAGTTGATGGTTGAGAATACAGATCGAGCATTAGCTAAAGCGTGTTCTTTATTTCAAGTAGAAATTGCCGAATATACAGTAGCGCCAATTTTTATGGTAGGAAAAGAGAAAGGAGCACACGAATGGATCATTGAATTTACGAAAGCACCACAAGATTTAACCAAGTTTGCTGAGGTATTAGATCAGTGTATTCAAGAGGTGAATTCTGATTATGAAGCGAAACGCTACAATAATATGACATTAAATCCATTGGTGTTGCACCAAGCTCGTCAAGGATTGTTTTATGATTGGTTGAAGGTAAGTGATAAATTAGGAGGGCAACACAAAGTTCCACGTTTATCAAATGAAAGAAAGATCATGGAAGAATTGCTAGATCTAAATAAATAAAAAATAGAAACGAATATAAAAAAGAAAAGCCCCCACCTTGTGGGAGCTTTTTTTTATTGCTAGCTAAAATTATTTAGCAACTTCTTCTGTAGCTGGAGCTTCTGTAGCTGGAGCTTCTTCTGTAGCAGGAGCCTCTTCAGTTACAACTTCTTCAGTTGCAGGAGCTACCTCAGCTGGTGCTACTACTTCTTCTGTAGTTGTTACTTCTTCTTGAGCTGGTTCTTTTGCAGTGTCTTTACAAGAAACAAAAGATACTCCCATCATAGCTACTAAAGCAATGCTTAATGCGATTTTTTTCATTTTACTAAAGTTATAAAAGTTAATTATTAATTCGATACAAATATAGAAAATATATTATTCAATAATTTGTTTTTGTAAAATATTTTTCTATAAAAATTTATTTTATAAATAACTGAAAATCAACTAGTTATTTTTTGTTGTTTTTCGGATTTACCAATTTCATCTCATTTATCAGGTGTTTTGCATCTGCAAACTTGTCAATGATGAATAAAATATAGCGAGCATCTACCATAATATTTCTACATATAGCAGGATCATAATAGATGTCACTCATGGTACCTTCCCAAACGCGATCAAAATTTAATCCAATTAAATTTCCATGAGCATCGATTGCCGGACTACCAGAGTTTCCTCCTGTAGTGTGGTTTGTAGCAATGAAATTTACAGGTAATTTTCCGTCTTCTCCATATACTCCATAATCTTTTGTATTGTAAAGCTCAATTAGTTTAGCTGGTACGTCAAATTCGTAATCTCCAGGAACATATTTTTCAATGATTCCTTCTAAGTGTGTTACTGGCTCGTAGTAAATGGCGTCTTTAGGTCCGTAACCATCAACTTTTCCATATGTTACACGTAATGTACTATTTGCATCAGGGAAAATTCTAGCATCAGGATAAAGTTCCAACTGTGCTTTCATATAGGTGCGTTGAAGGGCTTTAATCTCGCGATCTAATTCTTCGTATTTTGGAAGAATGTTTGTTTCGTAGTTGTCAAATAAACTCTTTGCAAAAACATATCCTTTATCTGCTTGTAAGGCTGCTTTTACTTGGTTTGCGTCTCCATGTAATAATTCTTTCAAACCTTCGTAAGAGGTCAACTTACTTTGTGTGTAAATTTCTTGTGTTAGAGAAGCTACATCTGCTTGTTGTAACGCAGGAGCTAAATAAGCTTTTGGCGCATGTTCTTTATACAAAGTAACAATAGCTTTGAATACATCTTGGTCTACATTTTTATTGTAGTTTTTGTAGAAGCGCTCTTGTGATTGTAATAGATTGTTTTTTCTGCTTTCAAATTGCGCTTGATTGTCTAAAGCACGTTCAACAGCCGATAAACGCCAAGCTGTAGCTAGTAATTCTCCATTGCGCAAAGCAACTTCCATGAAGTAATCTCTACTTAATGAATACGGTGCAATTTCGCGATATAATTTTTCGAATTGGGGTAGAATAGCTGTGTATTCTTTTGCGTTTTTACTTTTCTTTGCTCTAGTAATAAAGTCTTGTTCAAAGGTTTTTTTAGCTGCTACTGCGTTGCTCTTTTTTAATCCTTGGCTTTCTCCAATCCACTTTTTCCAATAATTAGCTGTTCCAGCATATTTAGAGGCGTATTGAATTTTGATCGCTTGATCATTACGCATGTATTCATCTGTGATCTTTAAAGCAACATCTCTTACTCCAATTTTAGCCGGATTTAAGTCATTGATGATTTGTTCAATCGCATAAGAAGGCAAGTACTCTTGCGTTTGTCCAGGATATCCAAATACCATAGTGAAATCATCTTGTGCAACTCCATCTAATGAAATAGGGAAGAAGTGTTTCGGAGTGTAAGGAACGTTGTCTTTAGAATAAGCAGCAGGTCGATTGTTTTGATCTGCATAAATGCGGAATAAAGCAAAATCTCCCGTGTGACGTGGCCATACCCAGTTGTCCGTATCAGAACCAAATTTACCAATAGAAGAAGGCGGTGCTCCTACCAGACGAACGTCTGTAAATGTTTCTGTTACAAATAAAATATATTGATTCCCTTCGTAAAAAGATTTAATCTTGTTTTCTTGCCAATCTTTTTTAGGAAAAGTAGCAACAGTACGAGAAATATTCGCTTTTATTTTTTCTTGTTTTTGGATTTCTGTATCCTTTGCTTTTATTCCGTGCATAACTGCAGCAGTAACATCTTCAATGCGCACAATAAAAGTAACTTCTAAGTTGTCATTTGGCAATTCTTCTGCTTGGGATTTAGCCCAAAAACCATCTGCTAAATAGTCGTGTTCTACTGAAGAGTGCGATTGAATTTGACCATATCCACAATGGTGATTTGTCAATAGTAGTCCTTGTGCAGAAATGACCTCTGAAGTACACCCTCCATTAAAATGAGGAACCGCGTCTTTCATGCTGGAATTATTTACATCGTAAATATCCTGAATTGACATTTTCATTCCTAAGGTTGTCATTTCTTTTTCATTCATCCCTTCTAATAATGAGGGAATCCACATTCCTCCTTGTTGTCCATAAACAGGAACAATAAGAAGTGCAACGAGCAGTTTAAATGCGTTTTTTAATCTTAAGTTCATAAAATTGTTCGTTATATTTTTATGCAAGGCAAGATACAACTATTCATCTAATAGGTGCGATAGTTTGACAACGCTTCCTTTATTTTAAGTGTATTTTGAGAAAAAAAACATACTTTTTTGAAGTGATGGTAAATAAAAATGTGGTTTTTAATAGTGTATCAGATGAAAATTAAAGTGAAATCACTTAGATATTGCATTATTACTAGTTTTTCTTTTACTTGGTCTGACTGTAATTAAAAGCCGTTTACTCATGTGACAATTGGCGAATCGCAAAGCGTGTTAAAAAAAAGAGGATTCAATAGTCGTTTCTATTAGGGGGGGAGAAAAAACCGAAATCAACCTTAAATAGAAATGCAATAGATAAAAAATCAAGTATTTAGTAGCTTAGTTTTTAGAAATCAAATAAAAACTGTTGTGTCAATCGATAATTTGACTTATCTTGCTCATTCGGTATTGACCTAATTTTTATATACCTCTAACTTTCTATAAGTTACCTATAGTGTAATTATTAATTCATAGTATAAAAGGTAAGTAAACAAAAGTGTTTACTTACCTTTTTTTGTCTTTTAAAGGATATCTCCGGTAGTAGTTCACTAAGTTATCAACATTCTTTTTTAATTTCAATTGATCTGATTGTTAATAACTTTTTTGATTTCTTTTAATTGGTTTTTGTTTTGTAACTACTTGTTTTTTAATTAAATATATGTTTGAATATCTTTTTTGTTGCAGCTTTATTGGCTAGAATAAACGAGGAACTGATATCATTTAATTCACAACGATATGCATCATTTGTTAATAACTTTGATAAATTGTTAATAAAGTCATCTTCGTTGTTGATAACTATACAACTACCCAGTTGAATAAGGTCTTTTGCCTCTTGAAATTTCTTGAAATTCGGTCCGATAAGAATAGGGACACCAAAGGTTGCTGCTTCTAATATATTGTGAATTCCTGCACCAAATCCGCCACCGACGTAGGCAATAGTAGCATAACTGTATGCTTTAGTCAATAAACTATAAGCATCGATAATGTAAACTTGGGTTTGACTTAAATCGGTTGTCCCTGCTATATAGTTAGAATGAAGTTGCTTGGGTTTTTGTATGGATTCATACAGTTGTTTAATTTGTTCTGGTTTGATATTGTGTGGGGCAATGACAATTTTTAATTCGCTATCTGCTGTTTGGTTGATATAGTCAACGATAATCTTTTCATCTTGTGGCCATGAGCTTCCTACAAGGAGTGTTTGTTTGGTTTTTCCTTGTGTAAGTTCCTCTAAAAAAGGCAAAGTGTTGTCATTCTCTAAGATCTGACTTACACGATCAAAACGCGTGTCACCCACTACTTCACTGTTGTTTAATTGTATGCTAGATAGCAATTCTTTAGATTGTTGATTTTGTACAAAAAAATAGGTAAACGCAGTCAATGCCTTTCTGTAAAAACCACCATACCATTTAAAGAATACTTGATTAGGCCTGAAAATACCCGATATCAAATAGGTTTCAATGGATTGTTTTTTTAATTGATCAAGATAATTTGGCCAATACTCATATTTGACGAAAAATACTTTTTCGGGATGAACTAGTTTGAGAAAAGTTTCCGCATTCTTTTTCGTATCCATTGGTAAATATAGCGTTGCGTCTGCCAGTGTGTTGTTTTTTTTAACCTCATACCCCGAAGGCGAAAAAAAGGTGAGTACAATTTTATGGGTAGGAAATCGCTTTTTCAGTTCTTCCATAATAGGAAGCCCTTGTTCATATTCTCCTAAGGAAGCAACGTGGATCCAAAATACGCGGTCTGCAGGATTAATTTTTTGTTTTAAAATAGAGAAAGACGCTTGTCGTCCCTGAACAAATAACTTAATCTTTGCATTAAATAACGCAATGATTGGCAAGATTGCCACGGAAATATGAATAAGTAGATTGTAAAGAAATAGCATATAGAATGATTTATCTAGCGAAATTACATTTCTTTTGGTAAAGAAAAGATTTTTGAAGTAAAGAAATTAGTATTTTTGTGGTTATAAAAACATATCGACGGTCGAGTTATTTTGCTCTAGAAATAAGGAAGAGCAAGAGACTTAGAGATACTAAATCCAATGTGATGAAACAAATTCAAATGGTTGACTTAAAAAGTCAATATGAAGGAATTAAAGAAGAAGTTAATCAATCTTTTCAAGAAGTTTTAGAATCTTCTGCATTTATCAACGGCCCTCAAGTGCATACTTTTCAAGCAAATTTAGAAAAGTATTTAGGGGTTAAGCATGTGATTCCATGTGCAAATGGAACAGATGCGTTACAAATCGCGATGATGGGACTAGGTTTACAGCCTGGTGATGAGGTAATCACCGCTGATTTTACTTTTGCAGCTACAGTGGAAGTAATTGCCTTATTACAGCTTACTCCTGTTTTAGTTGATGTTTGTCCGAATACAATGAATATTGATGTTGATGCAATTAAAAAAGCAATTACTCCTAAAACAAAGGCAATCGTACCAGTACATTTATTTGGTAATGTAGCTAATATGGAGGAGATTATGAAGATTGCAGCAGCACATAATTTGTATGTAATTGAAGATAATGCACAGGGTATTGGTGCAAGTTATACTTTTGCCAATGGTAAAAAAGTAAAAACTGGAGGAATTGCTCATGTTGGAGCTACTTCTTTCTTTCCGTCTAAAAACTTAGGATGTTACGGAGATGGTGGAGCTATCTTTACGAATGACGATGAATTAGCACATATTATGCGTGGAATTGTAAATCACGGAATGTATGAGCGTTACCACCACGATGTAGTTGGAGTAAATTCTCGTTTAGATAGTTTACAAGCCGCTGTGTTAAATGCAAAATTACCGCGTTTAGATCAATATAATAAAGCGAGAAGAGAAGCAGCTAATCAATACTCAGCAGCTTTGGCGAATCATCCAAATGTGATTACTCCAATAGTTGAAGGAGATGTAGATAGTCATGTGTTTCATCAATATACGCTGCGCATTGTGAATGCAGATAGAAATGGATTAATGGCACATTTACAATCAAAGGGAATTCCTTGTGCTATTTACTATCCAATTCCGTTGCACAACCAGAAAGCTTACTTGGATCCTCGTTATAAAGAAGAGGATTTTCCAGTTACGAATCAACTGGTAAAAGAGGTATTGTCTCTGCCAATGCATTCTGAATTAGAAGCAGATCAGATTAAATTTATTACGGACGAGATTAAAGCATTTTTAGGATAGTCCAATTGATATAAAAAAAGCCTTGAGAAATCAAGGCTTTTTTATTTGCGATTGTTGTGTCATTGTGTTGATGAGTAGAGAGCAGAGTGCACAAGCCGCTAAGGAAAGTGCTACAATGTGCATGGAGCCATCATTCAAAGTATTCAATAAAACAGAAGTCAAAAAGGTAAAGGCCAATTGAGAAGCACCAAATAGCGCAGAGGCAATACCCGATTCTGCTTTAAAAGGTGATAAAGCCAAGGTTGTTGCCGTAGGGAAAAGCATTCCCAAAGGCATAACAAAAAAGAAAAGTGGGATAAGTTGGTAGTAAATAGAAATTTCCATTAAGATAAAAGCCAATAGGAGTAATGCAGCGATCAGTTGTATGCTTGTTCCAAAGGTGATGATTTGCTTGGCTTCTAGACGCTTTCTTAAAATAGAAGAGGTCAGGAATGATCCGAGCATCAAACCGCAAGAATTAATCATAAAAACAAAGCTAAATGCAGTACTGCTCAAACCACCTACTTCCATTACGAGTACAGGTGAATTGGAGATGTATAGCATCAAGCAACTAAAAGCAATACTTCCTATGAATGTATAGGTAATGAACGTTTTGTTTTCAAACAACTTACCATAGTTTTGTAGGATGGATTTTACCTCCAAAGTAGGTAATCGATTAGAGAAATCTTCTTTTAGAAAGGTAAAGGTCATCGCAATACTCAGAAGAGCAAACAGTCCCATTGCAGTAAAAATATGAGGCCAGTCAAAATAGTTTAAAACGGTATTACCAAGGATAGGCGCTACTATGGGAGCAATCCCTCCAACAAGAGCCAAGATACTGAATATTTTTAGTGTTTTATCTTTGTCAAAACGCTTGTTGACGATCGATCGAGCGATGACTAACCCTCCGCTACTACCAAAAGCTTGTAGAAAGCGATAAGCCCACATCATTTTGATGTCCGAAACATATAGGCAAGCAAAAGAAGTGAGTATAAAAATAGTTAAGGATAGGATAATTGGTTTTTTTGCGCCGTATTTATCCGAAATAGGCCCCCAGAATAGTTGTCCAATGGCAAGACCACCTAAGAATGTTGATAGTGATACTTGAACGTAGCTGACATCCGTTTGTAAGTCAGCAGCTATTTTTGGGAAAGCTGGTAGGTACATGTCGATCGCTAGTGGTCCTAAGGCGGTCAGACTGGCGAGTGTGAAGATTAATACCCACTCTTGAAGTGATAGTTTTTCCAAGATTGTAGATGAAATAGAAAATCCTTGATTTTTTTGAGATCAAGGATTTGTGATATATTGTAATTGTTTGTATTAGATGTTGAATGTTTCAGCGTCTTTATCAATTTTTTTGATAAGACCTGTCAATACTTTTCCAGGGCCTACTTCTGTAAAACTACTAGCACCATCAGTGATCATTTGTTGTACAGATTGCGTCCATTTTACAGGAGCAGTTAATTGTACAATTAAATTCTTTTTAATCACTTCAGGATCGTTTACAGCAGCAGCAGGTACATTTTGATATACCGGACAAGTTGGTTGGTTGAATGTTGTAGCTTCTATTGCAGCAGCTAATTCTGTACGAGCAGGTTCCATCATTGGAGAGTGAAATCCACCACCTACAGGAAGTAATAAAGCTCTTTTTGCCCCTGCTTCTTTTAATTTTTCACATGCTTTTTCAACAGCTACAGTTTCTCCAGAAATTACTAATTGTCCCGGACAGTTATAGTTAGCAGCAACTACAACACCTTCTATTTCGCTACATACTTGTTCTACAATTGCGTCTTCTAAGCCCAATACAGCCGCCATAGTAGAAGGCGTGATTTCACATGCTTTTTGCATAGCCATTGCGCGTTGTGCTACTAATCGTAAAGCATCTTCAAAAGCTAAAGTTCCATTGGCAACTAAAGCGGAGAATTCACCTAAAGAGTGTCCTGCAACCATTTCAGGTTTGAAGTTTTCGATTGTTTTAGCCAATATAACAGAATGTAAAAATACAGCAGGTTGAGTAACTTTCGTTTCTTTCAATTGTTCTGCAGTTCCTTCAAACATGATGTCAGTGATATTGAAACCAAGAATATCATTTGCTTGATCAAATAACGCTTTAGCGATAGGAGAACTTTCGTATAAATCTTTACCCATTCCTGTGAATTGAGCACCTTGACCAGGGAAAACGTATGCTTTCATATGTATCTTATTAATATAAAGGTTTAGGCAAAAATAAGGTATTTTTCTTACTTAAACGAAAAGGAATAAAAAAAGCCATCTAATTGTAGATGGCTTTTGATATGATTTATTGGATAATTCCAAGTCTGTTGTCTTTAATTTTAGCTTGATCTTTTAAAGCTTGTAATACTTTAGAAGTAGCACTTGAACGAACTACAGCTTCTGTTTTAGTTTTGTAGCTGTTGTAGTGATCTAAGTTTGGAGCTAAAGTAATTAGAGTTGTTTTAACCATATAAACTCCTTTAACACCATCGATCAATTTTGAACTTTCATTTTTAGTAGTAGCGAAAGCTGTACCTACAACTAAAGGTTCATTACCAATGTTTGTGATTAATGGATTTTGTCTTGTTGCATCCATAATAACCGCAATTGAAGCATTTGTTTGTTTAGCTACTTCTTCAACTGTAGAGCCTGTCATTTTTTGTCTAATGATTTGAGCTTTTTTCTCGTTCATTAAGATAGGTTCTACTATTTTTCTAGCTTCTTCAACTGATAATAGACCTGTGTTGTTTGTAGAAGCGATTTTAGCAATAATGTATCCATCTGGAATATCAAAACGCTTCACATCACCATCTTTTGAATCTTTGTTAAATGCCCAAGAAACAATCTCGCTTCTTGCTCCAACTGCTTGTAAATACTCATCAAAAGGACGAACTGTAACGTCTTGTTGAACAATTGCATTTAATTTTTCAGCTTCAGCAACAAAGTTTCCTGTTGATGCTGCTGATTCGATAGCTGTTGCTTTTGCGAAAGTATCATCAGCTGTTGCTTCAGAAGCTTCAATTTTTCTAGCTAAAGTAGCAATTTGTACTCCTTCTGATTTTCCTAATACTTGGATAACGTGGAAACCGTAATCTGTTTCTACTACACCAATTTTACCTGTAGGGTTGTTGAAAATAAAGTCTTCAAATGGTTTTACCATTTGCCCTTTAGAGATGTCTTCGTACTTCCCTCCGTTTGCTTTTGATCCTGGATCTTCTGATTCAGCTTGCGCTAATTCTGCGAAATTAGCAGCAGTAGCTTTTTTCAAAATCTCATCTGCTTTTGCTTTTGCTTCTTCTTTTGTTCTTGTAGCAGCGCTTTGAGGAGCACCAGCATAAGAAATTAAAATGTGAGCAGCATTTGCCTTAGCACCTGCTTTTTTGTTTACAACACGTGAAATACAGTAGTGGTCATTAAATAAATAAGGTCCAAATACTTCTCCTGGTTGTAAGTTGTATAATTGTTCTTGATACTCTAATGGTAAATCTTTTTTCGCATAAAATACGCTGTCAAATTTAACATCCGAATTTGCATTAACGAAAGCCGCTAAATCTCTAGTTGCTTTGAATCCTGCAATTGTATCGTTTTTCTTAGTTTCAGCATTGTATTGTACGGTAGGCATTAAGAACGCTTGAACTGTTTCTTTTACCTCTTCTTTATCTTTGTCTGAAGGTTTGCTTTCTACATAAGCATAAGTCAACTCGCGAGTAGGCTCAGATTTGAATCTATTCTCGTGTTTTTTCATGTAGTTAGTGATTTCAGTATCACTTACCTTAGCCTCATCATCATTGATTGTGCTATAAGGAACAGTTACGTAATCAAATGTTACTTTACTGTTTTCTCCATGGTATGAGTATTTAGCTTCTGTTTGCGTAGTGTATAAACCACCTTTGATTAAGGCATCATACATTTGTTGCAAACCGAATTTCTCTAATTCTACTTCATAGTTCAACCAAGCTTGCCATTGTTCAGGACCTGCTTGTTTCATTTGCATTACCCATCCATTGAATTTTGCAACGTCAAATTGACCTAATTGGTTTTGGAATTCAGGACTATTAGCAAACATAGGGTTGGTTTTCACTACGTTGATTAATTGTTCTTTTCCGATTTGTAAACCTAATTTTTCGAACTCCGTTTTTAGCAGTATATTATTCACTTCGTTATTCCAAACCATTTGAAAGGCTTGATTTCTGCTCATTTGATTCCCTTGCTCCGCTTGGGAAACTTTCTGTTGAAAAATCTGCGTATTGATGTCTTCACCATTTACGCTTCCAATATTTCTCGAAGAACCAGCACCTCCGCTTCTAACTACGTCTCCAATAACGAATGCTAATAAAGCAATACCAATTACTGCAATTAACAGCGCCGACTTTTGTCTAATTTTTGATAAAACTGCCATGTTTTTTTATTATGTGTAATTTTTTTCAGAGAGCGAAAATACAATTATCTCTTTAATAATAAAAGGGGTAAACCTATTATTTTAGAGAAAGAATGCGTTTCTCGACGATTTTTACTGTTAAAAAATAAAATTTTTTACTTAATGCTTGATTCTTGCTAGTAAAAAACAGGTGAGATCCCTAAATTTTTGAAAAAGATAAATAGGGGATAGACGAAAAAAAAACGCCTTGTTGAAGTTAACAAGGCGTTTTGATTTATTTTTTTTTGTAGTGATCTACCATTCTTTTGCTGTATTTTCTTCTAAAGAAGAACATAAAAACAGCGATACCCGCAACTAAAAAACTTGTCCAATAGTCTGAAAAAGGAACGCCCTCAGTTATTTTGTGAATGGCGTCAAAAATAAAGAGACAAGCAATGAATAAATATAAAAAGGGTATGATTTGTAATGCTTTCATGATCTAGTTTTCTTTTTTAATACTTTCGGCATAGCTATTTCTAGCTTTTATTACGTTTAGCTTTCCGTCGAAATCAACGCCTACACCTTGTGTGAAGTTGTCGCGATCTGTGGAAGCTTTGTATTTGCCATTGGTGTAAAACCAATCGCGCTTTTGATCGTAATACAATTGATCAGATTCTAATTTTTTATTGTCGTGTGTAGTGATAACTACATTACCTCTTAAATCTACAAGCTCTGTTGCTGTATATTGTACGGCGTAATCTGCTACTACAGTATTCTTGTTGTTATCATTGTCAAAGAAGGTTAAATGTATGCCTTCCGGAAATTCTGTGAACTTGTATCTTACGGTTGAATAATCAAGCATTTTATCGCTAACTAAAATGGCTTTTACTCTTCCAGAATCGACATACTGACCTTGCATTTTTTCTGCTATTCCCGCAGGATAAAACGGCGCTTTGTTGTGTATCTTTTGAATGTCTTTGAAATTGCTTTCGCAAGAAAAGACAGTGAAGATACAAAGTGCTAAAAGAATGAAAGGCGTTTTCTTAACTACTAGCATGAGTAAGGTGTGTTAGTCGAATTTGCGTTTTAAGAACCAGAAGTCATTCAACGATAAACCGATAGATAAATTAAAGTAGTTTTCTTTAATTAAACCACTGTTTTTTGTTCCTCTACTTCCATATTCAAGCCCAATGTTAATGTTAGATAACGTACGACCAAATAAAGGTAAACCAGCACCAACAGAGAAAGCGTAATCGTTGATTGATTCGTTTTTCAATACTAATCCCGTGTTTTCATAGCGGAATCCTGCACGGTAAACTACACGGTCAAAATAGCTAGTAAACGAGTTGTATTTTGGAATATAAAATCCACCAACAGAATAGCGTTTGGTATCTTCAAACTGAGAATATTGAGATGTATTCCAGCTTGTAGATAATTTGCTGTTTTCAATATAAGTGAATTGTCCTGAAACGAACCACTTTAAGTGTTTTCCAATACCTGCTCCAAGAGCTAATTCTTGCGGTTTTGTCAACTTCGTACTCGCATTGAAGATCTCTTTAGAATCAATAATAGCACCAGTGCTATTTAACAGCCTTAAATTCGTTAAATTATCTGCCGTTAGTTTTGTTTCTGGGCTATAGGTAAGGTTGGCTTGCCAATCGTAATCTTTGTATTTCCCTTGGTATTGAACAGCTCCGCGAATTTCATATCCTTTGTAATCGATTCTTCTAGTTTCGTTCGTTCTTGAAATTAAACCAAATCCATCTCCTGCATCTACCATAGAGAGCAATGTTGTGTGATCTGTATTTCCGAAGTAATAACTCGCTTGAACTCCAACTTGTATTTTTTTGTTGATTTCATATCCTGTTCCTAAGAACACGCGATTAATTCCACCTTTACCTTCCAGTTGGCTTTGTGTTTTTTGTCCAAGATCATTGGTTAACTCACGTTCGATTTTGTATCCCGTATTTGAGTATGGCTGTAACCCGAAAACGACGGTTGTTTTTCTATTAATAGGTAAACCTAAAGCAAAATAATCAAGAGATTGACGCTTTATGTTGTCACTATTGTCGTTAGATTTAAAATTGTAGAATTTTGAGGTAGATCCAATAGACAGCGTCGTAGCTTTTAATTGGCTAATAGCAGCTGGATTCATCAAGTTTAAGTGTAAACTGTCCGAATACACACTATTACCTCCCATAGCTTTATATTCATTTGTACCATGGTAACCTAAATCTCCGATCCCGTAATACGAATAGGGAGAAGCGGTTCCTTGCTGAGCGAAAGCTTGAGCGGATAAAATAAGGCTAAAGCTAAGAATGATTCTTTTTATCATTTTCAATTATGTATTGATATATATGGTTCAAACTTTCGGAAAGAAAGTTTGGATTAGCAAATATTATATTTTTTAATCTTTTTGCCAAAAAAACTGTATCCCCACCCGTTAAAATTATTGTTAAATCGGCATAATCTTTTTTATAACGATTAATAATATTGTCGATTTCTGCAATAATTCCGTTGATGACGCCCGATTGAATTGATTCTTGCGTATTTTGTCCAATATAGTAAGAAATATCTTCTGGTTGGAGATAAGGAAGTTTTGCGGTATAATCATTTAATGCTTTATACCTCAATTGGAGACCTGGAGAAATGGCTCCTCCCAAATATTCATTTTCGGCATTGACAAAGTCATATGTAATACAGGTACCTGCATCGATGATTAAACGTGCCGTATTGGGATATTGGATGGTTGCTCCTGCAGCTACCGCCAAACGGTCGATACCTAATGTATGTGGCGTTTTGTATTTATTGATCAGGGGTAGAGGAGTACTAGAGGTAATCTGAACTAAATCGGTGTTAGTTTGAAGCCAATTTTGAAGATTTGGATCAAGGTGAACCACACTTGCCAGTACAATTTTAGGCTTTGTATCATTTTTTTTTAAAAAAAATAATAATTCTTCTTGCAAATTTTTGGTTGAAAGATATTCGGTTTTTAAAAGGCTATTGTTTTCAAACATAGCGAGTTTGGTTCTGGTGTTTCCGATATCAAGGGTGTAGATCATGGTTTGATTGCTTTGTAGAACAAAGATAAATAAAGAAAAATTGACTTGGATGTTTTGTAAGAATAAAAAAGTATTATATATTTGCAACCGCTTAAGAGAACAAAAGTTCACTACTAAAAGCCAATTGGTGCCTTAGCTCAGTTGGTAGAGCAAAGGACTGAAAATCCTTGTGTCCCTGGTTCGATTCCTGGAGGCACCACAAAATTAGCTTTTAGTATTCTTAGTTTAAAACTGGTGCCTTAGCTCAGTTGGTAGAGCAAAGGACTGAAAATCCTTGTGTCCCTGGTTCGATTCCTGGAGGCACCACAAATTTTAAACTAACACAAGCAACTGGTGCCTTAGCTCAGTTGGTAGAGCAAAGGACTGAAAATCCTTGTGTCCCTGGTTCGATTCCTGGAGGCACCACACAAGTAAAACCGATAACAAACGTTATCGGTTTTTTTTTTTCTTATTAAATTAATATTCTTCTATGTAAATACTGAATAATTTCAAATATCTCCATAAAAAAGGACAGATAATTGATAGTCGTTTTTTTACAATTTTAAAAAAAACGAGCAGTACATGAAAGGAGAGTCTATAAAAAGATCAAAAGAGAATAAAGAGAACAGCAATAGCCCGAGGAACACTCACCAAAAGAACGTAGATGGAATTACAGCGCAGATGGCCTCTCTTTCCATACAAGAATCTACAAATTCTACTAAGACACAAGAGAAAAGAGAGGAACAGAATGCAACTGCGATTTTAAAATGTTTTAGACCAGGTATTCATCATCTTGTTGACTTAACACTGGTGGTAGAAGGACAGGTTTTGCGTAACTACAAAAGTTTTGATCTTAGACAAAGCATACGAAAACATCATGAATTTGAACTTGAATTATGTCATGATGCTTTAAAAGGGGAAGAAACCTATGAGATGAGTCAGGCACAACACCTGCTTGGCAAACGGATACTCGTTACATTTCAATACAAAGGGGTAAGGGATAAACCCGAACGAGATTTTTATGGTATTATTACCAATGTATCTTTTAAACAAACTCATGGAAACAAAGGCAATATTGTTCTAAAAGGATATAGCCCTACTATACTTCTAGATCAAGCTCCACATATTCAAAGCTTTGGTGGTAAGGAGCCTGAATCTCTTCAATCAATTGTACAACGAATATTGCAAGAGGGGTATACTTGTGGAGGAAAATACAAGGCATTGGTTGAACTAAGTAAGAACGTCAACTTATCGTATACGTGTCAATATAATGAAACCTCATATAATTTTTTAGCCCGTACTGCAGAAGCTTATGGTGAACAATTCTTTTACAATGGTGAAACACTGCATTTTGGCGATTTACCAGTGGGGGATAAACCTATACAGCTTGTTTATGGACGTGATGTCGAAGACATTACAATCCGCATGCAAGCAAAACATGTCAATCGATTGTTATATGGTTACAACAGTCATACGAACAAAAAGTTAAGCGCAGCGAGTGACTCCAAACTACAGGTCAAAGGAACTTTGGCGAAAGTTGCCTATCAAAAGTCAGAAAAAATATTTACTTCTCCTTCTCTACAATTAGCTCCAATAAAAGCTTCTACGGATCAAGATGTGTTACAAGCACAAAAGGGAATTATTGGAAGTGAAGGACTAGGGGTATTTGTAACTTCAGGTGTAACTTCTGTTCCTTTTTTATATCCTGGTTGTATTGTAGAGTTAGCTATGTTAGACCCAATAACCAAGGCGAATAATCACTTTACAACACTGATGATTACCGAAGTTACTCACAACGTTGATTCACTTGGTCGATATCAGGGGTATTTTGAAGCAGTAGATGCGCAAACAGGGTTTATTCCGCGTATAGTTTATACTAATCCTTTAGCAGAACAGCAAATTGCCACTGTGGTCAATAATACAGATCCCCAAGAGAAAGGACGGGTACAGGTACAGTTTGACTGGCAAAATAGAACGCAAGCTACAGAGTGGATACGCGTGATGACTCCCGATGCAGGTCGAAGTGATCAGGTAAACAAAAATAGGGGGCTGGTAGCTATACCCGAAGTGGATGATCAGGTGATGGTCAGTTTTATAGGCAACCACCCTGATAGGCCTTTTGTGTTAGGAGGACTATTTCACGGCGAGATTGCTGCCGGGGGAGGAAAGGATAATGCTATTCGCAGTTTTAGTAGTAAGAGCGGTAATACACTCAAGTTTAACGATACAGAAGGAAGTGTAATGCTACAAGATAAAGGGACGGTACAATTGCTCTTTGATGGAACAGGGAACGCTATTTTACGAGCGGATTTAAATTATACCGTTCATGCAGGACTAGCTTATGAAGTATACGCAGGAGCAACAGAAGAAGAACCTGCTCAAGCGGGTCTGAAAGTAGATGCAGATGGGAATATTCTTCTCGATGCGAAGACGAGTATTGTTTTTAAAGTTGGGGAAAATAAGATTTCAATTGATCAACAAGGCATTATAACGCTGGCGGGTTGTGGTAAAATTGAAACTATAGCGAAAAACGGACAAATAAGTATTAAAAGTGTTACTGATGATGTAATGCTAGAGAGTGAAGCTGCTGCCTTGTACGTAAAAGGTGCAGTAGAAACAAACTTGGGTGGTGGTTCCTCTACGAACTTGACAGGCGAAATTGTAAATACTAATGAAATATAAGAATGAAAAAGCGTATTCTAGATTTCTTTAGTATCGATATTTCGCCTAAAGAATTAAATAGCGAATTAAACACGTATGTTGTTGAGGGCAAGACGCAAACAAGAGCTGGAACCTTGTTTATTGAAAACGAATATACCTCACTTGTACGCTATAAAGATGAAAATAAGGGAACACAGCGAATAGCAACCTATCAGGTTGAGGATTATAAGCAATCGTGTTCGGGGTTCGTATTTCAACTCACAGAAAGATTAAACGATATTACTTCTGATTTAATAGTAAGGCTAAATGCAAATTACGAGGTAGAGGAAATAGTAAATCACCAAGCTATTTTAGCGAAATGGGACGTAGAAAAAAGCAAGATAAAAGAACAGTTTAGCTCCATACCCGATAGTGAAGAACTTTTTGAACGATTTGAAAATGCTTTGAACAACGAGGAAAAGTTGAGACAAACTTTGTTTTATAACGGCTTAACTCAACTTTTTTTTCCGCGTATCAAACAAATGCTGGAAGATATTGAAGTGTCAAAAAAGTATAAACGCAAGAGATTTTTAGCGGGGATTCCCTTCGGATTACAGCTTCCAATACTAGAAGAATTACGGGTTCAGAAAATAGATGATCATCAATTTTCAGCAACGATAAAAGGGACACTGAATAAGGATGAGATCACCGATAAAAAAGAGTTTCTATCTGTTTTTAAATTCTTATATGGAGAAGATAAAACCCTAGACGATTTGCACTTTCGTTCCAAAGAATACTATGTGTTTGACGAGCACTTGATCTATCAATCGGGGTCGATAGAAGAATACTTTGAGGTAAAAGGGGTACACTTTAAGCAAGACAATCGAACCTTCAGTAAAAATGGAAAAAGATGAGTGAAGAGCATAAGAAGTACATTTCAGAGGGTGTGTTTTTAGTTTGCGATAAAGGAGATATCCCGTCTCAATTACTTGCAAATCCTCGTCAAATCAAACTCCATGGTTTAACTCAAGTAACGGAGAAAGACAATGTGTTTGGGAAAAATATCCTTCCCTTTGGAAGTTGTAAGACCTTACAGAGCCCATGTGCATTTGGATGTGTAACCTGGTCTAAAGTAAAACAAGGAAATTATTTCATCAATGGAGAAAAGCCACTGCTAGAACATTCGGAAGCAACTTGTCCAACAGGTGGGGGAAAAATTAAGCTGTATTTAGATCAATATGATGCAGAAAAATCAGTAAAGAAGAACAACGAAACACCTATCATTGCAGATAAGATATCTTCTCTATTGATGGATGTTTTTTTAACAGGCGATTTATCAAGTGTATGGAAACTAGCCTCAAATGAAGAGAGCCATAAAAAAGAGGGAGGTCAAGAATTTAAGAAAAGTATTGAGGGGACAGCAAATTTTTTGCTGGAAGAAATGTGGAAGACCGAGATTTGGAAATCCATGGACGATACATTGGTTATTGGTGTATCACATGCAATACCCCATTCAACACCTGGTGTTGATCAGGCTTATTTTTTCTTAGGTTGGTTAGACGCGGTATGTGGCACTGAATTTGCCAAAAATAAACTTCAGTTGGAGGCAAAACTAGAACAATCGGTAAATAAAACGATCGACACCTATCAACGAGAGCATAATGAAACTAAAGGTAAGACTTCGGAATTGGTTAGTTATACCGTTGTAGATGGATTAATCGGTAGTAAAGGAGCTGGGGTAGTCGCCGAAGGGTCAACGTCTTCAGAAAAAAAGAAAATTCGCGAAGGTAGAGTAGGGCAAATATCTACAAATGTTACTAAATTCGCTAGAGCTGTTCGAGGAGGGGGAATCAAGGTTGTTCGCGTTGGTGGGAAAAAGGCTACGTTCCATATGCCTTTGATTGAAAAGGTACTAGAGGAAGCAAAGCGAATTGTTAAAACAACATCTGCCAAAAGTAGAGGACCTTGTCTTTCTGGTTTATATGATCCGGCTACAGGAAAGACTTTTTTTGGGCTTAATTTTAAAGGAAACCCAACAGGTAAGACTGAATATGCTAAATGGATTGAAGATCCAGCTGAAAGAGGAGGAGCAGATCCCATTATTAAAGAATTGGTCAACGAGTATAAAGCTAAAATAGCAAGTGGAGCAATTGTGCTTAAAGAGGTAACGGATACGAAGTATGCTGCACATTCTGAATTAAGAGCATTGGATCAAGCACTTAAAGCGAGAAGAGCAAAGAAAATTCCAGTTGACCGAAATTCTATAAAGGAAATGAGTTTAAGTAATAGAGATTTACAACCAAAAGTAATAGAAAGAAACAATAATATACCTCCACTTAAAGCAAGGTGTCAAAACTGTGAATATTTGACAAATGGGATTCTACTACACGGACATAATTAAAAAAGGTAAACATGAATAAAAATAAAAAGAGACTGGAAGATATTGATGATTCTCTCTATTCAGAAAATGATGTAAATGGTGTGGTATCTTATTATCTAGACCCAGCATTGACACAACCATATACCGGAATAATTTACACTAAGTTTGGAGGAAAAATAGAGAGTGAAGCAGCGTATATTGATGGGCTAATGAATGGACTAGAGTATGTGTATAATGAGGAAGAAGAACTAATACAACTTACTGAATGTAGAGGGAATGTGCACTTTGGAGTTTCTAAAGAATTTGAAAATGAAAAACTTAGCTTGGTCTGTATTAATTATAACGGTAGTTTAGTAAAAGTTGTCTATTTAGGAGAGAATCAAGAGATAGTAAGTACTGAAAAATACTATTACGATGTGACGAAAGGGGATGAAGTTCCCCAAGGATATAGTGCATTAACTAGAATTTCGTATGAAGAATTACCACAGTATATTCAATTATTATTGGAATTATCCGATCAAGAGTTAGTCGATTATGAGTTCCAAGAAGAGAATCCCTATTTAAGACCCCCTTACACGAAGTAAGGAATATAAAAATACAAAAGGATAAAGGTATGAAAAGATGATTGTAGCAGTAGATGTATATTATTTTGAAACAGGGGCAAAAGTAGTAGGCGTGTTGTTTGATTCTTTTCTCGCTACAACCCCTTCTGCTATCTTAGAGAAAATGTTACCACTCCAAGAAGAGTATGAACCAGGAGCTTTTTATAAACGAGAATTACCTTGTCTATTACAATTACTTCATACGCTAAATTTAGAGGAAATCGAAGTTGTAGTAGTTGATGGTTATGTTTACCTCGATGAAGATAAAAAGAGCGGATTAGGGTATTATCTCTACCAAGCTTTAGGTGAAAAGATTCCTGTTGTAGGCGTGGCGAAGTCTTATTTTTTTGCTTCAACGAATCTTGTTAAAGAGGTTTATAGAGGAGAAAGTAAAAAGCCTTTGTATGTTTCGGCAGTAGGACTAAGTTTGGATGTGGCACAATCAGCTATCCAGCAGATGTATGGCGATTTTCGAATGCCTTATCTCTTGAAACTTATGGATACGGAAACAAAGAAAATTGAAAAGTAACGGTTCGCCGTTGAGCAATAAACCATAAACTAAAAAAGCGAAACCTAAGTTTCGCTTTTTTTTTATTTTGTTAAATTTTCGTATTTGTATTCTTCTGCTTTAATTTCAAATTCCAAATTAGCAATTTCTGTTTGATACTTATGCAATTTAGTTTTGATCTTTAATTCCTGAACTGGAGCAATTTTCCCTAATGCCATGTCACGGTTAAAAGCGTCGTTTTCTTTGTTGTATTTGGCTTTTGTTTTGTTTAGTTTGTCCGTTAGTTTTTGGATTTTCTTTTGACATTTAGCGATCTCTTTTTGCTTTTTAAGCTCAGCTTTTCGCTCGCGTTCAATTTGTTTTTGTTGTTGATTGAAAGCTTTTAATTCTTCAGCAGTCATCGTTGGAACTTCCGATACAACACTTTCCACTACTTCTACTACGGGTCCTTCTGGAAGTATTGTAGTAGATTCTTCTTTTTGTACCTCTTGAGCTTGCATAGCAACCGAGCTAAGTAGCAATAAACCTGCGATTACACTTGTTTTTTTCATTTCTTCTTCTCTATTTTTGTTTTATTGTTGTTCTAATAATTACCATTCATTAATTCTATTTGCGTCTAATTTTAGAAAAATGAATAGCAGTAATGTAAAGGCAATTAAACTCGAACCTCCATAAGAGAAAAACGGAAGAGGAACACCAATAGTAGGAAATAATCCTACAAGCATGCTAATATTGAATGCAAAGTGAATAAACAAAAAGCTTACTACACAATAACCGTACACCTTGTTGAATCTCTTTTTCTGTTTTTCGGCGAGGTAAATCAAACGAAAAAATAAACAAAGAAATAAAACAATAATTGTACTAGATCCAACGAATCCCCATTCTTCTCCAACGGTCGTAAAGATATAATCGGTGTGTTGTTCCGGGACAAAACCTCCTTTGGTTTGCGTTCCTTGTAAGAATCCAGTTCCGTACCAACCTCCAGAACCAATCGCAATTTTTGATTGATTTAGGTTATATCCTTCGGCTTGAAGGTCTACATCTTCACCGAGTAAAACGTTTATCCTATCCTTTTGATGGGGTTCAAGAACATTGTCATAAACATAATCAACGGATAAAACAAAGCCGCACATTACGGTGGCTAAAATAAGATAAATAAAGGGGTTTCTATTGATGTTTTTGTTAAAGTAGTAGTGTAGGAGTGTTAATACTGCAATGGTTGTGATGATTAGTGATGGCTTTACTACTAAAGCTGCAATAAATAAGAGAATAGTAATGAAACCTGTCCACAAATACCAAGAGGGTAATCCTTCTCGAAATAGCACAAATACTAAAGAGGCAAATAACATAGCACTTCCTGTATCGTGTTTTAAGATAAGCAAAGTTGGTACTCCAATGATAATAAAGGCAGTTACTTGTTCCTTTAGCGTCTTTAAGGTTCCTTGATTATCTGAGAAATATTTTGCTAGTAGTAGAGCTGTAGTTGTTTTTACAAATTCAGAAGGCTGTATTCCCAGTCCTCCTATTTGATACCAGTTTGTTTGTCCTTTGACAGATTTACCGAAAACAAATAGTCCAAGTATAGATAGAATACCCAGAATGTAAAAAATGAGGGCATATTTTTCGTAAAACTTAGTATCTAAGGCCAAAATGAGAATAATGAGTGGAATACACGTCAGGATAAAAACTAATTGTCTACCATATATCTGACTAAAATCAAATATACTTGCATCTTCATTCGGGAGAGAGGTAGAATAAATATTAACCCATCCCGCAACGACAAGTAAAAGGTATAACAAAATAGTTATCCAGTCTATATGTTTTTGTACGCTTCCGCTTCTCATTGTTTTTTCGGCTTATCTGCTAAATTATATAATTGTAAAACTTTGTTGTATTCGCTTTCCAAACTTCCTTCTAGCATGCGTTTTTCTAAATCTGTGCGAACAATCTCAGGAAGTAAATATTTTTGAAGCATTAAACTCGTGATAGGTGCTGCCCATCGCGCTCCCCAAACTCCATTTTCAATAAAAACAGCAATAACAATTTTAGGATCATCAACTGGAGCAAATGCTACGAATACAGAGTGATCGGCTAATTGATAGCGCTTGCCATTAATACGAGTAAAGTTTTCTACTGTTCCTGTTTTTCCGGCCATTTCTAGTTGCGGAACGGCTACACTTCTACCTGTACCAACGTGGAAAACTTGATTCATTCCTTGGATAATAGGATCAAAGTGTTTCGGATCAATTGTAGTCACCTGCTTGGTTACAAACTTTTTGTCGATATTGTGGTCTTCAATGTTTTTGATGATATGAGGAGTGTAGTAGTAGCCTTTATTTGCTACAGCTGCCGCCATATTTGCTAACTGCATAGGAGTCATGATAACCTCGCCTTGTCCAATAGCGTTGGAAATGGTCGTTGTACTTTTCCATCCCTTGTTGGGATACCAACGATCATAATAGGCAGAATTGGGAATATGCCCTTTTCGGCCTTCAGGTAAATCATATCCTAAAAATTGACCCAATCCAAAACTTTCTAAATGCTTACTCCAACGGTCAATACCTTCTGCTGGGGTTTTGTATTTTTCAATGATTTTTTTATAGGTTTGTGCAAAGTAAGTATTACACGATAATGCTATAGCATGACGCAAACTCCAGGTCCCAGAATCGTGACAACCCATCCATGCTCCTCGACCATAGTAAAAACCTCTACTACAGCTAAAAGCAGTATGTTCGGTAATAACCCCCTCTTGTAAACCAATTAATCCCGTGAGGATTTTAAATGGTGAACCTGGTGAATATTCTCCTGATAATACGCGATTGTATAAGGGTTTTGCTAAGGAGTCATTGTATAGTTTGGTGTAGTTTTTTGAGCGCTCTCTCCCAACTAACAAGCTAGGATCGTAGGAAGGTGCGTTGATTAAGGCTAAGATTTCACCTGTTTTGGGTTCAATCGCTACGATTCCTCCGCGTTTGTTCTTCATTAAAAGCTCACCATAAGCTTGTAGCTCATTGTCAATGGTAAGGGTAATATCACTTCCTTTAATGGAAATAGTGTCATAAACTCCATCCTTAAACGAACCAATTTCACGGTTGAAACGATCGCGTTGAATGTATTTTACTCCCTTAGTTCCTCTTAAAATTTCTTCATATTGTTGTTCAACCCCTTGAATACCGATTAAATCTCCAGATCGATAGTAAGGGTTGTTCTTAATATTGTCTTCGTTTACTTGGCGGATATAACCGAAAATATTCGCTCCTGAGTGTACTTGGTAGTCTCTTAGCGAACGTTTTTGCACATAAAAGCCGTTGAAATGACGAATCTTTTCTTGAAAGGCAGCATATTCTGATTTGCTCAATTGAGCTAAAAATACAGAAGGTAATCGCGGACTGTAAACCGTTGCCTTTTGTAATTTCGTATTAAACTCTTCCAGGGTTACATCAAGTAATTTACACAAGGCTAGGGTGTCAATATCCTTTACCTCTCGAGGGATTACCATGATGTCATAGGAGGGTTGATTCGCAACGAGTAATTTCTTGTTTCGATCGAATATATAACCTCTTTCCGGATACTCATAGACAATCTTTAGTGCGTTGTTTTCTGATTTTTTAATATACGTATCGTCTACGACTTGTAAATAGAAAAGTCGAATAAGAATAGTTATAGTTACTGCAACTATGATAATAGGAAGTAATAACTTTCTCATCTTTTAGACGGTTTGATCAAGTATATAATTAAAATGCAACTGAGTAAAGTAGCTATTGTTGTTAATAACGTACGCAATAGGATTTCCCAAATAAAATTAAAGCGAAGAAATTCTAATGCAAACAAGACTACGTGATGAATAACTACGGTAAAAATTAAGTAACCAAATACCTCCATGGATGAAAAAAGATCTTTAGTCACCTTTTTTAAAACATTAAGATTGTGGTATTGGTAACTAATACCAAAGGAAAATTTAAGAACGAGTGGTCTACTGAAGGCTAATATTAAGGAAGCCGCGGCGTGTACTCCACCAGAGTTCTCAAACATGTCTATGGTTAGTCCTAATAAAAAACTAGAAACATAGAACAGTGCTTTATTTCCATCCGTCGGATAGAGGATGATAAATAAAATATACGGGAATGGATTTATAAAAGATAATAAATCCAAGTTGTTAAATATTAATACTTGTGCGATTAATAAGAAAACAAAGCGAGTTATATTTGAAATAGCACTATTCATTTCGAGTTGCTTCTTCTAGTTCGTTAATTTCACCAAGATCGTTATTTTTAATCACATAAACATACCCTAAGTTTGTCATGTCATTAAAAAGTTTAACTTCAATCGTAAAGTAATTAGAGCTTTCTGTGGTATAAGCCTTTTCGATGGTACCAATAGGAATATTCTCAGGAAAGATATCTGAGATACCTCCTGTAACAATTGTATCTCCTTGAAAAAGTTCAGCTAGACGAGGGATGTCATTTAATTGAACATATCCTGTACTTTTTCCATCCCATTGCAATGTTCCAAAGTGATTAGAACCTTTAATTTTTGCATTGATCTTGGATTTCGCGTTCAAGATACTTTGTACGGTTGAATATTTTTTGGATGATTTTTGGATAATACCTACAATTCCGTTGCTGTTGATTACTCCTAAATCTTTTGTAATACCTTCTCGTTCTCCTCCTTTTATGGTTAAATAGTTCTCTTTCGTGTTGAATTCATTTTTAATTACTTTGGCTACAATTACATTGTAAATTTCTTCTTGATCGGAAAGAAGAGGTAATTCGACCACAGTAGAATCTGCCGTAATAGAACTATTAAAGGCTTGTTTTTTTAGTAGGGCATTCTCCAGAACTAAGGCGTCATTTTCTGTTTTCAGACGCATGTATTCTTTCAAATTATTTACATTTTCATAGACGTAACCCGTCACACCATTGGCCGAGCTAATAAATGAACTCTTGTGAAAGGTATGAGTTCGAAGTACTAGGACAAATGATATAACTAAAAGCAGCAAAAACAGTAACTTAGTACTGTTTTTTATAAAGAAATTAATTATTTGCTGCATAGGTTAGTTTATTTTATCAATACACTTTTGTATTTGTCAATATTTTTGATGGCAAGACCTGTCCCGCGTACAACAGCACGCAATGGATCTTCCGCAATATAAACAGGTAAATCAGTTTTTTGAGAGATTCTTTTATCTAATCCTCTTAACATAGATCCTCCACCTGCTAGGTAGATTCCTGTATTATAAATATCAGCTGCTAATTCAGGAGGTGTTTGAGAAAGTGTCTCCATGACAGCATCTTCGATACGTTGTATTGATTTGTCTAATGCTTTTGCTATTTCGCGGTACGAAACCGTTACTTGTTTTGGTTTTCCAGTTAACAAGTCACGTCCTTGAACGAGCATATCTTCTGGAGCAGTTTCTAAATCTTCTGTTGCAGCTCCTGTTTGAATCTTGATCTTTTCTGCTGTGCTTTCACCAACAAATAAGTTGTGTTGTGTACGCATATAGTAGATGATGTCATTGGTAAATACGTCACCCGCAATTTTTACAGATTTATCACAAACAATACCTCCAAGAGCAATAACAGCAATTTCAGTTGTTCCTCCTCCGATATCTACAATCATGTTTCCTTTTGGTTGCATGATGTCTACACCAATACCAATAGCTGCAGACATAGGTTCGTGTATTAAATAAACCTCTTTACCATTCACACGCTCACAAGATTCTTTTACCGCACGCATTTCCACTTCTGTAATACCAGATGGAATACATACAACCATGCGTAGTGCAGGGGTAAACATTTTCTTTCTCAGTGCAGGAATGCTCTTGATAAAGAGGCTTATCATTTTTTCTGATGCGTCAAAGTCAGCAATAACTCCGTCTTTTAAAGGGCGTATTGTTTTGATGTTACCATGAGTTTTCCCCTGCATCAAACTCGCTTCTTTTCCAACGGCTATGATTTTTCCCGTTGTCCTATCTCTAGCAACGATTGATGGATTGTCAACGACAACTTTCCCATCGTGAATGATTAGGGTGTTCGCAGTTCCTAAGTCGATTGCGATATCTTCCGTCATGAAATCAAAAAATCCCATAAATATAAAAGGCTTTTAGAGTTAATATTTTTGTTGTTCTACAAAATTAGTAAATTAATGTTTAAAATGACGAATTCCAGTGAAAACCATTGCGATTTTATTTTCGTCACAATAGGTAATACTTAACTCGTCTTTAATTGAACCACCTGGTTGAATTACTGCCGTAATCCCAGCCTTGTCTGCAATTTCTACACAATCAGGGAAAGGGAAGAATGCGTCACTCGCCATAACAGCACCTTTTAGGCTGAATTCGAATGAATTAGCTTTTTTAATCGCTTGACGTAATGCATCCACTCTCGATGTTTGTCCTGTTCCAGAAGCACATAGTTGTCCGTCTTTTACTAAAACAATCGTATTTGATTTGGTGTGTTTACAGATTTTAGAAGCAAATAATAAATCGTCTACTTCTTTTGTTGTAGGGGTTACTTTAGTAACTGTTGTTAAGTGGTCTTTATTGTCTGTAACATTATCTTTATCTTGTACTAAGATACCATTTAAACAAGTACGAACGTGTTTCGCAGGTAAATCAATTTCGTTTAAGATTAAGATGATTCTGTTTTTCTTTTCTTTTAAAATTTCAATTGCAGCCGCTTCATAAGCTGGTGCAATAACTACTTCACAAAACAATTGGTTGATTTCTGTTGCTGTAGCTGTATCAATAGTGCCATTTGCAATTAAAACACCTCCAAAAGCAGAAGTAGGATCTCCAGCTAATGCATCTACATAAGCTTCTTTCATTGTGCTTCTTTGCGCAACTCCACATGCGTTATTGTGTTTTAAGATCGCAAATGTTGGTTGCTCTCCTTTGAACTCATTCATTAAGTTTACAGCAGCATCAACATCCAAAAGGTTATTGTATGATAATTCTTTTCCATTTAGTTTTTCAAATAACTGATCGAAATTACCAAAGAAATGCCCTTTTTGATGTGGGTTTTCTCCATAGCGCAACTCAATGCCTTCTGCATGACTGATTTTTAATGTATCGTCTGCTTCGTTGAAGTAATTGAAAATAGCTCCGTCATAGTGTGAAGAAACATGGAACGCTTTTGTTGCTAACAAACGTCTCTGTGCTAATGTTGTTGAACCATTGTTCTCAACAATCATTTGCAAGAATAATGCATATTCGTTAACTGAAGGTACAATAATCGTATCTTGAAAGTTCTTAGCTGCAGCGCGAATTAATGAAATTCCACCAATATCAATTTTTTCAATGATATCTGCTTCACTAGCTCCTGAAGCAACCGTTTTTTCGAAAGGATACAAATCAACAATTACTAAATCAATTTGAGGAATATCAAATTCTTTCATTTGTTGAACATCTCCTTCGTGATTTTGTCTATTTAAGATTCCACCGAAAATTTTTGGATGTAAGGTTTTTACTCTTCCTCCCAATATTGAAGGATAAGAAGTGACGTCTTCTACAGGTACTACTGGTATACCTAAATCTTTAATGAAAGTTTCTGTACCTCCTGTAGAATAGATAGTTACCTCGTTTTTGTGTAATTCTCTTACAATAGGTTCTAATCCGTCTTTGCTAAAAACAGAAATTAATGCCGATTGAATCTTTTTAGTTGTGTTCATTGTGTGTTATTAATTAAACGGCAAAAATAACTAATGTCTAGGTATTTATAAAGTTAATAGAGAAGTTTTTATTTTAATTTTAAGAGACGTAAATTGTCTTGTTTTTTAGAAGAAAAAGAAAAGTAGATGTAACTTTTATCTTCTTCTTCTACTAATAAGAATGTCGTTGAACTTATTGCTATGATACTATATTTTAGACTTTTACTCAGTAGTTTTCAATTTGCTGTTAATGCATTGAGAACTAATAAACTAAGAACTTTGCTCTCTTTGTTAGGGGTAACAGTAGGTATTTTTTCAATTATTGCTGTTTTAGCAGCAGTAGATTCAATGGATCGCATGCTGAAATCAGAGCTGAGTGGTTTTGATCGAAATATGATTTATGTGTTTAATCATTCCTTCGGACCGTCTGAAATTCCCCGTTGGAAGATTGATCAATTTCCCAATGTAACTTATGAAGAATATGATTATTTGAAGCGCAATTTAAAAGAGGTAGAATACGCGTCTTTTAATTTTTTTGTGGGCAGTGAAAATATGAAGGCGGATCGTTACTATGCCAATGATGTTATTGTTCGCCCGTGTAGTTCGGATATGCAGTATTTAGATAATGTGAAAATGGCGAGTGGACGATTCTTCAATGAAGCAGAAGCCGTGAATGGCAGTGCTGTAATCGTGATTGGAAACGAAATTGCCAATACGCTTTTTCCCGGTCAAGATCCTCTTGGTAAAAGTGTGCGTTTGTATGGCAGGCGATTTGCGGTTATCGGTGTTCTGGATAAACAAGGAGCAATCTCTATTGGAGGTGGACATGATGAAACCGCTTATATTCCCGTAAATCTCTTTCGACAAATGTTTGGAGATAACATCAAGGCATATACTCCTGTGATTATTTTAAAGCCAAATGATCGAACGGATATCAAACTATTTGAAGATGATATAACGTCTAAATTACGCTCTTTTAGAGGTTTGAAAGTAGGAGAGGATACGAATTTCTTTGTCAATGTATTTGGAGGGATGATGGAGTTTTTAGACAATATCATTAGCCAAATGAATTTAGTAGGCTGGATTATCAGTATGTTTTCTCTACTGGTTGGAGGCTTTGGAATAGCTAACATTATGTTTGTGTCAGTAAAAGAACGCACCCATTTAATCGGTATACAAAAAGCAATCGGTGCAAAGCGACGTATTATTTTATTGCAGTTTTTATTTGAGTCAATTATACTAGCACTTATTGGTGGATTGGTCGGAATTATTTTGGTTTGGATGATTGCCCAAGGGGTGAGTGTATTGTTAGATTTTGAGTTTGTACTAAGCTTTTTTAATGTTGTTTTAGGACTAGGATTGTCTATGATTATCGGACTAATTTCGGGGTATCTACCTGCTCGTTCTGCGGCAAAATTAGATCCAGTAGAAGCAATTCGTTCAGGAATGTAAGATGGTTGATTGTTGATGGTGGTTTATCGATAACTGATAACCGATCACAGCTAACAGATAATAAAAAAAGTCTTCCGAAAGGAAGACTTTTTTTATTATCTAATAGGACGATTTAAAATCAAATCTAAGTATAGATTTACATTTTTCTTTAACTCTTTACGGTGTGTAATAAAGTCTAAGAATCCGTGTTCTAACAAGAATTCCGAAGTTTGGAATCCTTCTGGTAAATCTTTACCTGTTGTATCTTTTACAATACGCGGTCCAGCGAAGCCAATTAACGCACCTGGTTCAGCGATATTGATATCACCTAACATAGCGAAAGATGCAGAAATACCTCCTGTAGTCGGATCTGTACAAAGTGAAATATAAGGTATCTTAGCATCACTTAGTTGAGTCAACTTAGCAGAAGTTTTTGCCATTTGCATCAATGAAAAACCTGCTTCCATCATACGAGCTCCTCCTGATTTAGAAATCATTAGAAAAGGAATTTTATGCTTTAAAGAGTAGTCAATACCTCTAGCAATTTTTTCACCTACTACTGAACCCATAGATCCACCAATGAAAGCAAAATCCATTGCAGCAACAACTAATTTTTCTCCTTTTGAATTTCCAACAGCTACACGCACAGCATCGTTAAGTTGTGTTTTTGAAGTAGCTTCTTTTAAGCGATCTACATATTTTTTTGTATCCTCAAACTTCAGCATATCTTTTGAAGATAGGCTTTTTGCTATTTCTTTGTAATCGCCATTATCAAAAAGAATTTCAAAATATTCTTTACTGCCAATTCGAACGTGGTAACCATCTTCTGGACTTACCCAAAGATTTTTTTCTAATTCTTCAGAGTCAATAATTTTACCTGTTGGTGATTTGTACCATAATCCTTTTGGTATATCCTTTTTGTCCTCAGTTGGTGTTTGAATTCCTTTTTCTTTTCTTTTAAACCAAGCCATAAATGTCTGTTTTGTTTATACTATGTTAATAGGTTTATGCAAGAAATTACAACGTATTCACATTGTTTAAGTCTTTGAATGCCTCTTCTAAACGAGTATTGAAAGTGATTTCTCCTTGTCTTACCCATGCACGTGGATCGTAGTACTTTTTGTTTGGTACATCCGCTCCTTCAGGGTTACCTATTTGTGTTTTTAAATATTCAATTTTGGAAGTCATATAGTCTCTGATTCCTTCAGTATAAGCAAACTGCATATCTGTATCGATATTCATTTTGATTACACCATAAGAAATAGCTTCTCTAATTTCTTCTAATGATGAACCAGAACCACCATGGAAAACAAAATCAACAGGATTGTGTCCTAAGTTGAATTTTTTCGCTACATAATCTTGAGAATTTTTCAAGATAATAGGCGTAAGCTTTACGTTTCCTGGTTTGTAAACGCCATGTACGTTTCCAAAAGCCGCTGCAATGGTAAAACGAGGGCTTACTTTGCTTAATTCTTCATAAGCGTAAGCTACTTCGTCTGGTTGTGTATATAGTTTAGAAGAATCTACACCAGAGTTATCCACTCCGTCTTCTTCTCCTCCTGTAATTCCCAATTCAATTTCTAAAGTCATCCCCATCTTGTCCATTCTTTCAAGGTACTTTTTAGAGATTTCAATATTCTCTTGGATTGGTTCTTCTGATAAATCAATCATGTGTGAACTAAATAAAGGTTTACCATATTTAGTCATGTGTTCTTCACTAGCATCTAGTAAACCATCAATCCAAGGTAATAGTTTTTTTGCACAGTGATCTGTATGTAAAATAACAGGCACACCATAAGCTTCAGCTAAAGCGTGTACGTGTTTTGCTCCTGCAATAGCCCCCGCAATAGCAGATTTTTGATTTTCGTTTGATAAACCTTTTCCTGCCATAAAAGAAGCACCGCCATTCGAAAACTGAATAATAACGGGCGCATTTAGTTTTGCTGCTGTTTCCAATACACCGTTAATAGTACTAGAACTAGTCACGTTAACAGCCGGTAAAGCAAAACCTTTCTCTTTTGCATAGTTGAATATTTCTTGCACTTGATCTCCAAATGCTACTCCAGGTTTAATATTGTGTGCCATAGTCGTGTGTTTAATTTATTGGACAAAAATACTAATTATTATTTGATTAGAATGGATAATTAATACCAACATTCAAGACAGACTCCTTGAAGCTAAATTCTCCAAACCATTTGTGTTTGGAGTAAATCGAAGGATCGTACGTCTTGAATCCCATATCTAATCGGAATACAAAGAAACTAAAGTCATAGCGAATTCCAAAACCCGAACTTACGGCTAAATCCTTTAATGAGCTTATTCCATTGAATGTGTAGTTCTTATCTTCAACATTGTCAAATACATTCCAAATGTTACCTGCATCGACAAAGAAAGCACCATTCCACTTACCCGTGATATTAAAACGGTATTCGGTACTGAAGAACAGCTTCATATTGGCTTCATTGAAATCATTGATGCCTCCGCTTTTACCTGGCCCTAAACGATAGGATTGCCATCCGCGGTTGTCGTTTGATCCTCCAGAAAAATAGCTTCGAGAAAAAGGGATGGAGTTGGCATTGCCATAAGGAACGGCTAAACCACCAAATAAGCGAACCGCAACTACTTGTTGACGACCTAGATCCCAATATTTTACATAGTCTAACTCCGTTTTAATATATTGAGAATACTCAACGTCAAATAGTGTTCTCTTTCCAGTATGTCCTTCTTTATCACTTACCTTATTCATGATCAAATCAAGTAACCCACCAGCTGCTTCTACTTTTGCGCGAACAGTATAAAAACTATTGTCATTAATGCCTGTTCTGGTGGAGGAATTGAATGAAATATTAGAGGCTAAAATTAAGTTGTTTTCAGAAAGTCGAACTTTTCGCTCCTGAATACTTCTGATTTCATTGTAATCTTCCGGAGAAATACCCATAGGATTGTTAGTCGCTAAGGCATCTGATATGAATCGATTAGCACCTTCTCCTTGGATGGTTAAATTTCCGTTCTCATCTACATAATCCGTTGGTATTTCATATTCTTTCGAAATCTGATTTAACGTATTGTAAGAAGATTTATATACACTAAAGTAGTTGTTAGGGTTGGTGTTTCTAACATATTGAATATTGGCAACGTCTACACTAAATGAATTGGTACGCGAAGGATACCAGCTGTAATTAATGATGCCTGTAAAATTGTCCTTATCTAATCCGATGTTTCGCTGTCTCGCAAATCCAAAACTCATTGATGTGGTTGGTAACATGGTTTTCGGAATGATTTTATTGGACGCAAAAGGGAATAAGAAACGAGGAAAGGTTAGTTTGATATCTGCTCCATATTCTGTGACATTGAAAAAAACATCATTAGGATTGCTCATTTGTCGAGAAGAACCAATAGTTCCTCTCAATCCGAATTCTAATATTTCTGCTCCTCTAAAAACATTTCGAAACAACAATCCCATACTCCCTCCAATACCAAAATCTTGTATGTTCGAATGGGTGACATCTAACGAAGGGTTAAACGTCATCTTTTTTCTAGAGGTCAAGTAGATATTGCTAATTAAAGTTTTTCCTTCAGGATCACTAGGGTCTTCTAAATACTCAATTACGGGATAATTGAAGATGCGCAAGTTGCTAATAGAGCGCGAGGTTAGAATACGTCTTGAATCACTAAAAGTGCTTTGAGGTGTAATAAAGATCGCATCTGTCAAAGCTTTGGGCTTATATTGTAGTTTTGTTGAACTGTAAATATTGAAGCCATTATACTGTAAACTATCTAAAACATAAGCTTTGTTTTTGGAAACATTGTCCGTAAAAATATTAACCTTGCTTATTTGGTAAATTTTAAACGGAGCTTGCGCTAAGGTATCTCCAGATTTAACCGTTTGTTGATCAACGATTAAAAGAACGTTTGCTTTGTTTTTTTGCTCTAAAATTGTATCTACTTCATAGCGAATATTGATTTCTTGAAAGTGATAAGCCCCATTATTTCTGAAGATCGTGGTTAATCTTTTGCGCTCTTCTTCAAAGTTGCTTACATCAAATACCGTGTTTTCTTTCAATGCACTCTTGGCTTTGTTGTCTTCGTAAAGTGTCTTTAAAGCCGGTGTAGAGATTAAATGTGAGATACTGTCAATGAAATAAGGATTTCCGGTTGTTACATAGTAAGAATTAGTCACTTTTTGATCTCCAGTGCGTTTCTTTTCATTGGCCACTTTTGTATCGAAAAAACCCTTGTTGAAGTAGTAATTTTTTAAACGGCTCAAGGATTTTTCTGTTTTTAGACTATCATATAACACAGGAGGTTCTCCTGTTTTCATCAGAAAATTGTTAAAACCCGAAATGGCGAACGATTGACCAAGACGATTGACTTGTTTTTTAGAAAGCAATCCTTCTAAAGCATTATTCGTTTTTGGGTGTTTGTTTAACCATGCATGATAGTTGGAATCAGCGTCTTGTTTGGCTAGGTTATACAAATTAAGTCGTAAACGTGTGCCAATAACTGGAAATTTACTATTGGGCTGTTGGTAGAGTTGATTGTGAATTTCCTCTTTGGAAGTTTTTTTGTCATTAATGACAATGGTGTTCTCCATCAATAGATCATAGTCCTCTGGCACATTCTTCGTTAAGGAACACGAAAAAAAACATGCAGCGGTTATGATAATAAGTGCTATTTTTGATAAATATTTGCCCAACTTGATTACATAGATAAATATAGATCAAAAATACATTTTTTTATGGTTACCAAAAACCAAATTAAGCTAATAAAAAGCCTACATCAAAAAAAATATAGAAAAGAGCATCAATTGTTTATAGCAGAGGGAGTTAAAGTTATAGAAGAACTTTTGCGATCTTCTTTTGTCTTAGAGCATTTGTATGTGACAGATCAGGTGAAATTTAATGTGCCCAAACATCAAGTTACCATAGTTTCACAAGAAGATCTTAAGAAGATGAGTGCATTGACAACAACGCCTAATTGCTTAGCTGTTTTTCATTGCTTACCAAGCAAAACTATCGATTTTTCTGATTGGGTAGTTGCATTAGATGATATTCGCGATCCGGGTAATTTAGGAACAATTATTCGTTTGTGTGATTGGTTTGGCATTCGCCATTTAGTGTGTTCATTAGAAACCGTAGATGTGTACAACCCAAAGGTTATTCAAGCAACTATGGGATCTGTTTCTCGCGTAAATATAGAATACACCGATCTGTCTGCTTTGATGCAAACACTTGAGGTTCCTGTATACGGTACTTTTTTGGGAGGTGAAAATATCTATGAAATGCGAGAGGTACAGCCAGGTGTGATTGTTATGGGAAATGAGGCCAACGGTATTTCGCCCGTTATAGAACAACTCGTATCAAGAAAGATCACCATACCGCGTTTTGGCGATTTACAACAAACAGAAAGCTTGAATGTAGCAATGGCTGCATCCATTGTTTTAAGCGAGTTTAGGAGAACTGTTTTTAGTGAACAGTAAAGTTTAAGAAAATACCTTTTGTTTTCATCGAGGTGATGTGACCTGTCCATGGGCTGTCTGGATTTTTGTCGCGAATTAATTCGTCGTTTAATCCAAATACGCCGCGAATAGAAGGACTGAATTTGAAGTATTCAAAGTAAATATCAATACCAACACCCAATTCATAGTTAGTTGTCCATTGTTTCATTCTCCAAACGCCTTCGTAATTGTCATCATCCGATTTATGGTTGCTACTTAAGTTTAAGTCAGCAGAAAATCCTCCTAAAACATAAGGGCGAATATTTCCTGTTCTCAAAGCAGAAAACTTGACTAATAAGGGTAGGTGAATTAAGGTAGTGCTAATTGATTTATTACTAGAATTAAGTAATTCTTGAATCGAAGGTAGGTGTTCTAACGGTACATTTTTGGCGTAATAATCCATAATCAAGGCACTAGGGAATTTTAAATCCCTTTTAGAGTATACTAATCCTGGCTCAAAGCGCAAATCAATGTATTCCGTTATGCGAAGATTTCCTACAAGACCAACATTAAAACCCATATTTCCAGTTACTTGTATTTCTGAATGGTCTGTTCCGTATTGATTGGCCAAGCCTTTGACCTTGTCATGATACTGTTTATCGTATGAATAACTGAAATTCAAAAAATTTGAACCTAGATAATATCCGTAGTGAACGCGTTGTTTGTCCCAATCCGGTTTGTTTCGGATAGGGTTTTTTCCAAAAATCCACTGTGCAGATACATTTGCAGAGGTGAATAGAATAACAAATAAAATAAACAGTTTTCTCATAACTACTTTGAAGCAGAATATATGGTTGCTATACCCATCGTTTGTGGACGGTGTTTTACAGTCTTAAACCCAACTTTCACTAAAATATTGTTCAATTCTTGACCAAAAGGGAAATTTTTAGCAGAATCGGATAAATATTTATAAGCATCTTGATCTTTTGAAAACAATTTACCCATGAAAGGCATGATGTTTTTAGTGTAAAAGAAGTATCCTTGCTTAAATGGAAACTTAGTCGGAACTGAGGTTTCTAAGATAATAAAAATTCCATTAGGTTTTAATACTCTTAAAATTTCTGTTAAACCTTTTTCTAAATTTTCAAAATTTCGTATTCCAAAGCCTACTGTTATGGCATCAAAAGAGTTGTCTTCGAAAGGTAAATTCTCAGAATCTCCTTGAATCATCTCAATGCGATTGTCTAGATTTAGAGCTTTTATTTTTTTTCTACCTACCTCTAACATCCCTGCAGATAGATCTAAACCTGTGATTTTTTGAGCGTTTGTCTTGGATAAAAGAATAGCCATGTCACCAGTACCTGTTGCGATGTCCAAAATGGTGTCCGGATTTGTTTCAGCTACGAATTGTAGTACTTTTCTTCTCCAACCTTGATCCGTCCCTAAAGAGATCATTCGATTCAAATTGTCATAATTTCCAGAAATTGTATCGAACATTTGCTCTACTTGTTGTTTTTTGCCAAGTTGAGAATCTTTATAGGGCGTGATATTTTTACTCATTGTCATTATTTTTAGGCAAATATAAATAATCTCTACCAAAAAGAAGAGTTCTCAGGAGGAATAAAGATAAGGGATTAAAAAAGGGAATACCACTTCGGTATTCCCTTGTATCAATTAAAATTGAATGTACATGTGATAGTATTCTCCACCAACAAAATCAAGCTGTTTGCCCTGTACGAATCCCAAGCGTGAATACAGCTTCATTGCGTTTGGATTCTCTAGGTCAACAATTAAACCAATCTGTTTATATTGTTGGCTTTTTGCAAAGTCGGTAGCGGCTTTGAGCAGGTGACTGCCAACGCCTTTTCCTTGAACGAGTGGTGATACAGCAACTGTATCTAAATAATACTCGCCACCTTCTGTTTCTGGTTCAGGAATCATGTCATTGTTGTACTTCTTTTTCATTAGTTCCAACACAGGTTCTCTGAGTTTGTGAAAATCATCTCCATTATATCCTGTAATAGAACCAACTACATTATCTTCTTCATCAACTGCTACGAAAGTATTTTGGAAGCTGTATAAGTTATCAGGTTGTTTAAATAGTGTGGTAAGGAAGTTAATGGCTTCTTCAATATCCTCTTGTTGAATGAAACTAAACACGATGTCTTCCATCGCTTGTAACATTAATTCAGGTACAACATCAAAATCTTCCCTTTGTGCAGGTCTAATAGTGTAATGCATGACTTTTATTTTTTAGTTGAGACAAAGGTAGAAAAGAGTTTGCTGTCTTTAGTTAACTTTATTTTTCTTTTAGTATTCTTTGCCAAATAGCACTGGCATTTTTAATTTTTAAACGTTCCGGATCAAAGATTGGGTTGATTCCTTGTTTGTATTGTGCGATATAATCATTTAAAGCAATGATTGTCGGTTTATGCAAAAGAAGAATAACGGTAAAGTTAATCCAAGCCATAAGTCCAACACCTATATCTCCAATGCCCCATGCAATAGAAGAGTCGTTAATTGAGGCGTAGAAGACCGTTCCTAAAAGAGTCAGACGCATGATCCAGCGCAGTATTATTTTAGGTTGATTGGTCAAATAATTTAAATTAGATTCAGCTATAAAGACATAAGACATAATGGTAGTGAAAGCGAAAAAGGTCAAAGCAATTGCGATGAATTGACTGGCAAATAAAGGAAAGTGCACTGCAATGGCTTTTACCGTATAAGCAGATCCTACTTCTACACCCGGTATGTTGTTTACAATGTAATTTCCTGCTTCATCAAAAACATTGTATTGATGTGTAAATAAAATCATTAATGCGGTTGCTGTACAAACAAATAAGGTATCAATATATACGGAGAACGCTTGTACAAGTCCTTGTTTGACTGGGTGAGAAGTTTCGGATGCGGCAGCGGCATGTGGTGCTGTTCCTTGTCCGGCTTCGTTGGAGTAAATACCCCTTTTAACCCCCCAAGCAATGGCAGCTCCAAAGATACCGCTGAAGGTGGCTTCTAAATTAAAAGCAGAGCGAAAGATTAAAGCAAATATACCTGGGATTTCTTTGGCGTTAAGCGCAATAATAATAACCGCCATTACAATGTAAATGATCGCCATAAAAGGAACAACGACCTGTGCAATTCGTCCAATTTTTTTTGCACCTCCAAATACTGTCAGGCTGAGTAATACACAAGTTGCTAATCCTGTTATCCATTGTGGAACGTGAAAAGCATCTTTGATACTGATAGAAATACTGTTTCCTTGAATGCTAGGTAAAAAAAGTACACAACTAATAAGGGTTACAAAGGCAAAAAGCAACGCAAGCTTTTTGTTGTTTAACCCTTTCTCAATGTAAAAAGCCGGACCTCCGCAGTATTGTCCATTTTTTTCTTCTTTGTAAATTTGTGCTAAGGTTGATTCGACAAAAGCAGAAGCACTTCCTAAAAAAGCAATCATCCACATCCAAAAAATGGCCCCAGGTCCTCCATAGGCAATAGCTGTTGCTACACCAACGATATTTCCTACTCCCACACGTCCGGCTATTGCAATGCTAAATGCTTGAAATGGACTAACTCCTTTTTCTGAAGATCCTTCTGTAAATAGTAATTTCACCATTTGTCTGATGTAACTCACTTGGACAAATCGCGTTTTAATTGTGAAAAATAATCCCGCCCCTAAGCATAAGAGAATAAAAATAGTAGACCAGACAATGCTGTTGATAAATTTAATAGCTTCTTCCATTTGACTTAATTTGAAATGAAAATAAGGAATTTTTTATCAAATGCATTGTTTTGTTGTGATTATTGTGTGTGATTTGGTTGTTTTATTTGTATTTTGAATTAAAAATCGGTTTTTTATGTGGAATTTTAAGGTGATTGTTCGGTTTTATATTAAATAAATTTTTATAGTTGGCTTTTAGTGATTACTAGGGGGAGTAGGGTAGTTAGGGTATGATAAAAAAATATTTTACTTAGGTATGTTTAATCCTTAGCGAATAATTAATAACCAAAAAAGCCACCTAATTTAGGTGGCTTTTGTAAGTATTGTGTGAGAGTTTACTAGTAACGGATACTAAATAAACCTTCTGCTTTGTTTTCTAAGTTGTTGAAACGAGCTGTACATTCTTGAATCATTTTGATTGCAGCAGCTTTGTCTCCAAAACCATTTGTAGTAACTTTTTTATTCTCTAAGTCTTTGTATACTTTGAAGAAATGCTCTACTTCTTGTTTGAAGTGTTCGTTTACGTCATTGATGTCGTTTAATTTGTTCATCAATGGGTCAGATACCGGAACACAAAGAATTTTTTCATCTTGTCCTTTATCGTCAGCCATGTAGAAAATACCTACTGGTTTAACTTCTACAACCATTCCTGGAAGAGATGGTTCAGTAAACATTACTAATACATCAAGTGGATCTCCATCTAAAGCTAAAGTTTCTGGAATAAAACCATAGTCTGCTGGATATCTCATGTTTGAGTAAAGTAAACGGTCGAATCTCAAACGTTTTAAATCGAAATCGTATTCATATTTATTTCTGCTACCTGCTGGGATCTCAACAAAGGCATCAAAAGTTTCGAATGTACTCATATTCATTTATTTTATAATCAAATAACTTAATAATGGGGGCAAAAATACTTTAATTCGTGTTGTTTAGCAAGTTTTATCTTTAATATTAGAAATAAATTGCAAAAGAACCTCGGATAGCAAACCTTCTTGCGTCTGGCATATCTAGATAATTTCCTCTCCAGCTTAAGTCAAGTCTAAAAACTTTAAAGATATTTCCTACGCCCACATAGTATTCGTAATAAAAATCTTCAGGCGCTTTATAAACCAATTGAGATGCATTCAAATCAATATTTTCTTGTGATATTTTTCCGTAAATACCTCTAATCCCTACAATCTCTCGTAGGTTTAAATCTCTAAACCACGGGATTCTCGATAATAATCGACCTCCAAAATTGTGTTCTAAGTGGATCGAAGCATACTCATTGGTAACGAATTCATAGTAATTCAGGTTTGCAAAGGTATTCTCAATGTTAAACCACGATTGGTTACCTGGTACAACGCTGAGTAGACCTAGAGGTACTTCGCCAAATGTTTTTCCAGCTTCAAATGTAGTTGTGAAGGTTCCGAAACCACCCAACAGAATTGGTTTTCTAGCATAGAGCTGTAATTTGTCGTATTGGAAGTTGCTGTCAAAAGCCCCTTTAAATCCATGACTATAGCGAAGGTATAACTTTAAGTATTTCTTGTCAATGTCATTTCGATCCACACCATAACCAATAGTTCTTTTGCCTGGAGTATAGTCAATCGCCATTTCAATTTCTGACTGTTTCGTCTCGTTGGAAATGATGTTGCGCTCTTTATCAATATAGTAATCCAAGTTAAAGCGATCAGATGCAGGTTTTAATGTGCGATAGCTAAAGGTCGTTAATAAACGAAGGTTTTTAACGGGCTCAATTTCCAATCCAATGGTAGATAGATTAATATCAGTCAGTTTGGAGTTGTCTCCACTAGCAAATAGTGAACTGGAAGCGAAGCTTCGTCCAAGTACATCATTTGTCTCGGTCAGGCTTACTCCAATTTGTTCTACATCTCGACGATTTCCTCCAAAAAGAATAAAACGAGAAGGACTGTGTAGCAATACTTTTCCGCTAATACCATATTTGAATTTATTGTCTTTGAAACCATAGGCACCATAACCTTCTAATCTCCATCTATCATTCGGACCGAAGTAGGTTCTTCCTCCTGCACGCATGCGCAGCCCTTCTATATCATTGTAACCAAAGGTGGAAAAGATAGGCCCGTAGTCAAATTTATATTTAGGTATATTGTAGTAGTTACTTGCAATAGTAGAGGTAAGGTCAAATAAAAATCTGAATTTAGGTACCGTTTTTAGAGTATCTAACATCTTGTAAATTCCAAATTCATCTTTACTCAACGGTTCGAAGCGATAAGATTGCCAAAACTCATCCGATTTTTTGTAGATCGATTCGTCGTATTTGTTTACATCTTCTCTATAAAACTCGTCTGGATGTTTAATGTTGAATTCGTGATTGCGGTATACCGTTGTTCGTTTACCGTATATTCCCTTAGATTCGTCCTTTTTAGAAAGGGCAAAATCAGACATAAAATGATCTCTAGTAAGTAAGAATACCGAGTCGTTTAAAACGTCAAACTCTTGTTCAATATAAATTTCTTTGATCCAGTTGATATTGGCATCTCTACTGGCTTCCATATTGATTTTCTTAATAGCAAATGTCGAATCATTTACCCAAAAATCCCCTTTAAATGTAAGCTCTCCTTTTCTTCTAGGGTAATAAACAATATTATAACACCATTTGTCGTCGATGTAAGCACTATCCGCTAATACATAGTTGTATACATTGATTCCAGTTCGCGATAATGGGCTTACAAAATCTTTGTCAAAGATCTTGATATAGTTGTTGTAGATATTATATTCAGCATATAAATCTTTTACAAATTCGATAATATGTTGATTCGTGTCAAATCCAGAGTTTTTGTTACCCAGCGTTTTTTCTCTTTTTCTGTTGTTAACATTGTCACCATACACTTGAGCAATATTTTCATTAATGAAAATAGGAAGATAGGTTTTTCCTGTGATGCGATTGGTGTCTACTTGATCGAAAATAAACTCCATACCTTTGAAGAGTTTTTTCTTGCGATAAGCGCTGTCGATCGAGTTTAAGTCAAATTCAATTTTTTCGTATTTGTCAAATTCATATTGGCTAAACATATACAACCCATTTTTTTTCTTGCGTTCCCATATCTTTCGCAAGATATCCAAGGCTGGGTTGTTCTTTTTTGATGTTTTTCCTGTGAAAATACGCACTTCTTCAAGCATGTTATCTTCTTCCAAGGTAATGCTTAAATCAAGGTTAGTACGGTTTTTTAGTGGAACATAAGCGGTCTTATATCCAACGAAAGAAACGACTAAAGTGTCGTAGTTATTTTCAGTTTCCAGATAGAACTTTCCAAGTTCATTTGCAACTACTCCTTGCGTAGAGTTTTTGAAATATACGCTAGCATACGATACTTCTACATTGCTCGTGTCTTTAATTTTACCACTTACCTTTGTTTGTGTAAAGCCTTGAAAATGAGCTAATAAAATAAAGGTTAGGTAAAATAATATCTTTTTCTTCATAGTCAATAGTGGAGTAAATAAAAAAACTCCATCTTACCAAGATAAGATGGAGTAATTCAAATATACAATTTTTTTTTACTTAAAAAAGTTTATCTGTATAGTACTTTTTTCACTGCTTTGATTACATCATTAGCATTAGGCAACCATTGCTCTAATAATACTGGTGAATAAGGAGCAGGAGTATCAGCTGTTGTAATTCTTTGGATAGGAGCATCTAAGTGATCAAATGCTTGTTCTTGAACCAAGTAAGTGATTTCTGAAGAAATACTTCCAAACGGCCAAGCCTCTTCTAAAATAACCAAACGATTTGTTTTCTTTACTGAAGTTAAGATAGCCTCTTGATCTAATGGACGTACTGTACGTAAATCAATTACTTCACATGAGATACCTTCTTGTGCTAATTCTTCAGCTGCTTTTAATGCTTCTTTGATGATTTTACCAAAAGAAACAATCGTCACGTCTTTTCCTTCTCTTTTAATATCAGCAACACCTAATGGAATTGTGTATTCTCCTTCAGGTACTTCGCCTTTATCTCCATACATTTGCTCAGATTCCATGAAAATTACTGGATCATTGTCGCGAATTGCTGATTTTAATAACCCTTTAGCATCATATGGTGTTGAAGGTACTACAACTTTTAATCCAGGTACATTGGCATACCAGTTTTCAAAAGCTTGTGAGTGTGTTGCACCTAATTGTCCTGCAGAAGCTGTTGGTCCACGAAATACAATTGGAATGTTGAATTGACCACCTGACATTTGACGCATTTTAGCTGCGTTGTTTATGATTTGGTCGATTCCTACTAAAGAGAAGTTGAATGTCATAAATTCAACAATTGGGCGGTTACCATTCATCGCTGAACCAACACCAATTCCTGCAAAACCAAGTTCTGCAATTGGAGCGTCAATTACGCGTTTAGGACCGAATTCGTCCAACATACCTTTTGAAGCTTTATATGCACCATTATATTCTGCTACTTCTTCTCCAATTAAATATATTGTTTCATCGTGGCGCATTTCTTCGCTCATGGCTTCACATACGGCCTCTCTAAATTGAATCGTTCTCATAAGTTCTTATTTTCCGTAAATTATTCAATAGGAGCAAAAATAGGAAAAATATCATTATCTCGCTTATGTTGTTTGGGGTTTTGTTTTTTTTAACGAGTAGAAGTCTTGTGATTTATTTTATTTGCATCTAATACGTCAATAACCATTAAGTCCTGTGTGTTTTTATTAGAAAACCAAACAACTCGGTTGCCTTGTGCCCATCATGCGAAGTTGCCAATTTTCGATTAAACCTTGACACTGAGTGCAAAAGATTGTAAAGACGAGAATTTTTTTGTTTTTATTGATGTATTTATGAAATAACATGGTTATGTGTGGTCTGTTTGGGGAAAAAATACACAAAGTGATGTACTTTTTCTGATTTGATTAAAAAATTTGTAATTTTTCTGTAGAGTTGTTTTATTTGCTTTCTGAAAACATTAATAAAAACCACAAAGTATGTTAAGAAAAGCAAAAGTTGTACTAGTATGTGCAATGGTATCCATGGGAATTTTTTCATGTAGTAGTGATGATAGTTCATCAAGCAGTGAAGCATATGAAATTGTAGCTAAGACATCTGATAATGCGGTAATAAACAATATCGTAGTGGTGGAAGATGGGGCTACAGAGTCAATTGCTGACTTAGGTAAAAAAGAATGGTCTAAATCTTTTTCTGGAAAGAAAGTTGTTGCTGTTTCTGTAACTGGAGGAACAATTGATAATGATGATCAATCAGGAGTATTGACGTTAGAAGTTGTTAAAGAAGGAAAAGTTGTGAAAACTTCTAAAGCTAACGGAAATATCTTGGTAGCAACGATTTCAATGTAATTGATTTTTTTGAAATTTAACGTGTAGTATAAGCACGATAGAAAAGAGTTCAGCGCAGCTGAACTCTTTTTTTTGTTCTTTATTTTCTAGTGCAAGCAGTTTAACGATGCGATTCAAGCAATACTTTCAGATTTCAATTAGAGAAGGGTAATTACTGATAAAATTAATGAACAAAAAGCAATTTGGTTTTTTTTTTGCTGTTTAGTTTTCAAGTGGACTTTGAACAAGCAAAGTCAAGTATTAACTACAAAAATGAGAATTATGGTAAAAAAAATGAAGAGGGCTTTGTGGGGGAGCTTATTGATTGCTCTAGGCGTGATCGTCTACAATCAACAAATGTATGCGGGACAAGAAGAAGTTCGTTACGATGTCGTTGCTAGAACTTCGTCAAATGCTAAAATAATAAGTATTGTGGTCAAAGAAGGAGATCAAGAAGAGGTTGTTGTTGATTATGATGAAACTGCGTGGAATCGAACGTTTACAGGGAGACTTCCCGTGGTAGTTAAAATTAAAGGACGAGCATTACAAGGCAATGATAGTTCGTCAAAATTGACTGTCCAAGTGTTTAAAAATAATGAACTCTATAGAAATTCAATTGCAGAAGGAGCAAATTTAGAAGTGAATCTCGCATTCTAAAGGAAATAGAGAGAAAAATGAATGTGTTTAGCTGTAAAACTGAACACATTTTTTTTTGAATAACAATGGATTCTTCTGTAAATAGAAATTACAAACTTTTTAATTTTTTGTTATTTATTTTTTGTTTAAAAATCAAATATAATTATATTTTTTCGTTATTAATTCAATTGTTTTCTGGTTTTTTTACCATATTTTATAAAATATGGTATGTTTTGTGTATTTTATTTTAGAGCAATTTCTTGTTTGCTATGATTTGTGATTAGAATATCAAGAGTTATGACATGATTTTCGAGTACAGCTACTCTTTTACATATAGATATACAATCTATCTTACTAGGAGTTGAATTCTAGAAAATCTGTAAAATAAGATGCTTTGCCGTGAGTATATAAATAATGTAATTGACAAAAATTAAATATAATATGGTATGTGTGTAAGGAATAATGATTTAGTCGTGATTTTAGGAAATCACGAAAATAATGAGTTTTATGTGAGTATTAGTATACTATTAAAAAAAATTGGTTTAAAGACTCAAATGTTAGTATTAGATGTTAACAATCTTTTTTTTTCAAAGTTGCTTGAACTCAAACCTTTGATTGTGCTTTTTACGCCATCCGATTTTTCAAAAATACAAAATGTATATAATGAATTTGGAATTATTCAAGGATTTTTAGAATGTCATAATATAAAGTATTCTGGATCGGGATCTATCGCTTCTATTTTGGGATCAAGTAAATATTTGTCTAAAGTATTGTTTAGATCTCTAGGGTTAAAAACCCCTAAGTGCATATTTGTTAGAAAAAATCAAGTGCCACCTAAATATTATAAAGTAGTAGAAGAGTTAGGTAAGAATATTATAATTAAACCAAACAGTTTAGGCGATTCAGTAGGTGTTAGTATTATTAGGGATGAATTTGATTATCTCTTATGTATTGATGTACTTAAACAAAAGTATAATGGTGATTTTCTTTTAGAAGAATTGATAGATAACAATAAAATAGAGTATACCACTGGTATTTTTGAACGTAAAAATGAAGTAATTCAATTACCCATTTGTAAAACAACCACATTCACCGATTTTTTCTCCTATGAATCAAAAAAAATAGGTTTAAATAAAAAGGAATTTATTTCGCATGATGATGAAGATATCCATAAAGAGATGCAACGTATTGCATATTTATTGCATAAAGAATTTAATTGTAAAAATTTTTCGCGTACAGATTTTTTGGTTGATAAAGAACGCAATATTTATGTTTTAGAAATTAATTTATTACCTGGCTTACAACCAAATTCTATTTTTCCTCAATTATGTGAAAAGGAAAAAATTTCTTATGACGAAATTCTGTTTTCTCTAGTTGAGGTGTAGGATATAAACAATTTAACACATAAAGATATGAGTACAAGTGATTTAATAGAAAAAACAAAAAAAATATTGAATAATCATGAGAAGTGGATGTGTAAAACCATAAATCTTATTGCAAGTGAGAATTTGCTAAGTCCATTCGCTAAAAAATGTTTGACTTCTGATTTAGGAAATAGAGTAGCTGAGGGTTGGATAGGTGAAAGAATTTTTCCAGGTATTAAGTACTATGATGAAATTGAGCAAATAGGTATAGATGTAGTCAAGGAAATGTTTCGTTGTGATTTTGTTGATTTGCGACCTATTTCAGGTACTCACGCTAATATGATAGTCTATACTGCTTTTACTAAACCTAATGATAAAGTGCTATCTTTTTCAATAAAAAATGGAGGTCATATAAGTATGAGTGGAGGCACTCCTAAAAATATGTTTAAGTTGCAGGTTTTAAAGATTCCTACTTGCAATGACGGTTTTACTATTGATGTACCAAGTACTTTAGAGCTTCTTTTACAAGAAAAACCAAAATTATTAATTTTGGGAGGATCGGTGTTATTGTTTAAACAAGAAATTAAGGCAATAGTCCAGCTTTGTAAGTCTTTAGAAATAATAACGGTTTTTGATGCCTCTCATGTAGCTGGTTTAATTGCTACAGGTGATTATGAAAATCCAATGGATGTTGGAGTGGACATAATGACATTTTCAACGTGTAAGACAATACCTGGACCACAACATGCAGTTATTATAGCTAACGGCAAATATGGTGACATTATTAAAAAAACGACTTTTCCGTCAACAGTATCAGGGCATCATTTACACGAAACAGTAAGTGCTATAGTTACTTTACTTGAATTAAAGGCTTTTGGAAAATTATATATACAAAATGTAATTCAGAATTCAAGAACTTTAGCTAGAAGTCTTAGTGAGCTAGATTTGAATATCCTGTTTAAGGATAGAGAGTTTACCGAAACACATATGTTATTGATGAAAAATGAATCAAAATATGAGACAGCTTCTCTAGAAAAAAGATTCGAAAATGCTAATATTATTTTTAATAGAAATATTTTACCAGGAGATTTAAATTTTAAAAATCCTTCAGGATTTAGAATTGGGACACCTGAAATAACTAGGATTGGTATGACAACGGCTGATATGCCTCTTATTGCCCAATTCATAGCAGATGTTTATTTTGATAGAAAAAAGATTGAAAAGATCAAAGAAGAGGTTATTTCATTTAGGGAAGATTTTCAAATTGTGAAATATTGTTATGAATAATGGAGGAAAGTAAATATGAAAGTGGAGATTTTGTTAACGCATATATGGCATTGTGGTCCTATGGTTATTTGAATAATTTAGCTTATTCAGAAGGATTGTATAGAACTATTATATCGTTGGTTGTTAGTAATTTAGGAGCAATGAATAAAGCGAAGATTTTAGATGTTGGATGTGGTGTTGGAAGAACAACTTTTGATTTAGCAAATATTTATAAAAAAAGCTGTATTACATCTATTGATCAATCAAAAAAAATGATTGAGACAGCTAGACAAATTAATTCCTCTTGTTTTAAAGAGAAAAAAATTTCTTTATGGAATAGAGGGTTTAAAGATTTAAAATTGCCTTACTTTTCTTATTTAAATATCGAGTTCTTATGCGAAAATTTTGAACTATACGATTTTGCAGAAAAAGATTTTGATTTAATTGTAAATGTGAATTATTTGGACAGATGTAACTCTATTGAATCTAGTATCAAAAAGTTTTTTGATATTTTAAAAGAAGGTGGACTAGTTGTTGGCTGTACTCCAATGAATTTTACAAACAAAGATTCATGGGAAATGTGCAAAGATGTAGAAAGTTTAAAAAAAGTAATGAATAAAACAGGTTTCGAAATAGTTGATCTGTTTGATAATCTCGTTTATAAAGAAATCTTAGATGTTAGAGAATCATTTGAGGAGTATAAGGTTGTTTGTTATGTTGTAAAGAAAAATAAAGCAATATTATGAAACAAAAAATTGCAATAGCTTTTGGAGGAAATTCGCCAGAACATGAAGTGTCTTTACGCTCAGCTACGTATATTTTTAATTCACTGGATTCCTCACAATTTGAAATTCTTTTGCTAGGAAATGATAAAAAGGGAATTTGGTATTATGATCCTAATTATGCAAAAAAAACGATTGATTTAGTAGCTGAGAATTATTTTACAAAAGCTCGAAAAGTATATATAAAAGGAAATTATGGAAATGGAATTATAGTTGATGACGAAACTAATGAAACTCTAACAAGTTTTGCTCTAGTTTTTCCTATTATTCATGGTGCTTTTGGTGAAAATGGAACCTTGCAAGGTTTTTTTGATTTCTTAGATATTTCTTGTATAGGAACTGGAGTGTTAGGGTCCTCCATCTGCATGGATAAAGAAATTGCGAAACGAGTTTTACGTGATAATGGAATTCCGATTGCTCGTTTCAGAGTGTTGTATCATACGGATAAAAATGCCTTGTCTTTTAATAAATTGAGAGAAGAATTAGGTGTTCCTTTTTTTGTTAAGCCTTGTAATTCAGGGTCTTCATTTGGTGTAAGTAAAGTATGTACTAAAAAGGAGTTGATCACTGCTATTGATGTTGCTTTCCAATTTGATCGAAAAATTTTAATAGAAGCAGCAGTTAATGGAAAAGAAATAGAGTGTGCTATTTTGGGCAATGAAAACCCTGTAACTTCGGTTTTGGGTGAAATTACTACAACAGAAGGCTTTTATTCTCATGAAGTAAAGTATATTCAAACTTCATCTGTCGTAATGAAAATTCCTGCTGAAATTCCAGAAGATATTTCAAATGAGATCAAACACTATGCTATAAAATCTTATCTAGCTACTTGTTGTCAAGGACTGGCACGCGTTGATTTTTTCTTGAAAGATGATGGAAGTTTCGTAGTTAATGAAATTAATACGCTTCCTGGTTTTACTGCTTTTAGCATGTATCCAAAACTTTTTGAATATTCTGGTTTAACCTCTAGTGACCTTCTTGCGAAGCTTGTTTATTTGGCTTTGCAAAAGAAAAAATAAGTCAATCAATTCAAAAGTTATAATTGTATTCGTTGTTTTATCTAATGTATAGGAAATTACAAACTTTTTAATTTTTTGTTATTAGTTTCATAGAATGGTTATTTGAAAAACGAAATCCCATAAAAGATATTGATTTATTAGGTGATTTAGTAAATTATATTTGGTTAATTCAAATCAATTTAATATGCTTGCATAGTAAAATATTGAAAATTAATTCTTATTTTCGTTCACAAGTAATATTGTAAAACACAAAAACTATAATAATAATGAAGATATTAGTTTGCATCAGCCACGTGCCTGATACTACATCAAAAATCAATTTCACAAATGGTGATGCTGAATTTGATACAAATGGAGTACAATTTGTGATCAATGCTAACGATGAATATGCATTAACACGTGCCATTTGGTTTAAAGAAAAACAAGGAGCTACAGTAACAGTAGTTAATGTTGGAGGAGCTGACACAGAACCGACATTGAGAAAAGCATTAGCGATTGGAGCTGACGAGGCAATCCGCGTAAATGCAGTGCCTACGGATGGTTTATTCGTTGCAAAACAATTGGCGGAAGTAGTGAAAAACGGTGGATATGATTTAGTATTGGCTGGAAAAGAATCATTAGACTACAATGGTGGAATGGTTCCAGGAATGTTGGCAGCTATCTTAGGTTATGACTTCATTAACTCTTGTGAGGGAATGGAAGTTGACGGAACAGCGGTTAAAGCAATTCGTCAAATTGATGGTGGTAAAGAAACAATATCAGGAAAATTGCCAATGGTTATTGGTGGGCAAAAAGGTTTGGTAGACGAGAAAGATTTGCGTATTCCAAATATGCGTGGGATCATGGCTGCTAGAACAAAAGCGTTAACAGTTCTTGAACCAGTAGGAGCAGATGCTGCAACTAAAGCAGTGAAGTTTGAAAAACCAGCTGCAAAATCAGCTTGTAAAATGATCGCTCCAGATAACTTAGATGAGTTAATCAACTTATTACACAACGAAGCAAAAGTTATCTAATCTAGTAGTTTTTAACCTTAAAAAGAAAAAGTATGTCAGTTTTAATATATGCTGAATCAGCAGAAGGAAAATTTAAAAAAGTAGCATTAGAACTAGCTTCTTATGCAAAAAAAGTAGCAGAATCATTGGGAACAACAGTTACAGCTGTAACTGTTAACGCTTCTGATGTTAGCGAATTAGGAAAGTATGGTGTTGATAAAGTACTAAAAGTATCAAGTGATAAATTAGCTACATTCAACGCTAAAGCTTATGCAGATGTTATCAAACAAGCGGCTCAAAAAGAAGGAGCAAAAGTAGTGGTATTATCATCTTCAACAGATAGTTTGTATGCAGCACCTGCAGTAGCTATCGGATTGAACGCTGGTTTTGCTTCAAACGTAATTGCTCTACCTGAAAGCACAACTCCATTTGTTGTGAAAAGAACAGGTTTCTCAAACAAAGCATTCAACTTTACTGAAATCACTTCTGACGTGAAAGTAATCGCTTTAGGGAAAAACTCTTTTGGATTAGTAGAAGCTTCGGGAGCAGCTGCTGCTGAAGATTTTGCACCAAGCTTAAATGATGCTGACTTTAGCTTAAAAGTTGAAGGAGTAGAAAAAGTATCTGGAAAAGTGACAATCGCTGATGCAGATATCGTAGTCTCTGGTGGACGCGGTATGAAAGGACCTGAAAATTGGGGAATGTTAGAGGATTTAGCAGAGGTTTTAGGTGCTGCTTTAGCTTGTTCTAAACCTGTATCTGATGTGGGATGGAGATCACACGAAGAACACGTAGGACAAACAGGAAAACCAGTAGCAGCTAATCTTTATATTGCAGTAGGTATTTCTGGAGCAATTCAACATATTGCAGGAGTTAACTCTTCTAAAGTAAAGGTGGTAATCAACACAGATCCTGAAGCTCCTTTCTTCAAAGTTGCAGATTACGGAATCGTAGGAGATGCTTTCCAAGTATTGCCACAGTTAGTTGAAAAATTAAAAGACTTCAAAGCGAAAAACGCCTAAGTAGCATTTTTTGATTTAGATAATTTTACCAAGACAGTAACTAAAATCTAAAGATTGTTTATCTTTGATTTAGTTACTGTTTTTTTGTTTTTATAAAGAAAATTATGAGTTTGATTAAGCTAACAGTTAAAGGTATTTCATATAGCCATTCTCAAAATGGAGCATATGCTTTGATCTTGGATGAGGAGCATGGGGATAGAAAATTGCCCATTGTTATTGGAGCTTTTGAAGCACAAGCAATTGCAATCGCAATCGAAGAGGAAATTAGACCTCCAAGACCTTTGACACACGATTTATTTAAGAGTTTTGCAGATACATTTGATATTCAATTGAAACACGTGATTGTACACAAATTAGTGGATGGTGTGTTTTTTTCTAGCTTAGTTTGGGAGAAAAATGGAATTGAAGAAATGATGGATGCCCGTACATCAGACGCAATTGCTTTAGCTATTCGCTTTTTTGCACCGATCTATACCTATCCTGACATCATGAATAAAGCCGGTATTATTTTAAGTGGAACACCTGAAGTAGAAGAAGAACCTGCCGATGATGATATTGCAAGTCAAGTAGAACAATTCCTTGAACTTGATATTGAAGGAAAAGGGTATAGCAAATACGGACTACAAGATTTACAGCGATTGCTAAATGAAGCCATTGGCAATGAAGATTACGAAACAGCAGCGCGAATTAGAGATGAAATTAGTAAGCGATCATAGTTAATAAGGAGAAAGAATGAAACAATACTTAAATTTAGTACAAGAAGTTTTAGATAAAGGGGTACAAAAAGGCGACCGCACTGGAACGGGAACAAAAAGCATTTTTGGCCATCAAATGCGCTTTGATTTAGCAGAAGGTTTTCCTTTGGTTACGACAAAAAAAGTACATTTAAAGTCAATCATCCACGAGTTATTATGGTTCTTAAAAGGAGAAACAAATATTGCTTACTTAAAAGAACACGGTGTTCGAATTTGGGATGAATGGGCAGATGAAAATGGAGATCTCGGACCCGTTTATGGTTATCAATGGCGCAACTGGAACGGAGAGGGAATCGATCAAATCAAAGAGGTAATTGATACCTTGAAAACGAATCCCGACAGCAGACGTATCATGGTTTCTGCTTGGAACCCAAGTGTTTTACCCGATACAAGCGTTTCTTTCGCTGAAAATGTAGCGAATAATAAAGCTGCATTGCCTCCCTGTCATTCCTTTTTTCAGTTTTATGTTGCAGAAGGAAAGTTGTCTTGCCAGTTGTATCAACGAAGTGCAGATGTATTTTTAGGTGTGCCTTTTAACATTGCTTCTTACGCACTACTAACCATGATGGTCGCTCAAGTTTGCGATTTAGAAGTAGGTGATTTTATTCATACGTTTGGCGATGTACACATCTATAATAACCATATCGAACAAGTGAACTTACAATTGAGCAGAACACCTTATGCTTTGCCGAAAATGAAGATCAATCCAAATGTGAAGGATATTTTTAGCTTTACCTATGAGGATTTTACGTTAGAAGATTACGTATCTCATCCCGCTATTAAAGGTCAAGTATCTGTATAATTTCTAATCCAAAAATGCTATGGAAAAAACGGAAGCAATTAAACAGTATGAATATGCGAAAAATAGAATTAAACAGCGAAAAACGTTATTGTTTCATTTCGTTGTTTTTCTGTTGGGATCGCTTGTGTTGTACGCAATTAATATGTGGGTTAAAGACCCTCTAGTTGTCGGAGTTTGGTGGGGGTACGCAGTTGGGGCTTGGGCCTTACTTGTGTTTATTCACGCTATAAATGTATTAGTTGTTAATCGATTTATGGGACCAGCTTGGCAAGAACGTGAAATAGAGCGATTGATCGCACTACAGCAAGAGAAAATAAAACAATTACGCGCCAAAGTGGAAAAAGATTTTCCTTTGGTAGATGTAAAACGAGACTTAAATCAAGAAGATTCAAAATAATACGACAATGGTTATCCTAATTGCAGCTATCGCAGAAAATAATGTATTAGGTAAAGACAATGCGATCATTTGGCATTTACCCGATGATTTTAAACACTTTAAATCGCTAACTTCTCATCATTATATCATTATGGGACGCAAGACGTTTGAGTCTTTTCCAAAACCTTTACCCAATAGAACTCATGTTATTATAACCAGACAAAAGGACTACGTCGTTCCTGAGAACTGTATCGTTGTGCATAGTTTAGAAGAGGCTTTAGCCCTGACAAAAAACGAAAAAGAAGTCTACGTTATTGGAGGAGGAGAGATTTACAATCTCGCACTGCCTATAGCAGATCAATTAGAATTAACTCAAGTACACGCCTCTTTTGATGGAGATGCGTTTTTTCCTGAATTCTCAACTTCCGATTGGCAATTGGTGAAAGAGAATTATCATCCAATAGATGAGAAACACGCCTATGCTTTTACTTTTCAAACTTATACTCGAAAGTAAATATGAAAAAGATTATTGCTTTTCTCTTGCTATGGACAAGTGGAACTGCTTTAGCGCAAGAAGTGATTAAGACTCAATTTTTAAATAGCGAATCGCTCAAAGAAAAAGAAGTCTTTTTAAGTAAAGATATTTTTGATAATACCTTTACACAAGAAGAAAATACATTGCGTAAACGCAGTAAATACACAGCAGAAAATTTTAGCTTGCCGAAATTGGGATCGCTTCAAATGATCGATCTTACTAATTCACTGTTTCCCGTCCTGTTTTATAAGGATTTTAATACTATTGTTTTACTCAGTAAGGAATTGGCCTTGTTGAATACCATTGAGCTAACTGGGCGATTTTCTGCAATGGATCCCGCTTATATTGGTACAAGCACCCAAAAAAATCTATGGATTGTTAATCAAGCCAATCAAAGTGTTTTGCGCTATAATCTTAGTACTTTAGAAGTACGAAATATTTATACAATCAAAGAAGAACAAATTAAAACGTACCAATCGACCTTAAACTATCTTTATCGAGTTACTTCGGATAATCAGATAAAAGGAATTGATATATATGGTAATGAAGTTTTAAATTACTCCTTGCCTTCCGATTATGAGCAGATTCAAATTCTAAATAATAAACAAGTATTTTATTTGTATCTAAATAAGCTATATTATGTTGATATGGAGAAGAATAAGGTTTTTGAAATCTCAGTTGATGTAAAAAGCATTTTGCGCTTCTTTTATAACACTCAAAAATTGAGTATTTTTGCCGAACAGAAAGTAAATAATTATCAAATAAAATTACCGTAATGCACATAGCAATTGCTGGAAATATTGGAGCGGGAAAAACAACACTAACAAACTTATTAGCAAAACATTATGGATGGGAGGCACATTATGAAGATGTAGTCGACAATCCGTATTTGGATGACTTCTATCACCAAATGGATCGTTGGTCATTTAACTTGCAAGTTTATTTTTTGAATAGTCGTTTTCGCCAGGTACTTCAAATCAGACAAAGTGGAAAAACAATTATACAAGATCGGACAATTTATGAGGATGCTCATATTTTTGCCCCAAACTTGCATGCGATGGGATTGATGTCTAATCGTGATTTTAAAAATTATGCAACCCTTTTTGACTTAATGCAAGATTTGGTTGCTGCACCTGATTTGCTAATTTATTTGAGAAGTACGGTTCCTAATTTAGTGGGACAAATTCACAAAAGAGGACGTGAGTACGAAAATTCAATTTCGATCGAATACTTAAGTGGATTAAACGAACGCTATGAAAACTGGATCAAAGGCTATGACAAAGGAAAATTATTAGTCATTGATGTAGATCGTTTAGATTTTGTTGATAAACCAGAAGATCTTGGTTCTATTATCGATAAGATTGATGCAGAAATTAATGGATTGTTTAAAAACAATAAATAAAAAAAAAGAGCCTTGTGCTCTTTTTTTATTTTTATTCTTCGCTCGCTGTTGTGGTAAATTCCTGAAACAGCTTTTCTAAATTTTTGTTCTTTGGTTGTAGAGAAAGGGTTTTTAATCCCTGTTGTTGGGCAAAATCATATACCGTAGCTCGATAATCCTGATCTGTAGGGAAAACAAGTTCCCATTGTGTATCGTGTACGTGGTTGGCTTTGAGTAGATGAGGAATGCGGTTAACAAATTCAATTTCAATCTTAAAGTCAAATTCAACAGCGATGATTTGTTCGTTTTGATTTTCGAGTAAATCACATAAAAATTGATCAGCAACAATGTGTCCTTTTTTAATGATGATTACACGTTCGCAAATGGCTTCTACTTCTTGCATGATGTGCGTAGAAAGAAAAACCGTTTTGTCTTTTCCCACCGTCTTGATTAATTCTCGAATTTCAACTAATTGATTGGGATCCAATCCTGTTGTAGGTTCATCCAAAATTAATACTTCCGGATCGTGAAGCAAAGCTGTAGCAATCCCCACGCGTTGGCGATATCCCTTCGAAAGTTGTCCGATTTTTTTATGCGCTTCAGGAGTTAATCCCGTTTGTGTGATTACTTCTTCAATGCGTTCTTTTTTTAGCTTGTAAATTGAAGCGTTAAATTGTAAATATTCTCTCACATACATATCCAAATACAACGGGTTGTGTTCAGGTAGGTACCCGATAGATTGTTGTACTTTTTTTGCCTGTGTAGACACGTTGTATTCGTTGACATAAGCTGTTCCTTCGTCACTGTGAATAAAGGTTGTAAGTATTTTCATCAGTGTAGATTTTCCCGCTCCATTTGGACCAAGAAAACCGACAATTTGCCCTTTCGGAACCGTGAAGTTAATGGCACTCAACGCTTGTTGTTCACCGTAATATTTACTTATGTTTTCTACTTTAATAGACATATATAATGGGTGGTTAGTAAAAACAAATGTAGGTAAATTAATGAGAAAAACCGAAAGACACGCTAAGAATGATCACTGCTATTACAATTAGGGTAATCACTACGTACAACTTGTCTTTTTCAAGGATAAAAGAAAATAAAGACAAAAGTAAGCGCAGGGCAGGAGTTAAGAATAGCAGAAGTATTCCCAAGAAGATAATCGACGCTCCATCCCACTCTTTTACTCCTTGTAGGATTGTTTGAAAAACGACAAATAGGTTTTGATCTTTTTCCACAAAAGTAGAAAAGGAGACTACTTGTTGAGCATCTTTTGCCAAGAGAATAATACCTCCAAGTAGTGTTACGGTTAATGCACTTAGGACACCATAACGCAATACATTTCCGATGATGTTTTGTAACTGATTATCTGTAAATTTAGTTGTACTCATAGTTTCTCTTTTTTAAATTTTCCCTGTAATTCCGTTGTAAATCATGTTCAAGGCAATGATGAAAATCAAAACGGCGAAGAACAATTTTAGTTTTTTGGTATTTGCTTTCATTAGTACTTTAGCGCCTACCATTGACCCAAGAAGTACTCCAATAATAACGGGCATGCAAATAGAGGGTTCTATATATCCCTTTTGAAGGTAGATTACCGAACTGGCGATCGCTGTTACTCCCATCATAAAATTGCTGGTTGTAGTCGACACTTTAAAGGGAACTTTCATAATGGTATCCATAGCAATTACCTTAAAAGCACCAGATCCTATACCCAATAATCCTGACATCATACCAGCAACGCCCATCATACTAAAACCACCCAGAATATTGGTCATGCTGTAATGAACCTTTTCTCCGTTCGCAACAGGATAGTTTCCTGCGAGTTTGAGTTTCTTCGCGAAGAAGCTACCTTGTTCAGGGAGGATGAGGTGATCTTCTTTTTTTCGAATGGAATTCAAAGAAGAGAAGATTAGGGTTGCACCAAATATGATTGCAAGTAAAGAAGTAGGAGCATTGGTTGAGAGTAAAGCTCCTACTACGGCACCAATAGTTGTAGCGATTTCGAGAAACATCCCCAATCGCATATTGGTTATTCCTTCTCGTACGTAAGCAGATGCAGAACCGGAAGAAGTTGCAATAACAGCAACTAATGCAGTTCCAATGGCATAATGCATGTCTACGCCTAGGAATACAGAAAGTAAAGGGATTATAATAATTCCGCCTCCAAGTCCTGATAATGAGCCAATAAAACCAGCCGCAAAAGCACCCAGAAACATAATTAAAATAAAAGTTAGTAATGACATGTTAGGTTGAATTTTTGATGAAAAGTAAAAGTATTAATTATTATAAAAAACAACGTACAAAAAATGGTTTATCTGGATTTTCAGGTTTTATGCCTTCGGAAATTTTCCGTTTTGTAGAATATAACTCGTAAATTTGTATCAATTGAAATTGTAAACTATGAGTAAAGATTGGTTAGCTACTTTTCAGGGCCAAGCCCCTGCAATAATTGCAGGTCCTTGTAGTGCTGAAACACCGGAACAATTGTTGCAAATTGCACGTGCCTTGCCTAAAGAAGTAAAAGTATTTCGAGCAGGTATTTGGAAACCAAGAACAAAACCGGGTGGATTTGAAGGTGTTGGCGCAATTGGTCTGGATTGGATGAAACAAGTTAAACAAGAAACAGGTTTACTCTTGGCAACAGAGGTTGCAACAGCAGAACATGTAGAATTGTGTCTTGCGAATGATGTTGATATTTTGTGGATTGGTGCGCGTACTGCAGTAAATCCTTTTTCTGTACAAGAAATTGCAGATGCGCTAAAGGGAACAGATAAAATTGTGATGATTAAGAACCCTATTAACCCTGATCTGTCTCTATGGATGGGAGGGCTAGAGCGATTGGAAAAAGCTAATATCAATAAATTAGGATTGATTCACCGCGGATTTAGTACCTACGAGAAAACGAAATATCGCAATATTCCTGAGTGGCAAATTCCACTAGATATCAAATCGCAATTGCCTCATATTCCTATTTTTTGTGATCCTTCTCACATTACAGGACGTCGAGATCGAATTCAGGCTGTCTCTCAATTGGCATTGGATTTAAATTTTGATGGATTGATGATAGAAACTCATTGTAATCCTGATAAAGCGTGGAGTGACGCCGCTCAACAAGTAACACCAGAACAGTTGACGGAAATTATTCATACCCTGAAGTTGCGCAATATTACAGACGATACGGAAGAATATATGCAAAAACTACAGACCTATCGCATTCAAATCGATGATATGGATAGTAAGATTTTAGATCTTTTGAAAATGAGAATGATGATTTCAGATGAGATTGGATCACTAAAACGCGAACGAAATGTTGCTGTTTTTCAACAGGAAAGATGGAATAGTATCGTAGAAAAAATGATGAAAGAAGGGGAGCATCTCGGATTTACGGATGAGTTTATTCGCACAATTTACACCGCCATTCATCAAGAAAGTATTTATCGCCAAGATCAGGTCATTAATAGAAAAGAAGAGTAAGAAATAATACAAAGGAAAAAGTAGACGAGGTTTTTTCTACTTCGTCTCTTTTTTTTGCATGGATTTTTAAAATATATTTGCCCCATGAAAGGAACAGTTTATAAATCAACAGGAAGCTGGTATGTTGTCAAAGGTGAAGATGGGCAGTTTTACAATTGTCGCATCAAAGGAAAGTTTCGCTTAAAAGGGATTAAAAGTACAAATCCCATTGCGGTAGGTGACCATGTGTCATTCGATCTAGAAACTACCAATGACGCCGTAACAGGAGTGATTAACGATATTGCGCCACGTATGAATTATATTGTGCGTAAATCTGTAAACTTATCCAAACAAGTGCATATCATTGCATCGAATATCGATACAATGTTTTTAATTGTAACAATTGATAATCCAGTTACTACAACAAGTTTTATCGATCGTTTTTTAGTAACAGCAGAAGCTTATGGCATTAAAACAGTGCTAGTCTTTAACAAAATTGATACTTATTCAGAAGAGGCTTTAGACGAACAACTGTATTTGCAGTATATCTATTCGCAAATTGGTTATGAGTGCTTGCGTGTTTCCGCCCTAGAATCTAAAGGATTAGATGCCATTAAAGAACGCATGATCGGAAAAGTTTCCATGTTCTCAGGACACAGTGGTGTTGGAAAATCAACATTAATCAATGCTATAGAGCCAGGACTTAATCTGAAAACAGCTCAGATCTCAGAACAACATCAACAAGGACAGCATACTACAACTTTTGCAGAAATGTTTGATTTGTCCTTTGATGCTGCTATTATTGATACTCCCGGGATTAGAGGGTTTGGTGTGGTTGATATGGAACCACAAGAAGTAGGAGACTATTTTCCAGAATTCTTTGCTTTAAAAGGTCAGTGTAAATTCAATAACTGCTTGCATAAAGAAGAACCTCACTGCGCGGTAAAAGAAGCCTTAGATAACGATGAATTAGCATGGTCGCGGTACAAAACGTATATTCAAATTCTCGATGGAGAAGAAGAACACTATCGTACGGATATTTATAAAGATGGGAAAAATCAAGAAGAATAAATTATTTTTTTGCTATAAATGAAAGCTGGCTCTACAAAGAACCAGCTTTTTTTATTCGCGTTTGTTTTTACTTTTTTCTATTGTTTGTTGTTAAGTAAATGGCTGTTTGTACATGTAAAAATTAGAGTCCTCTTTTTGTTTTTCAGTTTCATTTTTAAATCCTCGCTAAAATAGCGAGCTATACAACAGGAGTTTTGTATTTTTGGTTAGGATAATAAAAATGCCATATAGGAAATGAACAAGATTGTATTTGTTGTGTTGGGGATTTTTAGTTTAAGTACTTATGCTCAAGATGCACCAAACCAAAGGTTAAGTAATGTACAAAGAGAAGAGCCTCAAGAGGTCTTACAGTTGAACAAAGCAGATGCCGTAGTATTAAATGAAGAAGGAATCATTGAATATCAATTTTCGGAGGAAGAAGGATTTTCTATTTTACTAAAAGTGAAACGACTCATTCAAATTAATTCAAAAGAAGGCATTAGTCACGCAAGTTTATTGGTTCCTTTTTATTCTAATCGCTATACAAGAGAAGAAGTTGAGGTTGAATCATATGAAATTCATCGAACCGCTAACGGAAAAGAAGAAGTTATTGCTGTTAATACAGCGAGTAACCGACTAATTGACGATGGTTTTTATCTAAAAGAAATTATAGTAAATGACATCCGAATTGGAGATGTCATCGCATATAGCTATGTGAAAAAAATCGATAATATCGATGTGATTCCAACGTGGTATTTTCAAGAAGATATTCCGAAACTAAAAAGTAGTTATACGGTTAGGATTCCCGATAATCTGACGTATTTAATCACTAATACAGGTGGAATTAAGGTAAAAGAAACGAAAGAGGTTACAGAAACTACTCGCGATTTAACGAAAAACAAATGGGGTACATCGTATCGATTTAAAGAAGCAATTCTCAAGTTTGAAGCGAAAGAGGTACCTGCTTTTGTTTATGAACCATTTATGGATAATATCAAAAATGCCAAGAGTGGGATCCGTTTTGATTTAATCCAATTTCAGTATCCTATGAGCCCATCTGTTGTTGTTCCACATGAACCTGTGGCTGTAGCAAAAGAGTTGAATAAAGATAGAAATTTTGGCGGAGAACTAAGACAAGAGAAGTATTGGAATAAATTGATTGCAGAGCTAAATCTAGATGGATTAAACCAACAAGAAAAAGCAGAACAAATAGTTTCGTTTATTCACTCCAAGATCAAATGGAATCAACAATATGGATATTGGACTGAACAGGGGGTGAAAAAAGCAATGGCTCAAGGAAAAGGAAATAGCGGAGATATAAACATAGCCCTTATAGGCGCTTTACGTGCTGCCGGATTTGTTGCTGAACCGATTGTATTAAGTACTCAATCCAATGGTAAAGCACCTATTCTATTTGCCCGATTCTTGAATCAAGTGATTGTGGGACTCCAAATTGACAACCAATTTTTTGTAGTAGACGGAACAATGGATCAGCCGATTTTAAACGTCTTGCCATTTGAAGATTTAAATGAAGATGGATGGATGATAACAGAGCAAAATGAAGTGTCTAAAGTGGATCTAATACCGAAACAATTCTCGTTTAAGCAGGAAGAGTTTGCCGTAAATCTAAAGGAAGATGGAAATGCCGAAGGAAGCATGAAAAGTACCAGGACCCGCTATGAGGCAGCAGCTTTTAGAGCAAGATACGGCGAGAGCATGCTCAATCGCAGTCGCAGTGACATTGAAGCACGTTCAAATCAATTCTTTTTAAGTCAAGGTGAGATTAAACCATTGAAAAATGGAGATATTGAAATGCAATATCAAGTGCGAAAATTTAACTTTGCAACGAAGAATCCTCAAAGTGGTGAATTGACATTTAATCCGATGGAGTTGTATGCGGAAAAGCAAAACCCATTTAATGAGAGAACCAGACAATCGGATATTCATTTGCTGTATCCCTCGATGGATATGTATAAAATAGTGGTTCAACTACCTGAGGGGTATCAAGTAAAAAATTATCCCACGGATGAAGTGTTTACTAGTGAAAAAACAGGTGCAAAGTTGATTTATGAAGTAAAACTTTTGGACGGAAATAAAATACAAGTGGGAATGAGCTTACGCTTGCAAAAAACGGTAATTGCCAAAGAGGATTACCTGGAGTTTCGTCAATTGTATAAGATCGTGCAGCAAAGAATAAATGAGATGCACATCGTAATAGAGAAAGTAAAATAAGTAGAAAAAAGAAGACATTGAGAATAGTTATACAACGCGTAACAGAAGCTTCTGTTACAGTAGAAGGAGAGACCATAGGGAGCATAGGAAAAGGTTTACTTGTGTTAGTGGGGATCGAAGAAATAGATACCAAGCAAGATATTGATTGGCTTTCGGGAAAATTGGTGAATTTGCGTATTTTTGAAGATGAACAAGGGGTGATGAATAAATCTGTTTTAGACATCGATGGAGAGGTGTTAGTTGTGAGTCAATTTACCTTACACGCTTCAACAAAAAAAGGCAATAGACCTTCGTATATTAGAGCTGCAAAACCCGATTTCGCTATTCCTATGTATGAGCAATTTGTTGCACAAGTTACTTGTGATTTAAATAAAAAAGTACAAACAGGACAATTCGGAGCGGATATGAAAGTAGCCCTGCTCAATGACGGTCCTGTAACGATTTGTATTGATTCTCAAAATAAAGAATAATGAAAAAAACACTGATTAAATTTAGCCTGTTTACGGTTATTTACGTTTTATTTTCTTGGTTCATTTCTACAGATTTTGTCTGTGCATTGAAAGGAGATCCACTTTGCATGCAAAACGTAGCAATTCGCTATGTCATATTTATGGTGCTCATGTTTGTATATGAGAAATGGGTTAAAAATAGGTTGTTTAAAAAAAATAAATAAGAATAAGATGAATATTAAGGACGCTCAAGCAGCAGTAGACACTTGGATTAAAGAACACGGTGTTCGCTATTTTAATGAATTGACCAATATGGCTCAATTAACAGAAGAAGTAGGAGAAGTAGCGCGTATTATTGCACGTCGTTATGGCGAACAATCGGAAAAAGAAAGTGATAAAAATAAAGATCTAGGAGAGGAATTAGCGGATGTTGTTTTTGTGGTTTTGTGTTTAGCGAATCAAACAGGAGTTAATTTACAAGAAGCATTTGACAAGAAGTTAGATCTTAAAACAAATAGAGATCACGATCGTCACCACAATAATGAAAAATTGAAATAAAAGAGAACGCATGCAGGTCTACCTCCAAAAGTCATCGATAGTATCAGAACAAACCCTTGTTATTTCAGGAAGTAAATCTGAAAGCAACCGCTTGTTGTTGTTGCAAAAGATTTTTCCTCAACTCACGGTGGAGAATTTAGCAGATTCAGATGATGTGGTAGTCATGCAAGAAGGATTGGCAACGTCAAAGCGCATGGTGAATGTGCACCATGCAGGAACAACTATGCGATTTTTAACGGCTTATTTTGCTTTATGTCAAGAACAAGCTGTTGTGTTAAAAGGCAGCGAACGGATGCACAACCGTCCTATAGAGATTTTGGTGGATGCCTTGCGCGAATTGGGAGCTCAAATTACCTATCTTGAAAAAGAAGGTTTCCCTCCTTTGGCTATTGAAGGAAAACAAGTAACAGGCGGTAGTATTCGCATTCCTGCTTCGGTTAGTAGTCAATATATTTCTGCATTGCTCTTAGTGGGAACACAGCTTAAAAATGGAATTCAACTTGAACTCATTGGCGATATTACTTCTCGACCTTACATCGAGATGACACTATCCTTAATAGAAGAGTTAGGTGCAGAAACTAGTTTTGAAGGGCAAACCATCGCCGTTCGACCACCAAAACAAATCCAAAAAACACAATTCACGGTTGAAGCAGATTGGTCATCAGCCTCGTACTATTATTCACTTATTGCCTTATCTCCATTAGGTACTTCTATGCGCCTGGGGAAATACAAAGCGGTAAGCTTACAAGGAGATGCTATATTGCCTGAAATTTATGAGAAACTTGGTGTCGAAACTACTTTTGAAACACAAGATTATATTCGATTGACAAAAATAGCCCAAAGACAAGACTGCATAGACGAAGACTTTTCGAATACACCTGATTTGGCTCAAACAGTGGTAGTAACGTGTTTTGGATTGAAGATTCCTTGTGCTATCAAAGGATTGCATACACTGAAGATCAAAGAAACGGATCGCTTAGTGGCTTTACAACAAGAGTTGAAAAAACTAGGAGGAACACTGCACATTACCTCTAATGCACTATCACTAACTACAACAAGAGAAGAACCAGAAGAGCCAGTAAGGATAGACACCTATCAAGATCATCGCATGGCTATGGCTTTTGCTCCTCTAGTCACACAAAGAGATTTAATTATAATGGAGGCAGAAGTAGTCAGTAAATCTTACCCCATGTTTTGGAAAGACCTTCAAAAACTGGGAATTAGGTTGCATGAATCCAATTGAAAAATAAAAAAATAGTGCTAAATACTTGACAACGCCTATCTCAAGGTTGTATATTTGTAAAACTTGAAAAGAGCTAACCTCTTTTTATTGAACTAATTAAAATTGTTTTTCAATGAAGTTATCAAACTTTAATTTTGATTTGCCAGAAGAATTATTGGCAGAATTTCCAGCTGAGAATAGAGATGAGGCGCGTTTAATGGTGATTGACCGTAAAGCGGGAACTATCGAACATAAATTATTCAAAGATGTTGTAGATTATTTTGGAGAAGGTGATGTAATGGTTTTAAACAATACGAAAGTATTTCCTGCACGTCTTTATGGAAATAAAGAAAAAACAGGTGCTAGAATTGAAGTTTTCTTATTGCGTGAATTGAATGAAGAACAACGTTTATGGGATGTTTTAGTAGATCCAGCGCGTAAGATTCGAATTGGAAATAAGTTGTACTTTGGAGAAGACGATTCATTAGTTGCGGAAGTTATTGATAACACAACGTCTAGAGGTAGAACATTGCGCTTTTTATACGATGGTTCATACGAAGAGTTCAGAGCTAAATTGCAAGAACTTGGAGAAACTCCAATTCCAAAATACATCAATAGAGAAGTTGTTCCAGAAGATGCTGAACGTTACCAAACGATCTATGCAAAAGAAGAAGGAGCCGTTGCTGCACCAACTGCAGGTTTGCACTTCTCTAAGCACTTGATGAAACGTTTAGAAATTAACGGAATTAAATTTGCTGAAATAACACTTCACATCGGATTGGGTACATTTAACCCAGTAGAAGTAGAAGATTTATCGAAACACAAAATGGATTCAGAAGAATTCGTAGTGTCTCAAGAAGCTTGTGATATTGTGAATCAAGCCAAAGAAGAAAAACACAGAGTATGTGCCGTAGGAACAACTTGTATGAGAGCTTTAGAAAGTTCAGTTTCTTCAAGTCAAACGCTAAATCCATACAGAGGATGGACTAATAAATTTATCTTCCCTCCTTATGATTTTAGTATCGCAGATTGTATGATTACAAACTTCCACATGCCGAAATCTACCTTATTGATGATGATTTCTGCTTTTTGTGGACATGATTTGATGATGAAGGCATACAAAGAAGCAGTTGAAGAAGGATACAAATTCTATTCTTACGGAGATGCAATGTTGATTTTATAAAATCAATAAAAAATATCATATCACTAAAAAATCCCTTGCTATCCCAGCAGGGGATTTTTTATAAGTAGAAAAGAGTGGAAATATTGATAAAAATTCTACTTTTACAAAAACCAAAAATATAAACCATGAAATTTGAGAATACGTTAGCTTTTGCTCAAAGTCTTGATGCTAAAGATACCTTAGCAAACTATAGAAATGAATTTAACTTTCCAAAAGTAAACGGAAAGCAAGTGATCTATTTTACAGGAAATTCACTGGGGCTTCAACCAAAAAAAGCCGTAGAGTATGTGAATGAAGTAATGACGGACTGGGCAGAGTTAGCCGTAGAAGGACATTTTTATGCCAATAAACCTTGGTGGGATTACCACGAGAGATTTAGTGCGCCTTTGAGTAAAATCGTGGGAGCAAAACCATCGGAAGTAACAGTGATGAATACATTAACAGTGAACCTACACGTGTTAATGGCAACTTTTTATAAACCTTCTGGAAAACGCATAAAAATTTTATGTGAAGAAAAAGCATTTCCAAGTGATCAATATTTAATTCAAACCCAAGTGAAATGGCATGGATTAGATCCAAAAGACGTAATTGTTGAGGTAAAACGCAGACCCGGAGAACACAACTTCAGATTAGAAGATATTTTAGCGAAGATCGAAGAAGTAGGAGATGAGTTGGCATTAGTATTAATGGGCGGGTTGAATTACTATACTGGACAAGTACTCGACATGAAAACCATTACCGCAAAAGCACATCAATATGGCGCTTATGTTGGATGGGATCTAGCACATGCTGCAGGAAATATCAACCTAGAATTACATGATTGGGATGCGGATTTTGCTGCTTGGTGTAGTTATAAATACATGAATTCAGGACCAGGAAATGCTTCTGGATGTTTTATTCATGAAAAACACCATGCGAATAAAGACTTAGTGCGTCTTGGTGGATGGTGGGGACACAATAAAGAAAGACGCTTTTTGATGGAACCAAATTACGATCCAATTGAAGGAGCACACGGATGGCAAATTAGTAATTTACCTATTCTATCTCTTGCTCCTTATTTAGCATCAGTAGAAATGTTTGCCGAAATTGGTATGCCTAAGTTAATTGAAAAACGCAATCTCATTACTGCTTATTTAGAGTTTATAATCAATTCGATTGCTGCTGAAGTAGGGGGTAATTTTGAAATTATAACACCTTTGGAACAAAGCGAACGCGCAAGTCAATTGTCTATATTATTACATGGAGAAGGACGAGCAATGTTTACTTATTTAATGGAAGCAGGTGTAATTGTAGATTGGAGAGAACCGAATGTGATTCGCTTAGCACCAGTGCCTTTATATACGAGTTTTGAAGATATGTACCATTTTGGGCAAATCTTGAAACAAGGGATACAAAGTCAGAAATAATTTAGATAGTACGACTGTAATTTAATTCATAAATTTGCAGCGAAAAATAACAGCTTAATACATATGTCAACAAAGCAGCAAAAAATAGAGACTTTTGATCCGTCTCAACCTGGATTAGCCGATGCAACAATCTATGGATTGCCTTTTACAGCAGAAGAAAGTGAAATCATTGTAGTTCCTGTGCCTTGGGAAGTAACGGTAAGTTACGGAGCTGGTGCATCAGAAGGACCAGAAGCAATTTTAGAAGCTTCGTATCAAGTGGATTTGTTACATCAGAAATATCCTGAACTTTGGAAGTTGGGAATTTATTTTGATGAAGCACCTGCACATTGGCATGAGCAAAGTGCTCAATACAAAACTCTAGCTCAACCAATTATTGAGGCTTTAGAAAATGGAGAGAACTTAGCAGATCATCCAGCGCTACAAGCGAGTTTAGATACAATTAATCAAGTGTGCGCAACGTTACACAAAGAAGTAGAAGAGAAAGTTGCCAACTGGATGAGCCAAGGAAAACGCGTTGTTTTATTAGGAGGAGATCACAGTACACCTCTAGGTTATTATAATGCTGTTGCAAAAAATCACGATTCTTTTGGAATCTTACATTTTGATGCACATATGGACTTAAGAGATGCATATGAAGGATTTACATATTCACATGCGTCTATTATGTTTAATACTTTGAAATTACCACAAGTTGAAAAAATTGTTCAAGTGGGAATTCGCGATTTTTGCGAGCAAGAAGTTGAGGTAGTAAAAACGTCTGGTCGTGTTTTAGTTCATACAGATGCAGATTTGAAAAAAGACGAATTCGAAGGAATGAGTTGGAAAGATAAATGTGATCAAATTATCGCTTCTCTACCTCAAAAAGTAGTGATTAGTTTTGATATTGATGCGTTATTACCTTGGTATTGCCCAAATACAGGAACACCAGTGCCTGGAGGATTAACCTTTGAGCAAGCAACTTATATGATTACCAGACTTTCTGAAACAAACAAAGAAATTATTGGTATGGACTTAGTTGAGGTTGCACCAGGGGAAGATGATTGGGATGGAAACGTTGGCGCACGACTATTGTTCCACATGTGTGGAGCATTTGCTAAGTCACAAGGATTGACCGTTGGAAAGGAATTAACGTTTGAAAAATAATTAAATAATCCCTTTTTTAAGGGATTATTTTTTTGGACCTTCTTTTAAACTAAGGTTGAGTAAGGTTAAAAGGATGGCAAGTATCAATAAACTGTATACGAGTATACCTTCAAAATCTAAAATAAACTGACAAATGTACCAACAACCCGTCAGTAAGATAACGATAATCCAAATTAAGTTTTTCATTGTTCTTAAGCGTGTGCTTAAAAGTAGTAGATAATACATCAAGGAAAAAACACTATTCAAACATTGAATAGGTAATTATATTAAATATTCAAATATTTAAACGTAGTATGGGGAAAAGTATTGCAATTGTAGGAAGTGGTTTGGTAGGAACTGTACTAGCCATTGCATTAAAACAGCAGGGGCATCAGGTTTTTGTTTACGAAAAAGGAGAGGATATTCGTACCCTTGATTTTTCTGGGCGTTCTATTAATTTGGCGCTTTCAGAACGCGGATGGAAGATGTTGAAACGCATAGGGCTAGAAGATAAAGTTCGTCAGTTTGGAATTCCCATGTACCAACGAGCGATTCACCATATCGAAAAAGAAGAAAAACAACCGTACGGCATTCACGGAGAAGCTATTTGGGCAGTTTCTCGTGGAGGATTAAATAAAAAATTGGTCGACTGGGCAGAAGAAGTAGGGGTACAATTTGTTTTTAATACACCTATTTGGAGTCTTGACATCAAAAAGGGACTTTTATATACGAGTGAGTATGAGCATCAAGAATGGAAAGCCATTCAGCATGATGTGATTTTTGGTGCTGATGGTGCTTATTCTAAAGTGAGAAGCCGCCTACAAAGAAGAAGCCGATTTGAATACCAACAATCGTACTTGCCTATTGCCTATAAGGAACTTGTTATTCCGGCAAAAGAACAGGGAACTTTTGCAATGGATGAAAATTCATTCCACATTTGGCCAAGAAAAGACTTTATGTTAATTGCTTTACCCAATATGGATGGATCTTTTACTTGTACTCTTTTTATGCCTTATGAAGGAGAGGTGTCTTTTAACGCGATTCAATCAGAACGTGAAATTCACCATTTTTTTCAAACCAATTTTCCAGATGCATTACAATTGATGCCTGATTTACTGGAATTGTATCAGGCGAATCCTGTCAATTCACTCGTTACAACCACTTGTTTTCCGTGGGTATACAAAGATAAAGTAGCCTTAATTGGAGATGCTGCTCATGCGGTTGTACCTTTTTATGGGCAAGGGTTAAATGCAGGACTAGAAGATGTGGATGTTTTGTTAGATTGTTTGGTAAGTGAACCAGACAATTGGGAAAAAGCATTAGATGTTTATCAACATTCTCGAAAGGTAAATGCGGATGCAATAGCAGAGCTATCGTATCGAAATTTTAAAGAAATGAGTGAGCAAACAGCAAATCCGCTATTCTTGTTGCGCAAGAAAATAGAGAGCAAGTTTGCTAAGAAATACCCTGATCTGTGGTTGCCCCTTTATGATCGAGTGACTTTCAGTAAAGGAAGTTACCAAGAAGCACTAGCCATTGGCGACAAGCAGGCAAAAATCATGGATGTAATCATGACAGCTGAAAATATTGAAGAACGCTGGGATAGTCTTGAAATAGAAGAACATTTAAAACAATTGATAAACGAAAATAGAGGATTTTAATCCTCTATTTTCGTTTCTTGGCGGTTGTGGTTCTCGACGTCTTTGTTGAACGAGAAGAACTATTTGATCCACCCATTACTTTAGAAAGCAAACTAAACGCTCCTTTAATAAAGGTAGCACTGGTTACAACTTTTAAAATACTTTTTGTAATGGTGTTGTCTTCTTTCTTGGGTTTACTTGTGCTTGAAGTTTGAGTTGTAGATTCCTCTTGCTCATTTGTAGGAACTTTGCGTTGTTCTAGTTTTTCAAATGCACTTTCGCGATTAACCGTCTGATTGTATTTTTGTACCAATTTCGATTGGCTGAGAATTTCTCCAATCTCTCCCTCGGATAAAATATCCATTCGACTCATTGGTGCACGTAAGGTACACACAACTAAAGGCGTCGGAATTCCCTTTTCATTTAGTGCCGTAACTAAGGCTTCTCCAGTTCCCAATTGTGTGATGATTTCATTGGTCGTATAATATGAGGTAGAAGGGAAGTTTTCAGAAGCAGCTTTAATCGCCTTTCTGTCTTTTTCAGTAAATGCACGTAGGGCATGTTGGATTTTTAATCCCAATTGTGCCAAAACTCCGTTGGGAATGTCTGTCGGATTCTGGGTAATGAAATAAATACCAACCCCTTTTGAACGAATTAACTTAACAATGGTTTCAATTTGATTTAACAGCGCCTTGCTTGCTTCATTGAAAATTAAATGAGCTTCATCGATAAAAATAACTAATTCAGGCTGACCACTATCTCCTTGTTCAGGTAACTGATTGTACACTTGCGTTAAAAGATTCAACATAAAAGTAGAGAACAGCTTAGGCTTATCTTGAATATCTGTCAGACGTACAATATTGACAAAACCCTTGCCGTTATCGTCATAGCGCATTAAATCGCGAATATCAAACGAAGGTTCTCCAAAGAACAAATCAGCACCTTGTTGTTCTAATTCGATTACTTTTCTCAAAATAGCATTGGTAGACGCTGGTGAAATACGACCATACTCGTTCTCAATTTCTGCTTTTCCTTCATTGGTTAGGTATTGTAACAACTTCTTGAAATCTTTTAAGTCAACAAGTTCTAAGTTGTGATCTTCTGAGAATTTAAACAATAAAGCAATAATTCCAGCTTGTGTATCATTTAATTCCAAGATTCGACTAAATAAAATAGGACCAAATTCTGCAATTGTAGCACGTAAACGAACCCCGTTTTGTTGCGAAAGTGTTAATAACTCGACAGGAAAAGCGCTAGGATGAAAAGGTAAATTCATCTGTTCGTGACGATTTGTAATAAAATCATTCGCTACTCCGGCTTTGGCAATCCCGCTAAAGTCACCTTTAATATCCATCATAAGTACGGGAATCCCTTTGTCTGCCAGTTGTTCAGAGAGTACTTGAATGGTTTTTGTCTTTCCTGTTCCCGTTGCACCAGCGATTAAACCGTGGCGATTTAACGTTTTAAGTGGAATGTTTACAAAAGTGTCTGCTATAATTTTTTGATCCAAATTTGCACAGCCAATGGTAATAAAATCACTTTTATGACTATAACCATTAATGATGTCCGTTTTGAAATTTTCTATGCTCATTTTATATATTTTATATAATTAAAGGTGATTATTAGATAAATACACAAGTTTACATGTGGATTTGTTATAATTATCAAATGTTAAATGTGTTCTTTGTGATGAAATAAAGATAGTAAAATTCATTTAGACTTATTATCTTTACCACTGCTTACTTTTTTTCTAATGTTAAGGTAAGTATAAAATAATCTTATGTTAAGTCTAGGTTAGCTTATTTTAAAAAAATGGATTTTAATTTTTTTATTTCGTCTAAAAACATAAATTTGCGACACTGATGACTTTAAAAAAGTAAAAAAGTAATAAGTAATAATTGAAAAAAAAGAATTAAATTTTAAAAAGATGACAAACGTATCAAACGAATCAGTTGAAAAAGTAGGGTCAAGCTCAGGAGCAAGTAGATTATTTGCATCATTAGCTGTAGTATTATGTATTGTTTTTGGTTATATCATTTGGCAATTCGTAATGGGTAATCCAGCGAACTTCGAGAATGGTGATCCAGCAGGGCACCCACTACCAGGTAACTTCATGGGAATGGTTTATAAAGGAGGACCAGTAGTTGCTGTGTTAATTGGTTTATTAACTATGACAATCGTTTTCTCAATTGAGAGATTTTTAGTTATTTCTAAAGCTTCTGGAAAAGGAGATGTTGGAAAATTCGTAAAAGAAATCCAAGTTTCAATCAACGAAGGAAGAATCGAAGAAGCTATGGAAGCATGTGATACTCAAAAAGGATCAGTAGCTAACGTTGTTAGAGCTGGTTTAGTTAAGTATCAACAAATGAAAAAAGAAGGATACAATAGCGAAGAAGCTACTGAAGCTATCCAAAAAGAAATCGAAGAGGCTACAACTCTTGAGATGCCAATGTTAGAGAAAAACATGATCGTATTGGCTACATTAGTATCAATTGGTACATTATGTGGATTATTAGGTACAGTAACAGGGATGATTAAAGCGTTCTCAGCTTTAGCAACTTCTGGTACTCCTGACTCAGCTGCATTAGCAACAGGTATTTCTGAGGCGTTAGTATGTACTGCTACAGGTATTGGTACTTCAACATTAGCGATTGTAATGTATAACTCATTTACTACAAAAATTGATAGATTAACTTATTCAATTGATGAAGCTGGATTTGCTATTACTCAAGCATACAGAAGATTCAAAGGATTAGTAAAATAATTTTAGAATAAGTATTAATAATCTTATATTGAAAAATATAGGAGTTAAAAAATTTATCAATGGCTAAAGGTAAAATGAAAAAGAAGAGTATGAGCGTAGATATGACCGCGATGTGTGACGTGTCATTCTTACTCTTAACTTTCTTCGTATTAACATCGACAGCAAAGCTTCCGGAGCCATTACCAGTAGATACACCAAATTCAACCGTTCAAACGAAATTGCCAGAAAGTAACTTAGCAACAGTTACTATTGGAGGAGAACCAGGTGCAGAAAAGGTTTTCTTTGGAGTTTTGGGAAAAGAAGATCGTATTGCTACGCTTGAAAAAATGGGCAGTCGTTATCAGATTGAGTTTAATGATGAAGAGAAGCAAGTATTTGCTTATACTGAAGGTATCGGAACTCCTATTAACGAATTGAAGAAATTTTTAAATCTACCTGCAGACGTTAGAAATAAAATTGGAGCGGACCAACCAGGTGTTCCAACTGACTCTGTAAACAATCAATTAAAAGATTGGGTAGAGATGGCACGTATTGTTGCAAAAGAAAACAATAACAAAGTTTTAGACGTTGCAATTAAGGGAGATGCAGAAGCAAACTACCCTGCAGTGAAAAAAGTTATTGATATCTTGCAAGAGCAACGTGTAAATAGATTCTTCTTAGTTACAGGACTTAGAAACGAAGATTTTTAATCATTAAAAAATTAAACTGTAAATGGCTGAATTAAATACAGGCGGCGGAGGCAATAAGGATAAAAAAGTAAGAAGTAAGAAACAAAATGCCGGAGTAGATTTAACTGCGATGGTGGATTTAGCGTTCTTATTGATTACGTTCTTTATGTTGACAACATCTATGAATAAGCCTCAGTCTATGAATCTTGCAATGCCTGATAAGGACGCAGACAAGACTCAAGAAGATGAGAAAACGAAAGTAGATGAGAACCGCACAATGACTATACTAATTGGCGGAGACAATAAAGTAAAATGGTATATGGGTATGGTTAACAGCCCAATTGAAGGACCAACAGATCAAACTTATGGTAAAGCAGGTATTCGTCAAGTATTGTTAGAGAAAGACAAACAAGCTATTGCATACTCGAGAGAAGCAGACAAAGGTTTGATCGTGATCATCAGAGCAAGTGAAAAAGCTACATATCGCAATTTAGTTGATATTTTAGATGAGATGGCTATCTCAGGTATTAAATCATATGCTTTAGTAGATATCACTCCTGAGGATTTAGAAATATTAGGTGAGAAGTAGTTAACGTTCTGAGAAATTAAGAAATTATGTCAAAATTAAATATCTTTAAAAAGGATTGGGTTGATATTATCTTCGAAGGACGTAACAAGTCTTACGGAGCATATCAATTGAGATCTGAAAACCCAAAAGTGACAACTGTAGCTTTGTTCTCAGGGATTGCTTTGTTCGGTTTAGCATTGGTATCACCAATGTTAATCGAGATGGCAAAAGGAACTTTTGGAAACAATAAGGTGGAGAAATTGGATAAGGTTATCGAAATGGAAAATTTAAATTTACCAGATGATATCCCACCACCACCACCGCCACCAGAGGATGTACCACCACCTCCACCACCTCCACCAGCAGATGAGGTAAAATCAATAAACGATACGAAAAAGTTTACTGAACCTGAAATTGCTAAGAAAGAGGAAGTGAAAGAGGAGATTGTTTCTCAAAAAGAGTTGGAAACAGCTGATGTAGGAACAAAAGACATGAAAGGTGATAAGGACAAAGGTGAGATCAAGATCAAAGAAAAAACTGGAGAAGCCGACAAGGGAACAGGTTCTGGTGGTGACGGAGATGGAAACGAAGTTTTCATTGCTGTACAAGTACCAGCTGAATACCCAGGAGGTATGCAAGCGTTTAATAAACAATTTATTCAACGATTCAGAACTCCAGAAATTGATTCAGGTGTGAAATCTATCCGTGTTATCGTTATGTTTATCGTTGAAAAAGACGGTTCATTAACAGATATCAAAGTTGTACGTGACCCAGGTTACGGAGCTGGAAAAGAAGCAGTACGTGTATTATCTAATATGCCGAAGTGGAAACCAGCCGTACAAAACGGAAAAACAGTTCGATCACAGTTTACATTACCAATTACAATTCAAGTTCAATAGTAATGTTTAACAATAAATTCAAACAAAAATCGCTATTACAGCGATTTTTGTTCTTTTTTGGACTATTGTTTTTTCTTCTTTATTTGTTTTGTGGTATTGCCTTGATTGTTAGTAAGTCACTGCCCTTTCAAATGGAAGATAACCATCGAATCCTTTTCGGTGTCGTTTTAATAGTCTATGGTTTTTTTAGATTCTACCGTTTGTGGAATACTAATATGGGAAAAGATTAAAAAGCTTCGATTTATTCGAAGCTTTTTTTATTGTTTGATATTTATGTTAAAAACTGATTTTATTTTTTGCTTCTTCCAAAGAATATCTATCTTAGACGAAAGAAAATGAGCGAACTAGGTTTTGCTCTTAATTTATTTTATATGATTCGAAGAAAAAGCGCTGCTAGAATAGGAATTTTAGCCGGTGTTTTAGCAACAAGTAGTTTGTTCTTTCAGTGTAAGGATAAGCATGCAACAACGAATGAAGCTTCTAGTGAAACAGTTGCTCCTGAAGAAACATTACTCAGCGGAACACTTACGCTTGGAGTTGATGAATCTATTTTCCCTATTGTTGAAGATGTTACCATCCTCTTTGAAAATGAATACAAACGCGCCAAAGTAAACTTACTCCCTAAATCAGAAAAAGAAATTCTTCAATTACTTTTCTCTGATTCTATTCGTGTAGCTGTACTTCCTCGTATGTTAACAACAGAAGAAATGAAGCATTATGAAGGGGTAGTAGCACCAAAACAAACCCACTTTGCTAGTGATGCCATTGTTTTTGTGACGAGTAAGAATGCGATGGATTCGATTGTTGATTATCAAGTTATCCTGCAACAACTCGAGAAAGGAAATGCCGCTACAGCAGATTCTTTTTTGGTTTTTGATAGCTACAATTCCAGTGTTTCTTCTGCCTTTAGAGAAGCAACTGGATTTAAGTCTTTCCCTAAAGATTATGCTTATTTTTTAAACACGACAGAAGAAGTAATTGATTATGTTGTAAAAAATCCAAAGGCAATTGGAGTGATCGGTTTAAACTGGTTAACCCAACCTACGAAAGAAATGCAAAGTAATATTGACCAGGTGAAGGTATTGGCTGTGAAAAATGACAGCGATCAAAAGTATTATAAACCAAGTCAGAACAATATTGCTGAAGGTACTTATCCTTTAATTCGCAAGCTTTACGTTTTGGATATGCAAGGAAAGAATGGTTTAGGAACCGGATTTGCTTCGTATATTGCAGGATATAAAGGACAACGTGTTGTATTAAAGTCTGGATTATTTCCGTTCAATACACCACCTCGCGAAATTGTAGTAACCAAAGAGATTAAATAAAACCACATACTTGTAAAACAATAACGATATATTATGAATAAAAAGTATTCTATTTCATTGTTGACTTTAGCGTTAAGTAGTTCTTTTGCTTTTGCTCAAAGTATTAATGAAGCAAAAACAGCAATCAATGCAGAACAATTTGATAAGGCTAAAGTGATTTTAAAAGATTTAATTGGTAAGAAGCCAGCAGAGGGAATTAATTATTTCTATTTAGGTGATGTGTTCTTAAAAGAAGATCAATCTGATTCGGCACGTTACTATTTTGATCAAGGAGTTTTAGCTAAAACAAAAGGATCTTTAAACTACATTGGTTTAGGTCAAATTGAATTAGATAATAATCGTTCGGCAGAGGCTGTAGCTAATTTTACAAAAGCGGAGAAAGACATTAAGAAGAAAGATTACAACGAACAATTGTTAATCGCCGCTGCTTATTTGAATTCAAAGAATCCAAATGCTAAAGAAGCACAAAAAATTGCTGCTGATGTTGTAGCAAAAGAGTACAATAATCCAATGGGTCATTTGTTGCTAGGTCGTGCATTCTTAGAACAAAAGAACTTAAATGATGCATACTCTTCATTTAGAAGTGCTTATGATTTAGATAATTCACTTGTAGAGGCGAAGTTGCAAATGGCAATGATTACAAAACGCGCTCGTGCTTATGCTGATGCTATTAAAGCTTGTGAAGAGATCTTAGCGACTACACCTAATTATGCACCTGCTTACAGAGAGATCGCAGAGATTTCTTATATGTGGTCAAAAGTAAATGCTCCTAAAGAGAAAGAATTGATTGCTCAAGCAGGAGAAAATTATAAAAAGTTTATTAAGGCAACAGATAACTCAATTGATTCTCAAATGCGTTACGCAGATTTCCTAGTATTGACGGAAAACTATCCTGAATTGGAACGCTTGGCGATGCAAATGAAAGATATCAAAGGAGTGAATCCTCGTATCCACAGATATTTAGGATATGCTGCTTATGAAAATAAAAACTATAGCGTAAGTGCTGATGCATTAGATAAGTTCTTAAAAGTGTATTTAAAAGAGTCTAAAAGCTTAAATGCAATTGGTAGAGATTATTTATACTTAGGGTTATCTGAAATTGGTTTATCCAACTACGGTGAAAACAAAGAAATGTATCACAAAGGGTTAAACCATTTAAAAGATGCAGTTAACGTAGAAATCGCTATTGCAGGTGAATTTAATCGCTTTGGATTGGATTTATTCCGCGCTAAAAAATACCAAAATGTAATCGATATTTTGAGTATTTCTGCTGATGTAAAAGAATCAAGTGGTTACATTTACGATAACTACTATGTAGGATATTCATACTACCTATTAGGTTCAGAAGATCGTTCGGATAATGAAGAATTATTGAAAAAAGCAGATGAGTATTTAGCTCGTACAATCGAAGCTTCACCATTAACTCAAGAAGCTTATTTCTATAGAGCACGCGCTAATCGCTATATCGATCATGTAGATGCTTATGATAGAATGTTTGAATCATACAAAGGATTCCTTAAAGTATTAGGAGAGAAGAATGAGTTGAAAGATGCTTCTAATAAAGATCAAATCATCGAAGCTCATACATCAATTGCGACGTATTATGCAAACAAAAACAGAAATGCAGAAGCAATTGAAGAGTTTAAAAAAGTATTAAACTTAGATCCTTCGAATAGCTTTGCTAAGAAAACAATTGAAGCAATTAGCAAATAATTGCCAGTAAAATAAGTGAAAAGGCCAATTACAAAAGTAATTGGCCTTTTTTTATTTGATTGCTATTGTAGTTTTCCTAATCCTACTATATTTGCCGGATGCAATTATCTGTAATTATTTTAAACTACAATGTTCGATACTTTTTAGAACAAGCTATTAAATCTGTGCAAGCTGCTACTAAGGCAATTGATGCAGAAATTATAGTTGTAGATAATAATTCACAAGATGATAGTACAACAATGATGCAGGATGTTTTTCCTGACATCTTGTACCTTCAAAACAGTGATAATCTCGGATTTCCAAAAGGAAACAATATAGGAGTAAGTCATGCTAAAGGAAAGTACATATGTATTCTGAATCCAGATACCGTTGTTGCAGAAGATACCTTTTTAGAGCTTCTAAAGTTATATGAACACAAGCCGAATTTGGGTATTGTTGGTTGTCGATTGATCGATGGAAGAGGTAAATTCTTGCCTGAATCCAAAAGGGGAATTCCAACCTATTGGCGTTCTTTGATGAAGATAACAGGAATTTACAAATTGTTTCCATCCAGCTCCATGTTCAATGGCTATTATGCAGCCCATTTAGCGCAACATCAGAGTGGTCCTGTAGAAATTTTAGTTGGCGCCTTTATGTTTATGCCTAAGGCGCTCTATGAAGAAATAGGAGGTTTTGATGAGCGGTTTTTTATGTATGTTGAAGATACCGATTTATCTTATGCCTGTTTAAAGGCCGGATATGAAAATTATTACTATGCTGATACAACGATCATTCACTACAAAGGAGAAAGTACAAATAAAGATTTAGCGTACGTAAAGCGATTCCACCAAGGAACTCAAATATTTTACGAAAAACACTTTAGAAAATCGTTTCTATTTGAGGTACTCATGCGCCTAGTTACTTTTGTTTTTTTACTTTTTAAACAAAAGAAAAAAAGCCCAAAATTGGCTGTAGTCAATCAAGTGATGGTTGTATGTGCTCAGGAAGCATTTAAACGCCAAGTTGAAGTCGCTATGGAAAAGACCGTACTTCAGGTGAGAGATTTGGCAAGTTTGCAACACGCAATAGATCAAAAGAGTAAAAATAATGGCGAATTGATGGAAATTATCTTCGATGGCGATTATTTAACTAATAAAGAGATTATTACCTTTATGCATAAAAATTGTAGATCAGAAATAATTTATAAAATTAAACCTGTGAATTCTTCGTTTTTGATTGGTAGTAATGATAGTAATAGTAAAGGATCCGTGATAATTTTAGAAGAATGATAATTTTATCTTTACGTGGAAAAAGTCCGAAATATTATTAAATTTGTAATCTGAATTAAGAAACACAACCTTAGGTTATAAATATGGCAAAGTTCGAATTGAAATTACCCAAAATGGGAGAAAGTGTTGCGGAAGCAACCATTACAAACTGGTTGAAGAATGTAGGGGATCGCATTGAGGCTGATGAGACAGTATTAGAAATCGCAACAGATAAAGTTGACAGTGAAGTTCCATCAGAAGTAGAGGGAACTTTAGTTGAAATATTATTTCAAGTAGACGATGTTGTTCAAGTAGGACAAACAATCGCTATTATTGAAACAGAAGGAGGAGAAGTTGCTTCAACTCCAGCAGCTGCTTCTACACCAACTGTAGCAGCAGTAGAACAAACAGTACAAGTAGCACAAGACGTTGCTGCACCAGTAGATTTTTCGGCATCAGAAAAATTCTTTTCACCGTTAGTTAAAAACATCGCAAAAGAAGAAGGTATTTCTATTAGTGAGTTAGAAGCTATTCAAGGAACAGGAAAAGAAGGAAGAGTAACGAAAAACGATATCTTAGCTTATGTTGAAACAAGAGGATCTCAACCACAAGCAGTAGCGGCTCCAGCTGCTAAGGTAGAAGTAGCAAAACCTGCTGCTGCTCCAGCTGCAAAAGCTACTCCAGTATCCGTAAACGGCGGAGATGAAATCGTTGAAATGGACCGTATGCGTAAACTGATCTCAGGATACATGGTACAGTCGGTTCAAACATCAGCTCACGTACAATCGTTTATTGAAGTTGACGTTACGAATATCGTTAAATGGAGAGATAAAGTAAAAGGAGCTTTCGAAAAGAGAGAAGGAGAGAAATTGACGTTTACACCAATCTTCATGGAAGCAGTTGCTAAAGCGTTAAAAGATTTCCCTGGAATGAATATTTCTGTTGATGGAGATTTCATCATCAAGAAAAAGAATATCAACTTAGGAATGGCTGCAGCTTTACCAAACGGAAACTTAATTGTACCTGTAATCAAAAATGCAGATCAATTGAACTTAGTTGGCATGGCTAAAGCAGTTAATGATTTAGGAAATCGTGCAAAAGCTGGTAAATTAAAACCAGACGATACACAAGGAGGTACATATACGGTGACGAACGTAGGTACGTTTGGTAGCGTTTTCGGTACGCCAATCATCAACCAACCACAAGTAGGTATTTTAGCTTTAGGAGCTATCAGAAAAGTTCCTGCAGTTATTGAAACACCAGAAGGAGACTTCATCGGTATCCGCCAAAAAATGTTCTTATCACACAGTTATGATCACCGTGTAGTAGATGGAGCATTAGGAGGTTCATTTGTGAAGCGTGTAGCAGACATTTTAGAAGCTTGGGATATCAATAGAGAAATCTAATTTGGTTTACGGTGAACGGTTTACAGTTCACGGTAGCGATATAAATATAAAAGGGATTGTCTAAGTGACGATCCCTTTTTTTGTATTAGATGTTTTGGCTTTTACCTTTTGACTATTTATCATTTGGATATACGTTGTTTCTTTTTAGAAGGGAGCAAAAAAAGCAAAGGAAGAAATCCTGCGACTAGGGCGATAACCATAAAATAGGATCCTAAACCTTCTGCATTGCCCAAAGCCGTTTGAATGGTTTGAAATTGCAGATAAAAGAGAATAACTAAGGTAGCAAGGTTTAGAATACGCATCATGCGCATGGCTTTGCCGTACTGTTCTTGAGCATTTTCTTCTGTTATTGTTGTTGGGTAATTATACAGGTGGGGTTTATTTTGAAAGTAGCGTAATAAAATAAAAATCAATAGAGCAATTCCCAAGAGTAGAAAAATAGAAACTTTATCTCCGTAAGCATCAGGTTCTCCTGCAGCATTGAAGTGTGTAGGGATGGTTTCAGGTAATGAAGCATAGTAAAATACTGTTATACCGAAAAAGGCAATCAACAACAATAAGCTAATTCCATCTAGGCAACGATCTAAAGGAGTAGAAGTGATTTTTACAATAGGTCTTTGGTTCATAATGTAAATGTGAGTTAATAAAGTTAAATACAAACATAATAAAATTAAGTTAATTTTTAATAAAATTTAATTTACCTACTTTTCTTTTCTTTATAAGGCCGTTCACTAGCGTTCCTCTTTCAAATAATGTTGATGCATTTTCTCCACGCGTTTGGCAATTTGTCGTTGTAAGTGACGAGGTGAAAGAACGACAATCGCTTCTCCAAAACCTAATATCTCACGTTCTAATTCAAAATTGAGTACTACGTCCAAGCGAATTTTAATTCCCTTCTCATTTTCCTCTATCAATTGTTGTGAGCTGTGTAAAGGTTTAGTCTTGACATAAGGCGCATGGTATTGATTGACCCAGAGAATCACTTTTTGCGCTCGATCTTGTTCTGTTTTGGTTACACCTAAGGTATCTTCAAAGTAACGATCAAAATCAACTCCTTGATATTCTTTGTACGGTTCGTTGAGAAGGGAATGTACGTTGACAATTCGGTCCAAAGCTAAAGTAAGGAGATGACGCCCTTTACTTGCTCTAGTAACTAAAAACCAACGGTTGCGGTACTCTTTCAGCAAATAAGGATAATAAAACTGTTTAGAAGCCTCTTTGGACTTAAATGACTTGTATTCGATCAGCAAGGTTTGCTTGTTCTTGATCGCTTCGTATAAAGGGCTAATGAACTTAATTCCCTTTAACAACGGATTGCCTTCCATCTGAATGTAGTTTGGTGCTTGCGTGCTACGCGTCAATAAACTATTGTCTAACTTGGCAATGACTTCACTCATCTCCCCTACTTGGCTAAATCCATTGAGGTGTTTTAAAATCGAAACCACCTCTTTGAGTTTTTCCATATCCGCATCGTTAATGGGCGAATTTTTGATGCTGTACTGTGGGTCTTCATACGTATAGTACTTTCGATCTACGACAACAATAGGAGCGTTATAACCCAAACTATCACTTCGCATAGTTTGTATATCCATCTGAATGGTACGCTTACTGATACCACTATCAATCCCTTCGTATTCGTATAACCCATCAGCTACCTTTTCGATTAGGTCATTTAACGTCCATTTTCTGAATCGATTCTGTAAACATTCATCGATAATGCGGTAGCGCAAAAGCGCTAATTTGTTTGTTGCCATTGATCTGTTGGTCTATTTTTCACTTCAAATATAGCATATTTTAAATGTAAGTACGCAACATGCTTGCGCACTTACATTTATTTTAGAAAAAATGTTGGTTTTAATTAGTTGTTATATAGTGTTTTGTAAAATAATTTTCATTTATTTTTTAGTACGCAGTTATCTTGCGTAGTTAGGGGTGCATCTTTGTACTGTTCGAAAGATACAAACCTCGGAAGCGTTTCTGTATAGCGCGGAAGTAAGGCACAATCGTTCCCCTTATCCTGTTTGTATGTGGAGAAAAATGAGGTTCGACTCCTCACATTCGTTTCGGTGAATGACTAGTGGTTTAGTTACGTTATTTGGGTCGTAGGTTCGAATCCTACTATTGCAGTAGCAATATAACTCAGTTGGTTAGAGTAAAATAGCAATTGCCTTAAAAGCAATCTTTGGTGAAGATGGAGAACTTCAATAAAAAATCTCCTCCATAAAAAAGTTCAGTCAACTCGTGTTTCTGTTTTTAGACGTCCTTCTCTAGAGAAAGACAACCAAAAACACTTTGTCAAAGCCTGTAAAAACAAGTGAGACGATAAAAAGAGAAAGAGGGAGACTATAGGGTGAATCACTTGCTTGCTGAGGGATTCCAGGCTATAGACCAAATCATTCAATTTTTAAGTCAACTTCTTTTTCCGCCGACCACAAAGGAAGCCGAGTTCGATCTGTTCTTTATACAAATGACATAAAAAATAAAAAAGATAAAAATGAAAAAGTTACAAGTAAAAACCAATCACGTAGCCCTTGTGTTTAACCAAGGAGAATTGCAAAAAGTATATACTGCTGGTCAGTATTGGCTGTGGGGAAACAAAGAAGTCATCGAATACAACCAAGCCGAACTATTTCCGATGCGCCGAGATATGGATGCCTTGTTGAAAAATGAGCAATTAGTTGCGATGTTGGATATTGTGGATGTAATGGATGATGAAATCATTGTAGTATACAAAAACAAGGTGTTCTATACGGTATTTTCCGCAGGGCGTTATATCTTTTGGAAAGATACAAACATCTATTCATTTGAACGTTATCAAACAACGGCCTTAGAGGTACCAACATCAATTGCTAGAAACATCAGAACCAAAGGCAATATGCTAAACTTCTTGCGTATGTATACGGTTGGAGCAAATGAAAAGGGCTTGCTGTTTGTCGATGAACAATTTCAAGGTATCTTGAATGCAGGGGACTACTGCTATTGGAAAAACGAGATTAAAGTGCAAATTATCTTTGTCGATGTACGTCAGCAAAGTATGGATATGAATGGACAGGAAATCCTGACCAAAGACAAAGTGCAATTGCGCATTAATTTCAACATCGTTTATCAAGTACAAAACATGTTAACGGCTTATGTAGAAAACAAAGAAGTGGAGAAACAAATGTACAATGCCATTCAATTGATGTTGAGAGAGAAAATTGGACGTTTGTCTTTTGACGAGCTAATGGAAAACAAAGAGAATGTCTCTCAATCCATTTTAGAGGCAGTACAAGAAAAAATTACAGCTTTGGGTATTGACTTGAAAACTTGTGGCATCAAAGATATTATCCTGCCAGGTGATATTCGAGAGATTATGAATCAGGTATTGATTGCTGAAAAGAAAGCGCAAGCGAACATGATTACAAGACGAGAAGAAACAGCCGCTACTCGCAGCTTGCTGAATACAGCGAAATTAATGGAGGAAAATGATATGCTGATGCGATTGAAGGAAATGGAGTATATTGAAAAAATTGCTGATAAAGTTGGTGAAATCAGCTTGTCAGGTGGCGGAAATGTATTGAAACAATTGAAAGAGGTATTTGGGAGGTAGGTGATTGTTGATGGTTGTTTGTCGATGGTTGTTTGTCGATGGTTGATTGTTGTTCGTTGATGCACACAACATACAACACACCTCACCATCTCATCACCTCACCATCTCACCACCTCACCATCTCACCACCTCACCACCTCACCAAACAAAAAAAATATGAAAGAAAATACATCAATAAACGGAAACGATTTAATAGCCTTAGGATATCCACAAACTAAATTGTTGGGTATAGCATTAAAGGCAAATAAAAAGAGAACAGGGTTAACAAAAATAGAAATGTTAGCCCATTACAAAATGGTTTTGGATAATGCCGAAGACTATATCAACCATAAGATATTTGGAAAACTAGCAACAGCTATTATCGAAGGAGTTGGTCAGCGAGAAGAAGAAGACGTAATTCCCTTGAGAGAAGAAGCAGTAGCTTATAGCGTTTATGGCGCTCAGCATATTGAAGAAGGAGCAATCCGACAAATGCAAACCGCAGTAAAATTACCTGTAGCGGTTGCGGGGGCTTTAATGCCTGATGCCCATCAGGGGTATGGATTGCCTATTGGAGGGGTGTTAGCCACAGAAAATGCGGTGATTCCTTATGGTGTAGGGGTAGATATCGGGTGTCGAATGGCACTGTCTATTTTTGATATTAAGGAAGTAGAGTTCTACGGAATGGAAGCTTTGTTAAAAGAACAATTAATCAAACATACCAAGTTTGGAGCGGGACATGGATTCCACGGACAATATAAAGCACAACATGAAATTTTAGATCGAGGAGAGTTTAATCTAAACCCTTTCATCAAGAATTTACAAGACAAAGCGTGGGAACAACTGGGATCATCAGGAGGTGGAAATCACTTTGTAGAATGGGGGTTGATGGAGTTTAAGCAACGCGATGAGATCTTGAATATCGAAGAGGGAACGTACTTAGCCTTGTTGACTCATTCAGGATCCAGAGGAATGGGGGCCATGATTGCGGGACGTTATACCCAAATTGCCAAAGGACAGTGTAAGTTACCACAGGAAGCTCAAAATTTAGCTTACTTGGATCTGAATTCAGAAGCCGGACAAGAATATTGGGCCTTGATGAATTTGGCTGGAGATTATGCTTCCGCTTGTCATGAGGTAATTCACGCTAAATTGACTAAAGCCATTGGAGCAGCAGTACTCGCTAAAATTGAGAATCACCATAACTTTGCTTGGAAGGAAATGTACCAAGGGAAAGAGGTGATTGTTCACCGTAAAGGAGCCACACCTGCGAGTAAAGGGGTGATGGGAATTATTCCAGGATCGATGACTGCCCCAGGATTTTTGGTGAGAGGAAAAGGAGAAGAAGAGGCTTTAAACTCCGCCTCCCATGGTGCAGGAAGACAGATGAGCCGTACACAAGCTATTAAGACGCTAAAATCAAGCGATATTAAGGCTGTTCTACAAGATCACGGCGTAGAACTCATCGGAGCAGGAAAAGACGAAGCACCGATGGCGTATAAAGATATTCACCAAGTGATGGCCGCACAAGGAGACTTAGTTGACGTGGTAGCAATGTTTACGCCCAAAATTGTCCGTATGGCCGATGATGGAAGTAGAGAGGATTGATGATTGATGCTTGTTGATTGTTATGGGGGATTAGTTAAAGGTTAAGGGGAGAATTTTCTGATTTAAGCTTAATTCTTCTTTAAACGATAATCCCATCATAAATCGAAGCAAACCTCACAAAGCACAAACCTCACCAATAAACCCATTTCTCAATTTGTTTGTTTTAATTTAGCGCGCTTATTTAAAATGACAATGTAACCAAAACGAAATGATGATGAATAATAAGAATGAAACCCTTTGGATTGCACATCCCCTTGTTTTAGAAGGAGAGCATATTCGACTTATTCCTTTGGAGGGTCAGCACTTAGAAGAATTATATGAAAAAGCAGCAGATCGAAAGCTATGGGAATTAGTTCCAACTGATTGTTCTCAGCGAGAAACTTTTTTTGAGAACTATACTCAAGCCCTAGCTGCAAGAGATAAGGGAATTCAGTACCCTTTTGTTATTCAACATAAACAAACGGGTGAGTTAATTGGTTCTACTCGATTTTTTGAAATGTATGAAGCCGACAAAAAATTGGAGATTGGTTGGTCGTGGATTACGCAAAAATATTGGGGAACTGCGGTTAATTTAGAGAGTAAACTATTGTTGATGGCCTATTGCTTTGAAGTACTAGGAGTAAATCGCGTCCAATTAAAAACAAAGGATACCAATATTCGATCGCGCAAAGCGATAGAAAAGATAGGGGGAGTCTTTGAAGGTATTTTGAGAAAAGATAAAATACAAGCCGATGGCACAACGCGCAATGCGGCATATTACAGTATTTTAGATACAGAATGGGAAGCAGCTAAAAGTAAAATAAATCAGTTGATATTTGAGAGAGAATAGAGGAAAGAGAATAGAGGAAAGAGAATAGAGAATAGAGGAAAGAGGAAAGAGGAAAGAGGAAAGAGGAAAGAGGAAAGAGGAAAGAGGAAAGAGGAAAGAGGATGAACATCCCTAAATACGGTTGACCGTTTTTTAAACATTAACTTCATTATTAAAGATAGTAATAATTGGTTTGTTGAAAGTACTTTCTGCAAACCAATTATTTTCAAACTCAATAGGAGACATTTTTCTTATTGAATTATGAGGTCTATTATTGTTGTATTGATTGACTGCTTTTCTCACAGCTTTTTTTAATTCCAACAAATTTTTAGGTTTCCAAAATTCTAGGTAATCATTTTTGATTGTTCTATTAATACGCTCAGCGTAGGCGTTATCTTGAGCAGAAAGAGCCATACTTATTTGGCAATTATTACTCTTTAATATTTCGATATAACCTTTATACATATATTGACTTCCTCTATCTGAGTGATGGATTAAAGGAGCTTGATTATTCTTTAAAGCCATTTTTAAAGCCATTATATTAGCTTGTGCTCGCATGTGATCTGATACTTGATAACCTACTATTTTTTTTGTGTATACATCTATGATAAATACGGCGTAATAGAAGCTACTTCCAACTGGGATATAGGTGATGTCTGATTGCCATATAGTTGATGGAGATTTTACTTGCATCCCCTTAATTAAATTAGGATAATATATCCTTGAAGCTACGGTTGTTTTTGTGTGATTTCTACGTTTATTCAATCGATAACCTAAGCTCATAAAAGTAGCTATAAACTTGTCTCTACCTAAAAAACTTGGTTTTAAGGTGTAGTACATCTTCTCAACCCCGCAACCAGGGTGATCGCGTCTTAAATCATCCGCTTCTGAAGCAAGTTTGGATATTTTATTATTAAATAAATCTTGCCGTTTGGAGTATTGATTTACCGCTTGTTTACTGATACCTAAAGTTCGGTATAAACTGTTCAGTGAGTAAGTTATTTGTTCTCTTTCTTTGCGGAACCAGTCGATTGCGGGGTGTTTGAATTTTTTATGATATCATAGTCTAATTCTTCACTAGCAATCTCTATCAATTTTGAATAGAAATCTACTTGAATTTGCTTTTGACCTACTATACGCTCTAGTTCTCTGACTTTGGCTTCTAATTCTTTTACTTTGTTGGTGTTGCTTGCTTTCATCTCTACGATTCTTTGTCCTTGTTTACTAAAGATAGAAAATTTATAGATCCATCGGTAAATTACTGGACCCGAAATTCCATATAATCTACTAATTTGCAATACACTATAATTTCCTTTTTCAAATAAGGAAACTATTTCGCGTTTAAATTCTTCTGAATAAACACGACTTTTTTGAATAATTTTGACATTGGGTTTCATATAAAAATTGACTTTTTATGGTCAACCTATATCAGGGACGTACAGGAAAGAGGAAATCGAAACGCAGTGAAAATCGAAACGCAGTGGAGATTCATCGAACACAAAAACCAATATAAACTCGGTGAGATATATTCATCGAACACAAAAACCAATATAAAATAGGTGAGATAAAGAAGAAAGAAGAGAGGTGAGAAATTTCACACCTATCCTCTTTCCCCTCTCTTGTTTCTTTAATTCAAATAAGTAATCATCGCCTCATTTTGATCTGCAGCTTTTTGATAAGCTGTACGAAGAACTTGGAGATTATCTTGGATATATTCCCATAAATCTTCTTCATCTTCTCCTACCCAAAAAGAAGGATAAATATCGTGTTCTTCACATAAAGCAGGTGAAAAGCGTTTTCTTATTTCCTCATCTGTTAGTTGAGTTAGAGCCTGATTGAGTTCTGTTACCTCTTCAGCAGTAAGGTATCTCGCTGGGCCATAACCCACATCTTGATTCTCATCTAGGGTGTGTTTACCGAAGAGTAGACCCGCCATCGGGTGATCTTCGAATCTATCTTTTGTTTCTCCTAAAAGAAAAGCCAATACATGCCAAGCTTTATCTAAATCTACCATAGCCTCGTCTGTTTCGTCGTATTCTTTGTAAATGCGATCCTCAAATAATTGACTATCGGCTTGGTAACGTGCTAAGTCTGCTTGTGAAACACGAAGCAAATTGCCTATCATACTCATCGTTTATGTTTTTTAGTAAGGATAAAGATATGGGAAATATCGGCGTTTTTTTATCCCCAATTATGGCTAAATTCTTCGAGTAAAAGCGCATAGCGATTGGGATGTAAATCGTGTCCCATTTGGTCAATAAGTACCAATTTCGATTGTGGTATAGAAGCGTGTAAATCCAATGCGTGTTCCTGAGGGAAGATAGGATCAAGAGTTCCATGCATAATCATCACCGGACAATTAATATCTTTCGTTATTGCAGAAGTATAGGGTGTAAATCCAACAGCCGCTACGTGGAATAGCGTTTGGTTTGGTTTTGTATTGCGGCGATAATCTTCTTCAATTAAAGCGATTTCCTCTGTTTCATTAAAAGGCAAATCAGTACTTGAAATGCGTTTGGTAAAGGTCAATCGCGCTTGAAGGTGATCTTCTTTCGCAGTGAAATAAGACGGAAGAGGCGTCATCATTTGTTGCATGACTAGAGGATCCGTTTGCGGTAGTGCTGGGTTCAAGGAAGTTGACATAATAATCACCAAAGACAACACGCGTTCTTTGTACTTACTTCCCAAAATTTGAGCGACAATTCCCCCCATTGAACGCCCCATAATATGTGCTTGTTCAATGCGAAGCTGATCCAATAAATCGATGGCATCTTGCGCTAAATCGTATAAAGAATAAAAAGGAGTTTCTATTTTACCTTTTTGCAAAGCGGCCATGAGTTCGCCAGGATGAGTTATACTCGGAGAGGTAAAGGTCGAACAACCCGTATCACGATGGTCATAACGGATGACATAAAAACCGCGTTGAGCCAGTTGTTGACAAAAATCAACCGTCCATCTCGTCATGGAAGTCCCTAAACCACCAAGTAGCAGTACACAAGGATTTGCAGAAGATCCGAAATCTTCGTAACAAAGGGTTAGGTGTGGGGTTTGTATGTGTTTCATTTTTTTGTTTTTTGTTTTTTGTTCGTTGCGAATCTTCGATTAAAGGAAGGAACCTTTTATCTTAGAAAATCTGCGGATAACTGATAACCGATAACCGATAACCAACAACAATTATTCCTTGTCAATTTGTCTAAACAAGTCCATAACCGCTTGCAGCTGATTTGCTTTTATTTTGGGTAGTAATTCCAAGGCTACAGCTTCTGCAGTTATTTTTGCCTCCGCATAAATGCGTTGACCTGTTTCAGTTAAAATGACATAACTAACACGAGCGTCTCGTGCATTACGCTCTCTGCCTACTAATCCATTTTTTTCTAACGGACTCAGTAAACGTGTCACCCCCGAAGGTGTAAGCCCAATGCGACTGGCCAAATCAATTCTCCTCATTTTATTTTCTGAATTGCTTGCAAGAAGATGGAGTAGCATAAAATCGGTATAGCTCAATCCGTGTACACTCAATCGATCAAATTTTCGTTGAAGGACAGATTGTGTTTTTGTTAGGCTGAACAACAGTTGTAATGATTCGTTTATCATTTGAAATATGTTTGAGTAGTCAAATACTTTGCAAATGTAAAAAAAATCTGTTTGGTTTTTACTCAAACAGATTTTTATATTTTATCATTTTTAATTAAATGTTTTATTTTCTTGTGAAATACGTCATGAAATTACATTTTTTCCAAAAAGTCAATGCGTTTTTCGATTGGAGGATGCGTACTGAAAATAGAACTAATATCTCCCAAGAATCCCTTGCTTTTTGACTCATTACTGTTGTCAATAAAGAGTTCTCTTACTTCATTGTTGGTGGTTTCTAATTTCGAATTCCCACTGATTTTACGCAAGGCACTAGCTAAGGCATGGGCATCTTTTGTCATGCTAACTGCACCAGCATCAGCCATATATTCTCGGCTTCTCGATAAAGCAAATTTAAAAACCATAGAGAAAAAATAAATCACTAAGGTTACTACTAAGATGAGAATGATAATGGCACCTCCATTGTCTTTTCCTCCTCGTCTTCGTCCCAAACCGTTAAATAATCCGCGCAGTAATAAATCGAGAATAACACCCAAAATTCCAACAAAAACGATAGTGACAACGAGCAATCGCACATCGTTGTTGCGGATGTGCATCAGTTCATGTGCAATAACCCCTTCCAACTCTTTATCGTCAAGTTTGTCAATGATTCCTCTGGTTAAGGTGACAGAATGTGATTTCTGATTGATCCCCGAAGCAAAGGCATTTAAGGCCTCAGTTTCAATAATAAACAGTTTAGGCATAGGCATTCCCACCGACATACAAAGATTTTCGGTTAGGTTGTATACCCGCATATTGTCCTTTCGCTCTAGCGGTTTTGCATGTGTGGCCCGCTGAATCATTTGGTTGTGAAAAAAAAAGGAAATAACAAACCAAATTCCAACTACTACAAAAACAATAGGTGTAACTTGTATGATCGGATCATAGGCCATTTCCCAATTCCAGCTAGCTAGGTAGCCCAAAATAAAAACGACTCCCAGTAAAATTAATAAGGGGAAAGAAAATAAAAGGAGAACCGATTTGGTGTTGTTTCTTCTAATTTGCGTATGTAAACCAACGTATGCCATTAAAATTTAATCTCAGGTGCAACATCAAGTTGAGCGCGCTGTTCAGCACCTAGTTCAAAGAAAGGTTGTCTGGTCATGTTTTTAATCCCTGCTATAATGTTCGAAGGAATGGATTCAATTGCTGTGTTTAGTTCTTTTGTAGCCGAATTAAAGTAACGACGAACAGCAGCTAGTTTATTTTCAATATCTGAGATTTCGTTTTGCAATTGTAAGAAGTTCGTATTTGCTTTTAGATCAGGATATGCTTCAACTGCAACACGCAATCCCGCTAAGGCAGAAGAAAGTTGTTGTTCAGCCTGAATTTTGGTGTTGATATCTCCCGCTTGCATCGCAGCTGTACGTGCTTGTGTTAGTTTTTCTAAAGTTTTTGCTTCGTGTTCCATATACCCTTTTACAGAAGAAACCAACTGAGGAATTAAATCATGACGCTGTTTGAGCTGTACATCAATGTCAGCAAATGCATTTTCTCTGTTGTTTTTTAATGCTACTAATCTGTTGTTTGTAACGATGTACCAAAGAACAAGAAGAACAAGAATACCGATTCCAATAAAAATTCCCATAGTTTATAATTTTTTGTCTAATGTACGACTTTTTAGGTTTTTTTAACCGTTCTGAATGGTAGATAAAGATATTTTAATGTATAAAATGCGAATAAGTAGATACAAAAATATCGTTGCCAAAAGAAAATAAAATTTTTTTGTGGGTGTTATAAAAAAATAAATATCTTTGTATCGTAATATTACGATGATAAAATAAAAAGAGCAGATGGGAATTACAAAATCAGAATTATTTAGTGAGAAGAAAAATCGCTTAGCGGCTATGTTTAAAGTACTAGGACATCCTGCACGTTTGGCTATTTTGCAGTATATCATCAACCAAAAGGCTTGTATATGCAGTGATCTAGTAGAAGAACTTGGTTTAGCACAAGCAACAATATCTCAGCATTTAAAAGAGTTGAAAAATAGTGGATTATTACAAGGTACGGTAGAAGGAAAATCTGTTTGCTACTGTGTTGATGAGGAGATTTGGAAAGAGTTTTCTACTGAATTTGCAGCTTTCTTCGGGCAATCTACGCATATTGATAAATGCTGTTAAGGCATTTTTTTAATGTAACGTATCGTAATATTACGATTAATAATATAAAAACAAAAATCATGAAATTATCAGAAGTAAAACAAATTTTAGCAGGATTGGAAAAAGTAGATTTTCAATTAGAAGATGGCAGTTTTGTACCCGAACATTTTCACGTAACCGAAGTGGGGCAAGTAGATAAGAAATACATCGACTGTGGTGGTGTAATTCGCACTGAGAAAAAAGTGAGTTTCCAGCTGTGGAATGCCAATGATTTTGAGCATCGACTAAAAGCAGGGAAGTTGTTGAATATTATTCGATTGTCTGAAAATAAATTAGGTATTGAAGAGGGTGAAGTAGAGGTGGAATTCCAAGGAAAAACAACTATTGGCAAGTATAACTTAGCTTTTAATGGCACGCATTTTATCTTAGTGAATACCATAACCGCTTGCTTAGCGGAAGATGCTTGTGGCATCAAGCCTGAAGATCTACCGCAAACAGCAAGCTCTTGTTGTGATCCTAATTCTGGTTGTTGTTAAGGTGTATCCAGTTTTACAACAAACAATTACTTCTTTGCTGTACCGAACTACTTTGAGTGAGGAACGCAAAGAAGTACTTACTCCTCTTGTAGATTGCCTTAGCGATCAATTGAATAAAGATGGAAGTGTTATTATAGTATTCATTTGTACACACAATTCAAGGCGTAGTCATTTGGCTCAAGTATGGGCACAAGTTGCCGCTCATTATTATGGATGTGTAACGATCCATTGCTATTCTGGTGGAACAGAAGAAACAGCGCTGGCACCTCAAGTGGCAACGGTCCTGCAAGAACAAGGAATCAATGTGAGTTTATTAGCCTTAAACGATAATCCAATCTATAGTTTAAAGTACGATAGTAGAAGTGCTCCTCTGATTGGATTTTCTAAAAAATACAACCATGTGTTTAATCCAGAGAGTGGGTTCATTGCCGTTATGACTTGTTCACAAGCAGACGGAGATTGTCCTTTTATATCAGGAGTTAGTCATCGAGTAGCCATCGCTTATGCTGATCCTAAGACGTTTGATGGTCTGCCAGAAGAAGAATGCGCCTATAGAGAAGCCAGCTTGTCTATTGCTCAAGAAATGTTTTACGTGTTCTCCCAAGTAAAGAATAAAAGATGAAAACAAAAATGAAATTTTTAGATCGCTACCTTACCCTATGGATTTTTTTAGCCATGGGTATTGGTGTAGCTTTGGGGAATGTTTTTCCTCAATTGCCTGTAATACTAAATAAATTAAGTATAGGAACGACGAATATTCCCTTGGCGTTAGGATTAATCATTATGATGTATCCGCCGTTGGCAAAGGTAGATTATACCTTATTGCCTAAAGCCTTTCAAGACAAAAAAGTATTGAGCCTTTCTTTGTTGTTGAATTGGGTTGTTGGACCTATCTTGATGTTTATTTTAGCCCTTATTTTTTTACGTTATCAGCCCGATTTAATGGTAGGAGTAATTCTCATTGGGTTGGCGCGTTGCATTGCGATGGTCATTGTGTGGAATGATCTCGCTAAGGGAAATCGAGAATATGCCGCCTTACTCATCGCCTTGAATAGTATTTTTCAAATTCTTTTTTACAGCGTATTTGTATGGTTGTTTATCAATGTACTACCCCCATACTTCGGATTTGCCTCCTTTGATGTTTCCATTGCGATGACTGATGTAATACAAAGTGTTGCAATCTACTTAGGGATTCCTTTCTTGGCAGGTTTTCTAAGCCGAAAATATCTAGTACAATACAAAGGAGAGATTTGGTACAATCACAAGTTTATTCCCTTTATTTCTCCTTTCACCCTATATGCGTTGCTTTTTACCATAGTGTTTATGTTTAGCCTAAAAGGAGAGCAAATCGTTCAACTTCCTGGACAGGTAATTCAAGTGGCAATCCCTTTGATTATCTATTTTGTATTGATGTTTTTTATTAGTTTTTTCCTCAATAAATCTATGGGAGTTCCCTATGATAAGAATGCAGCTATCGCATTTACAGCAACAGGAAATAACTTTGAATTAGCCATTGCTGTAGCTATTGCAGTATTTGGAATACACTCCCCTCAAGCCTTTGTTGGTGTCATAGGACCTTTAGTTGAGGTACCCGTACTGATTTTACTCGTTAAGGCTAGCTTACTGTTGAAGAAAAAGTATTCATAAAGTAGACAGCGCATCGAAGACCAAAATAAACTATAAACCTAATGATATAAACATCAACGCAGCGAATAAAGAGGAGAGTAGTGGGAATTTGATCCCTGTATTGTCAATTGGTCTTGGAGTGAAATTGTCGAATCAAACGAAACAGTTCTGTTAGTATAAACGGTGGTTTGTTTCGTGATAAATTTGCGTATAGTGGTGTTTTTTATCAATATTTAATGTTTATAATTTGTTATTTTGCTTTAAAATAATGGTTATTTTGTAAAAATATGTTTTTGTTAGGTGTTTATTTTGTTAAATTTGCCCTCGATAAAATGACAAATTGTAAAAAACAATTGCATATGAAATTAAAATACTACGTATTGGCAGCTTTGCTGTCTAGTGTATGGGTAAATGCACAAGTTAATGTGGATTTAAAACATACTATCGAACAGGTTCTCTTAGAACCTCTAACGGGAAATGTATTGGTAGAGGATAAAGAAAATATCTCTGCCATCGATGCCGAAAACCATAAGGTGGTTTGGAGTATTGCAAAAAAGGACTATAGCAGTACTACTACTTTGCAAAGCATAGATAAGATTAATTCGAAGCTATCTGCTAATGATTTCATAGGTGCTTTTTCCAAAAATGAAGAACTATCATTAATTCCCAATTCTCCTTTTGCCTTAGTGAATTTAGAAAATAATGATTTAATCATTAATGCTGCAACTGGAAAAGTCGTATTTAATTCTGCAGATGCAGGTTACCGTATTTTAGAAACCTATTATATGCTAGCCGAAAATGCTTTATTAGTTTTAGGTGTGAAAGGAGATCAAATCGAGTTTGTTAACTTTGATTTAAGTACAAAAAACATTAAATGGTCTAACCCTCTAGGAACAGTAGATAGTTTAGGAAAAACTCTAGGTGGATTGTTTAAAGTAAAACGCGTAGCAGAAGATAAGATTGTATCGGTAGGATCTACCATTATGGTTACGGTGAAAGGTGTTTTATACAATATTGATAAAAATACAGGAAATGTAAACTGGAATACATCTTACGCAATTACTAATTTCTTCATCAATCAAAGTAAAGACAAAGTAGTAGTAATTACAGATGAATCTAGTTTGTTTTCATCTAAATACGCCTTGAATGTATTAAACTTATCGAATGGAGATAAATTGTGGAAAGACAATATTACAACGAAAAATATCTCTTATTTAGAAGATCATCAAGATAAAATTTTAGTTGCTCATACCACTGGATTCAACTTTTTCAGCTATAAAGATGGCAAAAAAGTGTGGAAGAAAGATGCGAAAGGAAAAAACATCAAACGTGTAATTCCAGTAGAACAAGACTATCTGTATATTGCAGATAACGAGATGAACTTGGTAAACAGTAATGGAGAAAATAAATGGAAGAAATTTGTAGAAATTGCAGATGATGAGAAGGACGAAGTTTACTATTTAGACAAGGTTGGTAGTGATCGCGTTTTTTATTTAACAGATACGTACGGAAACATGGTTGATTATGTTTCAGGTAAGAAAATTTGGAAAAAGAATGTGAAGTTTGATAAGAAAAGACCTTTGGTTTATTCGGTAACAGGAGATAAGTTTTTAGTATATAACAACAAGCGTATTTACACTTTTGATGCAAACTCTACGGACGATCCGAAACCAAAAGGTAAAGTTGAAGTGAACAACGATAAAACAATTAAGAGTATTGAAGCTTTTGATTGGGGAGTGTGCTTAGTTGGAGAGAATGATGTAATTGGATTGGATTACGAAGGAAATCAATTATACCACAATACCTATAAAGAACCAGGAGAAGGACAACGTAGGCTGTTGAAATCGGCAGGAATTGTAGGTGGAGCTTTGTTGCAAACAGGACAAGGAGCTAATGCTGCTATGGCCAATGCTACTGTTACAATGACGTATAGAGATGCAAATGGACAACTGAAATCTGAAACTGGAAGTTTATTGACCGAAGCTGCACAGAATCGCGCCAACAGAAATGCAGATGCTTTTGGTGGAGCTGCGGATGCGTTAGATAAAAACCTAACAGCTAAAGTGAAAAATCGCTTTAATGCAATGAAGCAAAATGATGAATATGCTTTCGTAGCTAATAGAGGTGAAAAAGGGCCTGAATTAGTGAAAGTACGCAAAAAAGACGGACAAGAAGTGGTGAAGATTGAATTAGATGGGAACAAACCGTTGTATGAAATTGACCCAGTAACGGAAAATCTTTACTACGCAAGTGGTACTACGCTTAAAATTTATACGAAGTAATTCGTTTATAATAAACAGTTATATCAAGGTGTTCCAATCGGAACACCTTTTTTTGTTTCTTTTTTAGAAGTAACGTGAGCTAAAGGTTTTTCTCTTTTTAGTGATTTTTACCTATGAAATAAAAAACACAAGAAAAGTTCATAAAAATGAGTGTTAGCGCACTTTTTAAAGTATATTGCTGGGAGAAATAAAAGAAATTGGTTTCATGAGTATAGTATCTTCCAAACGAATTGCTTTTTGGCGAAGTGTTCTGTGGTATGAACTGTTGTTTGTAGCTTTGGCTTTTGTACAAGCATCCATTGCTATGCGTCCTTTTAAGGATCAACCTTCAAGTAGTTTGTCATACGATTTTTATACCGATGCATTTTTTGCCTCTCTGATTGTCAGTGTGGGCTACATACTTTTTTTGTTTCTTGTATTGCGAATTAAACCTTGGCTTTTGCAACTAGTAAGCCACCTCATACTCGTTAGTTTGCTTTGGTTTTGGATTGATTGGGGAATTTTTGAAGATCGAGAAGCTGGATGGAGTACGTACACCCTTGAAGAATCATTTTACGCAATGGTGAATCATAGCCTTTGGGTCATTCTTATTGGATGTAGTTTATTTTTGTTTGGGAGTCAATGGATATGCAAACAAAACCAATCAAAAGGTAAATCCCTTAGTTAAATTTCCTATAGAAATACTACCTTTGTTTTAAATCAGCTCATATGAAAAAACTATTGACACTCACACTTGTATGTTTGTTCGCACTAGCGTGTAAACAAAATACAGAACAAGATACAACAACTACCGAAGTATCAACGAAAGAACATGCTGCAAAAGCATTTGAAAAAACAGAAACACTACAAAAAATTAGTAGTGAATTACTCGTTCCTATGGAAATTGTTGATCCTACATCAACAGTAGTTACGACGAAGTATGGATTGGAATTTGGAGGTAATTGCTATGCGTGTGATGTTGTCAATATTTTAATTGACGGAGAAATGATTACTGTAATGAATGCTTGCGACCTCAATAGTCAGTTGTCTTATGCCATTGAAGCCGTAGAAGAAAAAGGAGCGCAAATTAGCATTCGAACTAAATCTCATACGTTTGTATTTGAACAAGTAGAAGATTATCCTGTTTATAGTCTGAAAGTAATCGGTGAGGAAATAGATGAATCGCTATTTAGAGAAGCTTCTTTTTATACGTTACGCAGTTTGTTAGAAACATTTGAGGTACATGATTGTGGAGATTTTGAAGGATAATTGTTCCAATTGATATAACATTAAAAAAGCCCCTAGTACACTGTTCTAGGGGCTTTTTTTATATTTTTTGCGCGTCACTAGATTGACTTGTAAAAGATCGCATATCCTTGTACTAGAAAATCCATGTCAACCACCAGCTAATTACCTAAATTAGGATTGCTTTGTACTTCTTTTAAAGGGATAGGCAATTGATAGAGTGGACTGCCAAATAAGAGGAATGGATTATCAGAGAGAGCGGCTAGATCCTCTGAATTGCGTTCTAGTGTTTTACCCAAGCGTTTTAAGTCAAAGTAGCGGTGTCCTTCAAAAGCCAATTCTTTAAAGCGCTCAACTAATAATTGTTCTTCTCTGAGTAAAGTAGTGGTAGCGATTCCTGTTCTCGCTTCTTCTAATGCGTGAATATCGGCTAGCGCTTGATCTTGTGATCCCGAATTGAAAAGTGCCTCTGCGCGAATAAGATACAATTCGGCAGTTCGAAATACAGGCAAATCGCTAATTCTATTTTCATTGTTTTCTCCAGCGTATTTGGCAATTTGATTGTTTTGCTCTTCTCCAAAGAATAGAATGGATCGAATGTCGTTTACTTCGTAGGATTGAATTAATTTATTCGAAGCATAAAATAAGTTCTTCCCAGTATTGAAGTTGTACCATAACGTATTTGGACGAAGCTCATCATCGTTATTTCTAGCAAGCTTAAAGATACTTTCAGCCGTTTGATTTTGTTGCCATAAAGCAGTGTATTGCTCTTTTGTAGCTAAAGGATAGCGATCAATTACTTTACTGGCATAGGTAATCGCTCGGTTGTAATCTTGCTGATACAGTGCCACGCGAGCTGCAAGGGCTTGTGTTGCTGCAAGTGAAAAACGCGTAGGACCATCCGTATTGTTCAACTGTTTTTCCGCAACGTGTATATCATCCCATAACAAAAAGTAAAAATCTTCCCTAGGCGTTTTTCCTGGCTTTTTGTATAAATCAGTATCAACAACATAAGGAACCGTTGACGCTTGTGTTTTTTGACTATCTGAATCTCCAAAAACACGATGAAGTTCAAAGTGGATTAATGCGCGTAATCCGTGTAACTCACCTTGTAGTGCGTACATCTTTTCTTTATCGACTGTCGTTTCTTGGGGAACTCGATGCTGATTCTCCAGTAAATCATTGATTTTGTATAGCGTATGATAGTAATCTTTCCAAGTTTCGTGCAACAATTCATCATCAGAACTGTACGTCCATCGATTGAGCTGAACAGCATAACCATCAACTCCGGTATTCTCACTGCTCAATTTACACTCATCAGCCATCACAGCTCCCAATAAGACAGAGTATTCTAAATGTAAACTGTTGTAAACCCCAACCACTCCGTATTCAAAGTATCGCACCGATTTGTAAAGCTGATCAGAATCGACATTCTCCTTAGGGTCAATGTCTAACATGCGATCACAACTCGTCAAGTAAAAGACTGAACAAAGAGCGAAAAGAAGCCCTAGTATGGTATATCTTATTTTAATCATGGTATGTATCTTTTAGAAAATTACTTTTAAACCTGCCGTAATAGTACGCGGGAGTGGATATTCATATTGGTACCAGTTGTTGTCGTCTTCAGGATCTTGTCCTTTCCATTTGGTCCAAGTAACGAGGTTAGATCCTTGGGCGAATACATTCACCTCTTTGACGAATTTACTGGCTCTACCCAAGTTGGTCATTTTATAGTTGATCGTTACATTTCTCAATTTTAGATAATCCGCTTTTTGCAATTCGCGATCGGTTAAATATCTCGTGTAACTTGGGTGTGGATTGCTACTTTCATCTCCTGGTTTCTGCCACATGTCCAACATACTGGTCGATTGGTTGTAGATGCGATAATTCGGATCTGCGGCGGTGCGATAAAATTCACCTGTATTGAGACGATACATTCCTTTGATAAAAGAAAACAACGCACTTACTTCTAAATTTTTATAGCGGAAGTTTGTTGTGATTCCCCCTTTCCAAGAAGGGTCAAAACTACCTTTGACAAGAACCGCATCTTCGGGATTATATTCATCAGTAATACGACCTTCTTTATCCAAATACTGTGGAGCTCCAGTTTGTGTATTTACCCCTGCCCAACGTACCATGTAAAAATGTCCTAATGACTTTCCTACTTGATGAATAGAATAATCCTCTGTTACGATGTCGTCTTCATCACCCAAACGGAGAATTTTATTCTTATTGAAAGCGAGATTTAGTCCCATGTTCCACGTAAAATCTCCCTGACGAATCAGATCACCTGCAATTCTAAACTCCACTCCACGGTTGCGTATTTTACCCAAGTTAGAAGGAAGAGACTCAAAGCCAGAAGTCATAGATAAAGTGCGATCCAAGAATAGATCACTCGTTATGCGGTTGTAGAAATCAATTTCAGTAACTAAGCGATTTTGAAAAAATCCCATCTCAACACCCACATCAAAAATTCGATTCATTTCCCAATTGTAATTGGCATTTCCTGGTGTGATAGGTACTAATCCTGCTTGCCCATTATATTGCCCAGGACCATACAAACGACGATAACCAAAGTCACTGGCAAATCCATTCGCATTACCTGTTAATCCATAACTCATGCGTACTCTTGCGGTAGAGATTACTTCTATATCCTGTAGAAAATCTTCATATTTGGCGTTCCAGTTTCCACCAAGTGCATAGAAGTATTTATATCGGTTGTCGGCGGGTACGCGAGAAGAGCCATCTCTTCTCAAACTACCAGTTACGGTGTATTTATTTTCAAAAGAGTAACGCAGTAAAGCAATTTGAGACAACAAAACATTTTCTGAAGCTCCACCTTCTATTTTGGGAATAAAGTCATTTTCGGGTGTTCCAGGCGTAATGCCAGAAGGAGTTTGATCCAAACCAGAAACCAATCCAAATCCCGTAAAACCATGATAATCGTATTTATATCGGTTAATTTCAACTAGCCCAATTGCTTCAAGTTCATGTCGATCCCATTGAGTTCTGTAGTTGAAACCTATATTGCTCATGGTACTGATCTTATTTTGATCTCCTTGACTGTACATCCCTTGTCCGCCTTCTTCCACTAACGATCCAAAATACGTATCAGGTTTGATAATATGTGTATTGGAATATTTGCTGTAATCAACCCCTAAGGTTGAGGTTAATTTTAATTCATCTGTAATAGCATAAGAGAAATTGCTGGATAGGACTCCTTTTAGGCTAGTTGATTTGCGGTTGACATCTTGATACATAGATAGCGCATTTGTTCCAAATCGATTCACCCCAGGTTGTAGTTTACCTTGCTCATCATAAGGATTTTCATAAGGCAAAGCAAAGTAAAGAGAAGCGACTGGGTTGGTTTCGCTGACGTCAAAATCCGATTCGGACTCTTTACTGTTGCTATGTGCCAAGTTGATGAAAAAATCAGCCTTAAAGCGTTTGCTTTGGTGGTGAATATTGGAATTTATCGTAAATCGTTCTAAATCTGAATTGTATAAAACACCTTCTTGATTTGCATAAGTAAAGGAGGTATAGTGTTGTGTTTTTTCAGATCCACTCGTTAAACTTAACGCGTGGGATTGAATCATACCTTTGCGCAATAATTTCTTGCGCCAATCGATATCTGTTTTTCTCAACTGTTCAAGCTGTTGAGCATCTCGAATATAATCTTCATCCGTTTTGGCTACTTTAACACCTTGCACTGTTTTGTAAGGATTTTGCACAGAATATGCCCAACCAGGTAAATTTGGATCTTGTAAGAGTTCTTCAAATTGCAAACGTTGATTGGTGTTCATCATATCCCATTTGCTGTTGTTGGCTTGAGCAAACCCCAATTGCGTTTGATAGGTAACACGAAGTGGAGATTGAGGCACCCCTTTTTTGGAGGTTATAACAATAACCCCATTGGCTCCTCGTGAGCCATATTGTGCCGTAGCAGCTGCATCTTTTAAAACGGTGATATCTTCGAAGTCTTCTGCAGGCAAAGACGTAAATGTTTCTGGTGAAATGGGCATGCCATTTAAGATATACAATGGGTTTGTATTTTCATCTTGTAAAGAACCAATACCGCGAATCGTAACACGACCTGGGGTACCGGGTTGACCTGAGGGTGAAGCAACGTACAAACCAGGTACTTGCCCTTGTAGAGCTTGATCCATCGAGCTTACTTGCAATTGATTCAATGCTTTAGCTTCAATTTTTCCAATAGCTCCTGTGGTTCTTGACTTGGATTGTTTCGTATAGCCTGTAATTACAATGCCATCCAATACGTTTTCCTCGATGAACAAGTCAATCGTATCGGGAATAGCATCGATAGTAAAGGAGAGAAATTGGTCTTGATACCCCAAATACGATAACCTCAATTGGATCGTTTCTTCTTCTCCTTCAGTCGTTAAATCAAAAGAACCATCCTCTAAGGTAAAGCTATATTCATTTTTGCTGATATTCTCTATCGTTACTCCTGGTAAGGGGAGTAAGGTTTCTGCATCTCGTACTAAAATAGGAATCTTTTTATCATAAGCTTGAGCACTTAATAAAGCAAAATAGCATAATAAAGTAGCTAAAAATCTTTTCGTTTTGCGCATATCCGTTTGTGTTTATTGAGAATACAAACCTAATGGCAGCAGATTAGAAGCACTTTAAATCGAGATCAAGAAGGAATTAAAAAGAGATTAAAAAAAACTAATGTGTCTTTTTAAATTGTTTGGGAATTCGAATTGTAACTGTTGTCCCTTGTTGTAGAATCGAAGTTACGTTTACTGTTCCTTTGTGTAATTCTACAATCTTATAAGCCAAGGATAAACCCAACCCAGTACCTTTAATCCCCAAAGCATTTGAGGATCGGAAGAAGGGCAGAAAAAGTTTGTCCAAATCTTCTGGATGTATGCCAATTCCTTGATCCGCAATGGCAATTATAATAGCAGAATCATCCGTTGTTAGCGTTAGTTGTATTGGTGCTTGGTGCGAAAATTTATGTGCATTGAGAATAATATTCGAAAGCGCTAATTCTAATAAATGTGAATTTCCCGTAAAGTATAAGGCATATAATTCTTCCTGTGTTTCTAGGGCTAGGTTGAGATTTAAATCTTTTTGTTTGGCAATTAAATGATCAATAACAGTCCACCAAAATGTCTCAAAAGGCGTTTCTATAAGCGAATAACGCGCATTGTTCAATTGAGATAAGGTAAGTAGATTATTGATGATTCGATCAATGTGACTTGCATCTCTGACTATGCCCTCCAATACTTCTTGATATTCAGTAGTAGAGCGCGGACTGCGTAAAGCAATTTCTGCATTGCCCATCATCGAAGCGATTGGCGTTTTTAATTCGTGTGATGCATGTGAAACAAAAGACTGTTGATTGTCAAAGGATAGATGAAGACGCAAAAACAAGGTGTTGATGGTGTTGCTTAGCACTTTAATCTCATCATTTGACATGTGTTCCACTGGAATTGGCTGAATGAGTGTTTCCACATCTTTATCTTGAATGTGATTAATCATGCTTTTAATCGGATTCAATAGCGAATTTGAAAAGATACGAGATAGAATAAAAGTTATAATCAAAGCAATGAGTAAACTAAAGAGCATGATACTGCGCAATTGGTGTAAAGCTTTTTCTCCATTTTCATTTGTCGCTTTGGCAACGATAATATAATCTCCAGAATTATCTTCATAAAACACACCAACGATATAGTCTCCATCTTGTTTAAATTGTATTTTTTTTTGGGTATAGATTTGGTTTAATACGTGTTTATCCCATTTCAATTCTTGTTCTGCTATGTAGGTAGGTTCAAAGGAAGAGGTGTAAATGCGTATTTGTTCTTTGGGTAGCGTTCTGGGAAATTTTCGGAGAACTTCTTCATATTCGGCTGCAGTAAAATTGTCTTCTGCTAAATAGTTATGACCGACAGTTATGGCGCGATCTTCCAATTGACGAAAGAAATTATTTTTCCATTGAGAGGCTACTACAAAGTAAATAGAAGTTAAAACACTCAATAGTAAAATAGCAAATAAACCAATAAATTGTAGGGAAAGGCGGGTTCTTATTTTCATTACTCATCTTTTAAAATATACCCCATACCAATCACCGTTTGAATCAAGGGGGTCTCTTGATTTTTATTGATTTTTCTTCTCAGGTAGTTGATGTATACATCAATGAGATTGGTTCCTCGATCAAAGTCAATACCCCAAACTGCTTCTGCAATTTGAGCGCGACTGAGTACGCGATTTTTATTGAGTAAAAAATACTCGAGTAAATGATATTCTTTTTGCGTGAGATTGATTTCTTCCGAATCGCGATAAACTTTCTTTTTGAAACAGTTCATGACCAAATTATCTGCGGTGTATTCAAGGCTAGGCATGGTCATTTTATTACGGCGTGTTAAAGCATTAATACGCAATAAAAGTTCCTCATAATGGAAGGGTTTGGTTAAATAGTCATCTGCTCCCATATTGAATCCTTTAATTTTATCGTGTAAGGTAGATAAGGCAGTGAGCATTAAGACGGGAATATCCGATTTGTACTTTTTAACCTCTTGACAAATATCAAAACCATTGATATTCGGAAGAATTACATCTAATATGATGAGGTCAAACTCGTGTTCCATTGCGAGTTTTAATCCCATATACCCTTCATAAGCTAACGTTACGTGATGTTGACTTTCTTCTAATCCTTTGCGGATAAAATTCGATACAGTTGTTTCATCTTCAACAAGTAAAATATTCATAAGCTAAATTTTAAACAAAAATAAAACTTATAAGTACTTGAAAATTAACATTAAAGAAATTTAATGGTAGGTTAGAAAACAATAAGAGTGATGAAAAAAGAAGATTGAGTATGTTTTTTTGCTAAAATCAAATTGTATATTCGGACAAAAAATATGATTCGATATTCTTATACTATTTTGTATGTAAAACAGGTAGAAACTACCGTTGAATTTTACGAAAAGGCGTTTGGATTTGAACGCAAGTTCTGCACTCCAGAAGGCGATTATGCAGAGTTAATTTCTGGTGAAACAACGATTGCGTTTGCATCAGAAGCACTCGCTACATCCAATTTGTCAAAAGGTTTTATTTCAGCTAGTAAGGAGCGCGTTTTTGGTATAGAACTTGGCTTTGTTGTGGCAAACGTTGAAGAAGCTGTTGCTCAAGTAATAGCAGTAGGAGGAGCGTTGTATGAAGAGAGTCAGGTGAAACCTTGGGGACAAACCGTTGCTTACGTCACCGATTGCAACGGATTCTTGATTGAATTGTGCACAGCAATGGCGTAAAATTAGGCCACAAAATTTCATGCCCAATGTTGAGCGAAAAGAAGAAATTGTGATGGTCGCTCATCACAATTTTTCTCTCTTGTGTTGTATATCAAATTTTGTCCTACTCTTGTTGGTCTTCTTCATTCTTTTTTGAGCTTCCTCCCATGAATAAGAAAATAGCTACAACAAGACCCACACATACTAAGCCAAAGATAATGATCATAAATGTGCCATTAGCAAAATTGTACAGAGGTAAATTCATTAAGTTCATAATACGTGTTTATTAATGTTATTCTGTACTAATTTATGAAAAATAATAATAATATTGAATGATAAATATCAGTATATTATGATGAATAATAAAAAACGCCCCTTTTTTTAAGGGGCGTTGATGTTTTTATAATTTGTCTAGGGTATTGCCTAAAGGAAGATTCATTTTTTTAGTTAGAGAGGAAAGCTCCTTTAAACTGAAGTTCCCTGTGATGAGAACTAAAATCGTTTCTTTCGAAGGATCCACACTATCATTGATCATTACTAGTTCAGAAATATTTTGATTCGTCCCTGTTTTGTCAATGTAAATGACAATTTTAGCGTCATTGTCTTTTTTATTGATCAGTTCTTTTAAGTTTTTAGCCTGTACGTAGTCTTGCACAGTTGTAGTCATTTCTTTTTTTACCTCAGGTGTTTTTGAGTTAAAAACGCGTAGACTACTTAATTTTTTGATGAGATCAAAGTAAAGCTGTTCTTCCGTATTCGTTGCTTCGACCTTAACATTAGCCATCATTTCAAACATCTTTTTGTTTACAACTACATTGTTGATGTTTTTGTTTTTTTCAAACTTTGAAAAAGTGTCTTGACCCAAAGCTTGATTTGCAGTGCAAAGAGCAAAGCAAAAAAGTAAATAAGGTATAATTCGTTTCATGCTATTTTAATTTGTCGTATCGCTGGTATTTACGGCTTTAGAAACCTCTGTCAAAATAGTTTTACACTCTTGGTAAGCTACTTCTGGGTTTGTAAACGTCCCCAAATTGGTTTCTGAGGTTGTACGTGTTGTCTTGAGGTATTGAGTTTGTACAATCAACACAAGTAAACTAATGGCCAATATACCGACAATGAAGTAGGTGAAATTTTTTTTGTTCTTCATTATTCTTGCGAACTAAATTAATATCTAGAGTAAAAATAGGAAATATAATGGAATTATTGTCACTTTTTTAAAAGATAGTGTTAAGGATGTATAAATAAAAAAGAGTCCAATTGGACTCTTTTTTTATTTTTTGAAGTTAGCGTAGAAGTTGTTCGTTAAAATTCCCGCTTTAAAACTGTTGACTTTTTTTCCTTTTTGATAGACATCAACCGTACTTGCTTCATTCATATCTCCTGCATCTCCAATGTAAAAAGTTGTATTGATAACATTAAATCCGTAAAAAGAAGAAGCTTCGTTGAATTTTTCTGTCGGAATACTTAATACTGGTGCTACTTGTACATTCGTGTCACTTGTTCTCCAGTTATAGATGTGATTTGCACTAGTATAGTATAAGTCGTTATTGTCTAAACGCAAGTTCTTTGCATTTGAGTTTCTCGTTGAAAAGAATTCCGTTGCTTTTGAATCTGTATGTGCATCTATTTTGTAGAAATACGATTTGTCAGTTGTTGATGAAATCGCGTAAACGAAATCACCCAATACAGCCATTCCTTTTAATTCACTTTCAATAGCTATTTTTTTAGATACAGCAAAGTCTGCACTCAGTATAGCAATCTCACTCTTTGTCTCTGATATATTTTTCTGAATATATAGTTTTGTATTCCAAGCGATAATTTGTCCAACTTCCGCTCCCATGTCAATCTCGTGAATTAACTTGTTGCTTGAATCATAGATTGCAACATTCTTTGACTCCGCATTCGTTACGTACATTAAATTGTTGGCAAAAGCAATGTAAAGGGGCTGATGTAATCCTTCTTTAATTGATCCTTCGTGTTTAAATGTGTAACGGTCAAAAATTTCAATCGAATTAGACCCTTTCATCACAACATAAGCTTTGTTGTCTTTAAATGCAATACTATGCGCAACATCTCCTAGTATCTTCTCTGGAGTAATAGCAATGTTTTCGTGATATTTATCGAAAGTAAAACTTGCAAATCCTATGGATGCATCATTCAATTGAAAACCTCCTTCATTTAATATGATCAAACCATTATCAAGATTAGGTGCTTGTGGTTTTTCAATAAATGGATCATCTGATGTACTACAAGATGTTGAAAGGATTGATAATGATAGTGCTAGAAATAAAAGTTTTTTCATATTTAGTTGCATAGTATTAGTATTACACGAAAGTGAAAGTTTAATAAAATGTTAATTTTTATCTTTTTCAAAATTAGTTTTTATTCTGAAATAAACAAGAACTAAACGATAAAAATTACGGGAATGCAAGTAATTATCTTGTAAACATCTACTTATAACCTAGCATATGGGTTTAAAGGTCTGAAATGTTAGGTATTGAAATAGAATGTTCAAAAAAAATTTCCTTGTGTTTCTTTGCTTTGATAACGATAAAAACAGGGCTTTCGTATAGCGTATTACCCTCATTTGAGAAGAAAAAAGAATGGAATAATGCTATTTAACAAATATTAACATAGTTCAATTTAAAGTGTAAAAGCCACTTGTGAAAAAAATAATTGTTTGTTTTTTATTTTTTAGTTCGGAATTTAATGAACTAAAAATATGTAAAGTGAATCAAAATTGCAATTTTAGCTTTAAAAAAGTCCGTAAACACGTTGATTGTATTGAATTTCACAATAATCAAATAAACGCAAATGACGCATTTTTAATTTAAAACTAAGTTTTGATTTTGTGTTAAATAGAGTAGAAGAGTGCTTTTTATAACGAATAAGCGCAAGTTATAAGGAATAAAGTGAGTTTTATTCTTAATTTGAGAGAGGTCTTTAAATGGGTGGAAGAAATAGGTGATCGATTCTTTTTGTATTTTAACTTATTGATATAGTGGTGTTTGTGTTTTTAAGCAGCTGGGTTTAGTTTCCTGAAAAGGCAGTATCTTGCCTGTAAATAAAAAATAGTTTACATATGACTCAACTAAGGGTGAAAACACTACTACATCCCTTATATCACGACCAACAAGAAGAATTAACTAATTTAATTGAAAACTATGACGAATTAACTACTTACCTTTTTAAAGGAACTAGAAACTCAATCAAAATTGCCACCTTATCAACCGGACAACGAGTTGCTATTAAATCCTTTAAAATCCCCAATATTTTTAATCAATATGTGTATAAGTTTTTTAGAAAACCAAAAGGACTGAGATCCTTTGAACATGCTGAAAGATTAAAAAAACTTGGAGTAGCTAATCCACAAGCTGTTGCGTACTTTGAATACAGTACAACCACAAGAATTCGAAATACCTTTTATATTTCTGTTTTGGTGGATGCCGAATTAACGTATCGCGATTTAATTACCCAAAAGAATTATCCCAATCGGGAAGTGATTTTGGAAGAATTCGTTCGATTTTCTTACGGTTTACATGAGAAAGGGATTAATTTTTTAGATCATTCACCAGGGAATACCCTGATTGAACAAAAAGAAAACGGAGCGTATAAATTTTATTTGGTAGATTTGAATCGAATGAAATTTGATCAAGTGATGTCATTTACGCATCGCATGAAAAACTTAGCACATCTAACAACCAATATTCAAGATATTGAAAAGATGGCCGAACACTATGCTCGATTGATCGGAAAAAACTCTAAAGAAGTTTTTATCCGTTTGTGGCTAGAAACCATTAAATTTCAATTTAGATTTTACAAGAAAAAAGATTTAAAGTTTAAAATTAAACGATTTTATTTTAGTTAAGAGAGAGGAGAGAAGAGAGAGGTCTTCTTTCCTCTCTCTTCTTTCCTCTCTCCAAATAAAAGAAATAAGATTATTTTTGTATCGTAAACATTAAGAGGATATGAAAAAAATAGCTTTTTATCTTTTAGGATGCATGACATTGCTTTTGTTTGTTGCTTGTAAGGATAAACCAACAGCCGCAATAGAACAAGTAACACAGCAATCGCTTATTACCTATGCAAAGGGATTTACCCTAGCTTCCTATGATGACTTTTACGTTGTGCGAATCACACAACCTTGGGTGGGTGCAAAAGAACAATTTACCTATGTCTTGAAGAGAGAACAAGCGCAAGTTCCTGACTCTTTGCTTCAATATACTCAAGTTCAAATTCCGATTCAAACAATAGCTTGTACTTCTACTACACATATTCCCGCTTTGGATGTGCTAGATAAAGTTTCTTCTCTTATTGGGTTTGCCGGATTAGATTATATCTCAACACAGTCTGTTCGAGATCGAATAGAACAAGGGAGTGTTCAAGAGCTAGGACAAAATGAAGCCTTGAATGTTGAAACGCTCATTGATTTACAACCAGATGTTTTGATGACTTTTGCTATGGATCATTCCAATAAAGCACTACAAACTATTGAACAAGCGGGAATTCCTGTTTTATACAATGGAGATTGGACAGAGCAAAATCCGCTGGGAAAGGCAGAATGGATTAAGTTGTTTGGCGTTTTATTTGATAGAGAAGCGGAAGCTAATCAATTTTTTAATCAAATAGTAAAGGATTATACTTTGACTTTACAAGTAGTAGAAAACATAGAAATTCAACCTACGGTATTGAGTGGTGTGATGTATGGAGATATATGGTACTTACCTGAAGGAAACAGTTGGGCAGGAATTTACTTTCAAGATGCACAAGCGAATTACCTTTGGAAGGAAACTCAAGGCACGGGAAGTTTATCCCTTTCTTTTGAACAAGTTTTGGAAAAAGCACAGCAAGCAGAATATTGGATCAATCCTGGGCATTATGAATCGCTAGCCGATTTAGATGCTGCTAATCCACATTACAAAGAGTTTGATGCATTTAAAAATAAAAGAGTGTACTCGTTCGCCTCTACAAAAGGATCTACCGGAGGTTCTCTTTTTTATGAACTTGGAGCACTGCGACCTGATTTGGTTTTGAAAGATTTAATTCACATCCTTCATCCAACGGTATTGCCCAATTATCAACCCTATTTTTATCGACAATTGAAATAAATGAAAGTAAAAAAATTGAGTTGGCTAGTGGGAATAGCGCTACTTCTCGCGTTGTTTATTTTAAATCTGTCTTGGGGAAGTGTGAAGATTCCCTATCTTTCTGTTTGGAATATTCTTACAGGACAGGAAGGAGAAAAACCTTCTTGGGAGTATATTGTATTGCACTATCGCTTACCCAAAGCTATTGCAGCCATACTTGTTGGAATTGCATTATCTGTTAGTGGAGCTTTGATGCAAACGCTTTTTCGAAATCCTATGGCGGAGTCTTATGTTTTAGGAATTAGTGCTGGTGCGGGATTGGGAGTAGCTCTTGTTCTACTAGGTGGTACAGTTGTTCCAGCAGTACTAACGTCTTATTTAACCTCAAATTACACGTTGCTTTTAGTTGCTATACTCGGCAGTTTTGTTTTGCTGTTGTTTATCTTAGCGGTGTCTAATAAGGTTAGAAATTCGATTACAGTGCTTCTTGTAGGACTAATGTTTGGCAGTTTTGCCAATGCCATAATAGCCTTATTAACCTATTTTAGTCAAGCAGATCAATTGAAAAAATACGTAGTTTGGATGGCGGGTAGTTTAGGAAATTTAACCCCAGAGATGCTTGTGCTTTTTGGTATTGTTGTAAGTATAGGAGTGCTCATGGCTTTGCTTTTGATTCGAAGATTAGATGCTTTGTTGTTGGGCGATGATTACGCTGTCTCTTTGGGAATAAACGTCAAGCAAACGAGAAATTGGTTGATTATTACAGCGAGTTTATTGGCTGGGGGAGCTACAGCTTTTGTCGGACCTATTGCTTTTATCGGTTTGGCAGTTCCTCATATCGTTCGAATGCTTTGGAAAAAAAACACCCACCGTACCTTGCTACTGGGTTGTATGTTTTTAGGGAGTATAATAATGCTGTTATGTGATATGTTAACGCAAATCGGCAGTAGTACGGTGTTGCCTATCAACGCAATTACAGCATTATTTGGTGCACCAATCGTGGTTGTTCTTCTCTTTAAATACCGCATTTTGTAGAAAGTAGAAAAATAGATAAAAACTAGGGCGAATGACTACTTTTAAATTATCTTTGCAAGTTGTAAATAGATAATATGAAGTTCGAATTATTACATACTGATGTTCAGTCACGTGCACGTGCTGGAAAAATTACTACGGATCACGGTGTAATTGAAACACCTATCTTTATGCCTGTTGGAACAGTTGCAACAGTAAAAGGAGTACATCAAAGAGAGTTAAAAGAGGAAATAAATCCCGATATTATTTTGGGAAATACCTATCACTTGTATTTACGTCCAAAAGTAGAAATTTTAAAGCAAGCAGGTGGTTTGCATAAATTTATGAATTGGGACCGCAATATCTTAACCGATAGTGGGGGATTCCAAGTGTATTCTCTCTCAGCTAATAGAAAAATCAAAGAAGAAGGAGTGAAGTTTAAATCTCACATTGACGGTTCATATCACTTTTTTTCTCCTGAGAATGTAATGGAAATCCAACGCGCAATCGGGGCAGATATTATCATGGCGTTTGATGAGTGTACACCTTATCCTTGCGATTATCGCTACGCGAAACGCTCTATGCACATGACGCACCGTTGGTTAGATCGCTGTGTGACACACTTTAATAAAACACCTGAACTTTACGGGTATTCACAAGCGTTATTTCCAATTGTACAGGGAAGTACATATAAAGATTTACGTCAACAATCAGCTGAGTACATTGCGAATGTTGGAGCAGAAGGAAATGCTATTGGAGGATTATCGGTAGGAGAACCCGCAGAAGAAATGTACGCAATGACTGATGTGGTAACTTCTATTTTACCTGTAGATAAACCTCGTTATTTAATGGGGGTAGGAACACCAATTAATATTTTAGAAAATATTGCCCTTGGAGTGGATATGTTTGACTGTGTAATGCCAACGCGAAACGCAAGAAACGGGATGTTATTTACAGCCAATGGTATCATTAATATTAAAAATAAAAAATGGGAGGATGATTTTTCTCCTATTGACGAAATGGGACATACTTGGGTAGATACAGAATACTCAAAAGCCTATTTACGCCACTTATTTGCTGCTAATGAATCACTAGGAAAGCAAATTGCATCAATTCACAACTTAGGTTTTTATATGTGGTTGGTACGCGAGGCGCGTCAACAAATCCTAGCAGGAACATTTGCTGCATGGAAAAATAAAATGGTAAAGCAGTTAGGAGAAAGATTGTAACAAGAAACAAAGGTCAAATAGCAAAAGTAGTTTACAGATGAAAATTATAGATTGGTATATTTTAAAGCGATATTTAGCCACTTTTTTTGTGATGCTCTTGCTGTTTGTACCTATTGGTATTGTTATTGACGTCTCGGAAAAAATCAATAAAATCCTCGAAAATAAAGTTCCCGTACAGGCAACAATAATGTATTACTTGGATTTTACGGTTTATTTCGCCAATATGTTGTTTCCTATATTTCTGTTTATTTCCATTATTTGGTTTACCTCCAAATTAGCAAATAACACAGAAATTGTGGCAATTTTGAGCTCGGGTATTTCCTTTACTCGTTTCTTACGCCCTTATTTAATTGGAGCAACATTAATCTCCCTATTAGCCCTGGCTATGTCGATGTATATCGTACCTAGAGCTAGTGCTGGTTATAATGATTTCCGATATAAATATCTCAAAAGAGATGAGGTTCGGGAAAGTCAAAATGTATTCAAACAGATTAATGCCAACGAGTTTATCTTCGTTAGTAATTTTAACTATGGTAACAATACAGGATATAATTTTACTTTAGAAGAGTTTGAAGAAAATACATTAGTTTCAAAAATAGAGGCAAAACGCATCGAATGGAACGCTGAAACAAAAATGTATACCTTGTATGACTATTTCAAACGATCAGTAGGAGAAGCTGGAGATAAGCTTGAATTTGCTGACGCCAAGGAATTGCAGTTAGAATTTGATATCGACGACCTAAGTCCTGTAGTTTATGCTGCAGAAACCATGACTTTAGGGCAACTAAAGCGATTTATTGAAAAAGAACGCATGCGCGGTTCATCAAATATCAATGTTCACTTAGTTGTACTATATAAGAAATACAGTGTACCTGTATCTGCCTTTATTTTGACCATTATTGCCGTATCCGTGTCTTCAATGAAGAGACGAGGAGGAATGGGAATTAACTTGGCTATCGGTATTGCGTTGGCCTTTATCTATGTTTTCTTTGATAAAATATTCAGTGTGTTAGCGGAAGCTTCTAGTATGTCACCTCTTGTGGCTGTTTGGATTCCCAATGTTACATTTTCAATTTTAGCTATATTTTTATTACGAAATGCTCGCAGATAACGTTAAAAGTCATTTGCTGTTGCACCTCATTGTTTTTGTATGGGGGTTTACAGCTATTCTAGGAAATTTAATTACGCTAGAAGCATTGCCATTGGTTTGGTATCGCATTGTCATTGCCGTGATTACTTTACTTATTTTGTTTGCCTTTAAACGACAAACACTTAAAGAAAGTAAAGGAAATATTATGAAGTTTTTAGCCGCAGGTGTAGTTATTGCATTGCATTGGCTAACTTTTTTCTGGGCAATTAAAATATCTAATGTATCGGTTACTTTAGCTTGTCTGTCGACAGGTGCATTCTTTACTTCTATTTTAGAACCTATTTTCTATAGAAGAAAAGTTATCGCTTACGAAGTTTTGTTCGGTTTTATGGTGGTATGTGCACTAGCGCTTATTTTTAGCGTGAGTATGGAATATATCCAAGGTATTATCTTGGCCCTAATTTCGGCGTGTTTATCAGCGATGTTTTCGATTATTAACGGAAAATTTGCCAAACAAGCATCAGCCTCTATCATCACATTCTATGAAATGGTCGGAGGAGTATTGATCTTGTCTTTGTATTTGTTGTTTAGCGGTGGGTTTACAGCAGAATTTTTTACCGTAGCAACTTCGGATTGGCTGTGGTTGTTAGTGTTGGGTACTTTTTGTACTGCTTTTGCTTTCATCGGCTCCGTTTATGTAATGAAGTATATTACGCCCTTTACCGTAATGCTTACCGTTAACCTTGAACCCGTATACGGAATCTTGTTAGCCATCCTTATTTTTAAAGACAGTGAGAAAATGAGCACCGAATTTTACATCGGAGCACTATTAATATTGAGTACAGTAGTATTAAATGCTATTGTTAAAAACAGGAAAAAGATAAAAGTTAGCGAAATATAGAGGTCTATATAGAGGAAAATTTTATCTTTGTGATTAGTAATTGAAACTAAAAATTATTCATAAATGGAATATTTAGATTTTGAGCTTCCTATTAAAGAACTTGAGGAGCAGTTAAAAAAATGTACGTTAATCGGGGAAGAATCTGATGTAGATGTATCAACAACTTGCTCACAGATCGAGAAAAAATTAGAAGAGACAAAGAAAGACATATATAAAAATTTGAGTCCTTGGCAACGCGTACAATTGTCGCGTCACCCAAATAGACCTTATACTGTTGATTATATTAAAGCGCTTTGTGGAGATACTTTTTTAGAGCTATTTGGCGATAGAAATGTAAAAGACGACAAAGCAATGATCGGTGGTTTAGGGAAAATTGGAGATCAAAGTTTTATGTTTGTTGGTCAGCAAAAGGGATTCAACACAAAGACTAGACAGTATAGAAACTTCGGAATGGCTAATCCAGAGGGATATAGAAAAGCTTTGCGTTTGATGCAAATGGCAGAGAAATTTAATATTCCAATCGTAACTTTAATTGATACTCCAGGTGCATATCCAGGATTAGAAGCTGAAGAAAGAGGTCAAGGAGAAGCAATTGCACGTAATATTTATGAAATGTTCCGCATTAAGGTTCCTATCATCTGTATTATTATCGGTGAAGGTGCTTCAGGTGGTGCTTTGGGTATTGGTGTAGGTGACCGTGTAACGATGTTGGAAAATACATGGTATTCGGTAATTTCACCAGAATCGTGTTCTTCAATCTTATGGAGAAGTTGGGAGTACAAAGAACAAGCTGCTGAAGCTTTGAAATTGACTTCATACGATATGAAAAAGAATAAATTAGTAGACGATATCATTGCAGAACCACTAGGTGGAGCACATTCAGATCGTGAAGCTACTTTTGAATCAGTGCGCAATTACATTGTAAAAACACACAAAGAACTTGCTAAAACACCATTAGATAAATTACTAGACCAACGCATGGAAAAGTATTTCGAAATGGGAGAATACAAAAGTTAAGTATAAAAAATACAATAAAAAAATCCGAGCATTGCTCGGATTTTTTGTGCTTTATTATTCCGCTAATCACATTTAAAAAGGTTATTTTTATTAAATGTAAAGGAAATACAAGAACAGTCTATTAAAAAAAGAGTTATTTTCGCACTATGGAAAAAGCAAAAGATATACGTACCTATTCCAGTTCTTTTACTAAAGATGTTATTGCTTTAGAAAAAGGAAAGTTACCGCCTCAAGTCACTGATTTTGAGGAGGCTGTTTTAGGTGCAATGATGATTGATAAGAAAGGAATCGACGAAGTAATTGACATTCTTCAACCAGATGCCTTTTACAAAGAAGGACATAAGTATATTTTTGAAGCTATCGATCAATTGTTTGTCGGAAATCAACCCATCGATTTACTAACTGTTTCAGCTCAATTGCGCAAAAATGCCAAATTAGATTTGGCTGGCGGTGATGCTTATTTGGTTAGCTTGACACAAAAGATCAGTTCTTCTGCACATATTGAATTTCACTCTCGTGTGATTCTTCAAAAATTTATCCAACGCAGTCTGATTCGTATTTCTAATGAAATTATCGAAGATGCTTATGATGAAACTACGGATGTTTTTGATTTGTTGGATAAAGCCGAAGCAAAACTGTACGAAGTTACACAAGGAAACATTAAGAAAAGTTCCGAAACGGCACAAAGCTTAGTAGCTCAGGCGAAAAAACGAATCGAAGAAATTAGTACCAAAGAGGGATTGAGCGGATTGCCAACTGGTTTTCACAAGTTAGATGAACTTACCTCAGGATGGCAACCCAGTGACTTGATCATTATTGCTGCACGTCCCGGGATGGGAAAAACGGCATTTGTATTGTCTATGGCGCGTAATATTGCCATTGAAGCAGGAGCAGGGGTCGCTTTTTTCTCCTTAGAGATGTCTTCCGTACAGTTGATTACGCGTTTGATTTCTTCTGAAACAGGTTTGTCTTCGGAGAAACTTCGTACCGGGAAATTGGAAAAACACGAATGGGAACAATTGAACGTTAAGGTAAAAGACCTAGAGCGTGCCCCGTTATTTATCGATGATACACCTTCATTGTCTATCTTTGATTTACGTGCAAAAGCAAGGCGTTTAGCCTCTCAATATGGTATTAAACTTATTGTTATTGACTATTTACAGCTGATGACAGCTGGAGGAAGTCAAAAAGGAGGAGGTAACCGTGAACAAGAGATTTCAACGATTTCTCGAAACTTAAAAGCACTAGCAAAAGAGTTAGATATTCCAGTAATTGCCTTATCTCAGCTATCGCGTGCAGTAGAGACTCGTGGTACATCGAAACGCCCTTTATTGTCGGATTTAAGGGAGTCTGGAGCTATTGAGCAAGATGCGGATATCGTGTCGTTTATCTATCGTCCGGAGTACTATAAAATTGAAGAATGGGATGATGAGTTCCGTTCGCCTACAGCAGGACAAGCAGAATTCATCGTTGCAAAACACAGAAATGGTGGACTAGATAATATTCGCCTGAAGTTCTTAGGTATGTACGGTAAGTTTGACAACTTAGATGAAGATGCTAGAATGGAAGGTTTTCCAGGAGGGGATGGAGTATATTCATCAGCAATTAATGAAGGAGGAGCTAATATGACGCAACATTTACCTCCAGCGAGAGATGTGTTTAATGATGATGATGTACCTTTTTAGTTAACTGTTAACGGTTTACAGTTTTTAGATTTGGTAAACAACGAACATAAACAAATAAAAAAGGCGAAAGAGTTATCTTTCGCCTTTTTTATTTGTTTATTCATCACTGCTCACTCAATCTTCGATTGGCAAATTCCCAGTTTAAATGAGGGAGGAGTGCTTTAATGTATTTTTCTTTGTCGTTTTTATAGGAAGCTAAATAAGCGTGCTCCCATAAGTCAATAACCAATAGCGGTTTTCCTAGTCGCAATGTAATTGGGTTTGTATTGTTTTCTGTCGTTAGCAAGGTGAGATTATTGCGGTGATCTGCAATAAGCCACAACCAACCAGAACCTTCAAACTCAACAGCCATTCTTGTAATTTCAGCTTTTAAATTGTTGTAAGAGCCAAAACTAGAAGTGATCATGGCAGATAACGTTGTATTTGGACTTGTTGTCGTTTCTTTACTTATCGATTGCCAAAAGAAATTATGGTTGTAATAAGCACTAGCGAGATGGTTGATTTCCACTTGTGCAGGCGTTACTTTAGTCAGGATACCCACAAGGCTATCTGTTACAAAAGGAGTGTTGTGGATGGCTGTATTTAAACGATTGGCATAGCTTAAATGTATTTCTCCATAGTGTAAAGCCATTTCCTCAGGTTTGAACAATTCACTCAGTTCTTCATATTGAAAAGCAAGAGGATTCATGTCAAAAGGACCTTGTTTCGTTTTGACCTTTTCTTGGCCTAACGCTGATTTTTTTTCAACAATAAAAGTTTCCCTTTTGGGAATTTCGACTTCAACGAGGTCATTTTTTTTGCCACAAGATGCCGCTAAAAAAGCCAGGAAGTAAAGAACTAGGTTTAACGACTTGATTCTTTTCATTTTTTGGTCAAAATTGTTTGGGCAATTCTAATATATTCTGCTTTAGCTTCTTCAGTGGATAAGTGACTAACTTGTGTCCATGCATTGAACTTAAACGCCTTTTTTAAATCGTGAGACATGTGTTCAAAGTCTTGATGACTTAAACCATTTGTCGCTTGTTTATAATAGGCATAAATCCGCAGCATTACATCTGGAGCTAAATTTCTAGCTTCTTTAGAAATTCGCTCATAAGCTTCTAAGAAGTCTTTATCTAGTTGCTCGTTCATTCCTATTTTTTTGCAATTATCGTTTTGTTACCGATCGCTTTTTGGTTGAGCACTACATCTACTTTTGTTCCAACTGGTAAGTATAGATCTACTCTAGATCCGAATTTAATAAATCCTGCATCAGTTCCTTGAATGGCTTGCATTCCAGGTTGTGCGTAGTTTACAATTCGCTTAGCTAGCGCACCTGCGATTTGGCGGTACATAACCTCTCCGTAAACAGGGTTGTCAATAACTACTGTTGTTCTTTCATTTTCTTCACTTGCCTTTGGATGCCAAGCGACAAGATATTTTCCTGCGTGATATTTGCTGTACTTAATTAATCCGCTTAATCCATAACGCGTAACGTGTACATTGATTGGCGACATAAAGATAGAAACCATCAAACGGTTATCTTTAAAATATTCAGGCTCATAAACTTCTTCGATCACAACAACTTTTCCATCCACAGGAGCTACAATAACTTGGTCATTGGGCTTAATTGATCTGTTTGGATTTCTAAAGAATTGCAACACTAAGATTAGCAGTGCTAGAATAATAGATGACAAAGTCATTCTTAACCAATCAATCGTTATGAAATAATCAAAAACTACAATAATGATTACAGCGACTACTAACGAGAAAAAAATAATTTTAGTTCCTTCTTTATGAAACATGACTTATAAAATTTGAAAAATTATATACAAAAAGGGTGAGATAAATAAGATGCTGTCTAAGCGATCTAGGATACCTCCATGCCCAGGCATGATAGTGCCACTATCTTTTACACCAGCTTCTCTTTTGAAATGCGATTCAACCAAATCACCAAGTGTTCCGAATAGCCCTACAAAAATAGCACTTGCAATCCAAATATACACATTTAATGAGGTAAAAAACTGATTTAATACTAGAGAAGCTATAATCGCGAATACAATACCACCTAGTAAGCCTTCGATAGTTTTCTTTGGTGATATACGTTCAAATAACTTGTGTTTACCAAATTTTTTACCAACAATATAAGCAAAAGTATCATTGGTCCATACTAAAATAAGAATGCCAATTACGATTTGTGGCTGATAACCTTCTGCTGTATAAGGGAGGTGTAAAAAAGCTAAAAAGGTTCCAATAACGTATCCCAAGAAGAGGATAACTTTGATTGGAAGACTTCGGTTGGGTTTTCGGGTGGTGAATAGTTCTGCCGTTATTGCTAAAAGTATCAAAAACGTTGCGATTACTAAAGCGTTAATAGGTAAGGGTACCACTGATTGAAATAGTGCTCCCACAGCTAATAAACTAATGCCTACGCAAAAGTATTTTGATAGTTGTATTAAGCGTGAGAATTCATATGCAGCTACAACCATGAAAAAACTAAAAAGTATTTTGAAGGTTAGCGCATCATATAAGGTTGCACTTATTAGTAGAACAATATATACAATTCCCGATATTGCTCTTTTAACGGTTTCAGACATAATTTAGAGATCTTCTAATAAAAGTAAATATAAGTTTTTAGGAGATCTGCCATAACTTAAGAAATCTTGATTGGCAGACGGTTTAAAACAGTTAATAGCCGTAATATTAGTAGGCAAAGAACTGCTGTACTTTCTTTTTATTTCGCGTAATCCATCACTTTTTGTTCGTGTAATTTGACTCGTTGCAGCGATAATAATTATGTTGTCTGGGATTTCGTGCGGTTTGTAATCTCTCAGCTGCTTTTCACAAAATAAAATAGCTCCATCATCTGCAATTAAACTTTCACAAGATGAAACAAAAAAAAGCGGTTGCTTTGAGTTGATATATTTAATATTATTTTCCCTTAAAAGTGAATGAAATTTGTTTTCATGTGTTAGGGCTTCTTTTTCAAACCAATCATTTTCCACTAATACATTGACAAAGGTCTCGTGTAATTCTGTTTGTGTATCACAATACAAGAACTTACCACCGTTATTCTTAAAATTAACAGTGAATAAGTCATCAACAGGCATAACAGTCTCTGGAAGATATTGGCTTTTTTGATCGCCGTTTTCTTCATTATTTTGTTTTGACATAAATCCGCTAATTAACTTCTTTAGAAAGCTCATAGGTTAAGTGTCGAAATAGATGGTTTGTATTATCTTCAAAGATAAAAAAAATCTTAACTTAAAAGGGTCTTTAAGTTAAGATTTTTATATGGTTTGTTATATTATGCTTGATTAAGCGATTGTTTCTTCGCTATCCGATTGAGGTTGAATTGTGTTTTCTACTGTTTCAACTGGTTCAAAAGGTCTTTTACCAAAGATATTTTCTAAATCTTGTTGGAAAATAACCTCTTTTTCACAAAGTAAATCGGCTAATTGAATTAATTTATCCTTGTGTTGAGTTAAAATGGTTTGAGCACGCTCATATTGACCTTCGATCAATTTCGAGATTTCTTCGTCAATTACCTTAGCTGTATCTTCTGAATAAGGTTTGCTAAAGTTGTACTCGTTCTGACCTGATGAATCGTAATAGGTGATGTTTCCAAGTCTGTCGTTTAATCCATAAACAGTAACCATCGCTCTTGCTTGTTTGGCTACTTTTTCAAGATCACTGAGTGCACCCGTTGAAATTTTGTCAAAGACAATTTTTTCAGCAGCACGTCCACCCATAGTAGCACACATTTCATCTAGCATTTGTTCTGTGCGGACAATTTGTCTTTCAGCAGGTAAATACCAAGCAGCTCCTAAACTTTGTCCACGCGGTACAATAGTAACTTTTACAAGTGGTGCTGCATGTTCACACATCCAACTTACAGTCGCATGACCTGCTTCGTGTATAGCGATAGCGTATTTCTCTTCTGGTGTAATGATTTTGTTTTTCTTTTCTAATCCACCTATAATACGGTCTACTGCATCCAAGAAATCTTGCATATCTACTTCTTTCTTGTCTTTACGAGCTGCAGTTAAAGCCGCTTCGTTACACACGTTTGCTATGTCAGCACCAGAGAACCCCGGTGTTTGTTTAGCTAAAAAGTCAATATCTAAATTGTCTACTCTTTTAATGTTGCGCAAGTGAACATTGAAAATAGCTTCTCTCTCTTTAACGTCCGGAAGGTCAACATAAATTTGTCTGTCAAAACGACCTGCACGTAGAAGGGCTTTATCCAAGATTTCTGCACGGTTAGTTGCTGCCAATACAATTACGTTAGTATGTGAACCGAAACCATCCATTTCTGTCAGTAGCTGGTTTAACGTGTTTTCTCTTTCGTCATTTGATCCAGAGAAATTACTTTTTCCTCGAGCTCTACCTACAGCATCAATCTCGTCAATAAAGATAATAGCTGGTGATTTTTCTTTTGCTTGTTTGAATAAGTCGCGTACACGTGATGCACCAACTCCAACGAACATTTCTACGAAATCAGAACCTGACAACGAGAAGAAAGGTACTTTTGCTTCGCCAGCAACTGCTTTAGCTAACAATGTTTTACCTGTTCCTGGAGGTCCTACCAAAAGAGCTCCTTTTGGTATTTTTCCACCAATTGATGTATATTTTTCAGGGTTCTTTAAGAACTCTACAATTTCTACAATTTCTTCTTTGGCCCCTTCTAATCCTGCCACATCACTAAAAGTAACTTTAATGTCGTTCTTTTCGTCGAAGAGTTTAGCTTTTGATTTTCCAATAGAGAAAATCTGTCCACCACCACCAGCACCACTGCCACCAGTCATTCTTCTCATCATGAATAACCAGAAACCAATGATAATGATAATTGGCAAGAAACTGATGAAATAATCACCCCAGTTACTCTCTGCTTCTGATTTGTATTCCAGAAGTTTACCCTCAACAGCAGCTTCATCCAATTTCTTTTGGAAAATTTCTGAGTTACCAATTTCTGTTACAAACTGAGGACCTGTACTTTCTTTACCTAAGATTGATTTTCGTTGTAATTCTTCAAAGTCTTTGCTCTGCAAAGCGTCTTTGGTCAAATAAATTTTAGCAACAGAACGATTAAATTCTACCTTTTCAACTTTACCTTCTTTCAGGTAATCGAAGAATTTAGACAGACTCAGTTGTTTGGAATCTCCAACACCGCTTCCGTTTGATAAAAAGTTTATAACCAATACAATAACCACAATGCTCGCGTACAATATCCACGGGCTAAATTTGGGTTTGTTTTGGTTTGGTTTTATGTTTCCCGCCATGAAGAATAAATTTTAAGGTTTAATATTGGCTGTTGATATTTGTAATCTTTGCGTCTCCCCACAAGCTCTCTAGGTTGTAAAATTCGCGAATTGATTTTTGGAATACGTGTACCACAACATTAACGTAGTCCATTAAAATCCATTCTGCATTTATTTCCCCCTCAACATGCCAAGGTTTGTCGTGTAATTCTTTTGATACAATTTTTTGAACTGAACCCGCGATCGCATTTACTTGCGTATTCGAGTTTCCATCACATATAATGAAGTAATCACAAGGTGTGTTATCTATTTCTCTTAAATCTAAAATTGTTGTGTTTTCCCCTTTTACAGCTTCAATTCCTTTGATAATATTAGCAATCAATTCGTCGTTGTTGATAGTTTTGTTTGTCATTTATTGATTTTATCTAAATTTCTTCAAGTTAACAAAAATATGTTTCCTAATTTTGGGTTCAAATATAGTGAATCGCTTCTGATTAGACTACAATAATTTTATATGAATATTATCAAACTCGATGCCACGGCGTCTACAAATACCTATTTAAGAGAGATGTTAACAACTTGTGATTTAGAAAACTTCACTGTTGTTGTTGCTGAAAATCAATTTGCAGGTAAAGGACAGCGTGGTTCTAATTGGGTATCTGAAGCAGGTAGTAACCTGACATTTAGCGTGTTGTTGAAAAGTGTGCCGGTGTCAATTCAACGTGTTTTTGATCTGAATGTTATGGTTGCCTTGGCTGTTGTACGCACCTTAAAAAAAATGTATAACCTGCCATTTTTTATCAAATGGCCGAATGACATTTTGTCCTATACAAAGAAAATCTGTGGCATACTCATTGAGAATATTATCAAGCAGCAAGGTGAAGTATTCTCTATTGTCGGAATTGGTATTAATGTTAATCAAAAGAACTTCTCTTCGATGAGTAAAGCAAGTTCTCTTTCTATTATGCTTGAAAAACAGCTAGATAAAGAAGAACTTTTGCACGCGTTATTGCAAGAATTAGCGAAGGGCTATCAGCAATTGGCAGAAGGTCAAGCTGCTCTTATGTGGCAAGAGTATAAGACTTTTTTGTTTCGAAAAGACAGTGTGTCTGCTTTTGAATTGCCTCAAGGTAGTCGCTTTAACGGAATAATAAGAGATGTGACTCCTTATGGAAAGTTAGTTGTCGAAATGGAAGACAGCTCAAACGCGGTGTTTGACTTGAAAGAAGTAAAGCTATTGTATTAGTTCAAAATAAGGATTGTCCTTACTTTGAACTACGACATTGTTTATTTTTGATGCTTTATTGAAATTGAGTTAATGCAATAGCGATGCCCAGTTGTTTCTTGTGGCCCATCAGGAAATACATGTCCTAAATGACCGTTACAATTGGAACAAACTACTTCTACACGAACCATACCGTGACTTACATCTTTATTGTAAGTGACGCTGCCCTCTACGGCTTGATCAAAAGACGGCCATCCGCAGTGGGAGTTGAACTTGGTGTTAGAATCAAATAAAACTTGACCACAACCCGAGCAAACATATTGTCCGTCCTCATAAAAATCATTGTACTCTCCTGTAAAAGGACGCTCTGTTCCTTTTTCTCTCAATACATAGAATTGCTCTGGTGTCAGTATTTCCTGCCATTCTTGCTCTGTTGTCTGTTTGTCTTTTTTCATCTTGTTGTTATTAGTTGTTTTCCTGTGTAAAATCGCGAATGCGTTCAATTACTTTTTTATCACCCAATATTTTGCGATGACCTAGACCTGCTGTTATCATCAATTGGCTAGTTGGTGCGTGTTTTTTAATTTGATAAGCCGCTTTAATCGGAACATCAACATCGTCTTCATCATGTATAATTAATAACGGAATATCTAGATGTTCTGCTGCTTTATGAACACAGTAGCTGTCCATGGAGCGGTTGAATTGCTTTTCGAAACGCGCTTTGATAATCTGTGCAATTGCTGGTTTGAGCTGAATCTGTTTCACGAAATCTTCAATTACATCTTGTACTACGTCTCCACTGCCAATGATGATTGCTTTTTTTGCTTTCAAACCATCGCGCAATGCATTGATCGTTGTCATGCCACCCAAAGAGTGTCCAACTACAAGGTCAAAAGGCCCGAATTGCTTTTCGATTTCAAAGGCAGAGGCGATGAATTCAGTCAGATTTGTTTTTGTTTTCGGTGAAAAACCGTGACCAGGAGCATCAAAACTGACAATGTCATAGCCTTGTCTGATTAAAATATTAGCAATGGTTACGAGTTGTGTCCCTCTGCCATTCCAACCGTGAATGAGCAACGCTTTTTTAGTTGCTTTTTTGTTGATCCCATATTCGTATACAACAATATCCTTTTTAATTGTATTGACATACAACTTCGTTCTTTTGCTTTTAGAAAGCATTTCTTTTTCCCTTTTAGGAGTTTTGAATTTTATGGGTGTTATAAAGAGATTCTGTGCGAATTTTGCAGCGAGTGAAAGGGAGAAAAATTGTAAAAACTTCCCTGTCCAAATGATCGATTTAGGTATTTCTAGCGAATGTTTTACCTTTTTAGAATTGTCTTGCATTATTTACCAACGTTTCGAACAAAAATACAAAATATATTGGGAGGCTTTTTTTCGCAAGGTTCTTTTTTGGTTTTTGCAGTTGTTTTTTTATTACACAGGTTCTTAAAGAGGTGGTATCTTCTTACTTGTTGTTTGATTTGACAAAAGATTAAAAAAACAAAAAAATATTTCCATTTGTTAAACATCAAAGAATAATTTTAATTTTGATAAAAAAAAGAATGAGAAAACTAGCTTTAACTTTAGGAGTGGTTCTTTTGCTAAGTGGCTGTAAAACAAATCCATTTAGTGGAAAAAGTACAATGGCTTTTGTGTCAGATGCTTCTTTGTTTCCTTCATCTTTCCAGCAGTATGGAGAGTTCTTGAAAGAAAATAAAGTCATTAAAGGAACGAAAGACGCAAAGAGAATTGAAGATATTGGAAACAAGATTCGCATAGCTGCTGAGAAGTGGTTGACGGCAAATGGTTATCCAAAATATTTAGACGATTACCGTTGGGAATATAATTTAGTTGATGACAAAGAGGTTAATGCTTGGTGTATGCCAGGGGGTAAGATTGTGTTCTTTACGGGAATATTGCCGATCTGTCAAACCGATGCTGGAATCGCTACGGTTATGGGACATGAGGTATCGCATGCTTTAGCTAATCACGGACAACAGCGTATGAGTGCTGCTATGCTACAGCAAGCAGCGGCGGTTGGCCTAGATGCAGCAACAGCAAATAGCAAAGGATCAACGAAAGAAGCCTTAGCTATGGCTTTTGGGTTGGGGAGTCAATATGGTGTAATGTTGCCATTTAGTCGCAGCAACGAAAGTGAAGCGGATAAAATTGGTTTAACCTTAATGGCTATTGCGGGATATAACCCCGATGAAGCTGTTAATTTTTGGAGCCGTATGGCAGCAAATAGCGGTGATGGAGGAGGAGGCTCGTCTTTTTTAAGTACACACCCTTCTAATCAACAACGCATTGAAGATCTAAGGAAATTGATCCCTGCTGCCAAAGCAGAAGCTGCTAAATTTGGCGTGACCTTTTAAAATATATAGAAAAAAGCTACCCACACAGGTAGCTTTTTTTTACTTTAGTGGCCTATTTAGAACCTGTAGAATGAAAAAATTTGAAAAGGGGAATGCCAAACTTTTAAATGCTTGGGCATTTTACGATTGGGCGAATTCGGTTTATCCACTAGTGATATCGTCTTCTATTTTTCCGCTGTACTATGGAATGCTATTCAGAGCCAAAGAGATAGATCAGTATACTTTTTTTGGCGTGTCTATGAATAGCGAAAGCATAATTAGCTATATCACAGCTTTAGGTTTTTTAATCATTGCTTTTATCTCTCCTCTGTTATCGGGAATCGCAGATTATTTAGGTACTAAAAAGTTCTTCATGAAGCTCTTCTGTGGTATTGGAGCTGTATCTTGCATGTTGTTGTATTTTTTTAGTTTAGATTATTTTGGACTGAGCTTATTTATCTATATGATGGGCTTAATCGGTTTTTGGGGGAGTTTAGTCTTCTATAATTCCTATTTACCTGACATCGCTTATGAAGAACAACAAGATCGCATCAGTGCTAAAGGATATGCCTTGGGATATGTGGGGAGTGTGGTGTTGTTAATTCTCAACTTAGCATTAGTGATGAATGCCGAAAAATTGGGCTTTGATAACGGACAACAAGCCATGCGAATGTCTTTTATTTTAGTAGGTGTTTGGTGGATTGTATTTAGTCAAATCACCTTTCGCAGATTGCCCGATTTTAAAAATGACAAAAAACTGTCGAAAGGAATCGTATTCAATGGTTTTAAAGAATTAAAAAAAGTCATGGTGCTCCTACAAGAACAACGCGTATTAAAACGTTATTTAGTTGCGTTCTTTGTCTATAGTATGGCTGTGCAAACCGTGATGATTATTGCTGCTTTTTTCGGTGAAAAGGAAATAGCTTGGCAAGACGATGAACAGCGTAGTATGGGGCTTATCGTCAGTATTATGTTGATTCAGCTCATTGCTATTGTCGGTGCATTTGCAACTTCTAGTCTGTCTAAGCGCATTGGCAATATATATACGCTCTGTGTTTTGAACGTGCTGTGGGTCTTTATTTGTATTTACGCCTACACCATCGTTTCTCCAAATGAGTTTTACGTTGCAGCTGCTTTTGTCGGATTGGTGATGGGAGGAATTCAGTCTCTATCGCGTTCAACTTATGCGAAGTTGTTGCCCGAAACTACAGATACAACTTCCTTTTTTAGCTTTTATGATGTAACAGAAAAAATCGGTATTGTTGTAGGAATGTCTATCTATGGGCTAATTAGTGACTTAACAGGTAAAATGCAGAATGCGATTTTATTCCTTATTCTCTTTTTTATCGTAGGTTTTTTCTTATTATTACGTGTAAACGAGAAGAAGAAATAAAAGAGAATATTTTTTGTTAATTTTTTTTTATTAAAAAAGTTTTAAAATCTATTAAAATATATATATTTGAATTTGTAATTAGAATATGAAATTATGAAGAGAATTTATTCGATATTGATGGGTATTAGCATCTTGGCTGTTGGAGGAGGATTAGTAACCTCTTGTAACAGTTCTGATAATAGCGACTTTTCAAGTGATCCAAATTATAAGGGACCAACTTTTGTTTCTCTTACTTTACCTGATACAACACGTATTGAAAAAGAAAATTTTATTGCTAGGCTAGATGTCAATGGAGAATTTACGTTGTTGCTAGATAGAATAGACAATGGAAATGAAAAATTTGAATTTAAGGTATTGCGATTCCAAGAAGGAAATTTTCCAACGAATCTAAACCCGATGACTTATCTATTGAGAACGGGAGAAGGTTCTTATGATGCATTTAGTTCTTTGGATATGATGGATCCAAAGAAAAATAATGGAATGATCAAAATTACAAAGATTGATAAAGAAGCAATGCTTGTTAGTGGGTCGTATAGTAGTTTGGTGAATCCTTCTCCTACAAATACTGCCTTATTGAGATCATTTAATATCTCAGGTGAATTTAAAAATATTCCATATAAAAGAGTAGGTGTACAAAGTGAATTTGGATTTGTTTACGCTACGTTGGATAATAGAGAAATGAAAGATCTTTTGGTGATTTCAAATCCAAAAGGTGATATCCAAAAAGGAAGAGCTGTAATTAAGGCAGAAAGTTCTTCTTTACGCAAGAGAATTATTGAAATTAGCTTTCCAAAAGAAGCGGGAGTAGGTGCATATGGTTACGATCAAGTAGACGTAGTATATACTTCAGAAAATGGAGTGAAATACTATTCTGATGCAGCGGCTAAAGATTTAGTGGGAAGTTCATTTAGAATTGAATCTATGGAGTCTAATATAGTAACAAATAGAACGACTTTTATTGGTAAGTTCTTGTTTAAATTAAAATCTAAAGAAGGAAGTGTAATTACGCTAGAGTTCGGTGATTTTAATGCAAGATTATTGATGAAAGAATCAGTAACAACTCCTAATCCTGATCCAGGTACTGGAGGTCCTATCGAATTATAATCGTGTATGAGATAAAAAAACTGACATAAGACCTTGCTTTATGCAAGGTTTTTTTATGGCATAAAGATTGAACTACTACTGTAGTATGAAACTAGTTGGTAGTTGTTTTTGTTGATTATTAGATACTTAGTGTTTTTAATGGTGATTTTAGAATGAAGACTACTGACAAAATGACGTGATATTTATAATATGGCAAACCAAAAAATAATAACATTAGATAATTTGATGCTTGATGATTTCTTAGATGGAGATTCGGAATTCATTCCTTTGTTAAGTCAAGAGGATGAAGAAGAAATGAATAATGAAGAACTCCCTTTAGAATTGGCCATCTTGCCTTTGCGTAATATGGTTTTGTTTCCAGGTGTTGTTATTCCAATAACGGCAGGAAGAGATAAATCAATTAAGTTAATTGAAGCAGCAAATAAAAAAGGCAAAAGCATTGGGGTGGTAGCACAGATCAATGAAGATACGGAAGATCCCGGTTTGAATGATATTCACCACCACGGAACAGTAGCGCGTATTATCAAAGTTCTCAAGTTGCCTGATGGAAATGTAACGGTAATTTTACAAGGTAAAAAGCGATTTGAAATCGTTGAAATGATTAGTGAAAAACCATATTTGACAGCAACAGTAAAAGAATGCGAGGAAATACGTCCTGAAGCTGAAGATCCTGAGTTTTTAGCTGTTGTGGATTCGATAAAAGAACTTGCTGTTGAAATTATCAAAGAAAATCCCAATATTCCTACAGAGGCTTCTTTTGCAGTGAAGAATATTGAAAGCAATTCTTTCTTAATTAATTTTGTTTCATCAAATCTCAATCTAACAGTAGAAGATAAACAAAAATTATTGCATATCAATAATTTAAAAGAACGCGCGTATGAAACGCTGCGTCTGATGAATGTTGAATTGCAAAAATTACAGCTGAAAAATACCATTCAGTCAAAGGTGCGTATTGATCTCGATCAACAACAAAAAGAGTACTTCCTTCATCAACAAATGAAAACAATCCAAGAGGAATTGGGTGGCTTTTCAAATGAAGAGGAATTTGAAGACATGCGCAAAAAAGCCAAAGATAAAAAATGGAGTAAAGAGGTGCGCGAGCGTTTTGACAAGGAATTGATGAAATGGCAACGCATGAATCCACAGGTAGCTGAATTTGGTATTCAACGCAATTACCTCGAACTTTTACTTGAGTTACCTTGGCAAAAATATTCAGATGATAAATTTGATCTAAAACGCTCTCAAAAGATTTTAGATAAAGATCATTACGGAATTGAAGACGTAAAGAAAAGAGTGTTAGAGCACATGGCTGTTTTGAAACTGCGCAATGACTTGAAAGCTCCTATTTTGTGTTTATATGGACCTCCAGGTGTGGGTAAAACTTCCATCGGGAAGTCAATTGCCAAAGCATTGGGACGTGAATATGTGCGTATTTCATTAGGTGGATTACGCGATGAAGCGGAAATTAGAGGACACAGAAAAACATATATCGGTGCGATGCCTGGACGTATCATTCAGAGTTTGAAAAAAGCCGGAACATCGAATCCTGTTTTCTTATTAGATGAAATTGATAAACTATCGGTGAGTAATAATGGAGATCCCTCTTCTGCTTTACTTGAAGTATTGGATCCAGAACAAAACAGCGATTTTTATGACAACTTCCTTGAAATGGGATATGATTTGTCTAAAGTGATGTTTATTGCTACTTCAAATAGCTTATCAACAATTCAACCTGCATTGAGAGATCGTATGGAAATCATTGAAATGACAGGGTATACGATTGAAGAAAAAGTAGAAATTGGGCGACAACATTTATTGCCAAAACAAATAGAAGAACACGGACTTACAGCGAAGGATTTAGTGATCGGTAAAAAACAAATGGAGTTTATCGTAACACATTATACGCGCGAGTCTGGAGTACGTGGATTAAACAAGCAGCTGGCTCATGTGGCTAGAGGTATTGCAAAAAACATTGTTTTAGAGGAAGAGTTTAATCCAAAAGTAACGGAAGAAGATATTCGAAAAATATTAGGTACTCCTCGATTTGAGGCTGATAAATACGAGAATAACGATGTTGCTGGTGTAGTTACAGGTTTGGCTTGGACAAGCGTTGGAGGAGATATTTTGTATATTGAATCTATTATTTCTAAAGGTAAAGGTGGATTGAGTATCACCGGAAATTTAGGAACCGTGATGAAAGAATCAGCGACAATTGCGTTGGAATATATCAAAGCACATGCTGACGAATGGGGAATTGCCCCAGATGTATTTGAGCAATATAAAATTCATATTCACGTTCCTGAAGGAGCTACACCAAAAGATGGACCAAGTGCGGGTATTACTATGTTGACGTCTATGGTTTCTTCGTTCACTCAACGAAAAGTGAAGAAAAATTTAGCGATGACAGGAGAAATTACCCTAAGAGGAAAAGTATTGCCTGTTGGTGGTATTAAAGAAAAAATATTGGCGGCAAAACGCGCTAATATCAAAGAAATTATCTTGTGTAAAGAGAATAGAAAAGATATTGAAGAAATTAAAGAAGACTATGTAAAAGGCCTGACCTTCCATTATGTTGATCGTATGGATGAAGTGTTGAAAATAGCACTTTTAGACGAAAAAGTTAAAAAAGCAAAACAGTTCAGCATAGAGAAAGCCTAACCATTCATAAACGGAATAAACAAGAGAAAGCAGTAGTAAATTATTTATTACTGCTTTTTTTTTATCAATGATCTTCAAGATCACCAACGATCAACCAACACTTCCTTTTTTATAATTGTTTTTGAAAATGTAATATATTAGCGACGTAATACAAATGTCTCATGAAGAATTCAATATCGTGGATAGGCCTGACCGTGATCTGCTTGCTATCGTGTAAAACCTATAGCCAAGTAGGGGCTGATTATACCTATCAGTTTTTGAATTTACCTTCTTCACCCATTCAGGCTGCTCTTGGAGGAAAAAACTTTGCTTCTTCCACTAAAGTGAGTCAAGCCTTTTTGAATCCTGCCGTGATCAATGAAGAGATGAACAACCAATTAGAAGCTAGCTTTAGCCGCGTGTATGGAGCAGCTAATTACGGCTCTTTAGGGTATTCTAAGACCTTTCGATCCAAGCACAATCTCTTTGTAGGAGTTAATTATCTCAACTATGGCGACATGGAAGGATATGATGAGTTTGGTAGCTATACAGGTAGTTTTCAGGGGAATGAAGTGGCTCTTACAATGGGATCTTCCTATCAAATAGAGCAATCGGATTGGCATGTTGGAGCAAATGTAAAATTTGTTTTTTCGTCTTTGGAGTCATATCAATCTATTGGTGCGGCTATTGACTTAGGGGTGCTCTATAGAGACGAAATTGGTCAATGGGATTTTGCCTTCACCGCCCGTAATTTGGGGGCTCAGCTAAAAACCTATGCAGATTATAGAGAAAAATTACCATTAGATGTCGCAATTTCTGTTTCGAAAGAATTAGAAAACGTACCTTTGCGTTGGCACATTACAATAGATAATTTACAACAATGGGATTTGTCCTTTTCAAACCCCAATAGAGGGACTACGTCTATAGACGAAGAATTTAAAGAAGAAAAGGTCAGTTTTTTTAATAATGCCCTTAGGCATTTTATTGTTGGAGTAGAACTTTTTCCTAGAAAGAAGTTCCAAGTCCGTTTGGGCTATAACTTCCGAAAAGGAGAAGAATTGCGAATTGTTGATAATAGACATTTCGCAGGAATCTCTGCGGGAGTTGGTTTGCAACTCAAACGCTTTAAATTCGACTATTCTTATGCACGCCAAACCACAGCAGCAAACACAAGTATGTTTGGTGTTCGTTTTGATATGAATTAATTGTAAATTTTTCAAATTTGAAAAAGATAACTATAGCAATTGACGGTTTTTCTTCTACAGGAAAAAGTACGTTAGCAAAAGCACTGGCCAAGTCATTAGGTTATATCTATATTGACACGGGTGCAATGTATCGTGCAGTGACACTTTTTGCCATGCGCAAAGGACTGATCTCAACTAAAAGTTTTGATCAAGCTCGATTAGTCGAACTGTTAGATACCTTTGATGTTCACTTTGAATACAATGTGTCTAAAGGGTATGCCGATATTTATTTAAATCAAGAAAATGTAGAAGAGCTCATCCGTACACTCGAAGTGTCGCAATTTGTAAGTCAAATCGCCGCTGTATCGGAAGTGAGAAGAAAATTAGTTGAACAACAGCAAAACCTAGGTAAAGCGAAAGGTGTTGTCATGGATGGTAGGGATATTGGAACCGTAGTTTTTCCTGATGCAGAGCTGAAAATTTTCATGACGGCTTCACCCGAAATTCGAGCAGAAAGACGCTTTAAAGAATTAAAAGAAAAGAATAGCAATGTTGAGTACGAAGAAGTTTTTCGAAATGTAGTGGAAAGAGATAAAATCGATACCGCTAGAGAAGACTCTCCTTTAGTAAAAGCAGCAGATGCTGTTGAAATTGATAATTCTAATTTATCAAGAGAAGAGCAATTTGATTTAATCCTCCAATTAGTAAAAGAAAGAATTTAAAAATGATGGACGGAAATAATCAAGAAGGAAATCCCAATGCTGTTTATTTCCATACACGATACACAATAGAATTATGAATGTGAAATTAAAACTAACGTTTATGAACTTCCTCGAATTTGCTGTTTGGGGAGCTTATTTAACGTCAATGGGAAACTATTTAGGATCTATAGGATTAGGACCTAAAATTGGCTCGTTTTATGCTATGCAGGGAATTGTGTCTATATTCATGCCTGCAATCATGGGAATCGTAGCGGATCGCTGGATTCCAGTACAACGTTTATTAGGAATCAATCACTTGCTAGCAGCCCTTTTTATGTTTGCTACAGGGTATTATGGTTATGTTTCGGGAGAAAATGTAGATTTTACTACCATTTTTACCTTGTATACCATTAGTGTGGCTTTCTTTATGCCAACGATTGCGCTTTCCAATTCTACAGCTTATACGGTGTTAAAACAAAATCAATTGGATGTAATTAAAGCCTTTCCACCTATTCGAACATTCGGAACTATTGGCTTTATCATTGCCATGTTGTTTGTAAACTTCTTTGGGTATACGGACGGGACACTCGGTTTTAACTTCAGTAGTAGTCCTGATTTTATTAGTTTTCAACAAGATTACCACCAGTTTTACGTATCCGGATTTTTAGGTGTTGTCCTGTTTCTATACAGTTTTGCTTTACCTAATTGTCCTGTAAATAAATCAAAGGAAAAACGCTCCTTGGCTGATGCCTTTGGATTAAAAGCATTTGCTTTATTCAAGCAAAAGAAAATGGCGATTTTCTTTATATTCTCTATGTTATTAGGGGTGTCGCTGCAGATCACCAATGGATATGCCAATCCTTTCATCACAACGTTTAAAAAGATTCCTGAATACGCAGATACTTGGGGAGCAAGTAATGCTAATGCCTTAATATCGCTTTCTCAAATTTCAGAAACCCTGTGCATCTTGTTGATTCCTTTCTTCTTGAAGCGCTTTGGTATTAAAGTGGTGATGTTGATGTCGATGATTGCTTGGGTATTGCGCTTTGGATTATTCGGATTAGGAGATCCTGGAAATGGCGTGTGGATGTTTATCTTATCCATGATCGTTTATGGAATAGCTTTTGACTTCTTCAATGTATCAGGGTCTTTATATGTAGATAATGAAACCAGTGAAGATATTCGCTCATCTGCTCAAGGGGTATTCATGATGATGACCAACGGATTTGGCGCAACCATCGGAATGTTCTTGGCTCAAGCCGTAGTAAATCACTATGTATATAGTCAGGAAGATTTGGTACTACAAGTAGAAGGATGGCGACATTCGTGGATCATCTTCGCCCTGTTCTCTTTAGTGGTGACGATTTTATTTGCGATTGTCTTCAAATACAAACACAAACCGGAAGATGTAGAACATCTTTCGCATTAATAAAAAAAAGCAGTAGATTTCTTTCTACTGCTTTTTTCGTTTTTAACTAAAGTAGTTTCTATAACTGTTAACAGTAAACTAATTCCCGATCATCTTCTTCGGATCTACCCAAAGGTCAAAATCCTCTGGTGTCACATAGCCCAAGCGAACTGCTTCCTCTTTAAGCGTTGTACCATTGGCATGAGCCGTTTGTGCAATCTCAGCTGCTTTGTAATAACCTATTTTGGTATTGAGGGCCGTAACCAGCATTAATGAATTGTCTACTAATTCTTGAATGCGTTTGTGATTAGGTTCAATGCCTTGTGCACAGTGTTCATCAAAAGACACACAAGCATCCCCAATTAATTTAGCTGATTGAATAAAATTAGCCGCCATCACGGGTTTGAATACATTCAATTCATATTGCCCTTGAGTACCACTAAAGGAAATCGTTACATCATTCCCCAATACTTGAGCGGCCACCATCGTTAATGCCTCACATTGGGTTGGATTTACTTTACCTGGCATGATAGAAGATCCTGGTTCATTCGCAGGGATGATAATCTCACCAATTCCTGAGCGAGGACCAGAAGCTAACATACGAACATCATTGGCAATTTTATAGAGAGAAACAGCCAACTGCTTTAAAGCACCATGTGTTTCTACAATCGCATCATGCGCTGCTAGCGCTTCGAATTTATTAGGTGCCGTTACAAAAGGTAACTTTGTAAAGTCAGCAATGTGTTTAGCAACTACCACGTCGTAATTTACGGGTGTGTTTAATCCCGTACCAACAGCCGTTCCCCCCAAAGCCAATTCCGCTAAGTGAGGCAACGTATTTTGGAGCGCTTTTAGGCCGTGTTCCAACTGAGCGACATAACCTGAAATTTCTTGTCCTAACGTTAATGGAGTCGCATCCATTAAGTGCGTACGCCCAATTTTTACCACGTCTTTGTATTCCTTTGCTTTTGCCGCTAACGTATTTTTTAATTGCGTTACACCCGGAATCGTTGATTCAATTACAGCTTTATATGCTGCAATGTGCATAGCCGTAGGGTAGGTGTCATTGGAAGATTGTGATTTGTTGACATCGTCATTGGCTTTCAATACAGGTTCTCCTTCGCCAATGCCAAATCCTGCCAATACTTGTGCGCGATTAGCAATCACCTCATTGACATTCATATTCGATTGCGTACCCGAACCCGTTTGCCAAATAACCAAAGGAAACTGATCGTCTAATTTTCCTGCAACAATCTCATCACACACTTGTGCAATGGCATCTCGTTTCTCCTGACTCAATACCTGTAAATCAAAATTGGCATAAGCAGCAGCTTTTTTTAAATAAGCAAAAGCCTCAATAATTTCATGGGGCATCGATGCTTCAGGGCCAATTTTAAAATTATTTCTCGAACGCTCTGTCTGTGCTCCCCAATACTTGTCTTTGGGAACTTGAACTTCTCCAATGGTGTCTTTTTCTATTCTATAGTCCATGATGTGATTTGTATTTAAAATTACCTTAAAGGTACTGAATTATTTAGTTTGATTCTAAAGAAGAGGTAAAATAAAATGGGAGGTATTGTCATATCGAGAAAAGAATGTATATTTGGGACGTATACAAAAAAATCCGGAATAAAATGTTTGAATTTCAACAGTATTTAGGTTTCATCGTAGCCATGACCGTTATTACAATGGCGTTTTGGCTTTTGATATTCTTAATTGGTTTCGCTTGCTACTGGGCAACTGGAGGCGCAATGGAGTTATTAAAAGAGAAGAAAGCTAAAAAACAACAGTTAGAAGAAAGTCAAATGTAGAATTTGATTTTACGAGATAAAAGAGGTTATGTGATGCATAGCCTCTTTTTTTGTTTATAGGTATCGGTGAGGTGTTTGATGTTTGAATATGTCAAAATAAAAGCGATCTCCTTTTAAATAAGACGATGAAATGTTAGGCGTTTGAATATCTTAAAACAAGAGGACTTTTTTAATCGATTTTCATACTCAAAAAATAACATTCAACTTATTGCTTAAAACAAGAAGTGACCATAGATAACCCTTCCTTAATATGAATCAAATATACCTTCATGGACTCATCTTAAACGAACGACGTCTCGTCCTACTATAACTGTGCAACCCTACGTACTAATACTACTCTTTATTGTAGCGTTTTTCAAAAAAATAGTGCAAGCTTATACCAATTATTACTATCCTTTATTAATGAAATTAAGGTTTAAAAAACAGTCAGCAATATTTAGGGATGTTCAACAACAGACAACGAACAACCCACAACAAACCTCTCTCTCCAATACCACCAAATAACATTTTCTTAAAAAGACAACCAATTACTTAACATAACAAGTAAAACCACCACACAATCATAACGATATAGAAACACAATTTCATAGGGGTAAGGGTAAGTTTGCTTAAAATTATTCAACGTTATCATTATGAAACTAAAGTACCTATTATTCTTTTTTACATTTTGTTTTGCTTTAGCCTTACAAGCACAAACAGGAGAAAAAAAATTCGGAATCGTATCAGGAAGAGTGATCGATGCAACAGATAAAAGCTCATTACCTGGTGCAGCCGTAATTTTAAATAAAGGAAAACAATACACCATTAGTAATACCAACGGTTATTTTGAATTTTTAAATATTCCTGTTGGGCAATATACCTTAGCTGTCAGTTATATCGGGTATGCTCCTATTGAACGAGAAGTAGAAGTAACCGCAGGAAACAATACAGTTGTAAACTTAGACTTATCTACAGATGTACAAACCTTAGAGGGAATTGTCATCATAGGTGATCGACTAAAGGGACAAGCAAAAGCACTGAACCAGCAGAAGAACAATGCCAATGTAACCAATGTTATTTCTGCAGATCAAGTAGGGCGTTTTCCAGATTCTAATATTGGAGATGCACTAAAACGAGTACCGGGAATTACCATGCAAAACGACCAAGGAGAAGCGCGTAATATCGTAATAAGAGGATTGGCATCAAGTTTAAATTCAGTGACGTTAAATGGAGATCGAATTCCTTCAGCAGAGGGAGATAACCGCAATGTGCAGATGGATTTAATTCCTTCGGATATGATTTCTTCCATTGAAGTAAATAAAACCTTAACGCCAGATATGGATGCAGATGCAATTGGAGGTTCGGTTGACTTAATCACGCGTGCATCACCCTATGGAGAGCGTATCTCTGCAACAGTGGCAGGAGGATATAATCCAATTAGAGAAAAGGGAAATTACATTGGGAGTTTCGTTTATGGCAATCGATTTTTAGATTCTAAATTCGGAATGATTTTAAGTGGATCTTATAACAGCAATAACTTCGGCTCTGATAACGTAGAGGCGGTGTGGGCACAAGACGACCATGGCAATACTTATATCAATCAATATGACATTAGAAAATACGATGTACAACGTGTAAGACGTAGTTTTTCTGGTGCGTTTGACTACAAGATTAACGATAATCACACGATTTATGCGAGTGCCATGTACAATTGGAGAGATGATAGAGAAAATCGTTATCGTGTTCGTTATAGAGGAATTACTCCTGAGTATGATGCGGACAATAACATCATCGGGTATAAAGGAGATATTCGAAGAGAAACAAAAGGAGGAATCGACAACAATCGCAATAAGAATGCACGTTTAGAAGATCAACGTGTGCAAAATTACGCCTTGAGTGGAGAACACTTGTGGTCGAGTAATTTAGATATGGACTGGTCTGTGAATTATGCTCGTGCATCAGAAGATAGACCAGGAGAGCGTTATCTAGACTTTCAAAATAAGAAAGTAGCGATGATAGAAGATTTATCGAATGGCGATTTTCCTTTGATAACCGCTGCAAAAGATACACCAGAAAATTTTAGCTTTAGAAAAGCAACAGAAAATCACAACTTTACAAAAGACAGCGAGTTTGGAGCTAAATTGAATTTTAGAATTCCCTTCTCTGTGATCGAAGATCAAAAAGGGCGTTTGCGCTTTGGTGCACGTTTGCGCTTAAAAGACAAGAAACGCGACAATATGTTCTATGAATATACGCCAATTGCTCCAAATGCCATTGGAGGATTAGCAGAAGTGCCTAACAGTTTTTATGATGGAGCAAATTTTCAAGCAGGAAGTAGATATGTTCCAGGATATTTTGCCTCTAAACAATATGTAGGAGGATTGGATTTAAACAATGCTAGTTTATTTGAAAAAGAAGCTAAACCAGAAGAGTATTTGGCATTAAATTACAAAGCAAAAGAAAAAGTTTATGCAGGATACATTCGTTGGGATCAGGATTTTAACGATAAACTATCGATGATCGTTGGAGCTCGTGTAGAGCATACGAGTATTGATTACACTGGAAACCACATCGTAGATGAAAGTGATTTAGTAGGTGAAGTAAACAATACAAATAGCTATACGAATGTAATGCCAAGCTTGACATTTAAATATCAAACAGATAGCGATTGGATTTATAGAGCTGCATTTACAACTGCTCTAGCAAGACCTGACTATTATGCATTAGCACCTTATATTAGCGTGGTGTCTCAAGACAACGTTATTGCTGCTGGAAATCCAGATTTGAAAGCAACGTATGCCTATAATTTTGATTTAATGGCAGAAAAATACTTTCAGTCTGTTGGGATGTTCTCTGCGGGAGTGTTTTACAAAAATTTAAATGACTTCATCTATACGTATCGTTCTGAATCATTTAACCAAGATAATTTTAATGCAGCTTTCCCAGATCAAGTAAATCCAATTAAAGCGGGTGAGAACTGGAAGTTTACTCAACAACGCAATGGAGATCAAGTGAATTTGTTTGGTGTTGAGGTTGCATTTCAAAGACAATTAGATTTTATTCCAGGTAAATTCTTCAAAGGATTGGGAATCTATGTAAACTATACCTATACGCATTCAGAAGCTAAAGGAATTACCAATGCCGCTGGAGAATTGAGAAAAAATATGGAATTACCAGGATCAGCACCTCATATGTTTAATGGATCGCTATCATGGGAAAATGAACGCTTCTCTGCGCGTATCTCCATGAACTATGCTTCAGATTACTTAGATGCTTTAGGAGGAAATAGCTTTGAAGATATGTACTATGACAAGCAATTGTTTGTAGATGCGAATGCTTCTTATAAAATCACCTCATATTTACGTGTATTCGCTGAAGCAAATAACTTAACCAATCAACCGTTGAGATACTATCAAGGGGTAAGCAATCGCGTAATGCAAATGGAATACTACCAACCGAAATTTACGTTGGGCATTAAATTTGATTTATAAAAATTAATTATACACCATAAAAAATACAGCGAATAGTTTTATTGGCTGTATTTTTTGTCATAAATAAGACATGAAGAAAATACTATATACCTTCTTATTACTTAGTTTAACAGGAATAGCACAAGCTCAAACACCATTTGAATACGAAAAGAGCACGGGATATTCTGGAGAGAATATTCCAAGCTTAAAATTTCAAGATGACAGTTTTAATTTCGTGGTTTTAGGCGATTTTGGACGTGTAGGGGATTACTATCAAAAGGACGTCGCACGCGCCATGGGGAATGCCATGGTAGTTCTTGATGGGGAATTTGTCGTTTCAGTGGGAGATAATTTCTATCCCAATGGCGTAGCGAGTACACAAGATTATCATTGGATTTCTTCTTTTGAGCAAGTGTATACCAATCCTGCACTCTATGCAGATTGGTATGTAGCCCTAGGGAATCACGATTACTTGGGAAATGTACAAGCACAAATAGATTATACACAAGTGAGCAGACGATGGAATATGCCTGACCGCTATTACAGTAAAACCTTTAAATTAGAGAATGGAAAAAAACTGTTGTTGGTAGTGATGGATACAAATCCGTTTATTGATAGTTATCAAAAAAGTGCAAAGTACAGCGATTTAAGAGAACAAGATACGGCCAAGCAAATGCAATGGCTTGAGGAAACGCTCAGTCAAACAGCAGAGGATGTACAATGGAAAATTGTTGTTGGGCATCATCCCATGTACAGTGGAGGAAAGCGAAAAACAAATAAAGACACGCAAGGGTTTGAACAAAAATTTGCCGATCTTTTTGATCGTCATCGCGTAGATGCTTATATCTGTGGACATGAACACGATTTGCAAATTATTAAACCAAAACAGCGTTACACCACACAGTTCTTGTCAGGGGCTGCAAGTGAAGTTCGCCCGTCGGGAACGATGGAACACACGCTTTTTTCAGCTGCAGAACCTGGGTTTATGACCTTCACAATCGCAGGAGAGGTGCTAACTGTTCAGGTAGTAAAAGCAGATGAAAAAATGACAGAAGTAATCTATACCCATACCATTCAAAAGAAAAAATAATGAAAAAGATATCTCTATACTTGTTACTTAGTTTAGCTGTACTAACCAGCTGTAAAGATAAATTGGCCCCTGTTTCGCCTGATGCCATTCAACCTGTAGTGGTGACAGAACAAACTGTTTTTGATACGGATGATCCTGCAATTTGGATCAATAAAAAGGATCAAACTAAAAGTTTGGTTATAGGAACTGATAAAGAAAATGGAGGCGGACTATATGCCTATGATTTACAAGGAAAAATTGTTCGTCAATTCGTCGACATGGCACGTCCGAATAACGTGGATATCGCGTATGATTTTCCCTATGGTGAAGGGGTAATAGACGTGGCAGTAGTAACTGAGCGCAATGCCAATGCTATCCGCATTTTTAAGTTACCAGAGCTAGTACCTATAGATGGAGGAGGATTGAAGGTGTTTGAAGGAGAAGCTACAGAAGAGTACAATGAACCGATGGGAATCGCTTTGTATGAAAAAGAAGAGGGAGATACCAAGGTGTTTTATGCGATTGTAGGACGTAAAAATGGACCTGCTCAAGACTACTTGTGGCAATACACGTATCAAACTCATGCGGACGGAAAGGTAGCGCTACAATTGGTGCGAAAGTTTGGTGCTTATAGCGGAAAGAAAGAAATTGAAGCCATTGCAGTTGATCGAGAATTAGGCTATGTGTACTATTCTGATGAGGTAGAAGGGGTGCGAAAATATTACGCAGATCCAGTAAAAGGAAATCAAGAATTGGCCTTTTTTGCACAAACTGATGCGAAGCGCGATCACGAAGGTATTGCGATTTACAAAAAAGATGCAACAACAGGATATTTGGTTGTTTCCAATCAACAAGACAATTCAATCTTGATTTATCCTAGAGAAGGAGAAGCGAATAATCCACATGAACATCGATTAATTACAACGATTCCAGTCGCAGCAATTGAATGCGATGGATTGGAGATTACAGCCCGTGGACTTGATCCGAGATTTCCGCAGGGGATGTTAGTGATGATGAGCAACGGCAAAGTATTTCATTACTACGATTGGACGAAGATTCAAGAAAAAATTGATCAAGCAAAAAAGAAATAAACTCAACATAAAAAAAGACATCTCTCGGGATGTCTTTTTTTATGTTGAGGTGTTGAGGTGTTGAGGTGTTGAGAGGTTGAGGTGTTGAGAGGGTGAGGCGTTGAGAGGGTGAGGCGTTGAGAGGGTGAGGCGTTGAGACGTAAAAATATCTTCTGGCATTTCTGCCCCCTTCAAAATAAAGTTTTTCAACCTAGAGGAAAGAAAATCAACTTCCTTTTTTGTATCTTTAAGAATTATCAAAAAGAAAAAACACCATGAGTTATACAGAAAAAATGTTGCCACCAACGGCATTAAAAGATAAAGTAGTTATTGTAACAGGAGGAGGAAGTGGCTTGGGACGATCTATGTCAGCTTACTTCATGGAAATTGGAGCTAAGGTAGTCATCACTTCTCGAGATTTAGATAAATTACAACAAACGGCCAAAGAACTGGAAGAACAAACAGGAGGAGAGTGTTTTCCTGTAAGCTGTGATGTGAGACATTACGAGCAAGTGGAACAGATGTTACAAGCCGTATTGGATAAATGGGGCAAGGTCGATGTTCTACTCAACAATGCAGCGGGTAATTTTATTTCTCCCACAGAGCGCTTATCTTCTAATGCGTTTGATACTATTGTAGATATTGTCTTAAAAGGAACGAAAAACTGTACGCTAGTTTTGGGAAAACACTGGATCGAACAAAAACAACGCAATACAGTTGTGTTGAATATTACAACAACTTACGCTTGGACTGGTTCGGCTTATGTTGTGCCATCATCTGTTGCGAAAGCGGGGGTATTGGCCATGACGAGAAGCTTGGCTGTAGAATGGGCGAAGTATGGCATGCGTTTCAACGCGATTGCTCCTGGACCTTTCCCTACTAAAGGTGCTTGGGACCGACTACTACCAGGTGACTTAAAAGAAAAGTTTGACCTAACCAAGAAAATTCCATTGCGCAGAGTCGGTGAGCATCAAGAGTTAGCCAATTTAGCAGCCTATTTGATTTCTGATTTCTCGAGCTATATCAACGGAGAAGTAATCACAATAGATGGAGGAGAGTGGTTGCAAGGCGCAGGTGAATTTAATATGTTAGATCAAGTTCCCGAAGCGATGTGGGATATGTTAGAAGCAAATATTCGCAAGAAATAAGATAAAATTAGTAAAGGGTATTCTTTTGTATAATAAGAGATTACCCTTTTTTTAAGGAAAAGTTATCGATTGAGAATGTTAATAAAATAGATTTTATATACAGATAAATAATTGTATTTTTACCACTCAAAAACTATTTGATATAAGAAAATGGGGAAAATTATAGCTGTTGCCAATCAGAAGGGTGGAGTAGGTAAAACTACTACTTCTGTAAATTTAGCTGCTTCATTAGGAGCGCTGGAAAAAAAGGTATTGTTAATCGATGCCGACCCTCAAGCTAATGCTACTTCCGGTTTAGGTGTAGATGTGGAAGCTGTGGAAATTGGTACTTATGAAGTACTGGAACACAGTTGTACTCCTGCCGATGCTGTTGTAGCCTGTACAGCCCCCAATGTATATTTAATTCCTGCACATATTGACTTAGTCGCAATCGAAATTGAACTAGTTGATAAGAAAAACAGAGAATACATGCTGAAAGAAGCCTTGCAATCAATTAAAAATCACTATGATTACATCATCATTGATTGTGCACCTTCTTTAGGACTGTTAACCTTAAATGCCTTAACAGCTGCAGACTCTGTTATTATCCCTATTCAATGTGAGTATTTCGCTCTGGAAGGACTAGGGAAATTGTTGAATACAATCAAAAGTGTACAGCGCATTCACAATCCAAAATTGGATATTGAAGGACTGTTATTAACGATGTATGATTCGCGTTTACGCTTGTCTAACCAAGTAGTAGAAGAGGTACAAAAACACTTTAATGACATGGTTTTTGATACCATTATTCAGCGAAATGTAAAATTGAGTGAAGCACCGAGTTTCGGTGAAAGTATCATAAATTACGACGCAACAAGTAAAGGTGCTACAAATTATATTAATTTAGCGGAGGAAATAGTAAAAAAGAATCACTAAAAAATAGGAGAGGAAAGATAAACTATGGCAAAAGCAATAAAAAAACAAGCTTTAGGAAGAGGATTGTCGGCGTTGTTAAAAGATCCGGAAAACGATATTAAATCGATTGACGATACCAATGCAGACAAAGTTGTGGGGAATATCATCGAATTGGATTTAGAAGCAATTGAAATAAATCCTTTTCAGCCTCGTACCAATTTTAATGAAGAATCACTACAAGAATTAGCGAGTAGTATTCGCGAGCTTGGTGTGATTCAACCAATTACCGTTCGTAAGATTGACTTTAATAAGTATCAGTTAATTTCGGGGGAAAGAAGGTTAAGAGCTTCTAAAATTGCTGGTTTATCAACGATTCCTGCTTATATTCGCATTGCAAACGACAATGATTCGCTTGTAATGGCGTTGGTGGAGAACATTCAACGTCATGATTTAGACCCAATCGAAATTGCGATGTCTTATCAGCGTTTGATGGAGGAGATTAGCTTAACACAAGAACAAGTAAGTGATCGCGTAGGAAAAAAGCGATCTACGATTGCAAACTATCTTCGACTGTTGAGGTTAGACCCTATCATTCAAACGGGGATTCGAGATGGTTTTATTACGATGGGACACGGAAGAGCTATTATTACTATTGACGATTTAGACGTACAAACGGATATCTACCACAAAATTATTGTCGAAAACTTATCGGTTCGCGAAACAGAAATGCTAGTAAAGAACTATCAAGAAGGAGATAAAAAAGAGGTCAATACAAAAGCGCAGCCGAAGGCTCAACCTGCTGTTCCAGAAACATACAGACAATCATTTGGTAAGTTTTTTGGCGCTAAGGTTGATATTAAAGCAAACCACAATGGAAAAGGAAAAATTACAATTCCCTTTTACTCAGAAGAAGATTTAGAGCGTATTATCAAACTTTTAGACAAGTAGTGAGAAGTAAATTATTGTTGATAATGATTTTCAGTATGCTTTTTCAAGTTGCTAGTTTTGCACAAGAAGAAGAAATACTAGAGAAAGAAAGTAAAAACGAAAAACGAAAAAAAGAGGCTGCATACAAACCTCTTGATCCTGTCGCACCCTCTCGTGCCGCATTCTATACCTCAATTGTTCCCGGTTTAGGACAGATTTATAACAAAAAATATTGGAAGGTTCCCTTGGTTTATGCCGGAATTGGTGTCCCTATATACTTTTGGGCAGATAACCAACGCAATTATGACCGCTATCGCAATGAGTATAAGAACAGATTACAAGGTAAAATAGATCAAACAGATCCAACACTTGCGGGATTAGATGAACAACGTTTATTAGACGGACAAAATTTCTACCGAAAAAATAGAGACTTATCTGTGGTAATCGCTGTTGGATTTTATGTGTTAAGTATTGTTGATGCCAATGTTGATGCGCATTTGATGCAATTCAATGTCAATGAAAACCTGACGATTCAACCCGTTATCGAATTTGATCAAAAAAGCTTGATGCAACAGCAACAGGTTCAATATGCGATTAATGTACAATATCGCTTTTAAATCAAAGTAAACTTATGAATATTGCACTATTAGGTTATGGCAAAATGGGTAAAATCATTGAGCGTATAGCCATTGAAAGAGGACATGCTGTAGTCTATACAAAACAGAGAAATCAAGAAACCGGAAATTTAGCCACTGCGGATGTAGCCATTGACTTTAGTGTGCCATCTGTTGCAGTAGATAATATAAAACAAGCGTTAAGCGTTGGAGTACCTGTAGTAAGTGGTACAACTGGATGGTTGAATCAATATGAAGAGGTTGTCGCTTTTTGTAAGGAAAAAGAACAAGCTTTTTTATATGGTTCAAATTTTAGTTTGGGAGTGAATATCTTTTTTGAATTAAATGATTACCTCGCAAAAATGATGCATAACTTAGAACAATATACCGTAGCAATGCAAGAAGTGCACCATACAGAAAAATTAGATGCTCCAAGTGGAACGGCTATTACTTTAGCTGAAGGAATTATTGCGAATTCTTCCTATACTAGCTGGACCTTAGACGCACAACCTACAGCAGAACAAATTCACATCGATGCCGTACGAGAAGATAAGGTACCTGGTACGCATACAGTGAGATATGACTCGTCAATTGATCAAATTGAGATTAAACACACAGCACATAACCGAGAGGGATTTGCTCTTGGGGCGGTTATTGCTGCAGAATGGATAAAAGATAAAAAAGGTATTTTCTCAATGAAAGATGTACTTAATTTGAAAAAATAAGTAAATTGGGGTTTTAAAAATAAAGAAGTATGACACTAACACAATGGTTTATTTTTTTCTTGCTGATTCAAGTAGTTCACTTTTTAGGAACGTGGAAGCTATATGTAAAAGCAGGTAGAAAAGCTTGGGAAGCGGCTGTTCCTGTATATAATGGAGTAGTATTAATGAAGATTATCAATCGCCCTTGGTGGTGGGTAATCCTGTTGTTTATTCCAATTGTAAACCTTATTATGTTTCCTGTAGTTTGGGTGGAAATATTGAGAAGTTTTGGAAAAAAATCAACGGTAGATACCATTTTAGGTGTTGTTACACTTGGATTGTATGTCGCTTATGTAAATTATGCAGGAGATGTAAAATATCGCGAAAATCGATCACTTAAACCTGAAACAGAAACAGGAGAATTTGTTAGTTCTATTTTATTTGCGGTAGTCGTTGCTACAGTAATTCATACTTATGCGATTCAACCGTATACGATTCCAACTTCTTCTTTAGAAAAAACATTATTAGTAGGAGATTTTTTATTTGTAAGTAAATTTCACTACGGAGCGAGAACACCTATGACAACAGTGGCGCTGCCTATGGTACATGATACCATTCCATTTACTTCGCGTAAATCCTATTTAAATAAACCGCATTTACCGTATTTTAGATTACCAGGCTTTCAAAAAGTACAACACAACGACATTGTGGTGTTCAACTGGCCAGTAGATACAATATATAAGTTTAATGATCCAGTACGACGTCCAGGTGTAATCAAGCCGATCGACAAAAAAACCAATTATGTCAAACGTGCGGTGGGTCTACCAGGTGAGAACTTATCTGTAAAAGACGGGGTAGTTTTCATTAATGATAAAGAATTACAACTCAATGATAGAGCAAAAGTTCAGTACAGCTATTTGGTTGAAACGGATGGAACCTTAGATTTGAGAAAAATCATTAACGATCGAAAAATTAGTGATTTTGTGACCTATCTTGATCGTCCACATTATGGGATTTATTTTAGATCATTGACAAATGATGATGTTGCATACTTAAAGACGTTCAGTGGAGTAAAAGGGATACATAAAAGTCCTGGTGCAGAACAACTTCTTGGGATGAAAACACCAAGTGGTTTTATTTTTCCACACAACCAACCAACCTGGACAGAATCGAACTTAGGTCCTATTCACATTCCTGCTGAAGGTGAGACAATCACATTAAATGAAGATAATCTACCCATGTATAAACGCGCAATACGCGTATATGAAGGGAATGAACTTGACGTGAAAGACGGACAAATCTATATCAACGGACAAGCAACCAATCAATATACCTTCAAGCAAAACTACTACTTCATGATGGGAGACAACCGAGATAACTCGGAAGATAGTAGAATGTGGGGATTTGTTCCTGAAGATCACATCGTCGGAAAGCCTGTATTTGTTTGGATGAGCTTAGATCAAGCTATTCCTTGGTCGAAAGCCTTAGATAAAATACGTTGGGATCGCATGTTTATCACTGTTAATGGAAATGGAGAACAAGTCTCTTACTTTCCTTATTTTGTAGTGATCTTAGTGGGCTGGGGTGGTTATAGTTTATATAAGAGAAGAAGAGATAAAAAGAATTCTAAGTTTTAGTAATGACCAATACAATTTTACTACATCCGACTTATTTTCCTTCAATAAGTCACTATGTAGCGATGGCGCAAGCAGAGGAAATTGTTTTTGAAGTGAATGATAATTTTCAAAAACAGACCAATAGAAATAGAATGTATATTCACAGTGCCAATGGCATGCAACTGTTGAATATTCCCATCAAGCATACCAAAGAAGGCGTAAATCAAAGGTTTAAAGATGTTGAAATTGAATATGCCTTCGGATGGCAGAAGCAACATTTTAAAAGCTTAGAAGCAGCTTATCGAACTTCTCCTTATTTTGAGTATTTCGAAGATGATATTCGCCCTGTGTTTGAGAAACACCACAAGTATATGTTAGATTTGAATTTAGAAATTCACGAAATCATTACAGCGTGTTTGGGTGTAACGTGGAAGACTAGTCAAACGGAAGAGTACCTCAAAGAAGTTCCTGAAGGAATAATGGATTTGAGATCTTTGGCCAACGGAAAGAAAGACGAAAATCAATTCGAAACCTATGTTCAAGTATTCGATGATAAGAATGGATTTTTAAACAATCTCAGTATTTTAGACTTGTTATTTAATGAAGGACGAAATGCAGTGAATTATTTAAAAAATCAGCAAATAAGATAATAAAAAAACACCCTATACAGGGTGTTTTTTTTTATGGTTATATCTTTCAAGAACAAAAAAATCCCCTCACATCGTAGGGGATTTTTATATTATTCTCTTGTTGATTTTTCGTATAATTTTAACTCGAAAACTAGATCTGTATTTGGAGGAATAGGACCTACTCCGCGTTCTCCATAAGCTAAGTGAGCAGGAATGAAGATAATAGCAGTATCTCCGAAGTTCATTTGTTCAATACCTTCAATAAATCCAGGGATTAATCCTGTTTTAGCTCCGAATTTGAATGGAATAGGTTGGTAACCATTCATGTCAGCTCTGCGTTGATCAAAGGTGTCAAATGATTTTAAAATTGACTCAATACTCGAATCAAACAACATTCCATTTTCAAAGAATCCCGCGTAGTCAACATATACTTCTTGGCTGATCGCTGGTTTTTTACCTTGTCCTTGTTCTGTGATTACATAAGCTAATCCTGAATCTAATACTTTCGCTTTGCTCTTTAAATCTGTGAATTTAGCAGCATAAGATTCTTGAACTTTATTCATGTTCTCTTCTTTCTCTTTTTTAGCTTTGGCAGCCTCTTCAAAATACGTTTTGAACACTTTTACTGCGTCAAATTTCTTCGCATTTTTCCCTTGACGAATGATTTTTACACTTTCGATTACATCGTCTTTTTGAATGCTATTTACTACATCCATTCCTTTTATTGTATAGCCAAAAACAGAGTGTCTATTATCTAAAAAAGGAGTAGGTTTATGTGTGATGAAAAATTGACTTCCGTTAGTGAATGGTCCACCATTTGCCATAGATAATGTTCCGGGTTTGTCATGTGTTAATTCTGGAGAAAACTCATCTTGAAAAACATAACCTGGCCCACCAGCACCAGTACCTGTTGGATCACCTGCTTGGACAACGAAATCCTTCTCCACACGGTGAAATTTGATTCCATCGTAGTATTGTTTTCCTTTATATTGCTCATCGACAAAAGGGTTTTTTCCCTCTGCTAAACTCACGAAGTTTGCCACAGTAATTGGCGCTTTTTCATAAGCTAGTTCAACGATAATATTACCTTTGTTGGTTTTAATGTCTGCATACAATCCATCAGGTAAATCTGACTTCTGTGTAGTACAAGCTGACACTAAAGCGACTAAACTTAAAATTAAACTCGTCATTTTTTTCATTTTTATTAATTAGATTTTGTGATTGATTCCAAAGAAACGATGAATACTAAAGGTTGGTTTTTAGCAATTGATTTTTGATCCCCCAAATAGCTATAAGCTAAACTCGAAGGCGTTAAAACTTTGATGCGTTCGTTGGTTTTTAAAGTTTTTATACTGTTTCTCAATACAGGTAGAATATCTTCTTCATCTACTTTGTAGGTTAGAGAACCTATTTCTTTTTGTCCGTAAATAATACTGTCATTTACAGCTTGTACCTCATAGGTGTAATGAACAAGATCACCTTTTTGAGGGCGAATAGAATCTTTAACTTGACGCTCTAAATAGGTAAACCAAAAACCTGTGTTCGAATGAATGTAATCGTGGTCTACATCTTTCTCTATGTATTTTTTGAAGATATCCTCTTCACTTTCTCTTAATTCCACATTACGATCAATAGAGAGTTTAGTTTCTATTGATTTGGATTGAGAGATAGGCTTTCGAGGCTCATCTTTTTGTTGACAACTAGCCAAAACAAGAACAAGTGACAACAGAGCAATAGCTAAACGAGGGTTAAACATAAAAATCGTGTTTGTGATTGTTTACTATTTCGGTATAACGTTTAATTGTGTCTTCCAGAGATAAAGTAGATTTTCCTCCAGCTGCGTTAATATGTCCGCCACCTTCAAAATAAGTACGAGCCAATAGGTTGACATCGAGATTGCCCGAAGAACGGAAAGATATTTTAATGATTCCTTCTTCTTGGCGTTCAATAAAAAAGGCAGTTAAATCAATACCTGCAATCGATAAACCGTAATTTACTAATCCTTCAGTATCGCCTTTTTGGTGTTTGAATTCCTGTAAATCCTGTTCACTTAAAAATAAATAAGACGATTGAGTATTGGGAATTAAATGCAAGTTTTGCAGGGCTCTCCCCATAAGCTGTAAGCGATTATAAGAACTGTTGTCGAATAAAGCGTGGTGAATAGAAGGATTGTCAATGCCTTTGTCGATTAAAGCAGCAACAACCTGATGTGTTTTGGCTGTTGTTTTTGGAAATCTGAACGAACCTGAATCCGTAACAATTCCCGTGTAAATACACGTAGCGGCTTCTTGATTCACTAATGATGTTAGATCCATACGTTCCAACAACGTATAGAGTAATTCACAAGTGGAACCGAATGAAGTATCTGAAAAGGTTAACTTAGCGTAATCACCAGGCATTTGATGGTGGTCTATCATAACAAAATCATTGGGTAGAGTTGCTAAGAAATCGCCCATTTCATCTCCAGTTCGCGATAGAATATTGAAATCTAACGTAAAAATACAGTCGCTATTTTTTAAGATATGTTGTCCTGCGGGTTTATTAAAATCGTAGATCTTAATCGCTGCAGTTCCAGGCATCCAAGCCAAGAAATTTGGGTACTCATTGGGAGAGATAATTTCAACTTTGTGTCCTAGTTGTTTTAAGACGTGAAATAATCCAAGACAAGAACCAATAGCATCACCATCGGGGTTGCGATGAGGAATAATTGAAAAGCTCTTTGCCGGTAAACTAATTAGTTGTTTTAATGTATCTATTGTTGTCTGCTTCATAATGCGAAAATAAGTTATTTTGCATCATTTGCATAAAAATATAACGGATTTTAATTAAATTAAAACAACAGTTCACATTTATTCAGCCAATGCGCGAAGCTCACGCTTGTCTACCAGAACAATGTCCTTACCTTTGAGTTGAATAATGCCCTCTTTTTTCATTTCAGAAAGCAAACGAATACAGCTTTCAGTAGCTGTACCAACCATGTTGGCTAAATCTTCGCGAGATAATTTGATGTTTAGTGCCTGTGTATCAGCAGCAGATCCACCTAACTCTTCAAGCTTTAGCAATACAATAGCTAATCGCTCTTTTACTGTTTTATGGGTTTGATTGGCTAAATCCTGATCGGCATCTTTTAAGTGAGTACAAATATCACGGGTAATAAGTAGAGAAAACTTGTTGTTTTCTGTGAAGTGATCTAGCATTTCTTTTTTAGGAATGAAACACACTTGCATGTCTTCTAAAGCAGTTGCTGAAAGGTTAGACGTTTCTTCGTTAATGATCGAGCGCTGCCCTAACAAATCTCCGCGTTTTGCTAACTTGACAATAGAGTCTTTTCCGTTTGAATTTAGTTTGGTTAACTTGCAAAAACCTTCCTTAATACAATAAACCCCATTTAAACTCTCTCCTTCTGAAAATATATTCTCTCCTTTTCTAATGATAAAGTGGGTTTTTGTTTCTGAAATCGCTAGTAACTCCTCTCTAGTTAACGCTTTTAAAGAACTAAATTCTCTAATCATACATTGCTCACATCTTCCCATACCTTAATATACTTATTTAATGCAAATGGTGAAATACCTCGACAAAGATAGTGCTATTTAATGATAAATGTCATAAATTTTAGGAGAATTAACTAAGACCTTTGTACAAGGTAAATGAGCAAATTTTATGGATAAAAAAGCGTGTTTTCATTGTGGTAACAGTGTTACTGCATTTAATCGTATAGACTACGATGAAAAAATGTTTTGTTGTAACGGTTGTAAAACCGTCTACGAAATTTTCAATGAAAACGATTTGACCTGTTACTATGACCTTGAAGCTACACCAGGAGCTACTCCTGAAGATGTTCAAGGCAAATATGATTTTTTAACCAACCCCGATATTGTGGAAAAATTGCTGGAATTTAACGAGGGGGCTACATCTATTGTCTCCTTGTATATTCCACACATTCACTGTAGTTCGTGTATTTGGATTTTAGAAAATCTGCATAAACTCAACGCAGGGGTTTATCGTGTATTAGTTAATTTTCCTGAAAAAAAGGCTACGATTACCTTTAATAATGAGAAAATAGACTTAAAAGAAATTGTTCTTTTGCTGTGTCGTATTGGTTATGAACCGTACATCAGTCTAAAGAATTACGAAGAAAAACCCAACAATATCGATCGTAGCTTGATTTACAAAATAGGCGTTGCCTTTTTCTGTTATGGAAATGTCATGATGCTGTCTTTTCCTGAGTATTTCAACATAGACGATGTATGGATGGAACAGTACAAGAATTTCTTCCGTTGGTTGATTCTTGTTCTGTCTTTGCCTGTGTTCTTTTATTCGGCTTCTCCTTATCACAAGGCTGCCTGGACGGGTATAAAAACAAAAAATTATACGATTGATATTCCGATGTCTTTAGGGATTATTGTGATGTTTATCCGCAGTACAATAGATATTGTTTTTGATCTAGGGCCAGGGTTTTTCGATAGTATGACCATGTTAGTGTTCTTTATGCTGTTGGGAAAACTATTTCAACAACGCACATATAACTTCTTGTCTTTTGAACGAGACTATAAATCCTATTTTCCAATTGCAATTACCAAGCTGAAAAAGGAGGGAACTGAAGAGCCTATACAGGTTTATGAGGTTGAACAAGGAGATCGTTTGTTGATTCGCAATCAAGAATTACTTCCCGTTGATGCGATCTTATTATCTGAGCGCGCGTTTATCGACTATAGTTTTGTTACAGGTGAAGCGATCCCCGTTGAAAAGAAATCTGGCGATAAATTATTTGCTGGAGGAAAACAGATGGGAGAGGCTGTAGAAGTAGAAGCTATTAATAAGGTATCTCAAAGTTACTTGACGCAATTGTGGAGTAATGAAGTGTTTCAAAAACGCGTCGATTTAAAATATAAAACCATTACGGATACAGTTAGTCATTACTTTACTCCGGCTTTGTTGACTATTTCTGTTTTGGCTTTTATCGGTTGGGCATTTGTCGATTTAAATAGTGCTTTTAATGTGGTAACTGCCATTTTGATTGTTGCTTGTCCGTGTGCTTTAGCATTAACAGCGCCATTCACTCTTGGAAATGCCATTCGAATTTTAGGTCGAAAAAAGTTCTTTCTCAAAAATGTGACTGTTGTTGAGCAAATGGCAAAAGTTGATACGCTTGTTTTCGATAAAACGGGTACCATTACAACAAATGCGCAATCGACCATTCAATACGAAGGAAGGGAACTAACGAAAGACCAACAAAGTGATATTAAAAATTTAGTCCGCGCATCAAACCATCCGTTGAGTCGAAAGTTATATGCTTTCTTGCAAACGAAGGTAGTGATTAAACCTACCCAGTTTGAGGAACTTCCAGGTAAGGGAATTGTCGGAGTGATTAACGGTTCAGTTTATCAAATTGGTTCGACAGTTTTAGTTGGAGCTGATCATACAGAGCGCCTTAACGAAACCGCGGTGCATATCGCCATAGAAGGACAGTATTTTGGGAAGTTTGTTTTTGAGAATCACTACCGACCAGGTTTAGCTACGCTCTTTAAAAACTTGCGTAAGCACAATTATAAACTCAGTATTCTCTCAGGAGATAACGAAGGAGAAAAAGCGTATTTACAAACGTTATTACCCGAAGATACGCTCTTGGCTTTTAATCAAAAACCCGAAGAAAAATTAGACTATGTCAAACACTTACAAGAGCAAGGTGGAAATGTTATGATGATTGGTGATGGGTTAAATGATGCAGGAGCTCTGGCGCAAAGTAATGTGGGAGTTTCTGTTTCAGAAAACGTCAATGTCTTCACGCCAGCGAGTGATGCAATCCTTGATGCGAGTGTTTTTGATCAACTGCTCAGTTTCTTGGATTTTTCTAAACAATCTGTTAAAGTGATCAAAATCAGTTATGTACTTGCTTTAACGTATAATGTGATCGGTATTACGGTTTCAATTATGAATATGATGTCGCCTTTGTTGGCTGCTATATTGATGCCAATCAGTACGTTTACTATTATTAGCTTCGTTACTGTTTTGACAAATTATTATGGAAAAAAGATAAAATAAAAAAACTAATTATTAGGTTTTTGGTGATATTTATCATATTTTTAGGTAAAATATATTGTTAACTTTGTTTTAATAATAATAAGGTATGAGTGTTATTTATTTCTTAATTAGTATCAGTGTTTTCGTGGCAGGAATCTTCCTATACATTTTTATTAAGTCAGTGAAAAGTGGTCAGTTTGACGACGCTTATACACCTTCTGTTCGCATGTTGTTTGATGATGAATTAAAAAAAGAGGACAAAAAGGAAGGGAACAAAGGCAAGGAAATTAATCAAAAAGAAAATTAAATATAAACAACTATGGAAGTGCAACAATTTTATTATGACAACAAAATTGTAAAGAAATTCCTTTACGCATCGATCTTTTTTGGTGCAGTAGGGATGCTTGTAGGATTGCTATTAGCGGTAATGTTTATATTTCCTAACTTAACCGATGGGATTCCTTGGTTGAGTTACGGAAGACTACGTCCGCTACATACGAATGCAGTTATTTTTGCTTTCGTTGGAAATGCAATTTTTGCAGGGGTTTACTATTCTTTACAACGTTTGTGTAAGTCGAGAATGTACAGTGATGTTTTGAGTAACATTCACTTTTATGGATGGCAAACAATTATTGCTGCTGCAGCAATCACCTTGCCTCTAGGTTTTACTACTTCAAAAGAGTATGCTGAATTAGAATGGCCAATTGATATCGCTATTGCGGTAATCTGGGTTACTTTTGGTATCAACATGATTATGACGATTATTAATCGTAGAGAGCGTCATATTTACGTTGCGATCTGGTTCTATTTAGCAACTTTCGTTACAGTAGCAGTATTACACATTTTTAACTCGTTAGAGTTACCAGTACACGGATTGAAATCATATTCAGTGTATGCAGGGGTTCAAGATGCATTAGTGCAGTGGTGGTACGGACATAACGCCGTGGCCTTCTTCTTGACAACGCCATTTTTAGGATTGATGTACTACTTCTTGCCAAAAGCAGCAAATAGACCGGTATATTCATATCGTCTATCTATTATCCACTTTTGGTCTTTAATTTTCTTATACATTTGGGCTGGACCGCACCACTTATTATATTCAGCTTTACCTGAATGGGCACAAAACTTAGGAGTTGTATTCTCTGTAATGTTGATTGCTCCATCTTGGGGAGGTATGATTAACGGACTTCTTACATTACGTGGAGTTTGGGATAAGGTTAGAGTTGATCCTGTTTTGAAATTCTTCGTTGTAGGTATTACAGGATACGGAATGGCGACGTTTGAAGGGCCAATGTTGTCTTTGAAAAACGTAAACGCTATTGCTCACTATACAGACTGGATCGTTGCTCACGTTCACGTAGGTGCTTTAGCATGGAACGGATTTATGACGTTTGGTATGGTGTATTGGTTAATCCCTAGAATGACAAAAACAGAATTGTATTCTAAAACACTAGCGAATTTCCACTTCTGGATTGGTACATTAGGTATTATCCTTTATACAATTCCTTTATATGTAGCTGGATTCTCTCAACACTTAATGTGGAAAGATTTCGATCCGTCAGGAACATTAAAATATGGTAACTTCCTTGAAACAGTAACAGCGATCATGCCAATGTATGTGATGCGTGCAATTGGAGGTTCGTTCTACTTAATCGGATTATTCGTATTGATCTTCTTAGTATACAAAACAGTAAGAGCTGGTAAACCAGTAGAAGATGAATTGGCAGAAGCACCAGAATTAAAAAGAATTTCTGCTTCTCGTTTAAGAGGAGAAGCTTGGCATACTTGGTTAGAAAGAAGACCAATTCAGTTTACAATCCTTACTACAGTTGCTATTTTAATTGGAGGTATTGTACAGATTATCCCAACGATTTTTGTGAAATCTAATATTCCTACCATTACAAGTGTAAAACCATATACACCATTAGAATTAGAAGGTAGAGACTTGTATATCCGTGAAGGATGTGTGGGATGTCACTCTCAAATGATTAGACCATTCCGTTCTGAAGTTGAGCGTTATGGAGAGTATTCAAAATCAGGAGAGTATGTATACGATCACCCGTTCTTATGGGGGTCTAAACGTACAGGACCAGATTTAATGCGCTTAGGACAGAAATATTCTGATAACTGGCATTTTAACCACATGTTTAATCCACAATCAACATCTCCGGGATCTATCATGCCAGGATATAAATGGTTGTTCGATAATAAACAAGCGGATTTCTCTAATATCGAGAAGAAAATGAGCGTGATGAGAACGTTAGGTGTTCCTTATACAGATGAAGATATTGCTAATGCAAGACAATCTATCAAAGAACAAGGAGATCAAATTGCGTTAAACTTACAAACTGATCCAGATTATACAGAATCTTATTTAGCAAGTGAAAAAGCTGCTAAAGAAAATGGACAAGAGTTCGTTCCGATGAGCGAGCGTGAGATTGTAGCGATGATTGCCTACTTACAACGTTTAGGTACAGACATCAAAAATAGAGTTGAGGAATAATAAAAAGATGATACATTATGTTGAAATTTATTAAGCATACAATGGAAACAATAGGTGGAATAGAAATATACCCTATTATCTCATTGCTGATATTCTTTACCTTTTTTGTTGGCCTATTCGTATGGGTGTTTACCTACAAAAAGGAGACGATCGAAGAATTGAGCAATATGCCATTTCTAGATGATGAAAAGCACAATGTTGATCCTAATTCAGAAAAATTATGAAAAAGTATTTTCCAGTATATGTAAGAGTTCCATTACTATTCTTGCTATTTTACGTACTAGTAGAATGGGTAGCAGGCGGAACAGCGCAAAGACCTGCTTTTGTAGATCATCCTGCAGTGCTTATTTTGTTGGGATTGTTTTTATTCGCTTTAATAGCTGTAGAAATCGTTGCTTCGGCAACCAATAGAGTACTCAGACGATTAATGACACCGGAAGAAATCGCTGCGAAAGAAGCGTTAGACAACCTTTCATTTGCTGATCGTCCATGGGTGAAGAAAATGATGCAAAAGATGACTCGTGCTAAAGAAATTAGCGATGAAAAAGAGTTGTTAATGGATCACGATTATGATGGTATTAAAGAGTTAGATAACGAATTACCACCTTGGTGGGTTGGATTATTCTACGTTACTGTTATATTCTCTGTAGTTTACTTATTGAGATTCCACGTATTTGGAGGCGACAACCAAATTGTAGAATACGAAAAAGCAATGGCTATTGCGAAAGAACAAATCGAAGAGTACAAAAAAACTGCTGCAGATTTAATCTCAGCTGATGATGCACAATACTTAACAGATGAAAGTTCGTTAGCCGCTGGTAAGAAGATTTTCGACATGAACTGTGTAGCTTGTCACCAAGCTGATGGTGGTGGAGGAATCGGACCAAACTTAACAGATGATCATTGGATTTTAGGTGGTGGAATGAAAAATGTTTTCCATACAATTTCTGAAGGGGGTAGACCTGGTAAAGGAATGGTAGATTGGAAAAAAACATTGAAACCTTCTGAAATTGAAAAAGTAGCATCTTATGTTATTTCTTTAAATGGTACAATTCCTGCAAGCCCGAAAGAAGCTGAAGGAGATATCATTTGGTCTAAAGCGGAGTTAGAAGCACCTGCTGACGGTGCTGCTGAAGAAGCAAAACCGGAAACTGCTGAAACTCCAGCTGCTGATGAAGCTGAACCTGCTCAGGAGTAACCCTAGATCAAACAAAAAAAACTAATAAACACATAAAAAAGGAGTTGAGTGAGTATTATACAGGCTCAACTCCTTTTATAAAAAACACACAAGGCTATGGAAAATGGAAATAATGAGAGTTTTAGAGACTCGATAAGTACCATTGACAAAGATGGTAAAAGAGCATGGATTTATCCTAAAAAGCCGTCTGGCCCATTTTACAACAAGCGAAAAATAGTTAGTTATCTCTTACTAGCTTTTTTATTAGCAGCCCCTTTCATTAAAATAAACGGAAATCAGTTGTTGCTATTTAATGTAATTGATCGAAAATTCAACATTTTTAGCTTCCCTTTTTGGCCACAAGATTTTTATCTGGTCGTAATTTCAATGATTATCGGTGTTGTTTTTGTAACCTTATTTACGGTTTCCTTTGGTCGTATTTTTTGTGGTTGGATATGTCCGCAGACTATTTTTATGGAAATGGTGTTCAGACGTATCGAATACTGGATCGACGGTGATAGAGGTGCTCAAATGAGATTAGACAAACAACCTTGGAATGCAGAGAAAATACGCAAGAGACTTTTGAAGTGGTTCATTTTCTTTGTGATATCTTTTATTATTGCCAACGTTTTTCTATCCTATATTATTGGAAGTGACGCAGTGCTCTTGATGATTGAAGATGGTCCGTTTGTACATATGGGTAATTTTATTGGACTGGTTATTTTTACTGGTGCTTTCTATTTTGTATTTACTTGGTTTAGAGAGCAAGTATGTGTAATCGCTTGTCCTTATGGCCGCCTACAAGGGGTTTTACTCGATGATAAATCTATTATTGTAGCGTATGATCATGTACGTGGTGAAAGCACAAACGGAAGAGCTAAGCTGAAAAAAGGCATGGACAGACAAGCGGAAGGAATCGGTGATTGTATCGATTGTAAACAATGTGTCAACGTTTGTCCGACAGGTATCGATATCCGAAATGGAACACAGTTAGAATGTGTAAACTGTACTGCTTGTATTGATGAATGTGATTTCGTTATGGAAAAAGCAGGGTTTCCTAAAGGGCTAATTCGCTATGCTTCTGAATCAGAAATTGTAGAAAATAAACGCTATAAATTTACACCTCGTCAAAAAGGATATACTATTGTACTGTCTATTTTAGTGCTGTTGTTAGTCGGACTTCTGTTTTTAAGAATGGATGTTGAAGCTAGAGTATTGCGCGTTGCTGGTAAAACGTTTGAACACAAAGGAGCTAATATCTCTAACGTGTATACCTTTAAGATCATGAATAAAACGATGAAAGACTATGACAACCTTACCTTTAAAGTGAAAAAACCGGAAGGTGCACAAGTACAAATGGTTGGAAAAGACGTCATCGAAGTGAAAAAAGAAAACTATAGCGAAGGAGTGCTGTTTATCGAAATTCCTCAAAAAGAACTCGATGGGTATAGCACTAAGGTAACTATTGAAGTATATGATGGAGATCGTTTAATCCAAACAACCAAAACCAACTTCTTAGGCCCTCGCTTATTGAATTAAAAATTAAAAAATAGTTAGGTATGAAATTTAATTTTGGAACAGGTATCGTAATTGCTATTGGGCTATTTATGATATTCATTTTACAATATGTAATTCGAGTACAAGTTGATTCGAAGTATGACAATCAACTGGTGACAGAAAATTATTATCAACAAGAAGTTGAAGTGGATTCCCGTCGTGAGAGAGAAATGGAAGCACTAAAACTCGAAGAACAAGTTACAATATACAGTACAACTGATGGAATTAAAATAACTTTTCCTGAAAGTTTTGACTATAACAAAATACATGGAAAAATATTCCTATACAGACCGTCTAACCAGCAATTAGACTTTGATACTCTCATATCATTGTCTTCTTCCAATTTGCTCATACCTAACACAAATCTGGTAGACGGTCGTTGGGATATTGTGGTTGAATGGAACTATAACGATGTATCGTATAGAAATGTAAAAAAAATAACAATTAAGTAAGAGTATTGATTTCGGCACTTATTTTTGGCTTAGTAAGCAGTCTGCATTGTATTGGAATGTGTGGACCGATTGCGTTGATGTTGCCAATTAGCCAAAACAATCCAGTTTTAAAAATTAGGCAGATGTTCACCTATCACATAGGTAGGATATCTGCCTATTCTTTATTAGGCTTTGTTTTTGGCCTGTTTGGCAAAGGTCTGTATCTGGCTGGTTTTCAGCAACAATTGTCAATTGTAGTAGGTATTATTATGATTGTATTGGCGCTCATACCCACCAATCGAATTGGAAATTTTAACCTTTTAAAACCGCTGTATCGCTTTGTAAATTGGATTAAATCTTCCTTAGGAAAACAGTTTAAAAAGAAATCACCAAATGCCTTGTTCTTCATCGGTTTCTTTAATGGGTTTTTACCTTGTGGAATGGTATATGTCGCTTTGTTTGGTGCTTTAGCAACACAAGATGTACTTCTGGGAATGGCATATATGGCTTTGTTTGGCCTAGGGACAATTCCCTTGATGAGCTTAGTTATTTATTTTAAAAATCTTTTTTCTGACTCGTTTAGAAGAGGAGTGATGAAGTACTATCCCGTTGTCATTGTGCTTATTGGTATGCTTTTTATCATTAGAGGATTGGGATTAAATATTCCTTATCTCTCACCAGATACATTAAATCTATTTGTTCGAGGAGAAGCAATGTGTTAAAAAATACTTAATTATGTGACTTTTGATTGCCTCTCTTGTCTAAAGGATAGAACAGCGATAAAGTAAGATTGTTATTAGCTATGAAAAAGATTACTAGTTGTTGTTCAAATGCTATAGAAAAAGAAAAGAAAAAAAAGGAAAGACATAGTCTTTCCTTTTTTTTTGTACCTGACTGAGTAGAGTCTATCTAATTGTCTTTTTTATATGTGACTACTTTGTGTTCACAAATTTCAATTTTCAGTGTTTTATCATAAATTTTTACATTATTTGTTTGTTTTACTGGTGTTTTTGGTGTTAATATTTTGTTTTAATGCTTGAGTTGTATTTGTAATTATGAGGTGTTTGTTTTTATTTAGTACAATTGTTGTTTTCTATATTGTTTTTTTGTTATAAAAATGACGTATTTGTAAAAACAGTGCAATGTTTTTTGGATAAAGTAATATTTCTTAAATTCACAGTAGAAAAAAATTAAAATTTGTTGTTTATGAAAGCAAAAGTACAGTATAACGATTTTAAAGGTACTGTAGCTGCGGATATATCAGATATGATCGCAGTTAACAAAGGAAATTACATCAGCAGTATTGGGGAGTACTTCGGTGTAGATCAAGAGCGTTTTAAGGTTGTAGGGGTTTCTCTACAGGGAATTCAAGATTTTGAATTGACCATGCTTTGTGTTGACAAAGTAAAAAGTACACCTTTTAAAGAGCATTTAGTAAAAATGCAATTTGATCTTGATGCAGAAGGACAAAAACGAATGTTAGGATTGTTGTTCAAACGATTAAACGTTGTTTTATTTGATTCGGGTGAAGAAGATTACGAAAATGACAACTACGATGAAGTTGTTAATTATGCAGATCACCATGAAAAAGAAGATCTAGAGTAAAAAAATTAAATGGAATAAGAAGTTCTCGATGAAAATCGGGGACTTTTTTTTGGTTACGAGTGAACGGTTGTGAGTGAACAGTTAGGGGATAGGAGTGAGTAATACAATTTTCTGGAATAAGATAAAAATCGTTTTTTAGGTGCTCAACGCCTCACCATCTCAACGCCTCATCATCTCAACGCCTCACCATCTCAACGCCTCATCATTTCAACGCGTCAACATCTCATCATCTCAACGCCTCAACGCCTCATCATCTCAACGCCTCATCATCTCAACGCCTCATCATCTCAACGCCTCAACGCCTCACCATCATCAAAAACTAATAATTGTCTTTTCTCCAAATAGCTACATCAGCTAGAATTTTTTCTGTATCAGGATGAACTTCTTCCAGGTAGTTTTCAGTATAAAGCGTATAAGTAGCTTTGTCCAAACGCAATTTCACTTGATTATTGTTAATGACACGTACTGAAATTTGTTTTGAAGAATCGACAAACAGTTGATGTCTCTTTGAAGTTTGGTCTTCTTCTAACGTTAGGAAAATAGGAGTTTGTGTGCCATTTAGTTTACTGTCTTGTTGATACACCAATGTAGCTTTACCATCTTTATAGGTAAAATAATAATTCTTGAACAGGAGAGTTTTTGCTGTAAAAACTTTTGTTTTGCTTTTATCTAAAGTATAAGGCGAAGAAACTATGGTTTCCGTAGTTTGACAACTCTGCACAAGAGGCGACAAGGCTAGTATAGTAAGAAGAAATAGTTTTTTCATAAGCTTGATTCGTGTAATTCAATAAGACCAAAATAAGATAATAATTCAACAAAACAAAATAATATTTAAATAATATTGGTTTTTCTATGCTTTTTAGTTCAAAAGTAATAGTATTTGAGTGTTAATAAGTGATTATTTTTAAAACTTAATTGTCAAAATGAAGTGATAATTATCAGTGTTTAAGAAAAAAATTGGCTGTAATTTAATACTAGAATTAAAAGTAGTGTGAATTATGATTAAAAAACTGATTTTAGTTGCCGTATTAGTTTCATTGGTAGGGTGTAAGCAGGATAAGTCAAATGCCTTTGAGTTTGTACAAAAAGACGATGGTGGGTTGTTTACCCAAGCAAAAACTTTTTTTCAGCCCATTTCTTCAGTAGATCTTCCTGAAATAGATTCAGCTAAAGTGGATTTAGGGAAGTATTTATACTTCGATACGCGTTTGTCTAAAGAAGGCAATATAAGCTGTAATTCTTGCCATAATCTGAATACTTATGGAGTTGATAATCTCGCTTTTTCTCCTGGTGATGATGGTTCGTTAGGAGGGAGAAATTCACCTACCGTTTTTCATGCAGCCTTGCACAGTATGCAGTTTTGGGATGGTCGTGCTAAAGATGTGGAAGAACAAGCAGGAGGACCAATCCTAAATCCGGTTGAACACAATATCAAAAATGAAAAAGAACTAGAAGACCGCTTGCGTCAAGTTGAGCTGTATAAAGAAAAATTTGCAGCTGTTTACCCAACCGATAAACAACCTATAACGTTCAAAAATATCACTAATGCCATTGGTGCTTTTGAGCGTACATTAATGCCAGCGAGTCGTTTTGATCAATATTTAGAAGGAGATAGAGAGGCGCTGTCTGCACAAGAACAAAAAGGACTAGAAGCTTTTATGGCTGTTGGTTGTACGACATGTCACAGTGGGGTAGCTATGGGAGGTCAAATGTTTCAGAAATTTGGACTCTATGGAGATTACTGGGTAGCTACAAAGTCTGAAAAAGTAGATAAAGGTTTGGCTGATTTGAGTAAAAAAGAAACGGAAAACTATTTCTTTAAAGTACCTGGTTTGAGAAATATTGTACATACTGGACCTTATTTTCACGATGGATCTGTTAGTGATTTGAAAGAAGCAGTAAAAATTATGGCTGATCTTCAAACCAATATAACCTTGACAAAAGAACAGTTAGATGATATTGTTGCTTTTTTAGGCAGTTTATCTAGCGATATCCCTGCAGAAGTTAAAAAATCACCCTTTGAATAAGTGTTTCTTATCAAAGTTTGTTTGTATATGTTGACAAAAGCTATTCTTCTTTGAGTAGCTTTTGTTTTTTTTCAATTAGTGCGAAGAGAGCTGTTTCAGAGGAGCTTATTTCATGCAAATAGTGAGCTACTAAAAGTTAACTACTCAAATTATATTGGCTAAACTTTACATTTGTTATATTTGTAGATAAATAAACCAAGAAGTATGGAGTTGAAATTACACAGACCTATTTGTTTTTTTGATTTAGAAACAACAGGAATCGATGTAGCAAGAGATCGAATCGTAGAAATAGCTATATTAAAAGTATTTCCCAATGGAAATAAAGAAAGTAAAACATGGTTAGTTAACCCTGAGCGACCTATACCAGAAGCGTCTTCTAAAATTCACGGAATTACGGATGAGAAAGTCGCTAATGAGCCTACATTTAAAGAATTAGCTCCCTTGGTTTATCAAATGATTAAAGACTCTGATTTAGCTGGGTTTAATTCTGATCGCTTTGATATTCCATTGTTAGCAGAAGAATTGCTTCGTTCGGGTGTTGATTTTGACTTGGGGAATCGCGTAACGGTTGATATTCAAACCATTTTTCACAAAAAAGAAGAACGAACATTAAGTGCAGCATATAAGTTCTATTGTAACGAAAGTTTAGAGAATGCCCATTCTGCTGCTGCTGATACCCATGCTACCTATGAAATCCTGAAAGCACAACTCGATCGATATGACGATTTAGAAAATGATATGCGCGTGTTGTCTGAGTTTACAACAAGAAAGAAAAGTGTTGATTTTGCAGGTTTTATTGCGTTAAATGAAGAAGGACAAGAAGTATTCACCTTTGGTAAGCACAAAGGTGTTTTAGTGGAAGAGGTGTTGGAAAATGAACCAGGTTATTACGGTTGGATTCAAAATGCAGATTTCCCACTGTATACCAAAAAAGTGTTGACCGGAATTAAGTTGCGAAAACTCAATAATAAACTATAAAAGAGAAGTAGTATGAAAATTATCTGTGTTGGAAGAAATTACGTTGAACACATCGCGGAGTTGAATAACGAAAGACCAAATGAACCGGTATTGTTTATCAAACCCGATACCGCTCTTTTAGGAAAAGAATTCCCTTTTGTAATTCCCGATTTTTCGCAAGATATTCACTATGAGGCAGAAGTGGTGGTGAAAATTACAAAAGTGGGTAAGTACATCGATGCAAAGTTTGCTTCTAAATACTATGATCAAGTTTCGTTGGGAATTGATTTTACCGCTCGAGATATACAAGCGAAGTTAAAAGAGAAAGGCTTGCCTTGGGAGAAAGCAAAAGCATTTGATAATTCTGCTTTTGTCGGGGATTTTATTGCTAAAACACAAGTTGAATCAATGGATGAATTGGCTTTTTCTTTTGTTCAAAATGGCAAAATAGTTCAGCAGGCTACAACGGCGCAAATGATTTGGAAGATAGACGAATTAATAGCAGAAATTTCAAGGTACTTTACTTTGAAAACGGGTGATTTGATCTTTACAGGTACACCTGCAGGTGTTGGAAAGGTAACACCTGGCGATGTCCTAGAAGGATATTTAGGTGAGAATAAAGTTTTTGATTTAATCGTAAAATAACGAATTATGGCTCTTTTTTATGATGTAAGAGCGCTTTATGACAAGCACAGTAATAAGGAAGAACACGTAGTGGAAGAACTTATTGTTTATGTGGAACAAATGTCAAAGCGATTGGATAAAATGAAAAAGCATATCGATGCAAAGAATTACGAAAAATTGCAAAAGCACGTCACAATTTTGCAACCCATTGTTGAGATCTTAGGGATGGATCAAGCATCTGAGGAATTTAATGGTGTTCAGGAATGGATCGCGCAAAAAGGCAAAACCAAAGAGATTAAAGAAGTGTACAAATCACTGCGAAAACACTTGCGTTCTGCCGTGAAAGAGATTAAAAAAGATTACCAAATAACTGTCGAATGAAAGCGAGTATCATCACCATTGGAGACGAGATTTTAATTGGACAAATCGTAGACACCAATTCTAATTTTTTAGCGAATTACCTTGATAAATTGGGGTTCGAAATTGTTGAAATGCTCTCTATTTCCGATTCGGAATCTGCAATTAGTGAGGCCATGAATAGACAGCTAGAACGCGTGGATTTGGTTTTGATTACTGGAGGATTAGGACCGACAAAAGACGATTTGACCAAGCAAGTATTTTGTCGTTTTTTTGAGGATGAATTGGTAGAGAATACAGCGGTATTTACGCATGTGAAAGCACTGATCGAAGGGTATTTTAAACGCCCTATCTCGGATCTTAACCGCAAACAGGCTTTAGTGCCGTCTAAAGCAACGGTACTGTTTAATCAATTGGGAACAGCACCAGGAATGATGATGAAAAAAGGCAATACACAATACGTGTCTTTGCCAGGCGTACCTTTCGAGATGAAGGGGATTGTCGAAAATAGCTTAACTCCTCTGTTAAAAGAGCAATTTACCTTGCGTTTTAATGTGCATAAAACAATTGTTGTTTACGGAATAGGAGAAAGTTTGTTGGCCGAATATTTAAGTGAATGGGAAGATGCTTTGCCTGCAGAGGTGCAATTGGCTTATCTGCCTAGTAGAGGCAGGGTGCGCCTGCGCTTGTCTTCCGTTGGAACAAACAAAGATAAAATAGAAACCTTGTTGGATGAACTTATTGCAGCGATTCCAACTCAGGTCAAGGAAAATATCCGCGCTTATACCGATTTAAGTCGCGCTGAAGTAGTGATAGAGAAGCTAAAAGCAGAAGGGAAAACCATTGCATGTGCAGAGAGTTGTACCGGAGGTAGATTAGCAGTTCTATTTAGTGAAAAAGAAGGCGCATCGGCTTATTTCAAAGGAGGAGTGATCCCATATGCGACAGCAGCTAAAGAAACAGTTTTGGGGGTTCAGAAAGAAACTATCGCCACCCATAGTGTGGTGAGTGAACAAGTAGCTCGCGAAATGGCAGAGCAAGTTCGAACTAAATTTCAAGCTGATTTTGGCGTTTCTACCACTGGAAATGCAGGTCCATCTAAAGGAGATTCAACAGCAGATTTAGGTACTGTATATGTTGGAATTGCTTCACAGTATGGGAGCTTTGCAGTGAAATTTGAGCTAGGTCAACCTAGAGAACAAGTCATTGAACGAGCCATTAGTCGCGCTTTGGAATTGGTTTATAACGAAATATTAAAAAAATAGTTGAAAGATTTTGTTTAGTAAAAATCTTTTTCGTTACTTTGCACCCTGATTTTGAATATTGAAATAAAAGATTAGATATAATGTCAAGAGTTTGTGAAATTACTGGAAAGAGAGCAATGGTTGGAAACAACGTCTCTCACGCGATGAATAAAACTAAAAGAAAGTTTTCTGTAAACTTAATTAAAAAACGTTTTTACATTGCTGAAGAAGACAGATGGGTAACATTAAAATTGTCTACCACTGCATTAAAAACAATTAATAAGAAAGGTATTACTGCTGTTTTGAAAGAAGCAAGAGTAAAAGGATTAGTAAAATAATTCGACCATAAAAAACAAGGAAAACGATGGCAAAGAAAGGTAATAGAATCCAAGTAATCTTAGAGTGTACTGAACATAAAGCATCTGGTTTACCAGGTACTTCAAGATACATCACAACTAAGAACAAGAAAAACACACCTGATAGATTGGAAATTAAGAAATTCAACCCTATCATGAAAAAAGTAACAATTCATAAAGAAATTAAATAATTAAGTCATGGCAAAGAAAACCGTAGCTACTTTAAGAACATCTTCTAAGAAGTTGACTAAAGCAATTAAAATGGTTAGATCTCCAAAGACAGGTGCTTACACATTTGTTGAGTCTGTTATGGCTCCTGATTTTGTAGATGAATTCTTGAGTAAAAAGTAATTTACCATTAAATATCTTGAAAAAGCTGCCTTATTAGGTAGCTTTTTTCATTTATAGTACCTTCTAAGTTATAGCAAACCGCTATAAGATGGTATACTTTTATTCTTTATATTTGTACAAACTAATAGGAATGTTATGAGTTTTTTTAAACGAATTTTTTCTTCAGAAAAAAAGGAAACGTTAGATAAGGGATTAGAAAAATCTAAAACGTCTTTTTTCTCTAAGTTAACCAAAGCTGTAGCTGGTAAATCTAAAGTAGATGATGATGTTTTAGACAATCTAGAGGAAGTGTTAGTAACCTCAGATGTTGGGGTAAATACAACTTTAAAGATTATTGAGCGTATCGAAGCAAGAGTTACTCGTGATAAATACGTGGGAACAGAAGAATTAAACCAAATTTTACGCGAAGAAATCGCAGGTTTACTGTCGGAAACAGAATTAGGTGAATCTACAGAATTTGAGATTCCAAAAGATAAAAAACCCTATGTTATCATGGTAGTTGGGGTGAATGGAGCTGGAAAAACAACGACAATTGGAAAACTGGCTTATCAATTTAAAAAGGCTGGTTTGAAAGTGGTTTTAGGAGCTGCTGATACCTTTAGAGCTGCTGCTATTGATCAGTTACAAGTGTGGGCAGATCGCGTTGATGTGCCTATCGTACGTCAACAAATGGGAAGTGATCCTGCCTCTGTCGCTTTTGATACCTTGCAATCTGCTGTGACTCAAAATGCCGATGTTGTTATTATCGATACAGCAGGGCGTTTGCACAATAAAGTAAACCTGATGAACGAGCTTTCTAAAGTGAAACGCGTGATGCAAAAAGTTATTGCTGATGCTCCTCATGATGTGATGCTTGTCTTGGATGGTTCTACTGGGCAAAATGCTTTTGAACAAGCCAAACAATTTACAGCTGCTACAGAAGTGACGTCTTTGGCTGTTACTAAATTAGATGGTACGGCAAAAGGTGGAGTTGTAATTGGTATTTCGGATGAGTTTAGAATTCCTGTTCGTTATATCGGTGTAGGTGAGGGAATTGAAGACTTACAAGTGTTTAATAAATATGAATTTGTCGATTCATTTTTTAAATAAAAGAAGAGGATGCGAACATTTAAATTTTTTTGTAGCTTACTTTTAATAATCGTTTTGCAAGCTTGCCAATCTAAAGCTGATAAGTCTGCAGTTATAGCCCATATCAATGGATACTGGGAAATTGAAAAAGCACAATTACCTGATGGCACTGAAAAAGACTATACTATTAATTCAACGATTGATTACTTTGAATTGAAAGAAGATCAAACAGGCGTACGCTATAAAGTAGTTCCTCAGTTTAATGGAGAGTATTTAACCAATGATATGCCTGAGGCTTTTACACTAACAGAAAAAGATGGTGCAATTTGGTTGGTTTATAAAACTGATTTTGCAACTTGGGAAGAACAAGTGTTAAGCGTTAGCGATGAAAAAATGGTGGTAGAAAACGAAACTAAGATTAAGTACTATTATAAAAGAGCACACCCTGTTCAAATTAAAGAGTAAACGTGAATAAAAACAATCCTAATTACCGAAACAAGATTAGTCCTCGAGTAAGAGAAGCGAAAGGATTGTCTGATTTATTACAGCTCTTTAGAACAGAAAATAACCTCGATGGTGGGCTGAATGAGTTCGATGTATATGAGGCGTGGAAAACAGTATTAGGACCAGGTATTGTATCTTATACGCTAGATGTAGCTTTTAAGCGAAGCACACTATACGTCAAACTGTCTTCGTCTATTGTTCGAGATGAATTGAGTTACGGAAAAGCAAAAATCATCAAGATGCTCAACGAAGAATTAAAGCGTGAATTAATTGAAGATCTTGTTTTAAGATAATAAATAGAAAGCGACAGCAACTACAAAATGCTGTCGCTTTTTTTTTTACTCACAATAAAAGACTTTTTTGTCTTTTATGTAAATAAATAGTTTATCTTTGTCTTGTAATAGTAAAGGTATGTTTTCTAAAGCTTGTGAATACGCTATTCGATCTGCTGTCTTTATTTCAGTATCATCATTGAAGGGTTCGCGTGTAGGATTTAAAGAGATTGCTCAAGAAATTGACGCCCCAGAGGCATTTGTAGCCAAGATTTTGCAGAAGTTAGTAAAGGGCGGAATTATTGAATCTGTTCGAGGAGCAGGAGGAGGGTTTGAAATCCCAGTGAGTCAATTAAAGCAGATCAAGTTGTTTGAAATAGTTAAAGTTATAGATGGAGATGCAATATACAAAGGTTGCGGATTGGGTTTAGCACAGTGTTCTGAGACACACCCTTGTCCAGTTCATTTTAAATTTAAAGCGATTCGCAATGAATTAAAACAAATGTTAGAAACAACATCGTTAGAAGAGTTAGCCAAAGGTACCAAGTCAGGTGATACTTTTTTAAAGATCTAAGTGAATGAGAATGTGAGTTCTCTTTTTTTATAATTAAATAAAGGATAAAAAAGTCTTCTATTGTTATTTATGAATACAAGTCAAAGAAAATTATGGATAGCATTTGCGATAGTGATGTTATTCTCCTTCGGGGTATTGGGATACTTTGGTATAGAAATTTATCAAGAAGCACCTCCCGTACCAACGCAAGTACGAACAGCTGACGGACAAGTAGTCCTTACAAGCAGTGATATTAAAGATGGGCAGAATGTCTGGCAAAGTATTGGAGGACAAGAAGTCGGTTCTATTTGGGGACACGGTGCTTATGTAGCACCCGACTGGACAGCAGATTACTTACACCGAGAAGCATTGTTTCTTTTAGATTACTATGCAAATCAAGAATACGGAAAGGAATATGCTGCTGTTACACAAGAGGAACAAGCTTTTTTACAAGCGCGCTTACAACGGATGATTCGAACCAATACCTATGATAAGACTACAGGTATTTTGACAATTACTGCTGAACGCAACCTAGCTCGCTTATATCTTGATGAATATTACAGTAAGTTATTTACGGATGATCCTGCCTTTAATCAATTGCGCAAAGATTATGCGATTCCAAATAATGCAATCAAAGACGAAACGCGTTTGAAGCAGATGAATGCTTTTTTCTTTTGGGCTACATGGGCTACCGTAACGAATAGACCAGATAGTGACATCAGTTATACGCATAATTGGCCTGCAGATGATTTGGTCGGAAACAAAGCAACAACTCCCTTATTGGCCTGGTCAGGGGTGAGTATTATTCTGTTGATTTTTGCGGTTGGAGTTCTCGTTTATTATCACGTGGCATCAAAAAAAGACGAGGAAGAATTAATTCCCGTTGCAGATCCTGTTTCTAATGGAACAACGACAAAGAGTATGACAAGACTCAAAAAGTATTTTTGGGTGGTAAGTTTGTTGATGTTGTTACAAGTAGGACTGGGCATTATAACAGCACACTATGGAGTGGAAGGACAGGGATTGTATGGTATACCATTAGATCAAATTCTTCCTTATTCTGTTACGCGAACTTGGCATACGCAATTGGCTATCTTCTGGATTGCTACAGCGTGGTTAGGAACAGGCTTGTATATTGCACCAGCTGTAGGAGGGAAAGATCCAAAATATCAAGTTTTTGGGGTAGATTTCTTATTTGTAGCCTTGCTTATTATTGTGTTGGGATCTATGATCGGACAGTGGTTTGGTATCATGCAAAAATTGAATCTAGTTCAAAACTTTTGGTTTGGACATCAAGGGTATGAATACGTTGATTTAGGACGTTTTTGGCAACTGTTTTTGTTTGTGGGACTATTCCTGTGGTTGGCCTTAATGATTCGACCTTTACTCCCTGTTTTAAGAGCTAAAGGAAGCCAACGCAACCTCATTGTCTTATTTCTTATTTCTTGTGGAGCTATCGCTTTGTTTTATGGTGCTGGACTGATGTGGGGGAGACAAACGAATCTTGCTATAGCTGAATATTGGAGATGGTGGGTTGTGCATTTATGGGTTGAAGGATTTTTTGAAGTATTCGCAACAGTTGTATTAGCTTTCCTATTTGTTCGAATGGGGCTGATCAAAACTAAAACAGCAACTAATGGCGCGCTTTTTTCAACTATTATCTTTATGTCAGGAGGAATTATAGGTACGTTCCATCACCTTTATTTTGCAGGAACGCCAACTGCAGTCATGGCATTAGGAGCTACGTTTAGTGCTTTGGAAGTCGTACCATTAACGCTAATTGGATATGAAGCATATGAAAATTATAAAGTATCTACACATAAAGGATGGCTGCAAGATTATAAATGGCCCATCTATTTTATGGTTGCTGTAGCTTTTTGGAATTTCTTAGGCGCAGGGGTGTTTGGCTTTATTATTAATCCGCCCATAGCCTTGTATTATGTACAAGGACTAAATACAACACCACTTCACGGACATACAGCGTTGTTTGGGGTTTATGGAATGCTGGGAATTGGATTGATGTTGTTTGTCCTGAGAAGCATGTATAGACAGGTACAATGGAATGATAAATTGTTGAAAATAGGATTCTGGGGACTCAACCTAGGTTTATTACTCATGGCTTTATTAAGCCTTCTACCAATTGGTATATGGCAAGCAATCGAAAGTATTCAACACGGCATGTGGTATGCGCGTTCAAGTGAATTGATGCAATTACCTGCCATGACCACACTTAAATGGCTTCGCACTATTGGTGATGTGATTTTTGCCATCGGTATTTTTGCCATCGTCTTATTCATTTTTAAATTAACACTAAAAAAACAAACACATGAAAAATAGAACAATAGGCTCATTTGTAGCAGAAGATTTTAGAACAGCTGCGGTATTCAACAAATATGGAATTGATTTTTGCTGTAAAGGTGGACGCACGCTGGATGAAGTATGTGATAAAAAAACCGTAGATGCAACGGAATTAATAGGCGAATTAGAACGTGTATTAAATCAACAAGCAGATAACAATATTGATTTTAGACATTGGCCTTTGGATTTGTTGGCGGATTATATTGAAAAAACACACCATCGTTATGTGGAAGAAAAAATTCCGGTGCTCTTGCAGTTTCTTAACAAGTTGAGCAAGGTTCACGGCGAGCGACATCCAGAACTGCATGAAATTAATGAATTGTTTATCGGATGTGCGCAAGAACTTAGCCAACATTTGAAAAAAGAAGAATTGGTGTTATTTCCTTTTGTACGCAAAATGGTATCCGCAACTCTTACAGGACAAGCGATAGAAGCACCACATTTTGGTACGGTTGAGAATCCAGTAAACATGATGATGCATGAACACGATGGTGAAGGAGAGCGATTTCGTAAAATTGCAGCACTGTCCAATAATTATACGCCCCCTACGGATGCGTGTAATACGTATAAGGTGACATTTGCAATGTTAAAAGAATTCGAAGAGGATTTACACAAACACATTCACTTAGAAAACAATATTCTCTTTCCAAGTGCAATTGTATTAGAACAAAAGTTCAATTAATAAACGAATCAGTCAAGAAGTGCCTCGTCCTATAGAGGCACTTCTTGTTTTCGTGAACTAAAATTAAATTGTAAAGCATAAGTTATGAGTGAAATCCATTTTTTATTACTGCTTCATTTACTCGGCGCAACGATTTGGGTAGGTGGACATATTTTGTTGAGTGTTATTATTCTACCTCAAGTTTGGAAAGAAAAATCAGTAGAAAAGCTGTTTAATTTTGAAAGTAGATATGAGTGGATTGGAATGCCTGCATTAGCTATAATGCTGCTTACGGGAGTGCGAATGGCTTACTTATACAATGTTAAAATCACAACTTGGTTCGCGTTTAAAACCCCAATTGAAACCGTTATCTCGCTCAAACTCCTCTGTTTGTTCAGTCTTGTTTTATTTGCGTTGAGTGCTCAATTCTACGTTTTACCTCGATTAAAAATGTCGATTAAGTTATTACCCTTAATGACGTTTCATATCCTTTCCGTGACAATCATTAGCGTAGTCATGCTTGTTTTGGGGAGTTTCGTGCGATATGGAGGCATAACACTATAGTATTTATTCCGTATTGTCTTGTAGTGCACGGTGTTTTGCACCCCAATCTTCTAAGGCAGGCCATATCGGAAGTAAATCTTGAGCAATGGATGTCAACGTATATTCTACACGGGGAGGAACTTCAGCAAATACTTGCCTCTGAATTAATTGATCGGCCTCTAATTCTTTTAATTGAAGGGAGAGCATGCGATCTGTAATTCCGTGAACTTTTTCCTTTAACTCATTAAAACGCAGTACTTCGTATTCTGCTAGGTTAAATAGAATCATCATTTTCCAACGACCTCCTATTTTGCAAATGGTGTAAATTGCATCACAATTTGTTGTGATAAAATCTCGATTGATGCTATTGGTTGAATTTTCTTTTCTCTTTGCCATGACTTACAAAATTGTTAGCTACTCACATTAAAGGTCTCACTAGTTCCTGAGCGTTGCACATTATACTTTTGTTTGAATAAATACAAAGCAATTAAATAGAACAATCGCTTTGTGTTTACAAAAGTATAACGATTATTTTTATGAAGAAATATGCTTACGTAGGAGCTCTTGGATTATTGAGCATTATTACGACTGAATTTGGTGTAATTGGGGTATTACCACAAATTGCGTCCCATTATCAAATTTCAATTGATCAAGCGAGTTGGCTGTTGAGTGGCTTCGCTTTAGTTATCGCCTTGTTTGGTCCTTTTATGACGATGCTTACTGCTCAGATAGAAAAAAAAACAAGTATGCTGCTGGCGATTGCACTCTTTAGTATCACTAGTTTTTGTTCTGTTTTACTGCCTTCTTTTGGAATATTACTAGCCCTGCGAATGATTCCCGCCTTACTTCAACCTGTGTATATTGCAAATGCTTTAGCCATAGCTGTGAATACGAGTCCTGAAGAACAATCGAGCAATAGAATGAGTATTGTGTTTAGCGGTATTACTATTGCCTCGTTTACGACTATTCCTTTGGCTACGTATTGGACGAATCTCGTTGGGTTACAAGCCATTTTTGTCATTCAAGGAATCATTAGCGCTGTTGCATTTGTTGCAATTTATAGGGTATTGCCTACAGTTCGAGGAGAAAAGAAAAATATAAAAATCAACGAATTGAATTGGCTAAAAAAAGCTCCCTTTATTCGAAGTGCGTTAGTTAATCTATTCGTCATTGCAATGTGGTTTAGTGTTTATAGTTACTTTGCAGACTATCTCAACAAAGAAAAACAGCTATCAGGATTTCAAGTGAGTATGATGATCTTGCTATTTGGAATAGTAGGGGTTGTTGCCATGTATTTTGGAGGAAAGCTATTGAAAAAAGGCGTAGTGTTTAGTAATGTGATCTATGTGGTAGGAGCAATGGGAATCGCTACATTACTGTACTTATCAGCAAATAATTTGCTGTTGATTATTGGGTTAATAGCCCTTTGGAGCTTGTTTTACACACCGGTATTTCTAAATGTCACTGCTTTTTTACAACGAACAACCTCTATTTCTTTTGAATTGGGAAGCAGTCTTTCCACATCTTTGGGCAATTTGGGTATTGCACTAGGTACTTTTGTAGGAGGAAAGGTCATCACTAATTATGGTATACAACATTTACCGTTGGTTATGTTTGGATTTGCAGGGCTAAGTTTGATTTTGATTTTTTTCGTTTCGCGAAAGAATGAAATTCGGTAAAATAGAACTACTGCTCTTACGTGCTATAACATCGTTTAGAGCAGTAGATCCTTTCATTAATAATTAACCACATTTAATGGAGCAAAGCCAGTTGTCTTTCAATTTCTTTAATTGTTGGTGCATAATCAATACCGAGACCTTCTTGCTGATAATCGAGTTCTCCTTTGGTATTAAAAACACTGATGATATTAGAATGAGAAAAATCAATGGGTGATATTTTTTTGTAGTTTACTGCTAGTGTAGCTGCAAATTCTCTAGTATTAGTCTCTGTAGAGCGCAAGAAAATCCACTGATTTCCATCCATTTTGTTTTCTTTTGCAAATGCTTTTAGGCGTTCCGGAGTGTCTACTTCGGGATCAATACTAACTAAAATGTATTTGACCTTATCTTTGTTTTTCGCTGTTACTCTTTCCTCAATATGACGCATATCAGCAACCAATCGCGGACAAGCAGCTTTGCAAGAGGTGTAAATCATCACCATGACCAAAACCTGGCCTTGTAAGTCTTTTAACTCTAAATTCTTGCCATCTTGCGTTGTCCAAGTGGAAGGGAGATTATAGATAGATAGGTCTGATATAGCCTCTGTTGCAGAGGGATGTTCTGTTGCCGTAGTAGAATCTTTTTCGACAGTATTGGTTTGCTTGCAATTTGTAAGAAGCAAACACAAGCAACTGGCTAGTAAAAGGAATATTTTTTTCATAAGTATTTTTTTTATAGGTCTTTAGCACATCTAAAACCTAGATTTTTTGTCGTAAAATTCGCACGTAAGCTACCTCTAAAACCATAGCGCATAAAAGCAGCATAGTCCATTAAATCTGATGCGTTAATAGAGGCACTTCCGCAAAATAAATTTTCGTCATTTCCCTTGTCTTTTCTGCTTTCTCCTGATAAGAATATGGAATTGTAATCGAAGACCCATTCCCAAATTAGACCGTGCATATCATATACCCCCCAGTAGTTTTTGGGTGTACTGCCTACCGGATTAAGGTAGGTTTTAGGCGTTTCATACCAAGCTAAAATATACTGATTATACGCTTCTTTTTCTCTTGCATCCATTTGTTGTGCATCGGCCATAGCGACATATTCCCATTCATCTAAAGTAGGAAGTCTTTTTCCTTGACATTCGCAATATTTATTAGCGGCGAACCAAGAGATGTTTGTTACAGGGGCTTGTGCATGTAGCTCTCCATAATCGAGATCAGTTTTCCAATGAGACAAATAGCTCTTCGTAGCAAATAAACCTTTGATTTGCGAACGTTGATAAGATGGATTTTGTTTTAAAAAATCCAAATATTGTGCGTTAGTCACTGCAAACCGATCCAGTTGAAAAGAAGGTACTTTGACATAACCTTCTTCTGTACTGCCATAGAGCGGGGTGAAAGTCCCCCCTTGTATGGTTTGCATGGGCGTTGTTTGTTGAGCATGTAACAGCGGGGCTGTCAAAATACTCAACAAACACAGCACCAATTGAAGAGGATGAATACACATCATATTATCTGTTTTTTTGAACCATTTGTGGAGTTACAACTGTTTTATTATTACCCCAACTGTTGTATACATAAGTCAATACATCGGCAATCTCTTGATCACTTAAATTTTGACTGGTCATGATGGAATTGTACTTTATTTTGTTAACTGTAATTTCACCTTGTAAGCCATTAATAACGGTTTTGATCGCTCGATTGACGTCTGCATTCAAGTAATCTGATTTAGCCAGTGGAGGAAATATTCCTTCTATTCCTTGACCTTCAGCCTGATGACAGGCAAAACACGTACGAGTGAAGATGCTTTTACCATCTGTTAGTTGTTGTGCTAAGGTTTTACTTTCTATGGTTTCTTTTTTACCCGATTCTTTTGGCATTGTCTGAATGGTTCCACCTTCAGGTAAGTAGATGCCTTCTCGGATTTTACCAGCAAATACTTTTTGATTTTCATCTCCTTCAACTTTAAGCATCCCCAAGGCGCCTTTGTTAAAGGCTCTGAAAATAGAGTGATCAACGAGTACAAAGGTACCAGGTGTATTGACTTTGAATTCTACAATGGCTGCTCCTCCTGCTGGAATAAGTGTTGTTTGTACATTCTCATTAATTAAGTCACCTCCTTCTACGTGTACGCGATCAAATATTTCTCCGATGACATGAAACGAACTAACCAAATTTGGTCCGCCATTTCCAACAAACAAACGCACAGTTTCGCCAACTTTTGCGGTGATGGCATTGTCATTAACTAATCCGTTAACGTGACCATTGAATACAACATAATCGGGCTGTTCTTTGATGGCTTTGTTCATGTCAAATGGTTGCAGTCCTTTTTCACCATAGTTGCCTTTCGTATAAAAATCACCCTGCATTATATAGTATTCCTTATCTACTGGTGCAAGACCACCTTCTGGTTCGACCAATATTAGTCCATACATTCCATTGGCAATATGCATACCTACAGGAGCCGTTGCACAGTGATACACATAAAGACCTGGATGAAGTGTTTTAAATGAAAATGTTACTTCATGACCGGGTGCAACTAAAGAAGAAGCCGCTCCACCTCCCGGACCTGTTACCGCATGTAAGTCAATGTTGTGCGGCAGCTTATTGTCGGGGTGATTTTTTAGTGTAAACTCCACTTCATCTCCAACACGTGTGCGTATAAAACTGCCGGGAACAGTACCCCCAAAAGTCCAATACATGTACTTTACACCATCAACCATTTCTCCTTCTTGTTCTAGAATTTCTAAATTTACCTTCAATTTAGTAGCCGCCCTTAATCCTATAGGCTTTGGAACAAAAGGAGGAGCAGTCAATTCCGCTTCATTTTCTCCATGTGCAACTATGCGCTCAGCCCAATCTGCATTCTTTACGATGTTCTTTGGCTCTTTTTTAGCACAACTTCCTAAACTCTTGAATTCAACTTATAAATGCAACTTTTTGGGTGCGGATAATAAGCAATAAAAACATTTATTTTTCAGAGAGGAAAGAGAGACAATGTCCCCCTTTCTCTCACTCTGAATGGATAAAGTTTGCTA
>NZ_JACHTC010000030.1 GCF_014145635.1 Myroides sp. WP-1
TAAGCCCGCTAGCGCAGATGGTACTGCCGTAAGGTGGGAGAGTATGTCGTCGCCCTTCTTTTGAAAAGCCTGATTACGTAAGTAGTCAGGCTTTTTTGTTTTTGGTTATCAGTGAACTGTTAACTGTAATCAGTGGCGAACGAGAGTTCGCTTTTTCTGTTTGGTGTAGGTTGGTGAGGTGGTGAGATGGTGAGGTGGTGAAATCGGAACGCAGTGTAGATTCATCGACCACCAAAACAAATATAAACTAGGTGAGATATATTCATCGAACACCAAAACAAATATAAACTAGGTGAGATATATTCATCGAACACTAAAACCAATATAAACTAGGTGAGATAGATGGTGAGTCGTACAACAAATAACAATCAACCAACAAAAAACAAAAAAACGCTAAGTTACCGATAACCAATCCTTAATAGTTTCGCGATTTAGCCGTTATTTAGTTTTTTAGCGCTAAATACATCGCATTTTGTGTATTGGTAATAATATTTCGTTATATTATTAAATTATTTACTTTTATGTTTGATTTTTAGCTAATTTTTTAAAATAACCTGCTTTTATGTAATTATCACGTAAATATTTAGCTAAATAATGTTGAAAATATAGTATCTTTGGGGAAAAGAAAATACTATCCAATTATATTGCTATGATTGAGCGTTTAAAAAGTAGACTGAAGAGAGATGTTCCTCGGGGTATCATATTTGTTATTGATATTTTTATCATTCTTTTTACTTATTTTGTTTCCTTACTTTTCTTGAGTAATTTTTATGGAACTTATGAAGTAGAACTGTTTTATTTCAAATTACCCATTGTTTTAGGGGCTTATGTTTTAAGTTTTTGGTTAGTAAAACCCTATAGAAGTTTGATTCGACAGACGTCTATTAAAGATATTGAGCTGGTGTTTATTACCTGTCTTTTTGCTAGTGTATTGATAACAATTCCTGCTGCTTTACAGCGAAACGGCTTATTGCCTGGTGAGCAAATGGATGATTATGTCAGACAATCCTATTCATTTATTGTGATGCATATGTTGCTTTCTGCGGCAATGTTAGTTTGTGCTCGTTTGTTTTATAGCCAGTTCTATCGCAGCTATATTTTAGATGTTCGCAATGAAAAACGCGTCCTGATTTATGGAGCCGGTGATTCGGGATTGATTACGTTAAATGCCTTAGCAGCTGATACAAAAGTAAGAACACAAATCATTGGTTTTATTGATGATAACGATAAAAAGGTAGGACAACGTATAGCAGGGTATCGCATTTATGGTAGTAAAGAGATTAGTGCTGAATTTGTTTTACATAATCGCATAGATGACATTATTATTTCTATCCAGAATATTCAACGTGAGCGTTTGAATGAAATTGCGGAGTATTTGGTGGAGCTGCCTGTTAAGATTAAAATTATCCCACCAGCTACAGATTGGCTCAACGGGAAATATACCAATAGACAGATTAAAGAATTGCGTATTGACGATTTGTTAGGGCGTAAAGCTATTAATCTAGAGAATCCGATTATCGCAAATGAAATTGAAGGTAAAGTTGTTATGATAACAGGTGCCGCGGGTTCTATCGGTAGTGAAATTGCACGCCAAGTGGCACTGTTTAATTTTAAACAGTTGATTTTAATTGATCACGCTGAGTCTCCTCTCTATGATGTGCAACAATCTATGGTGTCTCAACACAAAGATCGCATTGTGTATATCGTTGGTAATATCCGAGAGGAATTAAATATGCGTGCGATTTTCGAGAAATATAAACCTGAATTAGTTTATCACGCTGCGGCGTATAAACACGTACCGTTGATGGAGTGTTATCCTTATGAAGCGATTTATACCAATATTAAGGGAACAAAAAATATCGCCGATTTAGCTGTCGCGTTTGGTGTGAGAAAGTTTGTTATGATCTCAACAGATAAGGCAGTAAATCCCACAAACGTGATGGGAGCTACAAAACGTGCAGCTGAAATTTATGTTTCGAGTTTAAAAGATAAAGGAAAAACAAATTTCATCGTCACGCGATTCGGGAATGTATTAGGATCTAATGGATCTGTGATCCCTTTGTTTAAGCGTCAGTTAGATGCTGGTGGCCCTTTAACGGTTACGCATCCCGATATTACACGCTATTTTATGACAATTCCTGAAGCTTGTCAGTTAGTATTAGAAGCCTCTATTATGGGAAAAGGTGGAGAAATCTTTGTTTTCGATATGGGTAAATCCATGAAGATTATTGATTTAGCTAAACGTATGATTCAATTAAGCGGTTTAGTGTATCCTGATGATATCGATATTAAAATTACAGGATTGCGCCCTGGTGAAAAGATTTTTGAAGAGTTGTTAGCCAATGATGAGAACACGGTGAAAACGCATCACGAAAAAATTATGATCGCACAAGTTAGAGATCAAGACCTTGAACTGGCAAAGATTGCTGTTGAAGATCTCTGTATAAGCGTTATGAATGAAGAAACAAAAGGAGATACGATGTATTTGGTTACAGCATTAAAACAGATTGTACCTGAATTTAAATCGCAGAATTCAATTTATGCATCTTTAGATCATGTAACAGCATAAAAAAAAAGGCTATTTCCATAGCCTTTTTTTATTTTTGCCAAAGTTCAATGCTTTGGAATTTGATTTCTTTTATTGTATTGCTTTGGGTATCGCCAATTGGCTTTTCGAATACAACCCAGTACATCATTCTTTTTTTACTGTCAGGATTAGTGTATATACAGCTGAGTAATGGGGAATTTGGATTGTTTCCGCTGCCATTTTTGTATTTCATCGGTGTAGTACACAAAGGCAGTAGTTCTTCGTAGTGAACATTATAGGCATACTTGGAATCGTTGTAGGTTATTTGACCATCTTTACTTATGTTGTAACTACTTTTTAATAAAAACTGAACACCGAAATACAACTGTTCGTCTTGTTTTAATTGTTCAACTGTAAATCGACTTTCTTCAGCTGTAGTAAAGGGGATATAGTACATTTTATCTCCGTCAAAACCATCAAAAATACTGTAAGAAAGTTGGCCAGTTTTCACTTCTTTATCGTCAATATCCAGTGTTTGTAAGAGTTGTTCTATTTTGATAGGATCAGGGTTACTCGTTGTCATTTCATACATTAGAACCCCTATTTTTTGACCAAAACTCTGATTTTGTGCTTGAATTTCAGTGGAAATTAGGGACAAGAATAGCAAGACTAATAAAGTTTGTAAATTGTATTTTTTCATATTTTTTGTGTTTAATATTAAAAATACAATTTTTATGCCAAACGCTAAGGCATGGTTAGTTGTTTTCGTTCCAGAAATAACTGTCGGGGTAAATTCGCTCGCCAAAAATTGCGGTACCTACACGTACGATTGTCGCTCCTTCAGCAATTGCGATTTCGAGATCTCCACTCATTCCCATTGATAACTCTTTCATTTCGACATGGGGAATATTCAAATCTAAGACCTGTTGTTGAATTGTTTTAAGCAAGTTGAAACAAGCGCGAATTTTGTCTTCTTCAGCACTAAAAAGACCAATAGTCATGAGTCCTTTAATGTGCAGTGTATTTAGCATGGCCACTTGCTCTATCAGTTTAATAGTGTCTTTAGGAGCAACACCAAACTTACTCTCTTCATTAGATGTATTAACTTGTATTAGCACATCCATTGTTTTGTTTTCTAGTGCTAAACGCTGATGTAGTTTAGTGGCTAAATCGATTCGATCAACCGAATGAATACAAGAAACATTGTATTTTAGAATATCTTTGATTTTGTTGGTTTGTAGGTGACCAATAAAGTGATTGGTTGGTGTAAGGTCACAAATAGCCGCATATTTTTCTTTTATTTCTTGTACCTTATTTTCACCTATTAATGTTTGACCTGTTTCTAGTGCCATGCGAATGCGTTGTGCAGGCACTGTTTTAGTTGCTAGAAGTAGTCGTACTTCTTTGGGATCTCTGTGGTTGGCCAAACAGGCGCGTTCTATACGAGTTAAGATGTGTTTTATGTTATCTTGAATGTATGACATAGGAATAAAATGTAGAGTAAAACAAAAATGGCGAAGCCGAGACTTCGCCAACAAACTAGACTTATTTCCACCAATTATAGTAGTTATGCACTCCATCGTATTGAAAATCACATTTCGGATAGAGATTATTACCTATGATGTTCGTTTTTTCTGTTTCGAGCATTAAACCACAAGCTCCTGTTTCTTCACACCATTGTTTACTGCGGTCAATTAAAGCAACAGACAACCCTTTTCCTCTGTAATCAGGGTGTACAAATAAATCGCTTAAAAGCCATTGTTTTTGTAATTTAATGTAGTGAAAGAGTTTGTATAATTGAACGAAACCCACTGCTTTTTGATCGTAAATAACCAAAAATATATCAGATTCACCATGGAGTAGACGTTCTTTAATGAAGTCAGTACTTCCTTGTAAATCTGTTTCTTGTCGATAAAAAATTCGATAAAGATTAAAAAGTTCAGACACTTCTTTTAAATCTTCTAAGCTTGCTTTTTTAATGGTGTAATTCATCGTTATTTTTATTTTATGAGACAAAAGTATAAGCTATTAGGACTATCTTTGTGGTCCAGTTAAGTTATAATTAGTAGTCCACTATGTTGCCATTTGAAAGAATCATACTAATAGATAGAGAGAGTAAAGTGCCTGTTTATAGGCAAATAGCGATATCGTTGATCAATGCAATCAGCCAGGGAATTCTCAAAGCAAATACTCATTTGCCAAGTACTCGCGATTTGGCAAAATTGTTGGGTGTACATCGCAAGACCGTTGTAGCAGCTTATGAAGAATTAGAAGCACAAGATTGGGTGGTTTCTGTACCGCGTAAGTATGTAGCTGTATCAACTAAGATACCACATTTAAATCCCAAAAAATGGACAGAGGAACAGGTAAATCGCTCTTCCTATGCCATGGGATTTGAATTGCCTTTTAAGCAAATTACTCCACCAGCCTGTAAAGACCAATCTCTTTTGCCAACGGTGATTATTGATGACGGATTTCCTGATGTTCGGTTGTCACCCATTGATGATTTACTCAAGATTTATCGCTCCTATACTTCAAAAAAACACAGTATTAGAACAGCGACCTTTGGTACAGCTCAAGGTAGTTTGAAGCTGAGAACGATATTAGCGGATTATTTATCGGAAACCCGTGGACTCAATATCGAAAAGGAAAATGTTTTAATTACTCATGGAGCACAAATGAGTATTTATTTAGCAGCTCAACTTTTACTTACCTCAGAAGATGTTATTGTAGTTGGAAAGCCCAATTATGGTATGGCAACAAAAGTTTTTGAACAAACAGGCGCGACTGTACTTGAAGTTAATGTGGATGAAAATGGATTGGTAGTAGAAGAAGTAGAAGCCATTTGTAAGCTACAGAAAATAAAAGCTATTTACGTTATTCCTCATCACCATTATCCAACAACAGTTACGTTGAGTATTGAAAGGAGAATTGCTTTGTTGAAGTTGTCTCAAACCTATGCTTTTGCCATTATAGAAGATGATTACGATTACGATTATCACTATGCATCATCTCCCTATTTACCTTTAGCAAGTAGTCAACACAATGGCAATATTATTTACATCGGTTCTTTTTCCAAACTGTTAGATCCTTCCATACGTATAGGATTTATGGTTGCACCTTTTAACTTTATAGAACAGGGGGTGTCTTTGCGAAAGTTAATTGACGTTGGGGTAGATGGTTATATGCAAAATGCTTTGGCTGAATTAATTCGACAAGGAGAATTGAAGAGACACCTTAAAAAGGCAAAGAAATGTTACTTTTCTCGTCGAGATTATTTAGACAAATTGTTGCAAATTCATTTGCATTCGTATGTTGAGTATTACTTACCTTCAGGGGGGATGGCCATTTGGTTAGCGCTAAAAGCACCTTACTGTATAACACAACTAGTTGAACATCCTCAACTAGCCATAAAACGCATAGATGTGGAGTTGAATGCTTTTCGCTTTGGTTTTGCATCAATGAATGAAAGAGAATTAGAACAAGCTGTTTTAACCTTGAAAGAAGTATTAGAGCAGTAAGGAGGGAAGGTGCCTTTTGTTTTGTCTTTTTTGCGATAAGACTTCGCAAGATTTAAACGCAATACTTAGGCATTTTTTCGTATTTTTGTTTGACTAAAACAAGTAAGGTATGGCAACAGTTACATTAAAAAACAATCCTTTTCACACCGTAGGAGATCTTCCAAAGATTAATACAGTAGCTCCAGGTTTTGAATTAGTAGGAACAGATTTAGCAACAAAAAAATTAAGCGATTTCGCTGGAAAAAGAGTTGTACTAAATATTTTTCCAAGTGTGGATACACCCACTTGTGCAATGTCCGTGCGTACATTTAACCAAAAGGCAGCTCAATTAGAGAATACAATCGTTTTGTGTATCTCAAAAGATTTACCTTTTGCACAAACTCGTTTTTGTGGAGCAGAGGGAATTGATAATGTTGTGATGTTATCTGATTTCAGAACAGGATCATTTGGACAAACCTATGGTTTGACTTTTTCTGATGGTCCTTTGGAAGGATTGTTATCACGCTCAATCGTTGTGATCAACGAAGCTGGTTCTGTTGTATATACAGAGCAAGTAGCTGAAACAGCGAATGAACCAAATTATGAATTAGCTTTAGCTGCGCTATAAAAGCATAGGTACTAGCAAGTAAAAGAAGATATTTTTAAAGAAAGTAGTTTATTTTGTAAGTAAAACAAATAACCTTCTTTAAAGATATCTTTTACTTTATTACATTAGCTAGAAAAAAGAGCTTATTTTATCAATTGCTACGAATAAATGGAAAAAGAAAAAAAATCAACGAATAAAAAAAAATCTCCTATTGAAACTAAAAAATACGATACTACTATTTTAAAGAATTCGCGTTTTTTATTTTCTATCTTATTGATTATTATAGGTATATCACTTACTTTGAGCTTTATTTCTTATTTTGTTTCTGGAATAGAAGACCAGAGTAATTTAGCCGCAGTAGGAGATAGAGAATTGGAAGTTCACAATTGGCTAGGCAAATTAGGAGCGTATTTAGGTCATGTTTTTATTTATAATGGATTTGGACTTGCTTCTTTCTTTTTTGCTAAGCTTTTAATCCATACAGGGGTATACGCCTTTTTTGGAATTGCTTCTCGAAGAATTAAAAAAGTTATTTTTTGGGATCTTACTTCAATGATTTTACTGGGAAGTTTCTTAGGATTCTTCTGGAACAACAATCCTCTACTTGGAGGAACCGTTGGATATGAAATCAATTTGTACTTGACAGACTATTTAGGTACTGCGGGAACAATCTTGTTGATTAGTTTCATTACCCTAACTTTCTTGTTGTTTCGCTACAAGTTATCTCCGACAAAAATCAGAGATTTTATTACGACCATACCCGCTAAGTTTTCTTCGTTTTCAGCGAAAACTAAATTAGATGATGCTAGTTTTGATCAAGTGACTCCCCCTGTTCAAGAGGCTGTACAAGAACCTGTTTCCGTACCAACACCACCTGTAAAAGAGGAAAAGGAAGATTATAGTATTGTTGCACCACCAACACAAGAGGAAAAAAATCCGGTGAACGAAGAGGTGAAAAATACAGCTTTTACTATTGATCATAAGAGTATTAAACCAACAATTGGTCATAGTTCAGAGTTAAACTTACATCCGAAGAAGGACGAGGAAAGTAAACCTATGGTAGAAGACCACAAAGGAGCTTCGGAAGAATTTGTTATTGAAGCTGCTCAAGATGAAGGAACGGTAGAGGAGAATCTAGCAGCACAGTTGGTTCAAGATTTTGGTGAGTTCGATCCAACGTTAGAATTGTCGAATTATCAATTTCCTGCAATAGATCTTTTAAAGGATTATGGAACAGGAAGTATCACCATTAATCAAGAAGAATTAGAAGAAAATAAGAATAATATCGTAGAAACGCTGCGAAATTATAAAATAGATATTGCACAAATTAAGGCTACCGTTGGTCCGACGGTTACTTTATACGAAATTGTTCCCGAAGCAGGAGTTCGCATTTCCAAGATTAAAAACTTGGAAGACGATATTGCTTTGTCTTTAGCAGCATTGGGAATTCGTATTATTGCTCCAATTCCGGGAAGAGGAACTATTGGTATTGAGGTGCCCAATACAAATCCATCGACAGTTTCTATGCGCAGTGTTATTGCTTCACCTAAATTTCAGAGTGCTGAAATGGAGTTGCCTGTAGCGCTTGGGAAAACGATCTCCAATGAAACGTTTGTTGTGGATCTAGCTAAAATGCCTCACTTGTTAATGGCAGGGGCAACAGGACAAGGAAAGTCGGTAGGGTTAAATGCATTGCTAACTTCACTGTTGTACAAAAAACACCCTGCTGAAGTAAAGTTTGTTTTGGTGGATCCAAAGAAAGTAGAACTTACACTTTTCAATAAGATTGAACGCCATTATTTAGCGAAATTACCGGATTCTGAAGAGGCAATTATTACGGATAATACGAAAGTAATTAATACATTAAACTCTCTTTGTATTGAAATGGATAATCGCTACAGCTTGTTGAAAGATGCGATGGTCCGCAATATTAAGGAGTACAATGAGAAATTTAAACAAAGACGTTTAAATCCAGAAAATGGACATCGTTTTTTACCGTATATTGTCTTAGTTATTGACGAGTTTGCCGATTTGATTATGACAGCAGGTAAAGATGTAGAAACGCCAATTGCTCGTTTGGCTCAGCTAGCACGTGCCATTGGAATTCACTTGATTATTGCAACACAGCGCCCTTCGGTAAATGTTATTACGGGGATTATTAAAGCCAACTTCCCTGCGAGAATTGCGTTTCGCGTAACTTCGAAAATCGATTCACGTACAATTTTGGATCAGCAAGGTGCGGATCAATTAATTGGACGAGGAGATTTATTATATACTCAAGGAAATGATTTAGTTCGTGTACAATGTGCTTTTGTCGATACACCAGAAGTAGAAAAAATAACAGAATACATTGGCGGACAAAAAGCTTATCCAGATGCGTATTTGTTGCCTGAATACGTTGGTGAAGAAGGTGGTGGAGTTGATTTAGATATGGATATCAGTGAACGAGATTCGCTGTTTAAAGATGCTGCTATTGTCATTGTAACAGCTCAACAGGGATCCGCTTCCCTTTTACAGCGAAAATTGAAATTGGGATACAACCGTGCAGGAAGAATTATCGATCAATTGGAAGCCGCAGGAATTGTTGGTCCATTTGAAGGTAGTAAGGCGCGAAGCGTGTTAATTCCGGATTTAGTGGCTTTAGAACACTTCTTCCAAGAAGAACAAAATGACCTATTTAACTAAGAAAACAAAAAACAAAGATGAAAAAAATACTAGTACTTTTATTGACTTGTAGTGCAGCACTAACTTATGGACAATCGAGTCAACGCGCTAGAAACTATTTAGACGAAGTAAATAAAAAAATAGCAGGATATTCAACCATTTCTATTGATTTTCACTATTCGCAAATTGATGGGAAATCTGGTGATATCAATCAAGAAACAGAAGGACATATTGATTTAAAAGAAAATTTATATCGCTTGTCTTTCATGGATATGACGCGTATTTTCGATGGAAAGAAAATTTATACCATCAGCGATGAAGATAAAGAAGTGACTGTTTCTAAATACGATCCAAATAAGATCGACAATGCTTTACCTCTTCAAATATTGACTTTTTACAAGTCTGGGTATGATTTACAGTGGGATATCTCTCAGAATATTAAAGGAAAAGAAATTCAATACATTAAACTTATTCCAACAGATAAAAAATCGGGAATTAAAGAAGTATTGGTTGGGGTAGATCACGCTACAAAACAGATCTATAACAAAATTCAGGTCAATAAAAATGGTTCAAAGTCTGTGTTGACGGTTAAATCTTTTAAAACAAATCAAAGTATGTCGAAAAATCATTTTACCTTTACAAGCGCAGATTATCCGAATTATTACATCAATAACATAGATTAATTACGCTACGTGAAAATACTTGATCGCTATATACTAACCTCTTTTGTGTCAACGCTGTTTACAGTGTTTATTATTCTCTATTTCATTTTTATTTTACAGGGAATTTGGTTGTTCATTACAGAATTGGCCGGAAAGGATTTAGACTTCTTTATTATTGTACAGTTCTTGCTGTTTTATTCGCCTAAGATGATTCCGTTGGTATTGCCTTTATCCGTGCTATTAGCATCGATTATGACCTTTGGAAATTTTGCAGAGCACTATGAATTTGCGGCAATGAAAGCTTCTGGGATTTCTTTAAAACGCGCCATGCAACCGCTTTCTATCTTTATTGCCATATTAGCTATAATCTCCTTTTGGTTTGCTAACGACGTTATTCCAAAAGCCGAATATCGCTTTATCAATATGAGAAAAGAGATTTTGCAAACCAAACCTGCTATGGCGATTGCTGCCGGACAGTTTAACGATGTAGGAGCGATTAATATTAAAGTAGATAAGAAAACAGGAGAGAAAGGGCAGTATCTTGAGAATGTAACCATGCATATCAAGTCGCAATCGGGATATGACAATAAAGCGGTTATTCGTTCTATAGATGGTGAATTAGCGTCAGATAATACTTCGAATATCTTGAATTTGCATCTCTTTAATGGGAATTATTACGAGGATATCGTTCCGAAAACAAGTGCGCAAATGAGAAAAAAGCCTTTTGTAAAAGTGGCTTTTGAAAAGTATACCATGAATATCGATCTTGGTGCGTTACAAGATGACGGAGCACAAAGAGAGGAGATCAAGAATACCTATCATATGTTGAATATTAAGGAACTAACGTATACGATAGATTCCTTAGAATCAAGCTTAACGAAGGAGAAGAATTCCAATATGGAAAACCTATTGGTTCGCTATAATACTATATATACACCATACAATTACAACCCAAAAAGCCAGTCTAAGTCTGGTGATACACAGGTTATAGACAGCTTAAAAATAAAAGAAAAAAGTATTGATGGCGATTTTTTAACGGCCTTTACACCTAATAGTCAAGGAAGAATTTTACAATCTGCTATTGATTACAGCAATAATATTTTGTTCAATACAGAAAGCAATGATGCTTCTAGTTTAGCGCAGATCAAGAAAATAAACGATCACTATTTAGCGCTATACGAAAAGTTTGTAATTGCATATTCGTGCTTTTTGATGTACTTTATTGGAGCACCGTTAGGTGCAATTATCCGAAAAGGAGGATTGGGATTGCCTATAGTCTTTGCGGTTATTATTTTTATCCTCTACCACTTTGTCAATACGTTTGGAAAGAAGCTAGCACAAGAAGATGGTATTCAACCCATTTTAGGAGCTTGGGCAGGAGCATTGATTTTAACACCTTTGGCTATTTTCCTAACACTCAAGGCAACGAGAGATAATGGAGAAGTAAACTTTTTAGGCTTCTTTTACACCGTGGGAGACTTCTTTAAACGTTTATTTTCAAAGAAAGAACAAACAGAAGAAAAACAAACCATAGAATAACACACACAAAAAATACTTAATTATGTCAACGAATCACATTCAACTAAATACGATAGAAGAAGCTATAGCGGATATTAAAGCAGGAAAAGTTATTATTGTCGTGGATGACGAAGATCGTGAGAATGAGGGAGATTTTATTGCAGCAGCGGAGATGGCTACTCCAGAGATGATCAACTTTATGGCAACACATGGACGTGGGTTAATTTGCGCTCCATTAAATGAAAAACGCTGTAAGGAGTTGGATTTAAAACCAATGGTACAAAATAATACTGTATTACACCAAACAGCATTTACTGTTTCTATAGATTTGATTGGAAATGGATGTACAACGGGTATTTCGGTTCAAGATAGAGCTAAAACGATTTTGTCTTTAGTAGATGAATCAACAAAACCAGAAGATTTAGGACGCCCAGGGCATATTTTTCCTTTGATTGCAAAACAAGGTGGAGTATTGCGTCGTACAGGACACACAGAAGCAGCCGTAGACTTAGCTCGTTTGGCTGGATTTAAATCTGCAGGTATCTTAGTCGAGATCTTAAATGAAGACGGTACAATGGCTCGCTTGCCACAATTGGTTGAAGTAGCAAAGAAATGGGATTTAAAAATCATTTCTATCGAAGCATTAGTTGCCTACCGCATGAAACACGATAGTTTGATCGATAAGAAAGAAGATTTTGAAATCGAAACTCGTTTCGGGAAATTCCGTTTACGTGCCTACCAACAGATTACCAATAAACAGATTCACATCGCCTTGACAAGAGGGGAGTGGAACGAAGAAGATGCGATATTAACTCGTATCAATTCCATGATTGGAAGTAACGATATTTTAGATGCTCTAAGCGGTAAGTTAGATTTGCGCATCGAAGCTGCTTTCAATAAGATTAATGAAGAAGGAAAAGGTGCTATTTTATTCATCAATCAAGATGCACAAAATATTAGCTTGTTAAGACGTCTAAACTTCATTAAGGAGCAATTAGACGGTAAATTAGATATGGAAACACCTAAATTACCAGGTGATGAAAAAGATTTCGGAATAGGAGCTCAAATTTTACACGACTTGGGTATTACTAATATTCGTTTAATGACGAATTCAGAACCAGAAAAACGCGTAGGTATGATGGGATATGGATTGGAAATTACAGATTACGTAACCTATTAAAAATAAGAATGTGAGGTAGTTGCGTTTTTTTGATGTTTTTTTGCATTAAAAATAGATTTTCTTTTTTGCATAATTGAAAAAACGCACTATATTTGCACTCGCAATACAGAAGTAAAGCAGACTACTGGAGAAATGGCAGAGTGGTCGATTGCGGCAGTCTTGAAAACTGTTGACTGTAACAGGTCCGGGGGTTCGAATCCCTCTTTCTCCGCAATAAACACTGATACTTAATCAGTTAAAGCAT
>NZ_JACHTC010000031.1 GCF_014145635.1 Myroides sp. WP-1
TATGCGTATAAGTTCCGTCGTTATTGTTTACTAAGGCATCGCTAGTTCCGTCTAACTTTGTTTTCAATTCCTCTAATGCTTCTTGTACATTAGTTGAAGTGAATCCGTTTGTTGAGTTATCAAAAGCGATAGAACCTGCATTAGCATCAATCTCTCCAACTACAGCACCTGTTGAGTTTGTAAACTCATACTTGTTTGTTGTAGGATTAAGTTTTACTGTTACTTCTCTAGGATCAATAGTAACACCAACAGCATCTGTTTTAGGCGTTCCATCTGCATTGATTTCCTTTTCGTTGTAGTATGTAAATGTTCCGTTCGCATTTTTCACTAATACTGTTACGGTTTCATTTGTTTTTACTACTGAATCTTTGGTAACCCAGCTAACGTTTCCGTCTGCATCTGTTACTAAAATTGTTTCATTTGCTCCTTTTTGGATTTGCGTAATTTGCAATTTTCCTCCAATTTGAGCTAGGTCAAATTTATCTTGGTTGATTGTTAATTCAACGTCTTTCAATACAACTCCTGCACCTAGAGAAACCGTTAATAACTCGTTTGCTGAGCTAAGGTCTTTTCCGTTTACGTTTGCAGCAGCAATATTTTGGTATACCACAGTACCGTCAGCTTGAACCACAGGAACTTTTCCTTTATCTGCTGTATCTGCTCCTAATTTCTCAGCCGTAACTGATCCATTTTGAAACATTTCAGTAGCTAATTTATCGATTAAACTAACCGTAGAAGAAACACCATTAACTGTAGAAACTAAATCCGTTCCGTCTAATGTTAATTCATTTGTTGTCATCGCATCTTTTGCAGACCATACTACATTTCCAGTAGCATCAACGATTAAAACATCTCCAGCATTTCCAGCTTGAATTTGTTTTAAGTTTAATGTACCACCGATATTTTGTAAGCTCAATTTAGCTTCATTAATATCTAGGCTTGTTGTTTTTAATACTGCTCCTTTACCATCTGTAACAACGATTTTCTCATTTCCTGTTAGGTCTTTCGCATTTACAGCTGTTTCTAAGTTAACAGATAAATTTCCATCTGCATCAATATCTAAACCGCTTCCTGGTTTTACAACTCCAGCTACGTCTTTCGTTGCTGTTGGAACCTCTAGCGTATAGGTGATGGTATTATCAACTGTAGTTTTTACTACAGAAATATTTTTACCTGCCTGTAATTCAGTTACATATTGGTTGTCTTTCACTAAACTGTCAACATCCAAATTATGTGTTGCATTGTTCTCATCTGTATAGATAAGTTCTCTGCTTGTTGTATTGTAAATCAACGAAGTAAGTGATTGCTCTACTTTTACTAGTTGTTTCAATATATTGTATAAATCAAGGTCTGTTTTGTTTTTGATTACTTCGGTAATATCACCAATAACGTTGATATCCACAGCAGTCCCAGCCTCGTTTGTATACGTATATTTCCCTGCTTGAACACGCACTAATGTAGTTAGTGTTTCTTGAGATTTTACTAAGTCTTTTAATGCTAAAACAGTTGGATTTCCAGCTTCGTCAACAAATGTAATTGTACCAGCCGTATGGTCAATTGCAATAGAAGTAACTGTTTCAAATGCTTTTACCGCACCCTTCACATCCACAGTAACTGCATTTCCTTCCTCATTCGAGTAAGTCATTACACCCGTTGCTGGGTCATAAGCTAATACAGTTACTGTTTCGTGTTGTTTTACAATGGTTTCAAAGTTAATTTCAACTTTATCTCCATTGTTGTTGATGTAATATAATTTATCCCCTTCATAAATTACATTACCTTCAGTTTTATTGATGATGTTTTTGATAAGGTTTTCAACCTTATCTCCATCCATATGTAGAATATTTTCAAAGTTATTCACTACAATTGCAGGAATATCGCTATCTGCTGTTAAACGTTGCCATTTATCAACAAACCAATAGTAGTAACCTGGTGTAATTGCAGTATTAGTAGTTGTATTAAACACTAATAAACTGTTTACATTTCCGTTTGTGATTGCCTTTTTATCTTTAGTATCTTCTAAAGACACATTAGGAATCAATAATCCACGGTTTGTAGCTTCAACTGTTAACTCAGCTGATTTATTTGGAGTGGCTGTTCCGATTCCCACCTGTGCGTTTGCAGACATAGCCCCCATTAATAGAGCAACTGGTATTAGTCTTTTTTTCATAACTGAATATTTTGTGTCGTTTTAGTCAAAAATTTATTATTGTACTTTGTGATAAATATGTGGATTTGTAATTAGAGGTCCACCGCCTTCTACTGGTGTAATTGTTGGATTATTGTTGCCGATTTCAGTTCCAGAATTTGCTTCTGTCGTTTTATCTTTTGGCGATTTTCCAACCACTTTCGCTTGGTTACTTACAGATTCATTTTCAAGATCTGCATCTGTTACATCATAAGTAGCTGTTACTGTCCATGAAGCACCAATTGCTAAATTACCTCCAGTATTCGCATAGATTACTTTGTATCCTGCACCAAGTAAAGCATCCGTTAATTCAACTTCTTTCAACGTAACGTTACCTGTATTTTGCACTACAAATGTGTAGTTAATTACTCCATTTCCATTTGCTCCGTCTACGTCATCATCAAATACACCTGTTTTTATTAGTGTGATTTTTGGACTTTGTGGTAACATCGTTACTGTACACGTTTCGCAGTTTGGATACTGTGGATCTGGTAATGGATAATTAGGATCATCCTCTGCTACCGGTGTTGTTGGTTTAGAAACGCGATCTACAGGACCTGTTGGCGTATTGGCATTTCCTAAAGCTTGGTTAAACACTCCTCCACGATCAATATCTTCTTGTGTGATGATATACTCACCTGTAAACTCTCTAATTTCTCCTTCGTTTAATTGTGAAATCGAAATGCGAAGGTTTGGTAATTTTGGATCGGTTACATTAATATTAGATAATAAGGTGTTTCCTGAATTACTAACTTTAATTGTATACTTGATTTTACCTCCTACTTGTACGTCCGTATTTCCATTTTTTCCAATGTACTCTCCATCCTTTACAATAGTTAATCCTGGTTCTGGTTCGATCGTTAACTTCGCACACATTTCTGAGATATGAGGGGTATTTGAACAATCGAAAGTTGTCACATTCGAATCTCCTCCTAAACCATCTCCCATACTACCGTTTACTTTGTGACCTACATAACAGAATTTGTAGTCTTCGCCCATAAACATAGTTGTATGTCCACCGATCTCCACATAAATAGCTTTGGTTTTCAAAGATCCATTAGAGTTAAGAAAACCTTGAGGTACAGTTGCATACGTAATGTTTGAATCACCACCTGACTGTCCTAGCATATTTCTACTGTTGCGCCCCCATAAAAACAGCTTTCCGTATTTGTTGATGGCCCCTGCTGCTGCTTCATATGCTGAGTTATCTGCACCTGTAATGAAGATTACCTCGTCTAAATCTGTATTCTTATCTATTTTTACCGTTTGCCATTTGTTTTTGTCTTTATTCTTTCCACCTTCACCATTCCCTAACTGGCCATAAGCATTACCTCCTAAAGAATATACTTTTCCAGACGTTGACAAAACTAAGTATGTTAAAGACACATCCTTAGTTCCTGCTCCACTACCTGTCAAGGCAATCATTTTTGGTGTATGTCCTGTTTCAATTGGCGACGAAACCTCTTGTGCTCTATTGTCATTTGTTACTAAGGCAGTTCCTGTATATTTGCGTTCTCCCCAAGCCACAAACGTATTGTCATTCAATAAGGCAAAACCACCATTCAAATGCATTTTCACCTGTTTCACATTAGTTAACTCCTGTCCGTTAGTTCTTTTAACGACGTGCCAGTTATTGTCATTTTGTGAAGATCCGTCTCCATACAGTTGATACTTATTCCCTTTCACATACAATTTACCTGCTGTTGTTTTTAGCACTAACCCTTTGTAAGAAGCGGTCATATAGTCAATATCACGTGGACTTACATTGGTTGGTAAACTAATTTCTTGGAATCTAGAACTTGTTGTATTGGCAGTACTAATTACTGCTCCTTGTGTTCCCCAAGCATATAACCCTTTAGACGTAAGCAAGAAAAATTGTGATTCTCTATTACTATACGTTCCCATACTTGCAATTATTGGAGAACCTTTAAATTCGTATCCATTTTCTGGCAAGATGCGTATAGGTGAAAAAGCATGAGATGATCCATCTGCTTTTCCGCGTTCACCAAACACTTCAAAACCGTATTTTGTCTTAACAATTGTAGTGTGGAATCCAGAGATAAATTGATCTCCTTCATTATCACAGAACTCCTCGTCTACTGCTCCAAATGGAAGTGGAACGATTGTTTCTTTTTCATTGTTAAATTCAGTTCCCGAAATTTTGCTAACTGCCGTACCTCCATCTGTTAAAGCATGAGCCGTTGCTTGATTTACTTTTTCCGATTGGTCGATATCCTCTTGCGTGATATAGTAAATTGCCTCGTATGTCCATACTTCATCTACATCAAACAATCTATTGTTATTCACATCTCCCGCTACATAAACAGGTGTAGCATTTGCTAAACGAGCATCGTCAATACGCACATCGTGCAACGGAATGTTTCCTGTATTCTTAACCGTAAACGTATACTTGATCAAGTCACCAACCATCGCCGCTTTTTTGTATGCTTCTTGACTTTCATTATACATACTGCGGTCTCCCTGCACATAAGTTCCTTCTTTTTTGAACTCCATTTTACCTTTGTATAAGTAACCTAAGTCACCACAAATACTTTCGTTGTATCCTTTAGGTAAAAATTTGTTCGTCCCTTTTGCTTTGTCACCTGAATAATTTACGCTACTTGCATTCAATCCTAAATTACTAGATCTATCCATCGTAACTACGTTAATCAAGTCTGAGTCTCTCAATCTACTTGTAGCTGCATCTCCAGAAGCATCTCCTTTTACAATGAAATAAGCATTTCTACCATTTCCTGTATACTGCATTACGGGATATGTTGTTGCGTGTTGTTTATATGTTCCACAAACCTCTACTACTGCGCTATTATCTAAAGAGAATGTAATTTCGTTTGCAGGATTCATTTGGTGTTGTGTCAATGAACCTGTCATCGTAAAAAATGCTGATTCTTTCAATACCACTTTAGCATCAGAATATTCACCTGTTCCGTTATTTCCTAACTCAGCTGAACCTGCTACTAAAATTCCCCCTGCAGGACATACTTTTACTAATCCACCTTTTTGTTTATATGTACCTGTCACTTTTAAGCGAGCGCCAGATTCAACATATAATTGTGAACCTAATTCTATTTCTAAACTGTTACTTAAATGAATTTCTCCTCTTACACAGTATTTTTTATTGCTTTGTAAAACAACAGTACTTGAAGTTGACGTTAATTGAATAGCATCTTCTGGACATCCACAAGGTGCTTCAGCTACAACTGCAGTTTCCACTGAACTTGTCAATTTTGCTGGATCAAGTGCTTCAGGACTCGTTAAGTTTAAGCTAGAAATATCAATTGTTGCCGTGTTGGTAATTTTACCAGAAGCAGGTAATTGTTTTACTTTTCCTTTGATCGTAAAAATAGCAGCATCACGACTTGCTAAATTAATTACAACATTTTGCAACGTCTTTTGTGTAGGTACAAAGTTTGTTGCTATTGTTGTAGCAGATCCCAACTCACTTGCAAAAGAAATACTACTCACCTCATAATAAGGTCTAAGGTTATCTAGTATATCATTTAGTTTAATCCCATTATATACGCTTTGAGATAAGTTTCTCACTTCAACGCGATACGTTAAATCTTCGCCAACTTCAACTTGGTCTTTACTCGCAAATTTCTCTACTTTTACTCCTTCTGGAATAAAAACAGAAAGTCCTCTAATCTCGTGGAAATTTACAGCACTTCCAGTAGAAGCAGCAAAACCAATTTTTAACGTAGCAAATGGAGCTTCTGCATAATCTGATGTAAACAAATGCTCGAATACACCGTCTTTTTCACGCATCCAACGTACTTCTACTTTATATCCATTACCGTATTTGTAAAGTTCCATTTGAACTCTACGATAAAATGTAGCATCAGAAGGACGAGTTGGAACGATAGTTGGATACCCAACTTCATATCCATTTTGGGTTAAGGTAGAAAATCCGATAAGAGGCGTATTATTGTTTGATTGAGACAAACCACCTTTACCGCGTAAGCCTACAGAGTTTTTCAATGAGTAACGCAATTCTTCTGTTTCATCATCTCCGTCATTTAAGTATCTTCCCGTTTCTCTTTGTCTCAATGCAGCAACACCTTCAGTACCTCTGAATACATAGTTTCCATATTCATCTAATCCAAGTCCAAGGTATCCACCAGTTATTCCTCCACTGTAATAATCTCCTCCATAACCTAAATGATGACCTGTTCCACCTAAAGTAACTAAATTCGCATCAAGACTACCATCGATTAAAAATACACTAAAACCATCACCTCCACGATCTGCCCATCCAAAAGGTGGCTTATCATTTCCAGCAACTGTTCTCCATGTTTTATATTCAAAATCTAGAATAACACCTTTATCTGAAGCAAATGCTTCATTAATAATAACTCCTCCACTTCTACTTCCTTTATCTTCTGTCAAACGTAACCATCCGTTACCTGGAGTATCTTTAAAGTTAGATGTATTGTCATTTGAAGCGGTTAAATAAGCGTCCTCAATAAAGACTACATTTTGTCTTTGAGTCGTCGCTCCTTTAAAATCTTCCTTTACTTCAAACTGAGCATACATGCTATTTCCTATTCCTAAAAATAGTGCGAATGTCAATAATACCTTAAATAGTACTTTTTTATTCATGTCCCTTTTTTTCATAATTTTCTTGATCGAACAACCGTATTCTATATGGAATTGCTCTCCCTAATAGTTTCAGCAAAAGTGAGTATTATCCCCACATTTTACGTTTCAAATTATTAGAACGAACTACATTCCAACAAATTGAATCAAACACAACTACCTGAAATCAAACAAGATATAAATAGATAAAGCCAACAGGTGTTGCATTTTCTATTTGAACTCAAAAAAAAGTATAAAAACCTGATAAAAATCATAGATTTTAAACCCATACTATTGTTTCATGTATCAAAAAATTAAATAAAGGCTAGTATGACCTAGCCTAAATAAAAAAAAACGAGTAAAAAATCAATTATAGTAGCAATAATTCAACATGAAACACTCCCTTCTATTTTTATGCTAAACAACAAAAGAAAAAGATAAGAATGTCACCAAAAAAAGGAGTGCAAAGCGACACAAATTATCGCCAATTGGTCAAGAAAAAAACCTTCATAAATCAACGCTAAGCCATTTTAAAAAAAAAGTAACCCAAATACACATCCAGGATAAAAACAATAGCTTAAAAAGGCTATATATCAATCGATCTTGCAAAATGGACAAAAAAAATATAAAATAGACTTAAAAAGTGACGCAATGTGAATTTTAAAGACCTCAAATAAAAAAGCCACGCAAATTGCGTGGCTTTTTTATTTGAGGTCTTTTTTTATTTTTCGATGGTTTGATACACTTTCAAAGCTTCTTTTAAAACTTCGGCTGAGCGAATCAAATCTTCTTTTTTCAAAACATACGCCATACGTGCTTCGTTTAATCCCACCCCCGGTGTAGAGTAAAATCCAGCTGCTGGAGCAATCATCACGGTATCACCATTAAGATCATATTCTTCCAACAACCATTTTGCAAAATTATCTGCATCTTTTACTGGGAACTTAGCTACGCAGTAGAATGATCCATTAGGAATAGTTACCTCTACTCCATCAATAGCCTGTAAGGCTGTAATAAATACATCACGACGTTCTTTGTATTCTGTAATTACTTCGTCAAAATACGATTGTGGTGTATCTAAAGCTGCTTCTGCTGCGATTTGTTCAAAAGTTGGAGGAGAAAGACGCGCTTGAGCAAATTTCATTGCTGCATCCATTACTTCTTTATTTTTAGAAACAATACAACCGATACGCGCTCCACACATACTATAACGTTTCGAAACAGAATCAATCATAATCGCATTATTCGCTAATTCAGGCATACTCATTACAGAAATATGTTTGAACCCATCATACGCAAATTCACGGTATACTTCATCTGCAATCAGGAACAAGTCGTGTTTCAACACTAAAGCTGCTAATTGTTTCATTTCCTCTTCTGAGTACAAGTATCCCGTTGGATTCCCTGGGTTACAAATCAAAATTGCTTTTGTTTTGGCTGTAATCAACTTTTCAAATTCCGAAATAGCGGGTAAAGCAAATCCAGTATCAATTGTTGACATTACCGGAACAATGTTTACACCATTTGAAACAGAAAACCCATTGTAATTTGCATAAAAAGGTTCAGGAATGATAATTTCATCACCTGGATCCATCGTACTACCTAATGCAAACATCAACGCTTCTGATCCTCCCGTTGTGATAATAATATCTTGGGCATTCACATCAATCTTATGTGCTTGGTAATACTTTGCCAATTTAGTTCTATAGCTTTCAAAACCTGCTGAATGACTATACTCTAATACTGTAATGTCAGCATCTTTTACTGCTTGTAGGGCATCTACTGGAGTTTTAATATCAGGTTGACCAATGTTTAAATGATAAACATGATGTCCTTTTTGTTTCGCTTTTTCAGCAAAAGGAACCAATTTTCTAATCGGAGACTCAGGCATATGAATGCCTTTTTGAGAGATTTTTGGCATGGTTAATTTTTTATTAATTCACTAAATAGCGACCAATCCTTGTTGATTTTTTAATCATCGATCAAATGAGGTAAAGATCTTTGCAAATTTAATTTTTTTTACGCATAAAAAAAGTAAAATTCATTCCTAAATAATAAGTTAAATATACAGGTTTACTGGGCATTTTGGTTATTTTTGTTCCATTATAAAAACAACGTATCAACAACTCATGGATAAAAAAATTATATCTTTTTTTTCCTCAACCCGCTTAATGGCTGTTCTTTTCATCGTATTTGCAGTAGCCCTTGCCCTGGGAACTTTTATTGAGGATCGCTACAATACGACAACAGCCCGCATTCTTATCTACAATACCAAATGGTTTGAGTTAATTATGTTTATTTTTCTTCTAAACTTTATTGGTAATATCAAACGTTACCGTTTGCTATCAAAAGAAAAATGGGCAACCTTTATGCTACACGCTGCCTTTATCTTAATTATGATTGGCGCTTTTATCACACGTTACATTAGTTTTGAAGGAATGATGCCAATCCGAGAAGGCGAAACAGCGGATAGTATCTTCTCTGACAAAACGTTTTTAACAGTTATGGCTGATGGTGAATATGAAGGAGAAACGAGAAGACGTACTTTCGAAATGGATCAATACTTTTCGCCAGTAACAAACAACCACTTCAAAATGAAAAAAGACTTCAATGGCATTCCATTTGAAGTTGAATATAAAGACTTTATCATGGCTGCTGAAGATGTAATCGAAGCAGATCCCAATGGTATAAACTTCCTAAAACTAGTTGAATCTGGAGACGGTGAACGTCACGAACACTATCTTCAAGAGGGTAAAGCTGCTAGTATTCACGGTATCTTATTTGGTTACAATGCTCCTACTGAAGGTGCAATTAATATTTCTTCTGAAAATGGTGAATTCTTCATCGAAACACCGTTCGAAGGAAAATATATGAAAATGGCTGACCAATCTACTGGTGATGTAGCTGCTAACGAAAAACAACCTTTAAATTTCCGATCTCTTTATACAATGGCGGGTACTCAGTTTGTATTACCTGAATTGCCAATGAAAGGAAAAACTGCTGTTGTTTCTAATGGCGATTTTAAAGACAAAATGACACCTGATGCACTCATTGTTACTGTGCGCTCTCAAGGTCTTGAAAAAGACGTTGTTTTAAAAGGAAAAGCGGGTAGAATGGGTGAACCTCAAGCCATTGAATTGGGCGACCTAGAATTCACCTTAATGTACGGAAGTAAAGTATACACGACACCTTTCCAAGTGCGTTTGAACAAATTTATTGCTGATAAGTATCCTGGAACTGAAAAAAGCTACTCTGCTTTTGAAAGTCAAGTAACTGTTTTAGATGGCAATAACTCTTTTGATGCACGCATTTACATGAACAATATTTTAGATTACCAAGGATATCGCTTCTTCCAAGCACAATTTGATCCCGATGAAAAAGGAACTATTTTATCTGTAAACCACGATTTCTGGGGAACTTGGATTACCTATATCGGTTATTTCTTCTTGTATGTAGGTTTAATTTGGATTTTATTCGATAAAAACTCTCGTTTTGCTGATTTAAGACGCAAACTAGATAAAATCAGAGAAAAGAAAGCGTCTATGCTTACTGTATTAGTGCTTTTATTTTCTATCGGAGCTTCTGCTCAGCATATGCATGCACCAGCTAAGCCAGAACCAGCGGTAATTGACTCTATTATCCATGCCAATGTAATCGATAAAGAGCACGCTGCTAAATTTGGTAATCTTGTCATTCAAGATCATGGTGGACGTATGAAACCAATCAATACGTTCTCTTCTGAACTATTGAGAAAAGTGTATAAAAAAGAAACTTACCAAGGGTTAACACCAGACCAAGTTTTCTTATCTATGACGCAATTTACTGTTGCGCAACAAATGGAAGGTGCTCCGAATTTTTGGTACTTTGCTCCAATCATTGAATTGCAAAGAGGAAATGATAAAATCAGAGAAGTATTAGGTTTATCTAAGGATGTAAAACACGCCTCATTCGTTGATTTCTTTGATGAAAATGGCAATTACAAACTTTTGAAATACGTCGATGAAGCAAACCATTCGAGTGTAAAAAATCAATTCCAAAAGGATTTTTTAGATCTTGATGGTAAAGTTGCTTTATTAAACGCCGCTTTTACAGGAAGAATCCTAGCAATCTTCCCTATTCCACATCACGATAATAACAAATGGATTTCTCCTTTAGAATTAAACGAATCAGGGATGACAGGAATGGATTCTACTTTTACAAAGAATATCTTGTCTCGCATGTATGTGCCTGCTTTATTTGATGCTAAATCTTCAAATAATTACGCTAAAGCAAACGAATACTTAGAACACATCAATACGTTTCAACATTCGTATGGAAAAAACGTAATGCCATCGGATAACAAAATCAAATTTGAAGTTTTATACAACCAATACGATATTTTCAAAACGTTGTATAAATATTACATGCTGGTTGCACTATTGTCTTTTGTATTTATCATTTGGGTGATTTTAAAACCAAATAAATTTGCAAGTAAAGCAATTAAAATAGGCCATTGGTTAACGCTGTTTTTATTTGTATTGCATACTTTAGGTTTAGCTGTACGTTGGTATGTTTCAGGTCACGCACCTTGGAGTGATGCTTATGAATCGGTTATTTATGTAGCATGGGCAACAACGTTATTCGGATTGTACTTTGGTAGAAAATCAGAATTGACGATTGCTTCAACTGCTTTCGTTACAGGAATGATTTTATGGGCTGCGCATCTAAATTACATGGACCCTGCTATTTCCAATCTACAACCCGTATTGGATTCATATTGGCTAATTATCCACGTAGCAATTATTGTAGCAAGTTATGGACCGTTTACCTTGGGAATGATCTTGGGTGTGGTATCCCTAATCTTGATGATCTTAACTAACAGTAAGAACAAAAAGAAAATGGATTTAAACCTAAAGGAATTAACTTATATCAATGAGATGGCCTTGACTGTAGGTCTAGTGCTTTTAACCATAGGAAACTTCTTAGGAGGACAATGGGCAAACGAAAGCTGGGGCCGCTATTGGGGATGGGATCCAAAAGAAACTTGGGCTTTAATTAGTATTATGGTTTATGCCTTTGTGATTCACGCTCGTTTAGTACCAGCCATGCGCGGTACTTGGATATTCAACGTATTTAGTGTACTTGCTTACTACTCTATTATGATGACGTACTTTGGTGTAAACTTCTACTTAAGTGGATTGCACTCTTACGCTTCTGGAGATAAAGTAATCACACCTACAATTATTTGGTGGTCCGTTGGATTTGTAACTTTAATCAGTGTCTTATCTTTCTTCCAGTATAGAAAACACCTGAAAAAATAAATCTTATATTTTAATATATCAAAAAGCGACTCGAATTCGAGTCGCTTTTTTTTTGGGAATAATTGAAAGATTGTTTGGTGGTGACGCCTCACCACCTCACCACCTCACCACCTCACCACCTCACCACCTCACCACCTCACCACCTCACCACCTCACCACCTCACCACCTCACCATCTCACCACCTCACCACCTCACCACCTCACCACCTCACCATCTCACCATCTCACCACCTCACCATCTCACCATCTCACCATCTCACCATCTCACCATCTCACCATCTCACCATCTCACCATCTCACCATCTCACCATCTCACCATCTCACCATCTCACCATCTCACCATCTCACCATCTCACCA
>NZ_JACHTC010000032.1 GCF_014145635.1 Myroides sp. WP-1
GCTACTATTAATAATTAAGTTGTACCCAACCTGTTCTGACTTTTCCGTTAGAAACAACTACATAATAATATGTTCCTACTGGGAGCAATTTATCAGAATTGTTCTGTCCAAACCATTCCTTCTTATAACCTAATCCGTGTGAGTAAACCTCAACACCGTTACGGTTAAAGATTTGAATCTTCGAAATTCCGTGTTGGCTCAAGTCAAACGTATCATTTAAGCCATCTCCGTTTGGTGATATTCCCTTCGGAATCGGACAATCTTCATAGCTTATAGTAAAGCTTTTCTCATCGATACACTCTGCTCCACGTAATCCTTTGTTGTATGCATAAACGTAAATCGTTTGCGGTTTGATAATTGGACTTCCTGCTTTCAATTCCTCTCCTTTTCCGCCTGGTTGTGTAAAGTACTTATTGTACTTCGACGGTTCTGGTAAAAAGTAAATATCACAGTACATTATTTGATCGGCGATATCATCCGCTATAGGTTGTTCTACAACTTCTAAAACAAATGACGTTTGTCCATAACAACCTTTTTCGTCTTCACGGTAAATGTAGAATGTGCGCATTCCTAATTCATCATACGACTCTCCTCCATCATATCGATCTCCTTGACCATATTCTTGAGTATAATATGCTTCTCCATCAGGTAACTCTGGGAATACATAAGCTCCACAAACACTTTGGTCTGCTGATTTGGTGACATTTAATGGAGGCTGAATAATCGCCTTAAATGTTTTAGATGTGCTACATCCTGTTCGTTTATTAGTCAACCTAACGTAAAGTGTTTTATTCGTAGTAAAATTGTAAATAGGATCTAACATTCCTGTATTAGCGTTCATATTCTCTTCACTTTCAAAATACTCTACAATGTATTTTTCAGGATCTAAACTTCCTAAAACCACACTATCATTATTACTCAAATCGACGAAATTAATTTCTCCTGTAGGTCTTGAACAATCAATAAGATCATTTGGAACACCCATAGTAAAATCTTCTTTTACAAATTTGAACTCTTTAAATAGCACTGTTTCAGCTCCACAAATCTCGTACTTCGCTTTAGCTGTATAGGTTACTGTTTCAGTTACAGCGATGTCGATTTTTGCCTCAGAAGAAAAGAACTCTCCGTCTTTCTCCCAAGAGAATTCTGCTGTTGATTCTCCATTTGGAGTAAAACGCCATGCTTCGTTTTGCGCAGACCAACGCCCTGTATTACGTCCTGGAGGTGCAATTCCAGCTGTACCGTCAGCATTTTGAATTCCGATAATCGCTTTTCCTTCCCACGCATCACATAAAGAATGTCTATTTTTTACATACACCTCTATAATATTTGTTCCTTCATATATTACGATTTGAGAAGTCTGTGTGGTGTTATCAACATCATTTGGATCATACGTACATCCAGTTCCATACATACCTAAACGATATACGTTAAATACCAACGTTCTACATGGTGCTTTACCAATAATCTGGTAGTTTATCGAGTGATCTGCTGGTGCTTTATCTTCTCCTGGGTGTGTATCTTGGAATACCCCCATAATCGAATTAATTGTAGGTCCTGAAGTAGTAGCAGGATTATTTACACCTGGATCACTTGGAATTAAACTAGTCGGATTATAAGGAGCTGAAGTTGCTCCAGGACGATAACGTCCGCCAGGAACTACTCCTTGAATACTAAAAGAAATTGTTCCATTGGTGTTAATCAACACCTTATCGTATTTATTTCCGTAGAAACAAAAATCAAAGCCCAAATCAATCACATCAGACCAAACATCATCTGATGTCAACTCTACAGCTCCACCTCCTTTAAAAGGGAACGGCGGTTTGTATTCAATGGATGATACTTCATACGAATTGGTTTTCAAGATGTCGTAATACGAAGCACCTAGTTCAAAGTTAAATGTTCCTTTCTCACAAATAACATATTCTCCTTTTTCGTTTTTTTCCAAGCCTTCAATTTCTGAAAACTCAATTTCAGCGTTTACATTCGCACAGCCAGGAGGTGGAATAAACGAGATAATTCCCACTTCAGACCAGCGACCTTTATCTGTATCTGAACAAATCGGTCGTACATAAAAGCGGTAGAACTGATCATCTCCTGCTGGATTTGGATTGACAAACACATGTGAATTTGTATCAACGATAATACCCGTCGTATTATCTGTTGGCAATGTCTCATTCTCTATTGGTACAATATACACTTCCCATTGTGCTTCATCACCTTGCGCTTCCCAAGTTAATAAAACTCTAGAAGGAGCACCTTCCATAACTTCCGATTCTAAATTAACTACACCCGGACAAGTAATTGGAGTAATTTTAATATTGTCAATTGCTGCTGGGGGTTGAGTACCTCCAAAGCTATTTTGAATCCATTCAAAAACCAAACGCACGCTACCTCCTGCATAATCAGATAAGTTAATCACCGTTTCTAATTCAACAAAATCTTCTTCTTCCCCATTGTAGATACCTCCAATTTGAACGCGATTAGCTCCAACACTAATCTGTTCTCCTGCTATTGGACTAAAAGAAGTCGGCACTAACCACACTTTAAAATAATCATATTGGGTTCCAAAAGACTCATGCCCCATACAACGCCAATCAAACGAAAATTCACAATCACTTATTCTCTCTGGCACTGCGATATCGCGATATGCATGAGCAGCGGTTGTTAATGATATATCGTATGTATTAGTCAATCCTTCATCTTTAGAGATATAAAGTGACTTAGAACCACCATTACTAATAGCTCTTCCAATCACCCATCTGTTAATGGTATTAGATTCTTTCGTCCAGTTATCTTCTTCTTCAAATTTCTCATCAAAAGGAAGTACTGCAGGAATCTGACCTGTGATAAAAGATAGATCTTTCCATAAACTTTTATCATTAGCACTACAAACTGTTCGAATCCAAAGATAATAACGCGTATTAGGCGTCAACCCATCAATTGTGTACGGGTTATCCGTTGTTGTCACCGAACCTGTTACCGTTTCACCTGGTGCAGTATTCGTTGTTGAATAGTATATTTCATACGTATCTTGTCCTGCCACAACAGGCCAAGAAACTGTCGCTGAAGTATCTGTTATATGATCCAACTGAATCGTTCTTGGAGCGGAACAAGTAACTACTGAAACATTTAAATTATCAATTGCTGCAGGTGGCTGTGTACCACCGCTACTATCTTGACGCCATTCGAATACCAAGCGCATCGTTTGACCAGCAAAAACAGTCACTTCTTGAATGTATTCTTGACGAATAAATTCTGGGTTATTGTTATGTTCACTTCCTAGTAAAATTCGATTAGTTGCTTCTGTTATTTGTGTTCCACTTGTTGGAACAAAAGTTGCAGGTACTAACCAAACTTTGAAATAATCATATCGAGTAGAAGTTCCTTCACCAACACAACGCCAATCAAATTGAACAGCTACTTCTAGAATCCCTTGATCCACTTGAATATCACGGTAGGCATGTGCAACTGTTGAAGCACCAACATCATAAGTATTTGTGGTTCCATTGTCTTTTGATATATACATCGACTTTGTTCCACCGTTTTGAGCAGCAGTTCCCACAACCCATTTATTGATAGAATTTGTACCGGCATTCCAGTTAAAGTTTCCTTCAAAATCTTCAACATATGGCAGAGTAGCAGGTATTTGTTGAGTTTGAAAAGAAATTTGTCTCCACAAACTTTTATCTGTTGCACTACAAACAGTTCTAACCCAAACATAATACGTTGTACTTGCAGTTAATCCATTAATTGTATAAGGATTATCTGTTGTTGTTACAGATCCTGTTACCGTTTCACCTGGTGCAGTATTCGTTGTTGAATAGTACACTTCATACGTGTCTTGTCCTGTTATTGCTGTCCAAGAAATCGTTGCTGAAGTAGCCGTTGCGCTATTTACTTGGATCGCTGAAGGAGCAGAACACGTAATAACAGCTACATTCAAATTATCGATAGCAGCAGGTGGATTATCTCCGCCACTTCCATCTTGACGCCATTCAAATACTAAACGCATCGTTTGACCTGCGAATACCGTTACATTTTGTATATAATTCGCACGAGTAAATGTAGCTTGTTGATTATGTTCTTCACCTAACTTAATTCTATTTGCTGTTGCTGTTATTTGCGTACCGCTTGTTGGTACAAAGTCAACAGGAACTAACCAAACTCTAAAATAATCATATCGAGTAGTAGTTCCTTCTCCAACACAACGCCAATCAAAATCAACCGCAATTTCTGTTGCTCCTTCTGGAATAGTGATATCACGATACGTATGCGCAACTGTTGCAGTACCAACATCATAACTATTGGTCGCTCCATTGTCTTTTGTTATGTACATGGATTTTGTTCCACCGTTTTGCACAGCAGTTCCTGCTACCCATTTATTAACTGAGTTTGTACCTGTATTCCAATTAAAGTTTCCTTCAAAATCTTCAACATATGGCAAAGTAGCAGGTACTTGTTGAGTTTGAAAAGACAGTTGTCTCCAGAAACTTTTATCCGTTGCACTACAAACTGTTCGAACCCATGCATAATACACTGTACTTGGATTTAATCCAGTAATTGTATAAGGGTTATCTGATGTTGTTACAGCCCCTGTTACTGTTTCTCCTGGTGCTGTATCCGTTGTTGAATAATATACTTCATATGTTGTTTGTCCTGTAGCGGCTGTCCATGAGATTGTTGCACTTGAAGAAGTTGTAGTAGTAACTTGTAAGTTTGTTGGAGCTGAACAAGTAACCACCTTAACTATCAAATTATCAATAGCAGCAGGAGGTTGTGTTCCTCCACTTCCGTCTTGGCGCCATTCAAACACTAAACGCATATCCTGCCCTGCATATGCTGCGACATTCTGTTCGATCAGTTCACGAGTAAACGTATCTTTCGCATTGTAATTTCCTCCCAATTGAACACGTCCTGTAGCTGCAGCAATTTGCGTTCCTGATGTAGGTACAAATGTTGTAGGTACAAGCCAAACTCTAAAATAATCGAATTTTGTTGCAGTACCTTCTCCAACACAACGCCAATCAAAACCGATCGAAATTTCTTGTGTTTCAGCAGGAATAGCAATATCTCTATAAGCATGAGCCACCGTAGCTTTATCAACATCATAAGAGTTTGTTACTCCTTCATCCGATGTCATATAAAGTGATTTTGTACCTCCATTTTGAACAGCCGTACCTACAACCCATTTATTAATAGTATTACTTCCTGTCGTCCAACTGATATCTCCTTCGAAATCCTCATTATACGGTAAAACAGCAGCAACCTGCTTTGTTCTAACCGATCCTGAATTCCAAACACTTTTATCTGTCTCACTACAAATTGTTCTAATCCAAATTGTATAAAGCGTACTAGGGTTTAATCCTTCGATTGTATATGGATTTTGTGTAGTCACCACAGATCCTGTTACTGTATCACCAGGCATCTCTCCTGATGTAGCATAATATATTTCATATGTATCTTGATCAGCTGCTGCTGTCCAAGCTACTGTTGCTGATGTAGCTGTTGTTGTATTTTCAACAATAGCTGTTGGTGCTGAACATGTTAATACAGAAACAGTAATATTATCAATCGCTGCTGGTGGTTGTGCACCGCCACTTCCATCTTGACGCCATTCAAACACTAAACGCATATTTTGTCCAGCGAATGCCGCAGCATTTACTTCAAAATTTTCTCTCTTAAAGTCCGAATTCAAATTGAAATCTCCTCCTAATCTAATGCGATCTGTCGCTGCCACAATTTGTGTACCCATCGTCGGAGTAAAAGACGCTGGTACGAGCCAAACTCTAAAATAATCGAATTTTGTTGTAGTTCCTTCTCCCATACAACGCCAGTCAAATCCAACAGATATATTCGCTGTTCCTTCTGGTATTGTTATATCGCGATACGCATGCGCAGCTGTTGCTCCACCACTTACATTATAGGTATTAGTAGTTCCGTTATTTTCACTAATATACAGTGATTTTGTACCACCGTTATTTACTGCTGTTCCAACAAACCAATTATTTGCAGCCCCTGTGCTCAAGGTCCAATTAATTGCACCTTCAAAATTTTCATTAAAAGGCAAAGATGCTCCTTGTTGCTGTGTTGTAAATGTTCCTATTAAAGAGTAATAAGAAACACGTTCTCCTCCACAGTTAGCACGAACATATAACGTATAAGCCGTAGTTTGTGTCAAACCTTCCACAACAATAGGATTTGCTGTTAAATCAGTAACCGTACCAGAAACAGCTAATCCTGTTTCTCCAGAACCCCCTGCACCTGAAGTTCTAACTTCATATGAAATTGATTCAGTTGTGTCTCTACCTGTTATTGTAAAACCAACACTTGTAGCCGTTGTGTTTGCAATAGCTCCATTAATCGAAAGACAAGTAATTTGACTTCCAAAAGTCACTTTAATATTTGGTCGACTTGTAATAGCATCTAAATTATCAGTAGGAATTTCTCTATCCTTATGAATAGCAAAATGCATATTGATTTTTTCTGTAGCCTTAATTTTCAAGCCATCACTACCATCCACTGTAGTACCTCCTCCACCAAAATTCGCTTCTACTAATACCAATAAATTTTTTGTTCCTCCAGTATAATTAAAAGAAGAATCAAAATTAATGGTATTAAATCCAACGATACCAGGTGTAAACATACCATCGTAAACAACGGTTGCTCCTTCAATAAAAGTAGACCAACTAGCAGCAGAAAGTGTAGCTGATTCAACCTCTTTTAAATAGATTTTAATAGGTCTAGCAATATTAGTCACACCAATATCCCATGCAAGTCTATTGATGAAACCTTGCTGACCAATTTCTTCCGCGGTATACAAAGCAGCAGAACGTTCAAAGCCAAAATAATTGCTCAGCGGACGTTTGTCTGTCAATGTACCGGTGCCAATCGTAACCTCCTGTCCATAAGTAAAAAAGATACTTAGTAAGAAGAAGAATAGCACTGTGATTCTTTTCATACGTATTAAGTTTTTAAGTTAGTTCTGCTCAAATATAGAATATTTTTTATACAAAGATTAACAAAATAAAGTATCTGACTATTGCTCAACCCTTACACACAGTGATCTTTTGTTAACATTCAACCAACACAATAAAAAAAACACAACACTATTATTTATTTATTAAGTTAAAAAAAACCTCTTTACTAAAAATAAAACCTAAATAACTTACAATATGTTTTTTTTCACAAATTCACATGATTCTGAAAATTTATTGTTAATTATTCATTTTCAGCACCTAAAATAAAAAAGCCCCCACCCGATGATCGGATGAGGACTTTTTAGAACTATACTAAACTTAATACTTAAACTAATTTATTTGATTATAACGAATTCGCTTCGTCTGTTGATCGCGTGATCTTCTTCCGAGCAGTTCGACTTACAATCGATTTTCGGTGCGCTTGCACCATATCCTTGTGATTCTAAGCGGTAAGCTTCAATCCCTTTAGACAAGACATATTGTACCGTCGTTTTCGCGCGGTTCTCCGATAACTTCTGGTTGTACGTCGCACTTCCGCGGTTATCTGTATGAGAGCCTACTTTGATGCGCATCTGTGGATTGCGCTTCATCACTTTCACTAACTTATCCAGCTCAAACGCTCCTTGTTGCGTGATGTTTGATCGGTTAAACTCGAAGTAGATATCCCCTAAGATGATCTCGTCTTTAGTGACAATCACTTCTATCGGACGCAACGCTACATTCACTAACTGACGACCGCCTTTGCGGTTCAATGGTACTTCTACTGACTTGCCCTCGAAATCCTCTTTGTCTACCTGCAAGTGATAAAACTTATCACAATCTACTACGTATTCTACAATACCGCGGTGATCCGTAAACTTCGTCTCAATTAGGTTCTTGCGATCGTCAAAGATATCCACGCGCGAGCCTTCTAATAACTTACCTGTATCTTTGTGTGTTACCGTTACATACATCTCGGTATTACAAACCGGTTTCGCTTTGTAGATATCATCGCGACCAATGCGGTTGGTAGAGAAGAATCCGATGTCTTTACCTGGGTAGAATGAGAATGCAAAATCGTCTTTCGCCGTATTGATCGGAGAGCCTAAATTCTTCGGCTCTGCTTGTGGAATTGCTAAGTCTACCATGTAAACATCTAAACCTCCAAAGCCCTTGCGTGAATCTGAGGCAAAGTACAACTTACCATCTTCTGAGATAAAGGGAAATGACTCTCGCCCTTCGGTATTAATCTGACTTCCCATATTTACAGGTGTTCCGTAGTTTCCTTCTTCATCAATCTCCACTTTCCAGATATCGGTACTTCCCATAGTTCCCGGCATATCAGAAGAGAAGTAAAGCGTGCGACCGTCTTTGCTCACACTCGGGTTACTAACAGAGTAATCACTGCCGTTAAACGGTACTGGTTCAAAATCCGTCCACTTGTCTTTCTTCTTCGTAGCGCGAAACACACTAACTTTTCCAAGCTTCACTAGCTTGGCTTTGTTCTTGGTAAACTTCCCTGCACGGAAACTCTCCGTAGCAAAGTACATCGTCTGACCATCTCCTGTTACAGTAGCTGGTCCGTCGTGATACTTCGTGTTCAACTCCGATACAGGCTCTACATCATACAATGGGTCATCAGCGTTTTTGTATTTCGCTTGGTAGATATCCAAATAACCTTGGTTATCCCAGCCATACTTTTTCTTCGAGTTATTACCTGCTCGGGTAGAAGCAAAATAAAGCGTATCTCCCGTAGTTAAGAAGGCTCCGAAATCATTCCCTTGACGGTCATTGATCCCTGATTCTTCATAGGTAAAAAGCTCCTCTTGCGCACGTAAACGCGGAATGTAATCGGGCTCGCGTAAAAAAGCAATCGCGCGCTGATCCTCCGGATTGCGCTCCGCAAATTTCTTCATAGCGGCATTCGAAGAATCATAGCGACCACTCGCTTTAAGCATCTGGGCATAGCGGTAGTACAACTCTGAATCCAGGTTTGGATCTTTCTCCAAGGCCTTTCCGTAATACTTCGCTGCCTCTACTGTATTGAATATGTTGTAATAACAATCCGCTAATTGTAAATAAATATAATTATCTGTCTTGGCACCGCGGATTAACTTCTGAT
>NZ_JACHTC010000033.1 GCF_014145635.1 Myroides sp. WP-1
AGCGCGCGATTGCTTTTTTACGCGAGCCCGATTACATTCCGCGTTTACGTGCGCAAGAGGAGCTTTTTACCTATGAAGAATCAGGGATCAATGACCGTCAAGGGAATGATTTCGGAGCCTTCTTAACAACGGGAGATACGCTTTATTTTGCCTCTACACGAGCAGGTAATAACTCGAAGAAAAAGTATGGCTGGGATAACCAAGGTTATTTGGATATCTACCAAGCGAAATACAAAAACGCTGATGACCCATTGTATGATGTAGAGCCTGTATCAGAGTTGAACACGAAGTATCACGACGGACCAGCTACTGTAACAGGAGATGGTCAGACGATGTACTTTGCTACGGAGAGTTTCCGTGCAGGAAAGTTTACCAAGAACAAAGCCAAGCTAGTGAAGCTTGGAAAAGTTAGTGTGTTTCGCGCTACGAAGAAGAAAGACAAGTGGACGGATTTTGAACCAGTACCGTTTAACGGTAGTGATTACTCTGTTAGTAACCCGAGTGTGAGCAAAGACGGTCGCACGCTTTACTTCTCTTCTGATATGCCGGGAACTATGGGAAGTACCGATATCTGGAAAGTGGAGATTGATGAAGAAGGAAACTACGGAACACCTGTAAATATGGGAAGTCAGATCAATACCGAAGGGCGAGAGTCATTTCCCTTTATCTCAGAAGATGGTAAGTTGTACTTTGCCTCAGATTCACGCAAGGGCTTTGGAGGTTTAGATGTTTACATGGTAGACTTAGCAATTCCACAAGCAGAGCCGAAGAATTTAGGCTCTCCGATCAATACGGCGAAAGACGATTTTGCATTCTCATTCTACCCAGGTAAAGACATCGGATTCTTCTCTACCAACCGCATTGGTCGCGATGATATCTACAAAGCGAAACCGGTTTGTAATACCGAGATGTATGTAACGGTAACGCACAAAGATACAGGTAAGTTATTAGAAGGCTCGCGCGTGGATATCTTTGACGATCGCAAGAACCTAATTGAGACGAAGTTTACGGATCACCGCGGTATTGTAGAATACGTAGTAGATTGTGATAAGTTTTATCACTTGCAGGTAGACAAAGAGGATTTCGAGGGCAAGTCAGTAGAAGTACCATTGAACCGCAAAGGCGGTCGTCAGTTAGTGAATGTAGCGTTGCGTCCGATAGAAGTGATTGTCACTAAAGACGAGATCATCTTAGGGGATATCTACTTCGAGTTTAACCGATCAAACATCACGCAACAAGGAGCGTTTGAGCTGGATAAGTTAGTGAAAGTGATGAAGCGCAATCCACAGATGCGCATTAAAGTAGGCTCTCATACAGATAACCGCGGAAGTGCGACCTACAACCAGAAGTTATCGGAGAACCGCGCGAAAACGACGGTACAATATGTCTTGTCTAAAGGGATTGAAGCTTACCGCTTAGAATCACAAGGATATGGCGCAAGCGCACCGAAAATCGATTGTAAGTCGAACTGCTCGGAAGAAGATCACGCGATCAACAGACGAAGCGAATTCGTTATAATCAAATAAATTAGTTTAAGTATTAAGTTTAGTATAGTTCTAAAAAGTCCTCATCCGATCATCGGGTGGGGGCTTTTTTATTTTAGGTACTAAAAATAAATTATTAACAATAAATTCTTATAAAGGACTATTTGATTTCGATAATTAAAAATTAATTACGCTTGTTTTTTGTAATTATTATTTGTTTTTGTGTTTTTTTTATATAAAAAGAAAAACAATGCTTGCTGTATTTTGGTTTACAAGAAGTTAATATTTATTATTTGTTAACATTTTTATAAAAAAATCATATATTTGATGATAACTAACTTAAAACGAATACGTATGAAGAAAATTACGATGCTCTTCTTTTTCCTACTAAGTGTCTGGTTCACTTATGGGCAAGAAGTGACTATTGGTACGGGCACCCTCACTGAGCGGCATCCTTTTGGAACCACCTGGGGGTATGAGCGATCAGCTGCTTTGTACACGTCAACCGAGATTGGACAAGCGGGATTTATTAATCAGTTGGCTTGGAATATCGGTAGTCTTAGAACGGCAAGTAGACCCGTGAAAATTTATCTGAAAGAAACAACGGCTACTACAATAACTGCGGCTGATTGGAGCTCCTTTACGACAGGGGCTACCTTGGTTTACGAAGGAACTATGAATCCGACGGCAACTGGATTCTATGCTTTTGCGTTTGGAGGTTCTTTTTCCTATTCTGGAGGGACGAATAATTTGCTTGTATTAGTCGAGACAAATTATGGGGGCTCTGGATTAACAGGTGCGAGTTATGACATAAAGGGGACTGCAACTTCAGGAATGCACTTTGAAGCTAGAAAAGATAGTTCACCTCCTACAGACAACTTATCAGAAGTGTCAGGAGGGTTCAGGCCGAATCTGAGAATTACTTTTGGTGATGAGATTCTGTGTGCAGTGATTGCGCCTAGCATTGTTAGATTAACATCATCGAGCGTTGAATTTAATGTAACGGAAAGAACAACCACCCAGTCGATTTATTACGAAGTTCGAACAGCTGGAGCAGCTGGATCGGGAGCAACAGGATTGGTTGCTTCAGGAACTGTTACGGATCTAACATCACTTCCTATCGTTGTAAATGGGCTAACGGCAGATACGAATTATACAATTTACACCCGTGCAAATTGTGCGGATCAGCTTGTTGGAGATTTTTCACCGGCGGTTAATTTCAAAACATCAGAAGTTGGTGTAATTGGAGGAGGAGCTGGTCGAGTAGATAACTACTTGCCTTTGTATTCCTATAATGGGTATAATTATTCTCAGATGATTTATACAGCTGAAGAGATTGGAGACGTTTTGGGAGATAATGTATTAGTTCAACGCATAAAATTCTTTTATACGGGTACGGGTACTGTAGCCAATTATAATACGTGGAAAGTGTATTTGACCAATACAACTAAAGGGTCATTTACAGGTACTTCGGCTAGTGATTGGATGTCTCACAGTCAGTTTTCTCAAGTTTTTGAAGGAACAGTTAGTTTGGTTGCGAACAACTGGACCGAGATTGTGTTTGATACTCCTTTCGAGTGGGATGGGGTGAGTAATCTTGCGATTGCAGTTTACGAAAATGCTGCGGGATATTCTAGCGGTTCGAGTTTCTCTACTTATGCAACAAATGGATATAGAGGAATTTTGCGCTCTGCGGATGCATTCTTTACCCCAGAAGGAGGAAATGCATCAGCATATGGTAGATATCAATACCTTCCAAGATTGTTTATCCAGGGAGTAGAACTACCTAGTTGTTATTTTCCAATAAACGTAAATGCGACTAACGTAACTGCCTCAAGCGTACAGCTGAATTGGGGCTTGTTGACTGGTTCAGAAACTAATGGAATTGATTACTATATAGCGACAAGTAATACGGCACCAACAGAGACAACAACGCCAACGGCTACGCTTGAATCTGAAGAGGATCGATCTTTGGTCGTGAGTAACTTGCAAGAACGTACAACCTATTATGTTTGGATGCGCAACATCTGTGCGGATAATTCTCGCACAACGTGGACAACCAAACCGATTGTTTTTACAACCTCTTTGGTTGCTGCAACGCTGCCTTTTGAAGATGATTTTCAAACGGAGGGAAGCTATGGTTTTGCCAATCACGGAAGGAATAAATGGTTTATTGGAACTGCAACTAATGTTACAGAGGGAGCAGCTCTGTTTATTAGTAGTGACGAGGGAGTAACGAATAGATACTTGAATTCAATCACGCAGGTTTCTCATGTTTTTAAAGATTTTACCATTCCAACGGGAGCAGAACAAGTGGAAATATTATTCAATTGGCGATCAGTTGGAGATGCCTATGACTATGATGGGTTTAGAGTGTGGATCGTTCCTACTTCATATGAACCTACAGCGGGAACAGAAATTACAAATGCAACGGGTAGAAAGCGACTAGGGCGTACCATATATGCTCAAAATGCTAATTTTATTAACGAGCATTTAGTATTTAATGTCGCTGATTTAGTAGGGGAGAACTTCCGTCTGGTGTTTGAATGGAAACAAAATGACTACTCAGGGGATAATCCGCCTGCAGCGATTAGGGAATTGAAAATTAATTATGCATCTTGTACACAACCTGCAGATTTAGTGTTGGATGAAGTAACTTCAGATAGCGTAAAAGTTACTTGGGAAGAAGTAGAAGATGTGGAGCAATACGAAGCGTATATATCAACTTCTTCAACGGAGCCAACAACTGAAACTGTTGGAACAGTGGTTGATGGTACAACTTATACTTTTGAGGATTTAGATAGCAATACAGAGCATTATATCTGGGTGCGTTCGCTGTGTTCTGCTACAAACCAAAGTTTGTGGAAAGGACCGTTAATAGTGAAAACTACATTAGTGCCTGCGACTCTTCCTTATTCATATGGATTTGAGGGAGATGAACCATATGCTTTTGTAAATCACACAACCAATAAATGGCATATTGGAACGGCTGTTCAAAATGGGGGGACACAATCTCTTTATATCAGTAACGATAATGGTGTGAAGAATGAATATAACCCAAATAGGACTCAAACTTCACATGTGTATAAAGACTTTAGTATTCCTGCAGGTGCAGCAGAACTGGAGGTCCAATTTGATTGGAGATCTATGGGAGATACGTATAATTACGACTTTTTTACCGTATGGGCTGTTCCTGTAGGTTATCAACCAACAGCAGGTTCAGATATTTCAACAGGTTCCGGACGAGTGCGATTAGGACGTACGATGTATAGTCAGAATCCAGCTTTTACAGCGGAGCGTATTGTGGTGAATATTTCTGCATTTGCAGGACAAACCATGCGATTAGTGTTTCAATGGAAAAATAACGATTATACAGGGGTAAACCCTCCAGCGGCCATCGATAATTTGAAATTGAACTATTCAAGCTGTCTTCAACCACAAAATTTGATGTCTGAGACGATCACAACGACGAGTGTCAAAGCGAAATGGGATGCAGTTACAGGCGTATCAAACTATGAAGCGAAGATTACCACAGCACCAACTCCTCCTGCCGAAACGGTTGCTGGAGCAACGGTGAGTACAACCAATCATACGTTTACAGGTTTGACAAGTAATACAGATTACTATATTTGGGTACGTTCACTATGTACTACAACAAATAAAAGTTTATGGAAAGGACCACTTAAAGTTACGACTGCTTTAGTGCCTGTAAACTTGCCGTTTAGAGATACTTTCGAAATAGATCAACCGTATGCAAGGGTAAATGACGAAATCAATAAATGGTATACCGGTAACGCTACGAGTAATGGCGGTCAACGCTCGCTTTACATTAGTGGTAATGGAGGAAGTGCAAATGAGTATATTTCAAATAGCACCAGTCAAGTTTCTCATGTGTATAAGGACTTTATTATTCCAACAGGTGCCGGAAATATTGGAATTAATTTCGATTGGCGTTTGTTAGGGGAGTCTAGTGATTTTATGAGAGTTTGGCTTGTCCCTATTACCTATTCGCCTGTACCCCGTGTTCAAACCACTGTAGCTAATAGTGGAGGAGTACAAATTGGAAAAATAAAATATAATCTTAATTCTATTTTTAGGAATGAGCGAATTGTAATTGACGGTTCAGCTTATGCAGGGCAAACTATGCGTTTGTTGTTTGAGTGGACAAATGATTCTTGGAGTGAATATCAGCCACCAGCAGCTATAGACAATTTAGAAATTGCAGTGATTACTTGTACTGAACCTGCAGGTGTTGTTATTACGGATGTTACTTCTACCTCGATTACAGTGGGATGGACTGTTGTGGAAGGACAGAGTGATTATGAAATTTACTATTCAACGACCAACGTTGGACTACCAGGAGATACAGTAACGGGATCTGTTACAACAACAGATAATCCTTATACAATAGAAAGGTTAACACCTAATACACGTTATTACATCTGGGTTCGCTCGATCTGTAGTGCAACAAGTAAAAGCTTGTGGGTGCCTATTTCGGTTGTTACAGGCCAGATTCCAGCTGAAGTTCCTTTTGATGAGAAATTTGAAGGCGATGATAACTGGACAGTAGGATCTAATACCATTAACAGATGGGTGATTGGAAGAGCTATTAGTAATGGTGGTTCTAAATCACTTTATATCTCTAATGACGGAGGATTGTCAAATGTGTACGATGTTGAGCGTGCTACAATTGCCCATGCCTACCGAGATATTGCAATACCAGCAGGTGTAAGAGAAGGGTTTCTTTCGTTTGACTGGCGTTGTATGGGACAAGGTTTCTCAGAATATAAATACGACTACTTCAAAGTGTGGTTAGTACCTGTGACATATAGTCCAATAGCTGGCGAACAAATTACTGAAGGAGATGATCGCGTTCAAATAGGAGGTGTTTTCAACGGTCAAGGATATGAGTTTGTTCGACAAGAATCAGTGCTCAATTTAACTGCTTATGCAGGAAGTAGCGTGCGTTTGGTTTTTGAGTGGACGCAAAATGAATATAGTGGGGAACAACCTCCAGCAGCCATTGACAATGTTAAAATCACAGTAATTACTTGTCCAGGGGTAGAGAATTTGCAATCAGAAATTTTGGATGGTGCGCCATCGCGTGTATCATTGACATGGGATACCCAAGGTATAGAAACTCAATGGGAAGTGTATATCGTGCCATTAGATAATGAAGTTTTACCTGGTAATGCGTCAACAGGTATTATAGTTGATACAAATTCATATGTGTTTGTCAATCCTAATCCAACAGGAGATGATCAATTCTACCGCTTTTATGTACGACCGATTTGTTCAGATACAGATAAAGGACGTTGGTCCAAAGTGGGAATTATCTCGTTTATTCCACCGCCTGGCTGTGCGAATGTAGAAGCAGATATTGAATTTTCAGATCTTGAAGGTTTAGAGAAGAACGCGAATGGAGAATATGTTATTTGTGAGAAAGGAACATTTAACTTTGAACTAGGTGCTTCGTATTATGATATCTTGAAAACCAATTCGTATGAGGTGTCATCCATTGAATACAAACCGCCGTTCCCTTTTAAAGGAGGTGGAGCTGTAGAGTTGACATCAGATGATGTTTGGTCTGATGTGATTGATTTAGGCTTTGATTTTTGTTTCTATGGAAATAAATACGATAAGGCGTTGATTAACACCAATGGAACAATTTCTTTTAGTATTCAAGGAGTAGTTCCTGGCGGACGTTATGTGCCTAGGCAAGGTGGAGCTCCATATTGGCCTACAGGTCTTATTCCAAGTGATCCTGGAGGTAGTCAAGGACCTACAATTAATTCGATTATGGGGGTATTCCAAGATACACACCCAGGAGAAGATAAAGCACCAGCAGATCACTCGATAAACTACCAGATTATCGGTAAAGCACCATGTAGAACGTTGGTATTTAACGTATATCGTTTAGGTATGTATGGAAGTGGATCAGGATGTGCGTTTAATCCAGATGATGTAGATGGAACAACACAGACTTCTCAAATCGTAATATATGAAGGAACAAATATTATAGAGGTGTATGTAAAAAATAGACATTCTTTATGTGATGAGTGGTCTAGAAATGCGATTATCGGACTTCAAAATGCTGACGGTACAGCTGGAATTGCACCTCCAGGGCGTAATACAGGGCCTTGGTCTACGCAAAACGAAGCATGGCGTTTTACTCCAAATGGAGATTCAACAGCAGAATTCTCTTGGGAGAAAGACGGGGAGTTCTTTTCTTCTGAGGCAAAAATCGACATCGCCGTAACTGAAACAGTAACGTATACAGCTAAAGCGAAGTACGAGATTTGTGGGGATGAAACAGTACTATTCAAAGAGTTTAAATTTGTAAAAGAGGATTTCAGTATTGGAACACCAAACGATCTTATTAGATGTACAAGTTTATCAGGAGAAGAACTTTTTGTCGATTTAAATGATAATGATAGTGCTGTTTTAGGTAGTTTAGATCCTGAGAAATATGATGTTTCGTATTTTGAAAGTGAAGAGGATATGAACGCACATGTCAACGTGTTAGATCCTATTTACAAGTTAACAGCGAACCGTACATTCTATGTTAAATTGACCAATAAACGCACGGGATGTAGTGAGTTTAAAACGTTCAAAGCAATTGTTAAACCTCCGTTAGAAGTTACCAAATTAGAGAATGAAGATGTTTGTGGTGCTTTTGTTTTTCCTGAATTAGCTGCAGGAGAAGCATACTATACAGAGGAATATGGAAAAGGTAATAAATACGAAGCTGGGGATTCTTATAGCGAGATTGGTGTCCGTACATTCTACATTTATCGCGAAGACGAAAATGGATGTTCTGGACAAACGTCATTCTCCGTTGAAGTTATTGATGAAGCAATAGCAGATGATATCGCTGATCAAACGTTTATGTGTGATATTTACTTCTTGCCAGAACCATCGAAGTACAATAAATACTTTACTCAACCAGATGGAAAAGGAGAAGAATTAAAAGCAGGCGCTCCAGTTATCAAACCGCAAACGATTTACGTTTATGCATACAACAAAGGAAAACGCGGAACAGAATGTATCGATGAGAAAAGCTTTACTATAAGCTATGAAGACTGTCCAATTCCGAAGGGTATTTCACCAAACGGAGATGGCTTAAATGATACGTTTGACTTGAGTCAACACGGAATTTCGAAGATTCAAATCTTTAACCGTAACGGGGTAGAAGTTTACTCACACGGATTAGGGTATAAGAAGGAGTGGTTTGGACAGAACAATTCTGATAAATTGCTCCCAGTAGGAACATATTATTATGTAGTTGTTTCTAACGGAAAAGTCAGAACAGGTTGGGTACAACTTAATTATTAATAGTAGCAATCAACTGTGT
>NZ_JACHTC010000034.1 GCF_014145635.1 Myroides sp. WP-1
TGCTTGGTTGTAAAGCGATAGCCTTTTTCTTGGCTCGGGTCATAAACTACCTTTCGCCCTTGTACCCTTTGTAATTCGTGCTTTTGCTCTAATTTATCGGCTACTACTTGGCATTTATTCTGAACGTATTGCGTACTGATATTGCTCTTATCAAACCCGACTTTGTTTATTACGATGTGATAGTGTTCGTGCTTCGCATCGTTATGCTTTACTATTACATACTGATTATTTTCGGGTGTCGCTCCGAACTCTTTCGCTACATCATTCAGAACTTTATCCCTCTGCTGTGGTGTTAGTTTCTCATTCTCTTGAAAAGATACTGACAAGTGGAGCACTGGTCTTGATGCTTTGCTGTTCTCTTGGGCGACAAATCGCATCTGCTGTGCCTTTTCTTTGGCACTACCAAAACAATTAACCTCTTGCAAAACTTCGGGGCGTTGCTCTTGGGTTAGTCCTTTCTCGTGTTCTTTCTCAACGTAAGAAAGTACCCCCGTAAAGCCTTGCCCTGTTGTTGCATTGATTATCATATATTCTGCGTTATCTTAATCATTAATTGTTGAATTAGTTTGATTGTATCGTGCAAATCTTTGTCTAATTCTTTGGTTTGATGTGTGTATTTTGTGAGCTGATTTAAGTTGTTTGCCAAACCTAAAAAAGTACGCTTGTCAATCCCTAAATTATGGCTTGAAATTTCGGGTGCTTTTTCCTCTGTTTTTTCCTCCAATTTTGGAGCTGAAAAAATCACTCCATTGAGTAAGATATCTCGAGTAAAATCGCTCACGTTTTTACCTGCTCGATTAGCATTTTTTTCAATGCGTTTTTTTTCATCTGAAGAAACACGTATCAAAATATTTTGATTGCGTTTTTGTTCTTCAGATTTATAGTTACCTCTTTTCTTTTCGTTCTGTTTTTCCATAAAAAATTGCTTGCGATTTTTGCCAAAAGTTCGGAGAACTTTTCCCCCGAATTTTTAGCGAAGCGTAAAAAAATTCGTACCCCGTAGGGCAAGGTTCCAAATAAGTATATCAATGAAGCGTAGCGAAATTGTATATACGTTTTGGCACCTTGCTTCTTCATCAGCACGACAAATATAGTAAATAAAACATTGCCAAATGTTTTAATTGCTGTATTTGTGATTTTTACGATTATAGAAAGCGAGCAGCTTTCTATAATTGGGAAAATCTATGCCCCGATTAAGGGGCATCACATTGGCTTTTCAAAGCCAATCCCTAAGCCTTTGAAAAAGGCTCTTATCAGAATGGCTTGTGTCGAAAAAAAGGAAAAGGAAATTCTTTCCTTTGGCTTTTTTTTGATTAGAAAAAGCCTTTGAAAAAGGTCTTTTTTGATAGGTCCAAAAAAGGGGCAAAGTAATTTTTTATACATATATAAAATCAAGGATAAAAAGATATGATAAAGAGGGTGCTAAAAATGCTTAAACGAGGAGTTAAAATAAGGCTGATTTTAAGCCTTAAATTGGTCGTTCCTATGAAAAAGAACAAAAAACGAAAAAAGAGGTCTTAAATCACCGATTAATATTTGTAATTACAATTATAAATATTTGATATTCAATTTGTTATATTAAAAATAAGGTTGTACTTTAGCCTATGAAATATTAAACGTATAATAATTATGAAAAAATCAATTTTCGCATCTGTTTTGATGCTTGCTATGGCTATGACTTCTTGTTCATCTGATGACAATTCAGCAACGCCAGAACCAACAACTAAAAATTATATTATTCACTTCAATCATCAGAGAGATTTAAACTCTGTTTTGTCGGATAATGATTTTCAATTAGCTGTTACGGTTGTAACTGATAACCCACAAAGAGAGCAAAAAGAAGCTCAAGAATGGGAGCTTCTATTCTCGGACGACATTACAGCCACTTATCACTATATAGGCGATAAGAATAAGCATTTAATTGTTTTCGGTGCTCCAAACGCTAAATCAGTAGCCGTAAGCTACATTGTAGATGGCGAGGTTGCAGAGAATACCAATTTCAAAAGCAATATAATAATGGTTATGAATGGTAAGAGAGAGGAACGATCGAAATCGTTCACAAAAGAGGATAACATTTGGAACGTGCTATTCTAACATCAAAACAACAAATAAAAAGCCTGCAAGAGATTGCAGGCTTTTTTTATACTTCATCTTTTCACTTCATCAATAGAGGAGGGAACCCCCTCCATTGTTTCAGCGATAAAACTTCGATAGATAGAAAAGTTAACTCTATTATTCGTTTAAAGCGTTCATTACTTCGGCTCTATCAACGATATCGCTTCTATCTGCTTGGTGCATCAATAGAAGCAATCCTAAATCTTCAATATTTTCTTCAACCATATCTAAGTAATTATTTAAACAAAGATATAAATATGGTTTAAAAGGTTCAAAGTTATAATAATTCCGACACTTTTAAACGTAATACATTAAAAATCAAATAGTTACAAAAAAGTCGCGCGGGCGGAACACTTTTTTCTCTCTTGATTTGATTTGATTTTCTTTTCTCACTTGATGCAGATGTACTGACATATTGACATAACTTATTGAATTTCAACAGAATAACTTCCTTTAAAAGACTATAATTATAAATAAATTAATTATAGCTTATAGATTATAACTTATCGGGGTTTTTAAAAAACTTCGGGAACACCTTGTTTTATTGGGGTTACGAGCGTTTTTCAAAATCTGAACTACGACTTTTTGAATACTTAACTACGACTTTTTGAATACTAACTTTGATACTTAACTACGACTTTTTGAATACTATCTGCGACTTATGTTTTTTGTGTCGTAATTTTGTTTATCTTTGTATTCATCAAGTCGTAATAAAACCACATAACTATGAAAATCAATGATAAAGAAGTTCTCCAAAGCTACATACTTACTACTGCTAAGTATGATTATTCAGTCTATGAGAAACGCATATTATATCGCATTATAGAACTAAATCAAAACTTATTAGAGGGAAAGAAACTTAACTCAAAGTACGCTGTTAATCCTACTCTACATCGTTCTGTTGAATACAATATGCCTTATTCTGCGTTCTTAACTGACGAGGACAAAGACAAGAACCATAAACGAATAAAAGAAGCCTTTAGAACCTTATCACAAAAAATCATAGAGTATGAGGATAATATCGTTTACAAGTGTGCAGGGATAGTCTTTAACGTGAATTTAGAGAAGCGAAAAGATACTATTACATTCTATGTTGCTGATTGGATTTACAACGCTCTTATGGACTTCTCAAAAGGCTATCGCAAGTATGAGCTTGTTACTGCTATGAGCTTTCAATCCGAATACTCAATGCGTTTTTATGAGTTGTTCTCTAACCAATCAAAACCAATTAATTACAGCATTGACGGACTAAAAGAAATGTTTAAAATCTCTGATAAATACATTGGTCGTCCTGCTGATTTCATAAAAAGGGTTGTTATACCTGCAAAGAAAGAACTTGACGAGAAAAGTCCGTACACATTCATTTACAAAGAACTTAAGACTGGGCGTAAAATCACTTCTTTACAATTTATCCCTATCTACCAAGCTGACAAGGAAAACAAGGACTTAAAAGCAAAGCAATTAGGCAAACAGACATCTACACGCTTCTATCTTGAGCCAACGGATAAAGAGTATTTAATGGCTCAATATGGGTTTACAGAAAAAGAGATAAAAAACAACTGCGATTTATTCGAGGAACTTTACCAAGTCTTAGACAAAGGCGAATTAATAGACAAATTAGCCGATTTAAGACGATTTGCGAGCGAAACTATAAATCCGAAAGGGTATGTTATAAAATCACTTAAAAGTCTTTTAAACGACGTAAAAACAGCTAAAGAAGAAAAGAAAATCAAAGCTGAGAAAACAATAAGAGAGAAAAGGACAAGCGAGAGCCAAAGTCTTGCTGATGTATTGGGTAATTTCAAATAATAGAACTATGTCAAAATCAAAAGAAAACAAGACTTATACACTTGATAGTGTAATTGATGAAGTAATTGGAAAGGTCGGAACTCCGAAACGTGATGAGTTTGAAAAACGTATCACTACAGAAATACAAAAGGGGGCAAAGCTAAGCTAAACCCCCATTTTGAAATATCAAACCATATAACAATTGCATATGTTTTGAGTCGCAAATATACGCAAAAGCACCAAGATATAACGCTGCCGAAATGAAATGTAGGCAGATCGTTTTATCCTGGTGCTTTTATTCTTTTCCGTAAAATAGAAAAGTTAGTCCTCTATCTTAACCAATATGTGTGATACTTCGTATTTTACATTGTCATAAGCTCTTTGTAAGTCATACTCTGTAACTGATTTAAAAGGCAGTATATCTGTTTTAGTGAACTTACTATCCATTGGGATATTGCTTAGTCCTTGTCTTGTTCTTCCCTCTGCTAAGATTGTGTAAAAACTTCCCGTATTTAGATTTGCAACGTCTTGTGCTTTAACGATGTCAGTTTCTCGAGTGCTGTATGTATTAGCCTTGTGAGAGTTAAAAATAAGTCCTCTTTCTTCATTCTGTGATACTACTTGCTTTTCAGCCTTTCCAAATATGTCGCTCACTCGCTTTGCTGTTAGTGGGTTAGGTGTTCTTCCATAGAACTGATTACCTAAGTTAGAAAGGATAGTATCTGCTTTCTCTTTTCCGTATTTATCGACTATCTGTGATATATCTTGACAAGCTAAGATAGTAGCAACTTTATTGCTTCGTGCTGTTGCAGGAAGTTGCTCTACATTAGGAACAAATACTGTCGGAAACTCGTCCATTAGAAAGACTGATTTCTCTTTGTCTTGTCTATTCAACTGCTTGCTTACACTCGTTAAAATCAATCCGATAACAGGTGCGTATGTGCTTGTTAGTGTTGGGTCATTCCCTAATACTAAAATTCCTTTTTTATCGCTGTCGTTTAACTCTAAGCTGAAATCTGAACCCGTAAGTAAGTAGTATAATTCGTTGCTGTTAATCTTAGCTAAAGCAACTTGCAACGAGGTAACTTGTCCTGCAAGTTGGTTATCTGCTCCCTGCATATAAGCCATTGCCAAAGGTGCTACCATATCTGAACACTTTTGATTAGTCATAAGTGTATGCAATAAGGCTTTAAAATCAGGCTGTAAAACCATTGCAATAGCGTGTGGTAATGTACAATATTGAGGGTGTTCGCATCTTAAATACCAAAATACTGCCGATAGTAAAGTAACCGAGTTATCACTCCAAAAATCGGGTTTTGATATCATTGAAGTATTTAGATTTGCAAGGACTGAAAAGGCGAATTCTCGAGCGTAACTCTCATTCTTCATCAGTTCCGGTGCAATTGGGTTTATTCTGTGACTTCGGTTAAGGTCTGAAAAGTTTACATAGTAGGGTGTGATATCGCTGTTCTCATACGCTGTATTCACATACTTAGCCAATTCGGGGAATTTAAAATCGTAAATAACTCCCGTAAATCCTTTTCGCCCTGCCTGCTTAATGATTGGTTCTACAAGGGATTTAGATTTTCCCGAACCTGCTCCACCCGATATAAAAACTCCTGCGTATGGGTTCTCAATCGTGGTCGTACCATTGATTTGTATTTCGTTGTTGTTTCTGTTGTTATCGTTTACACTGGGTGCGACTTTAGGTTTTAAGAATTTATAAATTCTGTAACCTCCGTAAGCTATTGCCCCGATGAAAATTAAGCCTGCTAAGCGTTTATTCATAAATGTAAGCATAGTAAGTGCAAACCACGCTACAAAAGCGATAGCACCCCACTTAATTAGCTTCATAAATACGCTTCCTTGCTTCTTCTGATTGTCAAATTGTAATTGTTTCATAGTTCTGATATTTCAAATGTTTATTAAAATCTGTTTTGCCCCTTTTCTTTATCTCTTTTTTGTTCTTGATTATGGGCTTTTCTCGCAAGCTCTGCCCTCATTATGTTGTATTTAGCTTGCTGTACTTGAGCGTTACGCTCTTTGTCTGTCGCTCTCTCTTGAGTTGCCTTATTTCGCTCAAGGTTCTTGAGAGCTGTTTCCATTTGGTGGTAGTGTACTTTGTTCTTACTATCCATAAGAATAGACTTGTCCGAGTCTTTGGATATCACAAAGTTATATCTTGCCCCCTCTTTGGCGATGTGAAGTGTGTACCCTTTTTCTTTTAGGTCTGCTTGTAGCTCTTGGATATTAGTATTCTTAATATCTCGCATACTCCGTTCTAAAGCGTATTCTGCATCATTCATAGTGATTTGTTTTAACGTCCTAAACCTCGTTTTTTATCCTTGTTCTTCTCAAGGTTCTTCGCTCGGTTGGCTTCCATTTGGTTAGTTAATTTCTTAGCTGTGCTATTCTCTTGAGTAGCTTCTTTCTTGTGTCCTTGCTCATTTTTCTTGGCTTGAGCAATCTTCGCTTTTAGTTCATTTTTCATATTGATTACGATTTTATATTGGTCTCTTTCTTCGTTCTTAAGTTCCTGCTGTACTTTAGTCATTGGATAGGCTTCGTCTTTAGGTCGCTTCGGTTCTGTTGCTTCATACTTAGCCTTTGCAAGTCTTTCATTGTAGGCTTTTTCTTCTTTTCCAAAGAATAGAGGTACTTTCTTCGGCTCTGTTTGCATTAACTCGTCATACTTAGCCTTGTTATCAAGATACTGCTTAAACTCTTGGTGTCGCTTGCTTTCGCTTGCGTGCATCTGTTTAAGTTCTGTTATATCTGTGGTGCTGTAATTCTTGTTATCATAAAGCATTAACCTGCCCTTTTCCTCCTTGACTTCAAAGTCTTTGTCTAAACTCTGATAACTCATTTTAAACCCGTGTTGAGCGTTGTTTCTATTCTCTTGGTCTAACTTTTCTATCTGTCGATGAACTCCTTTAACCTCGTTAAAAATCTTGATTTCGTGATTGATTTCTAACTTTTCTATTTTACGGCTGTCGATAGCTTGTTCCTGCTGTGGCTTGGCTCTGTTCGCTTCGATATTCTTTTCTACTTCCTTAGCCTTAACCTTGATGTCTGTTCCCTTTATAGATGCTCCATTGTAGATATATTTTGTACCCGATAAACCTCGTACATTGGTTGTGAGCTCTGCTCGAATGCCTTTCTCTGCAAGTCTGTCTTTGAACTCTGTAAGGCTTCGGCTTTCAGCCATTGCCTTAGTTACGTGTTCTTTTACATATTCTTTCTTTGGTGTTATGGCTTGACTTCGCTTTTGCATACCTGCAAGATCCCTTTCTTGCTTGGTTGTAAAGCGATAGCCTTTTTCTTGGCTCGGGTCATAAACTACCTTTCGCCCTTGTACCCTTTGTAATTCGTGCTTTTGCTCTAATTTATCGGCTACTACTTGGCATTTATTCTGAACGT
>NZ_JACHTC010000035.1 GCF_014145635.1 Myroides sp. WP-1
ACTCCACTACCATCGGTATATTCGAATTTAGTTCCATCATAAAACACATTCCCTCCAACATTCTTGACAATTTCTTCGATCTGTTCTTTCACTACTTCATTCGCGATAATCGTTTCAAATTGTTCAACAACAGATTGAGGTACATTGATAATCGTTTGCGTTCCGTTCTCTGAGGTATACGTATAGGTACCATTTTGATTGTCTACCAAGGTCGTTTTGGTTTCATGCGCTTTGACTGCTGCTTTTAGATCTACTGTTGAAGCCTCTCCTTCTTCATCTTGGTAAGTTAAAACCCCAGTAGTAGAATCATAATCTAAACTAGTTACCGTTTCATTGGCTTTGACAATAGCAGCAACATCAATCAACTGCTTGACTCCACTACCATCGGTATATTCGAATTTAGTTCCATCATAAAACACATTCCCTCCAACATTCTTGATAATTTCTTCGATCTGTTCTTTCACTACTTCATTCGCGATAATCGTTTCAAATTGTTCAACAACAGATTGAGGTACATTGATAATCGTTTGCGTTCCGTTCTCTGAGGTATACGTATAGGTACCATTTTGATTGTCTACCAAGGTCGTTTTGGTTTCATGCGCTTTGACAGTAGCTCCCATATCTAGGGTAGTTGTTGTGCCGTCAGCATTGGTATAGCTAAATGTATTACCATCATAACGCACGTTGCCTCCATTATCGACAATAAACTGATTTAAAAACTCTTGAACTTCTGTATTGTTGATGATGCGTTCAAAGTTTTTAATCACATCGGAAGAAACGTCAATCACTACTTCTACACCCGCTTCATTTCTATAGGTGTATTTTCCGTTGCCTGAGGGATCTTTCACTAAAGTTGTTACCGTTTCGTTGGCTTTGACTATAGCAGCAATACTTATCTCTCGTACAGTTCCTGTAGCATCTTTATAGGTTAATGTTGTTCCATCATAAAACACATTGCCACCTGAGAGATTGAAGAATTGTTCCAGTTGATTGCGCAATGACTCATCACTGATAATTTTAGAGAAATTCTTGATCACTTCATCCGCTACATCTACATTAGAGATAAGACGCACCCATCTAGTTTTATCCCAATAGTAAAAACCAGGAACAATATCCCCTTGTGCTTTATTAGCATAAACCAATAAACTTTCCACATTGCCATTAGCGATTGTAGTTGCATCAGTTGTGCTTGTTAAGGTAATATTGGGAATTAAAACCCCTTTGTCTTTAGACAATACGGTTAATTCAGCAGATTTATGGGGTTGTGTAGTTCCAATACCTACCTGCGCATAAGTTACTGATGCAAAAAGCAGAACAGCAATAGATACTAGTTTTTTTTTCATACTTACTTTTTTTAAAAAATTGAATCAATTAATTGCATACTTCTATTCCTGCCCAATCATCCACATAGAAGCATCAATCCTACCCTTATTCAAAAAGTGTTTCATTCAAAAGTAAATAGCTGAAAAGTTAAAAAAAGAATCAAAAGCATTGAATTTCAGCAAACAGAACGAAACAAAACGTCTTTTAACATTCGTTAAATTATAAGGAAGATTTACTTTTTTACAAAAAGTATTCTATTTTTTAAACTAGACAAGTCTACAAGGTACAACCAACTACTTTTACCCAGTTGTACACCATATCCGATTTCTTGTTTCAACCCTTACACGGTATATCAAACAAGAGAAATACATACAAAAAAAGGAGCCTGCTCAAAAAAGAGCAAGACTCCAACCAAAAAACACAAATACTGGAATGCGCTGTCTATTTATTGTTTTTCAAATATGTTAATTTCAAGATTATCGTCTAAAACTACGTTAAATACGTTTGCACTTCCTGTAAGAAAATAACCTGGATCAGTTTTGGTGGCATTTTTGAAAAAATTATTTCGAGTAGGTTTTATTCTAATATCTATTGTATTACCAGAACTATTTAAACGCAGGTCATTTGGAAAAGCAATCATAACGGAATAATCTCCATACTGAGTATCCCAACCCGTCGTACTTCCTCCGAAAGTATAAATTCTTTCATTCATAGTTTTCATTAATGAACCATTCACGTAAATTTCTAATTCTATCATCGAAAATACTTCAACAGCACCAAACGCGTTATTTACTCTACCATTTGTATTAGCTTTGACTGTAAAATCTAGATGCATATACTTTGTTACAGAAGGGTTGTTATTTGCACTAAAATATGCTCGATAAACTGATTTATAGGTTTCATTCGATAGACGGTATATTTGTGAAACTGCACCTAAGGTGAAGTTCATCTCATTATAACTCCAACTTTGGTTTGTAGACATTCCATCACTGAAGCGTATTGTTTTCGTTAAATCATACTTTTCTACTTTAGGCACTGTAAACTTAACTCCAGCAGCAGCTATCGGATTGCCATTGCTATCGATTGCTTTTTCATTATAATAAGTAAATGACCCATTGCCGTGATCCACTAATTTAGTTATGATTTCATTTGCTTTTATTAACGACTCTATTTCCACTACCGTTTTAGTTCCTTTTTCGTCTGTGAACGTGATTGTTCCCGCAGCTAAATCACTGCTTATACTAGTTACCGTTTCAAAAGATTTTACAGCATTTTTTACATCTACTTTGACGGAAGCTTGATGTTCATCTTTATAGGTTAGAATTCCAGTTGTCGTATCATATGACAATATGGTTAAGGTTTCATTATCTTTTACAATCTTATTTATATTGACCACTTGTCGATCTCCATTTTCATCATTGTATTCAAACGCCGTTCCAGTAAAATATACATTTCCACCTGTTTGTAGAATTATTTCTTTTAGTCGATGCATCACCGCATTGTTTCCGACAATATTTTCAAATTGGTCAATAACATTTTGAGGCACATTAATCGTTGTTATAGTTCCGTTCTCTGAGGTATAGGTATACGTACCATCTTTATTGTCATCTAACGTAGTTTGTGTTTCATTGCTTCTAACAATGGCTAAAATATCGATGATTTGCTTGCTTCCATCCGCAGCGTTATACTCAAAATTATTTCCATCGTAATACACAACACTTCCGGTCTGTAAAACCACTTGTTCTAATTGACGCAACACCTCTTCATTGCTGACAATATTTTCGAACTGTTTAATGACTGATTGAGGAACATCTATAGTCGTTTGGACACCTTGCTCTGAGGTATAGGTATAAGTGCCATTTTGATTGTCTACTAGAGTAGTGAGCGTTTCATTGGTTCTAACAAGGTTCAGAATATCAATACTATGTCTGTACCCCTCCGCATCATTATACTCAAAATTGGTACCATCAAAATACACTACACTTCCTGTTTGTAAAACGATTTGTTCTAATTGACGCAGTACGGCTTCATTGTTCCTAATTGTTTCAAACCTTTTAATAACCGATTGAGGAACATCAATAATAGTTCGAGTACCATTTTCTGAGGTATACGTATAGGTACCATTGTTGTTATCGACTAACGTAGTCAGTGTTTCATTGGTCTTAACGATAGTGGAGATATCTAACAATTGCTTTACTCCATTTTCATCGATATACTCAAACTTCGTACCGTCATAAAATACGCCACCTGCTGTTTGCTGGATTATTTGTTCCAATTGTTTTACTACCGTTTCATTTTCGATAATTGTCTTAAAGTTCTTCACCACTTCATCCGCTATATCGACATCGGGAACAATTCTCACCCATTTGGTTTTATCCCAATAGTAAAATCCTGGTTTTACGTCTCCTTGTTTCGCATTGGCATAAACCAATAAACTTTCTACATTGCCATTCTTAATCGTTGTTCGGTCCACCGTACTTTGTAAATTGATATTTGGAATCAAAATTCCTTTATCTCTTGACATAATCGTTAATTCCGAAGATTTATTGGGTGTACTTGTTCCAATTCCCACTTGAGCGTGCACAACTGAAACCAAAAGTAAAGTTGCAGCTGTAAGTAATTTTCTGTTCATAATTTGTCCATTTAGTTTTATCTATTCTTATTTTATACGTTGTTTTTTTGTATTTCACACAAACTCAAAATTTATTAATATTTTTAAAATATTTTGAATATAACTGAATAAATACCGAAACAAAAAGCAATAAACAAACATAATCAACAAAAAAGTTAAAAAAAATATCAATAAAACATCAATACACTATTGATACACACTTTAACTTTTAAAGAATAAAACAACCCTTTTTTTTAAAAAAGGGTTGTTTTTTACACTCCAATCTACAATTTTAAATACACGACTAAACTATTTTGCGTACAACTACCTCCTTTATTACTCAATTCATCTAAACCTGTGGATATTTTAACCTTATATTTTCCTTCCTATTCTTCTAGATCCGATTTACCTTGTCTATTTTAACTTTTTCGCAACCCGATCGCTTACTCCTACTCTATTTTTTGGTTGTATTTTAATTTTACGACCTCAATTCGCTACAAAAACAGAAGTTCTTACTCTCCTTTTTTTTGAAAATTGGCAGTACATCTCCCTTATTCCAGTAACCAAATGAGCTACTATTGTTTTAGGGGTGTAGGTTTGAGCACTTTCCTTCTTTATTTTATAAAAACCAAGACAACTTCAGTGACTATTGAAGCACGATTGAAACTGTCTAAAAATTAATTCCGTTGAGAACATGAGCATGAAAAGAAAGAGAGCGACCTTTTGAGTCACTCTCTTTTTCTTTACTTATTTTCACAAAAGCTTTCCCGTGATAAGAGACATAAAATAATGATAACTAATAAGTCGTTCTGTTTGATCACCTCATTGTGCGTATTGTAACTATCGCAATGGATATGAACTACGCTTTAAAATTACTAGTTTATGTTTGTCATGTTACTTGAAATGTTTTGATAAGGAGCCTGCCCAAAAACTGGGCAAGACTCCAACCAAAAAACACACAAATACTTGAACGCTTTTTCTAGAATACTCTATTTTTCAAAAAGCTGAATCATTACTTTGGAGACATTCAAAACTAATACTCTCATATCATCAGAAAAGTAACCTTGGCCGTTTCCGAGATTTTTATTAAAAGTATTTCTAGATGGCTTCAATCTAATTTCTAAGTTATTACTAGCCGCTATGTTTAAATTATTCGGAATCACTGCAGGCCAATTAAAAGTTTCCTCCCAATAATTTTCTCCTCTCTCATACCCACCAAATCTAAAAAATTTAGGAGTAAATGTTTCTATCACAACACCATTAATCAAAAGTTCTACTTCAATCAATGCTTCAACTTCAACACTTCCTATATAGGAAACAGTCTCACTGATAGTTAAAATATGCCCCCTAATAGTAAAATTTACATTTAAATATCTTGAAGTATTAGGTCTACTAATATCCGCATTTAAAGTTCCTGAAAAAGCGGTTTCAAATGCCAAATTCGGAAAATGAGAAACTCCATTAGTACCCCCACTAGTCATGTCAGCATAAGTATAATCTCTTGGAGTCTTAACTCCAGAATTAATCATTGATGTCATATCATATGTCTCAATTCTTGGTATTCTAAATGTCGTACCTCTATTGGCTATTGGATTACCGGCAGCATCAATCTCTTTTTCGTTGTAATACGTAAAGGTATTATTATTGTTATTCACTAACTTAGTTGTTGTTTCATGCGCTTTCACTACTGCTTTCATATCCAACACCGTCGAAACTCCTTTTTCATCTACAAACGTAACTGTTCCTGCCGCTGTATTACTCGTGATACGGGTTACTGTTTCAAACGTTTTTACCGCATTTCTGATATCTACTGTTGCTATGTTTTTGTGTTCATCTTTGTAGGTCAAAATCCCCGTTGTTGGATTGTAAGCTAATACAGTTAAGGTATCTTCAATGATGGTTTGACTTCCATTTTCTGACGTATAGGTATACGTACCATTTTGGTTGTTAATTAACGTAGTTAGCGTCTCATTGTCTTTAATCATACCTGATAAATCAATGATTTGTTTTACTCCATTTTCATCGAGATATTCAAGCTTTGTACCATCATAATACACATTTCCTCCCTTATTTAGAATTAATTGCTCCAATTCATGTCGCACTGTCTCATTGTTGATGATTTTTTCAAACTCTTTAATTACAGATTCTGGAACATCAATAATCGTTTGGGTGCCATTCTCCGAAGTATACGTAAAGGTACCATCGCCATTGTCTACTAAAGTAGTTAGCGTTTCATTGGCTTTGACTATAGCTGAAATATCAATGATTTTCTTTATTCCATCTACATCGAGATATTCAAACTTTGTACCATCATAATACACATTACCTCCTCCTGATATTGTTATCAATTCTAAAATCTGATTTTTAACCGTTTCATTGTTAATGATTTTTTCAAACTGATCTATAACATCCTGAGGAACATCAATAATCGTTTTTGTGCCATTCTCCGAAGTATAGGTATACGTTCCATCTTCGTTGTTTACTAAAGTAGTTAGTGTTTCGAGGGATTTGATGATCTGACTTAAATCAATCACGCGAACAACGCCATTGGCATCTGCATAGGTAAATGTTGAACCATCGTAATACACATTTCCGCCACCTACTACAGTTAGGAGTTCTAATATTTTATTTTTAACCGTTTCATCACTGATGATTTTTTCAAATTCATTAATCACCGATTGAGGAACATCAATAATCGTTTGGGTGCCATTCTCCGAAGTATACGTAAAAGTACCGTTGTTATTATTTACTAAGGTAGTCAGCGTTTCGAGGGATTTGACGATCTGACTTAAATCAATCTCACGAACAACGCCATTGGCATCAACATAGGTGAATTTTGTACCATTATAATACACATTTCCGCCACCCACTACAGTTAGGAGTTCTAATATTTTATTTTTAACCGTTTCATTGTTGATGATCTTTTCAAACTGATCAATCACATCTTGTGGTACATTAACAATCGTTTTTGTACCATTCTCCGAAGTATAGGTATACGTTCCATCGCCGTTGTTTACTAAGGTAGTAAGCGTTTCGAGGGATTTGACGATCTGGCTTAAATCAATCTCACGCACAACGCCATTGGCATCTGCATAGGTAAATCTTGTACCATCGTAATACACATTTCCGCCACCCACTACAGTTAGGAGTTCTAATATTTTATTTTTAACTGTTTCATTGTTGATGATCTTTTCAAACTGATCTATAACATCTTGTGGTACATTAACAATCGTTTTTGTGCCGTTCTCTGACGTATAGGTATACGTTCCATCGCCGTTGTTTACTAAGGTAGTAAGCGTTTCGAGGGATTTGACGATCTGGCTTAGATCAATCTCACGAA
>NZ_JACHTC010000036.1 GCF_014145635.1 Myroides sp. WP-1
CTGCCTCTTTACTAATAGTCAATGTTCCTTGATTGACCATCGTATTTTGGTAAGGAGACTGCCCTATAACAGGCAGTGCTCCAACCAAAAAACACACAAATAATTGTAAGTATCTTTTCATAATTTATTGTTTTTCAAAAATGTGAAATACAGGTTGTAATACATTTACTTTCATAATATTACTATCCATACTAAGCGAATCAAAATACCCATCTAAATTGTCCGTGGTTCCAAGTATCCCGAAGTTATTTCGAATAGGAGCAACTCGTATTTCAATTATATTTCCTGTTTCTTGTAGATTCAGATTACTTCCATAAGTCAATATTCCGCCATAATGTTTAACGTCTTTCTTATCATACCCCTCAGGAATACCGAAATTAAATCGCAATGGGAAAAATGATTTAACTAAAACATTATTAATGTATACATCAATTTGCAACATTGAAAAAATGGTTCTCTGTGGCACTATACCACCTAAAGTAATTACTTCACATTCAATGTAGAAATCAAAATTCATATACTTTGAATCTATAAAGTCTGTATTAATGTCAAACGTATTACTATAGATTTGTATGGGTACTAAATCTGTCTCATGAATAATAGTTCCTCCTGAACCAGAATAAAGAACTCGGTTTTTAATCTGCCTAAAACTCCATTGTCCTTCCGTTTTTATTGCATTTACATCCGTTAGCTCATTCGTTAACTCATAAATTTTTTGTTGTGGTACTTTGAATGTAACTCCTGCACCTGCAATAGGCGTACCGGTTGCATCTATTTCATTTTCATTAAAATACGTCAGGGTTCCATTTTGATTATCTACTAATTTTGTAATCGTTTCTTTTTTAACAAAATCACCAATATTCAATACCGTTTCTACTCCGTCTTCTGCTTTGAAAGTCAATGTTCCTGCGGTTGTATCGCTGGTTACGCTCGTAACTGTTTCGAAAGCTTTAACTGCGCCTTTGACATCTACGGTTACTGTGTCGCCTTTTTCATCTTTATAGGTCAATGCGCCTGTAGTTGCATCATAAGCCAAAACCGTCAACGTTTCTTTCATCAGATCACTGATATTCAACACCGTTTCTACTCCGTCTTCTGCTTTGAAAGTCAACGTTCCTGCGGTTGTATCGCTGGTTACACTCGTTACTGTTTCGAAAGCTTTAACTGCGCCTTTGACATCTACAGTTACTGTGTCGCCTTTTTCATCTTTATAGGTCAATGCGCCTGTAGTTGCATCATAAGCCAAAACCGTCAACGTCTCTTTCATCAGATCACTGATATTCAACACCGTTTCTACTCCATCTTCTGCTTTGAAAGTTACCGTTCCTGCGGTTGTATCGCTGGTTACACTGGTTACTGTTTCGAAAGCTTTAACTGCGCCTTTGACATCTACAGTTACTGTGTCGCCTTTTTCATCTTTATAGGTCAATGCGCCCGTAGTTGCATCATAAGCTAAGACCGTCAACGTCTCTTTCATCAGATCACTGATATTCAACACCGTTTCTACTCCGTCTTCTGCTTTGAAAGTCAACGTTCCTGCGGTTGTATCGCTTGTGACACTGGTTACTGTTTCAAAAGCTTTAACTGCGCCTTTGACATCTACGGTTACTGTGTCGCCTTTCTCATCTTTATAGGTCAACGCGCCTGTAGTTGCATCATAAGCTAAGACCGTCAACGTTTCTTTCATCAGATCACTGATATTCAACACCGTTTCTACTCCGTCTTCTGCTTTGAAAGTCAACGTTCCTGCGGTTGTATTGCTGGTTACGCTCGTTACTGTTTCGAAAGCTTTAACTGCGCCTTTGACATCTACGGTTACTGTGTCGCCTTTTTCATCTTTATAGGTCAATGCGCCTGTAGTTGCGTCATAAGCTAAGACCGTCAACGTCTCTTTCATCAGATCACTGATATTCAACACCGTTTCTACTCCGTCTTCTGCTTTGAAAGTCAACGTTCCTGCGGTTGTATCGCTGGTTACACTCGTTACTGTTTCAAAAGCTTTAACTGCGCCTTTGACATCTACGGTTACTGTGTCGCCTTTTTCATCTTTATAGGTCAATGCGCCCGTAGTTGCATCATAAGCTAAGACCGTCAACGTTTCTTTCATCAGATCACTGATATTCAACACCGTTTCTACTCCGTCTTCTGCTTTGAAAGTCAACGTTCCTGTGGTTGTATCGCTGGTTACACTGGTTACTGTTTCGAAAGCTTTAACTGCGCCTTTGACATCTACAGTTACTGTGTCGCCTTTTTCATCTTTATAGGTCAACGCGCCTGTAGTTGCGTCATAAGCCAAGACCGTCAACGTCTCTTTCATCAGATCACTGATATTCAACACCGTTTCTACTCCATCTTCTGCTTTGAAAGTCAACGTTCCTGCGGTTGTATCGCTGGTTACACTCGTTACTGTTTCGAAAGCTTTAACTGCGCCTTTGACATCTACGGTTACTGTGTCGCCTTTTTCATCTTTATAGGTCAATGCGCCTGTAGTTGCATCATAAGCCAAGACCGTCAACGTTTCTTTCATCAGATCACTGATATTCAACACCGTTTCTACTCCGTCTTCTGCTTTGAAAGTTACCGTTCCAGCAGTTGTATCGCTGGTTACGCTCGTTACTGTTTCGAAAGCTTTAACTGCACCTTTGACATCTACAGTTACTGTGTCGCCTTTTTCATCTTTATAGGTCAATGCGCCCGTAGTTGCATCATAAGCTAAGACCGTCAACGTTTCTTTCATCAGATCACTGATATTCAACACCGTTTCTACTCCATCTTCTGCTTTGAAAGTCAACGTTCCTGCGGTTGTATCGCTGGTTACACTCGTTACTGTTTCGAAAGCTTTAACTGCGCCTTTGACATCTACGGTTACTGTGTCGCCTTTTTCATCTTTATAGGTCAATGCGCCTGTAGTTGCATCATAAGCCAAGACCGTCAACGTTTCATTGTCCTTAACAAACCTCACTAAATCAATCACTTGATTTGTACCATTAGCATCTGTATAAGAGAAATTTGAACCATCATAAAATACGTTTCCTCCTGCAACAGTAATGAGCTCCAAAATTTTGTTTTTTACTGCTTCGTTGCCGATGATATCTTCAAACTGATCAATAACATCCTGAGGAACATCGATAAGAGTTTGCGTGCCATTTTCTGATGTATAGGTATACGTACCGTCGTTATTTTTCACCAATGAGGTTACCGTCTCATTAGCTTTGATAAAACCAGCGAGATTAATCACTTGTTCTACACCATCAGCATCTGTATAGGTGAAATTTGAGCCATCATAATACACATTTCCTCCCTTACTACTGGCAAACAAATTCAAGACTTGTTCCCTTACATCAGGATCACCTATAATACTCGGGAAATTCTTAATAACTTCATCTGCTATTTCTAGATCTGGTACGAGACGCAACCATCTTTTTTCGGCCTCATTCCAGTAGTAAAAACCAGGTACAATATCTGCTTGCGCTTTATTTGCATAAACCAATAAACTCTCTACGTTTCCATTTAAAATTGTGGTTTGATCCCTCGTATTAGTTAAAGAAATATTAGGAATGAGCACCCCTTTATCATTAGAGAACAAGGTTAATTCTGCAGATTTATTAGGCTTGGTAGTCCCAATCCCTACCTGAGCGTGCATAACAGAAGCCAATAACAAAAAAGCAATTGACACTAACTTTTTTTTCATACTTATATCGATTTAAGTTTAATTCCTCTTGATTCCCATTTTATTAGGTTTCAAGCTTTACTCGTGTTTCTCCCTATACCCCATTTCTCAATTCATCATTAAGTATTTTTTAGCTTTTCAGGCCAACAACCGATATCCAAACTTAACGAACAAAAAAGTTAAAAAAAGAATCAAAAAACCACTAAATCATCATCAAACCAATAATGATACGCAATTTAACTTTTGTTAAAAAACTGGTAATAATCAGGTAAAACAAAGATGATTCTACTCTGATGTAGCCTAGTAGCATCTTCACTTTCAATCGCTATCAATCTAAAGTGCCCTTTTGATTAGTGTATTGTTCAGATCTCTTCTTCCATTTATTTTTCATGAAAAGCCTTCATTTGTTTCGTTTCTTAACTTTTTTGCGAATCTTTAAAATCCATTTCTTTACATGTTGTCCTGTTTCTGCGTTTACACCTATATTAAATGCGAAAAAAAATACAACTGCTTTGTTTTTCATTCTCTCTAAAAGTCTTTTTTATGTCGTTTTTATCTTTTCCACTTCAAAAAAGCTCGTAGTTTACCTCCTATTCTGTACATATTATTACAAACAAAGGTTCTTTTTTATGTGGTTTTTACCTTTTTCTATTCAAAAAAAGCTCGTGGTTTACCTGCAATCCTGTGCGTGCTGTTCTAAACAAAGGTTCTTTTGTATGTCGTTTTTACCTTTTCTAATTCAGAAAAATAAAAGGAGGAACTATTAGCACCTCCTTTCTTCCCTACTATTTGACATCACTAGTGAGATGATCTCCTTAGCATATGCTTTCTTTTGGTATATCAAAAACGAATAGATTCCTCCATATTTCGACTACGATATTGTCGTTATACCTCTTTTAATAATCTTTTTTTTGGTTCGGAGCTTGCTCAAAAAAGAACAAGACTCCAACCAAAAAACACAAAATATGATGTACCAAAATACTTTCTTATAAAACGCTATTGTTTCTCGAAAATCCCCACAGCTTGATCCATTGTCAAAACCCTTAAAATTTGAAGATTAGACCCATTAATAAAAGATCCCTCACTAGTACCCATATTCTTACGAAAAGTATTAGCCTTAACTGATGCCTTAATTTCTAACTTATTACCTGTCGGTCTCAACACTACAGTATTAGGTATCATCTTAAACCAAGAAAGATTTACATACATCGTCGCTATATAAATATCATTTAATGAGCCACTCACAAATTCTAGAAGACGATACTCATCATATATCAATACACCGTTAACATAAAGGTCAAAAGTCATCCCAGTTTTAATTGTGTTAAGAATATGATGACCCCCTTCCGTAGACATTTGTATTAAAACTTCAAACGTAGTGTTTATGAATTTGGTCGTAGCGGGATTGTCATTCGCATCAAAATATAGTGTAAATAAAGGTCTGGTAGCTGCTGAAGGTAGTGGGTTATAAACATCTTTAAGCGCCTGCGAATATGTCAGTTCAGCTAAAGTCCATCCAAGCACAGGCTCAACATTTACTGCACCAGAACCAGGAAAAGCCTGTGTTAGAACATAGCCTTTACTCTTTGTAGTATCAAAAGTAACGCCACTATTTGCTTTTGGGGTGCCTGTTTCATCGATTTCACTTTCGTTGTAATAGGTCAATGTACCATTTTGATTATCTACTAATTTAGTTTTGGTTTCATTGGCTTTAACTGCTGCTTTTATATTTACTGTTGAAGCCTCCTCTTCTTCATCTTGGTAAGTTAAAACCCCGGTAGTAGAATTATAATCTAAACTAGTTACCGTTTCATTGGCTTTGACTGCTGCTTTTAGATCTACTGTTGAAGCCTCTCCTTCTTCATCTTGGTAAGTTAAAACCCCAGTAGTAGAATCATAATCTAAACTAGTTACCGTTTCATTGGCTTTGACAATAGCAGCAACATCAATCAACTGCTTGACTCCACTACCATCGGTATATTCGAATTTAGTTCCATCATAAAACACATTCCCTCCAACATTCTTGATAATTTCTTCGATCTGTTCTTTCACTACTTCATTCGCGATAATCGTTTCAAATTGTTCAACAACAGATTGAGGTACATTGATAATCGTTTGCGTTCCGTTCTCTGAGGTATACGTATAGGTACCATTTTGATTGTCTACCAAGGTCGTTTTGGTTTCATGCGCTTTGACTGCTGCTTTTAGATCTACTGTTGAAGCCTCTCCTTCTTCATCTTGGTAAGTTAAAACCCCGGTAGTAGAATTATAATCTAAACTAGTTACCGTTTCATTGGCTTTGACTATAGCAGCAACATCAATCAACTGCTTGACTCCACTACCATCGGTATATTCGAATTTAGTTCCATCATAAAACACATTCCCTCCAACATTCTTGACAATTTCTTCGATCTGTTCTTTCACTACTTCATTCGCGATAATCGTTTCAAATTGTTCAA
>NZ_JACHTC010000037.1 GCF_014145635.1 Myroides sp. WP-1
CGTAAATCTCTATCGCTCATCTTTTGACTATCTACAATAGTTGGAGATATAACAGCCGATATTGTGTTGTTTTTACATCTGCTGTTTTGATTTTGTAGTATCTGCATCGTTTGAAACATATCTTTCGGAGTATCCCCCGAAAGATTGTTTCTTAATAGCTCATATCCCTTTTTATCATCAATTACGTAATTGAATAATGCTGTGCCACCAACACAAGATTTTGCTTTAGCTATCATAATTACAGTAGTTTTTGTAAGTGAGTCCGAATTAGATTAGCTGTTTCAATAGTGTGTTCTTTAACTCCTGTTGTATCACCAAGCTTAAAAAGGTTGCTTATTCGCCTAAAATTATCTGTGTATTTGTTCAGTAATTTGTAAACTTCAACTTCATCAGGAGTTAATTTATACGCTAAAGAATAGTCAAGTGCGGTGTTTCGGATGTACTCCGAAACGCTACAACCTACTTTTTCTGCTTTGTTTTTTATGATTAGAGCCTCTGTAAGAGTTACTCTAAATTCTATCTTCTTTGTTTTTTTCATCGTCTTACCCATTTTGCGACCTTCGGGAGAAAAACGAGTGGTCTTTGGTTGTCAAATTTCCAATTTGTAAGGACAAAGACACATCTCGATAATTCTCACGTCAAATCATTGCGGTTAATAGTTAGTAAATAATCATTCAAATCTTTGTGATTCTCGTACAGTTTTCGTCCATCAACAACGTTTGTATAGGTCTGAGCTACTTTTTGAAAGGCACTTTCTCCAGCTTTATCATTGTCGAAACAACAAATAATACTTTCATACTTTAATTCTTTGTACAAAGTATTATTGATACTTTTATCCATTTGTACATTGATACATTTATACAATTCCCCATTTGTACATTTGTACAAATAATTATTTGGTGTTTTAATTATTGTATTATTCAACATTGATACGGAATTAAGAATCAAATAATCATATTGCTTTTCTGCATTTGGATAAAGGGTTAAAAAGCTGATGTAATCACTCCAAGATTCAAACAAGACAATATGTTTACTTTTGTTATCAAAGTAGGTTACTGCCTTTTTTCCAAGACACATTTTTATATACACGTTTCTTAGTTCGAAACCATTTATGGTGGTATTGGGAAAACCAACAGCGTAATATGATTTGTTGTTTAGAGTATAGTGTACTTCCTTACAATAAGTTTGAGCCATTTTAAGGCTAAGATTACGCTCAGTGATATATTGTATCAAGTTTGGATGTGTTAATGGCTTAATCGCTTGAATTGTATATGTTGGTTCTTGAATAATGTTAGAACTCACAATAATTGGCTGATGAAAAGAAAAAGAATCGTTTTTGAGCAATTCTAAAGCTGATTTAATATCGCAATTATTGTACTTCATCACAAAATCAAGTGTTGTTCCACCAAAACCAGCAGAATGGTCATAAAACACGTTTTTATCAATATTCACTTTAAATGATGCTGTTTTTTCAGTTCTAAATGGACTGAGATACCACCAATCAACTCTCATTATTTTGGTTGGGGTATGACCTAACTTTTTAAGTAAGTCTGTTAGGCTAATTTGTTTAGCTGATTCACAATTCATACGTTTTGAAATAGTCGGGTTAAAAATCTGTTTTTTTTGATGCAATGATGCAGAAAGGTGTTAATCAATTGTATTTCAATAAAATACTCTGCATCACTCTTGCATCACTGCATCAAACTCATTTTGTTTCTTGCATCACTCTTGCATCAAACTTGATGTATTTTTAGTTTGATGCAGACTTTGATGCAGTGTAACTTATTAATAAACAATAGTTTAATCTATTCTTGCATCATTGCATCAAATATTTTATAGAATAAATCTTTTTTAATGATGTAGTAACGTCCTCTACGTTCTATTTTAACAAATTCTCCATGAGATAAAAGCTCTATTCCTTGATAAGATTTTGTGTTATTTTGTGGTTCGAAATCCCATTTCTTTAAAATCTTTCTTATTTCACTAGCAGATATAATTAGTTTTGGGTTTGTCTTGCGTAATAACAAGAGTAAATCATTGGGAGCTACGCAAATTTCATCCTCGGCAACCTTTTCAAAGCACAGGTTTAAAAGTTCTAAAAGTGAAATCTCTATTTTGTTTTTACTAATTAGTTTTAAAAGGGAAGCTGTAAGTATCTGTTTAGGTGTAAACCACATTCGGGTTTGTTGCGTGGTGTAATAAGGTCGTAGAAGTAAGTATTTGATGAAATAAGGAACTTCACTTGTTAGCTTCTTGATAAAGTGAACGTCTTCTGATTCAATAGGTTTAATCTTTCGAATCCAAAAACGTATTTCTTCTTCGTCTATTTGAATGAAATCATCCTCATTGTTAGAGCAAAGAATAAACTTGGCGAAAAACTCTATTTCCTGTCTGTCTTTTCCCTTTGCTTCAACTTTGTCTTTGTCAGTAGTAGAAAGGTACTTTAAACGCTCTGTAATCTCTTTCTTATCAAAGAATACTTCGTCTATGGCAACTAATAACATACTTGCCCAATCAGCGTTAAATTGAGAACCAAAAGAATCTCCTTTGATATAAGTCATATTGAGTCCAAAGATATTTTTAAGCCATTTAATAAAAGAGCTTTTTCCTGTTGCACGTTCTTTACTAACAAGGCACAATATTGGTAAGGTTTGCGTTGGCTTCTCATACAATAGCTTTAGATAGTCTAAACCATATTCGTATTGTTCACTTCCGAATATGTGCTTTACAAAGTGTAGTGAGTTTGGAATCAATTGTTCTAATTCATTTAAGTTAAAATCTTCTTCTATTGGTTTCATATTTAATTCATTATAGGTATTAAAAAAATTTTCTACGATTGGTTGATAGTTAAGATGGTCTGGAATACAGCAAAAGCCATCTAATTTTAAGACGTTCTCTAAGTAGGACTTTCCGTGATCTGATACAATCGTTTCACGAGTCCAACGCACCATTACTTTAACTTTATCACCTGATATCAAAGGTTTTTCGATGATTTTAAAGTAAGCAGTTCCTACTCGGATATAGGGTATATCTAAGCTCATATTTACTTGTGTTTTAATAATCCTTATCTTTATACGATAAGAGTTGAGTTATACTTTAATTGGATATTAAGGGACGATTTGCACAAGTTGTCCCTTTTATTTTTTAGCGAATAGTTCTAATGCCAAGTCAGCATCGACTATAATTTTTCTACCTCTTTGGATAATCGCTTTTTTGATATGACCTTCTTTCTTGATTTTATTAGCAGTGGTAATACTGCACCCAAGTAGGTCTGCTATACCACGTATTCCGTAAACATAACGCTTTGTAGATTGTTGCGTTTCTTGCGAAGTATTGAGTTCTTTAAAATCCTTTATAGATACTGTTTGTAATAACTGTAATAGTTCTTCTCCTGTCATTTGCCAAACTGGCTTTTCTTTTAATTCGCTTATATACATAGTTTTAGTTTTTAAATTATACGATTTTGTGATGTTCGAACAATTCAAAACTACGATGTGTGTAAGGTGGAGAGGGGGTGGAAAAACACACTTTATTGCACAAAAAAACCACTTTAGTAAAATTCTAAAGTGGTTCAAAGGTGGATTTATAAATTTTAAAGGCTTTTATAGTACTTTATTGTTTAAAAGCTGAATCAATGAGATTGCGATACTCTTTTAATGTATCATTGGCACTGCTACCTGTTATGTGTTTATACTTAGAGTCATAAGTTGCTTTCTTAATCTTAAATTCTTTTAATATTTGAGCAAACCACTTTTTCTTTAAACTTTTGTTTTCTATGTTATTATGTAAGCAATGAATTACATAAAAGAAAGTGTATAGAAAATCCTCTTTGATTTTTATTTTATTCACTGTATGTAAGATATTTATCTCTCTATAAAAATCATATTCTGATATATCTTCAATAAATTGATTGTTTACTATACTATGTAGTTTACTAATAAGTCCCATTGAAAATATAGGCTTGTCATTAATAAAAAGATAATCATTGTCATACATTTCATAGTCCTTAAAATTTGATTTCACATCTTTTAAAAGCCTTTTACTATGATTATATATCTCTTGGTGGTAGTCGTAGTTTAAAAAACCTATCTCTTTGTAAAAACTTGATTCAAAGTAGGTTTTACGTTCAGGCAATTCCGTTTCTCTATACAATTCCATTGTTAAATCATTATCTGACAAACTATTTTTATTTCTTTCTCGGTATTTCTTTAACCGAAGTCCATCTCTATCAAGATTAGTGAAGAAATCAGAATTTTTTTCATACAACTTAATTATTGTCTCCAAATTTTCTCTAACAATAGATAAAATTTCTTTTCTTTCTTGTGTGTCTTTTGCAGAATCAATTCGGTCTTTAAAATCAAACATTAAGATATTAATCATATATTGTCTATAAATATCTTGGGAATCGAAATTAAACGAATTTCCTGATGTGTTTAATTCTTTTTCCCACATCACTATTGTGTTATCAGTCATAAATCTTGTTAATTCTAATTGGGCATCTACTGTATTCATATCATATCAAATTTAGTCATTGCATTCGCTTTAATCGTATCAGCTACATCAATATAAGGCTTCATTGATTTGTAGTCTGAATGTCCTGTCCATTTCATTACAACCTGTACAGGTATCCCCAATGATAAAGCGGTACAGATAAATGTTCTTCGCCCTACGTGAGTGCTTAAATGTTCGTATTTGGGTTTTACTTCATCTATTCTTTCATTGCCTACATAGTAGGTTTCTCTAATCGGTTCGTTAATCTCTGCTAACTCTCCAAGTTCTTTTATGTAGTCATTCATCTTTTGATTAGAAATAACAGGTAGAGCCTTTCCTTTTTCAAAAGGTACATCTTTGTACTTCTCTAATATTGCTCTACTGTGTTTGTTTAATTCAACTCTCAGCATATCATTTGTCTTTTTGGTAACAAACTCAATAGCATCATTTTTAATGTCGTGTCTTGTTAGGCTAAAGGCATCTGAATAGCGAAGTCCTGTATAGCAACAGAAAAGCAATACATCACGTACACGTTCTAAGTACGACTTTGTGCCTAAATCCGTTGATTTAATCTGTTCGATTTCCTCTTGAGTTAAAAAGATTATCTTTTTAGATGTTTCCTTTAGTTTTGGTTTAAACTCTTCAAAATTATAGGTAATTGTATAATTGTTGTTTTTACACCACTTCAAAAACCACTTTACAAAACTAATTTGCTTTTCGATGGTGCTATTACGCATCTGTTTTTCAATGCGTAAAAATGAAACGTAGTCTAATAACGTCTTTTCGTTAATATCAGTAAACTGAAAATTGCTTTTGAAAGAAAAAAGATGTGAACGAACAGTATTAAACTTGGTGTAAGTAGCAGTTGTCCAATCATTGCGTTTACCACTACTTTTTACAAACTCGTCAAAAGCTGTAAAGAGATTCTTTTCTGTTGCTGATATGGTTTGTTTATCTGAGTAGCGTTTTATTTCATCTTTTAAGAGTTCAAAAGAAGGTACTTCGTTTTTCAATTCATACTCTTTAAAGATTCTATCAATCGTAGTAGATAGCTCCTGTATTGCTGTATTGATTTCGGAAGAGCTTTGTTTTAGCTTATTGGTACACCCATTGCGTACCTTTTCTTTTGCTTCATCCCATTTAGAAGCATCAATGCGGTAGCCTGTAAAGAGTTCTACACGGCCACCATTATATACCACTCTTGCACGAATTGGAACGTTCTCTGTGATTAATACACCATCTTTCTTTCTCTTTTCAATAGCAATAGTTATCTTTCTTTTTATAGTCATAGTTATTTGTAATAGCACCCAAATATACACCCAATTTTGATACTATCATATAGTATTTTAAGGTATTTAATCGACTTAATAAAAACATAACTACCAATAAATCAAAATAATAGTATTTTATCACACTCTATTTATATATGGGTTATATTCCCTCTTTCTCCGC
>NZ_JACHTC010000038.1 GCF_014145635.1 Myroides sp. WP-1
AGATCCAGTCTTTCTTAACTGTCGCTAAGGTGAAGAAACCATAACCTTTTACCGCTGAAACCGTTGTAATTTCTTTACTTGACATATCCACTACGCCGCCTTCATCTACCCACAATTGTTGTTGAGCGTCCCAACGGGCAATGTGCAATTCATTTTCTGGATCTACTAACATAGCCGGTAATGTTGTACGCTCATCCCAACTCAATGTCAATAAAATATCGCTCTTAGTCTCATTTCCGCGGTCTATTAACCAGTATTCACTGGTATTAAGCTCTTTGATCACGCCTGCTGTTGTAGGACGAGCTTTGAAAAAAGCAGCGTCTTCTGTGCGGTATTCGCCAACAAATCCATCGGTTTTTAACTCTGGCGCTGAAATGCGTGCGTAGCGATACTTCTCTTGGTCACCTTTAGGATATTGAAATGACTCGTTCCCGATTTTCTCTACTAAACCTTCTGCGTGAGATGCATCTTTCACATTGATCGCTTTGGCTCCTTGTTGAAAACTCAACATCCCTTGAGACAACTTCTCCCCTGGTAAAACTGTAGGATCTACCTTGATAATGCCATCTTGAAAGTCAACAGTTCCGTAAACCTCCATGTTGTTTTTCAAATCAAACGCCTTTTTCTTGGTAGCGTTATTCAACTCTACATCGTGAAATTCTGACATCTCACTCCCGCTGATGAGTTGAGCACCTAGTTCTCCTTCGCCAGCATAACGCGTAAATACGGCTTTACCCGTTTTGCGATTCGTGGTGAATGAATAATATCCATCGTTGTTGAAATCGCGATAGTAATACACCGTTCCATCATTGCTCAATTTTGCACCTGCTTGGTTGTCAAAATCATACAACGTCGATACTACTCCGCCACTCGCTACTGAGATTTGTCCTTGATTGACAAAAGATTCGTTCGAGGATTGAGCGTTAACAGCGCTACTAGCTCCTATTAAACTTAGAAACAAGAAAGGTTGGTTCATTACTTTTTTCATTGTGCTTCGTTTTTAGTTATTTAATAGCTGGATTTAACAACATTGGGTTAGTTGCTGCAGGGCAATCGTTCACTTGAATTTCAAATTCTTTCGAAGTAACGGCACACTCACCATTATCAACTTTTAATCGAACTTTCACTCCGTTCAACTGCGCATTAGCGTATTTTACTTCTATTTTATTATCCGTAAGAACTACTTTATTTGAAAATGTTGTGTTGTCTAGCGCTTGCCAAGTTGTTCCGCCACTAGTTGAATACTCCCAAGAAAAATTCACTCCTGTTGCAGATACTTCAACCGTTGTTGTTGTATCGAAGTTCGTACAAATTACAAGGTCATCTACTTCTCTATTCATTGTAGGCAACGCATTAATTGTAATAGTAAACGCTTTCTTAGGACCAATACATCCTGCTCTTCCTTCTGCAACAAAAAACGTATAAGTTCCCACTTCAGTAGGATTTGGTATCTCAGCAATTGGTGCTACATCTTGTTGGTTGACAAAGTATACCAATTCGTATTGCTTACTTACCCCAACGTCAGAGAGTCTATTTTCTAATACTAGGTCTTCTCCATAACACAAAGTGATATTTTTCACTATGGGTTCTGTTACCACTTTTTCTACGCTAATTTCTAACTTAGCATAACATCCTGCTTCCATACCTGGTGTCATAGCATAGTAGCTCTTTTTACTTCCATCCGCATTTACAGGGAAATTTCCTGTAACAAGACCGGTATTAGAAGCATAAGACGCTGGTACTATATTAAAGAACTTCGTTCCTACAGGATATTGAGTTGTTACTTCTTCTCGTAAAAAACCGGTAGGAGTAACTTGACAAAATGCTTTGAACTGCATCACATTATTTTCTACTGGTGGAGTACAATTTTGTAAAAATGAATCGCTCAATGAAATGGTTGAAACAAAATCGTCATATACTGGTCCGGCACAAGTTCCGTTACCATAATCTCTTACTAAGTCTGATTTCACTTCTGTTGAAGATGTCGCTCCTACACCTGAAATTTTACCATTAATTTTTACATTTAATCCACATACATTAGTTGATAATAAGATACAATCATTCGAAACCCTAAAGCGGTATTTCAACTTAGCTAATACTGTGTTTCTCGCGCCTGAATCTAAGGGTAAAGTACCTATGTTCCATACAATTTTTCCACCAGATGTTACATTTGGATCATCGGTTCCTCCTATTGGAGCTACCCAAGACACTGTTCCGCCTGCTGGTAAATTTGATTGAATAGTTGCGTTTACAAAATGCAAGTTACTTGGGATAGGAATCTCAATCTTTGAACTATTAACAGCTTCTGTTCCTTTATTATAGACATCTAATTCAAACTCAAATTCTTGTCCAGGAGTCACTGTCCCATTGTGTACGGGTGTTGTACCACCAAAATTAGTTGCTTTATTTTCTCCTACAATTTCAGGTACATAGGCATCTACTGCGAATACAATACTGAAAATAGAATATAAATCTCCACTTGTTCCGTATCTAAACTTAGTAGATGTTTGGTTATTGTTGATCAACTCATTTCCTGTATTAGGTAAGTCAAACATACTAATATCTATCCCCGTATTATTATCTAGATTTGGATTTCTATTATTTCCACCTGTAAAAATAGAGGAGTTAAAAAAGTTGTTTGTTGTATTTCCGGCATGACTTAACTTTAAATAATTATTCGACATTCTCTTTTGAATTTCGAAATAATCTCCAGTTGTACTCACGTCTCCTTCGCCAGCCATCATTCCCATTTTCACTTTAACATCACCATTTTGAGCGGCTCTAAATCCAGATAAGTCAAGTACTTGTTGACCGCCATTAGCAGATATATAAGAATAGCCATCAAATACGGTAATATCTTTCCACTTCATTGCCGCGTTTTTATAGACAACAACCAATCCCCATCCACCAAAATATCCAGTTCCGTTACTTCCTTCCGACAAAGCCATGTCAGCAACCCAGTAATTTCCTACACCATTGGCTCTTACATAGTCTGTAACATCTGCATATCCTACATAAATATAGGCGTTTCCTGATCCTGGATAAGCGATTTCATTTCCTGCACTAACTTCAAAATATGAATTACCTTCCTTCTTAAACTTTACTTTATTTTTGTAATAGGTTTTACTTTTGAACACAATATTGTCTGCATTACTACCACTATTTTGTGCTCTACCTGTCCAATACAACCCTGCATATAATATTTCTGAACACATCGGTGCTTCAGCTCCTAGTTTCAATTCAGCCATAGATGAATTGTAGGTATTGTTATCATTGTCTTTATCGACAACAACCATATTATTACTGTTGTTATTTCGGTCATCTCTATAAGATGATAAGGTTAGGTTTGTATTTCCTAACATCACAAAGTCTCCTTGTATATTATATGTAGAAACTCCTTTATAGGGTGCCGGTGCTTTTTGAGAGGTACGTGGAGTAAATGAAACAACACTTTGTCCAAAAAGTGGAAAACTACACACGATTACTAGAGCGCTTATCCAATACTTTAAAAACTTATTATTCTTCATAATCATCTCCCTTATTGATTTTATCTAACAGAAAGGTTACGTCTCTAAATTTTTCAGCTTGTTTTAATTGCGACATTTGATTCACAATTGTTTGTTTAGCTCGTTCAGATTCATATTGTACGATTATGTAATTCAACGCTGTAAAATAGTTGAAGAGTGTTTCGTTTACCTCAAATGTTTCATTATTATATAAACGAAGAATCAGCACTTTTGCACTTCTAAAATCTGTGGCATGTGTTTCATTCGTTAAAAGAGTAAATTGGTTTTTTCCAAATACCTCTACACTCTCAATAGCTCTATCTTGATTCCAGATATAGTTCATGGAACCATCATCATCAATAAACAATTTCGGTGGAGTGCTATAAAGTAAAAAATCAAGTTTTTCTCTTGCTTCTCCTTGTAGCAATTCCAATTCTTCATTTACTGTTTTCAGATTGATTTGTTGTGCTTGTGCTTTGATTCCAAAGCACAGCACAAAAACTAACAGTATGTATTGTATATTTCTACTCATCACTAATTATTTTCATTAACTGAGAATACGATATTGATAAAGCTTCCCATGTTGATATTAGCCGATCCGTTTACTTTGTATGTCATCAATCCTGTAGCAGAGATGCTCTCGATTGTAAATACTCCTGGCGTTGCATACGTTACGTGGAAGATCAATTCACTCGCTGGCAATACAGGTAAAATTGAACCTGGAACACTACTCATGATTGGAGATCCGAATTGTTGTTCATAGATTGCATATAGATCAATCGTACCTGTTCTACTCGTATTATCGAATGTTACTCCACTTTGAGTCACCTGATTTTCTGCTGTTGGTACCATTACTGAAGGCATATAAAAGAATTTCGGCATGGCTGCTTTTAATGCTTTTAATACTCCATTTTGATCTGCGACAACAACTTTATCCGTTTGACTTCCTTTGAACGCTGGTTTGTTAATATTCACAATCTGAACTCCACCATCACCGTTAAAAATAACGTTGTCAAAAAGTTCTTTATCACCTCCAACCACACGCTCTGAAGTACTAAAAGCGATGTTTTTTCGGTATTCAGAAACAACTCTCAATCCATTATCCGTATTAACATTAATTTCAGCGATGTTCTTGTTGTTACTTAAATTCAATTGTGACTGTTCACCATTCGCTCCTTCATTTGAAATCAATCCAATTGAAGCCGTTGTCTTACCAAACATATTTAACCCTACATGTGTTGGATCATATGTGAATTCATGGCTTTGATCTGCCTTTTGATACGTTAGGTTATCAAATTCACCAAAACTAACTCTTCTTGTTTTGTCTACTGGAGCATTTATCAATGTTCCATCGTGTGTATAGATGTTTCGAGCTAAATCAGATTGATCTGTCCAAGTTGGTTTTCCTTCTTTTGTAACCATCACTTGCCCATTAGTACCCGCCGTAATTTCTAACGTAACATCTTTCAAGGTTGATTCAGCTCCATTTCCTACGGTAATACTTGTGGAAGTAATACCCGCTGTTGAAACTATATTCCCTTCTGTTAGGGTTACGGTAGAAGAAACGCCATTTACTGTACTTTTCAGTGAATTGCCTGTTAATTCTAAGGTGTTCGTTGTACTATCAGCAAGAAGTTCTGCTATGCTAATGGTTTGTGTATTACCTAAAGAATTGGTATAGGTTAATTCTTTTGTTGTTTTATCATATGATAAATCAGTTTCGTTGAATACGAAGTCTTTAGATGTTCCTGTTGCATCTACGTAAGTTAACGTGTTTGTTGCAGCATCATATGATACAGCTCCTGTTCCCAATACTAAATCGTGCGCGATCTTATCTTCATCAGCATACGTTAACGTAT
>NZ_JACHTC010000039.1 GCF_014145635.1 Myroides sp. WP-1
TAAAATTACTGCTGGTATATCTTAAAGTCATACTTCGAAAACTCCATAATACGTATTAAGCTTCCTACGGTTCCGTTCAACGGGCTTTCATCTCGTGCCCTCCGGGCAAGACGAAAGCTTAGTTATTAGCAGAAGTGTTTTTTTTCAGTTAGTTTATTTATAATTTTCAGACATTTCTTTGATAGTATTTGTAATATGTTTTCGGAAAGATTTGGGAGAAATTACTGTAACATTTCGTCCGTGAGAAAGAATTTCCTGTGTAAAATCGAAAGTAGGATAAAGCGTAACTTTTATTCTCAATTCTTTTTCAGTATCGGTTATTATTTCTTGTGAATGATGTAGTGGTAAAGATTTTATGTATTTTCCTTGATGTGGAGTGAAAGACAAAATAATTTCTTGCGGAACTTCATTTAATGTTGAAGAAACTCCAAATGAATTTTTGAATGATTCATCCAAAATTTCATCGTTACGTAATTGTCTTGTGTGATGAATTTCAACATTAGAAATACGGTCTAAACCGAAACTTTTAATCTTTGGCTTTTCATTGTTAGATGTGAAATCTTCAAGAGATTTTTTATTTTCGACAGAGAAATCAGTTGCCAAAAGATACCAACGATTTTGAGATTCTTTTAAAGCATAAGGAACTACAGCTCTTTTTTCGGGTTGGTTTTCATAGAATTTTTGGTATTGAAAAGAAACTATTCTATGTCTTTTTATTGCATCAACAAAATCTGTGAAATGATACAAACCTTTGGGTTCTCTTTTTTCAAACAGAATAATTTTAGAATTTCTTTTTGATTTTCGATAAGCTTCGATAAGCAAAACATCTTCTAAAGTACCTTCTGAATCTTCCTCTAATTCATCGTTGTTTAATGCAAAAGTTCCAAAGCCCTTTTTGTATTTGCTTTCTAAACCCAAAATTTCGCCAATCAAATTTCGGTCACGTTTAAAAGTTTTTTCGCTAAATTTAAGCTCAAATCCTTTTTCTTGAAATTTTTCTTCAAGAAAGACTTTGGTTTCTTCATACGTAATTCCGTTTGGTTTACTTTTTAGTAATTCTGCGATATACAATAAACGTTGAATTTGTTCGAGTTTTGCCATTATTTTAAATATTTTTTCCAATTGTATTCTGTCCAGGTTTTTCCGAAAGTTACGGATTGGAATCTTCCGAGAGAAGTCTCCGCAAACAAGGTATGTTGATTTTTTGCAAGCTCTGTAAAATTGCCAATATAGCTGCTTTCTATAACCGACCAAGAAATTCCTGCATTATCCGAAATTTCTAATTTAGATGCATCTTCCCTTGAAATGCGAATGAGTTTCATCCCAATATAGATGATTTCTGCCATTTTACCTGTTTTACTCTTCGATATTAAACTGGTAAAGAACATCCAATTCGTACCAAAAATCATCTGTTGCCAAAATATCTTCAATCCATAAATCATGATCTGCATGAAACAATGCACAATGCATGGTATAACCGAAATGCAAATCCTGCAAAGGTCCTTTTTTACTCCAATTGAATTCGTTCCAATTGGTATTGAAAAAGTCATCATCTGTTTGTATGAAATTGCTGGTTTTATACTCCAAAAAAGGATTTCCCAATTCTACATTTTTGCTTTTGCAAAAATTTTCATCGAAACTAAAAAAAGAATAGTGTTCTTCAATTTCGTAATCGCTGATGATGTTGTCTTCTACCATTTTGTCCAACTTAGGACGCAAATCGAGATACAGCTTTCGGGCACGGATTTCTTCGTTGCGAATTTTGGTGTTGATTTCGGTAAATCTTTGTATTTCTTGTGGAGTTAAAGACATTTTCTATTATTATATTGATTCAATTCCTACTAAGTTCCTTATGAAATTTACTCTTACTTTTTCGGTTTCGTCTTCTACTAAATCATCGGGTGCATAAATGATTTCTTTGGTTACGAAATCATATACAAAGCATTCATCTTTATGATAGTCAAAGCACATTGCTTTTCCATTGTTTACGATTTTTATTTCCGAATAACTTACAGTTGGAACAATGATTTCTCCTTTCAGATTGAGGATTCCAAATTTTAGCAATTTATCATCTTGAAAATCTAATAACTGCTGATTTTCTTTGTCATAATTTTCTATAACTTCATCCGATTTTTCGCCAAAAGATACATAATCATCGTTATATGTGATACTTAAACGATCATATACAAACGGAAGAATTATCTCATTCTTGAAATTGACAAGACCATATTTTAGTTTGTCGTGAGAAACACAGAGATAATCATCCGTGGCAGAATTTATTTCTTTGTACAGAAATGGGAAAACAATTTCATTTTTTGTATTGATGAATCCCATATTACCGTTCTTTCTTGCGATTGTTTCTCCATTTCGAAAATATCCAACAGTTCCTCTGAATGAACCATTAAATAAAAACTCCGCACCAATTGCAGAACCGTAAGTTCTTAGATTTTCATATTCAAAAGGGATAACGATATTGTGATTTTTATCTACATATCCCCATTTGTCATTTTTTTTCACAGCAAGCAATCCTTCGGAAAAAAGCATTGCACAGTGGTAAATTAACGGAATTACAGCTTCTCCATCTCGATTAACCGCACCATAAATTCCATCAACGGAAACAACTGCTAAATCAGTTACTTCATCAAAAAATGTTACTTGTTCCCATTCTGTCGGTAGTTCTCCTGTTGATTCGTAATAACAACGTAAATCATCATCGATGTCTTTGGGTTGGAGGGTTTTCATTTATTTATAATTATTATGATGCATTAATAATCTTATGATAAAGATTCGTGAGATCTGTCGCAATTAATTGATATAGAGCAGAAAGATTATCAAATTCATATTGTGAAAAGAATTTTTGTACCATCCAACTATTTGTTTTGAAAAATAAAGGTTTCGTAATCGTGCTGATATATAAATCCGCATTTTCAATATTTATATAAAATCGATTGGGAGAACCTGATGTTTTTGCATTGAAATCCCTAATACCAAAATATTTATCCTTTACAGAAAATCGAACTAAAATTTTATTTGTACCATTATCTATTATCCAATCATAAACATTTTTATTTTGCACAAAATCAGCTTTTATTCCTTTTTCTTCAATAATTTTTTCAATATTATTAATTGAAAATTGTGAGAAGTTTATTTTTTTAAATTCATAATTAGTAAAGGGTTTCTCTTCAATTAATTCTAAAATATTTGTATTAATAGCTTCAATTTCTTTTTCAGTTATTGCCATTAGTGACGGATGCGGAATTGCTATAACTTTTGTATTATTATAGTCTGCGGAAATCAATAATCTTTGATGATTTCCTGATAGAATTAGTCTTTTATTTTTAAACTCATCAAGTTGGTCAATCCCTTTTGAAGTGCCTAAAACTACAATTAGTTTAGGTTTGATGAGTTGAATCATTTCATAGGTCAGTTTTTTACATTTCTCGAATACATCTTTATGAAATGTTTCTGCTTCATAAAAATCAGCTGTACTCAAATAAAAATAATTAGCTAACACAAATTTGTTTTCATTTAAAGCCTTATCGAACATCGATATTTTTCGAAGTCCCTTGATAAATTTCCATTCATCCGAATTTATTTCAAAAAAAGGATTTCCTCCAAGCAATCTTTCAGGTTTCATTACCTTTATAGACTTACCCTTTTCGTCAAAATAGTCAATAAACTCCCATTTATCTTTTGTAGACTGACTTTCGTAACTACTTCCTCCTCCTGGATTCAATCCCAAAAACAAAATATCTGGATTTTCTATTGCCTTTGATTGAAAGGGATAATAGTCTTTATTCAAGTTTATTGCATCTGGAGTAATTTCTTTAATAACTTTCTCTGCCCAATTTTGTAATTCTTTGTTCATAATTTCAATTTTTTTTAAACCTTCAAATACAATTATTTACTCAACGTATATTGTATCACATCATTAGCTTCCGTATTTACTAAAATCAATTCGTTATCAGAGAGGCTCTTAATCGCATAAATCAGCACGTCATTCTGTGTATTTTTTGCAGTGATTTTTTTGCTGTTTTCATCAACAGAATAGGTGTACGTATCAGTATCTGTCACGCAATTGTTATTAACAACCGATTTGTGATTTTCAAATAATTTTTTGTCCGGTTCAAAAAAAAAATTCCCAAGATTGGGACAAGGTAAAGAAGCGGGAACATTGGCTCCGTTGCTTTCCTTTTTAACTATTGTCCAAGTTCCTATAATTTTTTGACTAATAGGAGTTTGTTCAGTAGTATCTTCATCTCGATCTTCTCCACAAGACAAAAGCATACATACAACGGTTGTTCCTAAAAATAAATTTCTTTTCATTTTTTATTATATTTTTTCAACTTGAAAATGAGAACTATTACATATACCTTCGTTTACAATAATGCTGTATTTTGACTGAAATGCACTTACGATTTCTTTTGGTCTTGGTTCTCCACTTCTGTCTGAAATTACAATTTCCACACTCATTCCTTTCACTACTTTTCCGCTGTCTCTTTTTGCGGTGACTTTCCAAAGTTTTGCCATTTTATTTATTTTTTAATTGTTTAATTCTTTCTTGTAATCTTTCCAAAATCTTTTGGTCAGAATCGTCGTAAATATCTCTTATTTCTTCCGAACCCTCTTTAAATTCATTAATATTGAGATTGAATAAGATTTGTGCAAACCTCTGATTTGGATTCTCTTTACAATAATTTGCAATGATATTTAGTATTTCTTGTTTCGCTTCATTCATTATGATGCAAATGTAAATTTTAAAACAGACAAAATATGTCTGTTTATTATTTGAAATCAAAAAATATTGAAATAAATTAAATTTTGGAGAAATTTCTTTTGGAACGGAATTTTGATAACATTTCTGCTAACGTTTTGGGTATTGCCGAAGGCGGGGAAATCGAAGCCGAAAGTTTCGATTTTGCACCGAGGTGAGCCAAAACGAATTTTTATGAGTTAAATTTACAAAACAAAAACGAATAAAATTCGTTTTTGGCGGAATAGTAGGGCAGAACCTTGAGTTTAGCACTTTAGCCCCGCTTTTGGCAATACCTTGTTGAACTAAACCTCCGGTAGCTTTCGCTGCGATGATTTAGTACCTTAGTATTTATTAACGTTTAAATAATTGATAATATGGTAACTAAAAAAAATCTCCGGAGGAATTAAGAACGAACAAATATT
>NZ_JACHTC010000003.1 GCF_014145635.1 Myroides sp. WP-1
TTTTTAATATTGTAAAAAGTTAGCTAGTTTATTTCGTGATCCTAAAATCACCTTACTCTCTTTTTTCGTATGCTGTTGTCCAATATGTCTATGATCGTTTCTAATCTCACTTGTTTTTCAAAGCGAGTGCAAAAGTAAAAAACTTTCCTGAATTAGCAAAATGTTTTTGAAAAAATATTTTTTTTCTTTTCGCTAATCCCCAGCCTTTACTGAAGCGGACTGCAAAGATAAGACTCTTTATTCCGATTATCCAAATTTATTTTTTAAAAATATTTTTGAAACAATCTTAAGTCTTTTTCTGTGCTTTTCTATGAACGTCTGCTTGTTTAATGCGGATGCAAAAGTAGTACCTTTTTCGCCACTTCCAAATTATTCTAAACCTTTTTTTTAAAGTATTTTCAAAGTTTTTCGCAACTCGCTTGTAGTACGGGTGTTAGATGTGAAAGTTTTTGTTGGTCGTTCGTTGTTCGTTGTTCGTTGTTCGTTGTTCGTTGAGAAGATTCTCGTTGAAAAAACAATCGTCCTTATTTAGGAATATTCAGTGATTGGTTATCTGCTATCTGTAATCGGTAGTCTTATAATTTTTGTTCGTCGTTTGTTGTTTGTTGTTCGTCGTTTTTGTTTACTGCATCAAGCAAAAGAAAATTACACCTATTATATAAAGAGAAAATAGAATCGATTAACTGTACTTATAGTAGAACGAGATATGTTTATGTTTTATAAGGGGTGAGTCCATAGTGCGTCCATGGTGAGTCCATAGTGTGTCCAATAAAATAGCTGTTTTAATACACGCACTATGGACTCACCATGGATTCATCATTAAGGCACCTCGGAGATAAGCTACACTAAACTCTTATTTAAGGTTATCTTAGATTTTTTGTTTTTTGTCGGTTGTTTGTTGGGAGTTATCAGTGATCTGTTATGAGGTATCGGTAGATTGTCCAGAAATAGAAAGCCCCTTTCTTTAAACGATAATCTTTTACAACCAACGACGAACGACAATCAACATACAACAACCCCCCCCCTTCACAACGAGTAATCACGCAACTTAACAATATATTTCTATCTTTGGATTTCATTTATTTAAACCTTAATTATTATGTATGTGAAAAAAGCTATTGTAGGTACCTTAACGGGGATCACGTTATTCAGTGTTTCATGTAAGCAAAATGCAGATCAAGCGGATGCTAATCCAACTTGGGATGAGAACAATGCATTTTTTGCCGAAAGCACATTACCCTATCAAACTGCAGATTTTGAAAAAATAAAAAACAAAGATTTCAAGCCTGCTATTTTAGAGGGGATGCGTCGTCAAGTGGAATCCATTGACAAAATCACGGCTAATACAGAAGCACCTACTTTTGAAAACACAATTGTGGAGTTAGAAAAATCAAGTGCATTGTTAAATCGTGTTAGTTCTGTATTTCATTTATTAGTTGGAGCACACACTAACGATGAAATCAAGGCGATCAATCAAGAATTATCTCCAAAGTTTGCCGCACATAACGATGCGATCTATTTAAATGATGTTTTATTTCAAAAAGTAAAACAACTACACGATACTCAAGCCACTTTAGGTTTGTCTAGTGAACAAGCACGTGTACTTGATGTGTATTATCAAGAGTTTGTACGATCGGGAGCAAATTTAAAACCGGAGCAAAAAGAAACTTTAAAAGGAATAAACCAAGAACTAGCTTCACTTACGACTAAATTTGGTGATCAACTTTTAGCTGCTACTAAATCGGGGAGTGTTGCATTTACAAAAGAAGAGCTAGATGGAATGAGTGAATCTGAACTAGAAGCTTTCAAACAAGCAGATGGCACTTATTTAATTCCATTAAACAACACAACGCAACAACCTATTGCGGCATCTTTACATAATAAGGAGTCACGTAAAAAACTGTTTGATGCAGGTTGGAGTCGTACAGAAAAAGGAGATGACAACGACACAAGAACAACAGTTATTGCCATTGCTAAGAAAAGAGCAGAAAAAGCAGAATTGTTAGGATATAAAAATTATGCTGAATGGAGTTTACAAGGCAGTATGGCGAACAAACCAGATCAAGCTAAAAAATTAATGGATCAATTAAGTCCTTATGCTGTTGGAGCAGCAAATCAAGAGGCAAAAGAGATTCAAGATTTAATCAATAAAGAGGCGGATCCGTTTACTTTAACGGCAGCTGATTGGGATTATTACGCAGAAAAGATCAGAGAAGAAAAATACGCTTTGAATCTAAATGAGGTAAAACCTTATTTTGAAATGAATGCGGTTTTAGAGCATGGGGTATTCTATATGGCTGAAAAATTATATGGTATTACCTTTCAAGAGCGCAAAGATATTCCTGTTTGGCAAGAAGATGTACGTGTTTTTGAAATTTTCAATGAAGACAAAAGTCCAATTGGTTTATTTTATGTAGATTTTTACGCTCGCGAATCTAAACGCGGTGGTGCATGGATGAGTAATATTGTAACACAATCAAAACTATTAAACCAAGCTCCAGTAGTATACAACGTTTGTAACTATCAAAAACCAGCAGCAGGACAACCTACTCTTTTATCACCTGACGAAGTAATCACAATGTTCCATGAATTTGGACATGGTTTACACGGATTCTTATCTGATGTAACCTATCCTTCTGTTGCAGGAACTAGTGTTTCACGTGATTTTGTTGAACTACCTTCACAGTTTCACGAACATTTTGCCTTTTTACCAGAAGTATTGACCAACTATGCGAAACATTATAAAACAGGAGAAGTTATTCCAGAAAGCTTAATTGCTAAAATGAAAGCTGCTCAAAACTTTAATATCGGGTATGGTTTGACAGAAATTTTAAGTGCTTCTTTATTAGATATGGAGTGGCATACAATTTCGTCAACTACAGAAATTAAAGATGTTGCTGCATTTGAACAACAAGCTTTGACAAAATACGGTATAAATTTAGCTACAGTTCCTCCGAGATATCGTTCTACTTTCTTTAATCACGTATTTGGCGGTGGATATGCGGCAGGTTACTATTCGTACACTTGGGCAGAAACACTAGATAATGACGCATTTCAATGGTTACTTGAAAATGGTGGTATGACACGTAAGAATGGACAAATCTTTAGAGATAAAATTTTGTCGCAAGGGAATACTAAACCTTCAGACGCAATGTATCGCGAGTTTAGAGGAAAAGATGCTACTATCGATGCTTATTTAAAAATGAAAGGGTTTGATCAACAAACTACATTTAAAAACAAGGGAAAACTAGATGCTAAAATCTAAACAAAAAAAGTCTGAGCGAATCGCTCAGACTTTTTTTTATTTCACTTCTTTGAAGCTATTGCTCATTTTATTCATATCTTCTTGATTCTTGTCTTTGTATTCTTTCAAAGTCCAAGTTAATATTTGATAGTAATTTTCTTTTCCTTGAAAAGCAGAGAATTTATAGTAAACATCTAATCCTCCAATTCTCGCTGTAAAGTCGACTGTTTTGGCCGGTAGAGTATGGATTGTGCTTTCTGTTAGTTTTAATTCACTTGGTTCCAACTGATCCAAAGTAGAGGTTAAATACGCTAATGTCGCTTCTGAAAATTGTTGAAATACCTCTCCTCCATCATCTTTTGAATGAAACAGTTGATCAATCTCTTTTTTATTTTCTTTGATCACAATCAAGTAAAGCTCCTCTTGAACGTTTTGTAATTGAAGTGTTGCATCTCCATTTAACCCTCTTGTTTTCTTCATTGTACTAGGCACTTCAACACTAAATGTATTTTCATGCACAATTTCTGTATACGTAGGTTTAGTATTACATCCAACAAGTACAACTAAAAGGAGTAACAAGCTTCCGATTTTTTTCATATCCATTTCTTTAAACAACAAAAATACACACAAAATTACGACTGTCCCAATTCTTTCATTACTTCCGAAAATAATCTCATACTATATTTTCGTTTATCATAATCATAAATTGGTGTTGTAATCATTAATTCATCTACCTCAAGTACTTCACAAAAACGATTAAGCTCGGGTAATACTTCTTCTTTTGTACCAATAAAAGAGCAAGCGGTCATATTGTAAACTGCGGCTTCTTCCTGTACACTCCATATGCCTTGCATGGATTCAATCGGTGGTTGCAGTGGCTTTCTATCATTTCGAATAATTCCCAAGAACATGCGATAAAAAGAAGTAGCCAATTGTTCTGCTTCATGTGTTGAATCAGCTAAGATCGCATTGACACATGGCATAAAATAGGGTTGATCCAACTGAGCAGAAGGTTTAAAATTATTCTTGTATATTTTACCTGCCATCTGAATCTGATCCGGAGCAAAATGACTAGCAAAGGCATAAGGTAGTCCTAGTTCAGCAGCTAAATAAGCACTGTCCGTACTTGAGCCTAAAATCCAAAAAGGAATATCCAAGCCTTCTCCAGGAAAAGCCCTTACTTTTGCTTCTGCATTAGTAGCGCTGAAAAATGTTTTTAGTTCTTGAATCTGTTGTGGAAAAAAACTAGCACTTTGCACATCATTTCTCCTAAGCGCCATAGCTGTTAGTTGATCCGTTCCGGGGGCTCTTCCCAATCCCAAATCAATTCGATTGGGATAAAGTGACTCTAAAGTTCCAAATTGTTCTGCTATAACTAATGGCGGATGATTGGGTAACATAATTCCCCCCGAACCTACGCGAATTTTAGTTGTACCACTAGCGACATATCCAATTAAAACAGCAGTAGCTGAACTGGCAATATGTGGCATATTATGATGTTCAGCTAACCAAAACCGATTATAATCTAAGTCTTCGGCATGTTGAGCTGTAGCCAACACATTATTTAAAGTCTCTTTCGTTGATTTATTTGCTCCAATTACAGCAAGATCCAAGAAAGAATAGTTTATATTTTTAGTCATATTACTTATACTTATAAAACAATTATTATAAGCAATTAAAGTAATCAATAAAAAAAGAAAACACTAATTCTCTAGATATAGTTTAACATTTGAAAAAGTACAGGGTGCTGTATAAAAAAATAGCCCATTCCTTCGAATGGGCTTTATCTTTTATCGTATTGTTATTGTACAATTGGAAAGATCATCAATAATAGCTAAAGACTCTACACGCACGCCTTTTTCTTCTAATAAGTTTCTTCCTTGTTGAAATGCTTTTTCGATAATAAAGCCCATTCCAACTAGATTTGCTCCTGCTTGTTCAATCAAATCTAATACTCCTACAGCTGCATTTCCATACGCCAAGAAGTCATCTACGAATAACACATTGTCTTCTGGTGTTAAGAAATCATTGCTAATCACTACATCATATGTTCTGTCTTTCGTGAACGAATGTATCTGTGTGTGCAACATATTATCCATCGTACTCGGTTTTTTCTTTTTTGCAAATACCACAGGAAGATTGAGTAAATATCCCGTCATAATAGCAGGTGCAATTCCGCTTGCTTCGATAGTCATAATTTTATTGACATTGGTAGCTGCAAAGCGACGAACAAATTCTACGCCAATAGATTTCATTAAAACAGGATCCATTTGGTGATTGATAAAGCTATCTACTTTTAAAATTCCCCCTTCAAAACATCTTCCATCTTGAAGAATACGTTGACGTAATAATTCCATTCTCTTTTGTGTTGTCTATGAATAAATAAAAGGAGATTGTTTAGAATCTCCTTTCTAGTATCTACTGCTGCGAAGGTAAAATAATATCAAGAGGTTTACAAAATTCGCTCCTGTATTCTTTTATAAAATCGGTGAATTGTTTTTATTTCTTTCCTTTTAATACCACGAAAGGTCGAATCACCTTATTTCCCAATTTATCTAATGTATTTTCGATGTATTGCCAACGCTCTATGTGACTGTAACCGATATTCGTCATGATGCGAATCAACCACTCTGTCCTGTAAAAATGAAAGACATCTTCTTTTGCAAAGGGTTGTTGTTGGGCAAAATCTTCACGTATATAAGAAAGAGCTATACTTCCTCCTGGTTTTAAGACGCGATAAATCTCCGTAAAATACTTGACTGGATCACTCCAGAAATAGACTGTATTTACTGAAAAACAATGATTAAAGGCTTTATCTGAATAAGGGAGTGTATTCAATTCTTCTGTAAGTGTAAATTCTATATGCTCATGTTCTAGCGATTCTTTCACTTTAGCAGCCATTTCCATCATCAATGGAGAAATCTCAACTCCGTAATAACTGATGTTTTGAGCTGTGGAAAAAATGTAAGGTAAGTGTTTTGCACTTCCAAAACCAATTTCTAATACGGCATCATTTTGATAAAGCTGCAAACGATCTACTGTTTTGTAAATCATATTGCTATTTGATTTAAACATTATTTCAGCTAACTCCTCGCCTGCTTGTCCTGAAGGACATCGCAATTGATTTGCAACCTCATTTAAATCTAAAATACTCATTCCTTTTAATTTTGCTCAAATATAGCTATTTAGAATAAATCTACATAATATTAAGCTACTTTATTTTCATGTTGTTAGCATAAAAACAAGAACGAAAAACCCCGAAATGCTATTTCGGGGTTTTCCTAACAAAAATAAACTAACAACTCAATAAAGAACAAATACAAAAGCTATTTGCCATTCGATTGAATTCAACATATAGAGTGCGACAACTAATCTCTATATACTTTTAACTATCTTTTATCTCAACAAAGAGTATTCGAATTTTGGATATCCACGATCTCCTTTTTCGTTGAAGAAATCTAACATTCTCATTTTATAATAATGTCCTTTTGCATCTTTGATAACATAGAACACATTTTTATACAGCACTTTTGCATTAGCTACTTCTCTCCATGTCCCGCCAATGATTGTAAAATCGTTAGACAATAAATTTTCTTCTACATTTTGCAAGTTATATGCTTTATAAAAATTCTTATCTCCTGCTGGGATTGTCACTTTATAAGCTTTAACTCCACCATAGCTATTCTGAACAATAAAATCTGAGTACCCGTATGATCCTTTTGGATCTCCAGCTTGATCTACTTTATTTGTGAATACGGTAAAATTTAAATCCCATTTTGTTTTACTTGGTTCTACTTGAACAATCGCATTCGTATTAAAGCTAAAGAAAGTAAAGTTAAAACCTGCTGTTTTAGCAATTAATACTTCTTTGTGTGTCGTGTCATTGATATCGGCGTATTGCAATAAATAACCTCCAGAACGTTTTAAAATTCGGATTTTTTTCCACCCGCGTTCTTTTCCAGTCACTAAAACTGATCCTGGTTCGACTGCATCTGTTCCTGGATCAAAGCCCATATTCACTAGGTATACTTTATTATTGGCATCTACATCAGAAATACTGTGAATCGCAGTTTTATTTGGATCGCCTGATGGATCGTCAATATACTCTAAGTTTAACGGATCGAATGTACCAATCTTTACTAGATTTTTCATTGCTTGAATGGCACTATCGTCGCGAACATCATCAATAGAATTTGCTCCTTTGATTATTCCCGCAGCCATATATACTGAGCCATTTAGACGAACTCTAAATTCATTGCTACTATCAAAAGCTAAATCCCAAGAGTTGCGTTTTACTTCGTACATCGCTTTTCCTCCTAAGTCAACATATACTTGATTGGGTTGTGTAGGCCCTCCTACATTCGGTGTCATAATACCTCCTAGGGAAGTATCAAAACTAATCATCATGACATTATACCCCTGAATTTTTGGAGATTTCACCTCATAATTCACTTTTACAATGGTGAATTGAATTGTTTTATCCATTCGATCATAAGGGAAGATCAAATTCTCAAATGTAAAAGTTGAGCTTTTTGTTCCTTTTACAATTGGAACAATCAATTTGTGCTCCACTGCTGCGGGTACTGTTGCAAAATCAACTCCATATATCGCTTTACTAGGGCTAACTTGTAATTCAATCGTACCATTTCCTTGAGCAATTTCAGAAAAAACTAACTCAACTTCTCTCGTTGTTTCAATCTCTCTATAAGGAATAGACGGATCACTAAAAGCTACAATAAAATCACGAACATCGCTGTTGCCATTATTAGAATCTTTCTCACATGAACTGAAAAAAACAAGTGCAACAATTGCAATCACAAGTTTTCCTAATCTAAAATTCTTCATAATTAAAATCCTAATTTATATTGTAGTTTAAAAAAGATGCTCGTTCCATATCCTATAGGATTTGAAGTAGAACCGCCTGAGTGTCCTGTACCGCTACTAGTTGTTGATCGAATATCTTTAATATCGAATAAATTTCTCACCCCAACAGTTGCGTATAACATATTTTTAAAGAATGGTTGTCTTACGCTAAAATCCAGCCAAGAATAGCTTTCTTGTTTTCCCTTAACATAATACTCCCCAAATTCATCTGATCCTTTTTTATAGCGTTCTTCTTCTCCATTAAACTTATAATACAAAGAGAAGTTGGTACCGGTTTTAGCTAAGCGATAATTAATATTCGCTGTAACTTCAGGAGTATACAAAAACTTATCCGTTCCTTTTGGTGCTTGATAAATTTCTTGAGATACACCTGACATGGTAAAACCAAGACCAAAATCGAAAGAATTCCAACTTAATTGACTCAAGAAAGTTGCTCCAACATTTCTGTACTTATCTGTATTTTCATAAACGAACTTCAATCCTTCAGGATTGATCAATTCGATCAAATCAATTTTATCAGTAACTTCGAGGTAACGTCCTGTTAAGCTATTGCTCAATTCCATATTATCTCCAAGGGTAAATGTTTTTTTAAAGTTTAAAAAAGCAGTTTTTCCCTTTTCTGGATTTAAGTTTTCATTTCCTTGTAGATCGTGATTAACGTCAACAAAATAAGTATATAATTCTTCGTAATTTGGCAAACGAGGAGACGTTCCAACTGTTCCTCTAATTTCATAATCGCCTGGAAGAACGTATTTCAATACTAAACTTAGTGCATGTTGACTCTCAAACGTATTTGAAGTCATTAAACGATACCCTGGACGAACCATTAATCTTGGTAGCACGTTAATTTCAGAAGAAGCATAAAAATCGTAGCTTCCCAATGCTTTTTTCGTTGGGCTTTCTGCTAATTGTTCAGACATCGCAGAATAGCCATTTGTGTAAGCAACTTCATATCCTACTTGAAACTTTGCCTTTTCTAATTTGATAAAGTCACTAAATGTACCTCGAGAAAAGAACACTTCTCTACTTTCGCTTTTAAATGAGCTTCTATCATATTTTTCATCGTACATAATACGATATCTATACTTATCTGTTTCTCTTTCCTGTTTTTGATAAGAAAAGGATAAATCAAATTGAAACAAATCTTCTAACTTTCCAGAAGTATTCAATACATTAGACCAGCGTTTGGTATTCAGAATACGATCATTTGCTACAGGATTAATTGTTTCAAAAACGGGATCTTCATTGATATTAAACAACTTAGCATAGTCTTTCATGCGTTCGTCGAAGAATTCAAACTTGTAATAAACGCGATAAGAATTCTTGTGATAGTTTAAAAAACCTTTGACGTTGTTTTGGTTTTTAGGCAACCATTCATGTCCTCGTTTATTTTCATCTCCATAATAGGTAAATCCTTTTCTTTGATCATACCATCCTTTAAAGTCGGTATGTGTATAGGAAACACTTGCATATAAATTATCATTAATATTGTGTCCCATGGTAATTCCTTGAATATGCTTTCCTTTGTTTTTTAAGTCATATTCATTTCCAACTGTTTCCTCTTGTACAAAAAAGTTTACATTCCAGTCGTTTATATTATTCTTCTTTGTAATGATATTGATGATTCCTGTTACTGCATTAGCACCATAATCCACTCCCATTGCACCTTCAACAATTTCAATTTGTTCAATATCATCTAAATTGATTTGCGTTAAATCGGTATTATTACCAAACCCCTCATCAGAAATCATGGGTACGTTATCAATAAGAATCGTAAAATACTGTGCATCTAAACCAAACATCTTAACGGTAGAACGACCGGTAGTAGCATTGGGTAGAATAGAAATATTCATTACTTGATTTAATGCATCTGCTAAAGTAACCGCTCCTAAGTTTTCAATTCGTTGTCTATTTAGTATGGTAACATTATTAACAGCTTTATTGATTGACTGTGGATTATATTGACCTGAAATAACAATTTCTTCCAATTTTTGTTCCGGCTCTTTGATCGTATCATTTGTTTGAGCAACGACAGTCGAACTTAACGTGAGTAAGGTACCTGTTGCAAGCAGTAGTGAACGTTTCATTTATATGTAAAGTCTTTTATTTAGATAGATTCTTAATTGCAAAGATAAGAAAATATATTATTTAAATTGATTTTAAATAATATATTTTTTATAAAAAAAAGCGAAGTTTTTTACTTCGCTTTTATATTATACGTTGAGCTTCTAGTTTTTAGGTAAAAACACTTCTGCCATCATACATCTTGCACTTCCACCTCCACATGCTTCAATAGTATCCAAACTACTGTGTAGGATTGTTGCATGCTTTTCAAGTGTTTTAATTTGTCCATCAGTCAAGCTATTAAATGCTTGTGTAGACATTACTAGGTATTTTGTATCCTCTGCACCTACTACTTGCAACATATTACCTGCAAAATTATTCACTTGATCTTCTGTGATAAGTACGATCTCTTTTCCAGATTCTTTTAGGCTATTCAAGACAATCTTTCTTTCTTGTTTATCGTCGATTGTATCTGCACAAATAACAGCAAAGGTATCTCCTAAACACATCATTACATTAGTGTGATAGATATTTTTGCGTTCTCCATCCACCGTTTGGAAAGCTTCAAAAATCACAGGATTCATTTCAAAATCTTCACAAAACTCGATAACTAACCCTTCATCTGCACGAGGAGATAAAGCACAGTAAGCGATTTCATTGGTTCTATCCAACAATAAGTTTCCTGTTCCTTCTAAGAATAAGTCATCTTCTTCAGCTGAAGTATAATCCCAAATATCATTGATCACAAAACCTTGCTCTTCAAGAATGTCTAAGATATCTTCTCTACGCTCTAAGCGTCGATTTTCAGCAAACATAGGGTATAAAACCACTTCTCCTGATTCGTGGAAAGAAATCCAGTTGTTTGGGAAGATACTATCTGGAGTATCCGGATCTACGGTATCATCAACTACGGTAACATGTACTCCAACAGCGCGTAATTTTTCGACAAAAGCGTCAAATTCTTGTTGTGCTTTTGCATTTACAGTTGCTGGTGTCAAATTATCTAGTACCTTTTGGTAGTAGTTATTCACTGCAGTTTGCTCATTCATGCGAAAAGCAACCGGACGAATCATCAGAATATTATTTGTTATCTGTTTCATACTATTCAAATTAATCTCTTATTAAAGGTAAAGTAGAGCATCTCAATAGGCCTTCTTGTTTGGCAATTTCGGCATAAGGAATTTCTTCTACTGTTATGTTGTGACTTCTTAACCAATTATTTAAGCGCGTAAAGTTTCTTTCTGAAACTACAACATCTGGCGCAATAGAGAAGATATTCGAATTCATATGATACATTTCTTCTCTAGTAATTTGGAATAAATTAGCTTCACCAAAGATATCAACTAAATATTGATATTCCTTTTCATCATAGAAACCTCCTTTATAAATGATTGCTTTATCCACACCGACTGGTTGAAAGCAACAATCTAGATGTAAAGCATTATCCCTTGGTTCAACTTTTGATTTCACTAAATCAAAACTCTTGATAATTTTATTGGGAAACAACTCTCGAATAAATTCAACACCAAGTTCATTGGTACGAGCAGTAATATAGTTGCGATAATCTGGTCGTTTATAGGATCCAATAAAGATATGATCATTCCACAACATTACATCACCACCTTCGAAATGCATTTCCTCTGGTGCGGATATAATATCGTTTGGATTTATTTGTTCTAAAACGTAGTTAATAGCGGCTAATTCTCTGTCTCGATCCGGAAGTATATTGGCTTTGATAAATTTATTATCGATAACGAATCCAATGTCACGAGTAAAAATTTGATTGTAATCTTCAATGATTTCAGGTCGATATACCTTTACGTCATATTTTTCAAAAACTTGATTAAAGGCATCCATTTCACGTACCATATCAGCTTCAATGGGATACGTTCCTGCTTTTATATGCTCTAATGATTTAGGATCATAGGCTTCTTCGATTGTAGGTGTGGGTCCATTACTAACGGCAGTGCCTAGGACCACAGCCCGCAAGCGAGAGGTTTCATTCTTTACATTTAATTGTAACATATAGTTTCATTTTGTACAAATATAGTAAAACCCCTTTTGATTGGTGTTTGTTTTTCTGGCTTTTTGCTTTTTTGTATCAGGCATTGAAATGGTAGGGCGTTGTGAAGTTCATTCGATTAAAGAAAGAGTAAACTTACATCGAGATTTACTAGCAGATCCCTTTATTTATGATCTATAAAAAAAAGGAAATGAGCCAAACTCATTTCCTTTTATATTTTATACAGACCAGAAAATTACTTTCTTTCGTTCATTGGAACGAATTCTCTTAATGCTTCTCCAACGTATAATTGACGTGGGCGTCCGATAGGTTCTTTATTAATTCTCATTTCTTTCCACTGAGCGATCCATCCTGGTAAACGACCGATAGCGAACATCACGGTAAACATTTCAGTTGGGATACCTAAAGCTCTGTAGATAATTCCAGAGTAGAAGTCTACGTTTGGATATAAGTGACGATCTACGAAGTATGGATCTTTTAATGCTGCTGCTTCTAATTGTTTAGCAATATCAAGAACAGGATCATCTACTCCTAATTTAGCTAATACTTCATCTGCTGCTTTCTTAATGATACGCGCTCTTGGATCAAAGTTTTTGTATACGCGGTGACCGAATCCCATTAAACGGAATGGATCGTCTTTATCTTTTGCTTTGTTAATGTATTTTTCAACGTCTCCACCATCATTTTGGATTGCTTCTAACATTTCTAACACAGCTTGGTTAGCACCACCATGAAGAGGTCCCCAAAGTGCAGAAACACCAGCAGAGATAGACGCGAATAGACCTGCATGAGAAGAACCTACCATTCTTACAGTAGCAGTAGAACAGTTTTGTTCGTGATCTGCGTGTAAGATGAACAATTTATCAATTGCATTCTTGATAATAGGGTCAATTTCATAAGGTTCAGTAGGTAAAGCAAACATCAAGTTCAAGAAATTATCTACATAACTTTTTGTGTTATTGTAGTAATTCAAAGGATATCCTTTTGCTTTTCTGTACGTCCAAGTTGCGATAACTAAGAACTTACTCATTGTTTTACAAACAGCTTCGTATAAACTCTTTTCACATTCTGCATCAACTACTTTTGGATTAAAAGCAGTTAAAGCACTTGTCAAAGATGCTAAAACTCCCATTGGGTGAGCTGTTTTAGGGAAACCATCGATGATATTCTTCATTTCTTCGTTTACCAAAGAATATTTGCGAATATCTTTTTCAAACTGAGTTATTTGCTCTTGCGTTGGTAACTCACCGAAAATAATCAAATAAGAAACTTCTAAAAAGTTAGATTTAGCAGCAAGGTCCTCGATTGAATAGCCTCTATATCTTAAAATTCCTTGTTCCCCATCTAAGAAAGTAATTGCACTTTGGCATGAACCAGAATTTTTATACCCTGGATCTAAAGTGATAGCCCCTGTTAATGCACGTAATTTTAAGATATCAATTGCTACTTCGTTTTCAGTACCAACTAATACTGGTAGTTCGTGTCTTTGACCATCAACTTCTATAAAAGCTGTTTTAGACATATTGTTATTTTTTATTTTTCTTTACTTTTTATTCCTTTAATCAAAACATCGTAAAATGTTTTTTGCAGTTGGAAAGATATGAAATATTATGCTTACATACAAGCTATAAAAGCTAATAATAATCATTGATTCACAACATTTTCAATACAATTTCTATAAAGATATCTTGTTATAAACAATTATATTTCAATCTACAATATACTATTAAAAAAATAATAAATAATCACATTTTTGACAAAAAAAGCCCCAACTTAATAAGTTGGGGCTTTTTTATTAATTTGATAAAATTATCTTACTTTAAATGCTTTCTCTTGTGGATAATAAGCAACATCGCCTAATTCTTCCTCAATACGAAGCAATTGATTGTATTTTGCCATACGATCCGAACGCGAAGCAGAACCTGTTTTAATTTGTCCACAATTCAACGCTACAGCCAAATCAGCAATTGTACTGTCTTCTGTTTCCCCAGAACGGTGTGACATTACAGAAGTATATCCTGCGTTTTTTGCCATATTAACAGCTGCAATTGTCTCTGTTAATGTTCCGATTTGATTTACTTTAATAAGGATAGAGTTACCAATACCTTCGTTGATTCCTCTTTCTAAACGCGTAACATTTGTAACGAATAAATCATCTCCCACTAATTGTACCGTAGTTCCGATTTTATCTGTCAGGTATTTCCAACCTTCCCAGTCATCTTCATGCATACCATCTTCAATAGAGATAATAGGATACTTAGCTGCTAATTCTGCTAAATAATCTGCTTGTTCTTGTGAAGTGCGAACTTTTCCTAAATCACCCTCAAATTTTGTATAATCGTATGAACCGTTTACATAAAATTCAGAAGCTGCGCAGTCTAAAGCAAGCATAATTTCATCACCAAAACGGTATCCCGCGTTTTCAACAGCTACTTTGATTGAATCTAAAGCATCTTCCGTTCCTTTCAACGTTGGAGCAAATCCTCCTTCATCACCAACAGCTGTACTCAACTGTCTGTCGTGTAATACTTTTTTCAAGTGATGGAAAATTTCCGTTCCCATTTGCATTGCATGTGAAAAAGTAATGGCTTTAACAGGCATAATCATAAACTCTTGAAACGCGATAGGCGCGTCAGAGTGAGATCCTCCGTTAATAATATTCATCATTGGAACAGGTAATGTATTAGCCGATACTCCACCTACGTAGCGATATAAAGGCATACCTAATTCTTCAGCTGCTGCTTTTGCTACCGCCAAAGAAACACCCAAAATCGCGTTTGCTCCTAAATTACCTTTATTTGGCGTTCCGTCTAAATCAATCATCAACTGATCGATATAGTTTTGTTCGAATACGCTTAATCCTACAATATTTTCAGCAATTACAGTATTTACGTTCTCAACAGCTTTTAAAACGCCTTTCCCCATAAAAGCTTGTCCTCCATCTCTTAGTTCGACAGCTTCGTGTTCTCCTGTAGATGCTCCTGATGGCACAGCAGCTCTACCTAAACTACCATTACTAGTAATTACATCAACTTCAACAGTTGGATTACCTCTAGAATCTAAAATTTGACGTGCGTGAACGCTTAAAATTGTACTCATAATCAAAGTGTGTGTTATTAATTGGACGATATCTAATGTAGCGTTAGTGTATCGTCCATTGTGTTGTGTATTTATTCTTTTTCAAAGCTTTTTTACTACAGCCAATAAGCTTTTATTTTTTATCCATATTAGCAACGAAATCGTCGAATAGGTATCTTGAATCGTGTGGCCCAGGGCTAGATTCTGGGTGATATTGTACAGAGAAAACTGCTTTGTTCTTCATGCGAACTCCAGCAACAGTCTGATCATTCAAATGTAAATGAGAGATTTCCAACGTTGGATGATTTGTCAATGCTTCTTTAATTACAGCAAATCCGTGGTTTTGAGAGGTGATTTCTCCTTTTCCTGTTAATACATTTAATACAGGGTGGTTTACTCCTCTATGTCCACTAAACATTTTATAAGTACCTACACCTTGGGATAAGCAGATCAATTGATGACCTAAACAAATACCAAATACAGGTAATGTTCCTTCTACCACTTGTTTTACAACGGTTAGAACTCCTTTATCCGCTAAGGCTTGTGGATCTCCAGGTCCATTAGACAAAAAGATACCGTCTGGATTAAAAGAAAGCAAGTCTTCATATGAACTATTATAAGGAAACACTTTCACATAACAATCGCGTTCAGCTAAACAGCGTAAAATATTAGTTTTGATTCCCAAATCTAAAACCGAAACGCGGTATTTACCTTCGGGATTTCCAAAGAAATAAGGTTCTTTTGTAGAAACCACAGATGAAAGCTCTAGTCCTTCCATAGAAGGTACTTCTTTCAATAAAGCTTTTAACTCCTCAACTGTTTTTCCATCCGTACTTAAAACGGCGTTCATCGCACCGTTATCTCTGATATAAGCAGTTAAAGCACGTGTATCAACATCGGAGATTGCTACCAACTGATGCGCTTCAAAATAGTCATATAAGCTACCATCTGCATCTGGGCGAGAGAATTCATAGCTAAAGTTCTTACATACTAATCCAGCGATTTTAATACCATCCGAATCAACTTCATCTGCATTAACCCCATAGTTTCCAATATGTGGATTAGTAGAAAGCATAATTTGTCCGTAGTAAGACGGATCAGTAAATACTTCTTGATACCCTGTCATACCTGTATTAAAGCAGATTTCACCGAAAGCTGTTCCTTTAATACCAATTGATTTCCCATAAAAAACGGTGCCATCTGCTAAAACAATGATACCGTCTTCTTTTCTTTTATATTCCATGTGTAAGTTGTATTGTAGTGATGCAAAAATAAAGCAAAAAAAAGGACATTCTAAAAAGAATGTCCTTTTAATTTTATAATGAAAACATATATAATGAATAAGTATTATTCATTTGTTTCTGTTTCAGTTGTAGTAGCTTCAGCTTGAGGAGCGTCAACAGTTTCAGCTTTCTTCTTCCCTCTACGAGTAGTTTTCTTAGCTTCTTTCTTCGCTACATTGTAGATTTCGTTGAAGTCAACGAATTCAATCATAGCCATATCAGCGTTATCCCCTAAACGGTTACCTAACTTGATGATACGAGTGTATCCTCCTGGACGGTCACCAACTTTTTGAGCAACTTCTCTGAACAATTCAGTAACAGCTTCTTTGCTTCTCAAGTAAGAGAAAACAACACGACGATTATGAGTATCATCAGTTTTAGCTTTAGTTACTAATGGTTCGATATATTGTTTTAATGCTTTTGCTTTAGCTACAGTAGTATTGATACGCTTGTGCTCAATTAAAGAACAAGCCATATTAGCTAACATAGAATTTCTATGTCCAGCTTTTCTACCTAAGTGATTTATTTTTTTTCCGTGTCTCATTGCGTTATCGAATTTAGACTTTAGCGGTCTAGATTATTCTTTATCTAATTTGTATTTTGATAGATCCATACCAAAATTTAATCCTTTCACAGCTACTAATTCTTCTAATTCAGAAAGAGACTTCTTACCGAAGTTTCTGAATTTCATCAAATCGTTTTTGTTAAAAGATACTAAATCTCCTAATGTATCTACTTCAGCCGCCTTTAAACAATTTAACGCTCGAACTGAAAGATCTAAATCTACCAATTTAGTTTTTAGAAGCTGTCTCATATGCAATGATTCTTCATCGTATGATTCAGTTTGAGCAATTTCATCAGCCTCTAAAGTAATTCTCTCGTCTGAGAACAGCATAAAATGATGAATCAATGTTTTAGCTGCTTCTGTTAAGGCGTCTTTTGGATGAATAGAACCGTCTGTGATAATATCAAAAACTAACTTTTCGTAGTCAGTTTTTTGCTCCACACGGTAATTTTCTATAGCATACTTAACGTTCTTAACTGGAGTATAAATCGAGTCTGTGAAGATTGTTCCGATTGGTGCATTAGGTTTTCTATTCTCCTCTGCAGCCACGTAACCTCTACCCTTTTCGATTGTTAAATCCATTGTAATACTTACACTGCTTTCGCAATTGAAGATAACTAACTCCGGATTTAATACTTGGAAATTAGAAATAAACTTCTGGAAATCACCAGCAGTCATTTGTTCTTTCCCTGAAAAAGTGATACTTACAGATTCATTATCTACATCTTCTACCTGACGTTTAAAACGCACTTGCTTAAGGTTAAGGATAATTTCAGTAACATCCTCAACAACACCAGCGATGGTAGAAAACTCGTGATCAACTCCTTCGATACGTACTGAAGTAATAGCATACCCCTCTAACGAAGACAGAAGTACTCTTCTCAATGCATTACCAATAGTCAATCCATATCCCGGTTCTAAAGGTCTAAATTCGAATTTACCTCTAAAATCGGTCGAATCAATCATGATAACTTTATCGGGCTTTTGAAAATTAAATATTGCCATATTTGTTTCGACTGAATGTCAATTATTATTTGTTGTACAACTCTACGATTAACTGTTCTTTGATGTTTTCTGGAACTTGAAGTCTTTGAGGTACAGCAACGAAAGTACCTTGCAAAGTTTCAGGATTCCAAGTAATCCACTCATAAACAGAACTAGAATTAGATAACGAACGTTCGATAACTTCTAAAGATTTAGATTTTTCACGAACAGCAACTTTATCACCAGCTTTTAATTGGTAAGAAGGAATATTTACTACTTCACCGTTAACTGTGATATGTCTGTGAGAAACTATTTGACGTGCAGCTCTACGAGAAGGAGCAATTCCCATTCTGTAAACTACGTTATCTAATCTCGATTCACACAATTGAATCAATACCTCACCAGTAACTCCACGAGCAGCCGCAGCTTTCTTGTAAATATTACGGAATTGCTTTTCTAAGATACCGTATGTGTATTTTGCTTTTTGTTTCTCCATTAACTGAACAGCATATTCAGATTTTTTAGCTCTTTTTTTAGCTAATCCGTGCTGTCCTGGAGGGTAGTTTCTTTTTTCGAATGATTTATCATCTCCGAAAATAGCTTCGCCGAATTTACGAGCGATTTTTGTTTGTGGACCAGTATATCTTGCCATTTTTCAAAATAAAAAAAAGGTAGGGATTATGAATTCAGGTCACTTTCCTCCGATAATCTATCCTACCTTTGGTTATACTATAAATTAAACTCTTCTTCTCTTAGGAGGACGACATCCGTTGTGTGGCATTGGAGTAATATCGATAATCTCAGTTACTTCGATTCCACCATTATGTAAAGATCTGATTGCAGATTCTCTTCCGTTTCCTGGACCTTTAACATAAACTTTTACTTTTTTCAATCCTGCCTCTAGTGCAACTCTACCACAATCTTCAGCAGCCATCTGAGCAGCATACGGAGTGTTCTTTTTAGAACCTCTGAATCCCATTTTACCTGCAGACGACCAAGAGATTACTTCACCTTTCTTGTTAGTCAAAGAAATAATGATATTGTTGAATGTTGCATTAATATGAGCTTCACCTGTTGTTTCTACAACAACTTTACGCTTTTTTGTATTCGCTTTAGCCATATTACTACTTATTATTTAGTTGCTTTTTTCTTGTTAGCAACAGTTTTTCTTTTACCTTTTCTCGTTCTCGAGTTATTTTTCGTTCTTTGTCCTCTTAAAGGAAGTCCAGTTCTGTGACGGATTCCTCTGTAACAACCGATATCCATTAAACGTTTGATGTTTAAAGAAATCTCTGAACGTAATTCACCTTCAATTTTGAAATGACCTACTGCTTCACGGATAGCTCCGATCTCGTCATCATTCCAATCTTGTACTTTCTTATCTTCATCAACATTAGCTGCTGCTAAAATTTCTTTAGCTCTACTAGAACCAATCCCGAAGATATAAGTTAAAGCAATAACTCCTCTTTTGTATTTAGGTATGTCTACCCCTGCGATTCTTGCCATAATTATCCTTGTCTTTGTTTAAATCTAGGATTCTTTTTATTAATAACGTAAAGTCTACCTTTTCTACGTACTATGATGCACTCGGCACTTCTTTTTTTAACTGATGCTCTTACTTTCATTTTAATAGCCTCTTTAATATCTATAAGTAATTCTTGCTTTGGTCAAGTCATATGGACTCATTTCCAGTTTCACTCGATCACCAGGTAACAATTTAATGTAGTGCATACGCATTTTCCCTGAGATGTGCGCGATAACAACGTGACCATTTTCTAATTCTACACGGAACATTGCATTAGACAATGCTTCAATTATTGCTCCGTCTTGTTCTATTGCTGATTGTTTTGCCATAAAAATTAAGCTGTCGCTCTTCTATTTTTACCACTAGTCATCATACTATCGTACTGTTTGTTCAATAAGTATGAGTTAACTTGTTGGATTGTATCAATTACAACGCTCACCATAATTAATAGTGAAGTTCCACCATAAAACATCGCCCATCCTTGTTGTACTCCTAAGATGCTAACAATGATTGCTGGAAAAACAGCAATAATAGCAAGGTAAAGAGACCCTGGGAATGTAATCAACGACATAATTCTATCTAAGAAATCCGCAGTTTCAGAACCTGGTTTAACACCAGGGATAAAACCACCACTTCGCTTCAAGTCGTCTGCCATTTTATTAGTAGGTACTGTAATCGCGGTGTAAAAGTACGTAAAAATAATGATTAATAAAGCAAAAAGTAAATTATACTCCCAACCGAACACATTATGGAATGTATTACTGATTGATTTTGCAGTATCTGAAGTTGATAAACCAGCTACAGCAGCAGGCACAAACATGATCGCTTGAGCGAAGATAATTGGCATAACTCCTGAAGCATTTAGTTTTAAAGGAATCCACTGACGGTTTCCTCCTAACATGGATTGATCATAAGTACCAGAAGCGCTACGACGAGCGTATTGAACTGGTATTCTTCTTACTGCAAGTGTCAAATAGATACAAGCAACGATAATCAATAACCATAAAATTACCTCAATAACAACTAACATTGGTCCTCCGTTATTTTCTGTAATACGCGATTGGAACTCTTGAATGAAAGACATAGGAAGTCTTGCAATAATTCCAACCATGATCAATAACGAGATACCATTTCCAATCCCTTTATCAGTAATTTTTTCACCTAACCACATTGCAAAGATAGTTCCGGCAGTTAGTATCATTACTGAAGAAAACAAGAATGAGAAAGAATTAAAACCTAGCAAAAATGCATCTGACGGCAATTGCACATACAAGTTATAGATATAACTTGGTCCTTGTAACAAGGTAATACCAATGGTTAACCATCTTGTAATTTGATTCATTTTCTTTCTACCGCTTTCTCCATCATTTTGTAATTTTTGCAGATAAGGAACCGCAATTCCCATCAGCTGCACCACAATGGAAGCAGAAATGTAAGGCATAATACCTAAAGCAAAAACAGATGCCTGTGCAAATGCACCACCTGTAAAAACGTTAATTAACCATCCAATTCCTTGATCTGTTTGATCTGTCAACGCTTGCAATTTCGTTGCATCAATACCTGGTAGAGTTACTTGTGTACCAAAACGGTACACAAGTAATAGTCCTAATGTGATTAAGATTTTATTTTTTAACTCTTCAATTTTCCAGATACTGGCTAATGTTTCAAAAAACTTCTTCATCCTGTTCACTAAGATTTTATAACGTTACAACTTCTCCTCCTGCTGCTTCAATAGCTGCTTGGGCAGAAGCTGAAAATTTATGAGCAGAAACTTTTAATTTTGCTTTTAACTCTCCACGTCCTAAAACCTTAACTAAACTGTTTTTAGTAGCTAATCCTAAATCAACTAATTGAGAAAAATCTACAGTATCAGTTACTTTTCCGCTATCAACAAGACCTTGTAAAGCCTCTAAGTTAATTACAGCGTACTCAACTCTGTTAATGTTTTTGAAACCGAATTTAGGTACACGTCTTTGAAGTGGCATTTGCCCTCCTTCAAATCCGATCTTTTTCGAATAACCTGAACGTGATTTAGCACCTTTATGTCCTTTTGTAGAAGTTCCTCCTTTTCCAGAACCTTCACCACGACCAACACGTTTGTTTTGGTTGTGTACTGAACCGTTTGCTGGTTGTAAATTACTTAAATTCATCTATTGCGAATATTATTTAATTTCTTCTACAGAAACTAAGTGTTGAACTTTATTTACCATTCCTAAAATTGCAGTAGAAGCTTCATGTTCAACTACGTGACCAATTTTACGAAGTCCTAAAGCCTCTAATGTTCTCTTTTGGTTAAGAGGACATTTAATTTGGCTTTTTACTTGTTTTATTTTGATTTTCGACATAATCTTTCAAATTAACCTTTAAATACTTTTTCTAAAGAAATTCCTCTTTGTTTCGCAACTGTAGAAGCACTTCTTAATCGTAATAAAGCATCGAAAGTAGCTTTCACCACGTTATGTGGATTCGAAGAACCTTGAGACTTAGATAATAAATCTGTAATTCCTACAGCTTCTACCACCGCTCTCACAGAACCTCCGGCAATAACTCCCGTACCTAATGATGCTGGCATCAACAATACACGTGCTCCACTGAATTTTCCTTTTTGTTCGTGCGGAATAGTATGTCCGTTTAATGGAATTTTAACTAAGTTTTTCTTCGCATCCTCTACTGCTTTAGCAATAGCTTCAGATACATCTTTGGATTTACCTAAACCGTGACCCACTACACCGTTTTCGTCACCTACTACAACAACAGCAGAAAAACCAAAAGCTCTTCCCCCTTTTGTTACTTTAGTAACACGGTTAACACTAACCAAACGATCTTTTAAATCAAGACCGCTTGGTTTTACAAATTCTACGTTTTTATAATTTTGATACATAACTAATTAGAATTTTAATCCAGCTTCTCTAGCGCCCTCTGCTAATGATTTAACACGTCCGTGGTATAAATAACCGTTTCTATCAAAAGATACAGTTTCGATACCTGCTTTTAAAGCTTTCTCTGCGATTAGTTTTCCAACCGATGCAGCAGTTTCAACATTGGTTCCTCTTGTTATCCCAGCTTCTCTTGATGATGCCGAAACTAAAGTTACTCCATTTACGTCATCTATGATTTGTGCATAGATCTCTTTATTACTTCTGAATACAGAAAGTCTAGTTCTAGCAGGTGTACCGCTAACTGTCTTTCTAATTCTGAACTTTATACGTTGTCTTCTTTCAGATTTTGTTAATGACATAGTCTTAATTTTTAAGCTGATTTACCTGCTTTTCTTCTTAATTCCTCACCTACAAACTTAATTCCTTTTCCTTTGTAAGGCTCTGGCTTACGGAAAGAACGGATTTTTGCAGCTACTTGACCTACTAATTGTTTGTCATGAGAAGTTAATTTCACTAAAGGGTTTTTCCCTTTTTCTGATATTGTTTCAACTACAACTTCTGGAGCAACCTCTAACACGATATTGTGAGAGAATCCTAAAGCTAAATCTAACTTTTGCCCTTGGTTTGCAGCACGGTAACCTACCCCTACAAACTCTAAAGTGATAGTAAATCCTTCAGAAACACCAGTAATCATATTGTTAATCAAGCTACGGTATAATCCGTGTTTTGCTCTTTCATCTTTATCGTCAGATGATCTTTCAACAACTACTTGATTATCTTCAACTTTAACACTAACTGTATCGAATTTCTGAGTAAGCTCTCCTAATTTACCTTTAACAACAATAACGCCTTCTTGAACATCAACTGTTACTCCAGCAGGAATTGTTATCGGACTTTTTCCTATTCTTGACATTTCTTAGTCTTTTTAAATTAGTATACGTAACAAACTACTTCTCCACCAACATTTAACTGTTTTGCTTGTTTTCCAGTCATCAATCCTTTTGATGTTGAAACAATCGCAATTCCTAAACCATTTAAGATTCTTGGAAGGTCACTTGCAGAAGCGTATTTACGCAAACCTGGTTTACTAATTCTTTGGATATCTCTAATCACAGACTCTTTTGTGTCTTTGTCGTATTTCAAAGCTATTTTGATTGTACCTTGAACGGTAGTATCATCAAATTTATAGCTTAAGATATATCCTTGATCGAATAAAATTTTCGTGATTTCTTTTTTGAAGTTAGATGCTGGGATCTCTACCACTTTGTGGTTTGCACGCACAGCATTTCTAATTCTTGTAAGGAAATCTGCTATTGGATCTGTATACATTGTTTTTACCTTTAAATCTTAATTACCAACTTGCCTTTTTAACTCCTGGTATCAACCCTTGGTTAGCCATCTCACGGAAAGTAACACGAGAAATACCGAATTGACGCATATACCCTCTAGGTCTTCCAGTTAATTTACATCTGTTGTGTAAACGCACAGGAGAAGCATTTTTAGGTAATTTTTGTAACCCTTCGTAGTCACCAGCTTCTAAAAGAGCTTTTCTTTTGTCTGCATATTTAGCTACTAATGCTTGTCTTTTAACCTCACGGGCTTTCATTGATTCTTTAGCCATAACTCTTAATTCTTTTTAAAAGGTAATCCTAATTCAGCTAGTAAAGATTTCGCTTCTTTATCTGTGTTAGCAGATGTTACAAACGTAATATCGAAACCAGCGATTTTGTTTACTTTATCAATATTGATCTCAGGGAAAATAATTTGCTCAGTTACACCTAAGTTATAATTTCCTCTACCGTCAAATCCTTCAGATTTAATACCAGAGAAATCTCTCACTCGTGGTAAAGCAGAAGTAACTAAACGATCTAAGAATTCATACATTCTTTCTCCACGTAAAGTAACTTTAGCTCCGATCGGCATTCCTTTTCTCAATTTGAAAGAAGCAACGTCTTTCTTAGAAATAGTAGCCACAGCTTTTTGTCCTGTAATTTTAGTTAATTCCTCAACTGCGTAATCAACTAATTTTTTATCAGATACAGCTGCACCTACACCACGGCTAACAACAATTTTCTCAAGTTTAGGAACTTGCATAATGTTCTTGTATCCAAACTCCTCCTTAAGAGCAGAGATCACTCTGCTGCTATATTCTTCTTTAAGTCTTGGTATATAAGCCATAACTATAATACTTGATTTGATTTTTTAGAAACTCTTACATTTTTTCCATTCTCATTTCTTTGGATCGCTACTTTCGTAGTATCGTTAGTTTTAGGATCTACGATCGCTAAATTAGAAATATGGATAGGAGCCTCTTTTTTAACAATACCACCTTGAGGGTTAGTAGCACTAGGCTTAACATGCTTAGAAATGATGTTTACCCCTTCAACAATAGCTTTGTTCTTTTCGCGTAATACACGTACGATTTTTCCTTCTGATCCTTTGTGATCACCAGCAATAACACGTACAGTATCTCCTGTTTTTATCTTTAGCTTAATCATGTTTAGAACGAATTACAACACCTCAGGTGCTAATGATACAATTTTCATGAATTGTTTTTCACGAAGTTCTCTTGCTACTGGTCCAAAAACACGAGTTCCTTTCATCTCACCTGCAGCATTTAATAATACGCAAGCGTTATCATCGAATCTAATGTATGATCCATCAGCTCTTCTAACCTCTTTTTTAGTGCGAACAACTACAGCAGTAGAAACAGCACCTTTCTTAACGCTTCCATTTGGAGTTGCGTCTTTGATACTTACTACAATTTTATCTCCTACTGAAGCGTAACGACGCTTTGTCCCACCTAATACACGGATAGTCAAAACCTCTTTTGCTCCCGTGTTATCTGCTACTTTAAGTCTAGATTCTTGTTGTACCATAATTATTTCGCTCTTTCAATGATTTCAACTAATCTCCAACATTTTGATTTAGATAATGGACGAGTCTCCATAATTCTAACTGTATCACCAATGTTGCAGTTGTTCGTTTCGTCGTGAGCAACATATTTTTTAGTTTGCTTCACGAATTTTCCATATAATGGGTGTTTTACTTTCTTTACTTCAGAAACAACAATAGATTTCTCCATTTTGTTACTAGTAACAACACCTATTCTTTCTTTTCTTTCTTTTCTATTTTCCATCTTTTGGCAGAATACAATTATTGTAACTCTCTTTTGCTTAGCTCAGTATTCACTCTAGCAATTGTTCTTCTAACCTTTCTGATTTGAAGAGGATTCTCGATTGGAGAAATTGCGTGAGTAGCTTTCAAGCTATTTAATGCGTTAGTCAACTCTTTTAATTGCTCTTGTAAATCAGCTACAGATAGGTTTACTATTTCAGATTGTTTCATGATAAATTTCTATTATGCTTCGAAATCTCTAGCAATTATAAATTTTGTTTTCACAGGAAGTTTTTGAGCAGCTAAGCGTAATGCTTCTTTTGCTACAGATAGTGGAACACCACCTACCTCAAACATGATTTTTCCTGGTTTTACCACAGCAACCCAGTATTCTACTGCACCTTTTCCTTTACCCATACGCACTTCAAGAGGCTTCTTAGTGATTGGTTTGTCTGGGAAAATCTTGATCCACAATTGTCCTTCACGTTTCATGAAACGAGTTGCAGCGATACGCGCAGCCTCGATCTGACGAGAAGTGATAAATGCTGAATCTAAAGATTTAATTCCGAACATCCCATTTGAAAGTTCATGCCCTCTTTGGGAAATCCCTTTCATCTTACCTTTCTGTACCTTACGGTATTTTGTTCTTTTAGGCTGTAACATTTTTCTTCAGTTTAAAAATTACTTTCTTTTGCGTTGGTTAGGTCTACCTTTACTAGATCCTGCTGATGCTTTGGATTGTTTTTTATCCATACCAGCTAACGGAGAAAGATCTCTTTTACCATAAACTTCACCTTTCATGATCCACACTTTAATTCCCATTCTACCATAAGTAGTATGAGCTTCAGCAAGTGCGTAATCGATGTCAGCTCTGAAAGTAGATAATGGAATTCTACCATCTTTGAAAGACTCAGAACGTGCCATTTCAGCACCGTTCAAACGACCAGAAATCATTACTTTGATTCCTTCTGCATTCATTCTCATCGCAGCACCAATCGCCATACGGATAGCTCTACGGTAAGAAATTCTGTTTTCGATTTGACGAGCAATACTAGCAGCCACTAAGAATGCGTCAAGTTCAGGTCTTTTAATTTCAAAGATATTGATTTGAACTTCCTTATCAGTAATCTTTTTCAATTCCTCTTTCAACTTGTCTACCTCTTGTCCACCTTTCCCGATAATGATACCAGGTCTAGCAGTAGTGATAGTAACGGTTACAAGTTTTAAAGTTCTCTCAATGATTACTTTTGATACACTAGCTTTTGATAAACGAGCATGGATATACTTTCTGATTTTGTGATCCTCAGCGATTTTATCACCGTAATCATTTCCACCATACCAGTTTGAGTCCCATCCTCTAATAATACCAAGGCGATTCCCGATCGGATTAGTTTTTTGTCCCATACTGTTTATTAATTGCTTTGTGTGTTATTATTAGATCCTAACACGATTGTAACGTGATTAGAACGTTTTCTTATTCTGTGTGCTCTTCCTTGAGGTGCAGGACGAAGTCTTTTCAACATCATTCCTCCATCTACTCTAATTTCTTTTACAAAAAGTCCAGCTTCTTCCATGTTTTCTTCGCTGTTTTTTGCTTGCCAGTTTGCAATTGCAGACAAAAGTAATTTCTCTAAGTTACGAGAAGCATCTTTTGTGCTGAATTTTAATATGTTTAGAGCTTTTTCTACTTTCTGTCCTCTTACTAAATCCGCTACTAAGCGCATTTTTCTTGGAGAAGTAGGGCAATTGTTTAGCTTAGCAAAAGCAACTTGCTTATTAGCTTCTTTAATTTGCTCAGCTCTCTCTCTTTTACGAACTCCCATAGCTTCTTATTATTTTTTACCTTTATTCTTTGCACCAGCGTGACCTCTAAACGATCTTGTTGGTGAAAATTCCCCTAACTTGTGTCCAACCATGTTCTCTGTTACATATACAGGAACAAATTGACGACCATTATGTACTGCGATTGTCTGTCCAACGAAATCTGGAGTAATCATAGAAGCTCTTGACCAAGTTTTGATAACAGCTTTATTTCCAGACTCTACATTTTTAAGAACTTTCTTCTCTAATTTAAAGTGAACATAAGGTCCTTTTTTTAACGAACGTGCCATGTCTTACTCTTTTATTTCTTTCTACGTTCAACGATATACTTGTTACTCGACTTAACTTTAGAACGAGTTCTATAACCTTTAGCAGGCATCCCGTTTCTTGAACGTGGGTGTCCTCCTGAAGAGCGACCTTCTCCACCTCCCATTGGGTGATCTACCGGGTTCATAGCTACTGCTCTAGTTCTTGGTCTTCTACCTAACCATCTAGATCTACCAGCTTTACCAGAAACGATTAATTGGTGATCGTGGTTCGATACAGCTCCAATAGTCGCCATACAAGTTAACAAAATCAAACGCACTTCTCCAGAAGGCATTTTAATTGTTGCATACTTACCATCTCTTGCTACTAATTGAGCGAAAGTACCAGCTGAACGAGCAATTACTGCTCCTTGACCAGGACGTAATTCAATACAAGAAATAACAGTTCCTAAAGGAATTTTACTTAAAGGCATTGCATTACCAACTTCTGGTGATGCATCTGGTCCTGAAACTACAGTTTGTCCAACTTTAAGACCAGCTTGTGCGATAACGTAAGTTTTTGCTCCATCCGCATAAGCAAGTAATGAAATAAATGCTGAACGGTTTGGATCATACTCGATTGTTTTAACAACTGCAGGAACTCCTTCTTTTGTTCTTTTGAAATCGATGATACGATATCTTTGTTTATGACCACCACCTGTGTAGCGCATGGTCATTTTTCCTTGACTATTTCTACCTCCAGATTTTTTTTTCGGTGCTAGTAAACTACGCTCCGGCTTATCAGTTGTTATAGCGTCAAAACTATTTACAACTCTAAAACGCTGACCTGGGGTAATAGGTTTTAATTTTCTAACTGACATTATTTATTAGATATTTGAATAAAAGTCTATATTATCTCCTTCTTTCAATTCAACTATTGCTTTTTTGAAAGCATTAGTTTTAGCGTTAATCATACCGCTTTTTGTATATTTAACAGAACGCTTAGCACCATAGTTCATAGTATTTACGTTAACAACACTAACACCATATGTAGCTTCTACCGCTTTTTTGATCTCAATTTTGTTCGCTTTTCTATCAACTACGAAACCATAACGGCCAAAAACTTCACCGTCTTTTGTTACTTTTTCTGTAATTATAGGCTTAATTAAAACACTCATGTTCCTATTATTTGCTTAAATTTTCAACAATTCCAGCCACAGATCCCTCTGTCAAGACTAAGCTTCCCGCGTTTAAAATCGCGTAAGTACTTAATTCTGAGTTAGTTACAACAGCAGCCTTCTCTAAATTGCGTGATGACAAATATACATTTTTATTTGATTCACCCAACACAAATAGAGATTTTTTATTTTCTAACCCTAAAGCTTTCAATACACTAATGAAATTTTTAGTGCTTGGAGCTTCGAAGTTGAAGTTTTCTAAAACGATTAAGTTCTCTTCACGAACCTTAATTGAAAACGCTGATTTTCTAGCTAAGCGTTTTAAGTTCTTATTCAATTTGAAAGAGTAGTTTCTTGGTCTTGGTCCGAAGATTCTTCCTCCTCCTCTGAATACTGGTGACTTGATGCTACCTGCTCTCGCCGTTCCAGTTCCTTTTTGCTTTTTAATCTTGCGTGTACTTCCTGCAATTTCAGCTCTTTCTTTCGCTTTATGCGTTCCTTGTCTTTGGTTTGCTAAATATTGTTTAACATCAAGGTATACTGCGTGATTATTTGGCTCAATTCCGAATACTGAATCTAAAAGTTCAACTTTTCTTCCAGTATCTTTCCCTGTAATATCTAAAACTTTTACTTCCATTACTTCTGAATGATTACATAAGAGTTTTTGTGTCCTGGAATAGCTCCTTTTACAACAAGTAGGTTCTTATCAGCCACTACTTTTAAAACTCTAAGATTTTGTACTGTTACATTTTCTCCTCCAGTTCTTCCTGCCATGCGCATTCCTTTGAATACTCTAGATGGATAAGAAGAAGCCCCTACAGAACCTGGTGCTCTTAAACGGTTTTTTTGACCGTGAGTAACTTGACCTACTCCGCCAAATCCATGACGTTTAACAACCCCTTGGAAACCTTTTCCTTTAGACACACCTTGAACGTCTACGAATTCTCCTTCAGCGAACAAATCAACAGTGATTACATCACCTAATTTGTACCCTCCATCGAATTCTTTGATTTCAACGACTTTTCTTTTAGCAGATGTTCCCGCTTTCTTAAAGTGACCTAACTCAGCTTTAGTAGCGTGTTTCTCTGTCTTGTCATCGAAACCAAGTTGTAACGCTTCATACCCGTCAACCTCATTGGTTCTGACTTGGGTAACGACACATGGACCAACTTCGATTACTGTACATGGAATGTTTTTTCCATTTTCGTCGAAAATACTAGTCATGCCGATTTTTTTACCAATTAACCCAGACATAAATATTTAATTAAATTATTTGAAACTTATTTAAAAGAATTAAGCATTAGAGCTTTTCAGCTCTAATACTCAATCCCTACTCTTTTATTTTTCTTGAAATTACTTTCGGATTATCACACTTTAATCTCAACTTCTACTCCACTTGGTAACTCTAATTTCATTAAAGCATCAATTGTTTTAGAAGAAGAAGAATAAATATCTAACAATCTTTTGTAAGAACTAACTTCAAATTGCTCTCTTGCTTTCTTGTTTACGTGTGGTGAACGTAAAACAGTAAAGATTTTTTTATGAGTTGGTAACGGAATTGGACCTGTTACTACTGCACCTGTACTTTTTACAGTTTTTACGATTTTCTCAGCTGATTTATCAACCAACATATGATCGTAAGATTTTAATTTTATTCTGATTTTTTGACTCATTTTTCTCTAAAATTAAGCGTTTCCTTTTGCTTTAGTGATTACAGCCTCTGAAATATTTGATGGTGTTTCAGAGTAGTGAGAGAACTCCATTGTAGAAGTAGCTCTACCTGATGATAACGTTCTCAATGTAGTTACATATCCGAACATTTCTGATAATGGCACAGAAGCTTTAACAACTTTTGCTCCATTTCTATCATCCATGCTGTTGATTTGTCCACGACGACGGTTCAAATCCCCAACGATATCACCCATGTTTTCTTCAGGAGTCAATACTTCTAACTTCATGATAGGCTCAAGAATTACAGCACCAGCAGCTTTAGCAGCAGCTTTGTAACCCATTTTCGCTGCTAATTCGAATGATAATGCATCCGAGTCAACCGCGTGGTAAGAACCATCTGTTAGTGTAACTTTCATCGAATCCATTTCGAAACCTGCTAAAGGTCCTTGTTTCATCGCTTCTTTGAATCCTTTTTCTACAGAAGGAATATATTCTTTTGGTACGTTACCACCTTTTACCTCATTTACGAATTGTAATCCAACGAATGGTTTTCCATCAACTTCGTCAGCAGGTCCAATTGTAAATACGATATCCGCGAATTTACCACGTCCACCAGATTGTTTTTTGTAAGATTCTCTGTGGTTAGCAACACGTGTAAGTGTTTCTTTGTACTCAACTTGAGGCTCACCTTGGTTCACTTCAACTTTGAATTCACGTCTCATACGGTCGATTAACACGTCTAAGTGTAACTCTCCCATACCAGAGATTACTGTTTGTCCAGAAGCTTTATCTGTTTTTACAGTAAATGTAGGATCCTCTTCTGCTAATTTAGCTAAAGCAGTACCCATTTTATCCATATCCGCTTTTGTTTTTGGTTCAATAGCGATACCAATTACTGGATCAGGGAATACCATACTTTCTAATACGATAGGATGTTTTTCATCACATAAAGTATCTCCAGTTTTGATATCTTTAAATCCTACAGCAGCTCCAATATCTCCAGCCTCAATATATTCGATTGGATTTTGTTTGTTTGCGTGCATTTGGTAGATACGAGAAATACGCTCTTTGTTTCCTGAACGCGTATTCAATACATAAGAACCAGCGTCTAAGTGTCCTGAATAAGCTCTAAAGAAAGCTAAACGACCTACGAAAGGATCTGTAGCAATTTTAAATGCTAATGCAGCAAACGGTTCAGAAACTGATGGTTTACGTACGATTGGCTCTTCAGTATCAGGATTTGTTCCTTCGATAGCTTCCTTATCCATTGGAGAAGGTAAGTAACGACAAACAGCATCCAACATAAACTGAACACCTTTATTTTTGAATGATGAACCACAAGACATTGGGATGATACTCATATCCAAAGTCGCTGCACGCAACGCTTTGTGAATTTCGTCCTCAGTAATTGAGTTTTCATCTTCCATATATTTCTCAAGAAGGTTTTCGTCATAAGCTGCGATCTCCTCGATTAATTGACCTCTGTATTGTTTAACATCGTCAATCATATCAGCTGGGATTTCAACAACATCAAAAGTAGAACCATGATTTTCATCATGCCATACGATTGCGCGGTTTTTCACTAAGTCAACGATACCTTTGAAATCTGCTTCATCACCAATTGGTAAAACGATTGGCACAGCATTCGATTTCAACATATCTTTAACTTGTTGACACACTGCTAAGAAGTTAGCTCCTTGACGGTCCATTTTATTAACGAACCCCATACGAGGAACTTTATAGTTATCAGCTAATCTCCAGTTAGTTTCAGATTGAGGCTCAACACCATCAACTGCACTAAATAAGAATACTAATCCATCCAATACACGTAAAGAACGGTTCACCTCAACTGTAAAGTCAACGTGTCCCGGAGTATCAATAATATTGAAGTGGTACTCCATAGACTCAGCTATCTTCTCACCTTGTTTAGTTGGGAAATTCCAAGTACAAGTAGTCGCTGCTGAAGTAATAGTAATACCTCTTTCCGCTTCTTGCTCCATCCAGTCCATTGTAGAAGATCCTTCGTGAGTTTCTCCCATTTTATGGTTTTTACCTGTATAGAACAAAATACGTTCTGTAGTAGTTGTTTTACCAGCATCGATGTGAGCAGCGATACCAATATTTCTTGTATATTTTAAATCTCTTGCCATTGTATAATTTTTCTGTATGGATTAAAATCTAAAGTGAGAGAACGCCTTATTAGCTTCAGCCATTTTGTGCGTATCCATTCTCTTTTTAACTGCAGCACCTTCTTCTTTAGCAGCAGCTAAAATTTCAGAAGCTAATCTTGCAGCCATAGATTTCTCATTTCTTCTTCTCGCATACAAAATCATCCACTTCATTGCCATAGAAATTTTTCTATCTGGACGAATTTGCATAGGAATTTGGAATGTAGCTCCACCAACACGACGAGAACGAACCTCTACGTGTGGCATAACGTTAGTTAAAGCGTCTTTCCAAATTTCTAATGAAGTTTTCTCCTCATCTTGTTTTTTCTCTTCAACGATTGCTAAAGCATCATAGAATACTTTAAAAGCTGTAGACTTCTTACCATCCCACATTAAGTTATTCACAAAACGCGTCACTAATTGATCATTAAATTTCGGATCTGGTAAAAGAGGTCTCTTTTTCGCCTGTCTTTTTCTCATGTCTTTTTCTTAAACGTTTAAACGATTATTTTTTGTCTTTAGGGCGTTTTGCACCATATTTAGATCTTCTTTGTGTTCTACCGTTTACTCCAGCAGTATCCAAAGCTCCACGTACGATGTGGTATCTAACACCTGGCAAATCTTTTACCCTTCCTCCTCTAACTAATACTATCGAGTGCTCTTGTAAATTGTGTCCTTCTCCTGGGATGTAAGCGTTTACTTCATTACCATTTGTCAAACGTACCCTTGCAACTTTACGCATTGCAGAGTTAGGTTTTTTAGGTGTAGTAGTATAAACACGCGTACAAACTCCTCTTCTTTGAGGACAAGAATCCAAAGCAACCGATTTACTCTTCTTAGTTAATTGGGTTCTCCCTGTTCTTACTAATTGTTGAATTGTTGGCATAATGTTTATTAATAATTTCTACAATATATTATTCCGCACTATATACGGGGTTGCAAATGTAGAAAGTTTTTTTCTTTTTTCAAAAGACAATCTATTAATTTTCAAGTAATTTATTTATTTTATTCTTTAAGTCTCAGCTTCTTACTTTTTTTATTTTACTTTACACCTAAATATATAGCCCCTGTGTCTAAGTCACTCTTCTTCTTCTTTTTGTTCGCCATGCTACATTTTACTAGCTATGGACAAGATGTGCTCTTTACACTTGACCTAACTGCAACATCTGAAAAAGAGCGAAGTATATTACACGCTATAGAATATCAAAAAACGCATTCCGATCTACAATCTGTCCGTCAAACCATTGACCATGTGGATCAATTACTCTACAAAAAGGGCTATTTGGCATTCACTAAAAGCCAAAAGCAAGAGCAAATGCACTTTACGTACACCTATCAATTAGCCGATCCTATCCGTCAAGTTATTCTATCCAACAATCTTTTATCTCCAAAAATTCAAAAACAAATTGATTTTACTACGGATAGTCTTACACTTTCTTTTGAAGCTCTTTCCTCCACATTACAACAATATACTCAGCAATTGGATCGCGAGGGCTTGGGAATGTCAACCCTACAGCTAATCCATCACCGTATTCAAAATGATACGTTGTATTGTGACTTACAACTCAACCTGACTCAAGGCAGAAAATTAGATCGAATTGAAATTAACAGCATCAATCATGTTCCCGAGAAAATTATTCGACAGTTAACCAAACGCTACCTCAACAAATCTTATAGCGAACAACTCATTGCTGAAATTACTTCTACTGTTAGTTCACTCGATTTTTTAACTTCTTATAAAACGCCAGAAACACTTTTTACAGATGATTCCACCACATTATTCCTTTACTTAGATAAAGCGAATACCAATTCTTTTGATGGATTCATGGGGTTCAGTATGGATGAAAAAGATAAATTTACCTTAGCGGGTTATTTGGATCTCAACTTAAACAATGTCTTAAACAAGGGGGAGTCCCTTTCGTTATACTGGAGAAGTGATGCAAACAAGCAAACTCAATTTGACTTTAAATCATCTTTTGTTTATCTCTTCAATACTCCGTTAAACATCAATGGTCAACTCAATATTCAAAAGCAGGATACCATTTATCAAAACACAAAGCTTGGTTTACAATTGGGGTATGCTATTCAATACAACCGCAATCTTAAAATAGGATATCAAAGCACTTCATCGACAACCAATAGCGTTTTACCTTCAATGGAGAATTTTGACAGTAAGTTTTACACCGTAAACTACACTCAGATTCAAAAGCGAACAAACCTTCCTCTTTTTCCAATAAATTACTCTTTAGATATTTTACTAGGTACGGGTAATCGCACAACAGAAGAGACAAAGCTATCACAATACACAATACAATTACAAGCAAGTAAAAACTTTGAACTAGCCCCTAAGCACTATCTCTATATAAACTGGACCTATTATTCTCTTTTTAGCAAGGATTACTTAATCAATGAATTGTATCGTTTTGGGGGTACACAATCGCTACGTGGTTTTCAAGAAAACAGTTTATTAGCCAACCAGCTTAACCTAATCAATACAGAGTATCGCTTCTTAGTTCATCCTAGTTTGTACCTGCATACGGTTTTTGATTATGCCATTCAAGAATACAAGCCTTTAGAACAAACGAATACCTTATATAGTATAGGTATGGGATTGGGCTTTATTACCTCGTCGAGTTACTTCAACCTGTCTTTTGCAAACGGCAAGCAACCTGGTGTACCTTTTTCTTTTGATAATACAACGATTCACATTGGATTTAAAACACTGTTTTAATTTCCAAAAAGTTTAGTTTCCTCTTTAAAAAACATCTATCGTATAATAAAAATATAACTACCTTTGCTCCATGGATCAGGAGAATCAAATTTTTGGTATTCGTGCGATAATCGAAGCCATTGAAGCAGGTAAAGATATAGACAAGGTATTCTTACAAAAGGATGCACAAGGTGAATTAATGAATGAGTTAATCAAGTCATTAAAGCGAAATAACATTAATTTCTCTTATGTGCCTATTGAGAAACTCAATCGCCTAACAAAGAAAAACCACCAAGGAGCTATTGGAACGATTGCACCTATTACATTTGTTTCACTAGAAGAACTAGTAGAAACAACGTTGGAGAAAAAAGAAAAGCCTCTTTTTGTTGTGTTGGATCAACTATCAGATGCACGTAATTTTGGAGCGATTATACGTACTGCGGTTTGCTGTGGCGCGGATGGAATTATTATCTCTAAGAATGGTGCTGCACCTGTAAATGGTGATACAATTAAAACTTCAGCAGGAGCTGTATTCAATATTCCAATTTGTAAAGTTGACCACATTAAGGATGCCGTGTTTTACTTACAAGGTTCAGGTGTTGTTACTTTAGGAGCTACTGAAAAGGCAGAAAAAGAAATTTACGATGTAGAACTGAATGTTCCATTAGCCATTATTATGGGTAGTGAAGACAGAGGAATCAATCCTTCTGTTTTGAAAATCATAGATGAAAAAGCCAAATTACCTATGTTTAGCACAATTGATTCTTTGAACGTATCAGTTGCTTGTGGAGCATTTTTATATGAAATTATCAGACAACGTAGATAAATGAGTGATCAGTGATGAGTGATCGGTTATGATGGAGAATTATATTCTACATTCATTGGATTTATCTTTCAAAAATAAAAAGGGAAAGGATAGCAACGGCTATCCTTTCCCTTTTTATTTACTATTCTTTGCGATGTGCAATCATCTTGCCAATCGCGTCACCCCATCCTTTTATCGTCGCCTCCTTATTTCCATACACAATTGGCAAAGTTGGTCGATATGGATTTTTTAAATCCATAACCTCTTTCACCTCTTTAGGAATAATAACGAAGTTTCCCTTCTCATCAAAGCACTGCATAAAAGGATCTTGATTTGGGTCGTAGTTTGGCGATTGCCACTCATACTTATATATCTTTTCTGTATATACAGGATTCTTCAATACGAAAGACAACAACATTCCAGTAATAAATCCACTTAAATGTCCTTCCCAAGAGATTCCTTCTTCAATATCGGGAAACACATACCAAATCATACTCCCATACAACATTACAATGAGAAGCGAGAGTGCTACTAATCGAAAGTATTTCGTTTGGATTCCCTTAAAGAACATATAGCTCACCAAGACGTAAATCAATCCACTAGCACCTATGTGATAGCTTTCTCTTGCAATAATCCAGGTTCCCAATCCGGAGAATAAAATACCCCAGCCCAAAATCTGCCATACCTGCTTTTTGTAAAAAAACTGCAACAATAAGAGCAATACAAATAAAGCGACAGAATTGTTATAGATATGTTTTAACCCTCCATGAATAAAAGGACTAAACAAGATTCCTCTCAACCCCTTTAAGGTACGAGGATAAATTCCATATTGATATAATTGCAAATAATCCTTCCAATCCAACCAATATACGGTCCATATCAACATTAAGAAGAGAACAGGGAGGATAATTAAATCGGTGGTTATAACTAGTTGTTTGTCTTTCATTGGGATGTTTCCTGGGTGCGTAAAGCATAAAGATATAAAATAGTAGCTCAATTCAACCACACAAACCACAGCGTTTAGTTACAATTTTACTTGACTTCTTTTTATTCGGCATTATAGGTTGTATTTTTGTATTTCTCAAAATTACATTGTCATGGATGCACCATTAGCAGAAAGAGTACGACCACAGACCTTGGCTGACTATGTTAGTCAAGCTCATTTAGTTGGCGAACAAGGAATCTTAACAAAACAATTACAAACTGGTTTTATTCCCTCTTTGCTTTTTTGGGGACCTCCTGGAACAGGAAAGACAACTTTAGCCGAAATCTTAGCCAAAGAAAGTCAGCGTCCTTTTTACGTTTTAAGTGCGATTAACTCGGGAGTTAAAGATGTGCGAGAAGTAATTGAGAAAGCGAAGTCCAACCATGGATTATTTACGGCTCGCAATCCCATTTTATTTATTGACGAGATTCACCGTTTTAGCAAATCGCAACAAGATTCGCTTTTAGCAGCTGTTGAGCGAGGATGGATTACGTTAATCGGTGCAACGACGGAGAATCCGAGTTTTGAAGTAATTCCGGCATTACTTTCACGTTGTCAAGTCTATACTTTAAATGCGTTTACAAAAGAGGATTTACGTGCTCTACTAGACCGTGCAATCGAAAAAGATACGTTCCTGCGATCTAAACACATCACACTACAAGAAACAGAGGCTCTTTTTCGCGTATCTGGAGGAGACGGTCGAAAGTTATTAAACACTTTTGAACTGATTGTCAATGCTACAACTGGAGATGGTGTTGTTTTGACCAATGATTATGTCATGCAAATCGTCCAAAAAAACACGGTTCTCTATGATAAAACAGGGGAACAACATTATGACATTGTTTCTGCATTTATCAAATCTATTCGCGGTAGTGATCCCAATGGGGCTGTATATTGGTTAGCGCGTATGATTGAAGGTGGAGAAGATGTAAAATTCATTGCCAGACGACTTGTAATAGCCGCTTCAGAAGACATTGGCAACGCCAATCCGACAGCCTTAATCATGGCTACTAACACATTTCAGGCCGTTGCTGTAATTGGCTATCCTGAAAGTAGAATTTTATTAAGCCAATGCGCTATTTACTTAGCTACTTCACCTAAGAGTAATTCCACTTATATGGCTATTGGCAAAGCACAACAACTCGTCAAACAAACAGGAGATCTGTCTGTGCCTATCCACTTGCGCAATGCCCCTACTAAATTAATGAAGGAATTAGGTTATGGCGAGGATTATAAATATTCTCATGATTATCCGAACAATTTTGTAGATCAAGAATTCTTGCCCACAGAATTAAGCGGAACAGTTTTATATGAACCCGGACACAACAGCAGAGAGAATGGCACTCGTGATTTTTTAAAAAACAGATGGCAATTTAAATACAACTATTAAAACAAAAGCCTGCTTTACAGCAGGCTTTTAATATCTAATAAAGTATTTACTTGAGGTAAGGTTGTCGGAACTTCCTTTCGATGTTCATTGTAATAGATCACATCCATTCCTACATTTTGCGCTCCTTCAATATCTGCCAAAAGGTTATCTCCAATCATAACCGTATCTTGTACTTGTACTTTTGCTACTTGTAATGCATAAGTAAAAATTTTAGCGTCTGGTTTTTTTACCCCTGCTAATTCAGAATTCGTTACAGTTTTAAAGAACGGCGCTATTCCTGAATTTTTTATTTTTCGCGTTTGTACCTGATCAAATCCGTTGGTGATGATGTGCAATTTGTATTTCTCATTTAAATACGATAAAATCTCAAGAGCTCCATCAAACAAATAGTTGTAATTAGGTAGATAAGTCAAATATTTATCTCCTACTTCTAGCATTTTTTCTGTTGTAGTTGAATACTCTAACAACTCAAAAGTATCGCGTATTCTTCCGATTCGAAGTTCTGCTTGTGACACTTGGTTTAAACTATAACGATCCCAATAGGCCGCATTAATCCCAACATAATGATGTAAAAATTGCTCAATCGTAAAAGGCAATTGCATTTCATTGAGTACTTGCTCAAAGGCTAAACCGGAATTCTTTTCAAAATCCCATAAAGTGTGATCAAGGTCAAAAAATATATCGGTTTTATGTTCAAACTTTTTTAATGACATATGTACTATTTACATTTAAGCACACAAAAGTAAACAATTTTAAAAAAACCGCTGCTATAATAGTCCGTGATCCGCAAAACTATAGTAGTCATATTCAGTAATAATAAAATGATCTAAAATCGCGATATCCATAATTTTACCTGCTTCTTTTATTTTGTTGGTAATCTGGATATCAGCCTCACTTGGTTGCAACTTGCCAGAAGGGTGATTGTGTGCTAAAATAATAGCTGTTGCGTTCTTTTCAAGCGCTAGTTTGAACAGGATGCGCAAATCTACTAAGGTTCCCGTAACCCCACCTTTACTGATACTAACGGTTTCAATGAGTTGATGATTAACAAAAGGAGTTTCTCTGTTTGTTGCAATCCCTCTCACACAGTTAGAGTTGTTTAAAAAGATTACCCAGAACTCTTCATAGTTCAACTCACCTATTTTTGGTTGCATCAATTCGAAGACATCCCTACTACAGCTGATCTTTGTTCTGGAAGGAAGATCAGCCATTCGCCTGCGTTGCCCTAATTCTAAAGCAGCAACAATTGCTATAGCCTTAGCCTCGCCTATTCCTTTAAAACGCCTTAAATTCTCCACGGACTGTTTGGCCAATTCTGCCAAACTGGATTCTGTATTTTCTAATATTCTTCTGCTCAAATCAATGGCAGATTCGTTTTTATTTCCTGAATTAATTAAAATCGCAATTAACTCTGTATTGCTCAAAGCACTTTTTCCTTTGAGCAATAGTTTTTCTCTTGGTCGATCATCTACCGCCCAAGTGGAGATTGGTTTTCTTACATCAGCCATAGCATTTTGTCTTTTGATTCTCTTTACCACTTCAAAAATCAGTCCTCAATTAAATGCTATTCTCTCTACCCAAGTGTTTATTGTACATCCTAAATAAAAAAATCCTTTCAATGAAAGGATTTTTATTTCTTATTACAGATTTTGAACATAATCGGTTAAATTTAAACCACCATAATCGCCTGAACTCATAAATAACAATACGCTATCTTTTAGATCTAAGTTTTTAATATATGTTTTAAAATCTTCAGCATTTGTATACGTCGTTAAAGTAGGTAATTCGAACGCTTTTTGCATTTGGTCAGCTGTAATCTCAGGCATGCGTTTAATTTTTAAAGCATCCAAAGAATAAAATACGACCGCTTGATCTGCTACATCTAAACTTCCTTTATACTCGGATAAGAAATCTGCATTCAAACTACTATAGGTATGCAACTCCAAACAAGCGACCAACTGCTTATTTGGGTACTGTTCGCGAACGGCTTTCATGGTTGCTTTAACCTTACTTGGTGAATGAGCAAAGTCTTTATATACAACTGTTGTATCTTTATCATATAACTTCTCCAAGCGCTTGGAAGCTCCTTTAAAGCTAGTAATAGCATCGAAGAAATCATCTTCATCTATTCCCATATTTTGACATACCCACTTTGCTCCACTAATATTGTTGATGTTATGTTGTCCAAATACTTCTAAAGGCATAGGTCCTTCTGATGTTACCAAATAAGCAACACCGTCCACAATTTCGTTTTCTAACGTTGTATAAGGTAGCTTGCGAATAGGATTGCTACTTTCTTCCGCAATTTGCTTTACGATTTCATCTTCCTCATTGTAAATTAAGATTCCTCCATTAGTAATCTTATCGATGAAAATACGAAACTGATCTACATAATTTTCAAATGTAGGAAATACGTTAATATGATCCCACGCAACACCACTTAACAAAGCTATATTAGGTTCGTACAAATGAAATTTCGGGCGACGATCAATTGGAGATGACAGATATTCATCTCCTTCAATTAGCATGAAATCATTTTCATCGGTCAAATTGACCATTCGATCAAATCCTTCCAGTTGTGCACCTACTAAATAATCAACGGCAACACCATGATAGTTTAATACATGTAATACCATAGAAGTAATGGTTGTCTTTCCATGTGACCCTCCAATGACTACTCTCGTTTTATTCTTAGCGTGTTCAAAAATAAACTCTGGGTAAGAATAAATCTTCAAACCTAATTCTCTTGCTTTAAGCAATTCGGGATTGTCTTCTTTTGCGTGCATTCCCAAGATCACAGCATCAATGGCTGTGGTAATTTTGTCTGCAAACCAACCTTCTTGCTCTGGCAATAAACCTTGTTTCGCTAATCTAGTTTTTGATGGTTCAAAAATAGCATCGTCACTTCCTGTTACAACATCACCTTTTGCATGCAGGGCAAGGGCCAAATTGTGCATAGCACTCCCACCTATTGCGATAAAATGTATACGCATTCTATATCTTTTTTACGTCAATTCTTATTGGAGGTTAAAATTACGATTTTATTACTAAAAAAACAGGATACTTTCACAAGACGATCAAGAAAAATAACCTGTGTATTTTTATGTATACTCCTATTTTTTCTTTTGTAACTTTTCCTCTATACAACTCCTTCTGCAGATAAACCTTCTTTTCAAATTACCCACTTAACCGTTATTTTACTATTTAAATAATAATTAAGAAAAAATATATCGTATTTTCGTCAAAATTTTTTAACAAAAATCGCCCTATGGACAATTACACTCCACCACCAGTACCGCCACAAAAAAGTGGCAACACACAAGTTTTAGGTATCCTAGCCCTTGTTGCAGGGATTATAGCCTTACCCTCTTCTTTTATCCCTTGTTTTGGACTTGTTGCACTTATTGTTGCAGTTGTAGCCATTGTATTGGGTATTTTAACCATTTCTAGTGCAAAGAAAAACAACGAATCTAAAGGTTTGGGTGTTGCCGGACTAGTTCTTGGTGCTATCAGTTTCATCATCATACTTGCTTGGGGTGCTTTATTCGCTACTGTAACAACAGCTGCGATTAAAAACATCGATGACATGCAAAAGGAAATGGAAAATATGTCAACGGAAGAATATCCTTATTACAACGAAGAAGGTACTGAAGAAGACTCACTTCAAGATCAAGAAGACGTATACCTTTTAGAAGAGCAAGTAACGGAATAAGTCGTGCAGAACTATAGGATCCTTAATTGTATATTTTTTGTTTTTATCTTGTGTTTATTTGGATACATTCTTTTCTTAAACACAACGACTTCAACTGCACTAAGCATTCGTTCTTCTTGTGAAGGATTACCTGAATCGCTCTGTAGAAGTAGAGGTTTAACACGAGACTTTATGTCGCTGTTAAAAGGAAAAAAAGAATTGATTAACCCTTATAGTTACTCTATCTTCTTGTTTTTTGCTTATGTAGGTCTTTCAAGAGGAGCTTTGTTATTACTTCCCTTGCGGCTACATAAAAACTGGATGATATACTTAGACATCGCTATACTGAGCATTTTCTTTTTATACGCCTTTATTCCTTTATTAGGAATAAATTAGAAATAAAAAAACAGCTTAAAGAATATTCTTTAAGCTGTTTTTTTTTATTGGTATCAATTACCTTCATAAAAAAAGCAGTAGTTCTTCAACTACTGCTTTTTCTATTCTTGTTATTTTACTACATTCATTTCTTCAACAATGTGTTTTGCATCAGCAAATTTGTCAATGATGAATAATACATAGCGAATATCAACGTTGATTGTACGTTGTAATTCTGGATCGTAGATAACATCTCCTGCCATTGCTTCAATGTTTCCATCGAAAGCTAAACCGATCAATTCTCCTTTTCCATTTAATACTGGTGAACCTGAGTTTCCTCCTGTAATATCGTGATTAGTTAAGAAGTTTACTGGTAAATGACCTTCTTTATCTGCATATACTCCGTAATCTTTTGCGTTGTATAAATCGATTAATTTTTGAGGTACATCAAACTCTTCATCTCCAGGAACATGCTTAGCAACTGTTCCTTTTAATGTAGTATACCAATTTTCTTTCGCATCATTTACTTTCTCGCCTCTTGGTAGTCCTTTCACAGTACCATAAGTTAAACGCAATGTTGAGTTTGCATCTGGATAGTATTTCCCATTTGGATTACTTTTTCTAACTCCATCAACAAACAAGCGATATGCTTTTTGGTATTTGTCTTCTAATGTTGCTAACTCATCACTTTTTGCACGGTATTGTTCCATGATAGCGATTGATAATTCTAACAAAGGATCATTCTCGAAAGTAGTAGAAGGGTTTGCCAAAAATGCACTGATTCTATCTTTATTAACGAAGATACTTTTTTCAAAAGCTTCGTTTACAAATTTGTCAAAATCTCCATTATATTCTTTCTCAATCTTAGCGATGTAAGGAGCGATTGCATATCCTTTCGCTTTAGTAGCATACAACGACAATTGTTTAGCTAGCATTTCTTTTTCTAACGCTTCATCTTGTCCTTCATAGATCTCACTTACATAAGCCATGAAATCATCGTGCATTTCTGCTCTTTTCTTTGCATCTCCTTTAGCATAACCTTCAATTCCTCCTGATAAACGATAAGGAGTTGCAGCTAAAGCAGATGTACGCAATAACGTCATTAGATAATTATCATGACGTGATTTTTCGTTTGTAGCTTTATAGTATGCATTGATATTAGCGATAACATCTCCATACTTTGCTTTGTTTTCTTTTTTACTTGCCCATTTTTGGAATTCTCCTTCTGCTTTTGTTTTAGTAGCAACCGTTTGATGCTGGTTTAAAGCATCAATCATTCCTTGTCTATTTTTCCAATAGTTAGCTACACCTGCATATTTAGAAGCGTAGTTCAAACGAACTGCGTCATCTTTTGCCATGTATTTTTTCATAACATCCATACCCAATTTAGATCCTTCAACCCAAGCTGGATAAGCATATTTGATATTTTGTTCTACTCCTTGTGCAGGCATCCAACGGTTTGTTCTACCTGGATACCCTAAAATCATAGAAAAATCTCCTTCTTTAATACCTGCAATAGATACTGGTAAAGCGTGTTTCGGTACCATTGGTACGTTAGCAGCATCATATTCTGCTGGGTTTCCTTCTTTATCAGTGTATACACGGAACATTGAGAAATCACCGGTATGACGTGGCCATTCCCAGTTATCAGTATCTCCACCAAATTTACCAATGCTATTAGGCGGTGTCCCTACTAAACGTACATCATTATAATCTTCATATACGAAATAGTAGAATTCATTTCCTTGGAAAAAAGATTTTACAGATACAGTATATCTTCCATTTCCATTGTTTTCTTCCTGAATTTTAGCGATCTCTTTATTAATAGCGATCTCTCTATCTGCTTCAGTCATTTTATCATTAACAACACTCAAGATGCGTTTTGTTACATCGTCCATGCGAACGAAGAAACGAACAGATAGTCCTTTTGCTGGTCTTTCAGAGGCTTTATCCTTTGCCCAAAATCCGTTAGTTAAGATATCATCTTCTGGAGTAGATAAGCTAGCGATCTTATCATATCCACAGTGGTGGTTAGTTAAAACTAAACCTTGATTAGAGATTATTTCTGCAGTACATCCACCGTCAAATTGCACAATTGCATCCTTTAATGAATGGTTGTTAATACTGTAGATTTCCTCAGCAGTAAGCTGTAATCCCATTTTCTCCATATCGCGTTGGTTCAAACGCTCAATGAACATTAAAAACCACATTCCTTCGTCTGCCTTTAATTTGACAGGCGCAACTAGTAAAAATGCGGTCAGTAATAAAACGATTTTTTTCATAATTATTATAGTATGTTACTTAGTTTGCGAAGATAGTTTAATAAACAAAATAATTAATCCTTCTCTTCGTCATTTTTCTCGCAATTTGTTTTTGCGTTTATGTTCTTAGTTTCGATTTCTTTACAATCATCAAAACCATATCTGTCTTTTAATTCGTCAATTACCGATTTGTTCCATAATTTAATCCCTGTCATATATGCCGTTCTAGCGATCAAAAATGCCGCTACTGGAGATGTAATAAACAGGAAAAACACAATAGCAAACACTTTTGTTGTTATTGAAAATTCAGCAAAGTGAATTGCGGCAGCCCCTAAGATGCAACCAATACCTAAAGTAGCTGCTTTAATGGTAATGGATAATCGCGTATAAAAATCGGGCATTCTGAAAATTCCAATGGAAGCAATTAGAATAAAAATTGCACCTAATGTACTTAGGATCATGATAAGTAAATCAGTCATCTCTATCTCTTTTATCAAGGTAAAACGAAAAGGCAACGGTACTCAAGAAAGCGATTAACGCCATAATGACAGCAACGTCTAAAAATATAGGGTTATTGGTAATCAAACTAAATAATCCAATAAATCCAACTCCAACGGTAATAAGCAAATCAATAGCTACTACGCGATCTACCACAGCTGGTCCTTTTAAAAATCGAATGAAGATCAAAATTAAGGACAAGCAGATAATGGGCATTACAACATATATCAAATAATTCTCTACTGTCATCGTAAAATAGCTAATAGTTTCTTTTCTGTTCTTTCTTTCATGCGTTGAATAAACTTGTCTTTATCCTTTAAATACATGGTATGAATAAAAATATGACTTTTATCGTCAGCAATATCGATAACCATGGTTCCTGGTGTCAGGGCAATAATATTAGCTAACATCGTAATTTCGAAATCCGTTTTCGCATCAATTTCATATTTAATAATCCCTGGAGTAGTGTGATAATTTGGCGTGATCACATCAATAGCTACTTGTAAGTTTGCTTGAAGCATATCTACAAAAAAGTAGAGGATGAACACCAAAATTTTGGGCACGCGATAGAAGTATTCTTTATCGGCTTTATTAGAAGACGTTTTAGTCAACATCCAAAGGATAAAGAAACCTGCAACACCGCCAAAAAAGAAGTTTGCATAGTTTAATTGTCCTGTTAGTGCTACCCAAACAAACGTCAATAATATATTAAGTAAAAAGTATTTTAGCATAGTATCCTATTTTATACCTTGTAAAACTGATTCGATGTATATCGAAGGATTCATCATTTCGTGTGCAACACGTTGAGAAACTTCGAATATTAATGGAGCATTTAACCCAATAAACAATGACACTCCTGCTAAAGCAGCAACGGGTAAAATCAAAGCTACTTTCCCTGAACTCACAAAGGGAGCAAAATGGTCAATTTCTTCACTGTTGGGTTTAGGTAAGTCTTTCCAAAACACTTCTGACCAAATACGGGCAACGATAAATAGAGTTACGAAACTAGCAAATATCAATGTTCCTAATAAGACATATTGTTCTAATCGAAATGCTTCTTGAAAGAGCATGATCTTAGGCCAAAATCCAGATAGCGGAGGAATTCCAACTAAAGAAAACAAGATAACAGCAAAGAGAATCGACAATTTGGGATAGTCCTTATACAAACCTCCCAATCGGTTAATATCCTGTGTTTCTCTAATCTTTTGAATCAGTCCGCTCATCATAAATAAATTACTCTTGACGATTACATCGTGAATAAGGTAAAATATAACCCCAACAAAAGCGAGTTCGGTATACAAACCAAAACCTGCAATGAGATACCCGATATGACATACAATAAAGTAAGAGAGAATACGTCGAATATTTCTTTTATTAATTGCACCTAAGGCACCACTGATCATTGTTAGGATGGCAATCACTACAAAGACACCTAATACAAAATCATCGGGTTGAAATACAATCGTAAATACGCGAAACATGGAATACACTCCCATTTTGGTTAATAATCCACCAAATATGGCTCCAATGGCGGATGGCGGTGTATGATAAGAAGAAGGCAACCAAAAATACATGGGAAAAACTGCTGATTTAATACCAAACCCCACAAAGAAAAGCAGAGCAGTTACCGTTACTAATCCACGATTTTCTACAATAGCGACTTGATGTGCTAAATCAGCGATATTTAAACTTCCTGTTATACCATACAAAATTCCGATCGCTGTTAAAAAAATGGTAGAAGCCAACATATTCATTGTTACATATTTGACTGCAGACTCCATTTGTCTTTTCTTCCCTCCTAAAGTTAACAATACAAAAGAAGAAATAATTACAACCTCAAACCAAACATATAGATTAAAGATATCTCCAGTTAAGAAGGCACCTAATAATCCCATGATCAGAAAGTGAAAAATAATAAAATATCCGTATTTGATACGACTAATATTGATAGCGGATGTCGAATAAATCCCCACAGCTAATGCGACCGTTGCGGTTAGGAGAACCATGACAGCGCTTAATGTATCAGCTACGAAAGTTATACCAAAAGGAGCTTTCCAGCTTCCTAATTGCAAAGTAATGGCGCTATGTTCCCAAGTGGCAGTAAACAAATTCCAACACAGGAGAAAAGCAATACTATTCCCAACGATACTTATGATTTTTTGGATTTTCACATTTTTCCAAAAAATCAACAGGACTACCGCTGTAAACATATGAGCAAATATGGGCGCTAATATGAAGTTTGAAATCATATATCTAAATCTTGAATATTAAGGGAATCTAAATCATCTGTTCCGGTTGTGCTGTACACCTTATTTAAGAGCACAATTGCGAAAGCGGTCAAACCAAAACTAATTACAATTGCAGTTAAGATAAGTGCTTGAGGAACGGGATCGGCATAGGCATCAAAGAATTGGGAATGTTCTTCATCAATAATCGGAGCCTTTCCTTTTGTTAGTTCACCCATTAAAAAAATAAGAATATTTGCTCCATTTCCCAACATCATCAACCCAAGGAGCAATTTGACCATACTTCTGCGAAACATTAGATAAATGCCCGCAGAATATAATATACCTACTAAAACGACTAGTAATAATTCCATGTAACGTTTTCTTTAGTCATTAAACATTTTCAGCGATTGTAAACAAGATAGTCAATACAACTCCAATTACAACCAAATAAACTCCTATATCAAAGAACAAAGCAGTTCCTACAGCACCGATAACGGCTACTGATTCTGCAAACCAAACCCCTGTCATAACAGGTAATCCTATAAAAACAGGAATCAATGCACTAATGATAGAGATCGATAAACCGATACCAATTAAGCGCATAGGCGAAAATTGGAACAAGGCTAACGTTTGCTTTGTACTATAAGCGAAGGAGTGTAAGACAAAAGCGATAGAAGCGATCAATCCGCCAACAAACCCACCACCAGAGAGGTAATGCCCTCGCAGTAATACAAACAGTGAGAACAAGATCAACAACGGCAATAAATAATTGGTTGCCGTACGCAAGATCGTAGTATCTAATACATGATGTTTATTCGGAAACTTCTTCATCTTTCGTTCTATATTTTAATAAACCATATACACCCAATGCAGCGATTGACAGTACAATAGTTTCAATTAGGGTATCAAATCCTCTAAAATCTACGAGAATTACGTTTACGACGTTTTTACCTTTTGCTAATACATAAGCATTTTCAGCGTAGTAACGACTTATTTCTTTATCCGCTGGAGATACCAAAGCTTGTAGTGTGATTAATGAAATCAATCCTCCAAAGGCGATCGAAACAACAGCATCTCTAAACTGTATTCGTCGATTACTCAGCTTTAAAAAGCCTGGTAATTTAAACAAGACTAAGACAAAGAGTACGACTGTTAGCGTATCAATAGCAAATTGTGTCATAGCCAAATCTGGTGCTCCGTAAAATACAAAGATCAAACAGATGCAATAACCAACGACTCCAGTAGCTGCAATGGCAGAGAGACGCGATGGTGTATGTATAGCAAAGAAAATGGCGGCAACAGTAATTAGAAACACGACCAATTCGTATACTCTAAACTCTGATAAGTCTTCTGTATTAACGCGCAAAGGCACATCAGCAAATAACTTATATCCTACAAGTCCGATAAAGAAGACGATAATTACCATCAAATAGATACGCAAATATCCGCTTTGAAACAAACGCGTATAGGCATAAGCAAATAACCTAAACTTCTCGATGATATAACCGAGGATATGTTGAGGAGAAAGATTATAAAAACGCGTTACGAACTCTAGTGAACTTTGATAGCCTTTAAAGGCAAAATACAAAGCGGTTCCCAAGACGATTGTACCTGCGCTAAGGGCTACAATTTCATTAAATCCATGCCAAATTGCCAATTCCATTACTATTGGTTTACCACCTACAGCTCTAGCTACAGAAGAAATCAATTCGATATTAATCCATTGGGGCAATACACCAAACACAAGACTTAACACAGCCAGAATAAATGGCGGCAACCACATCTGCAAAGAGGGTTTAGGCACATTTTGACAAGTTTCTTTTACTTTGCCAAAAAAGGGTTTTATTCCAACGAGGAAACCAGAAGCCGTCAAAAAAACATTTGTCAAGACCGCGGCACCTGTAAAAATCAGAGCCCATTGATTAATAGGATAAGTAAATGTGGCTTCATAAATAATTTCCTTCCCAATAAATCCGAAGGTTAAAGGAATCCCTGCACTTGACAAAGCGGCGATTAGCGCAGCAACTGACAATGTAGGCATTGTTTTGCGCAAGCCTCCTAATTGAGAAATATCGCGTGTATGAGTTTGATGGTCAACCGTACCTGTAACCAAGAACAATGTTGCTTTATACAGTGCGTGAACTACGATAAATATACTTGCGGCATAAATTGCTTTTTCTGACCCCACACCTAATAAAAAAACAAGTAAACCCAATGCTGAAATTGTGGTATAGGCTAAAATTCCTTTCATGTCCTTGCGGAATACCGAGTGAATAGCGCCAAACAGCATGGTCAATCCACCTATTATTTGCAACGTAGTATTCCAATACAGGTGATCTCCTAATACGGGTGTAAAACGAGCTAAAAGATAAATTCCCGCTTTCACCATTGTTGCAGAATGCAAATAAGCAGATACAGGAGTTGGAGCTTTCATTGCTCCAGGTAACCAAAAATGAAAGGGAAACTGTGCAGATTTTGTAAAAGCCCCCATAAACAAGAAGAACAACAAGATTCCATAAGAAGCATGCTCCTTTAAAAATTCTGATTGTGTAAGCAATTCGTGGATTGAATAACTACCTACAATACTTCCAACAACAGCGGCAAAAGAAAGCAAGAAAAAGCCTCCTAATCCTGTAATTCCCAAGGCCCAAAGTGCACTTTTACGAGAATCTTCATCTTCATTATTAAAACCAATAAGGAAGAAAGAAGTAATACTTGTTAACTCCCAAAATACGAATAAGGAAATTAAATTATCAGACAATACGACGCCCAACATGGCCCCCATAAAAAGTCCTAAATAGGCAAAAAAACGATGAATATAGACATGCCCTTTTAAATAATAGGAAGCATACCAATAGACAAGTGTTCCGATACCTGTGATCAACAAGGTAAACAACAAGGCTAGTCCATCTAACTTGAAATCAAAAGCGATACCTAAAGAAGGTACCCATTCATTTCTAAACATTATAACTTCCTGTCCCGATTTGATTTGAGGTATAAAGGATAGAAAATAAACGAACAAACCGAATGGCAGTAAAGTTAATAATCCTGTAAACTTAGAACGTCCTAAACCCTTCAAGAAAAGCGTACTAAAAGCTAGTACAAAAGTGAGTAAAATAATTACCAGCATAAATGAGCTTTATTTCTCTTTTTCTAAATATTTCTACTGAGGGTAAATATATAAAAAAATCAAAAAAAAACTAATCAAAGCCAAATAACGCGCTTATTTTTAACAAAACTATAACCAAGTTTACCGAATTATATCCATAAAAAAAGCGAGACTTTAAAATCTCGCTTTTATAGGCTAATTGTTTAACATTTGCCACAATCTATCTTTTAATTCTTGAAGACCTTGATTTGCTACTGCAGATATAAACATATAAGGTACACCTTGCAATTCACTATCTAATTCTTCTTTCATTTCAGCTTTCAACTCGTCGTCCAACATATCGCCTTTCGTTATGACTAAAAGTCGATCTTTGTCTAACATTTCCGGATTGTATCTTCTCAACTCATCCAAGAGAATTTCATATTCCTTTTTGATGTCTTCTGCATCAGCAGGAACCATAAAAAGAAGGGTTGAATTTCTTTCAATATGTCTCAAGAAATAATGTCCTAATCCTTTTCCTTCTGCTGCACCTTCGATAATTCCAGGAATATCCGCGATAACAAAAGACTTAAAATCTCGATAAGCTACGATTCCTAAGTTAGGTTTCAACGTTGTAAAAGGGTAATCTGCAATTTTAGGTTTCGCAGAAGTTAGCACAGATAACAATGTTGATTTACCTGCATTTGGAAAACCTACCAATCCAACATCGGCCAATACTTTTAATTCGAGGATGATATCCAACTCTTCACCTGGCATTCCTGGTTGAGCATAACGCGGAGTTTGATTTGTTGATGTTCTAAAGTGCCAGTTTCCTAACCCTCCTTTTCCACCTTTTCCTAAAATTCGTTTTTCGTTGTGTTCTGTAATTTCAAAAAGAACTTCGCCTGTTTCCTTGTCTTTTACAACAGTTCCTAAAGGTACTTCAATAACTTTATCTTCCCCGTCTGCACCCGTACTTCTAGAGCTTCCTCCATCTCCTCCATGTCCAGCTTTGATGTGACGCATGAACTTTAAATGATACAATGTCCACAATCCTTCATTACCTACAATATAGACATGACCTCCACGTCCACCATCTCCACCATCAGGACCTCCTTTTTCAATAAATTTTTCTCGGTGCAAATGCGTAGAACCTCTTCCACCTTTTCCTGAGGCTACATAAATTTTTACGTAGTCTACAAAATTCCCTTCAGTCATCTTTTATATATTACCTTCTCTTTGATTTGTCTTTTTCGATTTAAAAAAATCGATTAGATTAAACGGTCAATTACACCACTTAATCTCGTTGTAATTTCTTCAACTGTTCCAATACCATCTACAGCATTATAGCAGTCTTTTGCTGTGTAGTAATCAATTAATGGAGCTGTTTTCTCGTTGTATTCTTCATAACGACTTCTGATGATTTTCTCATCTTGATCATCTGCTCTTCCGCTAGTTTTTCCGCGCTCTAGGATACGTTGTACCAACACATCATCATTCGCTTCTAAACCAATTGTTCCTACGAAACGAATATTTTTTTTCTGTAATAAAGCTTCTAAAGCTTCTGCCTGCTGAATTGTACGTGGAAAACCATCAAATAAAAAACCTGCCTTATCCATGTTTTTTTCTACTTCATCTGCAAGCATATCAATTGTAATAGAATCTGGCACCAATTCCGCTCTATCCATAAAAACTTTGGCTTGTTTTCCTAATTCTGTTCCGTTTTTTAAATTATAACGAAACACATCTCCAGTAGAAATATGAGTTAAATTGTATTTTTCTTTAAGGAATTCTGCCTGTGTACCTTTACCTGCACCAGGTTTTCCAAATAAAACTATTGCAATCATGCTACTATACTTTATTTATGCTGTTAATGTTTATTATTCTTTTATTTGATAAATCTCTGGGATATTTCTTCCATGCTTATCGTAATCCATTCCATATCCCACGATGAATTTATTCTCAATTTCAAAAGCCACATAATCCAATTTAATATCCTTGGTATATGCTTCTGGTTTTAAACACAACGTACAAATTTTCACATCCTTTGGACGTTGTTGTTCAAAAAGTTTCTTCAACGCTACAAGTGTATTTCCAGTATCGACAATATCTTCAATGATAATAACTTGGCGATCTGTTACATCAATATCCAATCCCATAAGTTGATTCACCTGATTAGATGATTGGGTACCAATATAAGAAGCCATCTTTACAAAACTCATTTCGCATTGTCCTTTATATTGCTTTACTAAATCGGAAACAACCATAAAAGAACCGTTCAAAACACCTATAAAAATAGGTACTTCACCATTCATATCACGCAAAATATCGCTTGCTATTTCCCCTAAACGTTCTTGAATTTGTTTTTCCGAAATGAAAGGAACAAAAGTCTTGTCTAAAACTTGAATCTCCATACACAATTGAATTGATAATTTGCAAATATACAAAAAAGAAATACCACATCTGTACTCCTTAACAGATGAATTCTAAACATTTTATCTTTGTGTTTGTGATTTTTTCGTTTTGCGTTTTTCAGCCTTTTACTAAAGCGTAATGTTAACAAACATTATCCCATCCATGAAGTAGATGAATTGACCTTCACCGTTTGCAGATTTCAAAAAAAAACGTAGCGCCTTTTGCAAACGCTACGTCTAAAACAAACTAATTCAATCTAACTCTAAAACCAAAGCTAATAAGTTTTATTGTTAAGATTACTTTTTATACACCAGATCAAGGGTATATATTATTTTTTAATACAATATACCTTAATTATATTGCTTCAAATATAAGTTAATTTTTTAACTAAACAAGAAATTCTTTAAGTTTTTTTTCACATTAGTAAAATCACGAACCTCCAAAATACATCATACTTTACAGACAATAAGTAGCAATAGAAACCAATATATGTTAAAATCAATACTTTATACCATACAGAGATCGTCTTTGTAAATTTCACCTTATTTATTTTCTCTACATCGCTTTTTCACAGACAACCTTTACTTTTTTTGTCGCTAATAGATGCACACCATTTGAATTAGTATATCTTTGCACAAACACAATTACAACAACACAATGAATTATTATTCAACTGATTTTCGCTTGGGAATTTTAGGCGGTGGACAATTGGGCAAAATGCTTTTGTATGATACACGTAAGTTTGACATTGCCACTTATATCTTAGATCCAAGTAAAGAAGCACCTGCGCAATATGGCGCGCACCAGTTTTTTCAAGGAGATCTCATGGACTATGAAACGGTTTATCGCTTTGGAAAAAAGGTAAATGTTTTAACCATTGAAATTGAAGGTGTCAATCTCGAAGCTTTAGATCAATTACAAAAAGAAGGAACAAAAGTTTATCCTTCACCTGAAACTTTGCGTTTGATCCAGCATAAAGGAAAACAAAAAGATTACTATACAACACACGGTATTCCGACCGCACCTTATACGCGTTTTACAACTAAAGCAGAGTTAGTAACAGCTGCTACTGAACAACGTGTTGCACTTCCTTTTGTTTGGAAATCCGCTCAATTTGGTTATGATGGTAATGGAGTAAAAGTAGTTCGTACTCTTACTGATTTAAACGCGTTACCTGAAGTAGAATGTATCGCTGAAACGATGATTCCTTTCAAAAATGAGTTAGCTGTAATTGTTGCACGTTCTGCCTCTGGAGAAATTAAAACATTTCCTGTTGTAGAAATGGAATTTCATCCGGAAGCCAATCAAGTTGAGTATGTTATTTGCCCAGCTCGAATTGATACAACTGTTGCTGAAAAAGCAAGAGCCATAGCATTGACTGTTTCCGAAAAATTCAACCACGTCGGATTATTAGCTGTTGAAATGTTTCAAACACAAGAAGACGAAATTTTAGTTAATGAAGTAGCTCCTCGTCCACACAATTCTGGACATTACTCTATCGAGGCAAGTTATACCTCTCAATTTGAACAACACATCCGTGCGATTTTAGATTTACCTCTAGGAAACACAGATAGCAAAGTTGCAGGTGTTATGGTTAATTTAGTGGGTGCAGAAGGCCACACAGGTCAGGTATACTACGAAGGGATGAATGAGATTTTGGCTATTCCTGGTGTTACACCTCATATTTATGGAAAACGAGAAACTAGACCTTTCCGCAAAATGGGACACGTAACCATTGTCAATAGCGATATGGACAAAGCAAGAGAAATTGCTCAAAAAGTAAAAGAAACCATCAAAGTAATTAGTCAATAAAGTATGAAAATAGCAGTAGTAATGGGCAGCATTTCAGATATGCCTATCATGCAAGATGCAATCGATATTATTAAAGAATTCGGAGTTGAAGTTGAAGTTGATATCGTATCAGCACACCGAACCCCAGAAAAATTAGTTGATTTTTCTTCGCATGCACATACCAGAGGAATTCAAGTTATTATCGCTGGTGCAGGTGGAGCAGCTCATCTACCGGGAATGGTTGCATCGATGTCTCCGCTTCCAGTAATTGGAGTTCCTGTAAAATCAAGCAATTCAATTGATGGATGGGATAGTGTACTTTCTATACTACAGATGCCTGGCGGAGTTCCAGTAGCCACTGTTGCTCTAAATGGTGGAAAAAATGCTGGTCTATTGGCCCTACAAATATTAGGAAGCCAAAACGAAGAGATTCGCGCTAAAATGATTGCTTATAAAAATGGCTTGAAAGAAGCTGTATTAAAAGCGGCTGAAAGCTTAAAAAAATAGATTTACTAGCGATATTTCGCCTTGTAATACACAAAACAAGACCAGTAGTTTTTTAAACTGCTGGTTTTTTTTGACTTCTACATTAGATTATTAACGTGAAGTTCTTTTATAAGTCTTAAAAAGTCGATCCCAGACCGTGGTATAAAAACCAAAATTTACTTGTGGTGTAAGATGATGGTGATTGTGAAAACTTGCGGTTCCTAACCAAGTTACCCATCCAGTATTTACTCGTTTACCAACTTTATTAAAGTGCCCTATACTTCCCCATACAACATTAATGATTAAATAAATCCCCACAGCAAGGAAGTGGAAGGGATACAAAAAAAGCACAAAGAGTAACATCATCCCAAAACCAATAGCCTCAAATGGACTTAAAACAAATAAACTAAGAGCATTCACCCCCACATGTTGATGGTGTTTTTGATGAATAAGTGTATAAAATGGTCTTAAATGGGCAAGTTTGTGAAAACAATACATCAGCAAATCAATAATCAAAATTAGACTGAGAACTTGTCCCAACAGCACACCTACCCCTTTTTCAGTGAAGTCTACCCTTAAATAACCTTCTTTCCACAAAAAAGCTCCGAGGAGAAAGACAACTACATTGCAAATCCACGTAGAAATTACAGCCAAAATATCTGCTAACACAATAGGTTGGTATGCATTGACCTGAATGTTATTGCCTTTCAATCGATGCCATATTACATACAACATCAAAGATCCAAGTATCAACACCAAGTTCAATCCCATAGCCCAAAACGAGATGGAAAGATACGTTTGGTTCAACATGCTTTCAATTGAGTTCATATGATTGGGATTAAAACCAGAAAGTCCTTGTTTAGACAAGGACTTTCCGACTGTTATTTTTCTTTTTTAGCTTCGATATATTGGCTAACGGTTTTAATTTCTTGTTCTTTTTTCTTGGGATAAATCAACAATATATCTTCTTTATCCACAACGATGTAGTCATTCAATCCATCAATCACAACGCGCTTTCCTTTATCTGAACGAACAATATTATTCGTTGCATTATTGAAATACACATCTGCATTCACTACAGCGTTATCCGAAATATCTTTGGGAAGTTTCTCATACAACGATCCCCATGTACCTAGATCATTCCAATCAAAAGTAGCGGGTAGTACATATACGTTATTCGCCTTTTCCATGACTGCATAATCAATAGATATATTATCAGCTTTAGAATAGTTTTCATCGATAAAAGCCTTTTCTTGCTCTGTATTAAGCAAATCATAGCCTGCATCGAAAAGTTCGGTCATTTCTGGTTGAAAGTTAGAGAATGCATCTAAAATTGCACTAACACTCCAAACAAATATTCCTGAATTCCACAAGAAGTGTCTACTTTGAATAAACTTTCTCGCTGTAACATAATCTGGTTTTTCACGGAATTGAACAACCTTTTTAATTGGTCGAGAATCGAGTTTATTAAATTCGATATATCCATATCCAGTATTGGGAAACGTCGGTAAGATCCCTAGAGTCATCAATACTTGATCTCGTTCACAAACGTCAAATGTACGCTGTAAATTAGACACAAATTGAAGCTCATCTTCAATCCAGTGATCACTAGGTGCAACGACCATAACAGCATCAGGATTAAGTTTTTTTATTTTCATAGCTGCATACAAAATACACGGAGCGGTATTTCGCATGGCAGGTTCTAAAATGATATTATTGGGTTCTACTGAAGGCAACTGTTCTTGTACAATTGTTTTGTAATTCTCATGCGTCAATATCAAGATATTTTCTTTGGGTATTAACTGAGACAATCTCATGAATGTTTTTTGAATCAGTGTTTCTCCTGATCCTAACATATCGTGGAACTGTTTAGGGAATTCTGGAGTACTAACTGGCCAAAAACGCGAACCAACTCCTCCCGCCATTACAACAGCATAATAATTCGAACTCATACTATTCTTCTTATTGTTTTACAACATAATGTGTCATCATTTCAACTTCGGCATTTGCTTTAAACACAAATAATCGCCCGGTTGCTATCTCCAAACACTCAAATCTTTTTACACGCAATGGACCGCGTTTAAACACCTTGCCATTATATGTTTTGAAATGACTCCCCAAGGGAATTTCATACACAAAACAACGGTTACTACTTTTATCGACTGGGTCGTACATCTTCATCGCTATGGATAAGCGTTCGTCTGTATCGCTACTTGCAGAGGGATTTCTGAAATGATTAGCCAAAAGCGGCAATAACCGATCTGGAAAAACTTCTGGTCTTAAAAAAGGCAACATGAGTAAGCGAAACGTTTGTTTCCACTCTACTCCATGGGGTTTAATATGGCGTCCATATTTTTGAAAAGCTACTAAATGAGCAATCTCGTGAATTAATGTCATTAAAAAACGATAGGGATTCAAATTGGAATTGATGGTAATTAAATGTTTCCCATCCAATCCTCGTGTATAATCTCCATGACGTGTTACCCTTTCATTTACAATTTTTAAATGAATGTGATAATGCTTAATTAATTCAAAGGCTGCCTCTAGCGCTGGTTCAGGTAAATAAGGCTTGAGTATCGTAATCAATATTCTTTTTTTTAAGGGGTAGTACTAGATGCTTGTAGTACTTTTCCATTAAAATATTTATTTCCCGTAAGTGCAAAATCACTTATATATTCACCTATTTCTTCTGGCATCAATGGTGCTTGATATCCAGGAAATGCTTCTTCTAACATTTCGGTTTGAACTGCTCCTAATGCGATTACATTAAACGCAATTCCTTTCTCTTTGTATTCTTCTGCTAAGAGTTCGCTTAGTATAATCACTGCTCCTTTACTTGAGCTATAAGCTGCTAAGCCCCCAAACTTCATTGTTCCTTGAACTCCTCCCATGCTACTGATAGTAACAACATGGCTATTCACCACAAAATAAGGGATACACAACTGAACCAAACGAGCTAACCCAAATACATTTACTTTATACACCCATTCAAATTCATCTTGCGTGATCTCTTCAAAAGGTTTATTCACTAAGGCACCTGCATTGTTGATCAAAATGTCTATATGTCCCCACTGTGTAGCGACATATTCTTTTACTTGTTGTAGATCAGCCTCAATAGTAAGATCTATCTCTAGACAAGTTACATTTTCTAATACAGCTAAATCAGCAGATTTCTTGCGAGAAATAGCGAGTACTTTGTGTCCTTTAGCTGCTAATATCTTAACTGTTTCTAAACCAATACCGCGGCTTGTTCCCGTAACAATAATATGTTTCATTTTAGTTTTTCAATCTAATTTCACCAGAAGGTAAGTTAATCAATTTTTCTACGACAGGAACAAATTTCTTTGTTAGTTCTGTCATAAAAGGTACATCCATCAAATGCGCTTCATCCTTGACATGATGATAGTATATAAAATTTTCAAAGTCAGAAGAGCTAAAAGTTTGACTTGGTATTTTATAAGCCTGATAAAAAGGGTAATTATCAGAACGCATAAATAGTTTCATTTTTTCTGCATCTTCAAATCGTCCAGCAAGAGGTTCTCCTGCTAACGCATTTATTTTTTCTGCTAGATTGCTTTGATCGTACCCGGTAATAAAAGTGGTATACTCTCTTTTCATAGGAACTCCAAGCATTTCGAAATTCAGCATGAGTACAACATTGGCATTTTCATTTTTTAAGCGTTTTGCTAAGTGTTCTGATCCTAAAAGCCCTAATTCTTCAGCAGTAAAAAAGCAGACAACAACGGTGCGCTTTAAATCTTTTTGAGACAAATTACGCGCTAGTTCTAACAGAACACTTACTCCCGAAGCATTGTCATTAGCACCATTGGCAATAGAATCACCTGCAATTGGTTTTTGAATGCCAATATGATCATAATGTGCACCTAGAACAACTATTTCGTTTTTCAATTTTGAATCTGATCCAGGAATCACTCCCACTACATTCCAAGTATTTTCAACAGCAGTTAGCTTGTCTTCATAACTTTCATAATAAGGTTGAATACCATACTCCTTTAACTCTTTTGCCAAATAAGTAGCTGCTTTCACATTACCTTCATGTCCCGAATCTCTACCTAGTAATTCATCAGACGCCAAATAATTCAGGGATGTATTAATTTTTACCGATGAAACCTCTACTTGAGACTCATTTGGCAGATTAGACGATACACTACAAGAAGTAGCTACGATCGCCACTAAAAAACTAAAATATTTCACTTTAAACATGGCTCAAAAATACAAAATACACTTGTTATTTTACAGTATTTTAGCTTTAGTTTGTATTAAAAAAACAAAAAAAAGCTTGCAATATGCAAGCTTTTTGATTTTATTCTGTAAGAATTGACTACGCCAGCATTGTAACTGGGTTTTCAATATAACTTTTCAGTGTTTGTAAGAATTGTGCACCTGTAGCACCATCAACTGTTCTGTGGTCACAAGCCAACGTTACAGTCATTGTATTACCTACAACAATTTGTCCATTTTTAACTACTGGTTTTTCTACAATAGCTCCAACAGATAAAATGGCTGAGTTAGGTTGATTGATGATCGATGTAAACGATTGAATTCCGAACATTCCCAAGTTTGAAACTGTAAATGTACTTCCTTCCATCTCTGCAGGTGTCAATTTTTTTGTTTTTGCTTTACCTGCCAATTCTTTTACTTTTGTTCCAATATGCGTTAACGACATTTGATCTGTAAAAGGCAATACTGGCACAACTAGTCCATCCTCTACTGCAACAGCAACTCCCACTGCAATGTGGTTATTGTAGATTGTAGCATTGTCAGTCCATTGTGTATTTACTTGTGGGTGTTTACGCAAAGCCATAGCACATGCTTTAACCACCATATCATTAAACGATACCTTTGTATCTGGCATCTCGTTAATCAACTTACGAGAAGTCATGGCGTTATCCATGTCAATTTCGATAGTCAAGTAATAATGAGGTGCTGTAAATTTAGATTCCGCTAAACGACGTGCAATTGTTTTGCGCATTTGAGAGTTTTTCACTTCTTCGAAGCTTACTTCTCCAGCAGGAATAAAAGGTTTTACCTCAGGTGCAGTAGCAGTTGCTTGAGCAACTGGAGCAGCCGTTGAAGTAGTTGTTTGAGCAGCACTAGGTACGAAATTCTCAACGTCTCGTTTAATAATACGACCATTTTCACCACTTCCTTTTACTTGAGTCAAGTTAATTCCTTTCTCTTCTGCTATTTTTTTAGCTAAAGGCGAAACGAAAACGCGTCCACCTGTAGTAGAAGTTTCAGTTGCAACAGCTACTGTAGTTGATTCAACTGCTTTTGGTGCTTCCACTGGCGCTTCAGTTGTTGTAGCAACTGCCCCTCCATTTTTAGCTCCTTCAACTAAAGCCGTCACATCAGTTCCAGCAGGTCCTAAGATAGCTAAAACACTATCGATAGGCGCTGATTCACCTTCTTGTATACCAACGTATAAAAGCGTTCCTGATTCGAAAGCCTCAAATTCCATTGTTGCTTTATCCGTTTCAATCTCCGCTAAAATATCGCCTTCTTCGATTTTATCTCCTACTTTTTTGATCCAACTAGCCACCGTACCTTCAGTCATCGTATCACTTAAACGAGGCATTGTGATCACTTTCACACCGGCTGGAATAGCTGGTGCTGCAGTGGTGGTTTTTACTTCTGCTTCTGGAGCTTCTACTTCTGCTACTTTTTCAGCAACAGGAGCTGCACCTCCACCAATTAAAGCCGTAATATCCTCACCTTCTTTTCCAATAATAGCAAGAAGCGAGTCAACTGGAGCAGCTTCCCCTTCTTGTAATCCAATGTATAACAATGTACCTTCGTAAAAAGATTCAAATTCCATTGTTGCTTTGTCTGTTTCGATTTCAGCAAGGATATCTCCTTCAGAAATCTTATCTCCAACTTTCTTTAACCAAGCTGCAACAACACCTTCTGTCATGGTGTCGCTTAAGCGTGGCATTGTAATTACTTCTGCCATATTATTTTATTATAATCTATGAGGTAAAAAAGGGTAATTCTCTTGTTCGTATACTACGTCGTACATTACGTTTAGTTCTGGGAATGGAGATTCTTCAGCGAATTTCTCACATTCAGCAACTAAGTCTTTTACGCGTTGATCCATCGCTTCGATTTCGCTTTCAGTTGCATAACCGTTTGCTTTAATTACATCTAATACTTGTGTAATTGGATCTATCTTTTTGTACTCTTCAACCTCTTCTTTTGTACGGTAATGTTGAGCATCTGACATCGAGTGACCTCTGTAACGGTATGTTTTCATTTCAAGTAGTGTTGGTCCATCTCCACGACGCGCTCTTTCGATTGCTTCGTACATAGCCTCTGCTACTTTTACAGGGTTCATTCCATCTACTGGTCCACTAGGCATTTCATATCCTAATCCCAATTTCCAGATCTCTGAGTGATTTGCTGTTCGTTCTACTGATGTTCCCATTGCATATCCATTATTTTCAATAATAAATACTACAGGTAACTTCCAGTTCATTGCCATATTGAATGTCTCGTGCAATGATCCTTGACGTGCAGCCCCATCACCGAAGTAACACATCGTTACTGCTTTTCTATCAAAATATTTATCTGCGAATGCTAATCCAGCTCCTAAAGGAATTTGTCCACCTACAATTCCATGTCCTCCATAGAAGTTATGTTCTTTAGAAAAGATGTGCATTGAACCTCCCAAACCTTGAGAAGTACCTGTCCCTTTTCCTAACAATTCAGCCATAATTCTTCGTGGATCAACGCCCAGTCCGATTGGTTGTACGTGATTTCTGTATGCTGTAATCATTTTGTCTTTTGACAAATCCATTGCGTGTAAAGCTCCAGCCAAAACCGCTTCTTGCCCGTTATACAAATGTAAGAATCCTCTTACTTTTTGTTGAATATATAAAGCTGCAAGCTTGTCTTCAAACTTTCTCCAAAATAGCATGTCTTCATACCACTTTAGATAAACTTCTTTTGTAATTTCTTTCATATGACTTTACTTTTCATGAGTAGTGAACCTACTCTAAATACAGACTTTGCTAAATACCCACTATACTGTGGAAAGGCAAAAATAGCACATCTACTTTAGATTGAAAAATTTATTTGAAGTATTTTAAATTGTAGGTATTATTCTTTATATTTTTTAAGAAAACATTTCATTTTTATTGAACATCCCCTCTTAACAATACTATTAATATAGTACACCAACTAAGTTTAGACCCCATTATTCACATTCATTTTATTCTTTTTATACGAAAGTTATACTCCAAACTCGATACGCTATTCTTTTCCTAAAATTCACCTTCTATCTATTTTGATTCCAAGCATCATTATATTCTATTTTAATCCATAATTCACAGCATTTTATCCAAAAAATAAGCCCTTTTAGAGAATTTCTCTTCAAGGGCTCGATTCACGCTTAAAATAAAATATAAATTAGGTCATTACTTTACTGCTTGTATCAAACGAGTGGTAACAACGACTATCCTAATTTGGGTTTTATTGTAAGATCAAAAGAAATACACCAGCGCTCACTTAATGCTCGCTTATTTGGATTCCTATACACTTACTTCTCCATTTTTGTTGTGTTGCGTAGTTCTTTTATTTTCGTGAGACAAAGCAAGTCAATTTCAGCACAACTTCCAATTAATTCAAATTAAGGTATAGTTAACCGATATCAATTTTAAGTTATCAAATTAAGCGATCACCGCAGATCGCTGTGACAAATCAGATCCGTTAGGTATTTCAGATAGGAGCAAATATCAAAAATAATGTAACTGGCTATTCAATTCGACTACCAAAACCATGGATTTAGCAATAAAACAACACTAATAAGAAGAAACAAGCAATAACAAGAGAATTTTAAAAGGTTAATACAGGGGTAACACAAAGCAAGACGAAGCAGAACTACATAAAAAAAGCCTCACACTTTCGTGCGAGGCTTTTCTTTATATAGCGCTAATTAAGCTTCTCCTTTTGGACCAAAGTTGATAGGAGGCATTGCATTATTACTTGAATCGTAATCTTTAATTGCTCCATTAGACTCTTCGAATCTACTGATATTATCTTCCAGTGCTCGTAATAGTCTTTTAGCATGTTGCGGTGTCAAGATAATTCTTGATTTCACTCTAGCTTTTGGTACACCCGGCATGATGTTCACAAAATCGACCACAAATTCAGTGTTTGAATGATTGATTATTGCCAGATTGGAATAAGTTCCTTCTGCCGTTACTTCATCCAATTCGATATTGAAGTTATTTTGATCTTCAGCCATGTCTTAGAAGTTTAATTCTTGTTCTTGCGTTAATAAATCTCCATTTTCATTTGAAGAAACAATGATACTTTCATACTCACGCATACCAGTACCAGCAGGGATTCTATGTCCAACAATTACGTTTTCTTTTAATCCCATTAATGTATCAATCTTACCAGCTACAGCTGCTTCGTTTAACACTTTTGTTGTTTCCTGGAATGACGCTGCAGAGATAAACGACTTCGTTTGTAACGAAGCTCTAGTAATACCTTGTAGAATTGGAGTACCAGTAGCTGGCATAACATCTCTAGCGATTACTAAGTTTTTATCTTCGCGTTTTAACAATGAGTTCTCATCGCGTAATTCGCGCATTGAAACAATTTGTCCTTCTTTCAAGTTCTCAGATTCACCAGCATCAACAACAACTTTCATACCGAATAAACGATCGTTTTCAACGATAAAGTCACTTGTGTGAATTAATTGATCTTCTAAGAACAAGGTATCCCCTGGATCTTGAATTTGAACTTTACGCATCATTTGTCTAATAACAACCTCGAAGTGTTTGTCATTAATTTTTACCCCTTGTAAACGGTAAACTTCTTGAATTTCGTTTACTAAGTACTGTTGAACAGCTGAAGGTCCTTGGATACGTAAAATATCATCTGGCGTAATTGCTCCGTCAGACAATGGTAAACCTGCTCTTACGAAGTCATTCTCTTGAACTAAGATTTGGTTAGAAAGTTTAACTAAATACTTTCTTACATCTCCTGTTCTAGATTCAACAACGATCTCTCTGTTACCTCTTTTCACTTTACCGAAAGATACTACCCCATCAATTTCAGAAACTACAGCTGGATTCGACGGATTACGCGCTTCTAAAAGCTCTGTAATACGAGGTAAACCTCCTGTAATATCCCCTGCTTTTGAGGTATGACGAGGAATCTTAACTAAAACTTTACCAGCTTTAATTTTCTCTCCGTCATTTACCATTAAGTGAGAACCTACTGGTAAGTTGTATGAACGAATTAACTCACCGTCTTTACCGTAAATTAATAAAGTAGGAATTAATTTTTTGTTTCTTGATTCGCTAATTACCTTTTCTTGGAAACCAGTTTGCTCATCGATTTCAACCATGAACGTTTGTCCTTGTTCGATATCTTCATAAGCAACTTTACCTGTGAACTCAGAAACGATTACACCGTTATAAGGGTCCCACTTACAGATAATAGCTCCTTCTTCAACAACATCTCCGTCATTTACAAAGATTGTAGAACCATAAGGGATATTGTTTGTTGTTAACAAAATTCCTGTATTTGAATCGTACAATTTCACCTCTGTAGAACGAGAGATAACGATGTTGATCTTCTTTCCTTCGTGGTCTTCACCTTCAACTGTTCTAAGTTCTTCGATCTCTAAACGACCTTTAAACTTAGCGTTGATTGTAGAAGTTTCAGAAATATTTCCAGCAGTACCCCCAACGTGGAAGGTTCTCAATGTTAACTGTGTACCAGGCTCCCCAATTGATTGAGCAGCAACAACACCAACAGCTTCACCTTTTTGAACCATTCTTGCTGTAGCAAGGTTACGTCCGTAACATTTCGCACAGATACCAACTTTAGCCTCACATGTCAATGGAGAACGAACTTCAACCGATTCGATAGGAGCTGCGTTGATTGCTTTAGCGATTGCTTCAGTGATTTCCTCACCTGCACCAACGATTACTTCTGAGTTTAAAGGATTCACTACGTTGTTTAACGCAACACGTCCTAATACTCTTTCTCCTAATGTTTCAATTACCTCTTCGTTTTTCTTTAATGGCATTACATCAATACCTCTCAAAGTACCACAATCCACCGAGTTAACGATTACATCTTGTGCAACGTCATGTAGACGACGAGTTAAGTATCCAGCATCCGCTGTTTTTAACGCCGTATCCGCAAGACCTTTACGAGCACCGTGAGTAGAAATGAAATACTCTAAAATCGATAGACCTTCTTTAAAGTTAGAAAGAATCGGGTTTTCGATAATCTCACCACCACCTGCTGTTGATTTTTTCGGCTTAGCCATCAAACCACGCATACCAGTTAACTGACGAATCTGCTCCTTAGAACCCCTCGCTCCAGAATCCAACATCATGTATACTGAGTTAAATCCTTGTTTATCTTCGCGAATGTTCTTCATCGCTAATTCAGTTAACATAGCGTTTGTCGATGTCCAAACGTCAATAACTTGGTTGTAACGCTCATTATTTGTGATAAGCCCCATGTTATAGTTCATAGTAATATGATCTACTTGTTGGTTTGCATCATCAATCAAATCTTGTTTTTTCTCTGGAACGATAATATCACCCAAACTGAATGACAATCCTCCGCGGAAAGCGTAACCATAGCCCATTCCTTTGATATCATCTAAGAATGCAGCTGTTGTAGGTACGTCAGTTGTAGCTAAAATACCTCCAATAATATCACGAAGTGATTTTTTCGTTAATACCTCATTGATATATCCTGCTTTTTCAGGAACTACCTCGTTAAACAAGATACGTCCAGCAGTAGTTTCAATGATTCTATACGCTAATTCACCTTTTTCGTTATAATCTTTCGCACGTACTTTAACACCAGCATTCAAGTCAAGTTTCCCTTCGTTGATAGCAATGTGTACTTCCTCAACAGAGTAGAATGTTAATCCTTCTCCTTTTACAATTTCTTCTGGTGTAGACTTACGTAACTTAGTCATATAGTATAGACCAAGTACCATGTCTTGAGAAGGTACTGTAATAGGCGCACCATTCGCTGGGTTCAAGATATTGTGTGAAGCCAACATTAACAATTGAGCTTCTAAGATTGCCTCTGGTCCTAATGGCAAGTGAACTGCCATCTGGTCACCATCGAAATCCGCGTTAAACGCCGTACACACTAATGGGTGTAACTGAATCGCTTTACCTTCAATCAATTTCGGTTGGAATGCTTGAATACCTAAACGGTGTAACGTAGGGGCACGGTTCAATAGAACAGGGTGTCCTTTAATCACGTTTTCTAAGATATCCCAAACTACTGGCTCTCTCTTATCAATAATTTTCTTCGCAGATTTTACTGTTTTTACGATACCTCTCTCAATCAATTTACGGATTACGAACGGTTTGTAAAGTTCAGCAGCCATATCTTTTGGCAATCCACACTCGTATAATTTCAATTCAGGTCCAACGACAATTACCGAACGAGCAGAATAATCCACACGTTTACCAAGTAAGTTTTGACGGAAACGTCCTTGTTTACCTTTTAATGAATCAGATAATGATTTTAATGGACGGTTAGACTCAGTCTTAACAGCAGAAGATTTTCTTGTGTTGTCAAATAGTGAATCTACAGCCTCTTGAAGCATACGTTTTTCATTACGCAAGATTACTTCAGGAGCTTTAATTTCCATTAATCGTTTTAAACGGTTGTTACGGATAATCACACGACGATATAGGTCATTCAAATCCGACGTTGCAAAACGACCACCATCTAATGGCACTAATGGACGTAATTCAGGTGGAATAACAGGAATCACTTTTAGGATCATCCATTCAGGTCTATTCTCGCGATTCTCGTTTGATTCACGGAAAGCCTCAACCACTTGAAGACGTTTTAATGCTTCGGTTTTTCTTTGTTTAGATGTTTCGTTATTAGCTGCGTGACGCAAAGTATAAGACAATTGATCTAAGTCAGTTGTCGCTAATAAATCCATAATACATTCAGCACCCATTTTAGCGATGAATTTATTTGGATCTGTATCATCTAAGAATTGATTTTCCATCGGAAGAGAATCTGCGATATTCAGATATTCTTCTTCAGTTAAGAAATCAAGGCGATTTAGCGCTTCACCCTCGGCATTTTTAGCAATACCTGGTTGAATTACGACATAACGCTCGTAGTAGATGATCATATCTAGCTTCTTAGACGGAAGACCTAAGATATAACCAATTTTATTAGGTAAAGAACGGAAATACCAAATATGTGCAATAGGCACAACAAGGTTGATATGCCCTACTCTATCTCGACGTACTTTCTTTTCAGTAACTTCAACACCACAACGGTCACAAACGATTCCTTTGTAGCGAATTCTTTTATACTTACCACAAGCACACTCGTAATCTTTTACAGGACCAAAAATACGCTCGCAGAATAAACCATCACGTTCTGGTTTATGCGTACGATAGTTAATTGTTTCTGGTTTTAAAACTTCCCCTCTTGATTCAGCAAGAATCGATTCAGGTGAAGCTAAACCAATTGAGATTTTATTAAACCTTTTTACGGTATTTTTCTCTTTATTTCTATTCATGGTAAACTTACTTGTTAAAGTGTATGATAAAGAGTAAGCAGCAAAAACTGCTTACTCTAAAATCTATAGTTTATTCTTCTAATCTGATGTCTAATCCAAGACCTTTTAATTCATGCATTAATACATTGAATGATTCAGGCAATCCTGGTTCTGGCATAGTTTCACCTTTAACGATAGCTTCGTAAGTTTTCGCTCTACCAATAACGTCATCCGATTTTACCGTCAAAATCTCACGTAATGTACTTGATGCTCCGTATGCTTCTAGAGCCCAAACCTCCATCTCTCCAAAACGCTGACCTCCAAATTGAGCTTTACCTCCTAATGGTTGTTGCGTAATTAAAGAGTATGGTCCGATTGAACGCGCGTGCATCTTATCATCAACCATGTGTCCTAATTTCAACATGTAAATAACTCCTACTGTTGCTCTTTGGTGGAAACGTTCTCCTGTTCCTCCATCGTACAAATAAGTATGTCCAAATCTAGGAATACCAGCTTCATCTGTAAGCGCATTAATTTGATCTAATTCAGCACCGTCGAAAATTGGAGTAGCATATTTTTTACCCAATTTTTGTCCAGCCCATCCTAATACAGTTTCATAGATCTGACCAATGTTCATACGAGATGGTACCCCTAATGGGTTTAACACGATATCCACTGGCGTACCGTCTTCTAAGAATGGCATGTCTTCATCTCTAACGATTCTAGCAACAATACCTTTGTTACCGTGACGTCCTGCCATCTTATCCCCAACTTTTAACTTACGTTTTTTAGCAATATAAACTTTTGCAAGTTTTAAGATTCCAGATGGTAATTCATCCCCAACCGTAATCATAAATTTCTCTCTACGTAAAGCACCTTGTAAGTCGTTCAACTTAATTTTGTAGTTGTGGATCAAATCAGTAATCATACTGTTTGTCTCTTCATCAACTGTCCATTGTCCTTTCGTTAAGTGAGCGAAATCATCTACAGCATGTAACATTTTTTGAGTGAATTTCTTTCCTTTCGGTAAGATTTCCTCTCCTAAATCATTCAATACACCTTGTGATGTTTTACCATTCACGATGAAGAATAATTTTTCAACCAAACGATCTTTTAACTCATTAAACTTCACTTCGAATTTTGTTTCTAATAAAGCTAAATCATCTTTGTCTTTTGAGCGTTTGCGTTTGTCTTTTACAGCTCTTGCAAATAATTTTTTATCTAACACAACTCCTCTTAATGAAGGCGAAGCTTTTAACGATGCATCTTTAACATCTCCAGCTTTATCACCGAAGATTGCGCGTAATAACTTCTCTTCAGGTGTTGGATCAGACTCACCTTTCGGTGTAATTTTACCAATAAGGATATCACCAGGCTTAACTTCAGCACCGATGCGGATCATACCGTTTTCATCTAAGTCTTTTGTTGCCTCTTCACTTACGTTCGGGATATCATTAGTCAACTCTTCGTTTCCTAATTTAGTATCACGTACCTCAAGTGTATAGTCATCAATGTGGATAGATGTAAAGATATCTTCACGCACTACTTTTTCAGAGATCACGATAGCATCCTCGAAGTTGTACCCTTTCCATGGCATAAAAGCCACTTGCAAGTTACGTCCAAGCGCTAACTCTCCGTTTTGTGTAGCATATCCTTCACATAATACTTGTCCTCTTGTTACTCTATCTCCTTTGCGAACAATAGGTTTCAAGTTGATACAAGTACTTTGGTTGGTTTTTCTAAATTTAATTAGATTGTATACTTTTTCGTCTGGATCGAAGCTGATTAAACGCTCTTCATCCGTACGATCGTATTTAATAATAATTTTTTGAGCGTCTACATACTCAACAACTCCTTCACCTTCAGCGTTAATTAAAACACGTGAATCCGAAGCAACTTGTCTTTCTAAACCTGTACCTACGATTGGAGAATCCGCACGTAATAAAGGCACAGCCTGACGCATCATGTTTGATCCCATCAACGCACGGTTGGCGTCATCGTGTTCTAAGAACGGAATCAATGAAGCTGAAATTGAAGCGATCTGGTTAGGAGAAACGTCAGTATAGTGTAATTCTTTAGGTTCAACCACTGGGAAATCCCCTTCTTCTTTTACAACTACACGTTCTTCTGTAATGTTTCCTTCGCTATCCATTGGAACGTTCGCTTGAGCGATTAACATTCCTTCCTCTTCTTCAGCACTTAAATATACTGGATCGTTCACGATATCCACTTTTCCTTCCACTACTGGACGGTATGGAGTTTCGATGAATCCCATGTTATTCACTTTTGCATACACCGCAAGAGATGAGATCAAACCAATGTTTGGTCCCTCTGGCGTTTCAATAGGACATAAACGTCCGTAGTGTGTATAGTGAACGTCACGTACCTCGAAACCAGCTCTTTCTCTAGATAAACCTCCAGGTCCTAAAGCTGATAAACGACGTTTATGTGTAATCTCTGCCAATGGATTCGTTTGATCCATGAACTGAGATAACTGGTTCGTTCCGAAAAATGAATTAATCACTGAAGATAATGTCTTCGCGTTAATTAAGTCGATTGGAGTAAACACTTCGTTGTCACGTACGTTCATACGCTCGCGAATTGTTCTAGCCATACGTGCTAAACCAACACCAAATTGAGCTGATAATTGCTCACCTACAGTACGTACACGACGGTTTGATAAGTGGTCAATATCATCAATCTCAGCCTTCGAGTTAATCAATTCAATCAAGTATTTAACAATAGTGATAATATCTTCTTTTGTCAATACCTGTTTGTCAATTGGGGTATCAAGATTAAGTTTTTTATTCATTCTGTAACGACCTACCTCACCTAGATTGTAACGTTGGTCGGAGAAGAATAATTTATCAATAATACCGCGTGCAGTTTCCTCATCAGGCGGTTCTGCATTACGCAACTGACGGTAGATGTGCTCTACTGCCTCTTTTTCAGAGTTAGTAGGGTCCTTCTGTAACGTATTATGAATGATGGCATAATCTGCCTGATTATTGTCTTCTTTATGTAGGAGGATATTCTTAACGTTCGCCTCAATGATTTCTTCGACATTATCTTTATCTAGGACTGTATCACGGTCTAAGATAATCTCATTTCTCTCAATTGAAACTACTTCTCCTGTATCTTCATCTACGAAGTCTTCATGCCAAGTGTTTAACACACGTGCAGCAAGTCGACGACCGATGTATTTTTTCAATCCTGTTTTTGATACTTTTACCTCCTCTGCAAGGTCGAAAATCTCTAGGATATCCTTGTCTCTTTCGAATCCAATTGCACGGAATAAGGTAGTAACAGGTAATTTTTTCTTTCTATCAATATAGGCGTACATTACGCTATTGATATCAGTAGCAAACTCAATCCATGATCCTTTGAAAGGAATAACTCTCGCCGAATACAATTTAGTTCCATTAGCATGGAATGACTGTCCAAAGAACACACCAGGTGAACGGTGTAATTGAGACACTACCACACGCTCAGCTCCATTGATTACAAATGTACCGCTAGGCGTCATATACGGTATAGTTCCCAAATACACATCTTGAACGATAGTCTCGAAATCTTCGTGTTCTGGATCAGTACAGTACAATTTTAAACGCGCTTTTAACGGAACGCTATACGTTAGTCCTCTATCAATACATTCTTCAATTGAATAGCGAGGAGGATCAACAAAGTAATCAAGAAACTCCAATACAAACTGATTTCTCGTATCAGTGATCGGGAAGTTCTCCATGAAGGTATTATATAAACCTTCATTACCTCTTTCTTCTGATTTCGTTTCTAACTGAAAGAAATCCTTAAAAGACTTAACCTGGATATCCAAGAAATCTGGATAAGCAGGAATATTCTTTGTAGAGGCAAAATTTAATCTTTCATTCTGATTTGTGATCATCAATGGACAATAAATTTTGTTTATAATGTTTAATAAGATTTACGCACAAATCGATTTATACGCAAAATGGTTTAGGCCTTTGGGATTGCTCCCAAGACCTAAACCTAAAATATTTTGGTTAAAAAGCTTATTTAAGCTCAACAACAGCTCCAGCTTCTTCCAATGCTTTTTTAAGACCTTCAGCCTCATCTTTAGAAACACCTTCTTTGATGTTTGCAGGAACTGAATCAACCATATCTTTAGCTTCTTTAAGACCTAAACCAGTTAATTCTTTAACTGCTTTAACTACTGCTAATTTAGAAGCACCAGCGTCTTTTAATACTACTGTGAATTCAGTTTGCTCTTCAGCAGCTCCAGCGTCTCCACCAGCAGCTACAACTACAGCAGCAGCTGCAGGCTCAATTCCGTATTCATCTTTTAATATAGTTGCTAATTCGTTAACTTCTTTAACTGTTAAGTTAACTAATTGTTCTGCGAATTGTTTCAAATCTGCCATTTTTTCTATCGTTTAAATGATTTGTAAAAATATAATTTATTAATGTGCGTTCGTTTATGGAACATTCAAACACAAGAATCTTTTTTTATTCTTCGTCTTTGAATTGATTTTGTAGAGCTGAGATAACTCTTTGAGCAGGTGATTGTAGTAATCCGATGATTTCTCCAATAACTTCCTCTTTAGATTTGATAGCTACTAACGAATCTAATTGGCTATCACCGATATAGATTTCTTCGTTAATGTAAGCTCCTTTCAATAAAGGTTTGTCGCTTTTCTTTCTAAAATCTTTGATAATTTTAGCCGGTCCGTTAGCAACGTCCGAAATAAAGATCGCGCTGTTTCCTTTTAATACTGAAGGTAAATCCTCATAGTTTTTCTCAGATGATTCCATTGCTTTAGCAAGCAACGTATTCTTAACTACTTCAACTGTGATACCTGCTTTATTACAAGCTCTTCTCAAGTTTGTAGTAACCTCTGCATTTAATCCTGAAATATCAGCTATATAAAAGATATTAGCATCTGCTAATTTTCCTTTAATGTCTTCTATCGCTACTGCTTTTTGTTCTCTAGTCATACGTAAAAATTTTTTCTACCAATTATACTGCTTTAGGATCTAAAGCAATAGCAGGGCTCATAGTACTAGATATATGAATAGACTTAACATAAGTACCTTTAGCTGCTGTTGGTTTTAATTTGATTAATGTTTGAATCAATTCAGCTGCATTTTCTTGAATCATATCAGCACTAAACGATACTTTTCCAATACCTGCGTGAACGATTCCCGTTTTATCAACTTTAAAATCGATTTTACCAGCTTTCACTTCTTGAACTGCTTTCGCTACGTCCATAGTTACAGTACCAGTTTTAGGGTTTGGCATTAATCCTCTAGGACCTAAAATACGTCCTAATGGTCCTAATTTACCCATAACAGCAGGCATAGTGATGATAACATCAACATCTGTCCAACCGTCTTTGATTTTTTGTAGGTACTCATCTAATCCAACATAGTCTGCTCCAGCAGCTGTAGCTTCAGCTTCTTTATCCGGAGTAACTAATGCTAACACTCTAACATCTTTTCCAGTTCCGTGTGGTAAAGTAACTACCCCACGCACCATTTGATTAGCTTTACGTGGATCTACACCCAAACGTACAGCGATATCAACAGATTCGTCAAATTTTGCAGAAGCAACTTCTTTAATTAAAGCAGAACCTTCTTTTAAAGAATAAAATCTACCTTTCTCAATTTTAGCAGCAGCTTCCTTTTGCTTTTTTGTTAATTTTGCCATTTCTTTTTTCTTTTACAATTAAAAAGGAGCTGTTCCCGTTACTGATATACCCATAGATCTTGCAGTACCCGCGATCATTGACATCGCTGATTCAACAGTAAATGCGTTTAAATCCGGCATTTTGTCTTCTGCGATAGCACGTACTTGTTCCCAAGTTACGCTAGCTACTTTTTTTCTATTAGGCTCACCAGATCCAGATTTCACTTTTGCAGCCTCTAATAATTGAACAGCAGCAGGTGGCGTTTTAACAACAAATTCGAATGATTTGTCTTTGTACACAGTAATTTGTACTGGTAAAACTTTACCGGGTTTATCTTGTGTTCTAGCATTAAATTGCTTACAGAACTCCATGATATTAACTCCAGCAGCCCCCAAAGCAGGTCCAACCGGTGGCGAAGGATTCGCAGCACCTCCCTTAACTTGTAGTTTAACTACTTTACTAATTTCTTTTGCCATTTCTAAAAAAATTTAGCACATCTCTTTTGGAAGCAAAGATGCGTCTATGTAACATTATATTTTTTCTACTTGTGTAAAGCTTAATTCCAAAGGTGTCTTTCTTCCAAAAATCTTCACCATTACCTCTAGCTTACGCTTATCTTCATTTATGTTTTCGATGGTTGCATCGAAACCTTTAAATGGACCATCAGTCACTTTTACTGACTCACCAACTTCATAAGGGATTGCACCTGAATCAACTTTCACAGCTAATTCATCGACTTTTCCTAACATGCGATTAACCTCAGACTCTCTTAAAGGCACGGGATCTCCTCCTCTTGTTTCTCCAAGAAAACCAATAACTCCTGTTATTGATTTAATAGCATGCGGAACTTCTCCTGTCAAGTTAGCCTCAATCATCACATAGCCTGGAAAGTAAACGCGTTCAGTTGTTTTCTTCTTACCATTCTTATCTTCAGAAACCACTTTTTCAGTTGGTACTAAAACTTGCGAAAGATAATCTGACAACCCTAAACGAGAAATTTCAGTTTCGATATAATTCTTAACTTTATTCTCCTGTCCACTTACCGCACGAACCACATACCATTTTTTGACATTTGTATCAGCCATAATATTTTTCTCCTTATGATCTTATCCAATTATAAAACTTCCCTAACAAGTCCCCAAACAAACTATCTACTCCCCAAGTAGCAAGTGCCAATACGATTGCAAAAATTGCAATCACGATGGTATACTTTTGCACTTCAGCCCAAGGAGACCAAGTTACATTTGATTTAAGTTCTGTAAAAGCTTCTGATATGTAATTAAATACCTTTGCCATGTTATATTGTTTTTGCACGGGTGGAGGGATTCGAACCCCCATCAACGGTTTTGGAGACCGCTATTCTACCCTTGAACTACACCCGTTTGTTATAAAAGTCAGCGGTTACCCGCTGACTTTAAAAATTTATTTATACTAAATAATTAGTCTAAAATTTCAGTTACCTGACCAGCACCTACTGTTCTACCACCTTCACGGATAGCGAAACGTAAACCTACTGATAAAGCGATTGGGCTTAACAACTCAACAGTGATAGTTAAGTTATCTCCAGGCATAACCATCTCAGTTCCTTCTGGTAATTGGATTGTTCCAGTTACGTCAGTTGTACGAACGTAGAATTGAGGACGGTAGTTGTTATGGAATGGAGTGTGACGTCCACCTTCTTCTTTTTTCAAGATATAAACCTCAGCTTTGAATTTAGCGTGTGGTTTAACTGAACCTGGTTTACAAATAACCATACCACGACGGATATCAGTTTTGTCAATACCTCTCAATAATAAACCTACGTTATCTCCAGCTTCTCCACGGTCTAAGATTTTACGGAACATCTCAACTCCTGTAATAGTAGAAGTTAATTTGTCAGCTCCCATACCGATGATTTCAACAGCATCTCCTGTATTAGCAACTCCAGTTTCGATACGTCCTGTAGCAACAGTTCCACGTCCTGTAATTGTAAATACGTCTTCTACTGGCATTAAGAATGGTTTTTCGTTGTCACGTACTGGCTCTTCGATCCAAGCGTCAACTTCATCCATTAATTGCAATAATGCATCAACCCATTTTTGCTCTCCGTTTAAAGCTCCTAAAGCAGAACCTTGAACTACTGGTCCATTATCACCGTCATATTGGTAGAAAGATAATAAATCTCTAACTTCCATTTCAACAAGCTCTAATAACTCAGCGTCATCTACTAAGTCAACTTTGTTTAAGAAAACAACAATTCTAGGAATACCTACTTGGCGTCCTAATAAGATGTGCTCACGAGTTTGTGGCATTGGTCCATCAGTAGCAGCAACTACTAAGATAGCACCATCCATCTGAGCAGCACCAGTAACCATGTTTTTCACGTAATCCGCGTGACCTGGACAGTCAACGTGTGCATAGTGACGGTTTTTAGTTTGGTACTCTACGTGAGAAGTATTAATTGTAATACCACGCTCTTTTTCTTCTGGAGCATTATCAATTGAATCAAATGAACGAGCTTCTGAGAATCCTGCGTCAGCTAAAACTTTAGTAATAGCAGCAGTAGTAGTAGTTTTACCGTGGTCAACGTGTCCGATAGTACCGATGTTTAAGTGCGGTTTCGAACGATCAAAAGTTTCCTTTGCCATGATCTAATAATTTAATCTTAGTTATATAATTAGTGTTCAAATATAATAAAAAAACCTGAGCCAATGACGGGATTTGAACCCGTGACCTCTTCCTTACCAAGGAAGCACTCTACCCCTGAGCTACACCGGCTTATGCATTTTTATATTTAGTCGTGGGGAGAGCAGGATTCGAACCTGCGAAGGTTTCCCAACGGATTTACAGTCCGTCCTCGTTGGCCGCTTGAGTATCTCCCCTCAAACCTTTGGTTTTCACTTGTTTCTTTTGAGCCGATGGAGGGACTCGAACCCACGACCTGCTGATTACAAATCAGCTGCTCTAGCCAACTGAGCTACACCGGCATTTTACTCAATAGAAAAAGTCCGCTATTTCTAACGGACTGCAAATGTATATATTTTATTGATTAAAAAAAACAATTTACTGATTTTTTTCCATTAATGTGCTTTCATTTTCTCTTTGTACTTCACAACCATGCGTTCGATAGCATCCGCACCTAAATCAACTCCCTCTTCAAATGTTTTACACGTTTTTTTCGCAAGAATATCATCACCTGGAACTAATAATTTAACCTCAACTGTTTTGTTTTCTTTCTCATTTGTATTTTCCAATTTTAAAAATACGTCTACAGAAATCACTTTATCGTAAAACTTACCTACTTTTAGCATTCTCTCGTTGATAAAATCCACTAGTTTACGATCCACATTAAAATTAACTGCTTGAATGTTTACTTTCATAACGTTTTGTTTTTAAGGTTCTTTATTTGTTTTTCCTCAACCTCGGATGCGTCTTCATATACGTTTCTTTCAATTCTTTTAGATTTACATGCGCATAAACTTCAGTAGAAGCTAAGCTTTGATGCCCCATCAACTCTTTGATCGAATTAATATCAGCCCCGTTTTCTAAAAGATGAGTGGCAAATGCATGCCTTAACATATGAGGACTATTTTTTTCCTTGGTTGTCGTCTTACTAAAATATAAATTAATCACTCGATAAACAAATATTTCATCAACTTTAGCACCCTTACTATCTATTAAAAAATAGTTAATTTCTTGAAAATCTCTCAAAACGTTCGCACGTTCAATCAAATAGCGTTTTAAAAGTGCGATTAAAGTATCGATCATAGGCACGTAACGCACCTTATTTCCCTTTCCAGTGATGCGAATCATTTTGGTGTAAAAATCTACATCAACCACTTGTACTCCACAGAGCTCACTCCGACGTAAGCCCAGACAATACAACATCTCCACAATAACCAAATCGCGCAAAGCATCAAACCCCTCTTGCTCTTCTAAGTCAATGCGAACTGCATCAACTTCTACCATTGAAAAAGGCAATTGCAATTTCTTCTCGACTTTTAAGGTCTTGTGCTGTTGGAGCGGACTTACCTCTACTTCGCTAATTTTCATCAAAAACTTATAAAATGCTTTTAATGCACTCATCTTTCGATTAATGGATCGCTTACTCATACCTGTTTCCATCAATACGACAATCCAAGAGCGAACTGCATCGTATTTGATCAACAAGTAATTCTTTTCACTTTCTTCCAAATAACCCAAAAAAACAGCAATATCATTTTGATACGCCTCTATCGTATGCCGCGAGTAATTCTTCTCTTTCGCTAAGTACTCTAAAAACTTTTCTAAATTTTTGTCCATAAAAAAACCGTTGTAACAAAGATAATACTTTATTACAACGGCCTTATACTTTAATCCTACGTTTAAGACTAGATTTCTACTGAATCTCTTAAGTGTTGGATATATGCAGCTTTTTGCATTTTGTCTCTTTTTAAAACAGACGGTTTAGTAAAGTGCTGACGAGATCTTAATTGACGTAACGTACCTGTTCTGTCAAATTTTCTTTTGTAGCGCTTTAGTGCTCTATCAATATTTTCTCCGTCTTTAATTGGAATGATCAACATGTTTTCATACACCTCCTCTCATTTGGTGATGCAAAAGTAATGCTTTTTTTATACAACACAACAAAAAAACACTTTTTTTCTACTCTTCCCTTTTATTTTACATTAATTTTTCCTTTTGCTAATTCCTTCAGCTACAATTTAAAACAAGTATATTTTAAACTAATTAGCCCCTAACCACAGCTTAAAATCACTTATTCGTTCTCTACTAACCATCACTTCTTCCTTATAATTCAACAACGTTACTTTTAATCGCGATGTAGAAAGGTGAATCATCTGCTCAATAAAATCTATAGCTATAATTTGGTACCGGTTGACTCTAAAAAATTGAGATGGATCTACCATTTTCACAATAGCCTCTAACGAAGATTCGTCTAATAGATGACTTTTTCCTTCCTTCGTTACAACATACACTCCTCTATCTTCTCTATAGAAACAAACCACATCTTCAACCAAGATCATTTTTAATTGCATGCCTATCTTGACCATAAATCGCTTGGGATATGTAGCCTTTGGTATTGTGCGTCTCAACTGCTCTACCTGCTGCCCTATTCGATGGCAATGCGCCTTAAACTTAGTGATCGCCCCCAACAATTCACTGGAGTCTATCGGTTTCAATAGATAATCAATGCTATTGAGCTTAAAAGCTTTTATCGCATAATGATCAAAACTTGTTACGAAAATAATAGCGCTGTGTTGCAGTTCTACTTGTTCAAAAATTTCTAAAGACAAGCCATCTGTCAATTGTATATCGGCAAAAATCAAATCGGGCTGTTCATTTTGAACAAACCAAGGAATTGCTTCACTAACAGAATGCAAGGTTTGTTGCACGCTAAAGCCTAATTTGTCTAACTCGCGTATTAACAATCTTGCTGCGGGTTTTTCGTCTTCAATAATAACTATATTCATCGATATTACTTTTTTTGTAAGGGAATACTCACGCTAAAACTAGCTATTAAATCTTTAATTTCAATTTCTCTTTTGAACAACAATTGACATCGTCTTGATAGATTCGATAATCCTACTCCTGTAGAATACTCCTGTTTTGGTTTACTGTATTTTTGATTTTCCATGACCAAATGTTCCTTCTCCACCTTTAACGTCACCGTTATTTTTCCTTCTGATGGAATTGCGTTGTGCTTAACCACATTTTCAATTAACAATTGCAAGCTCAATGTTGGTATCTGTACCTCCCCCCAATTAGTCACTTCATCGTCAATGAGAAAATCAATGGCTTGATCATATCTAACATTGAGAAGATAAATATAATCTTTGATAAAGGCGACCTCTTCCCCTACGGAACAGGAAGAATTGTCTAAACGTTCCAAAACATAGCGGTATATTTTTGAAAAAGAACGAGCAAATTGTTCTGCTTTAATCGGATCTTCTTGAATCGTGCTAATAAGCACATTGAGATTGTTAAACAAAAAATGCGGTGACAACTGTTCCTTCATATGGGCAATTTGGCTTTTCTGTAACGCAATTTCCATCTCTTTATTTTTAAGTTCTAACGCTCTTAATTGATCGTTGTATGAAAAAACAAAGACAATCATAATAATGAAAAAACTCACAAGAATAACACCTAAAAAATCGCTAAGGTGTAAATGTTCTGTGGTATAGAAGGACTGGAAAGGCACTTGGAAAAAAAACCACAAGAAAAGACTCAAGAAGAAATAGTATGATACAATAGAAACAAATAATCCGTTGGTAAAAAACAAAATATTTCGAACCATTCGACTAAAAGGAATTTTCCTCTTTCGATTTATTTTATTCAAAAGAAGATCTAACAATATGCTTGCACCGACATTTGCCCCATAAATACACACGGTAATCAAAAAAGACAACCATGCATTTTTTGAAAAAAGATAGTCTGTGTAAGACGCATGACTAAGATGTTTAGTCTTGTTAAAGAAATAGTATGAAGTAGACAAACTACTCATCACACCAAAATTAATCGCTAACACACTGTGTCTATACCAATTGATTTTCATTGTTCCTTCTGTTCTTTGTTACTTACTTTTTCTCATAGACTGTTAGTGTTTTCAACGCCCATTCTCTTCCCCAAGATGGATAAAATGGCTCCTGCTCTTTTTGTTGATCAAATAGCTCAATGGATCTTCGCAAATCTTTTATACATTGTTCCTCATCGATTTTCATAAATTTCGAACTATTCAAATAAAAATTCGCCAAAGAATAAACGGCTCTAGGATTATCCGAATCGAGTTTGATTGCCTTTTGATAGGCTGCAATGATTATGGGACTTTGGCTCATGCCTTTGTTCATAGGATCAGTCATAAGGTCAAGTGTTTCATTCATTCCTTGCAATACATACCACTCATCGTCCTTTTTGTCCAACCATCGTTCAATAAGCATGCGATTCTGTTCGACGATAGACGCTACTGTTTCGCTTCTTGGATTTTGGAATCCTTGCGTTATGTTTATCAATACCTGATAATATACAGGAATCCAATCGGCTGGTTTTGCATCAGAGATTCGCTCTAATACAGCTAATGCCTCTTTGGTGTTTCCCTTATGCCATTCATTCATTGCCTTTTTCATTCCCTTCTCATAATTGGTCTGTCCGAAAGACAGGATACTCCAAACACTAAAAAATAAAATTAATACCTTTTTCATTTGATTAAATATTTAAATGTGAAATAAATTAATAGGACTCGTTCAAACTAGAGATTCTCTAACTGGTTTGTTTTTTTGTTGGCACTGATTGTCCACATGAACCCCACATAGACAAATCGTTTAGCAGATGCTTGCACCAAGTCTGGTTGTTGCTTTGTTGTATTAAATTGATATGCGTATACTGGATTTCGCCCCAATAGATTATCGATCGATAAGTAGAGAATTTTTTGAGGTCGTACTAAATAGGCCCAACTCATACTTAAATTGTGTATAGGGCTACTTTTATAGGTTGTATATTCTGTGGTATTTGGAGTGTGAAACAATCGAGGCGTACTGTAATTATAGGTCATACTTATCTGAGATTTCCACGTGTTAATCCAGTATTTTGTAACGATAGATAGGTTGTGTTTCGTTACATAAGAGGGTTGTATATTTTCTTTACTATACATTTCCTTTCTTTTGGAATCCATATAGGTATACGTAATCCAATAGCTGAAATTCTCGATTGTGTTTTGATCTTTCCAAAAAAGATCAAACCCTTTGACGTAACCTTTTCCTTCTTGATTATACGGATTTGTTGAACTGGAATCTACAAGTAACAACTTTGTATAATCTTTATAAAAGGCTTCTATACGCAACAAGCGTTTATTAAAATTGTAGGTATAATTAAGGATATAATGCTGTGCCTTCATCCACTCTTGTGGTTTTACGTCTATCAGGTATTCTGAACTCAACGCTTGGTGAAATACCCCGTAAGATCCTACTAATTGCTGTTTGGAATTAATTTGATATAGCAAAGTAGTTCTAGGTTCAATCACTCCTTGAGATATTGCGGAAAACTTATTTATTCGCACTCCAGCTTTCCATGTTAAATCAGTCGTTATACGCCATTGATTCTCGAAGAAAAAAGCTAGTTGGTTGGCCGTCTTCTCATCTTGTTGTTGTAGTTGCTCTATCGCTTTTTTCACTTTTAATTGTCCTATTTGAAAATCTATCCCCAAAAAAGAGTGCCAACGACCACTCCATTGATAGGATAATTTAAGCTTCTGATTCAAATCCCAATTTTTAGTATTGATGTACTTTTCATTTATCTCTCCACTATAAGTAGAATACCCTATCCCTGTTCCGATATCGACTCGCATAAAAGGGGTTATTTTTTTAAAATACGCACTGTTCATATACAGATTGTTATTGTTCATTGACAGGGCATCAATGCGATGACTCGGGTATCTTTCTTGCTCATACGCTATTGATGAATGATCTATCGCTGCATAGAATTTATACCCTGCGTCTTTAAGTTCTCTTTTATACACTATTTCACCTGACTGTGTTGAAAAGGGTTTCTTGGTTTTATATCGCTGTTCAACAAGTGCGGTATAAGCGCCCAAATTGAGATAATTAACATTGTAAGACAGCGAATTCTTCTTCCATTGATGTGTTTGTCCAAAACTTCCTCCAACGGATGAAATTGAAATATCTTTACGTGAGGGATCGATCTGTTCTGTGGTTTCCATCTCTAATATCCCTGATAATGCTCCTCCAAACTCAGCACTATATCCCCCTGCTGAGAACGACATACCTTTAAATAAAAAAGGATTAAACTTAGATCGTACAGGCATGTTTTCTATTGTAGCGGTATAAGGTTGGAAAACTTTAATGCCATTGACATAAATACCGCTTTCTTCTGCTCTACCTCCGCGAATTAATAATCGTCCATCTTCTCCATTAACCTGAGCACCTGGTAAAGTGCTCAATGCGCCTATTATGTTTCCTGGACTCCCTGCGGTACTCACTACATCCATTGCATTTAGCTCCAATCGTTCGCTGTTCCCTCTCTTGGCATTACTTGTTGTCTTAATGACAATTTCTTCTAAGTAGTCTTCTCCTTCCTCCATCACAAACGAATAGTTACTGTCTTGTGTTACGCGAATAGGAAGTACTATACTGGAATAATTAACGCGCTTCAATTTGAGCGTTCCTTCAACAAGACTGTCTTGTACTGCAAATACAAAATATCCTTGTTTATCAGATAACGCTCCATCGAAACTCTCTTCTATATACACATTAACTCCTTCGATGGGTTTGTTTTTCCTATCTACAACGGTTCCTGAAATTTGAAGAGATTGAGCCTGCAAAAAACTTCCAATTAATAACAACAACAAACTAAATAGTGTTCTCATTTTACGTGTAATTCTACATTAGATTACAAACGTAATTTACCTGTATTGCTCTTCAAAAAAAGTGTGCGCGAATGGTTCTTTTAACTGTCCGAACGGTAGATAACGTTGTATTACTTCTTTAATTCACCGCTTTTGTGGTTGATCATCATCTATTCCTAGTTAAAAAACAAACTTCTTCTACTTGATTGCTACAGAAAATTAATTACAATATTTGATTACATAAAGCAGCACTTCCGTTCTTAGAGCAGGAACTACCATCTATATGGTATTTTATTACTAACGCAATAAAAAAATAGTACTTCCTTTTTATTTTTACATCAAATTCTTAAAAATAGTACAGATGCGAAAAATATTAAACAACACCATATTCAGATTATTGATAGGGGTAGTACTTGGACTTATCCTAGGGAAATATTTAAATGAAACAGGTTTACAGATTACTCTATCAACTCGACATATTCTAGGTCAGCTTATTCTGTTTTTAGTTCCTTTAATCATTTTGGGTTTTGTGGTTTCTTCTATTACCAAACTCAATAAGGATTCTGTCAAGATTATTAGTTTTTCTGTTCTTCTTGCGTATGCCTCGAGCATAGGGGCTGGTTTTTTCAGCTCTACGTTAGGATATGAATTGATTCCCCGATTAGAAATTGCCAATACAGCTGAGGAACTCAATGAAATTCCAACCATGCTATTTACTTTAGACATTCCTCCGGTTTTTGGTGTTATGACTGCACTTACTTTAGCGTTGATGATTGGAATTGGAATTTTATGGACGGAATCCAAACCTTTAGAAAAGGCCTTTGATCAATTTAAAGATATTGTCCTACTATTAGTCAATCGCTTTTTAATTCCCATCTTGCCTTTTTACATTATGAGTAATTTTGCCTTACTGAGCTACGAAGGGTCCATACAATCGCAATTACCCATATTTCTAACTGTCATTTTAATTGTTATTGTAGCTCATTTTGTTTGGTTAGCGGTTCTTTATACACTTGCGGGAATTTACAGTAAAAAGAATCCGTGGGAAGTTTTAAAGCACTATGGTCCTGCTTATTTAACAGCTGTAGGAACGATGTCTTCTGCTGCTACTTTAGGTGTCGCTCTTCATTCTGCTCACAAAAGCAAGGTGTTGAATCCATCCATCACAAATTTCACAATTCCATTTTTTTCCAACATTCACTTGTGTGGTTCGGTACTAACAGAGGTATTTTTTGTCATGACTGTTTCTCAAGTTCTATATGGTTCTCTACCTGATCTGGGAACTATGGTGATCTTTATACTACTATTGGGTATTTTTGCTGTTGGTGCTCCAGGGGTACCGGGCGGTACAGTAATGGCTTCTTTGGGAATTATTGCTTCGGTTCTAGGTTTTGATGATGCTGGAATTGCATTAACACTTACCATTTTTGCATTACAAGATAGCTTTGGTACGGCTTGTAATATTACTGGTGATGGGGCTTTAAGCTTAATGGTCACTAGATTTAATGAAAAGAAAAGGGAAGATGAAATCGGAGTTTCATTGAATACCCCAGAAAAATAACTCAATGAGATATAAATAAAAAGGTCAGCCGAATGGCTGACCTTTTTATTTATATCATTAAAGAAACTAGTCTTTCAAGATGTTTCTAGAAATAACTAATTTTTGAATTTCTGTTGTTCCCTCTCCAATTGTACACAATTTAGAATCACGGAAGAATTTCTCCACTGGGAAATCTTTCGTATATCCGTATCCACCGTGAATTTGGATTGCATCAGTAGAAACCTTTACACATACTTCAGAAGCATACATTTTTGCCATTGCTCCTATTTTTGTCATCGGTTTATTATTATTTTTTAAGAAAGCTGCTTTGTGTAATAACAATTCAGAAGCTTCGATTTCTGTAGCCATATCTGCCAATTTGAATCCGATTGCTTGGAAATCGCTGATTGGTTTTCCAAACTGCACTCTTTCTTTTGAGTATTTCAATGCTGCTTCATAAGCTCCTTTAGCAATACCTAAAGACAAAGCTCCGATTGAGATACGTCCACCATCCAATACTTTCATTGCTTGGATAAATCCTTCTCCAACTTCACCTAAACGGTTTGCATCAGAAACACGACAGTTGTCAAAAATCAACTCTGCTGTTTCAGAAGCGCGCATTCCCAATTTATTTTCTTTTTTCCCACTTGAAAATCCTGGCGTTCCTTTTTCAATTACGAAAGCAGTCATTCCGCGTGAATCACCTTTTTCTCCTGTACGTGCAATAACTACAGCAACATTACCAGAAATTGCGTGTGTAATGAAGTTTTTTGCTCCATTTAATACCCAATAATCTCCATCTTTTACAGCTGTAGTACTCATTCCTCCAGCATCAGATCCTGTATTGTGCTCTGTCAATCCCCAAGCACCAATCCACTCTGCAGTAGCTAATTTTGGCAACCATTTTTTCTTTTGCTCTTCATTACCGAAAGTCAAAATGTGATTTGTACATAATGAATTGTGAGCTGCTACAGATAAACCAATAGATGAATCTACTTTTGAAATCTCTTCTACGATTGTAATGTATTCGTGATAATTCAATCCTGATCCTCCATATTCTTCTGGAACAAGTACTCCCATATACCCCATTTCTCCAAGTTTCTTAAATAAATCAACTGGAAAAATCTGCGCTTCATCCCACTCCATAATGTATGGACGTATATTCTGTTCTGCAAAATCTCTAATAGACTCAGCAATCATTGCTTGAGTTTCATTGTATTCAAAATTCATGGTTGTTTAATTTAATTCCTAATTTCCAAATATAAACTAATTATATGAATCCTGTCAAGTGGAATTTTTTCAATTTCTTTTAATTGTTCTTTATTAACAAAATCACCATGCAAACTTCTGTATTTCACAATCTCTCTTGCGAGATAATAATTCAAATACGGGATATTTTTCAATTCATTTACCCCTGCTTGATTGAGATCAACTTGATTTATTTTTGGAGGAGTGAGAACGGAATACTGTTCTACTAGCTTTTCAACCACTTGTTCTGATAAACCATACACCCATTTGAATTGATCTTGATGTACATATCCTCCCCATCGATCTCTATCTTCAATAATGCGCTTGGCTAATACGGGGCCTATGCCGTAAATTTCTTGTAAACTCTGTTGGGTCGCTTGGTTGATGTCTTTTAAAATTAAGGAGGTGGGTCTTGCTTCTTTTTTAACTTGTAGATATTGTTTGGTTGTATGGTGTCCTTGAGTACCTGATGGAGAACGAAATACAAAATAGGAACTATACTTCTTCATCCATTCATCCGAAACAGCTGTTACCCGTTGAAAGTCTTCCTTGGAATTGATATACTGTTGCTTTTTTCTAAACGCGAATAATCGATCAATTTCTTCGACAGATAGCTCCAGAACATAGCCTTTAAAGTCCGTAATGTAATTCGGGTTAAATGGATAAATCGTATCTTTCTTATTTGCGGCTTGAAGACGCAAACGATCGACTTCTTTCTGAAGTTCTTGTTGTTCTTCAGAGGTTAATGTATCTTGGTATTGTACTTGAGGTCGATAATACGCCATCAGACACAAACTCAAATGGATCGTTAGTACCACAATAACAAGCGCAATAAACCCACGTCTTTGCGATTGTGTATAATAATACCATTGATAGAAATAGGGATTTGATTTCATACACAACAGTTTTTGTGTACTACATCCAAACTTTAGAACGATTAAAGATCAAAAACAGAGCTTCTTTTTGTATACACCAAATCTTTTAGGCGAACAACAAAAGCGAGTGTGAGGTATAAGGCAAAAGCCAGTCCTAAAGTAAAAAAGGAAAGGTAGATAAAAAACAAGCGAATATTAGTTACCCGAATTCCCAAGCGATCTCCCAAACGGGTAGATACTTTGAATCCGTGTTTCTCAAAAAAGTAACGCAAATTAGTTATCATTTTTTCGTTTTTTATTGCAGTACAAATTTAGTTCTTTTTATTTAATATTGCCATACCGATTGCGCAAGACAAACACCTATTGAGATCGCAATATTTCTTTTTTAGTTGAATAATTGCTTGACTATCATTTGCATTTTGAATTTCTACTCCTTCTCGTTTAAACAGATCAGTAATAGCATTCGATTCCGCTTGTAAAAAAGAGCTCATTTCAATGATTTTTTCAACATCATCTACTGCATTTTTATAGCTTGCCCACACATATTGTAAAGGGATAATAGTATTGAGCAGCACTAATTCTTTAAATGCTAAGGTTAACCTTTTCTTATGGGGTTTACTTTGCTTATCAAAAGTATAATGCGTTTCCCAATAGGGGCTAACTGTTGCATCTACTAACTTCAACAACGTTGATTGATCTCTACTCTCCCACAATTGATAAAAGTTGTGCTTCTGATAAAAAAACCACGAAGACAACTGAGCCAATCGGATTGTAGGAAAATTAGCAGGTCTTAGCTTAAAGAAATGCATTGCCTTGTCGTTACGTGGTAGCAATTGATACTTATGTTGATAAAACTTCCATCGCTTGACGAGTTCTTCATAATATCGATCTATTCGGTCATTATTTTCATTTAAAAAACCAGCCATACCAAAAAACAGCGCTTCTATATTGATCAATTCATCACCTTCTTTAAATAACAGCTGAATAGGCAATGCTTTTGCAAGATCAAAAAAAGCGTCTCCATTCATGTTCAATCCAAAACTTTTGGCCACCAAACACAGCAAAACTTGATTCCAATTGAATGTAGTTTCTTGCAAGAGCTGTTCAATTTGTAACGTTTTGTCTTGTAATCGTTCAACGTAGAGTGTTTCCTTCCATTTATGCCAATATACTGGAGTTAAAGCGTTTTTTAACAGGCGCTGGCAATTGATTGTTGATTTAGGAGCAAAGAGCTCTTCGGCTCGTTGCATCACCCCAGTTTGTACGTACTTTGCTACTACCAAGGTTGGTATTTCACTACCTCTAGAATTGTATACGGGTGTATCGTACTCCCAAACCACATGTAAGATCACATTGTCATAGCGGGAATCTCTTTCGTGGTGATGGCGATACCAATCTGAAGATTGGAGGTGAACTTCCACATTACCAGCCCAACGTTGACCATCAAGAAGAATTTGCGCATAGAAAAAATCTGGTCCAGCAAGTGTAGACCATTGTCCCGTATGAATAACAGACAGGGTATGTTTCTGTTCTGTATGCATCGTTAACGTTACAAACAATTGTTTCTCCCACACATATTGTACAAAGGCTTCTTTCATCATCATGGTTTTAGTACGACTATCCTACACCAAAACAAAAATCTATCCAAAACCAAAGCCATAGGTATAAAAAAAGGCTAGCTGATTGCTAACCTTATCTTTTTAACTAAAGAAGTTCCATACTAACCCAAATCTAAAGGTAAAATCCTTGTAAGGATAATTAGGTGCTGTATAATATTTGTATCCAGACATGCTACTGTTAAAGTGCTCAAGGATGAAATAAATACGAGCCGTACGAACTTTCATATCAATAAAAAAGTCGAACACCGGGTAGTCTCCGATTTTTACTTTGTCTTGTACATAGAAATCCCCTATAACGGGATTGTAATCATTTCCGTAGAATTTACTAAAATAGGTAAAGGTAATTCCCGTTTGAAATTTCAATGCCTTATTAAACATTGCTCCTTTGTAGTAAAACGTATTACGCGTTAGTAGCTTTGGTACATTGAGAATTGCATCTGCTTGATCTACTTCTTGGTAAAGGATGGTATTATCTAGTCCAAATCGTCCAAACTTAATTTCTTTAGACGCTTGTAGGGAAAGATAGTTGATTGTGTTTCCATATTGTTTTGGAGTAATCAACAATTGTTTGGCAATTCCAAATTCATTGTAATCAGGATTGTCGTTAGAGAAGTACAACTTATCTTTGATCACTTGATAGCTACCTTCTAATGTTACCCAAGGTGTTGTCAACTTTGCGTCAAATTGATTGATTTTCTCATTGTTGAAACTATTATTCCAGTTGTAGTGCAAGTAGTCACTTTGATATAAATAATAGTTGAGATTTCCCATGCGACTTAATTTCTGGTATCCCGCTTGCAAACCGATATTTTCAGCTAATGAATAATCGATATTAGCCTGTATATTGCTTGTATTATCACTTCCCAATGAATTATACACTAATAGGAAGGCTTTCCAATTTTCTTTTTTATAGGTATACTTTCCTCCAATGAGCGTAATATTCTTTTCAAGTAAATTTGGAATAGTTGCATTGTTAATAAAAGCAACACTTCTATAGTTGTAGTTGTACTTATAAAAATCTGCATACACTTCTACACGGCCCAACAATCCCGATTGAAATGCCGCTCCCACTTTATTAGATAGGGTATAATACCTTGTTTTATTGTCAATCGTCGTTTGAAAAGAAGTTCCAAAACGCTCTTTATCGGTATAGTTGCTATTCAAGTCCTTTTGGGTATACTGAAAGAATTTATCTTCATAGGTAAATTCATGCGTCAATAGAATCCCATTAGCTAGCGAACTGTTTAACTGATATTCGTGATGCAAAAACAAGCGCTTTCCTTTCAACAAGGTTTCTCCATCGCGGAAGTATACGTTTAATCGTTCTCTTTTATTGTAGGGTTTCTCACTTGATTCAAATAAGTCTAAATCGGTAATTCCGCCATTCTCTTGGTTGAGGATATCTTGCGCTACAAAGTGTGTAAATAGCACATAGCGTTTATTGGGAGAAAAGTAACTTCCACCAATTCGGAAGTTTCCAGTAGAAGACAACTGACTCATGTATTTCCCTAGAGAACGAAGTCCTTTATACGCTACAAACATATTGAGGTGTTCACTTGTATTTAAGGTAATAAATGCATCCAAGCTCTGTCCTTGCTTCATCACGGTTTTGTAGTACAACTCCGTACGTGGTGTTGGACTAGAATGGTAGGTAATATCTTCAGCTTTGAGGTAATTAAACTGTTTGGCTTCGAACCCAAAATCAGGTAATACCGCATTAGCTTTTAAGTTGTATTTTAATGTAGCATAGGTTTGCCCTTCATTTGCAAAAGGCAACAAGCCAAAATTGTCTTTTCTCAAGTAATTAAACTTGTAGTAACTTTTGAGCGCTAAAGTGGTATCCACAGAAACCGTATCACGGAGAATCGTAATGATTTTATAGTCCTTCATAGGTGCTATAGAATCTTTCTTTACCTTTTCACGTAAACTTCTTTTTTCCTTTGGTCCCTCTTGAGGGTTTTGGTCGTTTGGGTCGCCAAAATTATAGTTTGGATCATTTGGATCACCAAAATTTGTTGTATTACCTCGATCTAATCTTGCTGGTTGAAATTGAGCATGAGCTACAAAGCTAAAGCACAGCAAACAAAAAAACAAGTAAAGACACTTTCGCATAAAAATCTAAATTTAAGCAAAGGTAAATTTATTTTTATTATAATGGTGGTACAGTGTCAATTTAAGGAAAAGAAAAAACCTTATCTTACGCAGATAAGGTTCTTTACAATACCTATAATTATATATCACATTCATCTCCACTTATGATAGTATATCTATAGAATTTTTGTGCTCTTTGAAAGAAATCAAAAACAGCTCTAGTTGCCTCTGCTCTTGTCATACAAGCGTGATCTTGAAAAATCAGTTGTTCATAAGGTCTATCATTCATAAAAACATCTTCATATATTTCTATAAGATACATTCGCTTAGTTTGAACTATCTGTTCATTCTCTACCGTCAAATCTTTTACATTATCCCCTGCAAATACAGTGGAAGTAAATAAACACAAAAACAAAATAATAAATAAATTTCTCATAATTAAGTTTTTTAAAATTACTACTTTCATAAATATAGCAAAAAATTAACAATAACACAATCTCACATAACACGAACTCTTTTTCAAAAAAGGCATACAATATACAACTGTTCGCGATTAAAGAACCTTTATTAAAAAGCACAACTTCCTAAAAGTCAACTAAGCTCCAAATACCCTATAATGTCAGACAGGTTCAAATACTCCTCATAAGAAAGATAGAGGGTAAAAAATAAGAGGGTGGCCCTAGGGCCACCCTCTTTATGTTTAGTTATTGTAAACTGGGTTGTTTAAAATTTCTGCTTGTGGCACTTTAAAAGTAACTCGAGCATCATTATATGGAATTATATTATTTGAGTAATACAAATGATTTGATCCATATTTAAAATCTTTCTTGTTACGTTTAATTGCTGCGTATGTTTTTCCTTCTCCCCAGAACTCAATTCTTGTTTGTAAAAGAATTTCATCTAAAAGAGCTGATCCACTTAAACCATCAATGTAAGAAACATCAGGCAAACGAATTTCCATGAACTTCTTCAAGGTTGTCTGTGCCACTCCGTCATTGTTTAAACGTGCATTAACTTCTGCATTTAACAAATACATTTCTTCCACACGCATATACACATAATCCGATTGAATGATACGAGCTCCCATTAATATTTTTCCGTCAGAAGCAAAGAACTTTCCAACAGGAAGGATTGACAACTCACCGTAATCTTCCGAATCACCGTTAATATCTTCAAACTCTGGACCTTCCTTAAATTGTTGTTTACGAACATCATTATCAGGAATTGCTTCGAATAAATCTCTACTAATTCCTTTAGTATCTCCTACAGCAGCGTAGCTATAAGTGTAAATATCTACTTGTCCCCACCAAGATACTAAGTCTAAGTTAGTTTGAAGATCAATTACTCCAGACCACATCCAGTTTGGATTATCATTAACCTTGTTAAAACCTTTCACTAATACATCTTTAGTTGCTAAAGGATATTTAGCCATAACATCCTCTGATAATCTAGCTGCTTCAACCAAAGCCTCATTCGTTCCTTTACTAGCATAAACATACGCTAACATCGCTTGTGCTACATTGTAATCAACAGTTCGTCTTTGATTCATAGTTGCACGACCAGCTGCCTCATATAAAGCCAATGATTCTTTCAAATCATCAATCATCAATGCATATACCTCTTGTGTGTGTTTTGCAGGAGTATTAAAGGCTACAGGCGCCGTATAAATAGGTAAGATCTTTTCATTTGCATCATATCCTAATGTATACATATTAACTAAGTTATAATACATATACGCACGAAGTGCTTTTGCTTCAGCAACCACTGCCTTATCTTTATCAGATTCAGGAATTTTCTTTCCATCCACTCCAGCAAAATCCGTAATAATTTGATTTGTACTGCGAATCATGAAGTAGTAAAAACGCCAAGGTTTAAAGTTGGGATTTGCAGCATAGTTTTGCATGTCCGTAAAATTGGCAATTCCTCTGTACCATCCGTAGATCGCACTATTCAAGTTCATATCTCCACTCAACATATCGGTGTAGATATCATATCCTTTTTGTCCAAAGTCATCATGTCCTGTAGTTCCTCCACTAAAGGCCAACATATTATACGCATAAAGACCATTTAAACTTCCATCTTTTAAATGCGGTGAATACTTCGAAATCTCATCAATATCACTTTTTGATATATATCTCGTAGAACTAATGTCTAAATAATCTTTAGAACACGCTCCCAAAAGCAATCCTGCTCCAAGAGCAACCATCAATATTTTTTTCATTTATCTATTTCTTTTGGATTAAAACTTAACTCTTACACCACCAGTGATAGTAGTTAAAGGAGAATATCTATAAGTATCAGAAGTACCAAACTCATTTGTAGCAGGATTAAAACCGTCGCGTTTTGTAAACAAGAATAAGTTATCTCCAGAAACATAGAAGCTCAAATCAGCTAAGCCCATATTTTTCACTACATTCTTAGGTAAAGTATAACCTAAACGAATATTGTTAATGCTTAAGTAATCTGCTTTAGTCAAATAACGCGTTGAAATTGATGCGTAGTTTGGATCTACACCACTTGATAAACGAGGTACATCGGTAATGTCACCCGGTTTTTGCCAACGGTTTTCGATATCTTTATGCCAGTTATTTCCACCAATTTGTCTATTGTCCATTAATCCTGCATAAGTATCATCATATGCATATCCACCCAAGCTGTATAAAGCTTGAACGCTTAACTCCCATCCTTTGTATCCAGCATTTAAGTTAATACCTCCTCTAAGGGTAGGGATTGCAGATTTCCCAACAAATTTCTGTGTTGCATCAGCATAACTCGTTGTTGTTTCTCTTTCAATAGTTCCTGCCAAGTTTGGATTTCTATCCAAAAAGTCAGTCATTGATTCAATTTTTTGTCTATCCCCATTTGCATCTTTATAGGTATACATATACCATTGTGCTTGACCTGTTTGAGCATCAACACCAGCCCACTCTCTCATATAGAAATCTCCGATAGAATGTCCTGCAGCACGTCCAAATACACCACCAATATCCACTGGTTTTTCACTATTAGTCATTGGATCAATTGGCATATTGTTTAACTTATTTTTCAAGTGCTCCCCGTTAATTGATAAATCAATATAAGCATCTTTTGTTTTCAATAAATGCCCTACCACATTAAATTCAATACCTTGGTTTGTTAAACGTCCGTCATTTACTGTCAACCCTTCATAACCAACAGAAGGTCCTAACTTACGATTGAAGATTAAGTCATCTGTTTTCTTCAAGTAGTAGTCTACGCTTGCATCGATATATTGACCTAAACTGAACTCAAGTCCTACTTGGAACATTTTAGACTTCTCCCATGTCAAATCAGGATTACCTACTTTATCTTCATAAATTGCTAAACCACCGTTGTAGTTCCAAACTTGCCATAAGTTTTCACCTGGGTGATAAGCCTCTACGTTTTTACCATCGATCATCGTATATGACGTTTGATCCCCTGTTAAACCGTAACTCGCTTTTACTTTCAAGTTACTGAATAAGTTTTGATCCATCATAAATTCTTCACGTGTTACAACCCAAGCAGCACCAACTGAACCAAAAGTTCCCCATTTGTCGTTTTTGAATTTAGATGATCCATCACGACGGATAACACCTCCAAGGTAATATTTCCCTTGGTAATCGTAATCTACTTTTGCGAAATAACTCTCTAAAGCGTATTGATCTAACCAACCAGCACTCGGGCTACTAATTGCCGCATTATTTAATTGCGTAGAGCTTGGATCAGCTAAAGCGTTTTTACTCATTTGGTTTACTCTAAATTCATAAGAGCTATTCTCGTGAGCAGCTAATACTTCTAATCCATGATCTCCGAATACATTTTTATAACGCAACATTTTTGTCCAGTTGTAAGTAAATAATTCTGATTTCACTTTGTAAATCGAACCACCCATAGATGCCGCTGAACCGTAGAAAACACTGTTCAACACATCTCTTGTATTGCTGTAGAACTGTCCTCCGATATTAGTTTCAAATGTTAAACCATCGTAAATGTCTACCGTAAAAGAAGCATTTGCAGAAATTTCGTCTTTTGTGCTTTTATCTTTTCCATACATTGCATCACCAATAGCATTAGTTAATGCACCAAATCCACGACCTGAACCATAATCATACTGGCTTCCACCATAGATATCTGGAATTTTATTTCCTTTACTATCTCTTGTAAATAAAGGATAGATTGAAGGAATATTATCCGTAAACCAGAAAATACTTCCAGAATCTTCTGTTTGTCCAGGGCTATTTGTTTCAGCATGCGTATATCCTAAATTCATTTTAGCATCCAACCATTCTTTTGGTTTGTGCTGTAAATTTAAACGCGCAGTTAAACGCTCATAATCTGAATTAACTGAATATCCTTCATCTTTCAAATAACCTAATGAACTGAAATAAGAGGTTTTCTCTGTAGATCCTCCCATTGTCAAGTTCGCTTCAGTACGAATAGACGCTTTAAAAGCGTGATCTTCCCAATTTTCAGGGTTGTATTTTCTTGTAACACCTGGACGAACTCTTCCTGTAGTAGGATCTATCAACTCTCCACCATCAGCTACATTCCACATATTATATCGTGGATGAATTCCATACCCTTGGTGAAATAACGTATTATTTGCCCAATCTGTTGCCTCAGCATCTTCATATAACAAACTAGGGTGATATTTTCCAAATCCTTTAGCAGCTTCCCAAGAAAGCTCTGCATAACGCTCAGGAGATTTAATCACATCATAACGAGGTAAAGCTCTCCAGTTCACCCCTGTTTTAGTTTCTACTTCGATAAAAGAATCAGACCCTCTACCTGTTTTTGTGTTAATGATTACAACTCCGTTCGCTCCACGAGAACCGTAGATTGCGGTAGCTGTAGCATCTTTCAATACAGTCATTGAACCGATATCCGAAGGGTTAATTGAACTGATACTTCCCATAAAAGGAACACCATCTACAATGTACAATGGATTTCTGTTTCCGTTTACTGATCCAAATCCACGAATACGAACTGTTGGTTCAGAACCTGGCTGACCACTTGTTGTAATTACGCGAACCCCAGCAGCCTCACCTGATAAAGCAGATACCGCATTAGAAACGTTTTTGTTCTCAATACGTTTGCTATCAATTTGAGTAGCTGAACCTGTAAACGATTCTTTTTTCGCTGTACCGTATCCTACAACGATTACTTCGTCAAGTACATTGTCTTCTGCAGACATTGTTACATTGTGCATACCTGCATTTCCTACAGTATACTTAACGTCTTGCATACCAATAAAAGAAAACACAAGCACTTGTCCTGGTTTTGTTTTTAAGGTATACTTTCCATCTAAATCGGTTTGTGTCCCCTCCTGGGTTCCTTGAATCACAACCGTTACTCCTGGTAGTGGCATACCATCCTCAGTCACCACTCCAGAAAGTGTTTTCTCTTGTGCAAACCCCACTTGTACAAGTAGGATCATTATGCACGCATAAATCCACTTAATCTTCGATCTCATTCTTAAAAAATTGATTAGTTAGTTAAACAAATCTAAACATTTTTTCCCATACCTCCTAAATCATTTTCACTAAATCAAGATAAAAAAGCAGTCACAAAAAGATAATATCTAAAAAATCTTTAGTTTTATTGCTAATTTAAAAGGATTCTCTCAACTCTATTTCAATAAAACAAATAGTATATGTAAGACTCTAAATATTAGACTAATCAATTATTTAATATATTTTTAGCATAATACTAGAATTTTCATTAACGATTCTAATCTAAACTTTACTTCATAATAAGTATTAAAAGAAATATATTAAATAAATAAAAACAACCAAAACCAACTAAAATGACAATATCAACTCCCAAATCAACAGCAATACCTAACTAATGTTAAAAACTCTATTTTTCAGTCTATACTTTATGTATAAAACACCAAGCGGTATACTATGGCACTGTTTTTAAGCAACTAAGCTTCACTTGCTGACAGTCATTTTAAAAGACTACCAAAAACACGAAAATAAACCTCTTAAGCTTCATTTGCTTACACAAATAAAAAAACCCCGTCTCCATAAGAGACGAGGTTTACTTGCAAGAGAATTTTCTCTACTTGTATCTACTACAAAAGAATTATTAATATCCTTTGTTTTGATCAATTTTACTAGCGTTAATCTCATTACGAGGAATAGGGAACGCCAATTTTGCTGCTCCATATTTCATTCCGTCTTTTGATTGTGGTGTACTTGCTAGGTTTTCTTTATTACGCATTTGATCTTCGAAACGGAAACCTTCAAAAACCAACTCTTTGCGTCTTTCATTCAGCACCTCCGCTAACGTAAGTGCATTATATTTAGCTGAAGGGTTTCCTTCATAACGCTCAGCAGCAATTTTATTCAACAACGTTAAAGCTGCTCCTTCTTCTTTTTTCAAGCGAACAGCGGCTTCGATAAAGTTAAATGCTAACTCTTCATAACGCATTACTTTAATATTTGAACTAATCACTGTGTATTTACCAAAATTACGGTATTGTTCAAAGTTATAGCGAATTGCTGGGTCTACAGGAACAGTTCCGTCCAACTCTTTATCTGTTAATTTGATGTATTTGTTCTCACCTACTTTTTTGTAGTTTCCTTCTGCATTCTGCACTAAATTATTATAACCTTGCATTTCTAAAGAAGAACGAATATCAGTTTGATCTTCGAACAAATCCTGTAAGTTTCCTCCTAATCCTACAACGTCTCCATATCCATTGTATGAATAGATGTTATACAAAGAGTTATTACCTGGATTATTGATATTATCTTGTGCCAATTCAAATACTGCATTACTTTGTGGTTCTTCTGCTCTAAACGAAGCAACGTAAGCACTTCTTTGAACAATACTTCCACCTAAGTCCATAGCTGATTTAGCACTTTCTAATGCGATGTTGTAATCGCTTGGATCAAAAGCACCGAAGAACAAAGCTACTCTTGATTTAACTCCTTGAATAGCTTGCGCTGTAAAACGCTTTTTATTAGCAGCATTTTTATCGATCAACTCCAAAGCGGTATCTAAATCTTTGTAGATATTATCTCTCACCTCACGTACAGAAAGTCGCTTGTAATTTTTACTATCTAACTCTCCAAAACGCGTGATATAAGGAACTCCCAATCCATCTAACCCACTGTCATCCACATATTGCTGACCGTAGATACGCAACAAGTCAAAGTGAGCCAAAGCGCGAATAGCATAAGCTTCTGCTTTTCCTTGTTTAATATCTTTTTCACTTCCTGTTTTGATATCAGCACCAATAGCCAAGTTAGCTGAGCTGATCACTTCGTAGATTTTCTTCCACGTATCTGCAGGGAATGCATGTGTAGCAGTTAAATTAAATCCAGATACATTTTGGAAACGGTTAGAAAATCCAGCTGCTGCATAAGCATTGTCACCTCTCACCTCACTGTAAATAACGATATCACGACCATAGTATGCTACATTAACCATTCTATAATAAGCACCAGATACCGTTGCGCGTAAATCAGTTACAGTTTCTATTGGTTTCGCTTCAATATCGCGAGCCCCTTCTAAAGTAGCATCAAGACGGTCATCAGAACAACTTGTCAGTCCAGAAGACAGCAATACTACTGCTAAAATTGAAAATATAATCTTTTTCATAACTTTTTAAAACTTAACATTTAAAGAGAAAACAATTGATTTCACTGGTGGAGTTGCCACATTCACATATCCTAAAGCATCAACTTCCGGATCGTAGTTCAACCCTTTGTCTTTAACCCAAGTCCATAGGTTTGTTCCAATTACAGAAAGTGTTAATCCATCAACATTCAATGTTCTTGTAATATTTGAGTTGAAGTTATACCCTAAGGTTACGTTTCTCAATCTAATATAATCTCCATCGTGTAAAAATCTCGTAGATGGGCTAGTGAAGTTTACATTTCCTCCTGTTGGTTCAAATTGAACGATTGGCACATCTGTAATATCACCTGGTTTTTGCCATCTGTCTAACATATCTGCTGAAGCATTAGATGAAACAAGTGCACTTGTTGTTCCTGCTGTTTTGAAAGCATATTGTTCATAGATTTTATGACCACCTGCAAAAGTAAACATACCATCTAAGTAAAATCCTTTGTAATCTACGTGTAAATTAGCACCTCCTGTAAATTTAGGTAAAGCACTTGCTCCTTGGAATCTAGATTCTGCTTTTGTATAATCAGAAGTAGCTTTGTTGTTTTTATCAAACCACATTGGTTGCCCTGTTTGAGGATCAACTCCTGCCCAAGTTGGCATATACCACTCAGACACTGCATGACCTCTAACATCAGCTGTATAAGACTTATAGTCTTCCATTTCTACACCGTTGATAACAGGCATTTCTGTAATTCTGTTTCGAACAGTACCGAAGTTAGCTCCTACTGAAATATTGAAATCTTTTGATCGAACGATATCAGCATTTAATTCTAATTCAATACCACGGTTGTTCATCGCTCCCATATTCATCATTTGAGATTCGAATCCAGACATTTTTGAAAGTGTTTTCTTGTATAACAAGTCACTTGTTTTACTTTCAAAATAAGTTGCGCCTAATGTAAAGCGGTCTTCAAACATTCCCATCATGAAACCGAAGTCCATTTTTTGTTGTTTTTCCCAACCAATTGGTCCACCAATTTGAACTGGTACTAAAGCCGCTTCTCCGTCATAAGAAACGATATCTGCGCGACGAACATATTGGTTCGGGTTAATCTGAGAGTTACCATTTGTACCATAAGACCCTCTGAAACGCATAGTTGAAATAACTTCTTGATAAGCCATCCAGTCTTCTAAGTGCATATTCCACGCACCTCCTACTGAATAAAAATACCCGATACGATCTGTAAACTTAGAAGATCCTTCACGTCTACCAGTTAAATCTACTAAGAATCTGTTTTGATAGTTGTAGTTGATAATTCCTACATAACCTAAGTTAGCATCATCTAAAAATTCGTATGCTGCATCTTTATTTGCTGCTGCTGCCGCTAATGAATTAAATCCTTCCAAAACAATTTGTCCAGACCCTTCTAAGAAACGACGTTTTGATTTTTGATACTCTACCAATACTTTTGCATTGAATTGGTGGCTATCACCTAAATAGAATTTGTAATCTAATCCGTTTTGTGCAACGTAATTGAAGTTACTTCGAACTGCTTTTGCTGCTGTTCCACCGTAATTTTTACCATCACCATGCACAGGATTTCTGTATTCAGAAAAATCTGCTAACGTATAATCAATCGCGATAGATGAAGTGAATTTCAAATCATCAGTAATAGCGTAACTAAGCGAGTTTGAATTAATAACACGAGTTACATCGTTAAGTGTTTGATTATTTTTTGTTGTATAAACTACGTTGTGGTATCCTGAATTTGGCAAGAAGTATGAACCATCTGCATTATACAAAGGATTCCATGGGTTCATAACTAATTTAGTATAGTTCGGGTTAGAGAAATAAGCTCCACCTTCAGAAATACCATTTTGTTTAGTATTTGTTACTTTAATACTTGTATTGAACTCAATCTTGTCCGAAATTTTTTGCATGAAGCTCAAAGAAGCACCAATACGTCTAAAATCAGAACCAATTACTGTACTCTCAATTTTGTCATGAGAAATCGATGCATAAAAATTATGACGATCACTTCCTCCTGTTGCTGAGAAGTTAATACTTGTCAAAGGTGCATCTGCATTTTTCACATATTCACCCCAATCGTTGTTTGGACGACCTGCAGCCACCCAATTACCGTAGTTACCTGATTTAGCATAATTTGCCAAAGCATAAGTTCCTGCTTCTTCGCGACTAAATCCTTCAGCAGCTCCAAAAGTATTGTATAAACCATCTAAAAAGATTTCCTCTTTTTCATTTGAAGTCAATAAACGAGGACCTTTTACTGCATTGTTTTGAAAACCTACACGCGTACTAAAATTGAACTTAGTAGCACCTGATTTTCCTCTTTTTGTAGTAATCAAAATTACCCCATTTGTACCACGTGCACCGTATACCGCAGTTGCACCAGCATCTTTTAATACTGTCATCGATTCAATATCCGCAGGATTTATCGTCGCTAACAAAGACAAAGATGTTGAAGGTGTATCCGTTCCTTGGTTTCCTCCAGAGAAATCTCCATCGTACATTGGAATACCATCAATTACATATAAAGGCTCATTCGTTGCAGTCATTGAGTTACGACCACGAATACGAATGTTTTGTTTCGCCCCTGGAGAACCAGATGAAGCAGACATTTGCAAACCAGCCACACGTCCTTGCAACGCTTGATCAGCAGAAGCCATTGGTGTAGCAGCAACAGCTTCTCCTTTAATTGCCACAGCATTTCCCGTTACTTGGTTTTTTGTTTTCACTTGTCCATAAGCCAAAACTACAACCTCTTCTAACATATCTTCTACTGCTTTCATTGTTACATTGTACGTGTTAGCTGCACCTACTTTATATGTAACATCTTGCAAACCGATAAAAGAGAAAGACACTACATCTCCTTCTTTTACTTTGATCGAATAATTCCCATCTAAGTCGGTTTGCGTACCCATTGTTGTTCCTTTTATAACAACCGTTGCCCCAGGTAAAGGGAATCCTTCCTCAGAAACCACACCTTTTAAAGTCTTTTCCTGAGCGAATGAAAATTGCACAAATAGCGCCATAAACAGCACTAAAGTCCATTTTACCTTTGATCTCATTATTTAAATTGAATTAGTTAGTCCACAAACATAAAAAACTAATCTAAAACCTAGTTAACTTTCCATATCATTAACGAGAAAGTAAACAACAATTTACTAACAAATAAAGATTATATTAAAGAAATTATATAAAAAAAATTAAATCAATAAAAAAACAAGCCAAAAAACCATATAAAAAATATCACGCCAGAAGCTAAAAAACTTAACAAATACTTATTCAAACTCTAACATTTAACACATAAAAAAAACACATAAATACGTTCAAAAACCACAAAAACCTAAGAATCAAGCAACAGGGTTCAAACAAGCACAAAAAGAGAAAAAAATTATTTAATGTTAAATTTTAAATTGTTAGGATTTCTTTAATGGATTCCTTAGTTAATATTACCTTTTACAGATACAGATTCACTTAGAGAATACTACCTTTGTTTATTATTATTTCAATTATGTTACTACATCATTATTCAGACGCATTATACGAAGCAGGAACAGACGAAGCAGGGCGAGGGTGCATTGCAGGCCCTGTAACAGCGGCTGCCGTAATACTACCACCGGATTTTTCGAATGAAATCTTGAATGATTCGAAGCAACTATCCGCAAAAAATCGCTATAAACTTCGCACACTTATTGAAGAACAAGCATTAAGTTATGGAGTAACACACTTACACGAAGCGGTAATTGAAGAATTAAATATTTTGCACGCTGCAATAAAAGCGATGCACGAAAGTGTAGGTAAATTGAAGCCTGTTCCCGATTTTTTAATCGTCGATGGAAATAAATTCACTCCTATTCCCGATATCCCACATCAATGCATTGTCAAGGGAGATGCCAAGTATCTAAGTTTAGCAGCAGCCTCTGTCTTAGCCAAAACATATCGCGATGATTACATGAATCAGATTCACGAAGAATTTCCCATGTACAATTGGCAAAAGAATAAAGGATATCCTACACAAGAACATCGAGCGGCAATTTTAGAATATGGACCTTGTAAATACCACCGAAAATCGTTTAAACTTCTACCTGATCAATTAAAATTGGATTTATAAAAATAAAAAAGACTCTTTTACAGCCGTAAAAGAGTCTTTTTTATTTTATGATGTTTGCTTACGAAAATACGGTTTCAACTGCTTGAATCGTAAAATCAAGATCTTCATATGTCAACGCATCTGTAATAAACCATGTTTCGTAGGACGAAGGCGCGATATACACTCCTTCTTTGAGCAGACCATGGAAAAAAGTTTTAAATGTATCATTATTTCCATAACCAGCTGTTTCGAAATCAACAACTTCTCTTTCGTCAAAAAACACAGAAATCATAGACCCTACTCGATTGATCGTGTAGTTAATTTGCTTTGCTTCTAGTACCTTGCGAATACCTTGTTCTAAATAGGCAGTTTTCTCTTCTAAACGCTTAAATAAAGTCTCATCCTCACTGATTGCTCTCAACATTGCCAATCCTGCAGCCATAGCTAGGGGATTTCCAGCTAACGTACCAGCTTGATATACGGGCCCTATAGGAGCTAAATAATCCATTATTTTGGCAGAACCTGCGAAAGCACCTACAGGTAATCCTCCTCCAATTACTTTCCCAAAGGTCACCAAATCAGCCTTTACACCAAACAGTTCTTGCGCACCGCCTTTTGCTAGACGAAATCCAGTCATTACTTCATCAAAAATCAACAACATACCATGTGCATCACACAACTGACGTAGACCTTCCAAGAATCCTTCTTTTGGTGGCACACACCCCATATTTCCAGCAACAGGTTCAATGATAATCGCTGCTACTTCTCCTTTATTTGCTTCAAGAATAGCTGCCACATTTGCTAAATCATTATACGTTGCTAGCAAAGTATCCTTTGCTGTACCTTGTGTTACTCCAGGACTATTAGGAGATCCAAAAGTTACCGCACCACTCCCTGCTTGGATCAAGAATGAATCTGAGTGTCCGTGGTAGCATCCTTTAAATTTAATGATCTTCTCTCTATCTGTATACCCTCTTGCTAAACGAATTGCGCTCATACACGCTTCTGTACCTGAATTCACAAAACGTATTTTATCTACATTTGGCACCATGGATACGGCTAACGCTGCAATTTCTGTTTCTATTGCTGTTGGCATCCCAAAAGAAGTTCCCTTTTTAGCTTTTTCTATCACTGCTTCTACAACTGGAGGATAAGCATGACCTAATAACATAGGTCCCCAAGAATTGATATAATCAATTAAACGATTCCCATCCACATCATACAGATAAGCTCCTTTTGCTTCGTTGACAAAAATGGGTGTTCCTCCTACAGATTTAAATGCTCTTACTGGAGAATTAACTCCTCCAGGAATAACTTTTTCAGCTTCAGCAAAAAGCTGACTACTTCTTTGATATAACATGGTGTTTTATAATTTTAAACGTTGACCAATCGATAAATTCGTTCCATCGAGTTTATTTGTCTTCTGTAACTTCGCTACCGTTGTATTGTATTTTTTCGAAATGGAATACAGCGTATCTCCCTTTTGTACCGTATGCGTTTTAGCAGACGCTACCTGGGTTTCTGTTTTTTTGTTATCCACTTCTTTTTGTGTTTCTTTTTTTGCCTTTGCAGGTCGATCTCCCAACACTTCGCGATCATATTGATCCAACGTATAACGTTCAATCAAGCTAATCAACTTGTTAGCATACTTAGGATCTGTAGCATAGCCTGCTTTTTTCAATCCGTGCGCCCATCCTTCATAATCGTCTTTATCCAATAAAAACAAATCACTATAACGGCTGCGAGAAACTAAAAATTGCGAGTGATCGCGATAAGATTCTTCCGGTGCTTCATATTTTCTAAAACACTCATCTGGTGCATCATCTGTATGGCGAACAGAAGGTCCATCCCATTCTTTATGACACTTAATCCCAAAGTGATTATTGGCATTTCTACTCAATGTTCCTTGACCTGAACCCGACTCCAAAACCCCTTGTGCCAACGTAATACTCGCTGGGATTCCATATGCAGACATATTGTCTTTGGCAATATCTTTATATTGTAAAATATAGTCTTTTATCATATCTGTCGTTACAGATATACTAGAGGTAGCAACTAAAGTCTCACTAGCCTTGTTAGTTGTTTTGCGTTCTCTTTCTTTTTCTCTCTTTGCATCTTCCTGAACACGACGCTGTTCCTCAACCTTTCGTTGCTGAGTTCTATATTGCTCTTTGGAAACCAATTCTTTAGACTTCACCTTCTTTCCAGTCAACTTCGAATTGTTTTTAACTCCACAACTTACAAGCGTAAGTAGGCAAAACATTAAAAGGGTTTTTCTGTACATATAGCTATTTTATTTTTTCATTCCAACCTTGCAATCCTCCTGTGTGAATAGCGAGAATCTTACTGTTTTGTGCGAACTTATTCTGCTCAATTAAATCAAAGATACCAAAAAGTAGTTTACCTGTATAAATTGGATCCAAAAGAATTCCTGTGTTTTGCTTAAAATCTGCAATAAACTGCAATAATTCCGCATTGTATTTCGCATACCCTCCAAAGTGATAAGCAAGTTGTAAAGTCCAATTTTCCTTTTGTGTATACTTTTTAATTTCGTCAGCTAAGAAATCTCCTTTCAATGCAGGAAACCCGTATACTTGCTGATGATCCCATGATCGATTAATAAGTCCTGCAATCGTTCCGCCTGTACCAACAGCACAACAAATATAATCGTATTGTACGTCCTGATGTTGTATAATTTCTTCGGTTCCCCTTACTGCTTCCTCATTTGTTCCTCCTTCAGGAACTAAATAAAAATCGCCAAACTCTCTTTTTAACTCAGCCAAAAAAGCAAGATCTTCTTTGTTGCGATAAGCAGTACGAGTAATAAATTTAAAGCGCATTCCATCTGCTTCTGCTTTTTTTAAGGTCGGATTTTCACGATATACACCTGCAACTTCTTCACCTCGAATTACACCAATGGTTTCTATTCCTAATAGTCGCCCTGCAGCAGCGGTTGCGGCAATGTGATTGGAGTATGCTCCACCAAAAGTCAAAACCTGCTTAACATTAGCCTGCAAAGCAGCTTGCATATTGTATTTTAACTTCCTGAATTTATTTCCTGAAATCTCTGGATGCAGCAGGTCTTCTCTTCGAATAAAAAGTTCAACTCCATTCGCAAATGGAAGTTTTACTTTTTCTGTTGGCACTATATCGTTTGAAAATAAATCATGCATTCTAAATCACTTTTAACTGTTTTCTCTCTAATATACTATCTATTATATCCATTTATTTGTGAAAAGATTAAAACAAATAATACCAGAGTTTTTAGTAACTTACCTTCGGAAAAATAAAGTAGGAACTAAGATCTAAATACCTCGCAAAACTAGCTAATAGTTTTAAGGTTTTGACTTAAAAAACACATAAATAATTAACCACATAAAACGCATACAATGACTTTTAAGGAACAAATTTTACAAGGGATTCCAAATGAGCTACCTGCAAAAAAGGCGTATGATCCGGCAATTAATCACGCCCCAAAACGCAAAGAAATACTGACAGAAGAGGAAAAGAAACTTGCCTTAAAAAATGCTTTACGTTATTTTGATGCAAAGCATCATTCCGAGTTAATCCAAGAGTTTAAAGAAGAATTAGACACCTATGGTCGCATCTACATGTACCGATTCAGACCGGATTACACGATGTACGCACGACCAATAGAAGAATATCCGGGTAATTCTACACAAGCGAAAGCTATTATGTTGATGATTCAAAATAATTTAGATTACGCCGTAGCACAACACCCGCACGAGTTAATTACCTATGGTGGAAATGGGGCTGTGTTCTCGAATTGGGCTCAATATTTACTAACAATGCAATATCTAGCACAAATGACAGACGAGCAAACGTTAGTTATGTATTCAGGACACCCTATGGGATTATTCCCTTCACACGCTAAAGCACCTCGCGTAGTGGTAACCAATGGGATGATGATTCCAAATTATTCCAAACCGGATGATTGGGAAAAATTCAATGCCTTAGGTGTTACACAATATGGACAAATGACAGCAGGAAGTTATATGTATATTGGTCCACAAGGTATTGTACACGGAACGACAATCACCGTACTAAATGGTGGAAGAAAAATAACGAAAAACGGAGAAGATTTAACAGGAAAACTATTTGTTACCTCTGGTTTAGGAGGGATGAGTGGCGCTCAACCAAAAGCAGGAAACATTGCTGGTTGTATTACCGTTTGTGCAGAAGTTAATCCAAAAGCAGTACACACCAGACATTCACAAGGATGGGTAGACGAAGTAATTACCGATTTAGATGCCTTAGTACAACGCATACAACAAGCGCAAACGAATAAAGAAGTTGTGTCGATTGCCTACCAAGGAAACGTGGTAGAAGTTTGGGAAAAATTCGCAGATGACAATGTTTTTGTTCATTTAGGTTCTGATCAAACGTCTCTACACAATCCATGGGCAGGAGGATACTACCCTGTTGGACTTTCTTTTGAAGAAGCCAACGATATGATGGCGAACAATCCTACACTATTTAAGGAAAAAGTACAAGAATCGCTTCGCAGACAAGCGGCAGCAATCAATAAACACACGGCCAAAGGAACTTACTTCTTTGATTATGGAAATGCCTTCTTATTAGAAGCCTCTAGAGCTGGTGCGGATATCATGGCTAGCAACGGTATTGACTTTAAATACCCTAGTTATGTGCAAGATATTATGGGACCTATGTGTTTTGATTATGGTTTTGGTCCATTCCGTTGGGTATGTGCTTCAGGAAAAGCAGAAGATTTAGCTAAAACAGATGAAATTGCTTGTCGTGTATTAGAAGAAATCATGCAAAACTCTCCAGTAGAAATCCAACAACAGATGGCGGATAATATCCGCTGGATTAAAGGTGCTCAAGAAAACAAGTTAGTTGTTGGCTCACAAGCGCGCATCCTGTACGCTGATGCTGAAGGTAGAATCAAGATTGCTGAAGCCTTTAACAAAGCAATTAAAGAAGGAATTATTGGCCCAGTTGTATTAGGCCGTGATCACCACGATGTATCGGGAACTGACTCTCCATACCGTGAAACCTCAAATATTTACGATGGATCTCGTTTTACAGCAGATATGGCCATTCACAATGTGATTGGAGACAGCTTTAGAGGAGCCACTTGGGTTTCTATTCACAACGGCGGTGGTGTTGGCTGGGGAGAAGTAATCAACGGTGGTTTTGGTATGCTTTTAGATGGTTCTAAAGAAGCCGATGAAAAATTAAAGTCCATGTTATTCTGGGACGTAAACAATGGTATTGCACGACGCAATTGGGCTCGAAACAAAGAAGCTACTTTTGCCATTAAACGCGCCATGGAAGCAGAGCCTCTACTCAAGGTCACTCTTCCTAATATCGTTGATGAAAGTTTATTAAATTAACTCACAAACAAAATAAGTAAGCGATGAAAACAGTATCTAAATTTCTCATTCTTGCGGCTGTCAGCATTTTTTCAGCCTCTTGTAGTAGTGTGCGTGTTTCTGCTGATTACGACAAAAACACGAATTTTACTTCGTATCAAACCTATGCTTTTTTCAAAGAGGGAATTGACAACGTAAAATTAAACGACTTGGACAAGAAGCGCATTCTAAACGCAATTGACCAAGAGATGGCAGCAAAAGGCTTTACTAAAACGGATAGTAATCCTCAGCTATTAGTGAATATCTTCACTAAATCACAACAGCAAGTAAATGTTACAACCAATAACGACTACTTCTACTCAAGATACGGATATTACGGTTGGGGTTATGCTCCTTATTGGGGAACACCTACAACAACAGTATCCACTTCAATTGAAGGGAAATTGTACATCGATTTCATCGATACAAACAAGAAAGCTTTAATCTGGCAAGGAATTGGAACAGGCTATATTGACAATGCCAATACACCGGAAAAGAAAGAAGCTAAAATTCAAGGGTTTGTACAGAAAATATTAAGTACATATCCACCTGATAAAAAATAAAATCACAAAGAAGAAAGGGGCTAAAACAATGGTTTTAGCCCCTTTCTTCTTTGTGATTTGTTTGTGTTTAAAGAAAACAAATCTTAGTCTATGTATCTCTCCGATAGAAATCCAACACTATTCTCGAGAACTAACTCTTAAATAAAAATCACCTCTCGCTATTTATTAGTATAATACCATAAAAAGCGACGATAATTGTAAAGCAACAAAAATCATATACAAATACAATAGCTTATCGATTCATACATTCAAAAGAACACTCTTATCTCTAAAAAAAAGGAGATTTAACTTTCGTTAAATCTCCTTTTCTATTTAATAAGATATAAATCAAATTAGTATTTTGCTTTTAATAAAGGCTTACCTACTTTCAAAGCTCCTCCTTTTGTACCTCTAGCAGAAGCACCAGCTTGCCACTGAACTTGTTGAGCATCTCCACTCACAGTTGATACAGAGTTTTTACCATTAGAATATGTAATACTGTTGTTAGTATCTACTTTATCGAAAACCTCAGAAGATCCAGCACCAAGTGTTACTTTGTATGTCATAGCCATGTTAGCACTTTCTGCAACTTCGTTTCCAACTCTTTCTGGGCTACCTAATGCTGATCCACCACTTTGAGAGAAGATCATGATATCAAATGCCTCAATTTGTCCAGTATAGATACCACCATCAATAACATTTTCTTCTTCATCTAATTCAACAACACTGAAGAATCTTTTTTGAAGAACCCAAGACTCAGTTATCGTTTGAGTTGTCCAAACAGCGATTAGTACTCCACCTTCTCCTTCAATAACTTGAGATACACCGTAAACTTCTTCAAGTACATTTTCAGTTCTACCGTCAAATTGAACAGTACCTGTAATAGTTGGTCTGTTTCCAGCTTTTACTACTACGTTAACAACAGCACTTTTAAGAGACTCATATGTAGCGTGAACTTTATAAGTACCTTCTGGTGCACCAGTGATAGTAAGTCTACCATCTCTTGTAGGGAATGGGTTTGGTTGTCCTTCAATAACAATACTAGATCCTGTTACTAAATCACCATCTTGATCTACTACAGAGAATCTCATACCTGTATCTTCAGTTGTATTTTCTGGATCTTCAACTACTAATACAATTGATGTAATTTTCTTAACTACTTTTACAGTTACTTTTGCAGGATCAAATCCTTCTTTAGCTGCTGTAAATTCGAAAGAACCAACAGCTGTAGCTTTCCAAGGATTAGAAACCTCTGTACCTGCTAAAGTAATCTTAGCACCATCAATGTTATTACCTTCTGCATCTTTAATTGTAAACGTAACATTTTCTCCTACACCAACTTCATTACTTGAAGCTGTAAATGTCATTTTTTTATTTTCAGTTCCTCCTTTAGTTACTGTAATTTTTACAGCTTGGCTATCAAGTGAACCTTTTTTCTTAGCAACGATATTGAATTCACCTTCTTCAGTAAATTTGTAAGGGTTACTAATTTTAGTACCATCTTTGTAAAGTTCTGCACCAGTTTCTGCTTTACCAGCTACTTCCACTGTAAATTTCACAGTTTCGTCAACTTTAATACTTGTTTTGTCAGCCTTCAACGTCAATTGTGGATCTTTTCCTCCACCATTGTCATCGCTGCTGCTACAAGAAGCTCCGAATGTAGCCAAGCCCGCTACAGCCAAAAACATAAATAATTTTTTCATAAATATTTGCTTTAATTAGTTAATAATTGTGTTGCAATATAAAAACATTTTTGAAACTAAAAAAAAAATAAGTTAATATTATCTTTAATGTTCCCTAACATTCTAAAGTTTAAAGCAAATCTTATATAATATACCTAAACACACATCAAAATAATTAACAACAAAAATCAATTATACATAAATATTTAACCTTTATAATACATATTGCGTATTTTAACATTTTATCACACGATTAAAAACAACCTTATTTCATTATTATTCCTCATTCACCTCAAAAAATAAGAGCTTTTTATTCATTCATCTTTTTCCTTATATTTACCGCAACCAAACTACTATTTGAATACTATGGACGCAAAAGAATACGAAAGCAATGAATTAATAGACCGCTTACCACCTCATTTAAAACAATTTATCAAGCCTCAGGACTATGAGGATTACACCCCGATAAATCAAGCGGTATGGCGATATGTTATGCGTAAAAACGTCGATTATTTATCGAAAGTTGCGCACGACTCCTATTTAGAAGGATTAAACAAGACGGGAATTTCTATCGAGTCTATTCCAAGTATGTATGGAATGAACAGGATTTTAAAGGAAATTGGTTGGGCTGCAGTAGCTGTGGATGGTTTTATCCCACCTAACGCCTTTATGGAGTTTCAAGCTTATAAAGTATTGGTAATTGCTTCAGATATCAGACAATTAGAGAATATCGAATATACACCTGCTCCAGATATCATTCACGAAGGAGCTGGACATGCACCTATTATCGCCAACCCAGAATATGCGGAATACTTAAGACGCTTTGGAGAAATTGGTTGTAAAGCAATTTCTTCTGCACATGACTACGAGATTTACGAAGCTATTCGCTTGTTATCGATCTTAAAAGAAGCAGAAGGTGTAGCAGAAGCGGATATTAAAAAAGCAGAAGACGAGGTAGATCGCTTACAAGCCATCACTACTGCTCCTTCAGAAATGGCCTTAATTCGAAATTTACACTGGTGGACGGTAGAATATGGTTTAATCGGAACAGTTGATAACCCTAAGATTTATGGAGCTGGATTACTGTCTTCTATTGGAGAAAGTGCTTGGTGTATGACCGATAATGTAGAAAAACTTCCTTATACTATAGAAGCAGCTAACCAAGGGTTTGATATAACCAAACCTCAACCTCAATTATATGTAACGCCTGATTTTGCTTATTTAAGTGAGGTATTAGAGAACTTTGCTAACAAAATGGCATTGCGCAAAGGTGGCTTAGAGGGAATTCAAAAATTAATTGGCTCTAAAGCGTTAGGCACAATAGAACTAAATACAGGCATTCAAATTTCAGGTCACTTTACCAATGTAATTGATCATAATGGCAAACCTGTGTATGTACAAACGACAGGAGCAACAGCTTTATCTTATAGAGAAAAGGAATTAGTTGGACATGGGATCCAAACACATCCGCATGGTTTTGGTACAGCTTTAGGTTGTTTAAAAGGTATCAACCTAGCCATCGAAGATATGAGTCCTCGAGACTTAAAAGCTTACAATATATCTGAAGGACAACCTGTTACTTTAGAATTTAAAGGAGGAATCACTGTTTCAGGTACGATCATTACAGGAATCAGAAATATTCACGGTAAAATTATTTTGATCAGCTTTAAAGACTGTACAGTTAAACACGGCGATACGGTACTATTCCAACCAGAATGGGGCACGTATGACATGGCTGTTGGTGCAGAAGTAATTTCTGCTTTCTCAGGTCCGGCAGACTACAGAAGTTTTGATTTAGTGAATCACGTTCCTTCGTCAAAAACAATCAAAGCGGTACGCGATGAAGACAAAATTAAATTAGAAGGGCTATATCAAACGGTGCGTTTGATGCGTGAAGAAAATAAAACAGCTGATTTGCAAGCCATTTTAGATACACTGATTCAATACTACCCAACAGATTGGCTATTGACTGTTGAGATTCTTGAGCTAGCAAAACGCAATAAAGAAGAAGCTTTATTCGAAAAAGCGATGCATCGATTAGAACAACTTAAAGTAGATCGTCCAAAAGTTGCCCATTTAATTCAAGATGGTATAACTATTATACAACAAGCATAATTACAAAGGGAAAGTGACTAATAAGTCACTTTCTTTTTTTATAATATTTCCTTGATATTCTAACGTCCATCCTAGCATATTAGTTACAACTAACAGTTTACCCAACTCACTCATCAAGCGATTTTCCGCATTGGATTTTAAAGTAGAAGCTTCAATCTTCTTTTGTAAATCTTCCTTGATCTTTGCATTGATCTTATTGTAATCAGCACCTGTAAAAGGATTAAACGTACTCGTTTCTACATCATACAGTTTATAATCGGGATAGATATGGATTTCTGGCTCAGGAATGTGTACTAACTGCACAACCTTGCGTTCTTCATCAATCTGGTATTGCAACTGTGTCAAATCATACTCAACCGTTGCCTTTGCATTGACAATTACCACTGCTTTCTTTGTAAAAGAAACTAAATTCAACAAATACTTTTGCTGGTCTTCATAGGTCATCACTTGAGTATAATTGGCCTCAGTTACAATCAATTTACTGACGTTTTTTAATTGTTCCTGGATCAAATTCGAATTATACTCCACTGTACTGTTCGATTTACCAAAAGTGTATTGATAGACCACTACTCCCATAAACATGAAGAATAGCACAATAAAAAAAGAAAAGATCACTTTAAAGATTGTTCTCATAGCGCTACAACGAATTATCTAAAATTCATAAAAGGGTACTGCTCTAATAAATCGTCAATTTTTTCAATCAACGTATCTAAAAATTTCAAATGCTGTTCTGCTGTTGGGTTAAAAGGACGATGGTTCAATCCTTTCTGTACCTCATCAACTTTCTTCATTACTGCATACATGGATTCATCGATATAATACGCAACAAAACGTTCCCAAATATACTGAATAGCAATCTCATTTGGATGAATCAAATCTGCAGTATAAAATCGATAATCTCGCAACTCGTCCATGACGATTTCATACACGGGAATGTAACTCACTTTTGCATCTTGTAACATAGCTAAGGCTTGATGTAAAGCACTACACAAAATACTTTTACTGCGTTGATTCTCTACAAAGCCATCTTTTGTATGCCGCACAGGTGATATCGTACAAAAAACTTGCGCCTCTGCATTTACTGATCGGATCAACTCTACAATCTTGATATAGCTTGCGACAACCTCTTCATAATTGAGCAATCTCTTTTCAAATTGGACATTGGGAATTTTATGACAGTTGGCTACTATTTCACCCGTTTCCTTGAATACATAAACCCAAGCCGTACCAAAAGTTAAGGTTATAAAATTACTTTCCTTCAGTGCAAGTTGCAAATCAAACAACTTTACGTTTAATTTCGTTACGATGTCTTCTAGTTCTAATTCATTTAAATCAGAATGAGCCGCAAAACAACTCCATATCTCTTGGTGCTCAAAAACGTCCGCAGCCGTAAATTCATATCCTTTAACTGCATATTCAACAACTTTTTCAATTGCTTTTGGATGAAATAGAATTCCAAAAGGATTAATCGTTTGCTGAAATTGATAGGCTTTAAACTTTTCGCCCATATTGACAGCAAAACAAGAACCTAAACACAAGATTTTGTCATCATACGTGATCTTTTTTTCTATGTGCGTTAACGGTACAACGGTACTAAAATTCATATCCAATAGTTTATTAAAGAAAAAAAGATTCCTATTCGTAGGAATCTTTTTTACACATATAAATTAGTTTAAATAATCAATAGCGTGACTGATCGCTTCTTTCATTCCTTCTGGATTTTTACCCCCTGCAGTTGCGAAGAACGCTTGTCCTCCACCTCCTCCTTGGATGTATTTTCCTAATTCGCGAACGATTTGTCCAGCATTCAATCCTTTTGTTTCTACTATTTCTTTCGAAACATAACACGTTAACATCGGTTTATCATTAGCATTAGAACCGAAAACTACATATAAATTGGCGAACTCACTTCCCAACTCATAGGCTAAATCTTTGGTTCCATTTGCGTCTAAATCAACTTCAACCGCTAAGAAAGCTACGTCATTAATCATTTGAATTTGAGCTTTGAGCTCTCCTTTCAAATTCTTTGCTTTCTCTTTCAACAATTGCTCTACTTGTTTTTTAAGTTTAGCATTTTCATCTTGAAGAGAAACTACTGCTTTCAACGTGTCTTGAGGATTCTTCAATACAGCCTTTAGCTCTTTTAATGTATTTTCTTGTTCTGTATAGAACGCTCTTGCTGCTTTATTAGTAATAGCTTCAATACGGCGAATACCCGCTGCTACAGCTCCTTCGCTAACAATTTTAAACTGCCAGATATCTGCTGTATTTTGCACGTGTGTTCCTCCACAAAGCTCCATACTTTCACCAAATCTAATCGCACGTACTTCATCTCCATATTTCTCACCAAAAAGAGCCATTGCTCCTTCTTCCACTGCTTGTGCAAAAGGAATACTTCTTCTTTCAATTAGTGGCAACTGTTCGTGAATACGAGCATTTACAAATTCTTCTACCGCTTGTAACTCTTCTTCTGTTACTTTAGAGAAATGAGAAAAGTCAAAACGCAAATGCGTTGGCGACACTAAAGATCCTTTTTGCTCCACATGCGTACCTAAAATCGTACGTAAAGCTTGGTGTAATAAGTGTGTAGCCGAGTGGTTTGCCATCGATTGCTTACGCGCCTCTACATCTACTTTTGCTGTAAACGTCCCCTCTACATTAGCAGGTAAAGTTCTTACTATATGTAAAATTAGGTTATTTTCTTTTTTCGTATCAATCACCGGGATAGACTCGTTAGCAGATACAATTACTCCACAATCTCCTACTTGTCCTCCACCTTCTGGATAGAATGGTGTAGCATCAAGCACTAACTGGAACAATTTTCCATCTTTCTTGCTATCTACTTTTCTATAACGCGTGATTTTTACTTGATTTTCCAACTGGTCATACCCAACGAATTGCTCTACATTTCCACCAATCAACACCGTCCAATCATCTGTAGAAACTTCTGAAGCAGCTCTTGAACGCGTTTTTTGTTCATTCATTGCGGCTTCGAATCCTTTCTCGTCTAGTTCAAATCCTTTTTCTCTAAGAATCAACGCTGTTAAGTCAATTGGAAATCCGAAAGTATCATATAATTCAAATGCTTTTGCTCCATCTACAACTTTTCCATTGGTTTTCTCAATCACTTGATCCAACAAATGCAACCCTTGCTCTAAGGTACGCAAGAACGAAGCCTCTTCTTCTTTGATTACATTCTCTACTAGTGTTTTTTGAGATACAATTTCTGGAAAGAAAGCTCCCATTTGTACAGCTAAAACCTCAACTAATTGATAAATAAAAGGTTCTTTTGTTCCTAAGAAGGTAAATCCATAGCGAATAGCACGACGCAAAATACGGCGAATTACATACCCTGCTCCATTATTAGAAGGCAACTGTCCATCTGCAATAGCAAAAGCAACAGCACGTACGTGATCTACTACAACGCGGATAGCAATATTTACCTTATTTTGTTGTTCTGTTATATCTTTTACGGTATTATCCGTGTACTTTAATCCCGTAATTTCTTCTACTTTGCGGATTAAAGGTGTAAATACGTCTGTATCATAATTAGATGTTACCCCTTGCATAGCCATACACAAGCGCTCAAACCCCATTCCGGTATCTACGTGTTGTGCAGGTAATTTCTCCAAAGAACCATCTGCTTTACGGTTGAATTCCATGAAAACGTTATTCCAAATCTCCACTACTTGCGGATGATCTGCATTAACCAAAGAAAAACCAGAAACAGCTGCTCTCTCTGCATCGGTACGCAAGTCGATGTGAATTTCAGAACAAGGTCCACAAGGTCCTTGATCTCCCATTTCCCAGAAATTATCTTTTTTATTCCCTAAGATGATGCGATCTTCTGACACATATTGTTTCCAAAGATCAAAAGCTTCTTGATCAAAGGGTACATTTTCAGCTGGGTTTCCTTCAAACACAGAAACATACAAACGATCTTTTTCCAGTTTCAGAACTTCGGTTAAGAACTCCCATGCCCAAGCGATTGCTTCTTTTTTGAAATAATCTCCAAAGGACCAGTTCCCCAACATTTCAAACATCGTATGGTGATAGGTATCAAATCCTACATCTTCTAAATCGTTGTGCTTTCCAGAAACACGTAAACATTTCTGTGTATCTGCAATACGCTTGCTTTTCGGTGTGGCGTTTCCTAAAAAATATTCTTTAAACTGGGCCATCCCAGAGTTGTTAAACATTAAAGTTGGATCGTCTTTCAAAACGATCGGTGCTGAAGGAACAATTAAGTGTCCCTTTTCTTCAAAAAAGTTTAAAAACTTCTGACGAATTTCTTGTGATTTCATATTTTCGGAAACTAATATTTTCTATTCAACATGTAACTATCGAACTATTTATTTTTTTCAAAACTCCCTTTTAGAAGCAAAATGTGTTAATTTTTTATTTCCATTTGACCATTAATCCAATATTAAACCAAAACATTGTTTAAATTTGTTGTTTAATGCCTTTTTAAATCAAACGAGGGCGTTTACAAAATTAGTGCAAAAATAGTGTTTTTTAAATTATGGCTAAGGTAAAATATTATTACGATTCTGAAAAGTTAGCGTTTCACAGAATACGTCCCAAATCTTCGAAGCGAATCGTAAATGTATTGTTATTCATGCTATCTGCAGCGGCATTTGGATTATTGGGTCTATTTATCCTAATCAACTCTAATATTCTAGCCACACCTAAAGAAAAAACGCTAGAAAGAGAAGTTGCTGAATTTAAGACCAACTATACGTTACTCAACAAAAAAATTGATCTAATCACGGAGGTATTGGATGAATTAGAAGTGAGAGACAACGAAATCTACAGAGCCTATTTCAATACGGCACCTATTCCGGAAGAACAACGCAAAGCGGGGTTAGGAGGTCTAAACCGTTACAAAGAGTTTAAAAACTTACAGAACGAAAAACTTCTTCGCTTAACAACCGAAAAAATAGACATCATCGCCAAACAAACAGCAATACAATCGCGTTCTTTAGATGATATCATCAACTTGGCCAAAGGGAAAGAGAAGCTTTTATCGGCTATTCCTGCTATTCAACCTGTAAAAAATGAAAGCTTAAAACACATGGCTTCAGGTTATGGATACCGAAGTGACCCCTTTACAAAGATCAAAAAGTTTCACTCTGGAATGGATTTCTCCGTAAATATTGGAACCCCCATATATGCAACGGGCGATGGAAGAGTTACTAGGGCTAATAATCAACTCTCTGGCTATGGAAACTTAATTGAAGTAGAACACGGGTATGGTTATCAAACGCGTTATGCGCATTTAAGCAAGTACAATGTCAAGGAAGGGCAAACGGTAAAAAGAGGAGATATTATCGGTTATGCAGGTAGTACAGGCCGAAGCTCAGGTCCGCACTTACACTATGAAGTGCACTACAAAGGAAATCCTGTTAATCCGTTGAATTATTACTATGGCGATATTTCAGCCAAAGAGTTTGAGTTATTATTACAAGAAGCTAACCACGAAAATCAATCTTTAGACTAATGAAAGTTAATTTACCTGAAAAGAGATATTACAGCATTGGCGAATTGGCCAAAGCCTTTGACGTCAATACGTCTTTGATTCGTTTTTGGGAAAAGGAATTTGACATTATTAAACCCAAAAAGAACGCCAAAGGTAATCGCATGTTCTCACAGCAGGACGTCAAGAACTTTGAACTCATTTATCACTTAGTCAAAGAACGAGGGTTTACCTTAGATGGGGCAAAGGATCAACTAAAGCTAAAACCAAAAGAAGCCGTTGACAACCTTGAGATTATCAAAAAATTAGAATATATCAAAGAAACTTTAATAAGCATAAAAAACGAACTTTAAAACAGAAAAACAAATGAAAAAAGTCTTACCTATTATCATCGTATTAGTTGTCCTTATTGGTGGATACTTTTTATTATCGATGAATTACCAAAACTCTGCATTAGGTTACAAACAAGCCGTTGACAAATCATGGGCAGATGTAGAAGGTGCTTATCAAAGAAGAAATGACCTTATTGGAAATTTAGTAGAGACCGTAAAAGGGGCGGCTGATTTTGAAAAATCTACATTAGAAGCTGTTGTTAGCGCAAGAGCAAAAGCAACTTCTGTTTCTATTGATCCAACGAATATGACAGAATCACAATTAGCTAACTTCCAACAATCACAATCAGGTGTTTCTAGTGCATTAGGTCGCTTATTAGTTACAGTAGAGAAATACCCTGATTTAAAAGCCAACCAAAACTTCTTAAAACTACAAGATGAATTGGCAAGTACAGAAAATCAAATTTTCACTCAACGTTCTCGTTTTAATGAAGCAGTACAAGGATATAACGGTTACATTTTAAAAGTACCTAATAAATTCTTTTTAAGTGGTTATACTGAAAAACCATTCTTTAAAGCAGAAGCTGGGGCAGAACAAGCACCTAAAGTAAAATTCTAATTGATGATGCAACTAATTCGTCAATTTCTAAGTCCTTCGGATGAACAAGAAATTATAGAAGCTATTACGCAAGCGGAGAAAAACACCACAGGTGAAATTCGCGTTCACATCGAGACAACGTCAACTAAAGAGCCTTATACAAGAGCTCAAGAGGTTTTTTTTGAATTAGCTATGGATAAAACCACGCATGCGAATGGTGTTCTATTTTATATCTGCTTAAATTCTAAAGCTTTTGTTATTTTGGGAGATAAGGGAATTGACCAACGTGTAAAAGCGGAAAATTTTTGGGAAGGCACAAAAGAACTTGTCATCAACCACTTTAAACAGGGGTTATATAAACAAGGGCTAATTTATGGCATACTCAAAGCAGGTAGTCAATTAAAAGTGTATTTTCCTTCTCAAGGGGAAAGCAAAAATGAACTATCAAACGAAATATCAAAAGCTTAACTCAACATGCAAAAACGAAGAAACAACGTCTTATCATTTGTAGTATTTGCTTTCATTTTCCTTTGTTCGCAAATCAATTATGCGCAATTCACTATTCCTGAAAAACCAAAGAAAAGCGAGCAAACATCGGTTTACGATTACGCTCAAATTTTAAGCAGTCAACAAAGCACAGCGTTAGAACAACGGTTACTTGCTTATAGTAAGGAAACCTCAACGCAGATTGTCGTTATTACAATTCCTTCTTTGCAAGGTGAGAGTATTGGCATTTTAGGTCCTAAATGGGGACAAACGTGGGGTATTGGACAGAAAGACAAAGGCAATGGGGTATTAATTTTACTAGCTGCACAGGAAAGACAAATTGGCATTTATCCGGGTTATGGTGCGGAAGTTCAAATAACAGCAGGACAAGGAGGAGAATTGATCCGAAATCGAATCATCCCAGAGTTCAAAAAAGGCGATTACTACGCTGGATTAAACGAAGGGGTTACGGGTATCACAGAAATGCTTGCAGGAACTTACCAGGCAGATGCTCGTGTGGATGGAGATAATGAAATCGGTGGATTAATTTGCGTTTTTATCATTCTTGCTTTAATTATTGGAACTATTTTATTCAAAAATAAAAATAACAATGGAGGTCATGGTGGCAATTCTGGTCATCGCGGCTTCTTAGATGATCTAACTAGCATGGTCATTCTCAGCAACCTAGGCAGAAGCTCAGGTGGAGGTGGCTTTGGCGGAGGAGGAAGCTTCGGTGGCGGCGGCGGTTTTGGCGGCGGCTTCGGAGGTGGAGGTTTCTCTGGTGGTGGATCTAGCGGAAGCTGGTAAATCTAATCTTTATATGATAAAAAAAGCGGTTGTTTGATACAAACAACCGCTTTTTTTTATCGTCTTCCCATTCGCATCATGCCTCCTCCGCGATTTCCACCGCGATTTCCGCGCATTTCTTTTCCGCCAAATCCCTTTAAACTATACGTCAAAGAAAACATAACATAGCGCTTTAAAACTAAACTCTCTGAATCTACAATAGACGTGGCATCAATGGTACGCCTTGAACTTGTATTTTGATTCAACACATCGTAAACTTTTACCTTTGCCTTAAATCGATCATTAAAGAATTCATACGCCAAACTGATATTCCACATATAGAAATCGCGATTATAACCACTGGCAATTTGTGAATTGTAGGTATAATTAAAATCATTTCCAATCGTAAACTTACTCGGCCAGTACAACACCGTTTCCAACGAAGCATTGTGAATATAATTACTAGCGCGATCTACATTGAAGTTCTTGTAACTGGACCAATTCGTGTTATAATTATAGGAAGGTGAAATTCTAAACAACTCACCATAATCTACGTTGACATAAACCCGCGGACTAAGACTATTGGAAATTGCATCGTAAATAACTCCATCAATATAACCTTTTTGCACACTTTGATTGTAACGCATGTTAATTCCATAACGCACACTTAATTCATCCCATTTAGCCGAACGATACCACGATCCATTCAACGACCAACTATAAGCTCCTGATACATTTTTGTATGTAGAAATACTCTTGCGATCTTCATCGTAATCGATGGCATTGACAATGCTATTATTTAAAATATTGACATTTCCATAAACTGAATATCCTGAACGCGTTTGAAAATTATAGGATCTATAACTCAACGTCATGGTATGATTACCTGTCGGACGCAAATCAGGATTTCCAACGAAAGTATGTAGCGGATTACTCACATCAACGATATCCAAAAGCTCTGTAGCACGTTGATAGGTTACGTTGTAATTATACATCAACCAAAACATATTTCCCTTTGATAGTGTGTATCTCAGATTAACTAATACGTTAGGATCAATGTACTTTTTGTCTAAGGTATAATTTTCTTTATTATACAATGCCTCTACACTATTCTTCACCAACTGAGTCGACGTATTAAAATCGGCATAAAATTTCTTATGTGTAAGATTAAATCCGACATAAGGATTCACCGTTGTTCGAACAGTTACATACCGATTAGTCTGCAAGCTATTCAAATCGGTATAATCTTGAGTTGCTTCGTTGTAGTCAAATACTTTTGCGTCTGTAATCTCTTGATTTCTATCCCAACTAGTTCCGATCAACATCGTAAGCGAATCTGTTATCGGTTGGCTATATTCAAAAGACAAAGCATACGAATCATTGGCGTTATTTTGTCTTTGGTATTGGCGACGTTTATCTTCTTCTTGTTCTGTTTTGTAAAAATGAGTTACAGATTCTTGCAAGATATCACTTTCATTCACGCTGTTTGCATTTCTAAACTCCACCGTAAAAAATTGTCGATCTCTTTTTAACTTGCGCATATAACGCATAGAGTTTGCAAAACTATTACTATCCCCTTTGTTTCGTGCATGTGATTCGCTATCGTTGAGTAATTCTCCTTGTTCATTGAGTGATTCAGAGGACGAACTGGTCACCGAACTCGAATAATTCGTTTGAAAATTTGGCGTGATATAAAAGGAGTCTTTTTCGCCTATATAATCAATCGATACATTAGCCGAATGACCTTCTGAATCACTATTAGAACCGGATTCTGAATTAGTTGCAAACTCGCCAGAAGGTAAAAATTGAGTAACCGATGATCGGTTTTTACTTTCTGTGTCGGAGAAGTTATAGTTGTAACTGCCATTTACCTTTAATTTATCCGAAAGATCTTGTACAAAATTTACCCCTAGCATTCTCGACGTTGTAATTCCACCCGAACTTTTTCCCATGCGCATATTGTCAAAAACTTCATCCATAGAAAATCCCATAGCATTAATATTATTGGCAGAACCGATAACGTTGAGTTGCGTTTTATCAAAAAAAGTATTGAAGAACAGACTTCCTTCGTAGCGTTTATCAGACCCATACCCTCCTGTTACTTTTCCAAAATACCCTTTGTTATTCGCTTCGTCAATTGTGATATTAATACTGGCGTCATCTGATTTCGCACGTTCACCGGTAAATTTTTCTTTTTTGGTTTTCTTGTCTGTTACTTGAACTTTATTAATAATTTCTGCAGGCAAGTTTTCCAAGGCAATTTTTCCGTCTTCCCCAAAAAAAGGTTTGCCATTCACCAAGATCTCGTTTACTTGTTTACCGTTTACCGTAATTTTTTTATTCTCGTCAATTTGCAATCCAGGTAATTGCTTTAGCAATTGCTCAAGATTGGCATCGGGACGAACAGTAAAAGAAGAAGCGTTAAACTCAAGTGTGTCTCGTTTTACCCGAATTGGCGGAATATCTGCGGTGATAACCAATTCATCCAAACTCGTAATCAATTCTTGCAGTTGAATAGTCCCCAAGTTGTAGGTTTGTTCACCTGTTGATTCTATAGCCTTACTATAGGGCTTAAAGCCAACCATACTTGCTTTAAAGCGCACTTTTTCTTCAGGTAGTTTCACCTTTAGTTCAAAATTACCTTCCGCATTAGACATGCTATATTCTAGTACGGAATTATCTTTTTCTTTAACCACATAAACTGTCACAGCTTCTAATGGATTTTTCACGCTATCAGTAAGTTTTCCTTGGATACTAACCGTAGATTGACTGAATACAGTCTGAAAAAATAAAACGGTTAACAAGCAAATTAGTTTTTTCATAGTAACAAAAAACGGTCTTTGTTCTTCCAAACAAAGACCGTATATTTTAGTATAATTACAATTATTTTTGTCTAAAATAGATGTCAATAGGCACACCGCTAAAGTCATAAATTTCACGTAATTTATTCTCAACAAACCTTTTATAAGGATCTTTAATGTATTGAGGTAAATTCGCAAAAAACACAAATTGAGGTGATGGCGTTGGCAACTGCATACAATACTTAATCTTGATATACTTCCCTTTAATCGCTGGTGGTGGTGTATGTTCAATGATAGGCAACATTGTTTCATTAAATTTCGAAGTAGAAATTCTGTTCTTTCTATTTTCATAGACCTGAACCGCAGTTTCTAACGCTTTTAATAAACGTTGTTTTGTTATTGTTGATGTAAATACAATTGGCACATCTGTAAATGGAGCAATGCTTTCGCGTATTTTATCCTCAAATTGTTTTGACGTCAGTGTGTCCTTATCGATCAAGTCCCACTTATTCACTAAAATAACAATTCCTTTTCTATTTTTCTCTGCTAACCAGAAAATATTTTGATCTTGTCCTTCAAATCCTCTTGTAGCATCAACCATTAAGATACAAACATCACTGTGTTCGATTGCGCGAATCGAACGCATTACAGAATAGAATTCTAAATCTTCTTTTACTTTTGTTTTTCTACGGATACCCGCTGTATCAACTAAGTTAAAGTCAAATCCAAATTGAGTAAAACGCGTATCGATAGCATCTCTTGTTGTTCCTGCAATATCAGTTACAATATAGCGATCTTCTCCAATCAAGGCATTGATAAAACTAGATTTACCTGCATTTGGACGTCCAACTACAGCAAAACGAGGTAATTCCCCATCTTCTATTTCCTCTCTCACCTCTTCTTCAGGAAGCGCTTTAACAACTTCGTCTAATAAGTCACCTGTACCACTTCCACTCATTCCTGCGATTGGATAAATTTCTCCCAATCCCAAATTATAAAACTCATACGAATCGTCCATGCGTTTCGCACTATCTACTTTATTAACTGCAACAAAAACAGGTTTTGTTTCGCGGTGTAATAATTTTGCTACTTCAGCATCCATAGGAGTAATCCCCTCTTCAACATCCACAACAAATATAATAACATCAGCTTCCTCAATTGCCAAAGCAACTTGACGTCTGATTTCTTCTTCAAAAATATCATCTGATCCCTTTACATATCCTCCAGTATCAATTACCGAGAACTCTCTTCCATTCCATTCTGATTTGCCGTAGTTTCTATCGCGCGTTACCCCGCTAACCGAATCTACAATTGCCTCTCTCCTTTGAATCAATCGATTAAAGAAAGTGGATTTTCCTACGTTTGGTCTCCCAACTATGGCTACTATACTACTCATATACTATTTAAATATGTCGCAAAGTTACTATTTCAATGCAATATTTTACGCTATTATTTAATTTCTCTATTTTTTTTGATTGTATCCGAAACGTTTCAACTGATAATCGCTCGATCTCCAATCTTTATTCACCTTAACAAAAAGCTCTAAGTGTACTTTTTTATCAAAGAATTTTTCCATTTCTATACGGGCAGCAATTCCTACTTTTTTCAAAGCTGCACCTTTATGTCCGATCAAAATTCCCTTTTGCGTATCGCGCTCTACCATAATAATGGCTTTGATTCGAATAATTTCTTCTTCCTCTAAAAATTCTTCTGTTTCTACTTCTACAGCGTAAGGAATCTCTTTTTCATAGTTCAACAAAATTTTCTCGCGAATAATTTCATTGACAAAGAAACGCTCCGATCTATCCGTTAAGGCATCTTTTGCATAAAAAGGAGGCGATTCAGGTAATAATTCAATAATACGATCATAAACGGCTTGTGTATTAAACTTCTCTAAAGCAGAAATAGGAAAAATCTCTGCATTGGGAACCTTAGACTTCCACAACTCCATTTGTTCTTCTAATTGTTGCTGATTAGATTTATCAATTTTATTCAACAACAATAAAATAGGCACCTTAGAGTGAATAATTCGATTAAAAAAAGCTTCGTCTTTCAATTCTTTTTCCCCTACTTCGACCATATAGATCAATACATCTGCGTCTTCAAAAGCAGATTTAACAAAATCCATCATCGATTCTTGTAATTCATACGCTGGCTTAATAATACCCGGTGTATCAGAAAATACAATTTGATAATCCTCTTCATTTACAATTCCTAGAATACGATGTCTTGTTGTTTGCGCTTTTGAAGTTATTATTGATAATCGCTCTCCCACTAATGCATTCATTAGGGTTGATTTCCCTACATTGGGATTACCTATAATATTCACAAATCCAGCTTTATGTGCCATAAAAATATATTTTTCGCTACAAAGGTAGTTTTTATCAATGAGATAGTTGAAAAAAAATGAAAGAACTCGACTTAATTCCCTCTTTCTGTGTTTTTACATGCTGACAAATTTTGATTTATAGGCTATTTTACTAGTTTTATCCTTTTAATATAAAACACCGCATGATGAACGAAAACCAAAAACATTGGTCTAAGGTAGAATATCTACATGAAACTGTACAAAATCCCAATATACATATCAAAGGCAATACGAGTTATTACAGTCATGCTTGGAGTGGAACCTTTGAAGAAAGTGTAGTTCGATACTTATATGGCGATTCTTATAGTTTAAGCCAATGGGAACCGGCTTGGCCTATTGATCAGTTGTATATTGGTTCTCATGTTTGCTTTGCCGCCGAGGTAGTGATTATTATGGGTGGAAATAACACCCATCGCACAGATTGGTTTAGTTTATACCCCTTTGTTGAAACAATCATCGAATCCTACCAACCAAAAGGAGATACAATTATCAAAGATGGCGCATGGATTGGAATGCGTGCTATGATTATGCCAGGTGTTACCATTGGAGAAGGAGCGATTATTGCCTCTGGTGCTGTAGTAACCAAAGATGTTGCTCCTTATACCCTTGTTGCAGGAAATCCAGCCAAACCCATCAAAACAAGATTTGATGAAAATACCACAACACGTTTACTTCAACTAAACCTATACGATTGGGAAGAAGCCAAATTCAACGCCCTACAACCCTATTTAACGGCCAACAACATTGACCTATTGGAAGAACAAAGTCAATTATTCGATCAAACCAATCAACCTTCTAAATAATTCTTTAAAAAAATCTCCCACATACTCTTACTGCACAGCACATTACACCCTAACCAAGTACCATTATCCCAATCAAACTAAAGATTTTGTTTAATTTACTTGGTTTGTACCAATATTAGTTTGTATATTTGCACCACAATAGCGCGGGATAGAGCAGTAGGCAGCTCGTCGGGCTCATAACCCGAAGGTCACAGGTTCGAGTCCTGTTCCCGCTACTAAGCCAAAAGACTTAATCGTTAGATTAAGTCTTTTTTTTGCTTCTACACAAAATATTTTTTGTCTCTCGCCACTTTACCTACCCAAAAGTGACTTTTTTATCCCTTAGAGACAAAAATATGCGGTATTGTCTGTGTAATTTTTATTTAAAATATTTGCCTTAAAATACAGTACACATGAATACATTAGCACAGCAAATTGACGAATTAAATAAGAACTTAACACAACAAGTTCCCCCTGAAGTTTTAACTAGCTTCGGTCAATCTATTGAAGATGTAAAAAAATTACAACTCGAAGACCATTGTATCAAAGTAGGAGACACGTTTCCTAATTTTCAACTTAAAAACACAACGAATCAAGTCATAGAATTAAATGACTTACTACAAAAAGGCCCTGCAATCATTAGCTTCTTTCGTGGTTCTTGGTGTCCCTATTGCAATTTGGAATTACGAGCATTACAACAAAAACTAAGCGAACTAGAAGCTAAAAAAGTTACATTGATTGCTATCTCTCCTCAACTTTCATCTTACAGTGCAACACTAAAAGAAACACTACATTTGGATTTTGAACTCCTAACGGATCAAGACAACCACTTAGCTAAACAGATCGGAATCAATTTTGAACTACAAGATTACGTTAGTCCCATCTATCAAAATTTAGGGATTGATTTAGCTGTTTACAATGGCAATACACAACAAGAATTACCTATTCCCGCTGTTTTTACACTAGATTCTACAGGGCGAGTAACGTACAAATTTGTGGATTCAAACTATATGAATCGCATAGATATGGAAGCCTTAGATTTGCATGTATAAAATTCGACAAGATAATCATTGAACTAAAAAAGCATTCTTATGGGAATGCTTTTTTAAACGAAGCCCTTAACCAAATTACTGAACATCCAAAAAACAAAGAAGACAACTAAATCTAGTAATTTTTCTTACGTACTACTGTTTGCCTTTCTAAATGCAGACATACTACTTCCTTTATGGCGTTTAAAAAACTTATTACAGTGACTCTCATCAGCAAAACCAAACTCATCAACAATTTCATTGATGCGACGTTCACTAAACAACAAGCGATGTTCAATTAATCGAATTTTATAAGCTGAAATATACGATTGGAAAGATTCTCCGCAATGCTTTCGAAAATAGCTTCCCAAATAAGTGGGTGACATGCCAAATTTCGGAGCGACAACTGTTACTTTTAACTGTTCTGGCTCGCGAATATGCTCTTGAATATAGTTGAGAATAGACACCATTTTCATATCCGTATTGTTGGACAAAGGTTCAAACTGAATCATGGCGATATTTCTTGCTGCTATCACTAAAATAGCATTAACCAAGTGCCGAACTAAATCTTCATTATACATAGTTTCTATGGCTATAACCTGTCTCAACGTTTGCATTAATTGATGTACAACGTGTTTATCTTCTTCGTTTACTAAAACGGAAGCCGATAGTTGAGAAGCATAGTAGAGTAAACATTCAATATGATCTATACTCTTCCATTGGTAATCTTTGACATAAGATTCGCCAAATCGAACTACCATAAACTCGCACATTCCCTCTAAATCAAATTCATGACAATCTTGAGGAGTAATCAAAAACAAATCGCCTACTTGAAATTCAATGCGATTGCCGTTAACCGTGTGCTTGCCTTTACCTGCGACAACGTAAACTAATTCAAAAAAGTTAAATATCCTGTCTCGCAACGGACAGCTGTCGATTTGTTCATAATATACTTCTAATGCTTGGTATATGTTTTCTCTTCCCATACCGCAAAGATACCGAAAACAGCTTTATTTATACCGATATATAGACAAAAATCAGTCTATTTTTGCATTAAAATAGAAGTATAAACTATTATTTACCGTCGTAAACCCATGTAATTGACAAAAAAGAACATCGAATATGATCCAACAAGATATCCCTTCAGAATTAGTACAGGCCATCAAAGAGAGTCCTTATAGCGAAATAGATTACGAGTATTTAGTAGCATTTAATCCAACACAAATTCGCATAGAAGAACAAAAAATAGCAGAAACCGAAGAGCCTTTGGTTATTCCTGTAGGATTAACTGTAACCAATATAGAAATTCCCTCTCGAGATAATGATCGCAATATTCGCTTAAGAACTTATTGTCCTACGAATCAAACCGAACTACCTGTACTGTTGTATTTTCATGGAGGAGCTTTTATATATGGCACACCTGAACAGTACGACTTTATTTTTTACGAATTAGCATCTGCCCTTCAACTGGTTGTTGTATCGGTAGACTATCGCCTAGCACCAGAACATCCTTTTCCTGCAGCCTTACACGATGGATATGATGCGCTACGTTGGTTATCTACACAAGCGCATACTTTAGGAGGAAATATCAACAACATCAATGTTGGAGGGAGTAGCGCAGGAGGAACGATTGCTGCCTCTCTTGCCCAATACGCCTTAGCTCAAAGAGAAATAACTATTCGCCATCAGTATTTGATTTATCCCCCTATGGATCACCGCTTGCAAACTCCATCTATGGAATTATTAGCTGATGCTCCCATGCAAAGCAAACAAGCGGCTGTTTGGATGTGGCGACATTATTTAGGAGAAAATCTAAACACACCTCCCCTCTATGCTGTACCCGCTTTGCAAGTCGATCTGAATCATCTTCCACCTGCAACAATTGTCATCGCTGAATTTGATCCTCTCAAAGATGAAGCTAAAGAATATGCTCAACGTCTTCAACAAGCGGAAATTCCAACATCTGTTTTTGAAATAAAAGGAGCTACTCACGTCTTTGACTTTTTCCCTACCCTAATGGCAAGAGAATTTTGGCAAACACAAATCACTTATTTAAAAAATATTTTTACTCGTTAATTCTATGAATATATTAGTTATCAACGGACATCCCAATCCAATAAGTCTCAATGCTACATTAGCAGAAGTTTACATTGAAACGGCACAAACCTTAGGAGCAAACGTGCGTTACCTAGCCATTGGTGAATTAGATTTCAATCCTAATTTAGCTTTTGGTTATGCCAAACGCATGGAACTAGAACCTGATTTAGTGTACGCATTAGAAAACATCAACTGGAGTACACATCAGGTTTGGATTCATCCGATGTGGTGGGTAGGCATGCCAGCAGTAATGAAAGGTTTTTTTGATCGTTTATTCCTGCCTGGATTGGTGTTTAAGCATCATTCCACAACACATACCGAAGGTCTATTACAAGGTAAAACAGCTCGCATTTTAGTAACTATGGGCGATTTATCACCTGAAGTACATCAAACGATCTATCGAGCTAGTGGCTTAATCCCTTTAAAGGAGGGCATACTATCCTACTGTGGTGTACAAATTGAAAATGCAGAGGTAGTGGGTCCATTAAACGATTACAGTGCATTTGATATCGAGCAACTCATCGAACAAGTCAAACAAAAGGCTCGAATAGATGTTGAAAAGCATCAAACCTAGAAAACTTGTTGTTAAATTTAAAAACAAACAACACCACAATTAACTAAAAATCAATAACTTGAGTATAAATAATTAAATTAAACTACTTTTTTAATCACATTTACTTGTTTTGTATCTTTATTAGTTTGTATATTTGCACCACAATAGCGCGGGATAGAGCAGTAGGCAGCTCGTCGGGCTCATAACCCGAAGGTCACAGGTTCGAGTCCTGTTCCCGCTACTAAGCCAAAAGACTTAATCTAACGATTAAGTCTTTTTTTTTGGTTTTATCTAAGCAATGAGCTATTTATAATAGTCCTGTACACAAACTACATCGCGACGTGCTCTAATTAAATGACAGAAGTATTAACCCCCTTGCATGGTTTCCTCCATTGTCGGTCGGTTTCGCTCTCCTTTCATTACACTTTGAATCAAATCTTTAATATTTTTATTTACTTTATCCTTAGGCTCTAAACGAAGTGCTTCTTCAATCAAGCTTAAAGCTTCCTGATCCCGTTCAGCCAACACTAAATTCATCGCGTGATTTCCCATTAAAGCAAAATCGTTGGGTTTTCGCTTTATTGAAGCCTCAGAATAGAATAAGGCTTTTTCTAAATTTTGAAGATGGATAGCTTCTAAAGCAGCCTCCATGGGAATCGAGTGATTTTCTTCATTTACAGTAAAAGCTTTTTCTAACAAAGCAAAAGCTTCATCGTGTCGATTTAATCGTTGAAGCGCTTTAGCAGACAATACCATACTCGGCCAATGGTCATCGAACATAGCCAAGCACTGTTTAAAATATCCAACAGATTCTTCTAACTTCAATTGATCAGCTGGATCCAAGGGTTGCATGCTATAATCACCCAACAAAATAAGTCCTTGTTGTTTTTCACAAGCTAAGTCGTAAAGCCTATTAAAATCATCGATCTTCTTTTGTTCTGTTGCTTCTTCATCGAGTTGATCGTAAATTGTTCCATTCATCAATTGTTCGATTTCATCTGGCAACAACTCTTTACTATAAGGAGAATAGGGGTTCAAAACTAGGGTAGATCCTTTAGTAAGCCCAAATAGATCTTGTCCTTTTAAACTGACATAAGAAACCTTGTCACGCATGATATCTTGATCAAAAATGCGATTTAAAGAAGTAAAAACGGGAATTACTCCATCGTTAAAGGACACCAATTTCACTGTGGTATTCGTCTCTACTTTTTGTGTTCCCTCCTCCATTTCTATATAATCAGGTGTTAAAACGACCAATTGATTCCACATTAATTTTTGATAGAAATACTTTCGCGCATCTAAATCTGAAGCAGCTTCCATTAAATAGCGTTCGAGTTCATTTTCAGGAAAGGTTGATTCTTGTTTTTTCTTCTTTTTAAAAATATCAAATAGTTTCATTTATTCTTTTTTCTAGCCAATATAACTTTTGTTGTAAATAATTACGTTATTCACTTTTTTGCTTTTTATCTAGCGCTCCTTTTTTAAAGTTTTCTTTTGTTTTCATTCTCAGCTGAACAACTACAGTTGGTGACTCCAATCCTGTTTGATCTAGAGATGTTATACTGTAATCTATCATATAGTTTTGATCTAGAATAACTAGCTCTGGTTTAACATTCAACACTACCGCATCAACCATAAAGATTAAATTCCCATTGAAACTAGCATTTTCTTTTGCCCATTGGTCTAAGGAAATTAAACTTGATTTACCGCCATTTTTTTCTTGCAAAATTATTTTTTTATCAAAATTAAGTGTTCCCATTTTAAAGTTGCCCTGTTCTGTTTTCACATAGTCGAAATACTTCGGATTGATCGTTAATTGACTGTAGCCACTATATTCCTTTTTATCAATTTCAATGGTGTATTGAAAATTTAATTTCTCTAAGTCTTTAGCAAATATTTGCGTTGGCATAGCTGCCGAAATATCCGTTGTTTGCTTCTTTTGTGCTATTGCAGTTGTTCCTATTAATCCCATACAAAGGAATCCTAAAACGCGTAAGGTTTGATATGTTCTCATCTGTTTTTTTATTAAATGTAAGTAAAAACACGATATCTTGTACAGCACAATGAAAAAAGGTTTGCGTATAACACACAAACCTTCTCTCTTTATTCTTTACATCAGTTCTGCAGCAACATCTTCCCATTCTTGCATCAATGACTCTACTTTCTTTTTGTTTTGCTCATAAGCCTTAAAAAAGCTTTCATCCTGCATCAGTTTTTCATAGTCTACAGCTAAACGTTCATCGTCTTTTGCTATTTTCTTTTCTAATGCATTGATTTCACTTTCGATTTTACTCAATCTATTTTGCAATGTTTTCTGTTTCTTTTGATCCTCATAGGACAAGGTAACAGTTTTTTTCTCTTCTACTTTAACAACTTGTGGTTCCTGTTTTTCACTTTTTTTCTCAATTTCACGCATATTCTGTGCCTTGCGTTCTTCTAAGAAATAGTTGATATCCCCCAAATATTCTTTAATTTTTTGATCTTTAAATTCGTACACTAAATTCGTCAATCCTTGTAAGAAATCACGGTCGTGAGAAACTAAGATCAAAGTACCTTTAAAATTAAGCAAAGCTTGTTTCAACACATTCTTAGATTTAATATCTAAGTGGTTGGTTGGCTCATCCATCAGCAATACGTTGATTGGCGACAACAACATGCGGCATAAAGCTAAGCGATTTCGCTCCCCTCCTGACAGCACTTTTACTTTTTTCTCTACATCATCTCCTCGAAACAGAAAAGCACCTAACATATCTCGCACTTTAACGCGATTGGCATCGGTAGCAGCGTCTAACATCGTATCTAGCAAGGTTTTTTCACCATCTAAATAATCCGCCTGATTCTGCGCAAAGTATCCTATCTGAACATTGTGTCCTAATTTAATTGTCCCCTCGTATTCGAATTCTTTCATCACCGCTTTAATCAGCGTTGACTTTCCTTGACCATTTTGTCCAACAAAAGCAATTTTGCTACCGCGTTCAATCAGGAAATTGACATCTTTAAAGATAACCTTATCGCCAAAGCGCTTAGTTACCTGTTCCATTTCTAACACAACTTTACCAGGGTCAATACTCACCGGAAAAGAGATATTCATAACCGCATTGTCATCTTCATCAACCTCAATGCGTTCTACTTTATCCAATTTCTTGATCAGTGATTGCGCCATAGAAGCTTTTGTTGCTTTATATCGGAAACGCTCGATTAACTTTTCCGTTTCCTCTATTTTTTTTGCTTGGTTCTTTTGAGCGGCCAATTGCATTTCACGCAATTCCTCACGTAAAACTAAATATTCCGAATAGGGTTTATCAAAATCGTAGATCTTACCCAAAGAAATTTCAATAGTGCGATTTGTTACATTATCCAAGAACATTTTATCGTGAGAAATAATCACTACAGCTCCGGGATAACCTTTCAAGAAATTTTCCAACCAAATAATACTTTCAATATCCAAGTGGTTCGTTGGCTCATCGAGTAACAAAACGTCGTTATCTTGCAACAACAATTTCGCCAACTCAATACGCATACGCCATCCACCAGAGAATGTATCGGTTAAATTATCAAAATCTTCGCGCTTAAATCCAAGACCTTGCAAAACACGCTCGGTATTACCTACGTAATTATACCCTCCGATAATTTCAAATCGATGAGTTAAATCACTTAACTTTTCAATTAATTCGCTATATGATTCTGATTCATAATCTGTTCGTTCTGCTAATTCTTTATTTACTCGGTCTAATGCAGCCTCGACTTCTTTAATTTCAACAAACGCTTGGTACGCTTCTTCTAAGACAGTACGACCTGGAATAAAATCAATATCTTGACGTAAGAACCCTATTTTCAGTTCTTTTTCCATTGCGATACTCCCTGTATCAGGATCCATATCTCTGGACAAAAGCTTTAACATTGTAGACTTTCCAGCACCATTCTTACCAACGAGTCCTACGCGATCTCCAGCACCAATTCTGAATGTTACACTTTCAAAGAGGAATTCTCCTGAAAACGAAACAGACAAATTATGTATATTCAACATAAATATTACTTCTTTAATTTAAACTTTTTGTAGCGGTGGATAGATAAATTCTCATCTAACGCTATATTATTTTCTGTATAGTTATACAGTTGTTCGGCTAAATAAGGCGCCAATAAAACACCTCTGGTTCCCAAACCATTTAGCACCAAAATTCGATCTGATTCTAAACTTCGTCCGAGCAATGGACGTCTATCTTTAACAGTTGGACGAACACCTGCCAAGTGTTTTATCACTTCAAAATCAAGAGATATAAAACTTCTCAGTCCTTCTAGCAACTCTTCCTCACCTGCTTTGGTAGGCTCATCTGTTTTATCCTCCCAATTATATGTTGCTCCTAATTTATAACAATCATCGCCAATGGGAATCAAAAAAACACCTGCTTTCAACATGAAATCACAAGCTAGATTAGGTATTTTGACAATCATTAACTCACCTTTTGTTCCATCGAGTGGCAGTTGATTGAAAAATGGATTTTGCAACAGACCAAAACCCTCAGCAAAAACAATGCGTTTTGCATGAATACCTTTATAGGACACGCCCTCATCATCATACTGTAAAGCCTCATAATCAAAAGACTCAACTTTATAGCACCCCAACTGAGTCAGGTACTGACGATATGCGGGAATTAACTCATCTGTTTCCAAATATCCTGTTGATTGAACTTTCCCCAATCCAAACGACAAATCTACTCCTTCTATTTTTTTCTTTTCTATTTCAGGAGACAAAAAATCTTGTAAATTAGGTCTATCTGCTGCTTGAAACCAGTTGTTTTGTTCTTCAACAGATGCCAAACGGCGGTAAAGATCCATCGGATACCAGCACTTAACTTGTAATTTTGCCTCTAAAGCAGGATAAAAAACTTCTGCGATTGCCAGTTGTTCTTTTATTTTCCAAACATCCGTAAATCGCTTTAAAACAACTGGATTATACATTCCACCCGCAATCAAAGAAGAGGAGCGTTTCTCTGCATCAATCACAATAAACGTCTTTCCTTCCTGTGCTAATTTTTCAGTAAAAGCTATACCAGCTAAACCAGTTCCAACAACGATATAATCCACCATAATCAATCCATAAAAAAAAGCTCTTATTTAATTTAGATAAGAGCTTTATAAATTAGTAATTACAAAATTAGTAATTCCATAAATCATCTTCAAGGTTTCTGATCAATTCTTTGATGCGTTCGCCTTCAAATAATTGACTTAACTCTCCACCTTTGATATAATCGTTGATACGAGTATCACCATATTGATTATCTGCTTTGTAAATCGTAGAACTAAATCTTCTAGCGTTTAGCAAATGATCAAAATTCATTGGGTTCATTGGATTTTTAGAGTTGAATACTTGCGCTTCAAACAAAGTGTTTCTAGCATCCGGGAAGAATATCCAGAAAAGTTCAACCGCGTTTTCAACTTCAGCCCCTTTCGTATATAAATCTACTACTACTGGTGCTATTCCCAATAAACGGTATTTTAATTGACCTTCATTGCGATCAAAATACCACATACCCACTACGTGATAAGATTTTACATCAGATGGACGTAACTCAACACGTTGAATATATTCTTCTGGAATTCTCTCACCAGCATTATAGTATTCAATACCAGCATCTGTAGTATCAATTTTAACGAAAGATGTTTCAAGCTCCTTTAACGATCTTTTTCTTTTAAAGTCGCTATCATCATATACTTCTGTGATAGCTCCAGACTTAATACCGTCAATTAAAGCTTGGAACATAGATTTTCTTCCATCTCCAGAAACTTCTTCAATTGGATAGTAATAAGACTCATTAGCTTTCTCTTCTAGAGAAATGTTTTCCCATACTTTAATACCAAATAAGATGTCCTTATCTGCTACATACCCGTATGGAATTGGTCCTTCGCTTTGTACGTATATTTCTTGAATACTTTTCATTCCAATCTCCTCAGCAGACTTAGCGTTTAATAAGTTGCTTTGTGCAAATGATTGCACTGAGAATATCGAAAATGCTACAAATAGTGAAATTTTTTTCCAGTTCATATTATTCAAAGTTTTCTTCTTTTATTTATTTCGAAATTACATGATTTCGAATGTACAAGGTGCCGTTTTCTTCAGTGCATAATCTCCAGCACCGTCTAAACGTACCTTGATATCAGAAATAACAACTACATCTCCTAGTCTTGCTTTTGAAATCGCAGCTTTTGCTCTTTCGTTCATTCTATTTCCTTGAACTACCACTGAAGGTTGTCCAGGAACTTGCAATACAAATCCTGTAACTGTTAACCCTAATTCAAAATCAAAATCCTCTAATTTTGCACCGATTGTTACAATCTCTAAGTTAGACTTAGGACCTTTCGCAGCGTATTCTCCACGAACTGTACCACGAGGTGCAGGAATATCTTTAATTCTAAATACTTTTTTGTCGCTTACCGATGTTCCGTCAGGTAATTTACCTGTTACGTTGATCGTAACTTCTCTACCAGCTTGAGGACGCATATTATATTGTCCTGCTTTTCCTCCTTTAGATAAACCAGGAGCAGAAGCTACTACTTTATCATCAGAGATACCAGCAAATGAAATTGTCATTGGGTTTATCACCCCACGGTATACAACGTTCATTTTATCTGCAGAGATATTTGCTGAATTTGGTTTTGGCACAACAACATAGTTTCCTTTGATGTCGATTTCAACAGGTTTTCCGTCTTCCATAAATGTAAATTTACCTTTTACATCATGCTCACCAACGTTACCTGTACCAAAGCTCAAGTTAACTTGACCATCTTCTAACGCTCTTGATAAATCAACTTTTTGACCATTCACTACTACTTCTGTAGGAACTGTAGATTTATCATAACGTCCTAATACAACTTTTCCTTTAAATTGTTCTCCAGCGAAGAAAGCTGATTTCTCAGGAATAACAATTGCAGCATAGTTACGCATAGAAGCCGCTTGACTTAATGTGTTTCCTAATAAGCTATTGTAGATCTCATGCTCAATAACCATTGCGTCATTTTGCATTGTAGATAATTTAGTCAATGAAGCGATTGCTGGAAACCCTTGGAAGTTGTAATTCAAATATGGTTTTACAACACCTTCTCCATCTTTCACGTCAGAGATATCAAATCTATTTTGCAAATCTACAACAATTGGTTGAAACTTAACGTCTTCACCAACAATCCCTAAGATTGCGCTTTTATACTTTTCAATTGCTCCAATAAATTCTTCTCCTGCTGCAGAATATTTATCTCCACTAAACCAAGCTTGATCAATCACCTCACCTTTTTCCATACGTTCAGCTGGTAATTTACCATCCACACGTTGTGCTTCTAAAGGATCTGTAATTTGTTTCTTTACAGTAGCAACGTAATCATAAAATTCTTTCGTTACTGTTGCCACTTGCTTCGCTTTCTTATAAGGCTCGCCAAAACGAGTTGGATCATCTGCTGATTTAGCCTCTAATCCTCCTAATAATCGTTCGTTATTATCAATCGCCGAAACGTTCGCCGATTCAAATTTATCGTTTACCATACCAAAAGCTGATAAAACCTCCTTTGACATCTGAAGTGCCATCATCGCGATGAACACAAGATACATAAGGTTAATCATCCTTTGCCTAGGCGTCAATTTTGCTCCTCCTGCCATTATTTATAACTTTATCTGGATTATAAATTAATTAGCACCGCGGTTACCCATTGCAGAAAGCATACCTCCATAAACTGTGTTTAAAGAAGATAAGTTGCTTGTTAAAGCAGACATTTGCTCTTTTAATTTGATGTTATTTTCAGCAACTTCTTTATTAATCTCAGCATTGCGAGTAGCGCTTTCCAACTGAACTTTATACATTGAGTTTAAAGATTCTAATTGAGCTGCAGCCATTGACATTTCTTCAGCATATTTTCTTGTAGAAGCAACAGAGTCAACTGTTGGAGCAATTTCTTTAGAAGCTGCTTCAAAGTTTCTGATACTTTTGCTTAAGCTACTCATTAATTCTCCATCAATTTTTGCTTCTTTCAATAAATCATCTAGTTTTTTAGATAACATACCTTCTTCTTCTGTTGATCCACCGCCAACAAATCCTACAGCACTACCACCACCTCTAACTTGTGTTGGTTCTCCTCCTTTTAATTCAGGATAAACTTTTGACCAGTCTAACTCGTCATCAACTGGTTCGAAAGCAGATATCGCAAAAATAAGAGCTTCTACAACCAATCCTAAAGTTAGCATATTATTTCCATTAATTGGACCTAACTCCATGTGCGTAATTTTAAATAATGCACCGATAATTACAACTGAAGCCCCCATTCCATAACAGAAGTTCATTACTTTTTTAGGTATTGCCATAATTTTTTAAATGTTTTAATTGTTTGTCTATAATCTATAATTGTTTTGGTTCTGTTTATTTAGCCATTTTTGTGGCATTGCTTCTTGACATTGATCCAGAAACAGATTGTACTAATCTAAATCCGATGTAAGATCTAGCTGAATCTGCATACTCAGAATCACGTGTAGCAACTTGTAACATATAAGCAGGGTCTCTCCAAGATCCTCCTCTGATTACTTTTAATGGCGTATCTGATCTTCTGTTTTTTGGTTTTAAGCTTGACATGAAGTCATAAGATGACGAATCATACGGTGAGCTAGTCCACTCAGCCACGTTTCCAGACATATTGTATAAGTTATATCCGTTTGGTGGATAAGCGCGTGCTTCAGCTGTATAAGTAGCTCCATCTGCTGCATAATCAAAACGACTTGGTTTGAAGTTAGCCATGAAACATCCTTTTTCATCTGTTGTGTAAGGACCACCCCAAGGATACATTGCACCTTCTAAACCACCTCTAGCAGCAAATTCCCATTCGCTTTCCATTGGCAATCTGTACTCATGTACTTCTGACGGCATACTTTTTGAACGTAAGAACGTGTTTTTGTATAATGTTCTCCATGCTGCAAATGCTCTAGCTTGATGCCAGTTTACTCCTACTACTGGATATTCACCAAAAGCTTCGTGCCAGAAGTAATCGTTGTGCATTGGCTCATTGTAAGAATATTGGAATTCTTTAATCCAACGCGTTGTATCTGGATAAATCAACAACGTTTCAGTTTTCAAGTGTCTGCTGCGTTTTCCACGAGGATCTGTTCCTTTATCTTTCATTGCTCCTTCTAAATCCACATAGGTATATTTGAATTTAATTTTAGAAGCGTCAAACATACCCAATCCGTTGTACGTCTCTGAAGCTGGGATATACAATGAATCCATTACTTCAACATAGTACTCATCTGGATAACGATCTACAGTTGCAGGTAAGTTTACTTTTTTGTTTAATCTTCTACCAGCATACATGTCATCACTACTATCCATGCTGTAGTAGTTTTCATACATATATCTTTGATAAGGTGTCATACGATCTAGATTTTCTTCATTATCTAAAAACGCATAAGCACCAATACCACCACCATCTGGAGTTAACCCCATATCATCAGCTGCAATAGCTAAACGAGTTCGGATAACCGAATCTTTTACCCATTCAACGAATTTTCTATACTGGTTGTTTGTAACAGCTGTTTCATCCATATAGAACGAACCAACAGTTACCGTTTTTGTTGGAGCATCCTGTGCACCAAGGAAATCTTCATTTGATTGTCCCATTGTAAAAGTTCCACCTGGAACTAGAGACATACCATGAGGCTTCGTAGTTGACCATCTCTTCCCTTCTACTCCTCCTAACAACTCACCTCGATCTCCAGTACCACAGCTGCATACCAAAGCTAAAACTGCTCCTAACGTAATGATCTTCTTCATATATTATTTAGGTTTTCTTATATACTTCTTAAAAATGTAAACGTATTCAATTATTTTTAATTTTCAAAAACAAAGCTAAAAAAAATTTAGTTTATATTTAACATATAAAAATGTTAAATTTTTTTTAGTCACACTAAACTCTTTTTAAATGCTCTCCACCATCTATCAGGCAATTGCTGTGCGGTAGCTTTTTCATAATCTTCATAGCTACAAGGCAACAATGTTTTCTTTGTTAACTTTTCGTTAACACCTGTACCAACATTTACTTCTATCCACCATCTTCCCGAGATATCACTCTTGTAGAATACTAGATTTTCATAATCATCAAATGGCACTATATACTTGATATAATTATCTTTACAAGCAAATGGATATTCATTGTAGCGATAATTCACTCCTTCAATAAAATACCACAAAACCTGTCCTAATAATAACGTTTCGTTCATTTGATTATTGTAATTAAATATTCCAAATGTACTAACTTTATCACTTAAACCACTATACCTTGCCAAAGAACAAATTTCTCGTCCATCAAATCCATTGGGATTAAAAGTCGAAAAATTACCTGAATCGCTTGATTTGACAGCATTAATATCAACACTCACAATATCAGCATCTCGCAACACTGGTTCCGCCAGTGCAATATTATTAATAATTTCCCCAACTCTGTAAGCTTCGAAGAATAAATTTTCAATTAAATCGATTTCTTCTTGAGAATTATAATACGTTTGGTAGCCTAAATTTGAAAAATTGAACAAATTATTGGGTTCTTCTAGAATAATTCGCGATATGAAACTTTCTGCAGCACATCCCCCATCTTTTGCGACATCTAATTTATGATCAATACAAACTAAATTTACCATTTGTTCGAGCTTGTCATAACCGCGATACATCGCATAAGTTAAATCCTGACTTCCACCAATAACAACCGGAATCACGCCATTCTTAACTAAATCTTCTACAACTGTACGAAGCAAAAAATAAGTATCCTCAATAGTATCACCTGGCAGAATATCTCCTAAGTCCACGATTCGAACATGCCAATTTCCGGGAAACAACGTATAAAAAGACTTTCTGACTTTCATTAAGTCTACGATATCAACTTCTGATTCTAACCCTCTATTATCTGTAACTCCGATAAGCGCAATTTTGTATTGACTATACTTGTCGAAATCACCACCAGAATGGAAGTGAACCTTCTTCCCTAGACTTTGACTAGGCAATCCATCGATATAATTCCTGAATTCAACACTAACTGGACGTAAAAGTTCTAACATGTTTTCTATTATTTCTTAGTCGTCGTTTTTTTTGTAGTTGCTTTCTTAGCAGCTGGTTTAGCGGCTGCTTTCTTAGCAGGTGCTTTTGTTTTTTTAGCAGGTGTTTTCGCTTCGATCATTGCCTTTACTTCATCCAAAGTCAAAGCTTGTGCATCTACTTCTTTAGAAAGTTCAATCTTCGTTTTTCCTTTTAAAATAACAGATCTTCCCCATCTTGCTTTTTCTACGCGAATTCCCTCTTCAATCCAATCGTGAATAACTTTATCTTTTTCTTTTTGAATTTTATCCTCAATCAATTCAATTACATCTTGATTGGAAAGATTATCAAAATTATATTTCTTATTGACGTTGATAAAAATATTATTCCATTTTAAATATGGGCCAAAACGACCAACACCTTTTTGTACTGGCAAATCTTTATATGTTGCAATAGGGCGATCCGCTTCTTCTTTTTCTTGAATAAACTCTAATGCTTTTTCAAACGTAACATCCAAAGGTTCTAATCCTTTAGGAAGAGAGATAAACGTTTTACCTACGCGAACATAAGGTCCAAAGCGTCCGTTATTTACTTCTACTTCTTCTCCTTTATACTCACCTAACATTTTAGGTAACAAAAACAGTTTTAACGCTTCTTCTAACGTTATTGTTCCAATATTTTGATCCGGAGCTAAACTAGCAAACTGCTTATTTTCATCTTCTGCATCTCCAATTTGTGCCATAGGTCCAAACTTACCTAAACGCACAAGCACGGGTTTTCCAGACGCTGGATCAGTACCTAGTATACGCTCTCCTGATTCGCGTTCAGCATTTTCTTCAACATCTTTAACCGTTGGATGGAAATGATCGTAAAACTCACGCATCATTTTAGCCCAATCTTCTTCTCCTGCAGCAATTGCATCAAAATCTTCTTCTACTTTTGCCGTAAAGTTATAATCTAAGATGGTTTTAAAATTCTTAACTAAAAAGTCATTTACAATGATACCGATATCCGTTGGAATCATTTTCCCTTTATCAGAACCTGTTTTCTCAACCAACACTTTTTCGGTTAGTGCCTCCTGAGCAAGCGTCAGTACTTTATAAGGACGTTCTTTTCCTTCTGTCGTTCCTTTCTCCACATAATTTCGCGCAATAATTGTCGAAATTGTCGGTGCATAGGTCGACGGTCTTCCAATCCCTAATTCTTCTAATTTCTTAACTAAAGAAGCTTCTGTATAACGAGCAGCTGGTTTACTAAAACGCTGTGTTGCTACAATACCATTTGACAAAAGTGACTCACCTACTTTTAAGTGTGGTAAGATTCCTTCTACTTCTTCCTCTTCATCATCATGTCCTTCGAGGTAAACTTTTAAAAATCCGTCAAACAAAAGCACTTCACCAGTTGCAACAAATAAGTCACTATATTTATTAGCACCTATTTTCACATTGGTACGTTCAAGTTTTGCATCACTCATTTGAGAAGCTAACGTACGCTTCCAAATCAGATCATATAAACGCGCCTGATCCCTATCTAAAGGCACACTGTGTAGTGCCATATTAGTCGGACGAATAGCCTCGTGCGCTTCTTGCGCTCCTTTGCTTTTCGTTACATAACTTCTCGATTGTACATATTCAGCCCCGTACGATTTTGCAATCTCAGCAGCTGCGGCTTTAGTTGCCTCTTCGGATAGATTTACACTATCCGTTCTCATATAAGTAATAAATCCTTCTTCGTATAAACGCTGCGCCAACATCATGGTTTGTCCAACCGAATAATAAAGCTTACGTGCTGCCTCTTGTTGAAGCGTTGATGTAGTAAAAGGTGCTGCAGGAGATTTTTTAGCTGGTTTTGTTTCTAAATCTTTAATCGCATAAGTTGCACCAATATTGAGATTTAAAAAATCTTTAGCTTCTTGTTCGCTAGCAAAGCTCTTTGACAATCTTGCTTTAACAACTTTGCCTTCAGCTGTCTTAAACTCTGCCGTAATCACATAAGAAGATTCAACATTAAATTCGTTAATCTCTTTTTCTCTCTCCACAATTAACCGAACAGCAACAGACTGAACTCGTCCTGCCGACAATCCGCCTTTCACTTTCTTCCACAAAACAGGCGATAATTCATACCCCACTAAACGATCTAAAACGCGTCTTGCTTGTTGGGCATTTACTAAATTATAATTAATCCCTCTCGGGTTTTCAATTGCTTTTAATATAGCTGACTTAGTAATTTCGTGAAAAACAATTCGCTTTGTCTTATTTTGATCTAGTTTTAATTCCTCTGCTAAATGCCATGCAATAGCTTCCCCCTCACGGTCCTCATCGGAAGCTAACCAAACAACCTCTGCATTTTTAGAAAGGTCTTTTAACTTTTTAACTACTGCTTTTTTATCACTAGAAACCTCATACTTGGGTTTGAAATTATCTTCTACGTTTACTCCTATTTCTTTAGAAGGCAAATCCGCTATATGTCCATAACTAGATTCTACCTGATAATCTTTTCCTAAAAATTTTTCAATTGTTTTTGCCTTTGCAGGCGACTCCACGATCACTAAATTCTTTGCCATACTTCATTATTTTGTGAAGCAAAAATATGCGTTTTTTCTTAATATTTCCACTTCAACCGATATAATTCACACTTTCTCTTAAAATCCTCTCCTATGATTTAAAAAATACACAGTTTTTTAACGTTGATTACCAAAAAATCCTCTTTTGTACCTTAACAACGTTTACTAAGAAAAATTCTTCAAAAGTAAAGAAACAAAAGCAATTTATCCGTACTAAGGTAGTATTTTAGCTTCTACACGCTAACAAATAGCTCTTAACTTATCAATTCAATTCTTATTTCACACCACAAACATCCAACTATTTTAGAAACATTCACATATTATTCTCAAAAAAAAGCTTTATCATCTGTTAAGAATAGATCAACAAACTACCTTTTAACTTCCAAACAAGGACATTCTCTTCTTTGTAATGTACTATCAAAATACTATTAAATATAAAGCTGTCAACTTGTCAGCAAATAAATTTAAACTATCTTTGTGTCTTAAAATAAAACTCCCTTTTAAATAATCATATGGAAAAGGTAATTGACGAAAATAAACAAGGAACAAGCTTACAGCTAGCACAAAATAAAGACAATACCAAAAAGCTTTTTATTGAAAGTTACGGTTGTCAAATGAACTTTTCGGATAGCGAGATTGTTGCCTCAATTTTATCTGACGCAGGATACAACACAACCAACAACTTAGAAGAAGCTGATTTAGTTTTAGTAAATACTTGCTCTATTAGAGACAAGGCGGAACAGACAGTGCGCAAACGCTTAGATCAATACAACCGCATCAAAAGAAAAAACCCAGGTATGAAAGTGGGAGTTTTGGGATGTATGGCAGAACGTTTAAAGAGCAAATTTCTAGAGGAGGAAAAAATTGTAGACATGGTGGTTGGACCTGATGCATACAAAGATTTACCAAATCTCTTAAAAGAAGTAGATGAAGGAAGAGATGCGATCAACGTAATTCTATCGAAAGATGAAACGTATGGAGATATTTCACCTGTTCGTTTACAAAGTAATGGTGTTACAGCCTTTGTATCAATTACAAGAGGTTGTGATAATATGTGTACCTTCTGTGTTGTACCTTTTACGAGAGGACGTGAACGCAGTAGAGAACCGCATAGTATCATTTCAGAAATTCAAGATCTACACGAAAGAGGGTTTAAAGAAATTACATTATTAGGACAAAATGTAGACAGCTACCTTTGGTATGGAGGTGGATTGAAAAAAGACTTTGATAAGGCAACCGAAATTCAAAAAGCAACGGCGGTTGATTTTGCTCAATTATTGGAGTTATGTGCAACCAAATTCCCGAAAATGAGATTTCGTTTTTCGACTTCCAATCCGCAAGATATGCATATGGAAGTAATCGAGGTTATTGCACGCCATGAAAATATTTGTAAATACATTCACTTACCTGTTCAATCGGGAAGTACTCGTATTTTACAAGAGATGAATCGCCAACACACTCGAGAAGAATACATCGAATTAATTGATAAGATTTACGCGTTAATTCCAGACATTTCACTATCTCAAGATATGATTACGGGGTTTCCAACAGAAACAGAAGAAGATCATCAAGATACACTTTCGTTAATGGAACACGTTCGATATGACTTTGGATTCATGTTTGCTTATTCTGAGCGACCAGGTACATTAGCGGCTCGTAAATTAGAAGATGACGTTCCTGAAGAAACAAAAAAACGCCGTTTAAGCGAAATCATCGCTGTTCAAGGTAAGATCAGTTTAGAGCGCACTAAGCGTTTTGTTGGACAAACTGTTGAAGTATTAATTGAGAAATCATCGAAGCGTTCAGATTTAGAATGGAGCGGAAGAAACTCTCAAAATACAACAGTTGTGTTCCCGAAAGAAAATTATAAAGTAGGAGATTTTGTTGAAGTGTACATTGAAGATTGTACATCTGCAACGCTTATTGGAAAGGCCGTAGGTTACTCGCCAATGCAAGCTTAATCCCTCTTGTTGAAATAGCTCTCTCAAAAAGTTTACTACATGGAAAACGTTCAAGCGATAAAACAACGATTTGAAATTATAGGAAATGATCCTAAACTAAACCGCGCGATTCAGAAGGCAATTCAGGTTGCTCCAACTGACATTTCAGTTTTAGTAACAGGAGAAAGTGGGGTTGGGAAAGAGAGTGTTCCCAAGATTATCCATTCCCTTTCGCATCGCAAGCACGGAAAATACATAGCAGTCAACTGTGGAGCAATTCCAGAGGGAACGATTGACAGTGAGCTTTTTGGACACGAAAAAGGGGCCTTTACAGGGGCAATCGGCACTCGTGAAGGATATTTTGAAGAAGCTAATGGAGGAACTATTTTTTTAGATGAAGTAGGAGAATTACCTCTAACAACGCAAGTGCGTTTGCTACGTGTTTTAGAAAATGGAGAATTTATCAAGGTAGGTTCATCTCGTGTTCAAAAAACAGATATCCGAATTATTGCCGCTACCAATGTCAATATGATAGAAGCGATTCATAAAGGAAAGTTTAGAGAAGATTTATATTATCGTTTAAGCACAATTGAAATTGCACTTCCTCCGTTGCGAGAACGAGGGGAAGACATTCACTTGTTGTTTCGAAAATTCGCCTCAGACTTCGCGCACAAATACAAAATGCCTCCTGTTCGTTTAGATGCTGCTGCGGCTAATTTTTTAATTCGCTACCGTTGGGATGGAAATATACGACAGCTGCGAAATGTAGCAGAGGAAATTTCCGTATTGGAAACGAACCGCGAAATTACACTTCCCATCTTACAATCGTATTTACCCAATTACGACAGACAATTACCTTCTGTTGTACAGGGTAAAAAAGCAGAAAGTGACTTTAGTACAGAGCGCGAGATTTTGTATAAAATCTTGTTTGACATGCGCAATGACATCACAGATTTAAAAAAACTTACCTTAGAACTTTTAAAACAAGACAAAGGACAAGTACAGGAAAGCAATCAGTTATTGATTCAGCGTATTTATGGAAATAAGTCCAATGAATCAGCAGATTACAACGCAAACCCTTCGGATATTTTACAGTTGGAAAACAGTAATTTACACCCTACTCAACCTGTTCATTCAACGTTTCATCCGACTCTTGTTGAAGACGACGATGACGATGACGATTACCTTATTGCAGAAACAATAGAGGACGAACCATTGAACTTAGAGGAACAAGAAGTAGAATTAATTCGAAAAGCCTTAGACCGCAACAAAGGCAAGCGAAAAGCTGCAGCAGAAGAACTGGGAATTTCCGAGCGAACACTCTATCGAAAGATCAAACAATATAACTTATAAATAATGAAGTTAAAACCGATCATTGCGATTCTTTTTATCGCGTTAGGCTTACAAAGCTGTAAATATTATAACTTTACAGGTACAGGAAAAATCGATGCTGATTCATTTCAAGTGAATTACTTTCAAAATAATGCTCCACTAGTTGAACCCGGTATTGAGCGTACATTTACCTTGGCTTTGCAAGATCTAATCCAAGGACAAACGAGTTTGACATTGACCAATTCGGATGCTGATTTAATATATGAAGGAGAAATTGTCGATTACAGAATTAGTCCAATGACAGCAACAGCAGATCAAAGAGCAGCGCAAAACCGCTTGTACATTGCTGTAAATGTTCGTTTTACAAACAAAAGAAATCCAGAAGATGATTTTGAAAAACGCTTCTCTTTCTACTATGACTACGATGCTAATGCTCAATTGGTTGGAGGTACATTAAACACTGCTTTAGACGAGATTTTTGAACGCATTACACAAGATGTTTTCAACGAATCTTTAGCTAAATGGTAAAAAATTAATCAAATTGAATATAAACACTCTACATACCTACTTAGCTGATCCCTCGCTATTACAGCGATCAGATATCCAAGAATTAAAACAATTATTGGAACAGTATCCCTATGTACAAGCGATAAGAAGTTTATACCTTAAAGCTTTATATTCAAACGAAAGTACTTCTTACAATCAGGAGCTCAAAAAAACAGCGGCTTATACACTAGATCGCGACATGTTGTTTAACTTCATAGTTTCTGATGACTTTACAGTATATCGTCCGTTAACAACCGAAGATGAAACGACAGCAGAAGTTCAAGAAGAACCTGTTGTACTAGCGAAGGAAAAAGTTGTAGAACAAAACATTAGCACACTTTTGGAAAATATTTCTAAAGTTGCTTATGCCATTACGCAAGAGGACCGATCCGTATCGACAGGACAGAGCGAGGAAAAAGGAGAAAAAAAGACAGAAGAAGAACAACTAATTGAACCTGTCTCAACTCAAGATACCGTTGATGGTTCTGTTGAATTGAATATAACTGAGGAGATAGCTACCACTGAAAATACAGTTGAAGCATTAGAGCACAAGTTAGAAATTGGCAAACCTTTAGCATTTGAAACAGGAGAAAAATACTCTTTTCACGAGTGGTTACAATTGTCAAAACAACAGCCAATTCTCAGAGAATCGAATACAAAAAGCGAAGAAATACCACAAGAACAGGAAGAAAAAAAGGAAGAATCTACAGAAGATGAAAAAAAATTTCAAGAAACTTTAGAAAAAAAACAAGCGTTAATTGACAAATTCATCGAGACAAATCCTAAAATTATCCCAACAAAAAAAATCACGGCAAGTCCCATCAATATTGAATTATCCGTTCAAGAGAACACGAGTTTAATGACAGAGACTTTAGCTAAAATTTATTTGGAGCAAAAAAAATATCAAAAAGCAATACAAGCTTATGAGATTTTAATTTTGAAATATCCAGAAAAAAGTAGTTTCTTTGCAAACCAAATATTAGATATAAAAGCGTTACAACAACATAATAGTTTATAAGCATGAACACATTTACAGTATTTTTAGTATTGATTGCTATCGTATGTTTTTTATTAATTGTGGTTATTATGGTACAAAATCCTAAAGGTGGAGGTTTAGACTCATCTTTTGGAGGATCTACTGTTGCAGGAGGTGTAAAAAACACGAATGACTTCTTAGATAAGAGTACTTGGACTTTAGGAGCGGTGTTAATCATCCTTATCTTAATGTCAAGCATTAGCTTTAGTGGTGGTGCGATTGGAGATTCTAAACTTTTAGATCCAAATGCAGAAATGCCAGTACAGCAAACAGTTGTTCCTGCTGCTAATACAGAAAATACAACTGAGGCTCCAGCAACTGAAGCACCAGCAACTTCTGAGACTTCAACGCCAGAAACTACACAAGAATAAAAAATTAGTTTTAAAAAATACAAAATGCCAGCTGTCAAGTTGGCATTTTTTTTTGCTCATTACGTGCCAATACAAGGTTTGGCACACTTTGTGACTAATTATAATCAATTAAAATAATTACTCAATTAAAAACAAAATAATATGTCAGTAAATATAAAGCCCCTTGCAGATAGAGTTCTTATCAAACCTCTTCCAGCAGAAACAAAAACTGCTTCTGGTATAATAATCCCAGATAATGCTCAAGAAAAACCACAAAAAGGGACAGTAGTAGCTGTCGGAAACGGTACGAAAGACCACGACATGACAGTTACAATAAACGACACTGTCTTATATGGTAAATATGCTGGGACTGAATTAAAACATGAAGGAGTTGATTACTTAATAATGCATGAAAGCGATATTCTAGCAATTTTGTAAATCAAACGTAAACAATAAAACTAAAAAAGTAATGGCAAAAGATATTAAATTCGATAGAGAAGCACGAGAAGGTTTAAAACGCGGTGTTGATGCTTTAGCAAATGCTGTTAAAGTAACATTAGGACCAAAAGGAAGAAACGTAATCATTGGAAAATCGTTTGGCGCACCAACAATCACTAAAGATGGTGTTTCTGTAGCGAAAGAAGTGGAGTTAGAAGATGCACTAGAGAATATGGGTGCTCAAATGGTAAAAGAAGTTGCTTCTAAAACCAATGACTTAGCAGGAGACGGAACAACAACAGCTACAGTATTAGCACAAGCCATCGTAAAAGAAGGATTGAAAAACGTTGCTGCTGGTGCAAATCCTATGGATTTAAAACGCGGAATAGACAAAGCGGTTGAAAGTATTGTTGCTAATTTAAAGGATCAAGCACAAGAAGTGGGTGCTTCAATAGATAAAATTAAACAAGTAGCTTCTATTTCGGCGAATAACGATGAAATCATTGGAGAATTAATTGCGCAAGCTTTCGAAAAAGTTAATAGAGAGGGTGTAATCACTGTTGAAGAAGCAAAAGGAACAGAAACTTTTGTTGATGTTGTGGAAGGAATGCAATTTGACCGTGGATATTTATCTCCCTATTTCGTAACAAATTCAGAAAAAATGGAAGTTGAATTAGATTCACCTTACATTTTATTATATGACAAAAAGGTATCTTCTTTAAAAGAATTACTACCTGTATTAGAACCCGTTGCTCAATCGGGGAAACCCTTATTAATCATTGCTGAAGATGTTGACGGGGAAGCTTTGTCTACTTTGGTAGTAAACAAATTGAGAGGAGCTCTAAAAATTGCTGCTGTAAAAGCACCTGGATTTGGTGACAGAAGAAAAGCAATGTTAGAAGATATCGCTATCTTAACTGGTGGTGTAGTAATCTCAGAAGAGCAAGGGTACACGTTAGAAAACACTTCATTGGAGATGTTAGGTACATGCCAACGTGTACGTATAGATAAAGATAATACTATGTTAATTGGTGGTGTAGGTAATGACCACATGATACTTAACAGAGTAAATCAAATCAAAGCACAGATAGAAACAACTACTTCTGACTATGATAGAGAAAAACTTCAAGAGCGCTTAGCCAAATTAGCGGGTGGTGTTGCTGTGCTTTACGTTGGTGCTCCTACGGAAGTAGAGATGAAGGAGAAAAAGGACAGAGTAGACGATGCCTACCATGCAACAAAAGCTGCAATTGAAGAAGGTATTGTTGCTGGAGGGGGAGTTGCTTTACTTCGTGCAAAAGCAAATCTTGATTCAATTAAAGCGGTAAATGCTGACGAAGAAACAGGAATTCAAATCATTGCTAAAGCGGTTGAATCTCCATTGAGAACTATCGTAGAAAACGCAGGTTTAGAAGGTTCTGTAGTTGTAGCTAAAGTATTAGAAGGAAGTAACAACTTCGGATACAACGCTAAAACAAACGAATACATCGATATGTTACAAGCTGGTGTAATCGATCCTAAAAAGGTAACTAGAGTTGCTTTAGAAAACGCAGCTTCAGTTGCAGGTATGATTCTTATTACTGAATGTGCTTTAGTGGATATTAAAGACGAAAATGGTGGAGGAATGCCAATGGGAGGCGGAATGCCAGGAATGATGTAATATCATCCAATTATAAAAAAACGGCTTGAAGAATTCTTCAAGCCGTTTTTTTATTTGAGTTTATTTGTTGTAAAGTTTTGTTTGATTGTGCCTCAAAAAAAGTAAGCTTCATCAAGGTTTTAGCGCTCTATTATTCCACTCTCCATTTTTGTATTCAAACAAAATTCGCTCGTGAAAACGAGCTTCACTAAAAAGGAGAAATTCAATGCGAAAAGGTTGAACCGCCCATGCAGCAAAAGAGGTTGGAGTGGGAAGCGCTTTTCCTTCATACTGTTGCAATAAAGCAGTATATGCCACCTCTAATTCACTTAGATTGATTAAATCTTCTCCTTGTGCGCTAACGATAGAAACGACTTGACTCTCTCTGTTACGCTCCTGAAAATAACGATGACTAGAAAAGGTATCCAACTCCTCGATTACACCTTGTATGCGAACTTGTACATTGGTACTCGTCCACCAAAAAGCAAGTGACACCTTGTTATTCTCCTCTACTTCTCGTCCTTTACGCGCCGTCTTACTTCCCGTAATAATGAAGCGATTATCTATGATCTCTTTACAAGACACAAAACGACTATTGGGAAATCCATCCAATCCAACAGATGTAAAACAACATGCCGAAGGAATTTTGACAGGGGTTAATTTCAATTCTTTTTCATACAATTGACGGAATAAAGAAATCGGTTCTTTCATACCTTTTTAATTTAGGATCAAATTCATCTTCTCTAAAAATAAAAAAACATCTTTGCTTTTAGAAACAAAGATGTCTTTTTTATATAAAATTCGTTTGTACTTCCTTTATTAGTCAGCAAATGCTGTTCGTCATTACAAGAGATTACTTCACGATTTCCTTCAAATCAGCAATTGTCGCCATAGGATCTGCAGCACTAAAAACAAAATTACCCGCTACAAGTGCTTCTGCCCCAGCCTCTACTAAAGCTTTTGCATTTTTACTATTTACACCTCCATCAATCTCAATGATTACATTCGCTCCCTTAGCATCAATCATCGCTTTTAATTTACGCACCTTTTCATACGTATTTTCAATAAAGCTTTGTCCACCAAAACCAGGATTTACACTCATAATCAAAACTAAATCCAAATCTTGTATAATATCTTCCAAAACAGAAACCGGTGTATGTGGATTTAACGCTACTCCAGCTTGCATTCCCTCAGCTTTGATTGCTTGTATAGTACGGTGTAAATGCGTGCACGCTTCGTAGTGTACTGTTAAAATATCCGTTCCCAAGTCTTTAAATGTTTTGATATAACGATCGGGATCAACAATCATCAAATGCACGTCTAACGTTTTCTTTGCGTGTTTGTTGATTGCAGCTAATACGGGCATACCGAATGAAATATTAGGAACAAAAACTCCATCCATAATATCGATATGGAACCAATCTGCTTGGCTTTCATTCACCATTTCAATATCGCGTTGTAGGTTTGCAAAATCCGCTGCCAAAACGGAAGGTGCAATTTTTATATTTTTCATACTATCGTGTTGTTTGTACAAAGATAAAAAAATCCCAAGAGGAAATTCCTCTTGGGATTTTATAATTCTATTATTGCTCTTTTATAGTAGCTTCAAAAAGTTCTGCAAAATACTTGACAATCTTAGCGCGCACCTCATCTTCATCAACATAGTTTACACCAAGCTCTACATGTAGGGACGTAACACCTTTACCTCGAATTCCACAAGGAATAATATTGTCAAAATACCCTAAATCTGAGTTGACATTCAAGGCAAAACCGTGCATGGTTACCCAACGAGAAGCTCGTACCCCCATAGCGCAAATCTTTCTTGCAAATGGTGTACCCGCATCAAGCCAAACCCCAGTTTCTCCTTCACTTCTACCAGATTCAATACCGTAATCCTTTAGCACGAGAATCATTGTTTCTTCCAATAAACGCAGGTACTTGTGAATATCAGTAAAGAAATTTTCCAAATCCAAGATGGGATATCCTACAATTTGTCCAGGACCGTGATACGTGATATCACCTCCCCTGTTAATCTTGTAAAAAGTAGCACCTTTAGCTTTCAATTGCTCGTCATTGAGCAACATATTTTCCATGTCTCCGCTTTTACCCAAAGTATACACATGTGGGTGCTCGACAAACAAAAAGTAATTCGGTGTTTGCTCCTCTGTTTCTTCTCGTCTGTTTTTTATTTTTATGTCTAAGATTGACTGAAAAAGCTCCTCTTGATACGTCCAAGTGTCTTTATAATCTTTCTCTCCTAAATCGATTAAAGTAACTTCTTTATTCATTTTTAAAAAAACTTATCTACTGTATTTCGGATTATTAAGAATAACCAATGCGCCAATAACCCCAGGAATCCATCCCGCAAGGGTAAGAAGTAAAACAATTAAAATAGATCCACATCCTTTATCGTAAACAGCGATAGGCGGAAAAATAATCGATAGAATAACTCTCCAAATACTCATAATCACATATTTATAAGTTACAAATTTCGTCATTTTTTATCAATAACGGGTATAATTTAAAGGAAAGGCGATCTACAAAACCCAATAAAAGCATCAAATGACTAATTAACTGACATTTGGCAAGATACAAATGCCCCTAATTTTTAAAGATTACCTATATTTGCACTTTATAAATTAATTCATAATTCACAATTATTATGCAACTTTCAGAACAAGAAATCATCAGAAGAGAGAAGCTCGCAAAATTGCAAGAGCTTGGTGTGAATCCTTATCCTGCTAACTTATTTCCAGTAAATCATACATCCAAGCAGATAAAGAACGGTTTTGAAGAAGGTAAGAAGGTAATTGTGGCAGGAAGATTAATGTCTTCACGTATTCAAGGAAAAGCTTCTTTCGCAACGATTCAAGACAGTGAAGGAAAAATTCAATTATACATCAATAGAGACGAACTTTGTCCGGGTGAGAACAAAGATTTATATAACGAAGTTTACAAAAAACTAATCGATTTAGGAGATATTATTGGTATTGAAGGGGAGTTATTCACTACACAAGTAGGAGAAAAAACGGTGCGTGTACAAGGGCTTTCTTTGTTGAGTAAATCACTACGTCCATTACCCTTACCTAAAACAGATGCGGAAGGAAATACCTTTGATGCTTTTACTGATCCAGAATTGCGTTACAGAATGCGTTATGTAGACTTGGTTGTTAATCCGCAACACAAAGAAATTTTCGTTAAGCGTACTAAGTTATTCAACGCTATGCGTCAGTTCTTCAACGAGGCTGGTTATATGGAGGTTGAAACACCTGTATTGCAATCTATCCCAGGTGGTGCTTCTGCACGTCCTTTTATTACACACCACAACGCATTAGATATTCCGTTGTATTTGCGTATCGCAAATGAACTGTATCTAAAACGTTTAATTGTAGGTGGTTTTGACGGAGTTTACGAATTTTCTAAAAACTTCCGCAACGAAGGAATGGATAGAACACATAATCCAGAATTTACGGCGATGGAAATCTATGTCGCTTACAAAGATTACAACTGGATGATGGAGTTTACCGAGCGTTTATTAGAGTTTTGTGCTATTGCTGTTAATGGGACTACAAAAGCGACATTTGGCGAGCACGAAATCGACTTTAAAGCGCCGTATAAACGAATTACTATGGCTGATTCAATCAAAGAATTCACTGGTTTTGACATTACTGGAAAGACAGAAGATGAAATTCGTCAAGCGGCTTTAGGTATGGGAATTCCTGTAGACCAAACGATGGGTAAAGGAAAATTAATTGACGAGATTTTCGGTGAAAAATGTGAAGGAAACTATATCCAACCGACCTATATTACAGATTATCCAAAAGAAATGTCTCCTTTAACCAAAGCACATAGAGACAATCCTGAGTTAACGGAGCGTTTTGAATTGATGGTTTGCGGAAAAGAAATTGCCAATGCTTATTCAGAGTTAAACGACCCTATTGATCAAAGAGAGCGTTTTGAAGCTCAAATGGCTTTAGCGGATCGTGGAGATGACGAGGCAATGTTTATCGATCAAGACTTCTTGCGTGCATTAGAATACGGAATGCCACCTACTTCAGGATTGGGAATTGGAATGGACCGTTTAATCATGTTCTTGACCAATAATCCATCTATTCAAGAAGTATTGTTCTTCCCGCAAATGAGACCAGAAAAAACAGCGCCTACTGTAGAATTATCAGATGAAGAAAAAATCATCATTCAAATTCTAGAGAAAAACGAAAATAAAGTTGAACTAGGTTCGTTAAAAGAGCAAGCAGCTTTGAGTGGCAAAAAATGGGATAAAGCAATGAAAGCACTTTCTTCACATAACTTGACCAAAGTAGTGACGGAAGATGAGATTAAATATGTTGTTTATCAACACTAAAAAAAAGAGGGATGTCATCAAGCATCCCTCTTTTTTTACATTCAAACAAGTACAAAAAAAAAGCACTGCGTGGCAGTGCTTTTTTATTATCCTAAATATGTTTTCAATATTTTACTTCTCGAAGTGTGTTTTAGACGACGAATCGCTTTTTCTTTAATTTGACGAACGCGTTCTCTTGTCAAGTCAAACGTTTCTCCTATTTCTTCAAGCGTCATTGGATGTTGATCACCCAAACCGAAATACAAACGAACAACATCAGCCTCACGTGGTGTTAGCGTTTCTAATGCTCTTTCAATTTCAGTACGCAAAGATTCATGGATTAATTCACGATCTGGATTTGGTGATTCACCAGAACGCAATACGTCGTACAAGTTAGAATCTTCACCTTCCACTAAAGGAGCATCCATAGACAAGTGACGTCCAGAGTTTTTCATACTCTCTTTAACGTCATTTACAGTCATATCCAACTCAACTGCAATTTCCTCTGCAGAAGGTGGACGCTCATTTGACTGCTCTAATAATGCGTACATTTTATTAATTTTATTAATCGAACCAATTTTGTTTAAAGGTAAACGTACAATTCTCGATTGTTCAGCTAAAGCGGATAAAATAGATTGTCTAATCCACCAAACCGCGTAAGAAATAAATTTAAATCCACGAGTTTCATCAAAACGCTGTGCAGCTTTGATCAAACCTAAGTTTCCTTCATTAATTAAATCCGGAAGAGTTAATCCTTGATTTTGGTATTGTTTTGCTACCGAAACCACGAATCTCAAGTTCGCCTTAGTTAACTTTTCTAATGCTCTTTGATCACCGGCCTTAATTCGCTGTGCTAATTCTACCTCTTCATCTGCAGTAATCAAATCTACTTTACCAATTTCTTGCAAATACTTATCTAGTGAAGCAGTTTCACGATTCGTAACTTGCTTGGTAATTTTAAGTTGTCTCATATTATTTTACTCCTTATTTGTCTTTGTTCTTATGGTCTACATTAGTTATACGTATCCTTTATTCGAAAAGTTACAATATTTGAAAAAATATTTTTTTTCACAATTCTAGTTGAAAAATATAAAGCCTTAAAAACGGTGTTTCAAGGCTTTAAACGAATTTTTTATTTTAGGAATAAGTTGGAAGTTTTTTAGTAATAGTTTGTCTTACTCAATTCTTTTTCATCTACTTCCACTTCATCTAAATAGCGTTCCAAACTATCATCAAGTTCTTTCATCCAAACCGTATGATGTTCTTCTGCAGTTACGTTACTCATTACTGATTTATACACTTGATCTCGATATGTAAGGATATCCACTTCTTTAGAATCTAAATAACGCTTGAACATTTCTCCTACTTCATCAATATTAAAAGTTGGATAGTCGGTTAACGTAATTAGATCTTTAATATAAGCGGTTTGGAAATCCACTTGTTCATTACTTGTTGTTGTTTGCTCTTCTCCTTTTAGCCACTTCGCGATATCAGCTTCTCGATCTGCTTTTGAAGGAAGAGGAAGTCTTCCTAACATATAATCTCTAGCAAACCATGCCTGAGCGTCAAACATATTAAACGTATAATACTGATCTTGCATTCCCAAGAAGATTAGACGTTCATTTTCATTAAATACAACTCCTTTATATAAATTATCAGGATACAGGCAGTTCTTCGTTTTTAGACGCAGATTATCTGGCAAGAATGGGAATTTGTGTTGATACCCCGTACACAGTACTACTGCATCAAATTCTTTTGACGTTCCATCTTTAAAAAAAGCTTTATTGTCTTCAAAATGAGTAACAATAGTCTTTTCTTCTACTCCTTTAGGCCATTTCACCCCAATTGGATTGGTTCGATATGAAATGGTTACAGATTTACTACCATGCTTAAAACACTGCACTCCGATATCTTCTGCAGAATAACTACTTCCGATTAACAGGATATCTTTATCGATAAATTGATCCGCACCACGGAAGTCGTGTGCGTGCATTACAGTTCCTGGGAAGTTGTCAATTCCTTTAAAGAACGGCATGTTTGGTGTAGAGAAGTGTCCTGTACCCACAACGAGGTAATCAAAAAATTCTTCAAACGTTTTGTTGGCCACCAAGTCGTCAAAAATAACACGGAATTGCTTTTTGTCTTCCAAGTAGTCTACCCAACGAGCAACGGTATTAAACTTAATGTAGTTTCTTGCATTACTCTGTTTGATTCGTCCCTCGATATAATCGAAAAGAACTTCTCTTGGAGGATAAGAGGAAATAGGTTGTTTGAAGTGGTCCATAAAGGTGTAATCAGCAAACTCCAAACACTCTTTAGGTCCGTTTGACCACAAGTACTTATACATACTTCCGTGTAAGGGTTCTCCGTATTTACCAACACCTGTACGCCAGGTATAGTTCCACATTCCACCCCAATTATCTTGTTTTTCGTAACATTTAATTTCAGGAATTGGATTCCCTTTTTTCTGTTCTGATTCGAAAGCTCTTAACATAGCAAGCCCACTTGGACCTGCTCCAATAATTCCTACTTTAAAATTAGTCATTATATACTACTATTTTTAGGCCCCTAACTTTCTTGCGAAATGGAGCTAATTAATAAACGATATTTTAGATTTCATCAAAGAAAGAATCTTGTACGCAGATTCTTACAGACACTCTTGTTGAGTGATTTGATAGGTCATCACGAAGGAAAACCTAATTATAGGAGAACCTTGAAAGGTTCTTAGTAGACAAAGAGGAGAATCCTCTATCCATTACTGTCTAAATACAAGTGATTTTTATCAATCACTTTATAGCTATTCTAGCAAATATAAGCAATTTTTCAGACATAACCAAACCTACCTATTTTCAACTACTTAAAAATCAAGCGATAATTTCAATTTAAATTTAGTTAGGAATACTTAAAAAAGTATATTTTTACTTCTACAAAACTAAAACACGATGAATCAAACACCGAAACTATCTTTCGCTTTACACAGTGGTTCTTTTTTCAGCGTCTTATTGATTATCGGCTTTTCGATATTGAGTCGTATAGGAAGCGAAGGAATCTATACCTATTCAGTGATAGGAGCATTATATGAGCTACTTTGGCTCCCCTTACTAGCTATCTTGTTTGGGATTCCTATTGTATGGTTTATTTTAGCTCTAAAGAAAAGAGTCGGATGGAGCAAAATAATTCTTCCCCTTATTCTATCTGGTATAACCTTAGTATATCTAATTATTTCTCAATAAAAAAGAGCCGTTAAAAACGGCTCTTCAGTTTATTATAACGTGTAGTTTCCTTGTTTGTCTTTCAACATGGCATACATTTTCTGATAGGTTTGAACCTCTGTTTGCAAGCGTTTCCCTTCTCGAATTAAATAACCTGCCATTACTTCAAGCTCTGTTTGCACTTTGTTACTCGTAAAATCGCTATGCATAGACGTGGTCGAATCAAAGGGTATTGCTGCTAAACGCTCCATAATTACCTCAACAATATCCTCTGTTAGATGAACACCCTTCGCTTGAGCAACTGCACTTGCTTCTGTTACTAATGTACGTATCGTAGCGGTATGATCACGCATTACTACACCAAATGAGCAGTTGTAAAATGTGGTTGCAACTGCAGAAGAAGAAACTAGGATATACTTCTCCCATACTTCTTTGGCAATATCTTGCGTACAAAAAGATGTAATTCCTGCTGCTTGTAATAAGTGATTCACTTGAAGCATTAAAGGCGTTATTCTTTCTGTTCGTCCAAACACAATCTTTTGTCTACCACTTGGATTGTCAATTACCCCTGGTTCTTTCAAACGAGAGACCATGTACGTACATCCTTGCCATACTTCAGCCTCCAACTCTCGATCGAGCTTTTCAAAAGCTTCAACTCCATTCAATAACGGCAAAATAACTGTGTTTTTAGACACGATCTCCTTTAAATCGACTATTACTTCATCTAAGTCATATTCTTTTGTACAGAGTAAGATAAAATTCATTTTACCTAAATCTTGTACGTTCTCTACTACTCGAGCTGGTTTCGCTACGATAACGCGATCTTTAGACTGTACTGTCAGTCCATGTCTTTTTATCTGTTCTCCATGAGCACCTCTTGCTACAAAATGAATATCAACTTGTTCTTCGTCTTCAAAATGATGTGCCAACAATCCGCCATAAAAACCACCTACTCCACCCAGACCAATGACACCTATATTTACTTTACTCATACTGTATTACTTTATTGTGTTTTAAAGATACTCAAAAACCAAAAAAAACTGCCATCACTAAAGGGATAAAACAAAAAAACACCTCAATTGAGGTGTTTTTATATGATAGAACAAATTATTTATTCTCTACTTTTTTTGTTCCTTGAGTACCTTCTGGCTTATTGCCTTCTGGTTTATTTTCTCTTGGAGGACGTGGTAAAAGTGCCTTTTTAGAAACTTTAGGTTTTTTCGTTTTCGGATCGATACCCATGTATTTCACTTCAAACTCATCTCCTAATTTCAATACATCTGCAGGATTTTCAATGCGTTTCCAATCCAATTCAGATACGTGAAGTAATGTTTCTTTTCCAGGTACGAATTCTACTACTGCACCGAAATCTAACATTTTTACAACTTTCACTTTGTAAACTTCTCCTTCAACAGGAGAGAAGATTGTGTTGTTGATTGATTGGATAGCTCTGTCCATTCCTGCTTGACTTGTACCTAAAACTTCGATTACACCTTTGTCATCTACTTCGTTGATAACAATTGTAGTTTCAGTTTCAGCTTGAAGTGCTTGAATGTTTTTACCACCAGGTCCGATAACTGCACCGATGAAATCTTTTGGAATCTCAATCGTAACAATTTTAGGTGCTTTAGGTTTCACAGTAGCATTAGGAGCAGCGATTGTTTCTTCTAATAATCCTAAGATATGTAGACGACCATCTAGTGCTTGTTTTAATGCTTGTTCCATGATATCATATGCTAGTCCATCGATTTTAATATCCATTTGACAAGCTGTTATACCATCTCTTGTTCCTGTAACTTTAAAGTCCATATCTCCTAAGTGATCTTCATCTCCTAAGATATCAGACAATACAGCCCAACGTCCTGTTTTAGAATCTGAGATTAATCCCATTGCGATACCAGAAACGGGTTTCACAATTTGAATACCTGCATCCATTAGCGCTAAAGTACCAGCACAAACTGTTGCCATTGAAGACGAACCGTTTGATTCTAACACTTCAGATACTAAGCGAATAGTATAAGGACAATCAGCAGGAATCATGTTTTTCAACGCGCGTTGTGCCAAGTTTCCGTGTCCAACCTCTCTACGTGAAGTACCTCTTAAAGGTTTTGCTTCACCTGTTGAGAATGGAGGGAAGTTATAGTGTAAATAGAATCTTTCTTCTCCTTGTTCACTTGGTAAATCGATGATATTAGCATCTCTTGAAGTACCTAGTGTTACTGTTGCTAAAGCTTGTGTTTCACCACGTGTAAAGATAGATGATCCGTGTACTGAAGGCAAGTAATCTACTTCACTCCAGATTGGACGAATTTCTGTCGTTTTACGACCATCTAAACGGATGTTTTGATCTAAGATCAAGTTACGCACAGCTTCTTTTTGTGTTTTTTTGAAGTACGTACTGATTAATTCAGCTTTTTCAGCTAAATCTTCTTCAGAGAACAAAGCTTTAACCTCTTCATATACTTCAGCAAATTTCTCTCCACGCTCGCTTTTAGCACTTGCATGTGAAGCGATATCATACAATTTAGCGTATGCAGCATCATGAACGATTTTTTCTACTTCAGCATCGGTTACTTCTGGTTCGTACTCACGGAAAGTAAGACCTAAAGCTGCACGCATTTTCTCTTGTGCTTCGATTTGAACTTTGATAGCGTCATGAGCAAACTTAATTGCATCGATCATTTCTTGTTCTGAGATTTCTCTCATTTCTCCCTCTACCATACAAACAGAGTCTTTAGAAGCACCGATCATCATATCGATATCCGATTGATCTAATTGTTCTTTTGATGGGTTGATGATGAATTGTCCGTCGATACGTCCAACTCTCACCTCAGAGATTGAATTGTAAAAAGGAATATCTGATACAGCTAATGCTGCAGAAGCAGCTAAACCAGCTAATGCATCAGGCATTACGTTTTCGTCATGAGACATCAACTGAATCATAACTTGTGTTTCTGCGTGATAATCGTCTGGGAACAATGGGCGTAAACAACGGTCAACTAGACGCATTGTCAATACTTCTTGATCACTAGGACGAGCTTCGCGTTTAAAAAAGCCTCCTGGAAAACGTCCAGCAGCAGCGAATTTTTCTCTGTAATCTACAGTTAAAGGAAGGAAGTCTACACCAGGGTTTGCTGTTCTCGCAGAAACTGCTGTAGCTAAAAGCATACAGTCTCCCATACGAACAACAACAGAACCATCTGCTTGTTTGGCTAATTTCCCAGTTTCGATTGAGATGCTACGTCCATCTCCTAAATCGATAATTTCTTTGGTTACCTTAGGAATCATAATAATTTAATACTTTAGGGTTTCTGTCTCTCCGAAGAGAGACGTAAAATGTGTTGTGTGTGTTGTGTTGTGTGTTGTGTAGTATATGAAACCCAATGAAAAACCAGATCTAACTCTGCTAAAGGCAAAAAAACAAAAAGAGGCGCGCAGGCACCTCTTTCCTATATTGATTATTTTCTAATACCCAATACTTTAATGATCTCACGATATCTGTTAATCTCAGTTTTCTTTAAGTAGTCAAGAAGTCTTCTTCTTTTACCTACTAAAAGAACTAATGAACGCTCTGTGTTGTAATCTTTACGATTTCTTTTTAAGTGCTCAGTTAAGTGAGAGATTCTGTAAGTGAACAAAGCGATTTGTCCTTCTGCAGATCCTGTGTTTGCAGCTACACCTCCGTGTTGTTGGAAGATCTCAGCCTTTTTTTCTTTTGTTAAATACATGCCAATATTCTTTAATGATTTTTATGTACGAACTCTAGTTTTCTAAAATTCAATTGCAAAGGTACTTTTATTTTTCAAATCATCATCACAGTTCTTTATTTTTTTTCAAAAAAAAAGTAAATCACACGGCATCACTACATTAGCTATAAAGTGAAGCAATCGATTCATTCAGGGTTTCTAAGAAAATCTGATCTTCTTTTGTAAAGGCATTCAACGTATGAGAGTCAATATCAATTTGTCCAATATTCACACCACCAACAAATAAAGGTACAACAATTTCTGATTTAACGGTCATACTACAGGCGATATAATTACTTTGGGCTCTTACGTCTTCTACCAAAAAAGTTTGATTGCTTTCTGCTACTTGCCCACAAATTCCCTTGCCAAATGGAATAACCGTATGATCTGTTGCTTCTCCTGTATAGGGCCCTAGATGTAATAATCGTTTTTCTGCCTCAGCAAAGTAAAAACCCACCCAATTATAATGTGGTATTTTGTTTTCTAAGACATCGCAAATCGCTTGTAATTTTTCTGTCACACTAGCTTCTCCTGCTATAATGTGTTTTGCTTCTTCTAAAAGTGTTGAATATATTGTTTGCATCTTTTATTATTTTATTGACCAAAGATACGCGATCTCCTGTAGGCATTTTTTCTTTTTTCACCCCCCTATTTTAAACAAAAAAACTTCTACTCTATTGAAATCCTGCTTTTTTTCTTATTTTTGTTCCATGCAAAACAAACGACTTGTCAGTATTTGGTTTTTATTGATTTTCCTATTTTCAAACATAGGATGGTCAATGAGCGTGCATTATTGTCAAGGCGAAGCGCATTACAGTCCATTGCGTTATGCTCATACACATCAACAAGATGCTGATACGGGGTGTACCATGGAAACAGAACAGCAAACTCAACAAGAAGAAAAAGCTTGTTGTTCTACGGTCAAAGCGGTTGAAAAACCAATCAAGAAATTTGCTGATAAAAAATGTTGCCAGGACGAGTTGATAAAGTCCAATCCTTCGGATCACAATATTCAGCATGTCTATGCACCTAATTTCGAATTCACTCTTCCGGATTATAGCTGGACAACACTCTCTACTTATGGTATTGACTCTCCCGTTCAAAAACAGGAGGTACTCGCCTATTACATGGAGGCCAATGCTCCTCCTCTCTATCAATTATATTGTCGCTTAGTACTTTACGCGTAATTGTTTGTTACTACATTTTAGTTTGATCTACTCTCAATAGATTGAACAACTATATTTTGTATGAACAATTAGACGTAAACAATGATTAAACACTTCGTAAGCCTTGTTGTATTAACAACAGGTACTTCGCTATATGCACAACAAACGATCACAGGACAAATCGTAGACGAAACACATACCCCTATTATCGGAGCTTCTGTTTTTTATGCCAATCAATCTATTGGCGTAGCCACAGATGCACAAGGAAAATTCACGCTAAATTTTATTGAAAAAGAACCTTTAACGGTTTCTTATATCGGTTATCAAACACAAACCTTCTCTCCTCAAGCAGGGCAATCTTATCACCTTGTTTTACAGCCAGAGGAATCATTAGGTGAAGTGATCATCAAAACAAAACAACGCAATACAACTCGCTCGATCAAGGGAACTACGAATAGTTTTACGATGAATAGTGGTGAGTTACTAAAAGCCGCTTGTTGTAATATTTCAGAAGCTTTTGAAACGAACCCTTCTATTGATGTCAACTATACGGATGCGATAACAGGAACCAAACAGATCAAAATGTTAGGACTTACAAGTCCGTATATTCTAATTGCAGAAGAGAATATTCCGTCAGTACGTGGTGCTTCTCAAATTTACGGAATGACTTTTACGCCTGGCACTTGGGTAGAAAGCATTCAAGTAACCAAGGGAGCTGGAACAGTCATTAATGGATACGAAAGTATTTCTGGGCAGTTAAACACCGAGTTGATAAAACCCGCTACGGATCGACCTTTCTATTTAAATTTATACGGATCGAATGACGAGCGTTTTGAAGCCAATATTCACGGCAATTACCACATCAATGACAAATGGAGTTCTTCTCTTTTTATTCACGGTAACTTGAGAACTGGTGATCACGATAAAAATCACGATGGTTTCTTAGATATGCCTAAAGGTGAACAGATCAACGTAATGAATCGTTGGCAATATACCAATGCAGAAAAAGGGATCGTGAGTTTTATTACGGCACGCTACATGAAAGACAATAAAGTTGCAGGCCAAGTAGATTTTGACAAAAAGAAAGACAAAGGATCAACCGTACTTTGGGGATCTGAAATCAACACCGAAAAACTCGATTTATCCACCAAGTTAGGGTACGTATTTGCAGACATGCCTTTTCAGAGTGCTGGACTTCAAGTGGCGTATAATTACCACAAACAAGATTCATATTTTGGGTTGAACTTGTATGACATCAAACAAAATAGCTTATACTCTAACTTTGTTTTCAATTCTATCATCAGCAATACGCTTCATAAATTTACAACTGGACTTAGTTTTACGTTAGATCAGTATACGGAACAAGTTTTTGTTCCAGGTATTCATGGCGATTTCAATCGAACAGATAATGCGCTGGGTGCATTTTATGAATACACGTATGACAACACAACTGATTTTAGTGTAGTTGCAGGTATGCGTGTTGATTATCATAATCGCATGGGTGTATTCGCTACTCCTCGTTTGCATTTGCGTTATAATCCATGGGAAAATGGTGTTTTACGCGCTTCTGTAGGAAGAGGAAAACGCATAGCGAATGTATTTGCGGAGAATCAAATTTTCTTTGCTACCAATCGCCATTTTCAAATTGAAGGGAACAAGGGTAAGATTTATGATTTAGATCCTGAAATTGCATGGAACTATGGACTGAGCTTTACACAAAACTTCCACTTTATTGGTCGAAAAGGGGATGTAACATTAGATTTCTACCGCACAGATTTTGAAAATCAAATTGTTGTAGACGCGGATTACAACGCTCATCAATTGCTGTTTTACAATTTAGATGGCAAATCCTATGCAAATAGTTTACAGCTGGAAGTGAACTATAACTTAGCTCGAAATTTAAATTTGCGTTCAGCTTATAAGTATTATGACATTGCAACGGATCAAAAGACAGGTAAATTTGAGAAAGCATACCAACCAAAACACCGCTTTTTTGCCAATTTAGAGTATACAACGAATGAAAAAGACAATGGTGCACATTGGAAATTTGACTTCACCTATAATTGGTTAGGTAAACAGCGTATTACTTCAACGGAACAATATGCTGAAGTCAATCAGCTGAAGTCTACTTCAAACCCATATTCACTCATGAATTTTCAGATTACCAAAGTATTTTCTCCGCGATTTGAATTTTACATAGGAGGGGAGAATATTGGAAATTACAAACAACGCAACCCAATTGTTAGTGCACAAAATCCTTTTGATGCGGATTTTGACACTTCTATGGTCTATGCGCCAATTGCTGGTTCTATGTACTATGCGGGATTGCGATTCAAACTTGATTAATTAACTCAAACACTTACAATATGAAAAAAGTAATTTTAACTCTAGGGCTTACCCTATTTACAACTGTAGCCTTATTTGCACAAGAAAAAGAGCAACCAAAACAAATTATTGCGGTAAAAGGACAATGTGAAATGTGTAAAAAACGCATCGAAAAAGCAGCATTGGATGTTAAGGGAGTTCGCTCTGTTGATTGGTCTGTGGCAGATCAACAATTGACGGTATACCTCAACCCTAAAAAAACATCAGGAAAAGAGGTACAAGAAGCAATCGCTAAAGTAGGTCATGATACCGCTTTAATCAAAGCAACAGACGAGGCTTATAACAACTTACACAGCTGTTGTAAGTACGAAAGATAGAAAAACAAAAAAAGCACTAACTAGCGATTAGTGCTTTTTTTTCAAACAACAATATGCTATTCTGTAGCCAAACTCACAAACTACAAAATATCCTTTTTCTTTTTCATAGCATTTCTCCCTATCTTCAGTAAATCATCTTGAATAAGACACTAAAACATTATTTACTTGAAAGATAAAAAGAAACGTAATTCTCTTTATAGCTGTATTTTATTACACAACAAATGTAAGATGCTATGCATGCATAAAACATGATTTTTATCACTTTTTGAAAAAATTACGCAAAAAAGTAAAATTTAATAAAAAAAAGCACTTATGATGACCATAAGTGCTTTTTTTTGCGTCCGCGGAAGGGCTCGAACCCTCAACCCTCAGAGCCGAAATCTGATATTCTATCCAATTGAACTACGCGGACCAACCAAAAAATTTATTTTGTCAATAGTGTTTTTACTATTGTTGATATTGTTTTTCCATCAGCTTTTCCTGCCAATTCTTTCGATGCTTGTCCCATCACTTGTCCCATTGCAGCCATACCTGCATGATTTCCATCAGCGATGATCTTTGCAATAATAACTTCTACTTCTTCATTTGACAATTGTGCTGGTAAAAATTGTTCAATAACAGCTACTTGTGCCAATTCAGGTTCAGCTAAATCAGCTCTTCCTTGTTCTGAGAAGATAGCCGCACTATCCTTGCGTTGTTTGACTAATTTTTGTAAGATTTTTATTTCCTCTTCTTCGCTAATCTCTTCCTTAGAACCTGACTGAGTTTGCGCTAATAACAATTCTGCCTTAACTGCTCTCAATGCCTCTAAAGCGATACTATCTTTCGATTTCATGGCGCTTTTCATCGCATCCATAATATTTACTTGTAAACTCATATCTTTTTTATTTGGTTTTGCAAAGATATAAAAAAGCCGATAAAACAAGACAAATTCACTATTTTTACTTTTTAGTTCTACCTTTTTTCTTTCCTTATTTTAAGTCTAAAAGACCTTTTTATTTCTTCTCTGACTTTTAAAAACAACTTTTCCTTGCTCTTTCGCTTGGTAATCAAAAACTAAAAAACAGTAGTTTTACTTTTATTTAGTCTTCCTAAAACGTTAAAATAGAGTGATAAGCCCCTATATTAAGGAGAAAATTTTATTTTTACCCTCGAAAAATATTCTAGAAAACACGATTTACCCCCTTCTTAATTATGTTATCTTCTATTGAACTAAAATCCATTTATGGTTTTGATGCTGGTACAGCAACTTATTTAACCGAAAATGACACTCTTTTCCAACAACACAAAGATGTTTATCAGTTGCTTTGGCTTCAAAAAGGAAAAGTATCTGTTATTATGTCTACCAATAAAAAAGAACTGACAGAAGGTGATTGTTTATTTTTAGGTAAGAATGAACTATTCCGATTAACGGCAGATGAGAGTTACACACTTGCCTATGTACAATTTACGGACAACTTTTATTGTCGCACAGAAGTAGACCGCCATTTCTTGGATAAATGTGTCTTTTTTGACAACACAAAGGCGATTAATTCTATCACACTAAAACCTGAGCAAGCGGCCTTTGCCCAATACTACTTTGTTTCTTTACTCAAATTAAAGAACAAAACGTATAGCAATCTTAATTATATGACTACACATAATATAATTGAACGCGTTTTACTGTTCATTATGGCTTGTCATATTAATACCTATGTTGAGTTTAACAAAGAAAAACTATCTCCCGCACAATTGTCAAAGGTGATTCAATTTAATGAGTTGATCAAATCTAATATTCGTTCAGAACGCCACGTGCAGTTTTATGCGGATCAAATGAAAATTACGGTACCCAAGCTCAATGAGATCAGTAAAGAAATCTATGGAACCACGCCTAAAAAAATTATTGCCAGTGCGGTTGTCAATGAGATCAAACTCCTATTAAAGCACACCCCCATGACCATTAAAGAGATTGCCTATGAACTCAATTTTGAAGATACGAGTAATTTTACGCGTTTTTTTATAAAAGCAACTGGATTAAGCCCGAAAGAATACAGGGATAATTTATAACCTAACCGCAACAACAAACTCTCTTTTTGCGAATAACATATCACTAGTAAAGCCATGAAACACCTGTTTTATGGCTTTATTGTTTTATTCTCGTGCGGATTTTATTCTTAAAACAACCATCAACAACCTTTTACACACTTACAAATTGAGAGTAATTCTTCTATTTTAAGTGTTTTTTGGCTATTTCAAATAAAAATGACCATTCTTTCAAGAGAATTGACCTATAATGAGAAGCTCAGCTACTATACTTTTGTCTCATCAAAACAAGTAAAAAAAAACACTTTATAAAAAATCTTGAAAATGAAAACAACATTCAAATTAGCTTTAGTAGCCGCTTTATCTTTCATCAGTGTAACATCATTTGCTCAAGAGGGCAATAAAAAAAGTTCTGGGACTACTAATCTAAACGTTAATTTGTCAGACGTCTATGAGTTAAACGTTACTAATGCGTCAGTAACTATTCCCATGAATACGGTGGAACAATTCCAAAGAGGAAGTACATCAGGTGAATTAAAAAATCACTTAGAAGTAACAGCAACTCAAAAATATGAGATTAAAGTAGTAGCAAGTAGCGATTTAAACAATAGTGGAGTAACAATTCCAGTAAACACAGTAGAAGTGAGAATTAAGGGAAATACAAACTTAGCTGAAGGAGCAGGTCCAAGCAACTTCACAGCATCTCACAATATTGCACAATTAGCGACTACAGAGAGTGCTCCATTAGTAACTACATCCGCAGGAACAGCAAAAATGGGTTATGCAGTAGAGTATGCCATTCCAGCTAGTCAAACTTCTGCTTATACAGATAAAAAAGAAGGAACATATACGACAACAGTTACCTACAATTTATACGCATTATAATACAAACCATACAAATTACCCTTTTTCATCTACTGTTGTGCTATTAGCAGAACAGTAGATTTTTTTTGCTTTAATGTGTAAAAAAAGACGATCCTTTTTATTCTGATCACGCTTGAGAAGTTTAGCTTCTATTTGCTTGTAAACCCGCTAAAAATATCAGAATTTACTTAATTTATCCATTTTTTAGTGGTAAATTTAACCTAGATAATTTGATGAAATGCGAAAATTTCTAGCCCCTTTATTCCTGTTATTTAGTTTTGTTCTCAGTGCGCAAAATTCAGCTCAAACCAACTTAAATGTGGTATTGAAACCGATACAATCGATCAAAATTAACGATCAACAACAACAGATTAATTTATCTTTTGAAACGGTTGAAGATTATACTAAAGGCAAGATTAGCGATCAAGCAGATCACATCGAAATTATGAGTAGCGGAACCTATGAAATTCGCGTTGTAGCGAATTCTCCTCTTCAACATGACTCCGATGAAATTCGATTGGAAAATATTGGTTTAAATCCAAGTTTGGGTGGTATTGGTGAGTTTAGAGAGACTATTTCTCTACTACCTGTATCGCTTTCCATGCGAGAAAAAAACATGATACAATCCAATGTTGGCGATGTAAAGCGCACCTTTAATGTGTCCTATAAAATGAATGCATCTGACGAATTACTGAACAAATCTATTGGTACTTATAGCACTGTTATAACGTATACTATTTTATCTTTGTAATTGAAACGTGTACAAAAAAAACATTTTTATTCTCTTCTTTTTGTTGACTAACCTACCGCTCCTAGCCCAAATTGGCTCTACAAGAGCGAAGATTGTCTTGAATTTCCGCGAACAACAATCGCTGGTTATCAATCATTCAACTGTTGAATTAAACCTCAGCAAAGGAAAAGAATATGCTCAAGGAGTCGAAACGGGAATTTTAAAAAATCATGTACTCGTTCAGTGTTCTACACCGTATGAGCTAACAGTACGAGCAGTCAACGGATATTTCCAATATGAAAATACACTTTCAACGCTTCCTGTTTCAATCATACGGATAAAACCGAGTTTCACCACTACGCCTGCATTGGATTTTCCTTTACAACTACAAGTGGTCGATTTAAACGTACAGCCTCAACTTATTCTTCAATCAAATAATAGAGGGAATAGCCAACAGCTTGACATCAACTATTCAATTCCCATTCAAAAGATTGGTTATACGTTAAACCAAAAAACGGGAACCTATCAAACAACAGTTATCTATACATTATTACCTCATTAATTAATTGCTCTATTTACAATGAAAAAAACACTTTTTCTCTTTTTACTGTTTTGTTCTATTGCTTCATTTGCACAAGCAGGACTATCGATATCCCCAGGAAAAATGTACTTCAACAATGCTGCAGGGACAGTTGCTACTCAAAAGGTGCGTATTGCAAATCCAAACGAAAAAGCCGTAGAAGTTGGTGTCTCATTGGGTGATTGGAATTATGATGAAAGGGGAAGTAATCACATTGCAGAAAGCAATACTTTAGAGAATTCGGCTTCTTCTTGGATTCAGGTTTTACCTAATTCGTATTTTGTAATTGAGCCGAATGAAATAAAAGAAGTAGATGTTATTCTCAATGTTCCTCCGTCTTTAGCAGAAGAAATTCCTGTTCATACTGCTATGATTTTCTTTACTCAGTTAAACCCTGGCAATGCAGTGGATGAAAATGGGGCGGCAATTAAAGTAACCGTTCGCATGGGATTAAAAGTGTATCACGCTTTGCCAAATCGAATAGAATCAGTAGATGTCATTAACTTAGAGCCTAGTAAGACTGCAGAAGGTAATCGCGCCATTGCGGTTACGTTTCAAAACAATGGACAATTGTGGAGTGATGGCAAGATTACAGCCACAATTTTTGATCAGCAAACAGGAGTAAAACACGCGCTTAATACGCTTGATTTTTACAGTTTACCTCAAGATACGAGAAAACATTCCTATCCTCTACCCGAAGATTTACAACCGGGCGCTTATACTTTTATCGTACAATTAACCTATGGCAAAGACAACAAAGTAAAAGTTGCCGAACTTGATTTTACGCTATGAGTTGGCCTACTAAAATAGTTGTTCTTTTTATATTTCTTTTGGGAAGTCAACTTTCACATGCACAATATGATCTAAATGTGTATGACGGAGGGCAACTTCAATTGAATTCATATAGTGATTTAAAATTTGGAAAAACTGAAGAACGCCAAATTTCAGTACAATTCAGAAGGAATTATGGCATTCATGCACCCGCTAAATGGAAAATTACCGTTCGTTTACTAGATGATTATCGCGCAGAAAATTACAGTGTGCCTGCAGAAAACTCCGCTATTAGCATCAATCGTCAGAGTGGTAACTTTAACCAGATGGCTTTTAGTAGCATGGGTAGAAACTTGCCTTTGAGTAAATTTCAAGAAAGTACAATCGTCGAGAGCACAACTGCATTGCCAGAAGGCAATTATTATACATTATCTTTCGACTTGCTCATTCGCGGAGGTGTTGAAGTATTAACTATTCCCAATGGCATTTACCGAAGTACCTACGAGTTTTCGCTCTATGATACGTCTTCGGGGAGAGACGTATTACTCGCCCGTAAGACTTCTGCTCCAGGGGTTGCGCGTTTTCAAATTAACTATGTAGGAAACCATGGAGATCAATTAGCAGAATTACGCAATGGAGCCAATGAATTTATATTTAATTTCGACTCTCCTGACGACATTGTAAAAGGCAAAAAAATAACGATTAACAATGCGTTGTATATTCGCAGTTATCAAGGACATCAAGTTTTAGTTAAAACCGCAGATAACGTGCTATACAATTCAACATTAACCAACAGTATACCAGTCTCAGTGCTAAAGCTAAAAGCAACGCTAAATCGCATCGAAGGCGGTAATGCCTCTGATGTTACTTTATTCGGTCCGATCTCGCTATCAGCACAAGAACAAGCACTAGTCTCTTTTCCGAGATGGAGTCAATCCATGTCGTACAATCTTGAGCTTAGCATTCCTCCAAATACCAGAGAGCTTCAACAGGCCAATGGAAGATATGAAACTTATCTTTATTTTATTATTGTTCCCAATTAATGAGTAAAAAGCTTTTTGTCCTATATTTTCTTCTCTTAGGTTCCTCTCTTTGGGCACAAGGGTCTTCCGTTTTTCTAAAATTCACTTCGGCAGCTTCTCAAGCAGATGAAATTGGCCAGGTAAATACTAGTGTTGAAATCTCCAATCTAGGTCAATCAGAATGGACGGGAAATCTACAGCTGGAGAGTACTTCTTCTGCTGTTCGTATTACTAGTTTAAAAGCAAAAACGGTTCGTTTAAATCCAGGTCAGAAGATATACGTTCCCATTATCGCACAAGTAGATCAAGGCAGCGCATTAAGCAGTGATATAACTATTAAAGCACAAATAATTCCCCAAAGTGGTCCTGCCACACCTTGGATAGAGCACCCTATTTTGATTCAGCAAAATCGCCATCTCTTATTGATTAATTTAGAAAATCAATTGCAGTTTAGACAAATTGGCGATAGTATCACCCTAAAAGCTTTAATACAAAACAGAGGAAATACTGAAGAGAAAGTACACTACATCATTACCTTTCCGTATCAATTAAACAAAGCGCGTACAGAAACCTTACAATTTACAGTACGTCCACAACAAGATACTCTGATTACGTTTCCACAGTACATCAGCAAAGAGGCTTTTAAATTAGAAGATTTTGAAATTAGCTCAACCTTGCTCTATGAAAATGGAGATTTCATAGGTCGTACTATCTACAACGTCAGTTCACTCAAATCAAAGCGAAAACACAAAGTTGAATCTTCTTATTCCAGGTTCAGCAGTCCGACTAATTCCATTGAGTTGAATCGAGTTATGGGTAACAATGTGATGAGCGCTACTCAATTAATGGGGAGTACTTCGCTACAGTTTTCTGAACAAACACAATTGGGAATAACCGCTAATTTGATTCATTGGGATAAAGAGAACAAAGTAAATCTGCGTCATTTCTTAGCAGATTTTCAGACGAAAAACGTACAAGTACAAGCGGGGAATCTCTTTCAGTCGGGTGAGTTTTCCATACAAGGACGAGGGGTACAAACACAAGTAAAACTCAACGATTCACTCGCTATTCAGGCGGGTTATATTGACAAGACTTATCTCATTAGTGATCCTAATGATCGCTCGATGGGATACAATACTTGGGTTGGTTTTCAATCGCAAAAACACCGCTGGAAACAAGCGCAATTTTACTATGACGTCAATCATCGTTATGAGGAAAAGAAAGTTCTACAATACAATTCCTTTTCACTGTGGAACAAACCTACATTACAACTGGATGTTAACCAAGGAGGGTCGATTCTTCAGGCAAACGCAGAAAATCAATTAGGAATCTTCGTGGGGCTTAATGCCTATGCAACTTTAAACAACTATCAAATACAACACAACAGTTTTTACAGCAGTCCGTATTACGCAGGAGTACGTCAAGGTGTTTCTCAAGTTGCTACCACAATTAGAAGAACTATGGGGAAGCACAGCTTGGGATTGATTCAGCATTTTATTGATTATGCGCCCAAATATAACTATACCAATTCGGCAAATGCCAAGCAACAATCCAATGCTTTAGGAGTAAGTTATTCTTATCGCATGGCTACGAGTACCTTGCTCTTTAGCCCTCAATATGTGCAGGAAAAACGATTCAACTATCAATCAGCGGCCATGGAAAAACTTCAGGCGGTTCGTTTTCATACTGCTTTTCACCAAAGTAATTTTGCTCAAGGTTTTGGCTATAATGCGTCAATCGATCTAGGGAATTATATCACCCAAACAGAAATTCAGGAACGATTACATTATCGCCTAAATGCAGGTGCCAACTATAAGAATTTTGACATCGGGATTAGCTATCAATACAACTACAGCAATTTAAGTGAACTAATCAATGCTACTTATTACGATTGGCAAGTGATTCACACCTATACCAACCTCATGGTTATGGGAAATTATAGACAGCGATTTTTTAATAATCAGCTAGGAGTCGTTCTCAGTGGTTATTACAACAACACGTCTACAAGTGGAGATTTTTGGCAGTTCAATACACGTGTAGAATACAAACTCAAGAAAGATTTTGATGTTTATATTAGCAATTACAATAATTATGGTGGATTTTCCTCTGCCAATAAAACCAATTATGTTCAAGTAGGTTTAGTCAAGCAATTAACGCCTTACAAGGTATACGAAAAGTTACACCACCTAAAGGTTATGGTCTACTATCAAGACGAAAATCAACAATTGCTACCTGCGGCTAATCGCATAGTTACGATTAACAACAAAGCTTTTATTACTACTGCTGAAGGAATAATCGACTATAAAAAACTACCTACCAATACTTATACTATACAGGTACAAAATGACAAAAACTGGTTTGCTAATCCGATCAAGCTCTCTTTAGATACGGATTTAACTCAAGTTATTTACTTAACGCAAACCACAACCATTACAGGATCGATTTCTTATCAATACACAGAACATGCTGTAGCGATCAATAAAAACTTAGCAGGTCAACGCGTTGTAGCGCAAAACAGTTCAGGTGAAAGTTATACTACATATACTTCAGATGAGGGAAAATATACTTTTTATTTACCGAAAGGTACCTATGCGATTACCCTTTATCCTGATCAGCCTAATCAAGTAGTGGTAGTAGAGAATTCTGTTCAAATTAATACGACAATTGATTCTTATGCTACAGCTAACTTTATTCTACAAGTTAAATCACAAGACATTCAGGTGAAAAAATTTAAATCAATTCAGTTTTAGTTCTAGAGGGCGAAGATCTTTTATTTTTTGCTCCTCACAACGTACAATCTTTCTTTGTTAGCATACCCATAACGATTATAGTCTATACAAACAGTTTTGCCCCTATTCACTAGTTTAACTCTTTGCAGTTATAGCGAACACTTTTTTTAACGTGATCGACCACAATCCACGCATCATCAGCAATCACTTTAATGGTATAGGTAATGCGGATGTTTCCTCTACAAGGTTCTTCTTTCATAGTAATCAACTCTACGCCTCTACTTTGGTCTGCCTTAAATTCGTAGGTATCAACATTTACTTTGTCATTACTCACTACATTTTCTCGTCTCAAATACATTAAATCTAGAACCTGGTTGGGTTCTACTAAAGTTGGGTATTTAAACACATGAATATCTCTAGAATAATTAACCCTATAATAAGGTTGAGACGTTCCATTGTATTTCAAGTGCTGTCCCATTCCATCTCCCCGATTTACAAAAAAAGGCAAATAGCAATCCCTCCAAAGATAAACTTGGTACAAATAGCCGAATTCCGTTTTTTGTTTGGGATCTGTATATTCGACAATCACAAATTCCCTTCCTGTTGTAGCTCCTTCCCAAGGAGTGTTGTTAAACTTTTCTTTGTTCACAACACTGCTCACCTTTTTTTCACTAAAAGTAACAGGTGTACTATCTTGGACTATATAAGGTTGAGTAAAGGTTAATTTGCGCAAAACTTCATCAGCAGTATACTTAGACTTCACAAGAGATGGACTTAGTTGAGAACAAGCAGATAAAGCAGTCATTACAGCAAGTAAAAAGGGGATTCTTGGATTCATCGTTCTTATTTTTCAATACTTAATTATAAACGCCAATTTACAGGAAACAAGAAGGTTAGGAAAAAAAATTACCGAACATAATCAAATAAAAAAACCATATTACTAAACATTTCGTATAATTATTTGCTTATTTAATGGAATCATTTAATTACTAATGAAAAACATAAGTTTTGAGCTATTTCTGTTCTACTGTTCTTGAAAGACGTTGAAATAGGATCAAAAAAAAACAGTAGCAAACTGTGGTTTGCTACTGTTTTATCGTATTATTTTAAGCGAATACTTTTTTTGGAATACGCTTATCGTTACAAAAAGTCTTTATAATGGATTAAGATCATATCCATCTTGGGTTTTTTCAATAATAACCCATGCATCGTCAGCCACTACTTTGATTTTGTACGTAATCAAAATATTTCCTCTCAAGGATTCTTCCGTTCTAGAGATTAATTCAACCCCTCTACTTTGGTTGGGTCTGAATTCATAAGAAGTAACTGTCACCCAATCGCTATGATCCACCCACTCACTTTCTAAATACTGAAGTGTTAATATTTGGTTTGGTTCAACTAGAGATGGATTTTTAAAAATCTGTAAATCTGTAGAATAATGTACCCTGTAATACGGTTGTGAAGTACCGTTGTATTTCAAATTCAATCCCATACCATCCCCTCGATTAACAAAGAAAGGTAGGGTATGATCCTTCCAAAAATATACTTGATACAAATAGCCCCATTCCGTTTGTTGCTCAGGATCTGCATATTCCACCACAATAAACTCTTTACCTTCTGTAGCACCATACCAAGGTGTTTTTACATACTCAATGCCAGTAAAATCTTTTGTTGAGCCCTTTTCAACAAATGTAACAGGTGTGCGATCAGTAACCGTATAGGGTTGAGTAAATTCTAATTTTCGTATGATTTCATCCGCTAGATATTTTGATTTCACATATATACTATTCGGCTGAGAAAAAGAAGTGAAATGCATCAATGCAAGTAGAACTAATAGATATATTTTTTTCATAACTAATTTTTTTGAGGGTAATAAATAATAAAATTCGAAGGATCGTCAATTGGATGTCCATTTTGTATATAAAAATTCCCATCAGTTCCTTCCATTCCAACATAATCTAACACAATCATAGGTATATTGTGCCTGTCTGCAAAGGCAATATCAGCAGGAGACAAACCAATTTTTCTAGAAGCTTCGTCAATTACATACGTTAAGGGCGTATGTGTATGGAAAGCCGCGATTGGTATTGCTGTTAATGGAATTACGTTATTTTCATCAGAATTAGAGGACACACTTCCACTTCCTAAACTAACAGAGCCATTCGTACCTGCTCCACCTTGAACGTATTCACCGTATTTGACATTTCCGACATAGAACTTATCCGTTACTTCATCATAAAAAATATAGGCTCCTGCTTCTCTTCTTCCGTTCACTTCAGAGGCTGACTGTGTCACTTCTATAAATATTTCTTGTAAGGTAGCCACTATTAAGGAATCATTTAAAATTTTTTGCACATTTAAATACTGAGGTGAGTTTTGATCCACTTGATCCCCATTACTTAAATCAGAACCATTAGAAGAACTTCCTTCATTCGCATTGAAAAGTGTACTCATTGAAGGTAACATTTCCAGCCATAAGTCGCCAATCCCCGTTCCTCCTCCCGCTCCTGGAACCCCAATTAAAATTTCAGGTAATATTATAGGCGGACCGCCATCATAACAATTACCAAGTTCATCTTCTAAATAACAGTAGGCTGTTGATTGCTTGTAAACACCAGGCTCTCCTTTTTTTTGCTCTACAGAAGTATCATCCTTCGAACAGGACAGAAACAGTAGAATAGGAATAAAATAATAAAGTTTTTTCATTTAAATTAAGATTAAATGAACTTAATAATCTCAAATAAAATGCCAAAAAATCATAAAAAACAAAAAATAAATGAATATATACAAACAAAAACGTACATAATATAAATATTAATCAAAAACAAAAACAACTAACAAGGAAAAGAACGAGTTATTTCGTTTTCTTTTTCTTCTATATTCAAAACTCCAACGTTGAAATAGGATCAAAAAAAAACAGTAGCAAACCGTGGTTTGCTACTGTTTTGTCGTATTATTTTAAGCGAATACTTTTTAAAAAGAGACTTTGTTAATCTACATTATCATGTAAGAAAGAATTATTTGATCTCAATTTTGGATCGTTGTTTCCATCTACTCCGAATGAGATTCTAGACTTATTACTTTCGTCATTTACTTCGTCCAAATCAACACCTAAACGCTTGTAAGCAGGTTCTTTTTCTAGATCTGAATAATGCGCAGTTGAATTATTGAATTTGTAGTTAAAATCTTTCATTTTTCTTCTTCTCTCGGCTGCTCTACTTCTCAAAGTAAATTCCTCAATACTCATCTCTGTAGGATTCATCTCGTCATAATCTTCTGTAGATGCTTCTACTTCCACCTTATTTACAATTGGAGCTTCTTCTGAACGCACTGAAAATTTGAATTCTTCAGCGATTTCTTCTTTATGAGAAGTAACTGGTTTTGCTAAAGACAATTCTTCTTCTTTGTCCATGTAATCTTCTAAAGAAAAGCGAATGATTTCTTCTTTCTTTGTTGAAGATTGCGCCATAGCTTCTTTAGCGTGACTTACTACTTCTGCTGATTCTACTTCAATTTCTGCCCATTCTTCATTAAAATGGTGTACGATTGGAGCTGTATTTTCTTGTTTCTTCGGTGTAACAATAACAAACTCAGGATCAACTACATGAATATCACGAATATCTTTCTGTTTTACAGCAGTTGGATCATTATTCTGTGTTTGCTCACTCGTTCTTTCTTCTGTTTTTGGTGTTACGATTTCGAAAAACACATCCAAATTTGAAGCTTCTACTGATTTGCGTTCAAAAACGACTTCTTCTACTTCACCTGTTGGTTGTACGGGTGTTGTTGAATCTCCAAAATCATCATCATTATCACCTTCTTCATAATCATCTTCTAACGTAAATACTTTACGTGTTTCCACTTCGTAATTCACTTCTTCTTTTTCCACGGCCAATTCGCTAGTTTCTGGAGTTGAAACGCGTAAAGGTTGGTCTGGAGTAGTAAATCCATAAGAAGATACTGTAGAAGCTTGCGTTAAATCGCGAACAACTTTTTGTTCCTCTTCTAAGGTGTGAATGATAACTTTTGGTTCTGCTGAATTTACAATACTTTTTTGTTGCTCGTAGTTAAATCCCGTAGCAATAATGGTAACTGAAATTGCTTCTCCTAATGACTCATCTTCACCTACCCCCATAATAATGTTTGCATTATGTCCGGCTTCAGTTTGGATGTGGTCGTTAATTTCACCGATTTCATCAATTGTAATTTCATTGGTTCCCGAAACGATTAGCAATAATACGTTTTTAGCACCTGTAATTTTATTATCGTTAAGCAATGGAGAATCTAACGCATCAATAATTGCATCTTTCGCTCGATTGTCACCTGATGCTGTACCAGATCCCATAATAGCTGTACCGCTATCAGATAAAACTGTTTTAGCATCTTTCAAGTCAATATTCTGCGTATAATGGTGCGTAATAACTTCAGCGATACCACGGGCAGCAGTTGACAATACTTCATCTGCTTTGGAGAAGCCAGCCTTAAAGCCTAAGTTTCCATATACTTCACGTAATTTATTGTTGTTGATTACGATAAGAGAATCCACTTGTTTTCTCAAACGATCAACTCCTTTTAACGCTTGTTCTTGGCGTACTTTTCCTTCAAATTGGAAGGGAATTGTAACAATACCAACCGTTAATATATCTCTTTCTTTGGATAGTTGTGCGATAACAGGAGCAGCACCCGTTCCTGTTCCACCTCCCATACCAGCGGTGATAAACACCATTTTGGTATTGGTATCCAACATTTTCTCAATTTCTTCAATACTCTCTAAAGCAGATTGTTGTCCAACCTCTGGGTTTGCACCTGCACCAAGTCCTTCCGTTAGGTTAACCCCTAGCTGAATTTTATTGGGCACTGAACTATTTTCTAAGGCTTGTGAATCTGTATTACAAACGATGAAATCAACGCCTTTAATTCCCTGCTTAAACATGTGGTTGATCGCGTTACTTCCTCCGCCACCAACGCCTATTACCTTGATAACGTTTGATTGGTTTTTAGGCATATCAAACTTTATTCCTCCGAAATCTGTATTCTCCATATACGTATCGTTTTATTATTCTTGCTTTTCAATAAATTCTTTAATTTTTCTAAAAAAGTTCCCGATGAAACTACTTTCGAAGCGATCTGCCGTACTAGGTTGCGCTTCTTTTGGCTCTTCAATGGGTTGTGAACGCTGCACTTCAACTCGAGGTTGACTTACAGGTTCAACTGGCTCTTTTGGAGTGTTTACTTCGACTTCTCCTACAGGAGATCCGTAAACAGCTCTTCTTTCTTCTGGTTTGAATTCAACTTTTGTTTCTGCTTTTGTTTCCGTTGCTTTGAGCTCTTCTACAGAAACCGCTCCTTTTTTGCGGTGTTTTTCGCTCTCCATTACCAAACCAACTCCCGTTGCATATAATGGACTTGAAACTTCTAAGCTTGAATCTCCAGCTAAATGCTCATTTGGATATCCAATACGCGTATCGATTCCTGTGATATATTCGACTAATTGTTTAATATGTTTGAGTTCTGACCCTCCTCCTGTTAAAACAATTCCTGCGATTAATTTCTTCTGCGGATTTTCATATCCATAACTTTTAATTTCAGAAAAAACCAATTGCACAATCTCTTCAACACGTGCATTTATAATTTTAGAAAGATTTTTTAAAGAAATTTCTTTGGGTTCCTTTCCTCTTAATCCAGGGATAGAGACGATTTCATTGTCTTTATTTTCACCTGGCCAAGCAGAACCAAATTTTACTTTTAGAATCTCTGCTTGACGTTCAATAATAGAACATCCTTCTTTGATATCTTCCGTGATAACATTTCCTCCAAAAGGAACTACAGCCGTATGGCGAATAATTCCATCTTTAAAAATGGCTAAATCTGTTGTTCCCCCTCCTATATCAATTAAAGCAACACCGGCTTCTTTTTCTTCTTGACTCAATACTGCTTCTGCAGAAGCAAGAGGTTCTAAGGTAATTCCCGCTAGTTCTAGTCCGGCATCTTTGATACAACGTCCAGCGTTTTTAATCAAAGCAGCTTGTCCTACTACAACGTGAAATGTAGCCTCCAAACGACTTCCATACATACCTACCGGTTCTTTGATTCCCGGTTCTCCGTCAATTTTAAACTCTTGTGGTAAAACATGAATAATCTCCTCTCCTGGTAACATACTTAATTTCTGTACCTGATTGATCAATTGTTCAATATCTTTATCGCCAATTACCTCATCTGGGTTAGGGCGACTAATATAATCACTATGCTGAATACTTCGGATGTGTTGTCCTGCAATCCCTACAACTACATTTTTAATCTTGTAACCTGCCTGAGCTTCTGCATCAGCAACTGCATGTTGAATCGATTGAATGGTTTGCGTAATATTATTTACCACTCCTCTTTTCACACCTAAGCTTTTTGCCTTACCCAAACCTAAGATCTCCAGCTTACCGTATTCATTCTTTTTACCTATCATTGCAACAATCTTTGTTGTCCCAATGTCTAAACCAACAGCTATATTTTCTTTTTCCATACTCAATTTTATTTTGAACACACCACTTGTTGGGTAAATTTCAGATTGATCTTTTTATAACTATCTATTTCAATTTTTTCATCTATTGCATATTGTATAAACGCCTTGTAATTCATGAGTTTTCGTTCCATTTCATTAAAACCTCCAAACAGAATTTGAAAGGTATTCACTCGACTTTTCAAATAAATCACTTCGCCAGGCTGAATGCTAATTCCCGTAATTTCTTGCTTGAGAAATTCATCTGCATTAATCAGTTCCAACATTTGTTTCAAAGCTTCTTGCGATTCACTCTTAATGCTTCCTTCAACCAAAATTACGCGTTCTGCATAATTGTCTGACAACGGCATTTTAGCTCCATTCTCATCCAAATAATACGAATCGTTTTCGCCAACTACTCTGCCTATCGCTTTTTTTTGGTTGACTTCTACTTTTAAGATTCCATCAATTGTTACATACACTTCGGCGTCTTTAATCAATCTATTTTCCAATACACTTTTTTCAAGTATATTCAGATCAATTGTCGTTCGATCTTGAGCAGTAACTGTTCCGCTTTGGTGTTTTACAATATCGCTAACATCACTAGAAGTTACAAAATGTCGTTCTTCTCCTTTAAAGAGGATTTCTACCCCTTTCAAATTTCGATGTGTGCTCCTATCATTGCTAAAAGAATATAAAAACAAGGCGACTCCTAGCACCATCAAGATGCGCAAATCAGACCATTTTATTTTCTTCAACAATTTTTTCATTTTTTATTTTCCTTCTAAAGCTAGTTTAATATCCTGTACCATTTCTCCAATATCGCCTGCTCCAATAGTCAGAATAATTTCTGCATCTGACTTTGTTAGATGCTCGATTAAATCTTCTTTCGCTACTAGTTGCTTTTCTTTTGAAGTCAATTGCTCCAATAGTTTAGCAGAAGTAACCCCTTCAATCGGCAATTCGCGTGCGGGATAAATATCCAACAAAATCACATTGTCAAAAGTAGATAGCGCCGCTGCAAATTCATCCATAAAATCTCTTGTTCTACTGTACAAATGTGGTTGAAAAACAGCTACTATTTTTTTATCTCCATGCATTTCGTGTACGCCCTGACTTGCTGCTTTAATTTCTGTTGGATGATGCGCATAATCATCGATATAAATCAAATCGTCTCTTCTTATTTTATAAGAAAATCTACGACGTACACCGCGAAAACTCTTCAATCCTTCCACCAAAACTTGCGTATCCACTCCGTAATCACTTGCCATCGCAAAAGCCATTAACGCATTTGAAAGGTTGTGTCTGCCTGGTAATCCAAAGGAAACCTTGTGAATCGTTTCTTTCGGAGTTACTATATCAAACACATACCATCCTTGGACTACTTTTATATTTTCTGCGCGATAAAGACAGTTTGGTCCAAATCCCACTTGAATTCCTGCTAAGCTTACCGCTTCTGTAACAAATAATTTATTTGCATCAGGCAAACGATGAGCAAAATCGGTAAAAGCAACCAACATTTCCTCTGCTGTTCCAAATATATCCAAGTGATCTGCCTCGGTAGAGGTGATGCAAGCTACATTGGGAAACAAACGCAAAAAAGAACGATCAAATTCATCCGCTTCTACAACGGTTATGGTTTTACCACTTCCGATTAGATTGGTTTGGTAGTTTTCCACTACTCCTCCAACAAAAGCAGTAACATCAAGTCCTGCTTGAAACAACAAATGTCCAAGGATACTTGTCGTTGTCGTTTTACCATGTGTTCCTGCTACAGCAAAGCAGTAGGTATCTTTGGTAATAATTCCCAATACTTCAGAACGTTTTTTAATTTCAAATTGGTTTGATTTGAAATAATTCCACTCTGAATGTTCTTGAGGAACAGCCGGAGTAACAACAACCAATGTTGACGTTACTTCCTTGTAATTTGCGCGAATTAAATCCACATTATCTTCATAGTGAATCTCAATTCCCGCTGCTTCTAATTCTTGTGTCAATTGCGTTGATACTTTATCATATCCTGCAACTTCTTTTCCAATGAATTTAAAATAACGAGCTAAGGCACTCATTCCAATACCTCCTATTCCAATAAAATATACGCTCTTAATGCTATTTATATCCATTTTTCTACTTCTTCATTAATTCTACGATCTGATCTACTATATCTTTTGTTGCTTGGGGCAAAGCTAATTTTCTAAAATTTTGTCCCAGCTCCACTTGTCTTTCTCTATTTTCAAACAAGTCTTTGAATGTTGGAACAAACCTTTCATTCAACTCGCTTTCTTTAATCAAAAGTGCCGCATTTTGTTCCGTTATGCTTCTGGCATTCTTGGTTTGATGATCCTCTGCTACATTAGGAGATGGGATGAATATTACCGCCTTCCCTACTAATGCTAATTCCGATACAGAAGAAGCACCTGCACGAGAAATAATACTATCCGCTGCTGCATAGGCTAAATCCATGCGATCCACAAAGGCGCGAACCTTTACATCTGCTGATTCGTATTTTTTATATTCTTCATAGTAGAATTTCCCACATTGCCAGATCAATTGAATCCCCATATCTTTAAACAGAGGCAACTGTTCTTCAATTAATTGGTTTATTCTACGTGCACCCAAACTTCCACCTAGAACTAACAGCGTATTCTTTGTTGTGTCCAACTCAAAATAAGCGATTGCTTCCTCGCGTTTTGCTGCCACTTCGAGTAATCCCTGACGAACAGGGTTACCTGTTTTTATTATTTTAAATGCGGGAAAATAACGTTCTAATCCGTCATAAGCCACACAAATTTTATCTACTTCCTTTCCCAAAAGTTTATTGGTAATACCAGGAAATGAATTTTGCTCTTGTATTAAGGTTGGTATTCCTTTTCCTGCTGCAACTTTTACAACAGCGCCACTTGCAAATCCTCCTGTACCAATAACCACATCGGGTTTAAATGTTTTGACAATTTTTCTCGATTTCTTTAGGCTGCTTAAAAGCTTAAAGGGAAACATCAAATTATCTAAGGTTAATTTTCGCTGAATACCCGAAATCCACAATCCTTCGATTGGGTAACCTGCTGCGGGTACTCTTTGCATCTCCATCTTTCCTTCTGCTCCAACGAATAAAATATCAGCATTGGGAAATCTCACTTTTAACTCATCAGCAATTGCCAATGCAGGAAAGATATGTCCTCCTGTTCCACCACCACTTAATATAAACTTCGGTTTATGTTCCATTTGCTTTTATTCTTCTGTACTATTTTTTTCTAATCGTTCAAGGTGCAAATCGTGCAACATTTCCTGTTCCATTTGCTCTTCTTCTTTTCTCTTTTGTTCTTCTGCTTGTACTTCTGCTTCTTTTTTGGTCACGCTGAGAATTACGGCAATGGCAAAACACGTCATCCAAATGGCGGTTCCACCGCTACTCACTAGAGGTAAAGCCTGTCCTGTTGTTGGCAGGAGGGAAACGGCTACTCCCATATTAATTAGTGCTTGAAAGATGAGATAAAATCCCAAACCTGCGACTAATAGTTTTCCAAAGAGCGTGGGTGCTTTATGCACGGCAATGAGGAAGCGATAAAACAGCAAGAGGTAAATCCCCAAGATCGTCAATCCGCCAAATAGTCCCCATTCTTCAACAATGATGGCGAAGATAAAATCCGAAGAAGACTGAGGTAAAAAGTTCTTCAATACACTTTTACCAGGTCCTACTCCAAACAATCCTCCATTGGCAATGGCCATTTTTGCATTTTCAACTTGGTACAAATCTCGGGTTCCATCATCCGGACCTGTGAATCGATCTATACGACTAATCCACGTATCCACACGATTGGGAAATGCCCCAGGAAAAGCTTTAGCAACCAAGATAAACAAAAGCATACAACTAGCGCCTATTCCGATAATGGTCATCAAGTATTTGAACGGATACTTCCCGATAAACACCAAAACACAGACCATACAAAAGATCAAAGCCGCCGTTGAGAAGTTAGCTGGCAAAATCAATCCGATAATGACTAATACGGGTACCCATAATTGCCAAAAGGATTTTTTAAATGTAACTACCTCATCTTTAATACCCGTCAAATATTGCGCGACATACATCAGCAAAATTATTGCTGCAGTAGATGACGGCTGAAACTGACCTAATAAAGGGATTTTCAACCATCTACTAGCATTCGCTCCTCCAATTGTATTTCCTTTTAACAATGTATACAACAAAAGCAAGGCTATGATAGGCATTCCTATAATGGCGATTTTCCGAAAGAGCGCATAGTCTCTTTTGTGAAAATACCACATGATGCAAATTCCAATAAATAAATGAACGAAATGTCGAAACAAATAATCGGTTGTAGCCTTTCCTGTTCCGATGGTGTAAACTAGATTCGTACTTGCACTATACACAGGTAAAAAAGAAAGCATGGCCAATAAAATTGCTAATGCCCATATAATTTTATCCCCGTATAATAATGAAAGTAGTTTTTTCATCATCTACTTTAATTTATTTTATATTATAATTTCAATACTTCCTCTTTGAACTGTCGTCCTCTATCTTCATAGCTTGTAAACAAATCAAAACTTGCACAAGCTGGTGAAAGTAAAACGGTATCTCCTCCTTCGGCTAAAGCTTTGGCTTGAACTACAGCATCATGCATGGATTGCACTTCTACTAAATCGTCTACAACCTTTTCATATGCTGCCTTTATTTTTTGGTTATCTACTCCCAAACAAACAATTGCTTTGACTTTTTCGCGTACTAAAGGCATTAGTTCATCATAATCGTTTCCTTTGTCTACCCCTCCAACAATCCAAACGGTTGGTGTTTTCATGCTCTCTAAAGCAAAAAAAGTGGCGTTTACATTGGTTGCTTTTGAATCGTTGATGTATTGAACATTTTCTACTTTCAGTACTTTCTCTAAACGATGCTCAACTCCTTGAAAATCTGACAAACTTTCACGTATTACATTCTTTCTAATTCGCTTTAACTGCGCTATTGTTGTTGCTGCCATAACATTTTTTACGTTGTGCATCCCTTCTAGAGCTACTTCCTTAATAGGTAATACAAATTTTTCATCACTCATATTCACTATAATTTTATCGTCTTCCACATAGGCTCCTTTTTCTAACTTATGTTTGATAGAGAAAGGCAACTTCTGTGCTTTTACCTCATGCTCGCTTAACCATTTCTGAATTTCAACGTCGTCATAGTCGTAAATCAAATAGTCTTCTGCTGTTTGATTCATTGTAATTCTAAACTTTGAAGCGATATAATTCTCATACTTATAGTCATATCGATCTAAATGATCTGGACTAATATTGGTAATTACTGCAATATGGGGTCTGTAGGTTTCTATACCATCTAATTGAAAACTACTCAACTCCAAAACATAACACTTTGCAGGATCTACCTTTACTTGCTCCGCATAACTCTGACCAATATTTCCACCTAAGCCGACATGTAGTCCACCTTGTTTCAATATATGATAGGTTAACATCGTAGTTGTCGTTTTTCCGTTACTTCCCGTAATAGCTACCGACAACGCATCATTAAAAGGATAAGCAAACTCTATTTCTGAGATTACTTTAATTCCCTTTGCTACAATTTTTTTTACGATTGGTGCCTTATCTGGTATTCCAGGGCTTTTTACAACGATATCTGCATCTAATATTTTAGCTTCGGTATGTTGTTGTTCTTCCCAATCGATTTCGTTATCTATAAGAACTTTTTTATATTTTTCTTGGATACTTCCATAATCTGAAACGAAAGCGTCATATCCTTTTTCAATGGCTAATAGAGCTGTTCCAACTCCACTTTCTCCTCCACCTAAAATAACCACTTTCATATCCTATCTCAATTTTAGTGAAATCACACAGAACACACCTAAAAGAATAGCTATAATCCAAAAGCGGGTAACTATTTTACTTTCGTGATATCCTTTCTTTTGAAAGTGATGGTGCAAAGGAGACATTAAAAATATTCGCCTTCCTTCACCGTATTTATTCTTCGTGTATTTGAAATAGCTCACTTGTAACACCACTGATAATGTTTCAGCAAAAAACACGGCGCACAATACAGGAATTAATAATTCCTTACGTACAGCTATGGCTAATACTGCAATAATTCCCCCTATGGTTAAACTACCTGTATCTCCCATAAACACTTGTGCAGGAAAGGTATTATACCACAAGAAACCAATCAATGCCCCAATAAATGCAGAGACAAAGACCGTCATTTCACCTGAATTTGGGATATACATGATATCTAAATAATTGGCAAAAATCACGTTTCCTGATATAAAGGCAAAAATTCCCAATACAAAGGTGGATATCGCAGAAGTACCTGCGGCTAATCCGTCAATACCATCTGTTAAATTTGCACCATTTGATACTGCTGTTACAATAAAAATCACAATTGGAATAAAGATCAACCACGCATAATCTGTTGCTCCTTCACCCATCCAGCTGATTAACATACTGTAATCAAATTCGTTATTTTTAAAGAACGGAATCGTTGTTGCTGTTGACTTTACATCATATTGACTAACAGCAACCTCACTTAACATGTGTTTTGCAGGAACTTCGCGAACTGTTACAGCAGGACTGAAGTACAAGACTGAACCTACAATAAGTCCTAATCCAACTTGTCCAATAACCTTGAATCGCCCTTTTAATCCTTCTTTATCTTTTTTAAATACTTTAATATAATCATCTAGAAAACCAATAGCACCCATCCACACTGTTGTAAGAATAAGCAGTAGTACATAGATATTATCTAATCTAGCAAACAGTAATACAGGAATTAACGTTGCTACAATAATGATGACTCCTCCCATTGTAGGAGTACCTGATTTTTCTTTTTGTCCTTCTAAACCTAGTTCTCTAACTGTTTCTCCAATTTGCATTTTTCTCAAACGAGCAATAATGCGTTTTCCATAAATAATTGAGATCAACAACGAGAAGATCATCGCCATACCAGAACGGAACGTAATATACTGGAACACACCTGCTCCTGGTATTTTGAATAAACTTTCTAAGTATTGAAATACGTAATACAACATAACTATTTTCCTTTACTATAGTTCTAAAAACTCCTTTACAATTTCCAAATCACTAAAGTGACTTCTTACTCCTTTAATCTCTTGGTACGTTTCGTGTCCTTTTCCTGCGATTAATATAATATCGCCTGGTGAAGCTTGTTGACAAGCTAGTTTTATCGCTTGTTTTCGATCCTCCACCACAATGGTTTTCATTTTATTTTGCGGTTCTACACCAGCTTCAATATCTTCTAATATCGCGGCAGGTTCTTCGAATCGCGGATTATCTGACGTAAATATTACTCTATTGCTTAGGTCAGACGCTATTTTTCCCATTTCTGGGCGTTTTGTTTTATCTCTATTTCCTCCACATCCTACAACAGTGATTAACTGTTCGTTGTTTGTGCGGATACTGTTAATCGTGTCAATTACATTTGCTAATGCATCAGGTGTGTGTGCATAATCCACAATAGCTGTTACATTTTTAGACGATACAATATATTGAAAGCGACCTTCTACACTAGTTAGCTTACTTAAATGGATCAATGCTTCTTCTAGTGGCACTCCCAATTCTACAGTTGCACCCAATACTGCTAATAAATTATAAGCGTTAAATGCTCCTATTAACTGCACCCATAATTCTTGTTGGTTGATTTTCATCAACATACCCGAGAACTGACTTTCCAAGATTTGACCCTTGTAATCCGCCATATTTTTCAAAGCATAACTGCATACCTTAGCTGCAGTATTTTGAACCATAATGGGGCCATTTTTCTCATCGATATTGGTCAAAGCAAAACTTGCTTTCTTCAATTGATCAAAGAACGTTTTCTTCGCATCGCGATAAGCAGCAAAAGTCTTGTGGTAATCCAAGTGATCATGCGTCAAATTGGTAAAAATTCCACCAGCAAATTGCAAACCGAAAGTGCGATGTTGAACAATACCGTGCGAACTCACTTCCATGAAACAGAATTCACATCCTTCTTCTGCCATCTGATTCAAATACGCATTAATGGTAATTGAGTCTGGTGTAGTATGTGATGTTTCGTAAATTGTTTGTCCGATTCGGATATTTACTGTTGACAGTAAACCTACTTTATACCCTAGACTAGTAAACATGGAGTATAACAACGTAGCAATGGTTGTTTTTCCATTGGTACCTGTTACCCCTACTAATTTGAGTTTATGTGATGGATTATCGAAGAAATTAGCTGCTATAACAGCTAAAGCTTTGTTGCTATCTTCTACAACAACATAAACTACTCCTTCTACCAAAACACTCGGCATTACCTGACATACAATAGCCGTTGCTCCTTTGTCAATAGCTTGTTGAATATACGCATGCCCATCCACTACTTCACCAACAATGGCAATAAACAGAGTTTTTGGCTCAACTTGACGCGAGTCAAAAGCCAAATGGTCTATTGTTGCATCTGTTGATCCAACAATAGACTGTATCTCTACTTTGTATAATATGTCTTTTATCTTTTTCACGATAGTTCTAAAACTACTTTTTGATTTTTATTTATTTTTTGTCCCGCTAGTATTGACTGCGTTTTGACTTTTCCTACTCCTTTTACTTGAACTTTTAATCCCAAGTTTTCCAACAAAGGCAAAGCATCCATTACTTGCATTCCTCTGACCTCTGGCATGGTTAGCTCTCCTGCTTGATTTTGGATGGTGAATGACTGATAACTTGTAGCAATATTCACAGGAACCTCATTGGATTCTTTAATTTCTTTCGTTGTTGGCACATCTGTATAAATCTTCTGTGCAATTCGCTTGAATACAGGACCTGCCACATCCGCACCGTAATAACTCTTAGATCGATCTGGTTTGTGAATCACCACAATACAAGAGTATTTCGGGTTATCTGCAGGAAAATATCCCGCAAATGAGGACGAATAGTACATATCCGAGTCATATCCTTTTCCTTTTCCGTAATTCACCTGTGCAGTTCCCGTTTTTCCCGCCATAGAAAAATTGGGTGAATACAGCTTTTTACCTGTACCTTTTTTCACTGTGTTCGCCAAAATAGCTTGTACTTGGGCAATTACATCAGGTGACGCAATTTGCGGATTCAGAACAACCTTATCAAATTTCTGTATGGTTTGATCAAATTCTTTGATTTCCGAAACGAAATAAGGTTTCACCATTTCTCCATTATTCGCCACTGCATTATATAAGGTCAGTGTTTGCAAAGGTGTTACCGATAATCCATAACCAAAAGCCATCCAAGGTAACGCCAATCCACTCCATCCTTTCTGCCCTGGCTTGGGAATATAAGGTGTTGCTTCTCCTTTTATTTTTACGCCCAGTGGTTTATCCATCCACAGCGAGCTTAAATAGTCTGTAAACAGCTTCGGATCATTTTTAAAAGCTTCATCCACCGCTTGAGTAATCACCGTATTAGATGACAATTCAATTCCTCTTGCTAGTGAAATTTTTCCGTATCCTCCGTGTTTTGAGTCGCGAACTCTTGCATTATAAAAGCGAACAATTCCGTTATTGGTATCGAATACTCGAGCGGTATCGACCTGTTTTTTTTCAAGCAAAGCCAAAAGCGAAGCTATTTTAAAAGTCGAACCAGGTTCGTGTTTTTCACCTACGGCATAATTCACTGTTTCATAGTAAGCTCCTGTTTGCGGATCTCTACCTAGATTGGAAATTGCGCGAATAGCACCTGTTTTTGTTTCCATAACAATTACACATCCGTGATCTGCACTGTACTTATCTAAAGACTGCAACAAAGCGTGATGGGCAATATCTTGAATATAAACATCGATGGTAGAGATTACGTCTTTTCCATCTATAGGTTCAATTTCATTCTCATCATTAATGGGTTTCCATTGATTCTTGGCTAAACTTTGCATTTTTCGCTTGCCGTCATAACCACTGAGGTAGTCCGTAAAAGCGCCTTCAATTCCAACCCTTCCAAAAGTTCCATCCTCATTTTTGCGTTCATACCCAATGGTTCTTTTTGCAATTCTTCCAATTGGATGTTGACGCACAGTTTTTTGAGAAGAGATAAAACCTCCACCATTTCCACCTCTTTTAAAAAGAGGAAAATTCTTAATTCGCACATATTCCACATAGCTCAAATTTCGAGCAATTAAAATATAACGGCTTTTAGATGCTCTACCCTTTCTCAACATACTTTCATAGTGAGCGCTAGGTTTTTTAAACATCACTGCCAGCGAATCTGCTAAAGGTTTCACTTCCTTTTCAAAAACTTCTTGTTTGGGAGCAACCCCGTCAAAACGTATTTCAAAGACCGGTACTGATGTTGCTAATAAGCTTCCATCAGCAGAATAAACATTTCCTCTATTGGCTTCTATTATTTCTTCCTTTACTCTATTTTCACTTCGCGCTTTTTGTCGAAGTTCGCTTCCTTCTACTCCTTGAATTAATAGCAACCGATAAACAACTCCACCTGCTAGTAACAAGACTATCGCAGTGACGACATAAATATTGATGTAAATATTTTTGTTACCTAAGGCCATAGTTTACTCCAAGCTGTTTTATTTTCTTCTTCCTTCAATACCTTTATCTTTTGTGGCGGTATTTCGGAAGGATAAATTCCTTCTTCTTCTAATTTTCGCGTGATAGTTGACTCCATTTTCAGTTCCATAAGTTCTGATCGCGTTGCAACAAACTCAGCACGTAGCATTTTCACTTCATGTGTTAATTTTCCGATTTTGAACACCTTTGATTCATATCGTTGGGTATTACCAATCAAAATCATACCTAACACAATCACATATACAATAAACCCCCATGTTTTCGCTGAATTCTCGTTAACGAGAATCTTCGCTTTAATTATATCTACAGGACTTGCTATTGTTTTTTTCATTTTTTCTCTGCAATTCTCAACTTCGCTGATCGCGCTCGGTTATTTACTGCTATTTCTTCGTCCGTCGGAATAATTAGCTTTCCTAATTGCTTCAACGGTACTTCGAATCGTCCAAACATATCGCGCTCTGGTTCACCTTCAAACATTCCATTTTTCATAAAGCGCTTTACTAATCGATCTTCCAAAGAATGGTAGGAAATGATACTTAGTCTTCCTTCCGACTTCAACACCTCCATACTTTGTTCTAATAGTTCTTTAAGGACTTCAATTTCTTGATTCACCTCTATTCGAATGGCTTGATATACTTGTGCTAAAATTTTAGCGCTCTTGTGAGCCGGTAAAAATCGAGCCAAAACTTGTTTGAGTTGATCGGTATTTTTGATCTCCCCTTCTTGTCTTGCCTTTACAATCGTATTAGCCATTGCACCTGCATTCTTCAATTCTCCATATACACTGAGTACATATCTCAAATCTCTTTCCTCGTAATCATTTACTACGTGATAAGCAGATAGTTCGCCATTTTGATTCATCCTCATATCAAGCTCTCCATCAAAACGAGTAGAGAATCCGCGTTCAGCCACATCAAATTGATGGGAAGAAACACCTAAATCACCTAATATTCCATCTACTTCACGTACACCATAAAACCTTAAATAACGTTTTATGTACCTAAAATTTTGATTAATCAAGACAAATCTAGGATCGTCAATTGCATTCTTTACTGCATCATCATCTTGATCGAATGCAAATAATTTTCCATTTTCACCAAGGCGACTCAATATTTCACGTGAGTGCCCTCCACCTCCAAATGTCACATCTACATAAACACCATCAGGACGGATATTTAATCCATCCACACTTTCTGTCAACAGAACAGGTCTATGATATGCGTATAAATCTTTAGTCATCAAAACTTATATTACTCATTACTTCTTGTGCCAAAGCTCCAAAATCAAAATCATCTGGTTCTAACGTAGCTTCATACAGGTCTTTATCCCATATTTCAACAATATTAACTTTAGACGCCATTACAATTTCTTTTGAAATGTTGCCAAACTGCAAAAGATCCTTTGCTATTAGCAAACGACCTGCATCATCAATATCTACTATTTTTACCCCTGCCATAAAAGCACGGATAAACGTATCAACTTTTTTATCAAATGGATTTAGCTTATTGATTTTCAACATCATCTTCTCCCACTCAGCCATTGGCCACAGCTCCAAACACGTTTCAAATACCGATCTCTTCAGCACAAAACCATCAGCCATAGCAGGCAACTGCTTCTTCAAAGAAGCAGGCACCAATACCCTACCTTTGGTATCTACCTTACATTCATATGTACCGATAATTGACGTCAAAATTTATTTTTATGTATACTTAGCAAATGTAATTATTTTTTTACCACTTTTACCCACTTTTACCCACTTTGTTGATAAGTTTTCTAAATATACCGTATTTACTGACCTCAATAAGCGATTTTATCGATAAAATGATCGCATTTAGGGATCAAACTAATTGATTTGAACTCACTTATCCCTTCCGAACCTGCTTCAGTTTATCCCAACTACCTTGATTCATTTATATTGATAGTTTTAACTTAAATGACATTTTTTAACCAATTAATATCAAATCTAAGTAAGAAAAAAACAGAAACTCATTTAGCTAAAAAAAGTGAATTTTTTCACTTTTTTACAGCATTAAAAAAGCAAGTATTCTCTTATGAAAACCTCGCTTTTTTCGTTATTTTCCGTTTCTTATTTTCAATATCTTACAATACTGAGAACTTCTCTTCTGTTCTTTTTCAACCAAAAGTCAACTACTTTAAGAAATAGAATAGGTTATTTGACTTCCCTATAACAGCTACCTACAGGACTGCAAAAAGTGCTTATTGTTTTCTGCACTCAACAACAACTCTAATATCAACACCGCTAAATCATATTTTTTTTTCATCCTGTATCAATCTACCTCAAAAACACTTTTTAAAACTCTAGAAAACACACCTATACACCTGTGTTTCGGGGGATGACCTTTTCTTTTTTGTATCTACCTATATTTTATCCTTTTATTACAATAGATGTCTCTATTAAAAATGTATATTTGTAAGAATTTAAAAATCGCAAGTAAGAGCTAATGGAGCGAACTTTAAAAGAAGACGGTAAATTCCGATATGTGGAAGTTGGTGAAGGAACACCAATTATCATCTTACATGGATTAATGGGAGGACTTAGTAATTTCGATGGAGTTGCAAACTTCTTTCCTCAAAAAGGCTACAAAGTTGTTATCCCTGAATTGCCTTTATATACCAATAGCATTTTAAAAACGAATGTAAAAGCCTTTGCTAAGTTTGTAAAGGACTTTATTGAGCGCATTGGTTATAAGGATGTTATTATACTAGGGAATTCACTTGGTGGTCATATTGCTTTGTACTTTGCTAAAATGTATCCACAACATCTAAAAGCTATGGTTTTGACAGGAAGTTCAGGACTATACGAAAGCGCTATGGGTGACAGTTATCCAAAGCGTGGAGACTATGAATACATTCGCAAAAAAGCTGAAGATGTATTTTATGATCCCGCAGTAGCCACAAAGGAAATCGTAGACGATGTATTTGCAACCGTAAATGATCGAATGAAATTAATTAAGACTTTGACAATTGCCAAAAGTGCAATTCGACACAATATGTCAAAGGACTTACCTAAAATTAATGTTCCTACTTGTTTAATCTGGGGAAAAAATGACAAGGTAACTCCACCAGAAGTTGCTGTAGAATTTCACGAATTACTTCCAGACTCAGATCTATATTGGATTGATAAATGTGGTCATGCTGCCATGATGGAGCATCCAGATGAATTCAATGAACTATTGAATAAGTGGTTCAACGAACGCAACATATAAAACAATGAAAATAAATACAGCAGCATTTGTAATGAGTAACTCTGATGTAAGTAAGTGCCCAAACGAGCCCTTACCAGAGTATGCATTCATCGGAAGATCCAACGTTGGAAAGTCTTCCTTAATCAACATGCTTACCAACTCTAAATCTTTAGCCAAAACTTCCTCAAGACCTGGAAAGACACAGCTAATCAACCATTTTAAGATTAATTCTAATTGGTTTTTAGTTGACTTACCTGGGTATGGGTACGCTAAAGTTTCTAAAAAGACTAAAAGTGTTTTCCAAAAATTCATTACAGAATACTTTGAAAAACGCAGACAATTGGTTTCTGCTTTTGTTTTGATTGACATCAGACACGAGGCACAAAAGATCGATTTGGAATTCATGGAATATTTAGGAGAAGCGGGCATTCCGTTCGGCATTATCTTTACTAAAGCAGATAAAGTAGGAAAAACCAAAATCCACCAATTAGTAGCAGATTACCAAAAGCAACTGCTAAATGGTATTTGGGAAGAAATGCCTCCTTATTTTATTACCTCATCAGAAGATAAAACAGGACGTGATGAAGTTTTAGAATACATTGATTCGATCAATCAGGATATTTTTAAAAATCCATTACCGATATAAAACAAAAAAACTGCCAAGGCAGTTTTTTTTGTTTTTAAATATAATAATCGTTAACTGTTATAATCCCCGCTCGAATAGCATAGCGCGTAGCATCGTGTACACTATTGACTTCTAATTTTTTAAAAATATTCTTGCGATGGGTAATCACGGTATGAATACTTATATTTCGATCTGCAGCTATTTCTTTAGTCATTTTACCTGTTGCGATCTCCTTCAAAATTTCTCTTTCGGCATTGGTTAGTACCTGATCTACTTTAAAAGCGGTTGATTTATAAGAATTAAGCACCTCTTGTACACAGGCAGCAATATAGTTCTCTTTTTGACAAATCATCGTCAGCGCTTTTACAAGCTCTTGTATAGAATTGCTTTGCTGCACCATATTAAAGCCATTTACTGACTTCATATGCAGAATCTTCTTCAACCAAACTTCGGGTAACTCTTCCAGCCACATCACCCAAGTACTTCGTTCATACGCTGTTTTTAACTCATAAATCGCATCTACCTGCTGCAGTAATTGATAACTAGAAGGATTAAAAAAAACGTAACCTCCATTATTTTTCTTTAAAAATAATCGGATATCTTGAACTGTAGTCAAGTCGTACCAACTAATTTCTTCTTGACAAACTTGTTTTGCTACCGTTTGTATTCCCAAGCGAACCAATTCTTTTTCTTCTAAAATAGCAATGTGCAACATATCTTACCTTTATCTAACAAAATTAAGGAAATAATTTTAGGTATAAACAGGAAAAGGCTGTCCAATAGACAGCCTCTCCCCTCATTTCTGATCGAATAAAATAAACAACTAATTGAATTTACCCCCGCTTACAAATTCGGGTTTTCTCTTTCTTCTACGTTTGGTATCTGATACAAATAGTAAGGACTATTAGCTACAAACGGGCTTTTATCAGGAAAATTCAGTACATAATGACCATTTGCTGTCATTGTTTTTGTTTTTGTAACTTCATTTCCTTCCTCGTCTTTAACCACATAAGAATATTCTATCTTTTCGTGTTCGTATTTTTTTCGAACTACTGTTTTTTGATTTCTAACGATGTCTACTAAAGCAAATCCTTCACCGAATAATTCTTTTCTCCTTTCTAACCAAATAGCTTCTAACAAATCATTCCCTGTTACGTTATCCGCTAGAGCTGCATTTCTTGCGCGTTTTACATCATTTAGCTTGTTGATTGCATCTCCATTATTTAGGCGTGCTTTTGCTTCTGCGTTAATCAAGTAGATCTCGGCTGTACGCATCAATACAATATCTGCAATTTGACCTGCTTTAAATTTGAATTTACCATAACGCATCCAAACAACAGAAGTCTTCTCAATATCCGCACTAGGATCGGGCGCCCAGTTAATCATCGATTTACGGTAATCGCCTTCATCAAAAAGCTCCTTAAAATAAGGGTCTGCATTAAAACTATAGTAATAACTATCTTTCGATGTCACATCTAAAAAGTGAAACTGATACGAAGCATTGCTTTGGTCTGGTGTTTGGGGATGTCCCCAAATCCACTCGCGATTATTGACATCATTAAAGCCGGCCTTATATTCTGATTCGTTCATCAAATAATTAGCCTTTAACAACAATCGATCTGAATACTCTTTCGCTTTTTCCCAATTTCTCGCATATAGATTTGCACGAGACAACAAACCTAAAACAACATTTTGATCGATTTGAAATTTTTGACTTCTCGCATACCCCTCTGGAATCAACGCTAATGCTTCTTCCAAATCTTTAATTGCTTGATTGTATACTTCTGTTACCGTTGCTCTTTTTCCTGGTTGAGATTTAGCTGTTGTTGGCTCTAAGTAAATAGGAACACTTGGTGCATCTGGATTATTATCAATTGCAAAGGTGTAAGAAGATGCTAAATGCAGATACATATATCCTCTCAAGGCATACGCTTGTCCTTTTACAATTCTTCTTTCTCCTGCATCACCTTGTGCATCGTCAACATTAAACAAGATATTGTTCATGTTATTGATGGTTTTATAGGCCAAATTCCAACTTTGCGAGTTTGTTCCACCTTTACCATATAAAGCACTAAACTGATAATGGGTTCCAAAGCCGTACTTATTGGTTTGCAGAACTACGTCATTTCCCATTGCATCATTTGCGCGTAAAATAGCTCCAAAACCTGGGTTGGCAAATGTATTGAAGGTTTCCATTAATTGCCCCCAACTTCCATTTAAAACCTTTGCATTTCCAGCTACCGTTTTAAAAACTTCTTTTTTCTCTATTGCATCTGTCGGCGAGGTTTCTAATTCACAAGAAGCCAATCCCAGTGCAAAAAGTAAAAACAAAACTTTGGTATATTTGATATAATTTTTCATTAGCTTATAATTTTAGATTTAATCCCACTGAAATCGTTTTCATAGCAGGATAGCGATAGTACGTTGTACCGTCAAAATTTTGTTCTGGATCTAATCCCTGTTGTTTCGCCCAAGTAAATAAGTTCTCTCCTTGCAAATAAAGTGACGCTTGTCCGATATTCACTTTGTTTAACCACTCTTGTGGAAAATTATATGCCACTGTAAGTGTTTTTAATTTCAAGAACGAGCGATCAACCAAGAAACGACTTGAAGATTCTGTCCAACCATTCCCTTTTGCCGTAGTCAATCGCGCTACATCTGTATTCGGATTTTCCGGTGTCCAGCGATCTAGCATATCCACGCTCCATGCCGTTCCTCCTGGATCTTGTCTCAGTAAGCTTGTTTTATCACTATTGTAAATCTTACCTCCAATGTTGTAAGAGAAATTAGCGCTTAACTGCCAGTTTTTATAACTTAAATCTGTATTAAAACCACCCGAGAATTTAGGAAGCGAATTTCCTTTCTTCACTCTGTCTTTATCTTTTAAATCGCTGTAATTTTCAGTAATATATCGATTTCCTTGCTCATCTGTTCCATACCATCTTGGCTTTCCAGTTTCAGGATTTACTCCTGCCCATTCTTGCAAATAGAAATCATATAAAGAACCTCCTTTTACCCATTTTTTTGTTCCACTATACATTTCGTTAGAGGGAAGAGAAACAATTTTGTTTTTATATGTCGTAATATTCATTCCTAACTTCCATTTCCAATCTGCAGTGCGAATCGGATAGCCTTCTAAGGAAAGTTCTATTCCGTAATTTTTAATTTTCCCTACGTTTTCTAAGATGGAGGTAAATCCTAATGACGGAGCAATCGATTTACTAAATAACAAATCTTTAGAAGAACGCTCAAAATACTCTACCGTACCACTTAATCGGTTATCCAATACAGCAAAGTCAAATCCGACATTCAGGTTCATATTTGACTCCCAACTCAATTCTGGTGTTTCTAAACGAGAAGCTACTAATCCAGGGTTACCTAGATTGTTATAGATGTTATATAGCTCTTGATACGCGTAATATCCTACTTTATCATTTCCTTGTGCACCATAACTAGCACGGAATACCAACTCATTCAACCAGGTATCGCGATAGTGTTGCATGAAATCCTCATCAATAATTCTCCATGAAGCCCCTACAGACCAAAAACCTCCCCAGCGTTTTGCTTTAGCGAAACGAGAAGACCCATCTGCACGGTAAGAAGCTGATAAATAATATTTTTTATCATATGAATACTGTGCATTTCCAAAGAAACTCAACATTTTATATTCGTCTGCTTTTCCATAGAAATCGATGAGTCGAGAAGCGGCATCGGGTTGTTCATAGCCCAACATAGCTAATTGCCCTCTTTCTCCACCAAAATAATTTGATTTATACTGATAGTATTCTTGCCCTCCCATAAGAGCTAAACTATTTTTATCATCTAAATCTAGATCGTAATTTAGCACATTGTTATATGTCATGCTCACTGTACGCGTGTTTCGCATGCTAACGCCACCTCCAGTTGAGCTAGATGGCCCAATTTCTGGATTGGTTACATTGTGATTATATTGGCTGTTGTAATCAATATTCAAGGATGTTTTTAACTTCAAATTATCTAGAAACTTAATTTGAGCATATGTACGTACCGTTGCGATATCGAATTTGTTTTCTGCTTTGTCTAGTGGCAATGTTGCAACTAAATTATGGCGGGCATACGAACTTGCTCTATATGTTCCAAAGTCATAGATTCGATTTCCTGTTTCAGGATCTAATAAATACGCACCTGTAGTTAAATCGCGTTCGTAAATTGGGTAAAATGAAGGCATATTACGACCAAATCCGATAACATTTTCAATCGCACTATCATCTTGCTTAGGATAGTCTTGAATCGAATGAGAAGCAGAAGCATTTAATCCTAACTCCAACCAATCTTTCGCATCTACGACTAAATTTGTACGGAAGTTAAAGCGTTTAAATCCCGATTCTTTTACATATCCTTGGTTATTTAAAAATCCTCCTGAAACAAAGTATCTTGATTTTGCACCTCCACCTGATACGCGAACATTCAAATCGGTATAATTAGCAGATTGAGATAAAGCATCAGTCCAATTGTCATTCCAAAGTGGTTGTAAACCAGCTTGTACTTTCCCATCTGTACCTACGGGTTGAGGATTATTTAATCCATACGGATTAATGCCGACGAAGTTGATTAGATTATCCGTTGCATATTGACCTGCTTTAGCCCAATCAGCACCTGTATTATCCATGTATCCATTGCGCATAGACTCCCAATACAATTCCATGTATTGATTGGTTCCCAAAGTTTTATAGTCACTACGTGCTCTACTTGAGGTTCCGTATTTGGCAGATATTTCAATTTGAGGCTCTTGATCTTTTACCCCTCTTTTCGTTGTGATCATAATCACCCCATTCGCTGCTCTAGAACCATATAACGTAGCAGCTGTTGCATCCTTTAATACCGAAATAGATTCAATATCTGCCGGAGCAATAGCAGATAGACCACCTTCATAAGGCACTCCATCTACTACGTATAAGGGTTTACTGTCTGCATTGATGGAACCAATACCACGAATGCGGATTTCCGCTTCCGATCCTGGCTGTCCACTTGCTGCAAAAGATTGAACCCCTGCTACCGAACCTTCTAAAACTCTTGATACATTACTCACTTGAGACTGCCCAATTGCTTTAGCGCTAACTAATCCAACTGATCCTGTATAAGTTTTTTTATTTGCCGTACCATATGGCACTTGAATAATAACTTCTTCTAGATTCTCGGTCTGAGCTTCTAGGTAAATATTAAGTTCCGTTTGATTGGAAATTTTTACTTTTTGGGTGGTATATCCAATAAACGAAAAAGCGATGGTTTGATTTGGCTCTACTTTTATACTGTAGTTACCATCGAAATCTGTTGCGATTCCCTTACCTGTTTCTACTATAGTTACACTTACCCCTGGTAAACTTCCGCCTATATCAGAAACGGTACCTTTGAGTGTATACTCCTGTGCTTGTAACTGATAAACTCCAATCAGCACAAAAACAATTTGTAAAATTTTTTGCATAAATTGTTCCTTTGATTGCCAGAATCTTCTCGCAATACATTACTAATAAATGATAGAATTAAATTGAAAAGGATGTGCGAATACAACATCCGAAATAGCTAAAAGACGTGCTAGCTACAACACAAATTCACGCAGCACTTCATCAACATAGAAGAAGAATTTTCCTGTTGATTCCAATGAAGAAAAGAAGTTATTTTCGATAAAAAAACTAGAAACTGCATAGTACTACTTTTTACATTATTTCCTTTGCTTCTTCTTTATACAATGAAAAACAAAGGGTTTTTTATTTGTTTTTGATAAGGCAAAGATAGGGGTTGAAATAACAGAAGTAAATACCACGTATATGGTAGATTTAAAACAAAAAAGGTTATCTCTTTGTATGAGATAACCTTTTAACATGCTATAATGTATTCAATTACTTTACATCTAAAATAAAGTAATTCTTTTTTCCTTTTTGTAGAAGAATGAATTGATTATTAATCAAATCTGCTGTGGTAATCACATAATCTTCAGCCACTTTGTCTCTATTTACGGCAATAGAATTTGCTTGTAAAGAGCGACGTGCTTCTCCATTTGAAGGCATAAATCCACTTTTACCAGCTAAAGCTTCAATGATAGGAAGACCTGCCTCAACATCTGCTTTTGCAATTTCTGCTTGTGGCACTCCGTCAAACACTTCTAAAAATGTTTTTGCATCTAATTGTTTCAAATCATCTGCAGATGAATTTCCAAATAAGATTCCAGAAGCTTTAATTGCATTTTCTAGATTTTCCACTCCGTGAACCATCGTTGTTACTTCTTCTGCTAATCGTTTTTGCAAAATGCGTAAATGTGGTGCTTCTTGGTGTTCTTTTACAAGCGCTTCAATTTCTTCACGCCCTATAAAAGTAAATATCTTAATGTATTTTTCTGCGTCTGCATCCGAAACGTTTACCCAGTATTGGTAGAATTTGTATGGTGATGTATATTCAGCAGAGAGCCAAATATTTCCTCCTTCAGACTTACCAAACTTTGTACCATCAGCTTTTGTGATTAATGGACAAGTTAACGCATAGGCTTTTTCGCTAATTGTACGGCGAATTAATTCTGTACCTGTAGTGATATTTCCCCACTGATCAGACCCCCCCATTTGCAACGTAACATTTTTTGCTTTAAATAGATGCAAAAAGTCATATCCTTGCATCAGCTGATAACAAAACTCTGTAAAAGACATTCCATCTTGGAATTCACCGTTTAGGCGTTTTTTTACAGAATCTTTAGCCATCATATAGTTTACAGTAATGTGTTTTCCTACTGTTCTAATGAATTCTAAGAAAGAAAAATCTTTCATCCAGTCGTAGTTGTTCACTAACTCGGCTGCATTTCCCGCACCTGAATTAAAATCTAAAAAGCGTTCTAACTGAGCTTTAATCGCATTTTGATTGTGACGTAAAGCTTCTTCTGACAATAGATTTCGTTCATTTGATTTCCCAGATGGATCTCCCACCATTCCTGTAGCACCTCCAATCAAAGCGATTGGTTTGTGTCCTGCCATCTGAAAATGCTTTAAAAGCATTACACCTACTAAATGTCCAATATGCAATGAATCCGCTGTTGGGTCAATTCCCACATACGCTACACGCATCTGCTCCAACAAATGTTCTTCAGTGCCTGGCATAACGTCGTGGAGCATTCCTCTCCAAGTCACTTCTTCAATAAAATTTTTCATTTAATTATATTTTATGCAAAGATAGTTCAATTCCTTACGCTAATAGAACTTTTTTTTGATACATCTGTATTTTTATTGCTTTCAGACTCTTCAAAACGATACGTTGAAAATACGGGCGTTACTTTAAAACTTTTACTCCTATTCTTTCACTATCTAAAACATAACCGTTACATTTGTTTATTATGATACTTGTCACAGGTGCTACAGGCTTAGTAGGAAGCCACCTTCTATTACATCTTCTTCAACAGGGGGAGCAACGAGTTTGTGCAATTTACCGAGATGAGAAGCGCCTTGAAAAGACAAAAGAAGTATTTGCATTGCATCAGGCAGAGCCATTATTTGATCAAATCACTTGGAGAAAAGCCGATATCTTGGATCTTCCTTCACTAGAAGAAGCCTTTCAGGGGGTTACACATGTTTATCATTGTGCTGCCTTTGTGTCTTTCGATCCTAAAGACGAGAAAAAACTCCGAAAAACGAATATTGAAGGAACAGCAAACATAGTCAATCTGTGTCTTGCTTTTTCTATTGAAAAACTATGTCATGTAAGTTCTATTGCCGCTTTAGGAGAAACACTACACTGCTCAATTCCCATTACTGAAAAGACAGAATGGAATCCAGAACTTTATCACAGCGATTATGCCTTGAGTAAATTTGGCGCTGAAATGGAAGTATGGCGTGGCACACAAGAAGGATTAAATGTTGTTATTGTCAACCCAGGTGTTATTTTTGGCCGTGGTTTTGACAGAGAAGGAAGCGGAGAGCTTCTTTATAAAGTAAGTCGTAATTTTCCTTTTTACACTGACGGTACTACCGCTGTTGTTGCAGTAGAAGACGTGGTATCTTGTATGTATCAATTAATGTGCAGTACGGTTGTAAATGAACGCTATACCCTTGTTGCAGCGAATTTAAGCAACAAAGACCTCTTACATCAAATCGCAGCTATACTACGCAAAAAACCGGCGCGTTTCCAATTAGGTCGTCTTGGATTATCCCTTGCATGGCGCTTAGATGCTTTAATGAGCGCACTAGGAAAAAAAAGAAGCTTTACACGTGCAATCGCGAAAGCTTCTCTAAGTTGTTTTTATTATGATGCTTCTAAAGCTGAGCAAACCCTCAATTTTAAATTTTCATCGCCTTCTGTGTTTTTAGAAAGAACAAGCAAGTCTTTGAAGTAATTCTTAAAGTAGTTCAAGTATTTTTTTCTTATTTGCTAATTGAAATTTCTCCTTTTTTTCTACAGAAGTTTTTTGTTTCGCCTGCTTATTTTTTTTTAGTAGCTCTAATTTATCGGCATTAGTATCAACAGTGCTTATCGGTTGAAGTTCAGCCTCCTCTATTGTTGGCTTTTCAACTAACGAATCGGATTTTTTTAACAGATCAATACGTTCATCTGTTTGAGGAAAATCCTTTTCCAATTTCTCTTGTTCTTTCTTCAGTCGATTCATCACGCGCATTTGCATATCAAAATACACTCCTTTTTTCAAGGCAATATAGTAACGGCTATTTTCAACAAAAGCCAAGCTATCAATATCGTATTTTTTAAAAATATCACTCATTTGAATCGATTTAACCGTATCAATAGCGAATGAGTTTGTATTCTGTGCTCCATACAAAAGAGTAACATCATACAAAATATCTTCCATTTTAGATTCTTCAATAAATGGATTTGGCTTTGCTTTATCTTGTTGGCAAGAACACAGTAAAGCGGCCATCAAAAAAGTAAATAGTATATGCTTCATTTTTATGTAATACTAACGTTCAAAAAGCAATCGTTGTCCGCAACGCACATCTTTCACTTCATCTCTTTCATACACTAAGCAACCATTAACAAAAGTATGGGTTACTTTAGCAGAGAACGTTTCTCCTTCAAATGGAGACCATCCACATTTATACAGGATATTAGACTGATTCACTTCCCAGGGTTGATTCGGGTCTATTAAAACGATATCTGCATGATATCCTTCTCTAAGAAAACCTCTCTTCTCCACTTGAAAGAGAACAGCTGGATTATGCGCTGTTTTCTCAACAATCATTTCCACAGAAATACGCCCTTGTTTACTTGCTTCAAACAATGAAACTAATGCATGTTGCACTAAAGGCCCTCCGGAAGGAGCTTGACTATACGGTTTGGCTTTTTCTTCTTTTGTGTGCGGAGCATGATCTGTTGCAATAACATCGATGCGCCCATCTAACAAAGCTTCCCAAAGCATTTCTCTGTCTTTTGCTGTTTTTACAGCAGGATTCCACTTGATAAAATTACCCTTTGTTTGATAATCTTCATCCGTAAACCACAAATGGTGTACACAAACCTCAGCTGTTATTTTTTTATCTTTCAAAGGAATATCATTGCGAAATAATTCCGTTTCCTTACCTGTAGATACGTGGAATACATGAAGTCTTGCTCCTGTTTTCTTTGCCAATTCAATCGCTTTAGAAGATGATAAGTAACAAGCTTCTTCACTGCGGATAATCGGGTGACAGCTTACGGGAATATCATCCCCATATTGTTCTTTATGTTGTTGCAGATTCGCTTGTATTGTTCCTTCATCTTCTGCGTGAACAGCGATCAACATGGAAGTACTTGAAAAAATTTTCTCTAAAACATCCTGGCGATCCACTAACATATTCCCTGTAGACGATCCTAAAAACAATTTAATTCCCGCTACATTTCTCGGATTGGTTTTCAACAATTCTTCCAAATTATCATTGGTACCTCCCATCATAAACGAATAATTCGCATACGATTTCGATGCAGCAATTTCATATTTTTGTTCTAACAATTCTTGAGTTACCGCATTAGGAACTGTATTCGGTTGTTCAATAAAAGAAGTAATTCCTCCTGCTACCGCCGCACGTGATTCTGATTCAATATCTCCCTTATGAGTCAATCCTGGCTCACGAAAATGCACTTGATCATCAATCATACCCGGAATAACGTATTTTCCCGTTGCATCAATGCACACCATTCCTTCAGCTTCTTCTATAGCATTTGCAATGCGAACAATTTTACCCCCTTGTACAAGGATATCACCTTTCTTTATGCCCCCTTCATTTACAAGGTTTCCGTTTTTAATTAAGTAGTTGCTCATTATAGTTTGTTTAGTAGTTTTCTGATTTTCAGATTTATTACACCAAAGATAGCTTCTTTAATAATTCCCTTAGACATTTTAGATTCACCTCTGGTTCGATCTGTAAAAATAATAGGGACCTCTGTTATTGGAAATTGCTTGACATAAACTCTATATTTCATTTCAATTTGGAAGGCATATCCCACAAATCGTATGCCATCTAAGTTAATGCTTTGCAACACTTCTTTTGTATAACACACAAAGCCAGCTGTAGTATCTTTAATAGGCATGCGCGTAATCCATCGCACATAAATTGATGCTCCATATGAAAGTAAAACACGGTTCAAAGGCCAATTAACAACATTTACTCCTGTGACATAACGGGAACCTATAACCATTCCGCCATGCTTTTTACAACTAGCTAATAATCGACTAAGATCCAATGGATTATGTGAAAAATCGGCGTCCATCTCAAAAACATACTCATAGTCATGAGCTAAAGCCCATTTAAAACCAGCAACATAAGCTGTTCCTAATCCGTTCTTACCTTCTCGTTTCAATAAATGTACTGCAGGATGTTTCTTTTGTAATTCTTCTACAACAGCAGCCGTTCCATCAGGAGAGTTATCATCTACAATAAGTATATGAAAACAATCGGGCAATTCGAGTACAGCCTCAATTATTTGCGCTATATTTTCGATTTCATTATAGGTAGGAATAATAACTAACCCTGCATTCATTGTCTTTACTTTGGCTACAAAAATAACCTTTTTATAGAAAGTTAACCCTTAAATAATTAACAAAGTCTGACAAATACATTTTTTTACTAATTTTGCAATTGATATGGACAATCTACTATTAACTGAAAGAATTGTAACCAACAAAGATTGGGCTACCCTACTATTTTTTGTGGGCTTCTCTATCATTGCTATCAATCGTACCGTTTTTAGCGTTCGATTTGCAGAGTTTACACGATTAGCAATATCCGATAAGTACCTAAAAATATACAAGGACAATACCAATTTACGCAATAGTTTTACGCTTTCATTCTTAACGATACAGTTCTTATCTATTACCTTCTTTTTGCAAATCGTCGCAAAATCTTTCGGTTTTATTGACCATTATAGCTTATTATCTTTTGTACAGATTTTAAATTTTTCCGGTTTTTTTGTCATTAGTAAATACCTTATTGACAAAATAATTGGCATTACATTTGGTATAGAAGACTTTGTTGATCATTTCAATTTACAAAAAGCAACTTATCGAAATTACATCGGCATGTATCTTTTGGGAATTGATTTAATCTTGTTTTATAACGATATAATCAATCAATTGATCGTTGGCATTATCGGAATTACGTTAATCTTAACAAATCTTAGTTTATACGTTATTTTTATAAAAAACAATCGAAAAACGATATTAAATAAGTTGTTCTATTTTATTTTGTATCTTTGCACCCTTGAAATAGCTCCTTATTTTATAATATACTTTGCATTTAAAAACTTTAGAGCCTAAATAAGAATTAAACTATGAAAGTGAAAACAATTTTGGTTTCTCAACCAGAACCTAAAGTAGAAAACTCTCCATACTTTGAGATCGAACAAAAATATAAAGTAAAAATTGACTTTAGGCCTTTTATACACGTTGAAGGTGTACCTGCTAAGGACGTGAGACAACAGAAAATCGATTTAAACAACTTTACAGCCGTAATTTTGACAAGTAGAAACTCTGTTGACCACTTCTTCCGCGTAGCAGAAGAAATGCGCTATAAAGTGCCTGAAACATTAAAATATTTTTGTCAATCAGAAGCAATCGCCTTCTATCTTCAAAAATATGTAGTTTACCGCAAAAGAAAAATTTATGTAGGTCAGAAAGATTTTGCTGATTTGGCTCCGTTGATTAAAAAATACAAAGACGAAAAATTCTTATTATCAGCTTCAGATCAATTAAACGCAGAAGTACCCACAATTTTAGGAGAATTAAAAGTAGACTGGACTGCAGGAACATTTTACAGAACGGTAATGAGTGATTTATCTGATTTAGCCGATGTAAAATATGACGTTCTAGCGTTCTTTAGTCCAACAGGAATCAAATCTTTGTTTATGAATTTCCCTGATTTCTCACAAGATAATACGCGAATTGCTGTATTTGGTACTACAACACAAAAAGAAGCACTAGATCACGATTTACGCGTAGACATCATGGCTCCTTCTCCAGAAGCTCCATCGATGACTATGGCTCTTGAAAAGTACATCCAAAAAGTAAATAAATAGTTATAAAAAAAGCCTTCCTAATGGAAGGCTTTTTTTAGTTAACTGTTATCTGATAACAAAAAAAAGAGAGCTAAAAGCTCTCTTTTTTTGTTATTACAACTGTGGTCCTGCTTCAACTAAAGCTTTTCCTGCGTCGTTATTTGTGTACAAATTAAAGTTCTTGATAAATAAAGCAGCTAAATCTTTTGCTTTATCTTCCCATTCTTTTGCTTCACCGTAAGTATTACGAGGATCTAAGATATTTGTATCTACTCCTTCTAACGCTGTTGGTACAGCAAAATTATAGATCGGAACGATTGCAGTTTCAGCATTTTCGATAGATCCATCTAAGATACGATCGATAATTGCACGCGTATCTTTAATAGAAATACGCTTCCCTGTTCCATTCCATCCTGTATTAACCATGTAAGCAGTAGCATTGTGCTCTTCCATTTTTTTCACTAACTCTTCTCCGTATTTTGTTGGATGTAAAGACAAGAATGCTTTACCAAAACAAGCTGAGAAAGTTGGTTCTGGTTGTGTTACACCTCTTTCTGTTCCTGCTAATTTAGCTGTAAATCCAGATAAGAAGTAGTATTTTGTTTGCTCTGGTGTCAATTTAGAAACTGGCGGCATAACCCCGAAAGCATCAGCTGTTAAGAAGATTACTTTGGTTGCGTGTCCAGCTTTAGATACCGGTTTAACAATATTTTCAATGTGATCAATCGGGTAAGAAACACGTGTATTTTGCGTTACAGAACCATCGTTAAAATCGATAACACCATTTGCATCAACAGTTACGTTTTCCAATAAAGCATCACGGCGAATCGCACTGAAGATATCCGGTTCATTTTCTTTGCTCAAGCTAATTGTTTTTGCGTAACAACCTCCTTCGAAGTTAAATACACCTTCATCATCCCATCCGTGCTCATCATCACCAATTAATTCGCGTTTTGGATCCGTTGACAACGTTGTTTTACCTGTTCCAGATAAACCAAAGAACACAGCTACATCGCCATCTTTTCCTTTATTTGCCGAACAGTGCATAGAAGCCATTCCTTTCAATGGTAAGTAATAGTTCATCATAGAGAACAATCCTTTTTTCATTTCTCCACCGTACCAAGTACCACCGATAATCTGTACTTTTTCAGTTAAGTTGAAAGCAATATATACTTCTGAGTTTAATCCGTATGCTTTATAATCTTTAAATGTCGCTTTAGAACCATTCATCACCACGAAATCAGGCTCACCAAAGTTTGCTAATTCCTCTTCAGTAGGGCGGATAAACATATTTTTTACAAAATGTGCTTGCCATGCTACCTCCATAATGAATCTTACTTTCAAACGCGTATTTTCGTTCGCACCACAGAAAGCGTCAACAACATAAAGTTTTTTTCCTGACAACTCATTTACTGTAGTTGCTTTTAAAGCTTCCCACGTTTTTTGGTCAATTGGCTTATTGTCATTTGGCGATTCTGGAGAGTTCCACCAAACCGTATTCTCAGTAACTGAGTCTTTTACGATATATTTATCTTTTGGAGAACGACCAGTGAACTCACCTGTCATAACATTTACAGCTCCTAATTCAGTTACTTGTCCTTTTTCAAACCCCTGTAGGTCAGACTTAATTTCTTCATTATATAAAAGATCGTAGGAAGGATTATATACAATCTCTACAACATCTTTAATACCATATTTTTCAAGTGAAATTGATTGCGTATTAGCCATTTTCATTATGTTATGTTGTCTTTTTAATTAATATGCAAACTTAGAAATAAATTTAATATAACGATACACAAAACTAGTTTTTCGTGTTTTTTCCTGTTTTAAGGGTCTGAATTGCAGCATAAACCCAAGCAGCTATCATAAAAACCCCACCAATTGGCGTTATTGGTCCTAAGAATTTTACATCAAACCCAGGTAATCCATTGAAGGTCAATAGATATATTGATCCAGAAAATAGCAATACTCCTACCAAAGTCAGGATAAAAATTCTCTTCTTTACTGCATCAGAGAAAAAAGAGGAAAGACCAACAAACAAAAGAAAAAACACGTGATACATCTGGTAACGCACACCTACTTCATAAGAAGCAACCGCAGTTTCACTGACAATTTTCTTTAATCCGTGTGCACCAAAAGCACCTAAAATAATACCTAATGCTCCTAATAATGTCGCCGTTATAATAATTTTTCGTCCCATTTATTTTTACTTCGAAGATACAAATTATCCCGCAAACACAAGAGACGAATAGACGAAAATAAATCTATACAATTTATCCCTCTACAGAAATAAAACATTCGCATTAAGGGAAATATTGGAGCATTTTTCCTTTTCCTTCGCTTCTTTCCAATTTAGTATCTCGCTTCCTATAGCTAACTCAAAAAACATTCACCTCAAAAAAGACTTAGCATCACCTCTTTCCATTTCTCTCTTTATCTCAACCAAATTTATTTTTTTCACACAAAACAGTTGCTTTCGGATAAATCTAGTATCTTCTTCTTTCTCCTTTTCAAGCAAAATATTTTTAGCAAATTTTATCCCCTCTCATTATATAATTCCTTACTTTCGTAACTCGTAAAACAACCAAAAACAGAATAATGAAAGAAATATTAATCGTAGGCGCTGGCCGTTCTGCCTCTTCAATGATCAAGTATTTACTTGAAAAATCTACGACAGAAAACCTTCATTTAACCATCTGCGATTTATCTTTAGCACTTGCGGAGAAAAAAGCAATGGGACATCCGAATGCTACGGCAAAGGAATTTGATTTATTTAATACAGAACAAAGACAAGAATTGGTTCAACAATCTGACATTGTGATTTCAATGCTACCTGCAGCATTACATATTGAATTGGCAAAAGATTGTGTTCGTTTCAAAAAACACTTAGCCACAGCATCTTATATTAGCCCAGCAATGGCTGCGCTAGACGAAGAAGTGAAGGCGAATAATTTGGTGTTCATGAATGAGATAGGACTAGATCCTGGAATTGATCACATGAGTGCGATGAAAATCATACACGAAGTAAAAGATAAAGGAGGAAAAGTAATCTCTTTTGAATCTTTTTGTGGAGGATTAATGGCTCCTGAATCGGACAATAACTTGTGGAACTACAAATTCACTTGGAATCCACGTAACGTAGTTTTAGCAGGTCAAGGTGGTGCTGCAAAATTCATTCAAGAAGGACAATACAAATACATTCCCTACAATAAAGTTTTCAGACGTACTGAATTCTTAAATGTAGAGGGATACGGTAAGTTCGAAGCGTATGCAAACCGCGATTCATTGAAATACCAAAGTGTTTACGGATTAGATGACGCCAAAACAATATTTAGAGGAACGATTCGTCGTGTAGGATATTCTAGAGCATGGAATTTATTTGTTGAACTAGGTATTACAGATGATTCTTATGTAATTGACAACTCAGAAACGATGTCTTACCGCGAATTCATCAACTTGTATTTACCGTACCATCCAACAGATACGGTTGAAACAAAATTGAGATTGGCGTTGAACATCGATCAAGATGATATTGTTTGGGAAAAATTATTAGAATTAGATCTTTTCAATCCGAATAAAATAATCGGTTTAAAGAATGCTACTCCTGCACAAATTCTAGAAAGAATCTTAGCAGATAGTTGGACTTTAGATCCGGAAGACAAAGACATGATTGTGATGTACCACAAAATTGGCTATGAATTAAATGGTGAAAACAAACAAATTGACTCAACGATGATTTGTATTGGAGACGACCAAACGTATACAGCCATGGCCAAAACAGTTGGTCTACCACTTGCCATTGCTGCTCTGAAAATTCTAAAAGGAATTATCAGTACACCAGGGGTACAAATGCCTATTGAAGAGGAAGTTTACGCTCCTATTCTAAAAGAACTAGAAGAAAACGGCATTGTTTTCGACGAAAAAGAAGTTGAATATCAAGGATTTTAATACACAAAAGGTCTAAAGCAATGCTTTAGACCTTTTTTATTTTATTGATTTATTTTTCTTCCTTATGGAAAACAAGAATATAAGCATCATTTTGCGTAAGCGTTAATTTATCATTTTCGATTTGCATCCTATACATTCCTAATTTATTGATTTTAAGCACTTCTCGTTTTTCCCTCTCAAAGTCATAGCGAAAAGAATACGTTAATGTTCTAGGTATTATCAGCTGATCAAACACTTCATTCGTTAAATTCGATGGATTAATTACTATAACCTCGTCTATCCAACTTGGAAAATAATAATATACTTCCTCATGCTGCTCAAAAATTCTCTTTTCTCCATTAAATGCCTGAATATATTCTAACTTCCACATCCCCTTAAGCCCCCATTTATCTTTATCTGAAATTTTAGGATACTCAGTACCACCACCACTAACTTTTCTAAAAGTATACATTTCTCCATCATGTTCGGTTAGAATCAATTCATCAGAACTGACCTTTAAATCAAATATCCCAACATGGTGTAAAAAAAATATTTTTTCTTTAGTGAATTTTCCTTTCTCCTCTTGTTCAACTTGAGTAAACAGATATTGTAATCCTACATTAGACGTAGTCATCATCTTTAAACTCCTCCAAAAAACATTAAGTTCCACCTTCAATTCCACCGAGTTCACATTTTTGATTTCAACGACATTTGTCGGAGTGTGATAATGATAAATCAAAATACCTTCTTTTATAAAATCTATAGCGTCACCATGAAGATTGGAATAATTTACTAATTGCCAATTGCCAAGCAACAACTCTTTCTCTTCTTTAGATATCTGTTGATATGAATTCGTTGAGGAATCATCACTGTTACATGCGTTACAAAAAATGAGGAAAAACAAACATAAATAAGATACAATCTTCTTCATAATAAAAATTTAATTATTCTTTTTTATTACTTTTTTCAATACTTCATTTAAAACGTACACTTTCTCTTTAAATTCAAAAAACAGAAAAGTTGCTTATATTTTTGCAAAATTAACAAAAACCATCTTATTAACCACTCCTTCATAGGATTATTTTCAACTAATCTAAAATAAATACACTAAATTTATTGACATCAAAGCATTTGAGGATCAACATACAAGGTATCAACCTCTTACATTTCTTCCAGTTGCCCTTTATTTATCACGGCTAATTAAGCTTAATTAGAACTATCAAAAGTAGAAACAAATTCCTCGCAAATAATTAACTTATGTCCTACTACAATGGTGCACACAACAATAAGTTTCAAAATCATTTAACTAACTGCTAAATTAAAAGTAAGCAACGAAAAAGAAGTTGAATATCAAGGATTTTAATACACAAAAGGTCTAAAGCATTGCTTTAGACCTTTTTGTTTCTCTTATTTTATTCTATGCGAACTAATTTAATTATATCGCCATCAAAATGATATAAAAAAAGTTCCTCATGCGTTACGTGCATAACGTATTGCCCTAAGTTCTCTACGGCTAAAATCTCCCTGTTGTTCCTCAAAAAATCAAACTGATAGTAGTAGTTCAAAATATCCGTTTGTATATATCGATCAAAATAATCTCCCTTCTTTTCAGCAGATCTATTGTTAATCACAAGCATATCGTACATCGAAAAATCATATATCACGACTTCCTTTGCCGTAAATTTTCTTGAGGTTCCGTCAAAAGCCTGTATATAGATCAATTCCCATTGTCCTATAATTGCCAACTTTTCCTCCTCTGAAATTGTTGGATATGCTGTTCCCCCAAACATTCTCTTATACACAAATTCTTCTCCCTCTTCACTGATTAGAATTAATTGTTCTTGTGTTACTTTGAGGTCAAAAGCCATGGAATTAAAAGAGGAATTAATATATAGTTTTTCTCTCTTATTCTCTTGATCATCCCATTGCTTGACATAGTCAAACAAATGAGTAAACTCGCCTGTTCTTGTAAATCCCGACGAATACCTCATCGTCTCAATAAATCTATTTGACTGATTGTCAACCTTTAATTTTCCCTCTGGCAAAAAGGAATATGTAATTAAGACACCCGAGTCAAACAAATTGAATGATTCACCCTCAGGGCCTGAATACTGCACCAATTGCCAATTACCTAATAAAAGTTTCTTTTGCTCCTCGGTAATTTTCTTGTAAGAAGGGACTGCAGTATCATCGCTATTACAACTTGTAAAAAGCGCAATGAATAATAAAAGTAAGTAAGGGAATAATTTTTTCATTATTAATAATTTATTTTTCCAAAATTAACAAAACAAACAATTTAGATTTCATTTTTTTATTTTAATATTATATCTAAAATATTCACCCCTCCTGTATATTGTACAAAATGAACTATTATAATTTAAAATATATTATATTTTCTTCACTATTTATTGTAATTAACCTCCTATACTTACTTAAATACGGAACGAAATACAACCTACCTCTTCTACCTATAATCATTGGCTTAACTGTTCTTCAAGTGTGTTTTTTAGGAGGAAAGACGATTATATACAAACTCCTGTCAAAATTAAATAGCATAATTTATATTCTCCTCGTTTGCATTATACTTGGTGGGATTCTGTTTCTTACCAAGTATGTAGATCGTTACGCCTTAAATGTAGATCGATGGTCTGCTATGGAAGTAGCCATTCGGGCGATATTTACAGGTGAGTATCCTTATACTGCTATTGATCACTTAGGTGGAAGAACCTCTAATTTTCCAGGTTTGCTATTATTGGGGATTCCCTTCTATCTGTTAGGAGATGTGGGATATTTTCAGGCTTTCTCTTTTCTCTTTCTCGCTTTTACTCTTTATAAAGTTTTTAAGCGTCAACGAGCGTTTTTTATTCTTTTACTTTTAGGTCTATCTATTCCTTTTTGGTACGAGATTGCAGTTATTAGTGACTTTATGTCTAACATGATTATTGTTCTCTGCTTTATTATGTTATGGAACCATTATTTTAAACAAGAAATCTATAAGAAAGAAATTGGTTTAGCTATTGGCATCAGTATTTTAGTCCTAACGAGAGGTTTTACTTATATTCCTCTTGCCTTATATTTCTTTGCTCCATTCTGTCAGTTGAACATTAAAAAGCAACTGCGATTCTCCGTTAGTTTTCTTGTCACATCAATTCTGCTCATCCTATTTGTATTTTATGCCGTTCCCGATTTAGAAACTTTAAAAGAATACAATCCTCTTGTATTACAAACGTCGTATACTTCAATTTACCATATACTGTTTGTCTTTTTAGCTCCCTTAATCTTGAGTTTTTATATCAAGAAATTTAATGATGATTTTTTCTTTTATACTTTACTTATTACAGGAACTTTGAGTATAACCTTGTTTATTCAATTTTGGAATCGTGTCGGCTTTAATGAACTTCTGCACAACAGTGTATTTGATCTCGCCTATCTCGCCTACATCTTTCCTATATTGTGGATTTTATTAAGTAACCCTACTCCAAAATAGAGGCTATCAACTTCTTGGTATAAGGCGTTTTAGGATTGGCATACAAAGCATCTGCTTCCTCCATTTCTTCAACTTGTCCTTTATTCATCACCATTACTTGATCTGACATATACTTCACTACAGCCAAATCATGAGAAATAAAGATATAGGTAAACTGATATTTTTCTTTTAGTTCATTGAGTAAGTTCAGCACTTGTGCCTGAACAGAAATATCCAAAGCAGAAACAGATTCGTCGCAAATAATTAATTTAGGATTTACGGCAATAGTACGTGCAATTCCAATTCGTTGTCGTTGACCTCCCGAAAATTCATGCGGATAGCGATCAAAAGCTTCTGCTGTTAATCCCACTTGCGTTAAAAGGTCGAGTACTTTTTGTTTTTTCTCTTTTTTATTGCCAAATAAACCGTGTACAATCATGGGTTCCATAATGGCTTGTCCGACTGTTAACTTGGGATTTAAGGAAGAAAAAGGATCTTGAAAAATAATTTGAATATCCTTTCTCAAAGCTCGAAGGGCTTTACCGCGTAATTGGGTGATATCCACTCCTTGATAAAAAATAGCCCCTGACGAAGCGGGATCTAGCTGTAGTATAGCATTTCCTAAAGTTGATTTTCCACAACCACTTTCGCCGACCAAACCCAATGTTTCTCCTTCGTACACCTCAAAATTAATCTGATTCAAGGCGCGAAATGATTTCTTACCCCATAATCCGACGCTAGAAATATAATCTTTTGCTACATCTTTAACTACTAAAAGCGGAGGATTTGCATAAAGTTTCGCGTGTATTTGCTGGCGTTCTTCTGTTGAGATTGCTTCCTGTGGTACAGTATTTTCCACGAAATCCCGAATCGTAGGCAAGCGTTTTAATCGTATTTCACTAGAGGGACGAGCAGCTATCAAAGCTTGTGTATACCGCTCTTTTGGCTGATTAAAGACTTCCGCTGTTGGTCCTTTTTCTACCGCATTTCCTTGGTACATTACCATGACTTCATCTGCAATACTAGAGACTAAACCCAGGTCATGCGAAATAAAAATCATAGCCATTTTTGTTTCAGCTTGTAGCGATTGGAGCAATAGGATAATGTCTTTTTGAACCGTTACGTCCAAGGCCGTTGTAGGTTCATCTGCGATGAGTATAGTAGGTTTACAAGCAATAGCCATCGCAATGACGATACGTTGTTTTTGTCCACCTGACAATTGATGAGGATACTTCACATAAGCCTCTTCTGGTGCAGGTAATTTCACTTGCTCAAAGAGTTCAAGTACTTTTTTCTTGAGCGCACTTCCCTTTAATTCGGTATGTAAACGCAACATCTCTTCTACCTGATAACCACAACGCATTGAAGGATTTAGAGCACTCATCGGTTCTTGAAAAATCATCGCGATTTTATTTCCGCGTATGTGACGGTATTCTTTTTCTGAATAGGTGGTTAAATCCTCTCCTTCAAAACAAATCTTTCCTTCAATTTTACTTTGATTTTCAGCAAGTAATCGCATAATCGCTAAAGAAGTGACCGATTTGCCAGAACCCGATTCTCCAACAATTCCCAAAATCTGATTGGGATAAAGTGTAAAAGAAGCCCCGTGAACAATTGTCTTCCACTCTTTGTTTTGTTTAAAACTAACGCGGAGATTTTCAACGGTAAGCAATGGTTTCTGTTCTGACATAGGTAAGGATATAAAGTGTCTTCAAACAAAAATAAGATAATTAATTGTGATTTAACGTGCCATTAGTACCAATAACAACAATCGCACATTAAACCACAATTAAAAAACAAATCTCTATCATACTACGCCACATTTACATGATCATATTCCTTTACCAAAGTAACAATAGTAGGTGTTTGTTGTTTGAAATTAGCAAATACAGGACAAGCTAATTTAACCGCGTCCATCCACTCTTTCAACACCACAATAGACGCTGTTGATGTTGGTTTAACAATCACATCAATTTGTCTAAATGCACCCGCATTTACTCCTTCTTGCTTCAGACTATCGCGCAATTCCCCACTTACTTCAATTTGGATTGATTTTAAATCTACATTCAATGTAGACCCCAATAAATTTCCTACAGCGTGGATACTCCCCGCCAATTTAGCCAACAACAATTCTTCTGAATCTACTTGTGCTTCTCTGACTAATTCCTTTCCATCTCGAACTGTGAATGAAAAATTCGCTGTTTTGATGGCTAACTGACTTTCTCTTACTGAAAACCCCAATACTTTTACTACTTTTTTGCTCATTTTACTTTTTTATTTTTTGTTTTCATCACGACACTTTACCTCAAAAAAAAAGTCCTTTTGGTCGTCGTACGTTACCAAAAGGACTTGAAATATTACATTGAATCTATTTTTTTAATTAAAAAAACACAAGGATTCTTGCTTCAGTTCTGGTAACGAGCGATTAGGCGAATGTTTAATAAACATCCACATATAACATAATGGGTTCGATATATACTGAATTTGTGTTTTCATTGTATTAAAAAAAAAGCCTCTGTCAATCAAACAGAGGCTTTTGTATATAGTTACTATTACTTTTCGTTTTTAAAATAACAATCCCAATTCACTCACCTCTTGCGCTGAACACCACATTGATTTATGAAAATAAGACTGAATTGTTAACATTGTGTATTTTTCTCTGATTTTTACTGCGTACAAAGCTAGAAATTATTTTTTTATAAAAAGCAAGTTTTCCAATATTTTTAACTCTTTTTTTTTAAACAGAAATCAGTTCGTCTTCGGTTAAACCTATCTCTCCTCTTAATCGCAATAAAATTTGAGCCACTGTAATGACATCTTTTTCACAATAACGCGCAATTCGGTCAATATCTTGTTCTTGGTAGTAAACCCGCGCTACATCAGCTCCATTAATATCATCTTTTGGAGAAGGTATCTGTAAAATATGAGCTAGTAATTTAAGGGAAGTATAATGTTTGTAATCTCCGAATTTCCACATTTCCATTGTGTCTAAGTGCGGTACTTCCCAAGGTTTCTTGCCCATTAAATTTAATTTAGCTGGAATTTTCAACCCGTGAATAATCATTCTACGTGCGATATAAGGAAAATCAAATTCTTTGGCATTATGCCCACACAACAAATGTTCATTTCGATTAAAATGCGTATTCAAAAGATTAGCAAAATCGTGTAGTATTTGTTTTTCTTCTCCTACAAACGAAGTTGTTCTAAACTGACGCTCCCCCATTTTATAAGTAAAATAGCCTACAGAAATACAAACAATCATGCCAAATTCAGCCCATATACCTGCATGTGAATAGAACTCCTCAACTGGAATTTCTCCTTTTCGTTGATACCGCGTTTTTTCTTCATACAACTGTTGTACTTCTTCATCCAATATATTGAATTCTCGTTCCTGGGGAACCGTTTCAATATCGAGAAACAAAATATGTGATACGTTCATTTGCTCTACCATCTTTATTGTTTTCGTTGGGCTAACATAGCATAAGCTTCATCAATATAGGTATACAAGTCATTGCTGTGCGGATCTTCTTCCGTTTGTAATCCCTTTATATGACCTAAGCGAACAATAATAACATTATCCTTAGGTGAAACAATAGTAAATTGCCCTAAATGCCCACGCATATAAAAGAAATCTTGATCTCTGTAGTTTTTCAACCACCATCCATACCCATACTCCGGACTAGATTCAAATCGAGGAACGATCGACTGAGCTACAAAGGTACTATCGAGAAGTTGTTCGCCTTTCCATTTTCCAAAGTCTTTATATAGTTTTCCAAAACGCGCAAAATCTCTCGCTCCACTTGTAAAACAACAGTAAGATTTCTCAATACCATCGCCTTTGTGATCAATTTGCCACAGCGCATCATTTTCTGCTCCCATAGGCTTCCAAAAATAATCCGAAACATAGGCTGACAATGTTTTACCTGTTGCCTTTTCTAAAACCATAGCCAATAGCTGTGTGTCTCCACTTTTATAAATAAAGTTTTGCCCTGGCTTGTCTTTGATTTCCAATCCGAGCATAACCTTTCTCAAATCTTTGTCAAAATACGCTTGAGTTACCACCGAAAATGGACTATAATATCCTTCATCCCAATCCAAACCAGAAGCCATTGAAGACAAATCGCCAACAGTTACTTCGTCTTTGTATTTCCCTTTTAATTCGGGAAGATAGGTAATCACTTTATCATCTAGGCTTTTAATTTCTCCTCGTTGTAACGCTTTTCCTAAAGCAGCGGATACCACGCTCTTCGCCATCGAAAAAGAATTGGTTTTACTATTTGCCGTATATCCATCATAATAACTTTCGTGCCAAATACTGTCATTTTTAATAATCAAAAAAGCGATGGTCTGCAATTCTTTATGAGTATCTGCCAATACTTGAGTAGGCTCAACCGAGTTATAATCCTTTGCAATAGGCCAAAGTTGTGTTTCTCCTACTGGAATTTCTCTCGTTGGAAAATAGTGGTAATCATCTAAAAAAGCCGTTTTATATCCATTAAAATAAATCGTACGCACTGCAGTAAACAAATAATCCACTTTAAACACATAGGCCAAAACAACAATTGCTGCACAAGCAATTATCAACCCTTTTAAAAATTTCCAAAGTATTTTCATAACTATTCTTTCTTGTTTGTAGTTAAATTTAGCATTTTTTTCTCTTAGTTTACAGTATCCTTCTTAATTAGGAGAAAATCGCTAAAATAGTACTGAATTCTCAAAAGCCTTTTATCTTTGCAAGATCAAACCCTAAATTAATTTGTTTCACCTATGCATTTTATATCTAAAGAATTAGAAGATTACGCGGCAAATCACAGCGAAAATGAACCAGCATTACTCGCTCAACTTGACAAAGAAACCCATCAAAAAGTCTTACAACCTAGAATGTTAAGCGGACATTTTCAAGGGCGTTTTTTGAGTATGATTTCCAAATTAGTATATCCAACCAACATTTTAGAAATAGGAACTTTTACAGGGTATGCAACCTTGAGCTTAGCAGAAGGTTTACGAGACAATGGCACATTGGACACCATTGATGTCAATGAAGAGTTATATGATTTTCAACGCAAGTATTTCGATCTATCTCCCTATGGACAACAAATTATTCAACACGTTGGAAGTGCTTTAGACATTATTCCTCAACTAGACAAAAAATACGATTTGGTTTTCATTGATGCAGATAAGAAAAATTACAGCAAGTATTTCGAATTGGTGATTGAAAAAATGAATCCTGGAGGAATTATTCTTTCAGACAATGTGTTATGGTCAGGTAAGGTAATTGAAGAAATCAAAGCGAATGACAAAAGCACTCTTGCATTAGATCAATACAATAAACTTTTAAAAGAAGATCCTCGAGTAGAAACTATTTTACTACCTATACGAGATGGGTTAACGGTATCGAGAGTACGATAAAAAAAGGGATTTGGCTAAACCAAATCCCTTTTTTCTATATTAATTTATCGTTGTACTTTCTCTCAATCCACAAAAAGATTTGGTAGAATAATGTTCCTGATAATAATCCAAAACAATAACCTACAAGAATATCAAATGGAAAATGCATGGTTAAATAAATTCTACTATAAGCGAATATTAGTGGAAATAGGAAGACTAAATAGGCATGTTTGTAATAGCGTCTCAACACCATAAACATGAATACCATATTAGCCATAGAATTTGAAGCATGTCCGGAAAAGAAACTCAAAGTTGGGCTACATTTCACCACGCGAATCAAGGCTTGAATATCTTCTGTATTACATGGTCTTGGACGAGCTACTGTATATTTTACCAAGTTAGTCATCTGATCCGTAAATGCAACTAAACCAGCTAACAACAAAATAATTACCCCTAGTTTTTTAATTGACACTTTTTTGTATGTCAAATAAACCAACAGCAAAAAGAAGGGAATCCAATTTAATTGTTTGGTAACAAACAACCAAAAGGGATCGTAAGCTTCGCTTCCTAGTCCATTAAAAAATATCAGTAGTTCCTTATCTAGTTGTACCAGTTTATCTAACATTAATTCCTCCTTTTAATTGGTCCCGTAATATTTTCGATATCCTCTTTTTGTTTCTCAATCTCCTGTTGAATATCTTTAATCGGGTTAATATCTGCATTCAAATCTAGCGCTTCTTCAAAATCTTTTTTAATACCTGATTCTTCTGCGCTTTTATTGATCTCGCTTTTAATATCGTTGGTTGCATTTTTTATCTGTGCCATAAACTTACCAAAAGCTCTGGCCATTTCTGGAACTTTATCAGAACCAAAAAGCATTAAAATGATTAATATGATAAAAAAAAATTCTCCTCCTCCTATTCCAAACATAACGCTGTTTTTAGTTAAGATACAAATCTACAAAGTTTATTATTTTTTACTCGACTTCTGTCGTTATAAATTTCTCTATTCGATTGTTAAAGTGTTCTTTTTACTATCTTCTCTTAATTTATCTCCAAGTAAATCAAGGAATTCAAGGGCTAACACACCTGTTCTAGAAGAAATTTTATCTCGCTCTGTAGCACTAGAAGTCAAATAACCCGACATAATATCGTCATCGGAAACGAAATAAGCAAAACCAACAACATATTCTTTAGGGATACTGTAATCTTTAATCAATACATACTCATCCATAATATTCAAAAACTTCTCTTTTCTCATCTCCTGCTTTTCATACTTCAATGCTTTTTTCAACATAGCGGTACGTCCACTGATCCAATTGACAATCGCGTCAACAGGAATAGCAATTCCCGCTCCACCCGGACTAGAAGTAGCGGTATACAAACGCCTTTCTGCCGGTGTATAACGTCTAGAATATTCTGGAACTAACCCCAAAGAAGCGGAAGATATATGTGTAATAACAATTTCATTCAACTGTCTATTTAAATCATTTGGTTCAAGCGGAATTAGTACGATATCACGTTTAAAGTCGATATCATCTAGAACATAGCGATATCCGATAAATAACGGACCCGAAAACATTAAAGTATCATTCTCTTGAGCTTTGATTTTAAAGTATCCACCCTGTTCTGTCATTAGCGCATCACCCGTATTAATATTAGATACGTAAATACCCTGTAGATCTTTGCTTCGAGATACAATTTTCCCGTGCAAAGCTACTCTATCTTGGGCAAAAACTCCCGCACCTATTATAAATAACAAAAAGGTTAAAGCTAATTTCATCTACTAATATATTAATAAGGTCTGTAAAAATATCTTATAATCACAGAAAGCAAAATTTTAATCGTGTAAAGTTATGTTAAATATAAAATATCAAGAAAAGAAACCATTTTTTTCATTTGACGAATAAACCCTACTTTTGTTATATCTAACAAAATAAGCATGAGAAACATAATCATAGCAAGTACCTCAACAATTTACAACCAAAGTTATTTGGAGTACTTACTACCTACCCTACAGACCCATTTTACGCCAGGGTCTACAATTGTATTTATCCCATATGCACGTCCTAGTGGGATCAGTCATGATGAATATACACAAAAAGTACGTGAGGCATTTGAATCAATCCAAGTACAAGTAAAAGGACTTCATGAATTTGACAATCCCAAAGAGGCAATTCAACAGGCAGCAGGGATTTTTACTGGAGGAGGGAATACCTTTTTATTAGTTAAGCAACTTTATGCTCATGATTTGATATCTACCATTACGGAAGTAGTACAGCAAGGAACACCTTATTTAGGATGTAGCGCAGGAAGTAATATTTGCGGTTTAACAATGGAAACAACCAACGATATGCCAATTACCTATCCACCTTCATTCAAGACATTTGGATTTGTACCTTTCAATATTAACCCGCATTATTTAGATCCAATAGAAGGTTCCACTCATATGGGAGAAACCCGAGAAACGCGAATCAACGAATTTCACACAATTAATTCACAACCTGTTGTCGGATTGAGAGAAGGAAGTTGGTTAAGGGTTTCTGGTGATAGAATTATTTTAGAAGGAACCTTAACGGCTCGTATTTTCGAACAAAACAAAGCGGCTTATGAAGTTGAGCCCTACACAGATTTAAGTACTTTAAAATAAAAAAGCCTGCTAATGCAGGCTTTTTTATTTGGAGCGGAAGACGAGGCTCGAACTCGCGACAACCAGCTTGGAAGGCTGGAGCTCTACCAACTGAGCTACTTCCGCAGGTGATGATCTTTAAAAACTTTCATCAAGTTTTGGAGCGGAAGACGAGGCTCGAACTCGCGACAACCAGCTTGGAAGGCTGGAGCTCTACCAACTGAGCTACTTCCGCAGGTGATGATCTTTGAAAACTTTCATCAAGTTTTGGAGCGGAAGACGAGGCTCGAACTCGCGACAACCAGCTTGGAAGGCTGGAGCTCTACCAACTGAGCTACTTCCGCAATTGTGGATGCAAATATAAGGCATTTTTCAAATTTTATGCAAGAAATAAAAAAAGATTTTTTCATCATTTTTTTTATTTCTTTTCTTCTTACAGAATATCAACAAGATATACACAAACACACTCCTTAAAAAAAAAGGCTATTTCCGACTTTCTTTCTGCAAGAAGATTCTATTTCTATTTCTCTATGCTATTTATTTTATGGCACAACTGAAGATTGAGGTCTTTTTCACTGCAAATTTATGACGAACGGTTTTTAAACGACTCTTTTGGGAAGATCTAATCAATTCTAAAACCCTTTTTTCTTTATCAAATACTCAGAATTACACAACAAAAGACATCTTTAAAAACAATTAAACGAAATATTTTTTACATTTTTAAAGCTAAAAAAGCTAAAATAAAAAACAGACAATCCTCCGCCATCTCTTTTTAACATTGACTTCCCACATTATTTGGACGACGTCTACATAATTTAAGAGAACTTTAAGTTTGTTTGGTTCGGTAAGAACAAAACTAACACTATCTTTGCCCAGTATAATTATTATTAAGAGTTATTTCCATAATGCAATACGATCAAAGATTAGTCGATTTGTTTCAAGACTTCTGTGCACATCATGAAGTGGTTTATCATTTCTCGCCTCTTACGGCGCAGATCTATACCTACATCATGTTCAACAACAACAGAGACGGTGTCACATTTGACGAACTTGTAGAACGGTTAAACGCCAGCAAAAGTTCAGTATCTACAAGTTTAAATTTACTAATCAGCAACAATCAAATCGAGCATTTCAATAAAATTGACGAACGGAAGCGATTTTTTCGCTTAAACGCCAATTTCATTACTACACGATTAGAGTTGATTAGAAATATGTTAGACAGAGAATCCGCTTTAACCTCCAAGCTAGTTGGCTTTGCAGAAGAAGGCTTAATTAACACAAACAACTGTCAAGCAAAGATGAAGCTCTACACAGAGCATTTAGAAAACAGTAAAATTCAGTTAGCAAACACAATAGAAAAATTAAAAAGTACAAACCAGTAATTTATATATGAAACGTTATTTGCATACTATCGTTCTTGGTTCTCTTTCGTCACTAGCCGTAATTTCTTGCGGTAAGAAAGAGCAAGCTCAAGGAGGGCAAGGTCCAATGCCATACAAAGTTGTTCAAGTTCCAACACAAGACGTTGTTGGTCATACTTCTTATCCAACTACCCTACAAGGTAAAGTTACTAGTAGCGTTCGCGCAAAAATAACAGGATATATTCAAGAGGTATATGTAGATGAAGGAGCTATTGTTAAAAAAGGACAACCTTTATTCCGTTTAGAAACGAATATTTTATCACAAAATGCAGATGCTAGTAAAGCAGCTATCCGCACTGCTGAAGCGCAAGTAAATGTTGCACAAGTAAATGTTGACAAATTAGTTCCTTTAGTTCAAAAAGGAATTGTAAGCAATATCCAACTAGAGACAGCTAAAGCCAATTTAGCGAGTGCACAAAGTCAATTAGCATCAGCAAAAGCAAATTACAACAGCGTAGTTGCTAATATTGATTTCTCGATTGTTAGAAGCCCAATAGACGGGATTGTAGGAGCGATTGCTTTCCGTGAAGGGGCGTTAATTTCACCTAGTGATCCAACTCCGTTAACTGTAGTTTCAGACGACAGTGAGGTATTTGCTTATTTTTCAATGAATGAAAAAGAGTACTTCAATTTCTTAGAAAAAATCGAAGGAAATTCACTAAAAGAAAAGTTAGGACATTTACCTGAAGTAAAATTACAGTTAGCTAATGGTTCTACTTACCAATATACAGGTAAAATTGAAACAATCAGCGGGCAAATCAACACAGCTACAGGTACAGTACAAGTACGTGCTGCGTTCCCGAACAAAGAGCGCATCTTGAGCACAGGAAACAGTGGTACCCTACTAGTTCCACAAACGTATAAAGATGTAATGGTTGTTCCTGAATCGTCTACGTTTGAGCAACAAGGTCAAGTATATGTGTACAAAGTAGAAAATGACACGGTAAAATCGACACCGATCGAAGTAATTGACCGCGTGAACAAATTAGCAGTTGTAAAATCAGGATTGGAAAAAGGACAAACTATTGTTGGTACAGGATTAGGTACGTTACGCAATGGTTCGGCTATTACGCCAACACCTACTTCAATTGAAGAGATCAACAACTACAAATCAACATTCTAAACTATGTTAAAGACATTTATTGAAAGACCTGTTCTATCGACAGTTATTTCTATCCTAATAGTAATCTTAGGGGTGCTGGGATTAACCGCACTTCCTGTGACGCAATATCCTGATATTGCGCCTGCTACAGTGCAGATTAACGCCAGTTATCCTGGTGCGAATGCTGAGACTGTGATGCAAAGTGTGATCATTCCGATTGAAGAGCAAGTAAACGGGGTGGAAAACATGGATTACATTACTTCTACTGCCAGTAATGATGGTAGTGCGAGTATTCAAGTAATCTTTAAACAAGGGGTTGACCCTGATATTGCTGCAGTAAACGTACAAAACCGTGTGGCACGTGCTACTCCACTTTTACCTGCAGAGGTTACACGTTCGGGGGTAACGACACAAAAGCAACAAACCAGTGCTTTGATGTTCCTTTCGTTCTATTCTGACAATCCGAACTACGATGCGATTTACATCCAAAACTACATGAATATTAACGTTATTCCGGAGTTGAAACGTGTAAGTGGTGTTGGAGATGCGCAAGCGTTTGGTTCACGTAACTACTCAATGCGTATTTGGATTGAACCATCAAAAATGAAAGCCTATGGCTTAGTGCCTTCTGATGTTGTTCGCGTATTAAACGAACAGAGTTTGGAGGCTGCTGCTGGACAATTGGGTGAAAACAATGCGGAAGCATTCCAATATGTTATCAAGTATAGCGGTAAATACAAAACACAAGAACAATATGAGAATATTGTTGTTAAGTCATTAGCAAACGGGCAGGTTTTATTGCTAAAAGATGTTGCTAAAATTGAATTAGGTGCCATGTCTTACGTAGGAAACTCGGAACTAGACGGACACCCAGCGGTTGCCATGGCGATTTACCAAACGCCAGGATCAAACGCACAGGAGATTAACAAAAACTTACACCACGAATTACAAGAACTATCAAAAAACTTCCCTCAAGGAATTCACTATAAAGTTTTGATGGATACCAACGAATTCTTGGATGCATCGATTAGTAAGGTAGTTAGCACGTTGATTGAAGCCTTTATCTTGGTATTCTTCGTTGTGTACATTTTCTTACAAGACTTTAGATCCACGTTAATTCCATTGATTGCCGTTCCGGTTTCGATTGTAGGTACGTTTTTCTTCTTGAATGTTTTTGGATTCTCTCTAAACTTACTAACGCTATTCGCACTAGTACTCGCCATTGGTATTGTGGTGGATGACGCCATCGTTGTGGTGGAAGCCGTCCACGCGAAGATGGAAGCAACAGGCGAAGATGCATTGGAAGCGAGTAAGAGTACGATGGATGAAATTTCTGGTGCGATTATCTCTATTACCTTAGTAATGGCGGCGGTATTTATTCCAGTAACGTTTATTAGTGGTCCTACAGGGGTATTCTATAAACAGTTTGGTATTACCTTAATTATTGCGATTTTAATTTCTGCAGTAAACGCCTTGACTTTGAGTCCGGCCTTATGTGCGGTATTCTTGAGACATCACGAAATTGACAACGGAAAGAGAAAAAACCTTCTTCAACGTTTCTTTAGAGCGTTCAACATTGCTTTCAACAGCCTTACTGAACGTTATGGTAACTCATTTAAGTTACTATTAAGACACAAATGGTTAACTTTTATTGTTTTAATTGCGTGTTTAGGAATTACCTACTACTCAGCTAAAACAATGCCAACTGGATTCGTACCAAACGAAGACCGTGGATTTATCATGGGTAACATCGAATTACCTGCAGGAGCTTCTCAAGACCGTGTGGTAGCAATTCAGAGAGAATTCTCTAAAATTGTAGAGCAAATTCCAGGTGTTGACGGGGTAACTGTTGTATCGGGATTCTCTTTCATCAACGGTCAGGGGTCAAACTACGGTATGGCGATGATTAAGTTGAAAGACTTCAAAGAAAGAAAAGCACCAGAATTGGCTACTGACGTGGTAATTGGAAAATTATTCGGATTAGCAGCAACACAATTCCAAGATGCAAGAATGATTTTCTTCCAGCCACCAAGTATTCCTGGTTTCGGTATGTCATCTGGTTTTGAGTTAAAATTATTGGATAAAACAGGAGGTTCTTTAACTGATTTTGATCAAAAATCAAAAGAGTATTTAGGAGCCTTGATGCAACGTCCTGAAATCATGTATGCACAATCGTCATTTAATACTAACTATGCACAATATGAGTTAGATTTAAATGTAGCAAGAGCAAAAGAATCAGGTGTATTAGTAAGTGATATCTTCTCTGCTTTACAAGGGTATATCGGAGGTATTTACGCCGCTGACTTTACGCGCTTTGGTAAGCAATTCCGTGTAATGGTTCAATCATTACCTGAATATCGTTCAGATGTAAATAGCTTAAATGAGATTTACGTAAGAACAGGTTCAGGAGAAATGGCTCCAATTACACAGTTTGTGAACTTAACGAAAGTATATGGACCACAGTCGATCAACCGTTACAACTTATTTACATCTTCGAACATTACTGGAGCTCCAAAACCAGGATTCAGTTCGGGAGATGCGATTAAAGCAGTTCAAGAAGTAGCGCAACAAAACCTATCATCAGGTTATGGTATCGACTTCACGGGATTATCGCGTGAGGAGATTAATGCAGGAAACCAAACAATCCTTATTTTCTTCTTGTGTGTGGTATTCGTTTATTTCTTATTATCTGCACAGTATGAAAGTTATATGTTGCCATTTGCGGTAATTTTATCTTTACCAACAGGTATTATGGGAGCTTTCCTTGCACAAAAAATTGCGGGATTAGAGAACAATATCTACTTCCAGATTGCCCTGGTCATGCTCGTTGGATTGCTTGCGAAGAATGCCATTTTAATTGTGGAATTCGCCGTTCAACGTAGAAGACATGGTGAATCGATTGTAGAATCAGCAATTAACGGTGCTAAAGCTCGTTTAAGACCGATTCTAATGACGTCATTTGCGTTTATCTTAGGGTTAATGCCATTGGTATTTGCAGGTGGAGTTGGTTATATCGGAAACCGCTCAATCGGTACAGGTGCTGCATTTGGACTATTGATTGGTACTGTAATTGGAGTTTTTGTAATTCCAGTATTGTATGCGATATTCCAATATCTTCAAGAGAAAATTAAACCAATTAAATTTGAAGAAATTAAGTCTGAATAAAATGAAAAGAACATATATATACAGAGCTATTCCTGTTGCTATATTAGGGCTTACCATGCAATCTTGTATAGTTGCAAAGAAATATGATAGACCCGATGTTATTCAAGAGGAACAATATAGAGGCAGCAATACCTCAGACTCTCTTTCCATGGCTACTATGTCATGGAAGGAGTTATTCTCTGACCAAACCTTAATTCAACATATTGAAACAGGTTTAGCAAATAACCTGGATATGCTTATTGCAATTGAGAACATCAACGCTGCTCAAGCTTATATGCAACAAGGTAAATGGGGTTATGCTCCTACCTTGAGCGTAGGTGGTAACTATACGCACAGTATACAATCCAAAAATGGTCCTCAGGGAATTTTAAGTGGCGACAAACGCGTAAAAACAGATCTATACGATATTACAGGACAGTTTTCTTGGGAGTTGGATGTATGGGGAAAATTAAGAAGTAATAAGAGAGCTTTTGTGGCGAGCTATTTACAGACTGTATCTGCTCAACAAGCAGTTAAAACACAATTGATTTCAACTATTGCTACGACGTATTTCCAATTAACTGCATTAGACAAGCAAAAAGAAATTACTGAACTTACTATCGCCAATAGAAAAAACAGTTTAGAAACTATTTTAGCGCTTAAAGAATCAGGACAGGTTGATGAAATCGCAGTGAAACAAACGCAAGCACAATTGTACAATGCACAAGCTTTACTCGTTGATTTGAACAACAACATCAAAATAACTGAAAACACATTTAGTATTTTACTAGGGCAAAATCCTGGTGAGATAAAACGAGAAAAACTAAGTGCACAAAAAGTGAATACTGATTTAACAGTAGGTGTTCCAATGCAGTTATTAGCGAACCGTCCAGATGTTAGAGCAGCTGAATATGGTTTAGTAAATGCTTTTGAAATGACAAATGTGGCAAGAGCTAATTTCTATCCTTCTTTGCGTTTAACAGCAAATGGTGGACTTCAAAGCCTTGATTTTGACGAATTGTTCAACACGAACTCTATTTTCGCCAACTTCATTGGTGGTTTAACTCAACCTTTATTAAACGGTAGACAAATCAGAACACAACACCAAGTTGCACAATCTAAAAAAGAACAAGCCTACTTAGGGTATAAAAAAGCAATCTTAACTGCTTCAAAAGAAGTTTCTGATGCTTTATACACCTATGAAAGTGCTTCGAACAAATTAGATTTAAAGAAGAAAGAATACGAAGCTTATCAATTAGCAACACAGTATTCAGAAGAATTGCTTGTTCAAGGTATGGCTACTTACTTAGATGTATTAACAGCTAGAGAAAGTGCCCTTGCTGCAGAATTAAGCTACATCAATACAGAACTAACACAATTGACTACTTTAGTACAATTGTATCGTTCACTAGGTGGAGGAATTGAATAATACTTTTAACACATCCATAGTTAGAATAGCAGTAAGCGAAAGTTTACTGCTATTTTTTTTAGCCATAATCAAGGAGACAAAAGACGAAGCTTTTAAAAAACAAATCGAGGCTCAGCAAAAATCCAACGAACATCGAAATAAAATAACAAGGGAGTATGCCTAAATAAAGTTGATCGTTTTTAAACAAAACAACAACTTGTACAGTACGAAGTAGGATTATTAACTATAGCTGTACAGTTATAGTAGGACGAGACATAGTTTGTTTGGGGTGAGTCCATAGTGTGTCCATGGACTCACTATGAAAGAAACACGTACATACCTCGAAGATAGACCAACTAAAGTCAGGTATGAGGTAAAACAATCCAATTTTCTTATCTTTGATTCATGCGTATATTGTCCTATTTATTTCCGCGATACACTTGGCAAAGGCTAACAAAAGACAAAGTTATTTACTTAACTTTTGACGATGGTCCTATTCCAGATGTTACTGAATGGGTCTTGGATCTTTTACAACAACATCAAATAAAAGCTACCTTTTTTTGTATTGGTGATAATATTCGAAAACACCCCATGATCTTTAAGCGAATACTCGCCGAAGATCATCAAATTGGCAATCATACTTTTAATCACGTAAAAGGGTGGCAAACCTCACTAGAAGAGTATATTTCTAACACAGAACAGTGTCAGCAAGAAATACAAAAGCATCGACAAGAGCCGACGTCATTATTTCGTCCTCCTTATGGAAAAATTAAAAAGAGTCAAGGAAAATATTTACTACAACAAGGATTTGAAGTAATTATGTGGACGATCATCACCAAAGACTACCAAGCAGCCTTAAGTCCACAAGCGTGTTTAAAACGAACACTTAAGCGCATTAAACCGGGAAGTATTATCGTTTTTCACGATAGCCAAAAAGCAGCCAAAAACATGAAGTACACCCTTCCTTTATTGATTGATTATGCAAAGAAAGAAGGCTACACTTTTGCTCGTTTATAAAGTTGTTGTCACACTTAGCAGGGCTTCAGTATCCATCACTCCACTTTGTCTCCAAATCATTGCACCTTTTTTATACAACAACATCGTTGGAACTTTCTTGATGCGCAACGCTTCTATTAATTCACTATTTTTCGCCACATCAATCTTAACAATGCGCAACTGCTCTCCCATTGCTGTTGCAACTTCATAGATTACAGCATCCATTGCTGTACAAGCATCATTCCATTGAGCATAAAAATAGATTAATACAGGTACTTCTGCTGTTACTAAATCTCCAAATTTTGACATAAACCTCTCAATTAATGGTTTTACTTCTTCTTTAATAACTGATTCTTACAAAAATATTACATTTTAGCAAAATAAACTATTTTTTCTTTCGCAATTCAAGAACTGTTATTTCTGGCCAAATTCCCGTACGTCCTTGATACGCATGATAGCCGAATCCGCGATTAACATGAATTATTTTTCCCATTTTTTCATACAAGCCCGCCCATTGTTTATACACATACTGAATCGGACTCCACTTGAGAAAACCAGGAATTTCAATACCAAATTGACTTCCATGTGTATGTCCTGCAAGCGTTAACTGAAAGTTCTTAGGATGTTCCAAAATCTTAGCCTCCCAATGTGAAGGATCATGAGACATTAAAACTTTAAAATCAGATGCCTCTACCCCTTGTGTTGATTGGTCTAAATCGCCATATTTCATAAAATGTGCACGTTCACCCCAATTCTCTACACCAACAATAACTAGGCTATCTTCTCCTTTGCGCAAGCGCACATGCTCATTGCGCAGCAGTTTAAACCCTAATGCCGGACTCAAGTCGCAGATGGCTTTAAAATTGCGTTCGCGATCTTCATCAGTATCCCATTGGATATACTCACCATAATCGTGATTTCCCAAGATTGAATAATTCCCAAAAGGATGTTGTTCTATTTTTTTAAATACATCCATCCACGGAATCATCTCACCTGCCAAACTATTGACTAAGTCACCCGTAAACAACAACAAATCTGATTGTTGTTGATTCACCAAATCAATAGCATATTCTAATTTCTCCCTATTGTCAAAACTACCGGAGTGGATATCTGAAAGTTGAGTGATCGTAAAACCATCAAAGGCATCTGGTAAGTCCTCAAAAGTTAGGACGTGTTTATACACCTGAAACTTATAGCGTCCGATGGTAATTCCATGCAACACTGAAATAAAGGGAATCGCTGCAATTCCAAAAGCAATTTGCGTGATAAATTTTCTTCTACTAGGTAAAAAAGGTCGTTTTTCAGTCGTCTTTGTTCGTCTAAAATACTGTACCAATCCGCGAATCACTCGAACAACATCTTCCAAAAGCAGTAAAAGCGTAATAATTACTTTGGGTAAGTAAAACAAAATGACCATTGCTGCCGCTAACATCGACTGATGATTTTGTCCGGATGAGCGGTCAAACCGAGAAAAGCCATACGCAATATAAGCTAGTATCAGTGCAGAGCAACCTATATAAAGAAGTCGAAAAAATCGATGATGTGTCAATTGCTTTACTGCTTGATAGGCATAAAACTCAACAATCAGCAAAACAGGCAATAAGAATCCTAAATTCAACATAGTAAAAGCGATAAGTAACAAAGTTAGTTTTTTGTCTCACGTATCAAAATATCTTTAACAAAGATTAATAGCTTTCCTATGCAAGTGCCAACTTCGTTCTTATTATCAAAAAAAGGCAAATACAACGTTAGAAGTTGTATTTGCCTTTTTTTATTTTGGGTCATTATCGTACAGCTTTGTACTATAACTTATTTTCTATTTAAGATCTAGGTTGCCCATAGACTGGTATACCTGTAAAAATAGCTTTGAAGCGCTTAGTTGCATCACTTCTTCTTACCATCTCTATTTCTACTTTATAAGTTGTAGCAGCTGTTTTTGCTATTCGTATTTCGCCATAATCAATATCCGTATCTAAGGTTCCTGTTTCTTTATTCAGAATTTTAAATGCCTTTGCAACTTGATCTGCCCCAGGTCTACCTGGACCTTGGCTCGCATTGCGGATATAGCGTCCCTCTTTTAAAACATCTTCACTAGCCTGTGCTGCCCCAACACTAAACTGCACATCCCATTTTTCATTAGATAAATACAAATAGTATACTACCGTATTATCAACTGCATCCCCTTCAAAATTCATCTGGGTCATTTGCAATAATTCTTCATCAATTGGCGCTTGCGAATCATCTTTTGTACGAACCTCAGCACTTACAAGAATGCGCGTGTCTGTTGCAGAAACCCCTGCTACGTAAATGATATAATCAGTATTGGGTTTCATTCCTTTTGGCTTCAACGCTGTTGGACCATCAACTTTAACAATCGTTGAACCTTCTTCCAGCACCTCTTCTGCTGTCATTTCCCTTCCCTCCATCATTACTTTTTCAACCACCATATAACGCATTCGCACAGCACCTGTCGGATTTACAGTAAAAATAACACGTTCATTCGTTGAATCAACATCGGTGATCGTGATGCGTATATCTGCAGCTTTTTTAGTTCTAAAAGCCGTCCCCGCTTTATCAAAAGTAGCAACACCTTCTTTATTCACCGCCACAGCATAGAGAACATAATCCTGATCAGCTTCCAACGCATCAACTAATTGGGTTGCCGTTGCATCTCCAACTAATTGTCCCAAATTCACAACCCTTTCTTCCGTAACTTCCTGTTCTTTTTTCTGAATCAAGTAGTAAATTTTTTCTGCTCCTATAGCTTGAAATTTAAAAGAAATTGATTCTTCCCCTACCTCTACAACCTCGACTTTCAACGTTGCTTTAGCAGCAGGTTCTCCTGGCTTAGGTTTTTCTTTACCCCCTAATTTGTAACCATTATGATCGTCATTCGAACAACCAACCGCTGCAAATAGACTCCATGATACTAGCGTTAAAATAGCTAATTTAAAGTAAAAATTTCTCATAAACTTATCTTTTTTATTTTTGAATATGTCACAAGTTTATCAACAATAATTCAATTAAACCAAGAAATTGCGCCCCAAAACAAAACAATTAACAACTATATACCTAAATTTAATAAACAATCGCAATATTAAACATCTCCGCTTTTTATAGATCCTATATGCGAATCTACTAGATCGCGTTATACATATTCCCACTTAGCAAAACAAAATCACTATCTTTGAAATTAATTCAATAGTAAATAAAACCATCATTCAATGGCTCAACAAAAACGTCTTTTTTTATTAGATGCCTATGCCTTAATTTTTAGAGGCTATTATGCGCTGATTAAAAACCCAAGAGTAAACTCAAAAGGATTAGATACCTCTGCTATTTTAGGATTTATGAATTCCCTTTTAGATGTTATCAAAAGAGAGAATCCCGATCATTTAGCAGTTGCTTTTGACAATGGAGGTAGTCAAGATCGTTTGGCTATATTTCCAGAGTACAAAGCCAATCGAGACGTAACACCTGAAGCAATTAAAGTTGCTGTTCCCTATATCAAAGAAATTTTAAAAGCCATGCATATCCCGATTATTGAAGTAAGCGGATTTGAGGCGGATGATTTAATTGGTACTATTTCTAAACAAGCCGAAAAGGAAAACTTCAGGGTATATATGGTTACACCTGACAAGGATTACGCCCAGCTTGTTTCTGACAATATTGTCATGTACAGACCGGCGAGAATGGGTAATGGTATTGAAATTTGGGGTGTTGAGAAAGTCAAAGAAAAATTTGAAGTAGACCACCCTGAACAGGTTATTGACTTTTTAGGGATGATGGGAGATGCCGTTGACAATATTCCAGGTTTACCAGGGGTAGGTGAAAAAACAGCAAAAAAATTCATCAAAGAATACGGTTCAATGGAAAACCTTTTAGCTCATACGCATGAATTAAAAGGAAAAATGAAAGAAAACATTGAAGCGAATAAAGAGAAAGGGTTACTTTCTAAAAAACTAGCAACGATAATACTTGATTGTCCTGTCACTTTCAATGCCGATGATTACATTTTAGAGCAACCCGATGTTGAGAAGACAGATGCTTTATTTATTGAATTGGAGTTTAGACGCATGAAGGAGCAGTTTGACAAGATTTTCGCTTCTGATCACCAAGTAGCAACTCCTGTTGGTTCGGCTGCTACACAGCAAGAAGATCAATTGGACTTATTTGGCTTGACTGAAGGCTCCTCTACTTCTTCGGCATTTCAATCATTAGAGACTACGCAACACGTATATCAATTGGTACAAACGCCGATGGCAATTCGCTTATTAGCCCAACAATTGATGCAACAGCAAAGTGTTTGTTTTGACACAGAAACAACAGGTTTAGATCCTTTAACGGCAGAACTTGTTGGTGTTGCTTTTTCTTTTGAAAAAGGCACAGCGTTTTATGTTCCCTTTCCTGAGGACAAAGCAGCTGCTCTAGATTTACTCTCTCATTTCAAACCTTTTTTCGAATCAGAAACGATCGAAAAAATTGGTCAAAATTTAAAATACGACATCAAGGTCTTAAAACAATATGACATTCAAGTAAACAGTCCTTTGTTTGACACGATGATTGCACACTACCTGATTAATCCAGACATGCGTCACAACATGGATGTATTGGCAGAGACCTACTTAAATTATACCCCTCAACCCATAGAAACATTAATTGGAAAAAAGGGAAAAAGTCAAAAGACGATGAGAGAAGTAGAAGTAGAATTGACAAAAGAATATGCAGGAGAAGATGCCGATATCACCTTTCAGTTGAAACAAAAATTCCTACCTCAATTGGAAGAAACCCGTACGGTAGACTTATTTAAAAACATTGAAATTCCGTTGGTTTCTGTATTAGCAGATATGGAAAATGAAGGTATTCGATTGGATGTAGAATTTCTTCAATCGCTCTCCGCAACTTTAGATAGTGACATCAAACAATTGGAACAATCTATTTACGAAACTGCAGGAGAGAACTTTAATCTTGCATCACCCAAACAATTAGGAGATATTTTATTTGAAAAATTACAGATAGGCGGATCTAAACCCAAGAAAACAAAAACAGGGCAATATGCTACTGGAGAAGAAATCTTAAGTGATTTAGCAGCGAAACACCCTATAGTACAAGATATATTAAACTGGCGTCAATTAATTAAGTTGCAAAACACTTATGTAGACGCATTGCCGAAACAAATTAATCCTGTTACCAATCGCGTACACACGGAGTATATGCAAGCCGTAGCAGCTACAGGGCGTTTGAGTTCAAACAATCCAAACTTACAAAACATCCCTATTCGAACAGAAAGAGGACGTTTAGTTCGAAAAGCGTTTATTGCACGTGATGAAAATTACGTTTTACTAGCGGCGGATTACTCTCAAATTGAGTTGCGCATCATTGCAGCTTTGAGTCAAGAACCCAATATGATCGAATCATTTAAAAATGGCGAAGATATTCACCGTTCAACAGCGGCTCGTGTATTCAATGTTCCTCTAGAAGAAGTAACCAAAGAACAACGTAGCCACGCCAAAACGGTAAACTTCGGAATTATTTATGGAGTTTCTGCCTTTGGATTGAGCAATCAAACAAATCTATCGCGTTCAGAAAGTAAGGAACTGATTGATACCTATTATGAAACGTATCCAAAACTGAAAGATTATATCGCTCAGCAAATTGAATTTGCTAGAGAAAACGGATATGTACAAACCATCTTAGGACGACGACGCTACTTAAAAGATATTCACTCCCAAAATGCAGTAGTGCGCAGTGCAGCAGAACGAAACGCTGTGAATGCACCTATTCAGGGAAGTGCAGCGGATATCATCAAAATTGCGATGATTAATATCCATAAGCGCTTAGTGAACGAGCAGTGGAAATCTAAAATGTTGTTACAAGTACACGATGAGTTGGTGTTTGATGCACACAAAGAAGAACTAGACGCTTTAAAAACAATGGTTAAAGAAGAAATGGAAAACGCCTTTACATTGGATGTTCCTTTAGTTGTAGACTTAGGAATTGGAGAAAATTGGTTAATTGCACACTAAATCATACAAATCAATATTAAATTACGTAAATTTGACGGAAATTTAATAAAAAATAACTATGAATTATTATGTATCGGTGTTGAAGAACTACTTCAACTTTAATGGTAGAGCAAGAAGAAGTGAATTTTGGTATTTCATGCTGTTCAACTGTATTATTGCTTTTGTCTTAGGTTTTATCGGCGGACTTCTCAACACCTCATTATTGTCGTCAATCTACAGTCTCGCTGTTCTATTACCTGGAATTGGTGTTGCTGTTCGAAGAATGCACGACATTGGAAAAAGCGGTTGGTTTATTTTAATTCCAATCTACAACATTGTTTTAGCTGCCACAGAAGGTACTAAAGGAGATAATGAATACGGAGCAGATCCAAAAGCAAATGCTTAAGGGTTTCACGCAATACAAATTAAAAGGGTTATTCGATTTGAATAGCCCTTTTTTTATTCCGAACAGATTCCTACTAACATTTATTTCGAATTAAAACTTACTTTTGTACTTCATTTTAAATCAAGACAATGAAAAGAATATTGGGTAAAATCATGTTGGGTGTTACGGGATGGAAACTTGTGGTACATGACGAATCATTTAAACAGGAAAAGAAGAGTATCTTAATCTGTGTTCCACATACGTCCAATTGGGATTTTTACTACAGTTTGGCTTGTTTTTGGATTTTGGGCATGCCTTTTAAAATGTTTATCAAGGACTATTACACCAAATCGTGGTTTGGTTTCTTCTTTAAAGCGTTGGGATGCATAGGCGTTGATCGTACAAAGAGTCAGAATCTAGTAGAATATGCCGTGCAGATCATCAACGAATCAGACACAATAGCCTTGATCAATACCCCCGAAGGGACGCGTTCCTATTCAGAAAAATGGAAACAAGGGTTTTACCACATCGCAAGACAAACAGATATTCCCATTGCTTTGTGTTATGCCGATTACAAAAAGAAACAATGTGGGATTATGAAATTAGTGAAAGTAGAAGACAAATCTTTTGAAGAACTACTTGATGAGATTGCGCCATACTACAACGCCGAGATGGCAAAATATCCGGAGAATTACAATCCTAAACTATATTAAGTTAAGAGAAAAGCATTAAGATAGAAAGCATTAGCGACAGTATACGCCAAAATAAAAGATTTATTTCTTGATTTTAGTTCTTAGACGCTAGGTATATTTTATTTTTTTTAGTGGAAGAAGAGGTGAAAAAGGCTTGACTTTTTTCTTCAAACAAATTACAACTCAGCTTGTTAAAAGCAAATAAAAGCAAAAAACAGCGGTATGAATTTGTATAATAAAAGAAATTATGTAATTTTGCACTCCCTTAATTGGGAATGGAATGTTTAATTAAATACAAAATTATTGTGGAAAGTTTAAGCTACAAGACTGTATCAGCAAACAAAGCAACTGTTCAAAAAGAATGGTTAGTTGTAGATGCTGAAGGCCAAAATTTGGGTCGTCTTGCTTCTAAAGTGGCAACACTTTTAAGAGGTAAACACAAGACAAATTACACGCCGCACGTAGACTGTGGAGACAACGTAATCGTGATCAACGCAGAAAAAATCAACCTAACTGGTAACAAATTAGATGACAAGACTTACATCCGTCATACAGGTTATCCAGGAGGACAAAGATCTTTAACTGCTAAAGTAATGCAACAAAAAAATCCTGCATTATTAGTAGAGAAAGCAATCAAAGGGATGTTGCCTAAAAACAAATTAGGAGCACAATTATTCCGTAATTTAAATGTTAATGTAGGCGCTGAGCACAAACATGGAGCTCAACAACCTAAAGCCGTTAATTTAAACGAAGTTAAGTAATGGGAGTTATTCACAAAATCGGTAGAAGAAAAACCGCTGTAGCTCGTGTTTATGTTTCAGAAGGAACAGGAAACATTACAGTAAACAAAAAAGATTTTAAAATTTATTTCCCTACAGGTACATTACAGTACAAAGTATTACAGCCTCTTACACTTACTGAGAACGCTGAGAACTTTGACATCAAAGTAAATGTATATGGTGGTGGAACTACAGGACAAGCTGAGGCAGTGCGTATGGCAATTGCTAGAGCGATGTGCGAAATTGATGTTGAGAACAGAGCAGTTCTTAAACCAGAAGGATTATTGACTCGTGACCCTCGTATGGTTGAGCGTAAGAAATTCGGTCAGAAGAAAGCTCGTAAGAGATTCCAATTCTCTAAACGTTAATATTTATTTATTATTAAAAAATCTAGGTTTTTGTTGCGCACTTGCATTTTTTGTAAGAAGTAGTTTAGCATCTAAATGGTTGAGACCGAGTAATCGCTACTGAATCATTGCTAAAGTAACAGAACGTAAACTATTAGAAAATGGCAAACAAAGTAGAAGTTAAAGAATTACTAGAAGCAGGTGTTCATTTCGGACACATGACTAGAAAATGGGATCCAAACATGGCTCCTTACATCTATATGGAGCGTAATGGTATTCACATTATCAATCTATATAAAACTGCAGCTAAAATTGAAGAAGCGAATGAAGCTTTGAAAAAAATCGCTGCATCAGGAAGAAAAATCCTTTTCGTTGCTACAAAAAAGCAAGCGAAAGACATCGTAGCTGAAAAAGCAGCTGCGGCAAACATGCCTTACATCACTGAAAGATGGCCAGGTGGTATGTTAACAAACTTCGTTACTATCCGTAAAGCTGTTAAGAAAATGGCTTCTATTGATAGAATGAAAAAAGACGGTACATTTATGACGCTTTCTAAGAAAGAGCGTTTACAAGTTGAGCGTCTTCGTGCAAAATTAGAGAAAAACTTAGGTTCTATTGCTGATATGACTCGTCTACCAGCTGCTCTATTTGTTGTAGATATCAAAGCTGAACACATTGCGATTAAAGAAGCACAAAAATTAAACATTCCGATCTTCGCTATGGTGGATACGAACTCTGACCCACGTCAAGTTGACTACGTTATTCCAGCAAACGATGATGCTTCTAAATCAATCGATAAAATTTTATCTTTAGTTACTGCTGCAATTATCGAAGGTAATGCAGAAAGAAAATCTGAAAAAGAAGAAGCACCAGCTGTAAAAGCAGATGCTGAAGCTAAAGCATAATTTTTTAACAATATCATAAAGTCGTTATGCTGATAGATGTTTACCTTTGTATTCAACTGTCAATAACGACTTTTTTAATTTATTAACTCTTTAAAAGATTACTAAAATGGCAAATATTACTGCTGCAGACGTAAACAAGCTAAGACAACAAACAGGTGCCGGAATGATGGACTGTAAAAAAGCTTTAGTTGAGGCTGAGGGAGATTTCGATAAAGCAATCGAAGTTTTACGTAAAAAAGGACAAAAAGTAGCTGCTAACCGTTCTGACCGTGAGTCATCTGAAGGTGCTGCTGTTGCTGTTGTTAACGCTGACAAAACTAGAGGTGTTGTTATTACATTAAACTGTGAAACTGATTTCGTTGGTAAAAACGAAGGTTTCCAAGCATTAGCAAAAGAATTAGCTGAAAAAGCAATCAACTTCAATACAAAAGAAGAATTCTTAGCTTCTCCTTACAACGATACAATGACTATTGCTGACAAATGTATCGAGCAAACAGGAGTTATCGGTGAGAAAATCGAAATCGGTTCTTTCGAAATCTTAGAAGGAGCTTTCATCGGTTCTTACGTTCACGGTAACAAAATTGCTGCTATTACAGCTTTATCTTCAGCTGTTGCTAAAGCAGAAGAAATCGCTAAAGACGTTTCTATGCAAGTAGCTTCAATGGGTGCTGAGACTTTATCTTACAAAGATTTTGATCCAGAATTCATCGCGAAAGAAACTGAAGCTCGTATCGCAGTTATCGTTAAAGAAAACGAAGAATTGGTGCGTTTAGGTAAAACACTTAAAAATGTACCTCAATATATTTCTTACGCTCAACTTACTGAAGAAGTATTGAAACAAGCGGAAGAAGATGCTAAAGCTGAATTAAAAGCTGAAGGTAAACCTGAAAACATCTGGGATAGAATTTTACCTGGAAAAGTTGCTCGTTTCATCAGTGACAATACAACTTTAGACCAAGAGAAAGCTTTATTAGACCAAAACTTTATTAAAGATGAGTCTAAAAAAGTTGCTGACTATGTTCAGTCTTTTGGTGTTGAAATCACAGGATTCAAAAGAGCTTCATTAGGATAATATTTATCCTTTAAAAATTAAAATATCAAACCTCAAGCATTTTGTTTGAGGTTTTTTTATTTATTTTCGTATTTTTAAAACAAAAAAATATGAAACTCATCAAGAATAGCTTATTATTACAAATTGTCATTGCTATTGCATTAGGGACCTACTTAGGCGATAAACTGCCGTTGGAAATAAGTAGAATCTTCAGCACCTTTAATAGCATCTTTGGTAATTTTTTAAGCTTCATCATTCCGCTAATTATTGTAGGGTTAATTATTCCAGCCATTGGAAATATTGGCAAAGAAGCCGGAAAATTGCTACTTTTAACAACCGGACTTGCGTATGGGTCTACACTCTTAGCGGGTTTTAGTTCTTATGCGGTTTCAATAAGTATTTTTCCTCAACTCTTGAGCTCGCAATCTACGGCACTTACGTTGGGAAATGAGCAAACACTCATTCCATTCTTTTCTATTGATATTCCGCCGCTTTTTGACGTCATGAGCGCCTTAATACTTGCTTTCATTGTAGGAATATGCATTTCAAAAGGCCCTTTTACGCATTTAAAAGGGGTTTTTAACGAGTTTCAATCTATTATCATGACTGTGATAGAGAAGGTGATTATTCCCTTCTTACCGCTCTTTATTTTTGGTGTATTTTTAAATATGACCTACAGCGGACAAGTTTTCGTGGTTTTAGAAACGTTTTTGAAAATTATTGGTGTTATTTTCGCTCTTCACATTGTATTTTTAATTTTCCAATACACCCTTGCAGGATTGGTCGTAAAGAGAAATCCATTTCTTTTAATGAAACGCATGCTACCGGCCTATTTTACAGCCTTAGGGACGCAGTCTTCTGCAGCAACGATTCCCGTTACCTTAGAATCAACCCTAAAAAACGACGTTAATCCCAAAATTGCAGGTTTTGTCATTCCGCTTTGTGCAACCATTCACTTGGCAGGAAGTACCTTAAAAATAGTTGCTTGTGCAATTGCCTTAATGCTCATTCAACATACCCCCATTGATCCTTTAGCGATGATTGGCTTTATCTTCATGCTCGGCGTAACGATGATTGCCGCTCCTGGAGTACCTGGTGGTGCAATTATGGCGGCTTTAGGCGTATTGCAATCTGTCTTAGGCTTTAGTACCGAACAGCAAACACTTATGATTGCCTTATATGTAGCCATGGATAGTTTTGGTACAGCTTGTAATGTCATGGGAGACGGAGCAATTGCACTGATTGTTGATAAAATGAGTCTAAATTCCACTGGTTTAGAAACGGAAAACGCATAAACTAACTAATAAACACACCTCAATCCATACAAAAAAAGTCAGAAGAAATCTTCTGACTTTTTTTGTATCTAACTATTTTTATTGACATCCCCCTTGCGTTACATCCCTTTCGTAATTCTCTTCTGCCATAATCATTTTATCCAACATATTGTCATAATAGCGGTAACGTTGGAAAATCTTGCGAAAAGTAGTTTTCTCCTCCCAAATCCCTTTCTTCTTCAACATATAAACAATACCATAACCGTAAGGTAGACGACCATCTTCATCTTTAACCTTAACTAAGAACAAAATCATTGTATTCTCATCAATTTTACGTACATAAAACTCCTGAAATATTTCTTTTTGAGACATTCCAGAAAACATACCTGTAAACTTATTACCTTGTTGAAAAGTACAACAATAAAGCAGGTCATGCAAAGGTTCTCCTACATAACCTTTTCTTGTATTTTCATCAATGAGATAAAACCCACCTTTTTTGTTCATTCCAATCACAATAGAACGATCTTTCCCTCTCATAGGTATTCTTCCTTCGTAATCTAAAATCCAATTAATATTTTCTTGCAACAAAGGTAACTCGAACATCAAATCGGTAAAGCTTGATGCCTCCCATTCATTATTTAACATGGTACGCAATTCTCTTTCTTCCGCAGTAAACTTACTAGAATCACTATCCGAGCTACAACTACTCAAAAATCCAATCACTCCAATAAATAATACGTTAAATACCGCTCTCATATTTTTCACATTTGAGAACAAAAGTAGTTGATTTTTTTTTAAATTTAACATAAAACAATCATCAAACATGCTCTTGTTATTTTCACTTCTCTTCTTGCCACTATACATCGTATTTCTTGATAAATCTTTTATAGTAATACATATTCACCTCCCACATAACAGTTAAATAACCTAGCACTCCTCCTAACACCCAAATAATCAAATCATAGAGCAATTGCATCCCAAAAACAACAGTATTATCATCAAATAGCCAGGATAACAATATGGTTATTATTCCAACAAAAAGGCCCAAAATACTACCCTCAATAAACCCATATTTTAATCGCCCCATTTCTATTTTCTTCTTCCAATTCTCAATGAATCTTACTTCTGATTTTTTCATATCGCTCAATTTGTAAAACAAGATACAACATTCAAACTAAAACAAACAAAACTTGTATCCCATGAAATAATCCCTATATTTGCTTTCAACTTTAGGGGTGTCTACATCGAGTAGGCTGAGATTTTACCCTTTGAACCTGATCTAGTTCATACTAGCGTAGGGAAAAGTAAGATGACTTCATTTGGTACATTCTGTACCTCTGTGTAGCCATTCCTAAAGTTATATCAGTAACACAACAAAGGAATGGAACTACAAATCAACAATCAAAAATTTCAATTTGAACAAGCGACTGTAAGTATTCAGATGATGCTTGATACGCATTGGCTCAAGCAACAAAAAGGTATTGCTGTTGCCATCAATTCACGTGTAATTGCGAAGTCTGATTGGGCAACTTATTACTTATCCGAATCGGATGATATTCTCCTGATCACGGCAACCCAAGGCGGTTGATTCCATTTTGTTTAATTCATTCGAACTCAAATTAAATTATTACTCATGGAACAACACGAAAAAATTTCCCAAACCCCTTTTCCCAATTCAAAAAAGATTCATGTAGAGGGCAAACTATTTCCTATCCGCATAGCGATGCGTGAAATCACCTTGCACGATACTAAATTAAGCGCAGGAAAAACAGAGGAAAACCCACCGGTAACCGTTTATGATACCTCTGGTGCTTACACGGATGAAAACGTAGATATTAACATCAAAAAAGGATTGCCTCGTCTGAGAGAATCTTGGATTTTAGATCGACAAGATGTAGAAGTGTTAGACAACCTTACGTCGGTTTACGGTCAAAAAAGAGCTGAAGATACAAGTTTGGATCACTTGCGATTTGAATTTACACACAAACCCAAAGTAGCCAAAGAAGGGCAAAATGTAACCCAACTACACTATGCAAAACAGGGCATTATTACTCCTGAAATGGAGTATGTGGCCATTCGCGAAAATCAACGTATTGAGCAATTAAATACCGTTTCTGCTTCGCTAAAACAGCAACATCAAGGCAATAGCTTTGGAGCAAACACACCTAAAAACTATATCACACCAGAATTTGTACGCGATGAAATTGCCGCTGGAAGAGCCATTATTCCCAACAACATCAATCACCCCGAGAGTGAACCGATGATTATTGGCCGCAATTTCCTAGTAAAGATTAACGCTAATATTGGCAACAGTGCCGTTACCTCAACTATAGAAGAAGAGGTTGAAAAAGCGGTATGGGCATGTCGATGGGGAGCGGATACCATTATGGACTTATCCACAGGAAAAAACATACACGAAACCCGTGAATGGATTATTCGCAATTCTCCTGTACCCATTGGAACTGTTCCTATCTATCAGGCCTTAGAAAAAGTAAAAGGAGTAGCTGAAAATTTGACGTGGGAAATCTTTAGAGATACCTTAATTGAGCAAGCAGAGCAAGGGGTTTCCTACTTTACCATCCACGCTGGTGTACTGTTGCGTTATATTCACCTCACCGCGCAACGTGTAACAGGTATTGTTTCTCGTGGAGGATCTATTATGGCTAAATGGTGTTTATTTCACCACCAAGAAAACTTCTTATACACTCATTTTGAGGAAATCTGCGAAATTATGAAACGCTATGATGTTGCGTTTTCACTAGGAGATGGTTTACGACCAGGATCAATTGCAGATGCTAATGACGCAGCACAATTTGCCGAATTGGAGACATTAGGCGAATTGACGAAAATTGCTTGGAAACACGATATACAAGTGATGATTGAAGGACCAGGTCACGTACCTATGCACCTGATTAAAGAAAATATGGAAAAGCAGTTGCGCGACTGTGGAGAAGCTCCTTTTTATACCTTAGGTCCTTTAACCACAGATATTGCCCCTGGTTATGACCACATCACTTCTGCTATTGGTGCAGCGATGATTGGATGGTATGGTACAGCGATGCTATGCTATGTTACACCGAAAGAACACTTGGGATTACCCAACAAGAAAGATGTAAAAGATGGCGTAATCACCTACAAACTCGCAGCACACGCAGCCGATCTAGCCAAAGGACATCCAGGAGCACAATACAGAGATAATGCCTTGAGTAAAGCGAGATTTGAATTTCGTTGGGAAGATCAATTTAACTTGTCTTTAGACCCTGATACGGCAAGGGAATTTCACGATGAAACGCTCCCTGCTGACGCAGCTAAAGTTGCTCACTTTTGCTCCATGTGTGGTCCGAAATTCTGCTCGATGAAAATCTCACAAGAAATTCGCGATTCAGCAGAACAAGGAATGAAAGACATGTCTTCAGCATTCATTAAAGCAGGTAAAGAAATCTATTTGTAAATGGTTGTGATAACGCCCGCTGACAAGTATCCAAAAGAAATAAGCCTCGTCAATGAAATGTTGAAAAGGGGCTTACCTCTTTTGCATGTTCGAAAGCCTAATTTGACTTTTGAACAACTGCAACTATGGGTGGAAAACATCAGTTATCAACATCGTCATCGGTTAGTTATTCACATTCCACCTTCAGTTATCAACAACAAGGAGGAAGTTTTCAAACAATATATTGAACTTATCAACAGTATAAAGGCTGATTTTGCCCACTTATCAACAACAGATTGTTCATTTGTTAATAACTATAGATCAAAACTCCCGTATTTATCAACAAGTGTTCATAACTCTACTGAATATGTCAAGTTATCAACAAGGCATAAACGCGCCTTCATCAGTCCTGTATTTACGAGTATTTCTAAACGCGGGTATCATCCAACAGTAGATTGGCAAAAGGAAATCCAGCATTGGTCTTTTCCGATGATCTGCCCTGTGGCCTTAGGCGGTATAACCCCGGCGCATATTCCTATAATTCACGACATGGGTTTTGGAGACTTTGCACTGTTAGGTACTATATGGCAAGCTGCTGAACCTTTAAAAATTTTTGATTTATGTTACAAACAAGACCTATTGCTTTTTCCATAGCTGGATTTGATCCTTGCGGTGGTGCGGGTTTGCTCGCAGATATCAAAACATTTGAAAATCACCAAGTATATGCCATGGGCATTCTTACCGCAAATACCACACAAACAGAAGATCGCTTTGTAGGCATTCGCTGGGAAAAACGCGATTATATTCTCGATCAATTGGAAGTCCTTTTACAGCAGTATTCTCCTAAAGTTATTAAAATTGGCATCGTCGAATCTGGAGAAGACCTCTTACTCTATTTAACGGTAATAAAACAGTATGCTCCGCATGCTTTTATAGTGTGGGATCCCGTTTTGCGTTCGAGTACACAGTTTGACTTCTTGCAGGGAATGAGCAGAGAAACCCTTGAGGCGATTTTACAGCAAATTGATCTACTTACACCAAACTATCCCGAAATTGAACAGTTAGTGCCATCGACGATTTCTCCAACAGACAAAGCAAAAGAGCTAAGTCGACATTGTGCTATACTCCTTAAAGGTGGTCATGCCCTCGATAAAAAAGCTACCGATCAGTTGTTTATAGAAGGTACCTTACATTCTTTTCCGCCTACCTGTGTTTACCAAACAACCAAACACGGTACAGGTTGTGTACTCTCTTCTGCTATCGGAAGTTATATTGCCTTGGGTTATTTGTTACCTGAAGCAATTATATCGGCCAAAAAATATATCGAAAAAATGTTAAACTCTAATTCCTCTTTACTCGCTTATCATGTTTAATACCGTACATTATATCAGTCAAGGTAACACTCCACAAGAGCAGTTATACCATATTGAATCTATCTTAGATGCGGGCCAGTTATGGATTCAATTCCGTTTCAAAGATGCACTTTCTTCTGTACGTTGGACCACAGCAGAACAAGTAAAAATACTATGCGACAGTTACAAAGCGACTTTACTTATCAATGATCATCCTGATTTAGCTCAGGCCATTGATGCAGATGGGGTACACTTAGGATTGTCTGATTCATCCATAGCAGAAGCGCGAAAAATGATCCCTAATAAGATTATTGGAGGCACAGCCAATACGTTAGAAGATGTGCGACAACGCTTAGCTGAAGGGTGTGATTACATAGGTTTAGGCCCATTGCGATACACCCCAACTAAAAAGAATCTAAGTCCGATTTTAGGTTTTGAGGGCTATCGCCATATTCTGACAAATCTTACAGAGGAAGAGAAAAAAACGCCAATTATCGCCATTGGAGGAATTGCCATAGAGGATCTTCCATTATTAGAACAATTGGAATTATCGGGTGTAGCTGTTTCTTCCTTACTCCATCAATCTCAACAGCCTCGACAAATTTTACAACAATTAAAAACCTATTTTTTATGAATCCTTTACAACTAGGAGATAAAACCTTTCACTCAAGATTATTCTTGGGAACAGGTAAATACGGTTCTCATACGCTTATGGAAGCCGCAACATTAGCAAGTGAAACCCAATTTATAACAGTAGCTTTAAAGCGCTTGGACTTCGCACATGAGAACGATCAATTACTTGCGCACCTCAACCATCCACACCTTAATTTACTACCTAATACTTCTGGTGCACGAACCGCAAAAGAAGCGATTTTAGCAGCTCAGTTAGCGCGCGAGGCTTTAGAAACAAATTGGGTGAAAGTTGAGATTCATCCTGATCCTAAATACTTGCTTCCCGATCCCATAGAAACACTACTTGCAACAGAAGAATTGGCAAAACAAGGATTTTTCGTTCTTCCTTATATTCATGCAGATCCAGTATTGTGTAAGCGCTTAGAAGAAGTAGGGACAACAGCTGTTATGCCTTTGGGTTCACCAATTGGCACAAATAAAGGATTAAAAACCTTAGATTTTTTGGAAATTATTATTGAAAACAGTCGAGTTCCTGTCATTGTTGATGCAGGTATAGGCGCTCCTTCCGATGCTGCTAAAGCGATGGAACTTGGCGCAGATGCTGTTTTAGTCAATACCGCTATTGCGGTTGCTGGCGACCCAATACAGATGGCCAAAGCTTTTCAACAAGCTGTTGTGGCAGGGCGTATGGCCTATGAAGCTCAACTTGGAGCAATCCAAAATCACGCCAATGCCTCTAGCCCATTAACTTCATTCTTGTATCAATAGTTATGACGTTTTACGATATTTATACGACCTATTCCTGGGCATCCATTCAACAACAATTAGACGAAACCACAGCGGCACAAGTCAGACAAAGTTTGTACAAACCGAAGCGAAATCTAACCGATTTCCTCCATCTCATTTCTCCGGCGGCTCGTCCTTTCTTAGAAGAAATGGCCCAAATCAGCCAGCAACTAACCCACAAGCGATTTGGCAAAACCATTCAGCTTTATACTCCCATGTATCTCAGCAATGAATGCCATAACATTTGCACCTACTGTGGTTTTAGCATCGACAATAAAATTCGAAGAAAAACACTAACCTCAATCGAAATTGAGCGAGAAATCAACTTGCTTAAACACCAGGGCTACGATCACATTTTATTGGTAACAGGCGAAGCCAATCACACGGTAAATCTCTCCTACTTTGAACAGGCTATTAAGCAGATTCGTCTTTCATTTTCAACAATATCAATTGAAGTACAACCTTTAGAACAAAATGAGTACGAGGTGTTGGCTCAATTGGGTGTATATGCTGTTTTGGTGTATCAAGAAACCTATCACGAAGCTGTATACAAACAATATCATCTCAAAGGGAAAAAATCCAATTTCCGCTATCGATTAGAAACACCTGATCGAATCGGTCAATCGGGAATTCACAAAATAGGGCTAGGTGTATTGTTAGGTTTGGAAGATTGGCGTGTGGATAGTTTTTTTACCGCTTTACACCTTGATTATTTACAAAAGCGATATTGGAAAACAAAATACTCCATCTCTTTTCCACGCCTACGACCAGCCGAAGGCAATCTACCACCCAATTTTATAATGGAAGATAAAGATTTACTACAGTTAATGTTTGCCTATCGCCTTTGGAATGAAGACGTTGAGCTTTCCATTTCTACCAGAGAAAGCGAGCATTTTCGCAATCACATTATCGGATTGGGCGTTACATCAATGAGTGCAGGTTCAAAAACAAATCCTGGAGGGTACAGTGTGGATCAGGATTCGCTCGCTCAATTTGAAATCTGCGACAACCGCTCTACAGAAGAAATTCATCGCTTAATCAAGTCCAAAGGATATGATCCAATTTGGACAGATTGGCACGCGAGTTATGCTAACTTTTTATTGTCGTAATATGTTAGAAGTACACGATTTTTTACGTTATAGTCGTCCTATGAATTTAAATGAAGTTGGCGTTGAGGGCCAGCTAAAGATTAAAAAGGCAAAGGTATTGGTTGTTGGTGCAGGAGGATTAGGTTCGCCCATTCTCACTTATTTAGCTGCTTCTGGTGTAGGACATTTAGGTATTGTCGATTTCGATCGGGTGGAAATACACAATTTACATCGTCAAATTCTATTTCAAGAAAGCGACATGGGTCAATACAAAGCGATCCTTGCAGCAAACCGTATTACACAGCTTAATCCTCATATAAAGGTAGAAACATACCAAGAGAAATTAACAGCGATTAATATCCAATCTATTTTTGAGTCTTATGATTATATCGTCGATGGAACAGACAACTTCGCGACGCGATACCTTGTCAATGATGCTTGTGTACAATTCAACAAAACATTAATTTATGGAACAATCCTAGGGTTTCAAGGACAATTAGCGGTATTCAATCATCGACAATCCAAAGATCTACGAGCTATATTTCCAGAGCCACCAGATCCGAGTGATGTACCAAATTGTAGTTTGAATGGTGTTTTGGGTACTTTTCCTGGTATTATTGGCACGATGATGGCACAAGAAACACTTAAAGTTATTTTAGATTTAAACCCTTTACACAATCAGTTAGTCATCATAGATACATTCAATTGGAAAATTCAAACGTTAGTCTTTTAGCGTTTGGATTTTCTTTTATTTTGCCTCATATAAATATTCCATATACTGTGCGCGAGGAATTTCAACAGCACCTAATAAATCGAGGTGTGGATTGTATACTTGACAATCTAATAGACGATAATTTTCTTCTTTTAATTTTTGAATCAACCGATGAAAAGCCACTTTACTCGCATTAGAGACCAAAGAGAACATACTTTCACCACAAAAGATTCGTTGACCAATATCCACTCCATATAACCCACCGACAAGTAGTCCGTCTTGCCATACTTCAACGGACTGAGCATATCCCAATTGATGTAGTTCGCAATAAGCTTCTAGCATTTCATCTGTAATCCACGTTCCATTTTGTCCTTGTCTCTTTACCTGTTGGCACTGTTTGATTACCTCTTCAAAACAAGTATTAAAAGTCACTTGAAATAAATTTCTATTCAGAATATTTCGCATACTTTTTGAGGGTTTAAACGATATGGGGTCAACGACCATTCTAGGATTAGGAGCCCACCAGGTGATAGGTTCACCATCTTCGAACCACGGAAAAACACCGTGTCGATAGGCTAAGAGTAACCACTCTGCAGTGAGTGCACCGCCGATGGCTAAAATTCCCGATTCATGTGCCGTTTCAACGGGTGGAAAACTTAAATATTGAGGGTTTAAAATGGCAATCATAGTGAAAAAAAATCCCCAATCAGTAGATTGGGGATATGTATTATTTAGAATGGTAAATCATCGTGATCCTCTTCCGTAAATGACGGTGCTGGAGGGAATTGTGACGTTTGAGGCGCCTGTGGAGCTTGTTGAGCAAACTGGTTTGGTGTTCCTTGATTACCTTGATAATTTTGGTTAAATCCGCCAGCTTGTTGCGCAGGTTGCCCCATAGTTGGTTGTTGCGTATATTGATTTTGCATCGGTTGTCCCATTGGTTGACCCATTCCTTGTGCAGGCATGTTTCTTTCAATTCTCCATCCTTGAATTGTATTGAAGTATCTAACTTCTCCTTGTGGAGATGTCCATTCTCTTCCTCTTAAGTTAATCGATACTTTTACAGGCTCTCCAACTTGAAAGCTATCCAATAAATTTACGCGATCCTGTGTAAACTCGATTAAAATATCTTGTGGATATTGTTCTTCAGTAGTAACCACAACTTCTCTTTTTCTGAAGCTTGAGCTAATATCTTGTGGTTGCCCAATCACCTTAATTCTTCCTATTACTTCCATTATATCTTTTTTTTCCTGATTGTTACTTTGCTACTATCATATTCCAAGCCAAAGGTACATTATTTTCCTCTAAATACTTTTTAGCTAATTGAAATTTCTTTTCCAAATCACCCGAAGCTACGATTTGCTTCGCTTCTGGATTTTGATCTAAAAAAGTCTGTACCTCTTCTGCCGTTGGCAAATGTTCTACATTCCCTAAAATTCCCAAATCATTACCTGAAAAAATGGCACTATCGATAACTTCTTGTGGAATAATATCTACCCCCAGCCCCAAGGTAGTCAATGGTTTTTCAACCTCAAACATCCCTTTATTAGAACGGCTATACCAATTCCCTCCCATACGAGAAACTAAATCAATTTTATGTTGATCAATCCCTCCTTTTTCATTAAGGATTGCCTCATCAATGTGCATTTTAACTACTTCACATATCACAAGATTTCCTGCTCCTCCTTCTGTTCCCAACCCAATAACCTCTTGAACGATACACTCAAATTGCACAGGGCTTTCTTTTACGCGGAATGGTCGAACTTCTTCTGATTCTATCATTGTAAATCCTGCTTTGACGAATTCATTCACTCCGTCTTTATACTCTGTACTTGATAATGAGGTTTGTTGAACCATATCGTAATTAACTACGTTAATCACCACTTGCATCGTTGCCTGAACGTTGAACAAGGTATGTTTACACGTATTATCACGCACACGTCTTGACGGGGAAAATACTAAAATCGGAGGATTAGCACTAAATAAATTAAAAAAGCTAAAGGGCGATAAATTCGGATTTCCATCAGCATCAACTGTACTCGCTAAAGCAATTGGTCTTGGTCCTACAGAACCTTGTAAAAAACCTTGTAACTCAACAGTTGAAATGTCTTTTGGGTTTATTGTTTTCATTTCTATTCTTTCTTTTTCGGTAGAAAAGTAAAGGTAGTAAAAGCAGATCGAACCACAAAAAAACACGATAGACAAACATCGCTTTTAATTGACAATATTTTCTGTTCTTTGGATGCTATGATTCCCCCTCTTTTAAACAAGGAAAAATCCTATTAAAAAAAACTTCACTTCATATGAAAAATTACATTTCACCGTTTATCATATAAAATATCCTTGACGTGAGAATTCAAAAAGCACGTGAGGTAGATTTACAACCCCATTTATTTTAATTATCTTTAATCCTTAAATCAACCATTACTTTGACTATTAAAAGAGAAATCATTCGTTGGACCTTAATTGCGACAGCATTTGTTGTGTTATTGCTTATCCTGTGGAATACCTATTCTTTTTTTCAAACGTATAAAGAAGAAGAGCGAATTAAAATGGAAATTTGGGCTACTGCATCCAACACGTTGAATGAAGCAAATCCGCTAGATACTAATTTAGAATTACCACTATTGATTCTTACCAATAATACCACTATTCCGATTATTCAGACTAACGAACAGGACAGTATTTTGGCTATGGTCAATGTTCCTTTAAAAGTACAACAGGATGAGCATGAAGCCACTTTATTTTTGCGTAAACTAAAAAATGAAAATGCTCCCATTGAAGTTGAAATAGGAAAGAAAAAACAATATTTGTATTATGGAAACTCCTCTTTACTTCTCAAACTAAAATATTATCCACTCGCTTTAATTTTGATTTTTATTTTCTTTACTGTCCTCATTATTATTTTTTACCGCAGTAATAAAATCGCTGTTCAAAATCGGTTATGGACAGGAATGGCAAAAGAAACCGCTCATCAAATCGGAACTCCTTTATCCTCTTTATTGGGGTGGATTGAAATCATGAAATTAGAAGAAGTCAATGCATCTATAGTAGAAGAAATAAGCAAAGATGTAAAACGCTTACAGACCATTGCAGATCGCTTTTCCAAAATTGGTTCTAAACCACAACTAATTCCTCTCGATTTAATTGGAGAGACACGCAAAACGTATACGTACTTTCAACAAAGAGCCTCGAAACAGATTGCGTTTGAATTCACTGCTCCAACGCATGAAATTCCCGTATTTCTCAATCCAGAATTACACAGCTGGACCATTGAAAATTTGATCAAAAATGCCATTGATGCAACTAAAGGAAAGGGGAAAATAGCGGTGACTATTACCGAAACAGATCAATTTGTTCAGTTATTTATTTCAGATACAGGTAGTGGAATCCCTAAAAATAAATTCAAGAAAATATTTGAACCGGGGTATACCTCCAAAAAGAGGGGGTGGGGTTTAGGTCTATCCCTTTCACGTCGTATAGTAGAGGAATATCAAAACGGCAAAATTAGAGTGCATCACTCTGAGATTGGCAAGGGTACCACTTTTGTACTTGTCTATAAGAAAGTGATGGGATAAAAGAGCTTTGTAAGATAATAAGGAACTGTTCTGATGAACAGCATCTCTTTTTAGAATTGAATATCCTATATCTCATTCAAAAAAACAAAAAAGCAGTACAAACGGTTGTTTATACTGCTTTTATTGTTATTTACTATATTCCTTTTAATGGCGGACTATAGATATTGTTGTACTTTTTTTACTACTTCTTCAAACGCTTCAGGACTCAAAGTTTCTTTTTTACTAAAACGAATATCATCCATAGTCTGTAAAGGAATTAAATGGACGTGTACATGTGGTACTTCTAATCCTACAACTGACATTCCTATTCTCTTACATGGAACGGCTTGTTCTAAAGCTTTAGCAATCTTTCTAGAAAATTTCATTAACTCTAGATAATGCTCTTCTTCCATATCGAAAATTTTATTAATCTCTTGCTTAGGGATACATAAAGTATGTCCTTTTGCATTTGGATTAATATCTAAAAAGGCTAAAAACTGATCGTTCTCCGCAATTTTATAGGCTGGAAGTTCTCCATTGATTATTTTAGTGAAAATTGAACTCATACTCACGTTGTTTTAAAGTTAATCTCTTGATATTTCAAGAATCTCAAAATTCATTTGTCCATTAGGTACTTTAATCTCTGCTACTTCACCAACAGATTTTCCTAATAATCCTTTTCCAATAGGAGAAGTTACAGAAATTTTTCCTGCTTTCAAATCAGCTTCACTTTCCGCTACTAACGTATAGGTTAAAATCATTCCATTGGATTGGTTTTTAATTTTAACTGTAGAAAGCACTAATGCTTTTGATTCGTCTAGTTGAGACTCATCAATAATTCTTGCACTAGCCACTACCTCTTCCATTTTAGCAATTTTAAGTTCCAGTAACCCCTGTGCTTCTTTTGCAGCATCATACTCCGCATTCTCCGATAAATCCCCTTTGTCTCTTGCATCAGCAATTGCTTGTGATGCTTTTGGACGCTCTACACTTTTTAACTGCTCTAATTCATCCTTTAGCTTTTTCAGCCCCTCAGCAGTGTAATACGAAATTTTACTCATAATTAACTGGTTTATATAAATAGAAAAAATCCCATGAAACGGGATTTTCTGGTGCGTAAAAATATTTTTATTATTTATTTAAAATAAATTATCTATTCTCGTAAGGTTTACATGTCAAAGTTAATTAATTAAATTTGTTTTACAAATAATTTATGTGATGAAAAATATTTTATTCTTAACCTTTGTGCTATTATTTGCCCTAGGTTGTTCTAACGATAGCAATAGATCCTCTAACCCGTATTTGCCCAACCAGAATGTAAATTTGAGAATTCCGCTAGTATTGGCGAATAATTTAACTCAACCAGGAGGCGTACACGTTGATCGATCTGCACAAGCGGGAATCTCTGGTGTAGCCATCTATTCTCGAGATGGCTTAAACGAATACTATGCATACGAATTAACATGTCCGAATCACAGAATACAAGCTGATGGTTCTTCAATCTTAATCCAAGACCCCAAAAGGCCTTCTTTCTTTTACTGCAATGCTACACAATTACACGAAGGAGAAAAAGTGTATTACAGCATAGACCTTGGTTTTTGGGGTCGACCTGTAGATAAAAAGCTAGAGTATACATTAAAATCTTATCCTGTAACACGAGAAGGTGAAACCATTGTTGTTCGTTACTAAGAGCTTACAATAGAAAAACGCCCAAACAAAAAAAAAGTTTGGGCGTTTTTTATACCTTAAAATTTCAACGTCAATCCGGCTAAAATATTAAACGTTGCTTGTGGATAATAACCAGCTCCATCAATCATAACCATTTTATTTTGTTCCCCTTCAACATAATCTGACCAATAATATCCGTTAGAAATGTAATTGACATCAAAGATATTGTTAGCTAAGACCGATACTGCGATACTCTTAAACCACTTCTTCACTGGAAACTCATAGCTTAGATTTACATCATTAACAAAGTACGAATCGAGTTTGGAGTTTTTCGTTTCGATGTTTGACATATACTGTTCGCCAACAAATTTTGTTAATAACGATATACTCATCCCCTCCATTGGCATATAAGTCAAGGCATTCGAAGCTATGAAATCAGGAGAAAAAGCAATTGATTTTGTTCCAAAATACTGCATTTCACCCTCCCATAAGTAATATAAATCTTTATTCTTATTCGAGCTTATGGTAACACTTGGATTCCAATATAATTTTTCCATCAATTTTACATTCGCGTCAATTTCAATTCCAAAACGGTAACTATCTTCGATATTTTCGCGCACCGATGCTCCAACATCATTTAGCTCCCCTGTCAATACCAATTGATCTTTGTACTTCATGTAAAATGCATTGACATTAATAGCTGCATTTGGTGTATTAAATCTCCATCCTAGTTCAAAATCATCTAATTTTTCAGCCTTAGGCATGTGTGTTTTACGCCCTTCATAATCATTTCGGTTGGGTTCTTTATTCGCTCTAGCATAAGAGAAATACAGTTGATTTTCATCATTTACTTGAAAAGTCACTCCTGCTTTTGGATTCAAAAAGTTGAATTTATCATTGACTAACCCCGTATCTAATCCATTGGCTTCATACGTTACTCTTCGGTATTGCATATCACCGTATAAACTCCATTGGTCTGCAAATTGCCAGGTCGCTTTAGCAAAGAAATTCACATCAGTTTTCACTGCATGATCGCGATAATACTCCTGTTTATAATCAAATTTCACAGGCTGTTTAGCCCACAGCAAGGTTCCGAAGTGATCTCCTTCATATTTATTCGCTCCACCTCCTAAGACAACTTGCAAGGTCTCCGTTTTATAGTTTGCATTAAACACCATCCCGTAGAAGTGGTTGTCTAACGCTTTACGGCGAATTAAATCAGTTTGATTCACTTCTTCACCATTAACAACAATAGGATCCAATCCATAGTCAATGAATGCTTGTTTTCTTTTGTAATTTTCGTAATAGCCATAACCTTTAGTATAGTGAAGAGAGACATTTGAGCTCCATAGTTCTGACCATTGTTCGCTCCAGTGGAGTTGATAGTGATCTTGCTTATAATTATCCGTTTCATTGTTGTAAAACAGGGTATTTCCTTGATCATCTTTATACTTCCCTGCTGGATTATAGCGTCTTCCGTATTCGTCCATTTCTTCTTGTGTCACTCCGTTCCACGCTTGATACGTTTTTTGCTTACCACCAAAAACCAATGCTTTGATCAATGAGGTATTACCAACATAAACTCCTTGTAAGAAATACGATTTTAGATCCGCTGATGCGCGATCAACATAACCATCTGAATGCACATCCGAGAGACGTCCAGCGATTTCAAATTTATCGTCAATCAGCCCTGTACTAAATTTTACTGTTGATTTTCGCGTGTTATAACTACCGAAAGAGTTTGCAATTTCACCTGTTGCCTCTTGGGAATAATCATCGGTTTTCAGGTTTAAACTCGCACCGAAAGCTCCTGCACCGTTAGTTGATGTTCCGACACCGCGTTGTAATTGCAAGTTTTGAACAGAAGAACCAAAATCGGGCATATTCACCCAAAAAGAGCCGTGAGATTCTCCGTCGTTATACGGAATTCCGTTTAAGGTTACATTGACGCGAGTAGCATCAGATCCGCGTACTCTAAAGCTTGTATACCCAATTCCATTTCCCGCATCAGTTGTAGTAACAACCGAGGTCATATTACCCATTAAAACAGGGATGTCCTGTCCTAAATTGCGTTTTGCTACTTGTTTTTTCGATAAATTTTCGTAGGCAATCGGCGATTTCTCATCCACGCGCACTGCTGATACAACAATTTCGTTTAACGCCGTTTTTTGGATGGAATCTTGTGCAGTTTTGTGTTGTGCCAAACTAGGTATTACAGCACCTAAACACAAGCTGAAGATAAATAATGAATTTACAGTTACTTTTTTCATTCGTAAAAATACTTTCACAAATAAAAGGGGCAATTATTGTTTGATTAATAATTACACTTTCCCATGCATAGTAGTGACTTGCATTGTTTCCCTTGGCAGCATTACCTGCCCAGGTTCTACGGGTATGATCTCAGCCTGTATAGGCACCCCTTTGAGATTTGAACTGCAAATATAGACAGTATTATTTAGAATAAAAACAACTGAATGGAGCAATACGATCAAATATTTACTTCCAATCAAAAAGAAAGAACAACAGCTTAAAAAGACATAACAATGTAGTTTTGTTCTACTTCAAATACATTCTTTCTGAATAAGCTACATAATTCGCTTTCTCAAGCTTTTCTTTAAGGATAATTTTTTATTGCTTTCTTGGTTTTTACGACGGACACTTTTAGGCACCTTTGTTTCTTTTCTAATCTTCTGTTGTACTAACGCAACTTTAATTAGCGCTAAAAGCTTCTGTATGACAATTTCTTTATTCTTTACTTGGCTTCTCGTGTCTTCGGCACTCAAAATAATCAAGCCTTCTTTAGACAAGTAGTTTGCCAATTTCTTTTCTACCCTACTTTTTTCTTCTGAATTCAATAGTGATGATTCGACTAAATTCCAAAACACCACTACTTTAGACGATACTTTATTGACGTTTTGGCCGCCAGCACCGCTACTACGCACAGCTTTAAATTCAAGCTCTTTGATCAATTCTTGTTTATCCATTACTTGTTTCTGTCTTTAAAATTTTATACCATGAAATATAGGCTTGAATCACCAATACCGTAAAGATAATAAACTGAATGGCTAAAATTCCCAATCCACGATATGCATATAGAGGAACAGAAATCACATTGCCAATCAACCACATGGTCCAATTCTCTATCTTTTTTAGGGCCATATAATACATCCCCAAAAAGAAAACACCTGAGGTAAAGATATCGATATAATTTTCTGGAGCGATTGGGGTATCTGTTACCCGGTAAACACCATATACGAGAGCAATTGTCACAACAAATACGACAAGGCCAACTCCCTTTTCTCTCTGATTCGTCCGGCTGATCTTTACAACCTGATCCCCTCCTTTCATTCTCGACCAATTGTACCACCCATACAGGCTCATACAAGAGTAATAGGCATTGAGGATCATATCGCCGAGATAACCCGCTAAATAGAGCAAATAAACAGTAATAACCGTTGCGATTAACCCCGTTGGGTAAACTAGAATATTTTCTCTTCCAGCATACCAAACACTCAAAATACCAAAAACAAAGACAATACTCTCTAATCCAATATTGAGCCAGCTCGTATCGCGATAAGCGCCAAAGAAAAATTCAATCATCTGCTATACGATAAAAAAAGCCATACGGTTGGTATGGCTTTTCGATATACATTATTTTACTTAGTTATTTCTACTCATTAAAATTCTAAGGATATACCAGAATAACAACATTAACGAAGCAAACAAACTCAGTGCAGCAGGTATATATTGATCTGCAGCATATTCGTTTTTAATTTGCCATGTTGAATACAAAATTGAACCTGACGCTAAAGCTACCATAGCTAAAGAGAACCAAAGTCCTAAATCAAATCCAAACAACATTCCTGCAACGATTGTACCTAAAGCTAGGAAAAAACCAATGGTTAGGATCGAACGCATAAAAGAGAAGTTTGCATTTGAACCAAATACTACTCCAGTAAGTCCTAAGAACAAAGCTAAAGTAAGTACACCTGCTTGAACAATAAGTGAAGAATCACCCGTCATACTCAATGCGATATACAAAATTGGAACAAACAAGAATGCTTCTGCTAATACGTATAGCATAAAACCAGCGTATTGTTGCGGTTTATTTGCTGTTTTATAGGTAAGGCTTTGTGCAAACCACGTAACTCCCATAAACGCTCCTAAAATAATTAGCCACGAGAATTTACTCGTTGATAACAGTTGAAGCATCCCGTTAACGATAAAAGGAGTATTCAATAAAATAGTTTCAAAAACAATAAACGCAAGTACTCCTAAAGCTAAGTTTCCATACGTTCGACGATAAAATTGTGCTTTCACTGCATCCGATTCGTGAGCAACAGCATAAATAGGTTGATTATCTTCCATACTACTAATTTTTGGTGCAATTTACAAAAAACTGCGCAATTATACTTTTCTTTTTCCGCTACTAACAATAAGTACATATCCTTCTAATTCGAACGATTGATAAGAGAACGAAGCAACGAAATCTCCTTTGCGGATTTGAGCTTCTTTTACAACTAGATCAACATTCATATCTTGCGCAAAACTCAAGCTTCTCGAATTACACATTTTATAGAGAGCCTCTTTCACAGACCATATTTCAGTAAAGTAATCCCTTTCCGCTGACACATCGGTTGGCGCTAATTTCAATTCGTTGTTGTTGCAAAATTTATTTTTAAGTCGAACAACTTTATCGCGTTTGTATTCGATATCGATCCCAATATTTTCTTCGCTGATCGCCACTAAAGCATAGTCAAACGAATGTGAGATTGAAATATAGTGTCCCGAACGCAAACTTGGCTTGCCCTTTTCGTCATAGATTAAGTCATCATCGTTCATTCCGATTTGCTTCAAAACCTGACGCACAGCAAAAAAAGCTTTTTGATGCTGTTCAATCTTTTTTTTCTCTAAACGCTTTTGGCTTTCCTCTGATAAAGTAAGACCTTGTTGGAGCTGTATCAACGATTCTGTGATATGCCAAACATATACAGTTCCCTTTTCTACAGCTATTTCTTTTACTACTCCCATAACTATAAAGTCAGCGTAAACGTCCTGACTACGAATGAGTACAAAAATACGATAATGTTGGAAACAAAAAAAAGAGCCGCTTTAGCGACTCTTTTTATTATTTCACACGTTGATAGTGTACTCTGACACGCATATTAACCGTGGTAGATCCATTTTCCCCAACTAAATTAGGCACTTGACGACTAACAGTTCCTTCAAGAATCATTCCTGCATCATCAATAGAGGCAATAATATACTCTTGTCTTACTTCGCCATTATCGATTACTAATCTGCGGTGATCCATCATTTTCCAACGATATGCATCTGGCATATAACGCGTATTACAATCATCTGTATCAAGATCAAGATAGTAAGCTAGATAATTAATAGAATTAGAAGGAAGAAAATCTAAAACGTCATATTCACAATGTTCAGCTGCTTTTAGACTAACAGTTTCTACAAGCTTATTTCCTTCAAAGCGTTCTTCTTTAATTAACAACCACTTTCCGTAAAGTTGATCATCAAAGCTTTTCCCTTTATTCGAATCATCGCTTTTTGAACAACCGAAAACGAATAGCAATGAAAATAACCAAAATATTTGTTTCATCATTCATTCAATTTTAAAAGATAAAAGAGGGAAATTTCCCTCTTTTACTATTTTGGATTTAAATTAATCTTAGAATTTATATGTATCCATTACTACTCCACCACAATATACAGTCACAACTTTATTTGTGTACTTAACATTATAGCTTTGTTCTTTTAACATTAAATCACCGTAACCGAATAATTCATCGTTTAATTCCTTAATGTTATTTGGCACATTTGACGTTGCCCAACTACCATTTGACATTTTTCCAGACTTACCAGTATCTGTCAATCTAGCAATATAAGTATAATTCCCATTTGGTGTTTGGTATTCAATTTCAACCTTATTGTTTCCAAATTCAAATTGGATACGATCAAGAGTAATTGGTGTAATTAATCTAAGGAATTTCTCAGAATTACTAGGAGTACTCATTAAGTGTTCTTTGATAAATCCTATAGTCGTAGTTCCATTAGCAAACATATAGTTTTTATATTCATTCGTCCACACCTCAGGATATTTTACATTTTTAATCTTAACTGCAGTACCTGAACCATTTGAAGAAACAAATTCTTTTGTACTTTCATTCCAATTAAACTCACTGAACTGTTCACCGTCTACATCAATTGCAGGCTGAACATATAGTCCTGTGTTTGTAAATCCAATTCCTACACCTTTTTTTCCAGGTATTAAATCTTGTGAATCACCATCGTTGAATTCTAAAAATCTCAATACTCCAGAATAAGTAGCATCATATTTAGTAACAACTCCTCCTTTATCAACTTCTAAGCTTCTAAAAATAGGATCATCTTCGTTCCCAATGTTTTTAATTGCTGTTTTTCTGTCTTCAAAGTTTTTCCAATCTTCGCTAGTAGCACGAACAAAACTCATATTTTTCTTAATGTCTCTTGTACCTTTAAAGAAAATAGAATTTTCATCATGTCCATAGTATCTGTACTGGAACTCACCTTCAAAACCTTTAGCGATTCTAAGGGCAGATTTAGTAGGATCAGATAATTCATGAATCCAACTTCTGTCAACAAAAACTAAACTTGTCGTTCCTCTCAATTGAATTTCATATTCTGTTCTCCAAGCCTTGAAACCTTCATCTGCGTGATCAGAAACCATAGTAACATGACCGTCTTCCTCAAAAGTCATTAAGAAGGTAAAACCACCTAATGCAGATTCTTGAGTAAAATATTGGAATTTCCAACCATCTTTAGCACCTACTAAAAGGTCTTTTAATTCTTTTGCTTGTTCTTGTTCGCGTTCAATAGGATTCTGTGAAAACACACTGTCATCACTTTTACAAGAAACAACAGCTCCTGAAATCAAAAGAGATAATACTCCTATATTCAATAATCTTTTCATCATAATTTCTAATTTATAACTCTATATTAAAAATTCCCATTTAGAACATCATTTGTATTCTGTTCAGCACGATCTCTTAATTCCCAGAAATCCGTTCCTACGTGTTCTTGATAGTAAGATACAACTAAATCAACTTTAGCAAGGATATCAGCTTTAGCACTTGGAGATTTAATTCCTGCTAAAAATTCTTCCCACTCCACTTTCGTTTTCATTAAGATAAATGAAGCTGTTTCAGCGAAATCCTCATCATAATTAGAACGAGCATAAGAAGTTACAAAACCTACTTCATTTGATTCCTCATCATCGTACAAGTACCAAGAACTTGTATATAACCCCCCTCTAGAAATTGCAGCCCATGCAACACGGTCAAAATCTTTAGTTTGGTTAAGAATGTGAACATACTCATGTTGTACTGTATGCACAAACTGACGAATACTTGCTAAATCATCATGTTTAACATAATCTGTATTAAACAATGTGATACGAGCACCACCACCTGCTTCTCCTAAAGTGATTGTATTATCATTATTTACGTTATAACTACCGATTAGGTGAAACTGTCTAGGAGCAATTCTCTTCACTAGCTTGTCACCTTCTTTCGCAGCCTGAGCATAACTATCTAACCAAATTTTCTTTACCATTTGAAGAGCTGGTTTAACATTTTCTTGCTTAGGAGGGAATAACACTTTATCGTAGTAACCGAACGCTTGGTTCCACTTGTAAGTGGCAGCAATATTATATGTCACAGTGTAGTTATCGTAAATCCATTGATCTAACTCATTTCTATTTTCAGCAGATAGATCAAACCCACTTGGGCCAAGGTCATTATCATTTTCACACCCTACTAAAGCAAGCCCTACAAGTGATAAAAAACCTATTTTCTTTAAATTTTTATATAAATTCATAAGAATCTCTTTTTAATTAATTATTATCGCGGATTAGCTTCTAAACCATTTGAAATAGCCATGTCAGGTAACTGAATTTGACGACGATAATCGTCTTTTTTCAAAATTTCCTCTCTTGCACTACCTGCAATATTATAGTGAGTAACCTCAATATTAAAACGTTTAACGTCAAACCAACGTTGTCCTTCTAAGTTAGAGTCTCTTCTTCTTAAATCTACTAGAAAATCTAAGTACGCTTTTTGTGAACTAGATAAATTAGCAGCGTAAAATGGTTCCGTATTTTCAGTTGGAACATAATCCAAAATCATCTTCTCTGTAACCTTTCTTGAAGCCGTATCTTCTAAAGTATGTTTCTTCACCCAAGTATTGATCATTGTTAAAGCATCACCTAACTGATTTGCACCAATTAAAGCTTCAATACGATCCAAATACAACATATCATTTGAGAACAATACAATATTTGTATATCTATATCCTGTTTGATTTGTTGGATCCGTAACCTCAAAAGTTCTATTGAATTTACCTAAACCAATAAACATTTTACTACCTGTATAACCATACTCACCGTAATTCCATTGTTTTTTATATGGATGTGAATCACCGCTAAATAAATATTCTGTAGCAGCTTTTGTAGTGAATGAATATCTATATCCTGTATTATATGCAATACCAGACATAACACTCGCAACTAATAAATTACTCACTGTTTCCGCTTTTGCATATTCTACTTGCGTAATATCAGGACCAATTGACTGATAATAATTGTAATCACGTAAAGACGAACCGTCTAATTTCAAATCTGCGCTATACTCTAGTGCTTTATTGAAATCTCCTTTAAATACATAAAACTTAGTAGCAAACGCTTTAGCAGATGCTGGAGTAAAGTGATATTTTGAAGTTGCATTAGAACGTTCTAAAAACTTAATCAAGCTCATTCCTTCTTCAATATCAGCCTCAATCATGTCATATACTTCTTGAACTGTATTTCTCTCGTATTTTGGTAGCAATTCTTTTTCAACTACCTTCATATAAGGAACACCTAAATCACTAGAAGCTGTTACAGGATCATAGGCTTTACCAAATAAATTAACTAGCATAAAATGTGCATAGGCTCTTGCGATTAAAGCTTCACCCATATAACCTTTTAACTTTTTTAATTCAGCTGTTTTGCCTTTAGCCTCTAAATCTTCAATAAGCTCTAAAGCCGCCTCATAAGCTGTATTAGCTTGTGATATAGCATTATAAGAAGAAAACCAATAATATGAAGGTGAATCTTGAGATTCTGAACGAATATTTTCCCAAAAAAACGCTTCCGTATTTGATAAGTTCTCTAAAGTAATATTTTCACTATCTACAGCATTGTCACTCATGATATTAGCAAACTCATAATGAGTTCCTTTTGCATAAGCCAAAGTCACAACCTCACCAACTTTATCAACAGAATCAATTTTTGTTCTATTATCTGGTGCTTCATCTAAGAAGCCACTACAGTTAACAAAAAACAATCCTATTAATAATCCTATTCCAATATTTATTTTTTTCATAATCTAAACAAATTTAAAATCCAACATTTAACGTTAATGTATATTGGCTAGTAACTGGCATTGCAACACCTCCACTTTGGAAGAATTCAGGATCTTGACCATTTAACTTTTTATCTGAATAGATTAACCATGGATTTGTAGCCATAGCTCTTAAAGAAAAGTTAGTAAATCCAATTTTCTTCTTAAAGTACTCAGGGAATTCATAAGAAACAGAAATGTTTTTCAATCTCACGAAATCTCCTTTTGCTATTCTAGCTGTAGAATAGTTATAAGCATTGTAAGCTACAGCTAAGCTAGAAGCACCGTAGTTTCCTAACTGAGTTATGTCTGTAATTACTGGAATGTCAGTTCTAAGTTCATCGCCTGCAATCATCCAACGATCGTTCATATCTTTAGAGAACACATCTAGATCTGAATAAGACGAAGAGAACATAGGGTTTAATCTAACTTTGTTTCCACCTGAAGCTACAAAGAATAAGTTAACGCTCCAGTTTTTGTATGTAAATGTATTAGAGAAACCTAATGTTTTATTTGGTTCTGAAGAACCTTCATATTTCAAATAATCAGTAATATTTTGAGAATCTTGGAAGTTAGCACCAGTAACGTTATCAGTTTCTCCATTAGCCATAATAAAAGTTGGTAAACCTTCATTATTTAATCCTGTAAATTGGTAAGAGTATAAACTGTTACGTGGTTTTCCAACAACGTTTCCTCCAACACCTTGAACTAAGTCAATAACTCTAGCTCTATTTTGCAAACTTGTAATTTCTTGTTTGAAAACTGAAGCATTGATTGTAGAAGTCCATCTAAAGTCTTCTGATTTGATATTTGTTGTAGTAATACCAAACTCAAGACCTTTTAATTTCATATCTGCGTTATTTCCTAATTTTTGTTGCTCACCACCAACACCACTTGTACGTACAATATCGATCAAGTCGAATGCATTTCTTTGGTATGCATCAAAAGCAAGTTGAACTCTGTTATTGAACAATCCTAAATCAAAACCTACGTTAAGTTCATATTGTTTTTCCCAAGTTAAATCAGCATTTTGTAAAGCTTCGATTTCTAATCCGTTCTCGCGATTTCCTTGTAAATTACGGTAAGGGATTCTACTTCTATAAATAGCAGCAGAGTTTGTAGCTGGTCCTGCATTAGCAGTTAAACCATAAGAAGCTCTTAATGATAAATTACTAATTGTCTCGTTATCAATTAAGAATTTCTCTTGTTTCACATTCCATTTCCCAGCAACAGTCCAAGTTGGCAACCATCTTGAAGATGAAGAATCACCTTGTCTGTTAGATCCGTCATAACGACCTGTTACAGCGATTGTATATCTGTTATCAAATGTATATCCGATACGTGAAAAGAAAGCTAATGTACGTTCTCTTTCTTCAGCAAATGTAAAATACTGACCTCCATTATCGATCAATTTTTCTAATGCAGTCATGTTAGGATAAGAAGTTAACCCTCTATCATACTGTACACCATGAGATAAAAAGTAGTCATTACTACGGTTTACAACTCTCATCTCAGTACCACCAAATACATCAAGTTCATGTTTATCATTAAACACGTCATTGTATGTAAAACTATTTCTCAAGTAGAATGACGTTAAGTCATTTGTAAAGTTTCTGCGCATACCTCCATTTGGCATAACAGCAACTCCAGGTTTATTTGGATCGTTTGGATCTTTATATAAATAAATATTTTGATCTCTTTCTACCGTATTAGTTGCCGCATTGTAAGCAGCAATTACGTTAGATGTTTCTGTCAAACTGTGTACACGTTTTGTTGCAGCATAACGAGCAGCTCCATTTACATTATACGTAACTTTAGGAGAAATCTTGTAATCTGCATCGATTTGGAAACGAATATCTTTTACATCAATATCCATATAGTTAGATTCTAACTCATTTAAGATATTGAAATCCGCCCAGTTACTTCTGTGAAATTCATAATCACCATTATCTGTATAAGGACGTAATGTTCTACTTGTATTTAACGCGTAGCTAAATGGGTTAATATCAAAATCACGAGATACTGCTCCATTTACAACGTCAACTTCTCCATCATATGTACCAGGCGCTTTTTGATCACGCACCGATCCATTTACTGAAAGAGCTAAAGTAAATCTATCATTGATAAAGAATGTATTCTTTAAGTTCATTGTCAAACGGTGAACTTTATCAGCAACTGTCCATCCTGGATCAGCAAAATATCCTACTGAAGCAAAGTATGCATTATTCTTACCTCCTCCAGAGAAACTCAATGAGTGACTTTGAGAAATTGCAGGTCTGAATAATGTTTTAAACCAATTTGTATTAGCTAATTCATGTTTTTGTAAGAATGTATTTTTTCCTACTCTATCATTGATATACTGAAATTTATCCTCTTCTGAGTCGTAGTTATTTACTCCTCTATAGTACATATTATAAACACCACCATATCTACCATTTAAAGAGTTTGGATATGTAATATGTCCTTTTTTCTCTAACTCTTGATAAACGTCCATTGTTTGTTGAGAATTCATAATATCGTAACGTCCATAGTTAGGAACTGTACGTACAGTATTCTCCATTGAGTATGAAATAGCTAAAGGGCTTTCTTTACGACCTGATTTTGTAGTAATAACTACAACCCCGTTCATCGCACGAGATCCGTAGATAGCAGTAGCAGAAGCATCTTTTAAGATATCGATACTTTGAACATCATCCGCGTTTAATCCTGCAATCGCAGAACTCAATAACGTTTCTGAGTTACCTGAAGCTAAATCTTCGAAAGATACGTTTACGATATCTTCTTGCACCACACCATCAATAACCCATAAAGGTTTTGTATCTCCCATAATAGAAGAAGCACCACGTACAGTAATTTTAGGAGCAGCTCCGAAAGTACCCGTAACGTTTTGTACTGTTACACCCGCAGCTTTCCCTTCAATCATTCTACTTACGTCTGTAACACCATCAACTTTTAACTCTTTAGCTTCGATACGGCTTACCGCACCAGCTTCTTTACGTTTTGATAAAGTTTGGTACCCGGTATTAATAACTACCTCTTGCATCACTGCGCTGTCGTCTTTTAAAACAACGTTTACAACACTAGCTTTACCAACTTTTTTCTCAACTGTAACTGTCCCTACAAACTGGAATACTAAAACAGCATTCTCATCTTTTACGTTAATAGAGTAGTTACCGTCAAAATCGGTACCAACACCCTCTTGGGTTCCTTTAATTAACACACTAGCTCCTGGCAGACCTAACCCGTCTTCACCAGTAACTTGTCCTGTAACCTTTCTACTTTGTGCAAACCCCTCATTTACCATTAGTAAGGCGGCTATAACAAAGAAGAAATGAAGTACAATTTTCCTCATGTTTTATTAATTTTAAATTGTTTAACAAACAAATAACAAAAAATCGACATATGCTAATTTTATGTTATTTTTTTACAATCTGAAAAAGTTAAAAAATGTACCGCCTTGTTTTGCAAGCAATTACACGACTACGTCTTAAAACCCAATCATAGCACGCAATATACAGCTTATCACAGCGAATAACAAAGTCTTAAAATATTGCACTATAAATAAAAAAAAGGAGTTAACAAAACTAAAAGAAATACAAGTATCAAATAAAAATAGAAATTAAGTTAACAATAACTATAAAAAATATTAGAGCTGACTATTTTTCTTAAAAAAACATTTAACACAATTCAATTTTAATAGTATAAAATTCAACGATTACACAAGGGCAAAAAAAAAGATCGGCAACTGCCGATCTTTTTTTTTTGTATGCAAATAGGTATCAAACCTTATTTTCCTTGATTTTTCAACAAATCTCTGATTTCCGCCAACAAATCTTCTTGCGTTGGTGCTGGTGGTCCTGCTGGTTCTGGTTCTGCCGCAGCTGCTTCTTTCTTTCTCAATTGGTTAATTCCTTTTACCATGATAAATACACACAGCGCTAACAATGTAAAGTTAATTACCTCCGTAATAAAACTACCGTAAGCAAAAATAACGTTTCCGTCAACACCTCTTGCCGCAGCTAATGGCGCACCGTCAGGAGCCTCTCCTTTTAATACTACATACATATTAGTAAAATCTGGCGTTCCAATAATTGCAGAAACTATAGGCATAATAACATCATTCACGATACTTGTAACGATTTTACCAAATGCCCCTCCAATGATAACCCCTACTGCTAGGTCCATTACATTGCCTTTTACAGCAAATTCTTTAAATTCTTTTAAAAATCCCATAGTTAAATTTTTATTGATTGGTTTTAACAAAAATACTTATTTTATTCTAAAAAAAAACTTTTTTTTACTCTTCAAAGAAAATTCTTTTAACTCTTTGAGATACACTTGTTATAATCTCATATGGTATTGTTTCTATAGCCCTTGCAATAATTGTCGTAGGAAGGTTTTCTCCAAAAATCACCACCTCATCTCCTTCTTTGCAATCAATTTGAGTAACATCGACCATTAGCATATCCATACAAATCGAACCAGTTATGGGAGCTTTCTGATTTTGGATTAAAACATATCCTCCTTTACTTCCCCATAAACGGTGAACTCCATCGGCGTATCCAATAGGAACTGTTGCTATTTTAGTTGATTGAACTGCTCTAAAACGTCGGCCATACCCTACACTCTCGCCTGCATCAATTTCTTTCACCTGCATGATACGCGTCTTTAATGTTCCCACATTTTGTAGACACGACATTTCCTCTTTGTCATTTCCTATTCCGTACAATCCTATTCCCAATCGAACCATATCCATTTGATAGGCTGAAAAATTATAAATCCCTGATGTATTCAAAATATGCAAAATCGGATCAATATGCAATTGCTCCTTAATATAGATACTGTTTTTTTGAAAGTGCATTATTTGGGCTAAAGTAAAATCGCGATACTCTTCCATATCACTAGATGACAAATGGGAGAAGATTGATTTTACTTCTAATGCATTGGTGTGTTTTAAAATTGCAATCAATTCATCTAGTTCTTCTGTCGTAAAACCGTGACGATGCATTCCTGTTTCTACCTTAATATGTATCGGATATTGATAGGCATTTTTTTCGCGTACAAGTTGAAGAAAGGCACGCAGCTCTCGAATCGAATAAATCTCCGGTTCTAAATCATACGCCAACATCGTAGAAAAAGCGCCAATCTCAGGATTCATCACAATGATATTCATTTTAATCCCTGCTTTTCGCAAAGCAATTCCTTCATCTGCAAAAGCAACTCCTAAATAGTTTACTTTTTCATGCTCTAGCAATTTGGCAATTTCAACACTACCGTGTCCATAGCCAAAAGCTTTAACCATTACCATAGTCTTTGTTTCGGCTTTGAGTTTAGAACGATAAAAGTTTAAATTATTTCGAATCGCAGTCAGGTTAACTTCTAATACGGTTTCATGCGTTTTTTCTTCTAACAAGCTGACAATTTTATCGAAGCGAAACCCTCTTGCTCCTTTGATTAAAATTGTCTCTTCTGTAAATTCATCCACAGCTACTTTCTGCAAGAATTCATCAGTAGACGAAAATGTTCGCACTGCAGCAGAGTCGCCCATGTACTGACTTATTTCTTCTCCAATACAAATTACTTTGCCAATGTGATAGCTTATCAACAATTGTTTGGCTTGTTGATACAATTCAGCTGGTGCTAAACCACTGTGAAAAATATCTGATAGGATTACCGTTTTATTAAGGTTACTTCGATGTTTTTCTAAGAAATCTAGAGCAATGCTCAGTGATTGAAAATCGGAACTATAGGCATCGTCAATAATAGAACAGTTGTTAATTCCAGTTTTCACTTGTAAACGCAATTCAACCGCATATAACTTTTTGATGCGCGCCTGTATTGTGTCAATACTGTATTGCATAGTGAGCATCGTCAGGATACAGGTCATACAATTTTGTACTGCAAATGAATCTGTAAAAGGGAGTTCTACTGTAAAAGTTTCTACCTTATTATATATAAGAATTAATTCACCCGCCTGCATCTTTCCGTATAAGTCTGCCCCTGAATCAGTTAAACTCCAACTTATATAGGTAGAGGATGAAGGTACAGCCGCAAGAATTCGCTCGTCTTTTTCGCCAATTATCGTTGGGGTATCAGCGAATAATTGCATCTTTTCTCGAATCTTCTGCTCTTCACTTTCAAATCCATCTTGATGTTCACTGGTAAGAGCCGTTATAATACCAATTGTAGGTTGCACAATTGGCTGTAAAAATTTCATTTCATCAACTGTAGAAATTCCGACTTCGAACAGACCAATCGTATGTTGTTCCGTCATGCCAAAAACCGACAGTGGAACTCCTGTTTGCGAATTGTAACTCTTGGGACTTTTGATGATGGAATACTCCTTACTCAACAGAAAATTCAACCATTCTTTAACTACGGTCTTCCCTCTGCTTCCGGTAATTCCTATAACGGGAATATCATATTTTGACCTATTCCACGCAGCAGCTTGCTGCAAGGCTTGTAACGTATTTTGAACTACAAAATACGTTACTCCCTCTTGCTCTATAATTTTTGTACGATCTGATACTACAAAATAGCGTATTCCTGACTGAATGAGTTCTTCAATATACGCATGACCGTTGTGATTTTGTCCAACTAATGCAAAGAATAAAGTTGTACGATCATTTAACAGGCTTCTACTGTCAACAGAAACGCGGTTAATTTCGAAATGCGTTTCTCCTTTATTTCCAACTACCTCAGCTTGCAAGTACGAAGTGAAGTTCGCAGTATCAATATTCATTAGTTTGTCTTTATTTATTTCGACACAAAGGTAAAAAGAGTCGATCTTCTGACCGCTATAAATTACATTTAATATAGGCCCACCCTTCTTCTTGTTTTTCTATAATTGCTATTAATCCCGAAGGAACGTAAGCAACGTGCTCAAAAATATCCGCTTTGTCTATTTGACGCACGCGAATTGTATTTTCGCAAGCAAAGAACTGAACTCCTTTTTGCATCGCTTGTTTGAGGGCATCGCCTACCATTGTTTTTGTTTTTCTCACCATACCGATTGCCGGTCCATGAACTACTACATGGATTTCAACATCTTCGCCCCAGTGATTGCGCACATTCGTTACATAGGTCATTAATGCGTTTTGCTCATTGATATTTTCTGTATTCATCTGAAAAACAACTCTATGTTTCTTTCCTGTATTCATAATTGTACTCGTTTAGTTTTTGTCTTTTTGTTGATTAATTATAAAGCTACTAAATCCTTTTTCATTATCCGATATTTTCCTTCGTTTTTTACAACATTTATACTCTATTTTCTAGAATTAAGGTTTAGTGTATCAAAAGTTACTTTACGGTTGCAAAATAATATAGACATTTGTTCCATACGAAAATTAATAAACTTGTTATGATGCATTGGATTTACGAGCCTTGGCCTTGGTATATTGGTGGTATTTTTATCGCTACAACTTTAGTATTACTCTTATTTATGGGGAAAACTTTTGGTTTTTCTTCCAATTTAAGAACAATGTGTTCCATGATGGGAGCTGGAAAAACATGCGATTTTTTCTGTTTCAATTGGAAAGCCCAAACGTGGAACTTGCTCTTCCTAGTCGGAACCATACTTGGTGGATTGATCGCCTATCACTTTCTAAGTGTAGATGGAGCTGCTATTCCGTTAGGGGAATCGACCGTTCAAAAACTGCATGATTTAGGCATAGAGAGCGCTGGTCAGGCTTACGTTCCTACGGAACTTTTTAGCAACGAATCTTTTTCTTCTTTCAAAACCATTCTTTTACTTCTACTTGCCGGTTTTTTTGTTGGTTTTGGATCGAGATATGCCGGTGGATGTACCTCTGGACACGCAATCTCAGGCTTGAGTAACTTTCAACTGCCATCTCTCATCGCGATTATTGGCTTTTTTATCGGTGGATTGATCATGGTACACCTAATTTTTCCACTTATCTTTTAATGCTTACAAAATGAAAAAAATAGCGTATTTATTGGTTGGTATCTTATTTGGTATTGGCATGTTTAAATCAGGTGCTGCCTCGTGGTTTAGAATTTATGAAATGTTTCAATTTGACAGCTTCCACATGTATGGAATCATGGGAACTGCGTTAACTCTTGCCGTCCTTGCTACACAGTACATCAAGAAAAAAAACAGCAAAGACTTTTCTGGTAATCCCATTGTATTCTCTCCAAAAGAAAAAAGCATTCCCCGTTACTTACTTGGCGGTACTTTTTTTGGTCTTGGATGGGCGTTAGGTGGGGCTTGCCCTGGTCCGATGTTTGCCCTACTTGGGGCCGGTTTTTATCCAATCATCATCGCTATTATCGGTGCACTATTGGGAACTTGGTTTTATGGACTAGTCAAAAAGTGGTTGCCACATTAAAAAAAAGCGCAGATCGGCTTCTATTTTTGATACATAAACGCATTTAGAGTATCTTTAAATCCAAACAACTAGATGAGTTATTATGGGACATATAATTAAAGAGAAATATCGAAATCTTTTTGAAGAAAAGTTGCTAGATGAAATCATTGAAGTCTCTACTATTAAAGATTTTACAGAAGGAGAACGCCTGATGGAAATCGGTGAATACATCAAAAAAATCCCTCTTTTATTGTCTGGAGCGATAAAAATTATACGCGAAGATCAAAAAGAGGGCGAAATTGTATTGTATTACATAGAAGAAGGCGACACTTGTGCAATGACCTTAACGTGTTGTTTAGGAGAGACAAAGAGCCAAGTGCGTTCTATTGCCGAGAAAGACGGCAGTGTAATCTTAGTTCCCGTTAGCAAAATGGACGATTGGCTAGTTCGCTATAAAAGTTGGCGCAATTTTGTATTGAATAGCTATAACAATAGAATGAATGAGATGCTATCTGCAATCGACAGTTTGGCTTTTATGAATATGGAAGAGCGCTTGTGCAAGCTGCTTCAAGATAAAGCTAAGCTATACAACAGTAAATTCATTCACAATACGCACCAAGAATTGGCAGAAGAACTCAATACATCAAGGGTAGTGATCTCGCGTATTTTAAAAACCTTAGAAAATCAAGGCATCATTCGCCTAAACAGAAAATACATTGAATTGCTCAAAAACTAATCACTTATGGAGGTAGAAATCATTGGATATGGTTTAGCGCTTTTAGTAGGAATTTCACTAGGTTTAATAGGCAGTGGAGGATCTATTTTAACTGTCCCAATATTGGTGTACATTTTAAAAGTTGAGCCTTTCTTAGCAACAGCTTATTCCTTGTTTATTGTCGGGTCGACAGCCCTTGTTGGCGGAATTCAAAACGCTGTAAGCCGCAAAGTGAACTACAAGCTAGTTCTGCTTTTTGGAATTCCATCTCTACTAGCCGTATACGCGATGCGCGCTTTTGTCTTGCCTTTAGTTCCAGACACCCTGAGCATCGGATCTATCTCCCTTTCGAAGAATGTACTCCTCATGGTGCTTTTTGCCCTTGTTATGTTTGCTTCTTCTATGAAAATGATTCGTCCTAAAACGATCACTTCCAATGAAAATCAGCCTCAACCAAGTAAGTTAATTCTTCAAGGCGTTTTCATCGGTATTGTTGCAGGAACAGTAGGTGCAGGTGGAGGATTTCTAATCATTCCCGCCTTGGTTTTATTTGCCAACAGCAACATGAAAGAAGCAGTAGGCACGTCTCTGTTCATCGTTGCTATTCAATCGCTTATTGGCTTTTTGGGAGATATAAACAACCCTTTAATTGACTGGAATCTACTGTTAACGTTTAGCGCCATTTCAATCGCTGGAATTTTTTTGGGGATATTTCTTACGCGTTACATCCCAGACAACAATTTAAAAAAAGGTTTTGGCTATTTTGTTTTGCTAATGGCCTTATACATCTTCAGTAAGGAAGTGTTTTTTTAGTTTGTAACCTAAGTTACAGCACAATTCAAAACATCTTCTTACTTTTACTACTCAATAAAATAAACAAGACTTATGAAGATAGAACAAATTTATACCGGATGTTTAGCACAAGGTGCTTACTATATAGAGAGCAACGGAGAGGTTGCTATTATTGATCCCTTACGTGAAGTACAGCAATACGTTGACAAAGCGGACAAGGACCAAGCGAAGATTAAGTACATTTTCGAAACGCATTTTCACGCTGATTTCGTAAGTGGGCACGTAACTTTAGCAGAAAAAACGGGAGCTCCTATTGTATATGGACCAAATGCTAATCCTACATTTAAAGCGCATATTGCGCAAGATGGAGAGGTATTTCAATTGGGAAATATCACCATTACAGCTTTGCATACTCCAGGTCACACAATGGAGAGCACAACTTACTTATTAAAAGATGAAAACGGTAAAGACCACGCTATTTTCACTGGTGACACCTTGTTTTTAGGAGATGTAGGACGTCCTGATTTAGCGCAAAAAGCAGCTAGTTTAACGCAAGAACAATTAGCCGCGACTTTATACCACAGTTTACGCGATAAAATCATGCCTTTGGCAGATGATGTTATTGTCTACCCAGCACACGGAGCGGGATCTGCTTGTGGCAAAAACTTGAGTAAAGAAACTGTTGGAACTTTAGGGGATCAAAAACAAACCAATTACGCACTACGTGCAGATATGACAGAAGCAGAATTTGTCAAAGAAGTGACAGACGGTTTATTGCCTCCTCCTGCGTATTTCCCTTTAAACGTAAAGCTCAACAAAGAAGGGTACGACAACGTAGAAAATATCATCCAGAACAACCAAGCCCTACAGCCCAATGATTTCGAAGTTTTAGCAGACGAATCTGGTGCTTTAGTACTCGATGTTCGCTCAGCCGCTGATTTTGCTCAAGGTCATATTCCAGGATCAATTTTTATTGGTTTAGACGGACAATTTGCTCCATGGGTAGGTGCTTTAATCACAGATATCAAACAACCCATCTTGATTATCGCTCCTGAAGGACGTGAACAAGAATGTATCATCCGCTTATCACGCGTTGGGTATGACAACTCACTCGGGTATTTAGCTGGTGGTTTTAACGCTTGGAAAAATGCAGGTAAAGAATATGACACCATCCAACAAGTAACGGCTAGTGAATTAGAAACAGCAATGAACACTGGAGATATCACCATTTTTGACGTGAGAAAACCAGGTGAATTCAACGCCTCTCACATTCAATACAAAAACTTAAACCACACACCACTCGATTTCTTGAATGATCATTTAGCAGCATTCCCAACAACAGGAAACTTCTATATACACTGTGCAGGTGGATATCGTTCACTCATTGCCGCTTCTATTTTGAAAGCAAGAGGTTATCACAATATGATTGATGTTATTGGTGGATTTGGTGCAATCAAAAACACGGGAATTGCATTAGAAGACAACAGTTGTACTTCTACTTGTTCTTCTAATTTAAAATAAAACACATGACAAAATTTGAAGCGTTAATTCAATCGGACCAATTTGTTTTGGTCGACTTTTTCGCTACATGGTGCGGACCTTGTCAAATGCAAGCCCCTGTTTTGGAAGAAGTAAAAGCAACTTTAAAGGATGAAATTACCATCATCAAAATTGACGTTGATAAAAATCAGGCCCTTACAGCACAATACAGTACCCAATACAACATGAGAGGTGTTCCTACCTTGATGTTATTTAGACAAGGGAAACTCTTGTGGAAACAATCCGGATATACAGATAAACAGACGTTGCTGTATCAATTCGACCAGTTTAAAAACAAGTATTGAAAACGCTATTTTTTATCTGCCTAGAAAATAAATGAAGCACTTCGCTTAAACGAAGTGCTTTTTTTTATGCGTTTTTTAACAAAAACACCCTAATAAATCGGTAACAATTAAAAAAAATCGCGACTTATCACGTATTAGATTAAATCTCCACAAAGAGACTTAAACCAAAAAAACATCATAATTAATTTACATGAAAAGAATTTTTTACACACTTGTATTAGCCAGTGCTATTGGTTTCACCAATTTCACTGTCGCACAACAAAAAAGCAAGGCAGCATTTGTCACGCAAGTCGAAGACATTAAGGAATACAAACTAAGCAATGGGCTTCAGGTTTTATTACTTCCAGATGCCTCTCAAAACAACTTGGTTGTAAACATTGTTTACAAAGTGGGGTCTAAACACGAAGGATATGGGGAAAAAGGGATGGCTCACTTATTAGAGCACATGCTTTTTAAGAGCACTAAAAACTTAGGAGATATCAAGAAAATGCTTTCGGACAAAGGAGGCTCAGCCAATGGAACAACGTATTACGATAGAACGAATTACTATGAAGTATTCCCTTCTACAGACGAGAACTTAGCATGGGCCTTAGAAATGGAAGCGGATCGTATGGTTAACGCGACTATTCTTCAGGAAGATTTAGATAAGGAGTTCTCTGTGGTACGCAATGAGTTTGAGATTGGAGAAAATGACCCAACAAGTGTATTAATGGAGCGCACAGCGAATACGGCCTACTTATGGCACAATTACGGATTGAGCACCATTGGTTCTAAAGAAGATATTGAACGTGTAAAAACACCTCAGCTAAGACGTTTTTACGAAAAATACTACCAACCTGACAACGCGGTATTAGTGGTTGCGGGAAAATTTGACGAACAAAAAGCAATCGAATACATCGAACAATACTTTTCGGTAATTCCGAGACCAACCCGTGTATTAGATGAAATCCTTACTGTAGAACCAGCACAAGATGGTGAGAAATACATTGAAGTAAAACGCAATGGAGACAGCAAACACATCCAAATGCTGTATCACACTGCCTCTTATGCTGACAAAGATTTTGCTGCGCTAGAGGCTTTAGAACATATTTTAAACAACGATCCATCTGGTTATTTACATCAAGCCTTAGTTGAAACACAAAAGGTATCCTCTTTATGGGCCTATAGTCCAACTGTAAGAGATGCGAGCTTTATGCTATTCAATTTTGACGTACCGAATGACAAAGACCAAATGAAAACCTTAGCTGATATTAAAGCTGAAGTAGCCAAAATTGGAGATCTTGCGTATACACAAGCTGATTTAGATCGCGCAAAAACAAGCTTACTTAAGGATATCGAATCCCTACAAAACAATACGATTGGAACGGCAATTAACTTAACGGAAATCATTGGTTCAGGTGATTATCGCTTGGCGTTCTTACACCGTGACAATATTGAAAACTTAACTTTAGAAGATATCCAACGCGTAGCAAAGAAATACTTCAAAAACAACAACCGTACAGTAGGTTTATTCATCCCAACAAAAGATGAAGTTCGCGTAAAACCAAGTGAATTCTTAAATACAGATATCGAGAATTTAGTAAAAGATTACAAAGGAAAAGAAACCTCTCACGATATTAGAGATTTTGCTCCAACGATTGCCAATTTAGAGCAGAACTATACTTCTGGTCAACTGAATAATGGCATGAAATACGGTATTATAGACAAAGATCTAAAAGGAGAAAAAGTAAATATTTTCGTACAAATTCCAGTTGGAGACCAAAAAGATTTACTCCACAAACAATACATCGGAAGCTTTACTGCTGATTTATTGACAACAGGAACAACAACAAGATCAAAACAAGAAATCCAAGACCAATTGGATCAGTTAAAATCAAGTGTTAGTATTCGTTTCTCAGGTCAACACATTTTAATTTCAGTTTCTTCTTATCGAAATACCATTAAAGAAACAATGGATATTTTAAACGATGTGTTGAAAAATCCTGTATTTCCTGAAAGTGAACTGGCTAAATTAAAATTAGAACACACTACGTATTTAGAGAGTACTTTAAATGATCCTCAAACGGTTGCTTTCAACAGAATATCACAGTTGACATCTAATGAAGAAAAGGGAAGTATTTACTATTCAGCGTCAACTCAAGAAGACATTGACGGATCTAAGGCTGTAACCATTGAACAAATCAAGGCCTTTTACGCGAAATTCTTTGGCGCAAATAACGGAGTTGCCACCGTGTTGGGTATGCAAAACCAAGAAGAAGTTAAGACATTGCTCGAGGGAGTTTTAGGAAACTGGAACAACCAAGCGGCATTTGAAAGAGCTTATCCAAAGGCGTTTGCAACGAAACAAGCAAAAGAAATTATTCAAACTCCAGATAAAGAAAACGCTGCTGCTGTTGGTCAATTAAACTTTGAGATGAATAAATCGAATCCAGACTTCCCTGCCTTAACGTTTGCCAATGAAGTAATGGGTGGCGGATTTATGACTGCTCGTATCCCACAGCGCTTACGTGAAAAAGAGGGAATTAGCTACGGTGCTGGTACAGCATTAACGGTTCCTAATAATCCTAATATCAACACTTCGAGCTGGATGATTTACGCTTTCTTAAATCCAACAAAACGAGGAGAAGTTGAAACTGCGATCAATGAAGAATTCACCAAGCTTGTTGCAGACGGAATTACAGAGGAAGAATTAAAAGCAAACAAATTAAGTTGGAAAAGCGCGAGACAAACAGCTCTTGGTAATGACAACTACTTGCTATCGTTGTCAAACTTATACTTGACCTTCGACATTCCATTCAGCGATTTTGATAAGTTAAATGCTGATATTGAAAAATTAACCGTAAAACAAGTGAATACTGCAATTAAAAAATACTTGCAACCATCAAAATTCACTACTATTTACGTTGGTGATTTTACTAAAAAATAACAACAAAAAACCTCTTGCACTGCAAGAGGTTTTTTTATTTTCAACTTTGTTTAACACGCAAAATCTACTGTTGTTGTTCCTGCTAAATACAAATAGTGTTTTGCTCCTTTAGACAAGTATAGTTCTACACTCTTTTGTTCGTATTCGGCGGATGTATCAAAAACAAAATCCAATAGACCATCATTATCTAAATCACCAACAAATAACAATTGTACAAAGGTATCATTGAAATGAGGGATATCTAAAACCAATTGTTCTTCACCCCCATCAATACTCAAGTACAATTTATAATCCTGAAACAATTTAAAGGTCTTTTCCTGCTCTGAATCATCCGTATAAAGATAAGAGTCCATCTGTTTGCCTTCTGCTCTTAAAACGTATGTTTTGCCCTTGAAAACGTATTCCTGTGGTGCTTCTGGCCAAAGGGGCACTTCTTTGATGGTTAAGGTCTCTTTTTTTCCTTTGAGAATATCCTTCGTATCACTAAAGAAGAGAATTGGTCCTTCTTCTTCTGTAGAAATAGCTCCGATCACTTCAGACTCGGTACATTCATTCATTTCTACTTGTAATTCATACTTGGCCTTGCGCACTTGAAACTGTCCATTTGATTCAAACAAAGCCAACCATTTCGAATTGATTTTAGCAACTTCTTCACCGTAGAAATCCTTGTCATAGAACATCGGTAAAAGAACATCCATGCCAATTTTCTCTTCTCTTGGTAAAATCTCTTTTTTGGTCGTACTAGGTGTTACCTCTTCCTCTAGAGCCACGTGTTCAATTTTTTCAGGTTGAGCAATAGGTTCTGCTTTAGGGGTATCTTTACATCCCCACAAAGCTACCATAGCTACCAATACTATTCCCTTTTTCATCTTGCTTAATTTTTGACAAAAAAAAGACTATCCCAAAATGAGATAGTCTATTATATTACGACTAATTCGTCTTAATCATTTAATTTCAATACAGCCATGAACGCTTCTTGAGGAATCTCTACGTTTCCTACTTGACGCATGCGTTTCTTTCCTGCTTTTTGTTTTTCTAATAATTTACGTTTACGAGAAATATCCCCTCCGTAACATTTTGCAGTAACGTCTTTACGCAATGCTTTCACTGTTTCACGAGCGATGACTTTCACTCCGATAGCTGCTTGAATAGGAATATCAAACTGTTGACGTGGGATTAATTCTTTCAATTTCTCACACATCTTTTTCCCAATATGATACGCGTTATCTGCGTGCATCAAAGCCGACAATGCATCTACTACGTTTGCATTCAACATCACGTCTACTTTTACTAAGTTTGACGTGCGCATTCCAATTGGCGAATAATCGAATGAAGCATATCCTTTAGAAACTGTTTTTAATCGGTCATAGAAATCGAATACAATTTCTGCCAAAGGCATATCAAACATCAACTCAACACGATCTTCAGTTAAATATGTTTGGTTGGTGATGATTCCGCGTTTTTCAATACACAAACTCATTACAGGTCCTACGAAATCCGATTTTGTAATGATCGTTGCTTTGATATAAGGTTCTTCTACGCGTTCTAATTTTGAAGGTTCTGGTAAGTCAGACGGGTTGTTTACCACGATTGGCGTCTCCGGATTTTTCTTGGTGTATGCCAAATAAGACACGTTGGGAACTGTTGTAATCACCGTCATGTTAAACTCGCGTTCTAAGCGCTCTTGAATGATCTCCATGTGTAACATTCCCAAGAATCCACAACGGAAACCAAAACCTAAAGCAGCAGAGCTCTCCGCAGCAAAAACCAAAGAAGCATCGTTCAATTGCAATTTCTCCATAGAGTTACGCAATTCTTCGTAATCTTCCGTATCTACAGGGTAAATCCCTGCGAATACCATTGGTTTTACGTTTTCGAATCCCTCAATCATATTTTGTGTAGGCACTTTAGCATCCGTAATTGTATCTCCTACTTTTACTTCTCTTGCTTCTTTAATACCCGAAATTAGATATCCTACGTCTCCACTTGAGATAACTTGTTTAGGTACTTGATTCAGTTTTAAAGTTCCAATTTCATCGGCAAAGTACTCTTTACCTGTAGCCATAAATTTGATCTTCTGACCTTTTGAAATCTTCCCGTTGATTACGCGGAAGATTACCTCAATTCCTCTAAAAGGGTTGTATACTGAGTCAAAAATCAAGGCTTGTAAAGGTTCTTCTACATCGCCTTTTGGTGCAGGAACTCTTTCAATAATTGCGGCTAATATATCTTCAACACCCAATCCTGTTTTACCAGAAGCAGGAATAATTTCTTCGTAATCACAACCTAATAGGTTTACGATATCATCACTTACTTCTTCTGGATTAGCACTTGGTAAGTCAATTTTATTCAATACAGGAATAATAGTTAAATCATTCTCTAAAGCTAAATAAAGGTTTGATATGGTTTGTGCTTGAATACTTTGAGCAGCATCAACAATCAACAACGCACCTTCACATGCAGCAATAGATCTAGAAACTTCGTAAGAGAAATCTACGTGTCCTGGTGTGTCAATTAAGTTTAATATATATTTTTCGCCTTTGTATTCATACTCCATTTGGATGGCATGAGATTTAATTGTAATCCCTCTTTCACGCTCCAAATCCATACTGTCCAAAAGCTGATTTTGTTGCTCACGTGCAGTTACCGTTTGTGTAGCATCTAACAAACGATCTGCTAACGTACTCTTACCATGGTCAATGTGAGCAATAATACAAAAGTTTCTAATGTTCTTCATCTTGGTTATATCCATTATTATAAGATCAATAAAGTAAAAAAGTCAGAAGAAATAGGACTTCTTATCCCCGTGATCTAAGTTGTAAGGCTTTCGTTTTATTTCAATTACAAACAATACGCCTATATTTTGCAAATATACTTTAAAGTTTGAATTTTTTGACGAGATATTCACTTTTAATCACGAGAAATTATCCCTTTTTTTTACAACTATTCTCCGTAATGTTGTGGCTACTCCCTTCTTCTGTTAAAATTCTCCTTTATCCTTCAACAATAATCCCCTTGCTTCCTTCGTTTCCTATAAAGTTTTTCCGTAATTTAGAGTTCAAAATTTTATGCGATTATGAAAAAGTATTTCTCCGTTTTATTGTTGGTTTTTTCTTCTTTAACAGGCTGTAGTCAAAAGAGCGACATTATCCAGGATTACGCTACACTTCCTCCCTATTTAAAAGAAGTTTCTGGTATGTCATTCGACGCCAAGACTCATTCTTTTTGGGTACTACAAGACAGTGGCAACAAGAGCGAGTTATATCAGCTTGATTCACTCGGTCAAGTGATTCACACCTTGAAAATAAAAAACCAAAACAACAATGATTGGGAAGAATTAGCTTCAGATCCTTCGGGCAATTTATACATTGGCGATTTTGGCAATAACAAAAACACGCGTAAAAACTTACAAATCATCAAAATCAATAAAGATCAGCTCAGTGCAAATGAAACGCAAGCGGATTATGTCATCACATTTGATTATCCGGAACAGCGTGAATTTCCTCCTAAATCAACTGAACTCTTCTACGATGCGGAAGCGTTTTTTTACTATGACGATCACTTTTATCTTTTTACAAAGAACCGAAGTAAAGCTTTTGACGGAACGTCATTAGTCTATAAAATCCCAAACAAAGCGGGCCATCATCAAGCGGAATATGTTCAGACGTTTAGAGGTTGTAATGTATACAAACACTGTGCAATTACAGGGGCTGCTATAAGCCCAGATCAAAAGACGTTTGTTTTGTTGTCTCACACTAAATTATGGGTGATTGACAACTTCAATCCCAATGCTATTTTAGATGGTAAAATTGAGGTGCACAAACTTCATCACGATACACAAAAAGAAGCTGTCACCTTTGGAGATGACAGCACCTTATATATTTCGGATGAAGTTAAAAAGAAATCGGGGGGAAAGATTTACAAATTAGATCTCAACCAATTAAAACCCAAATCCTAATCCAAAGACAAATCGACCTCCGTCTTTGCTATAAAAATACGAACAATGCAGGGTAGCTTGCTCAATGGCATTTACCCATAAACCGGCTCCATAAGCGTTATGCCATTTGGAAGAACTTTCTTGTGGAGTCCATACGCGTCCGTAGTCAAACCCTGCATATATCCCATAAGACATGGGAATGAATCCTGCGGTAAACTCTCCGGCATTAAAACGCAAATCAGTGGTTTGAACAAATGATGTTTTTCCCGTAAAACGTTCAGGTCTAAACCCTCTTAAATTGGTGTTTCCACCAATGGTCGATCCATGATAAAAATCGTAATTCGAATTAAATCGCGTTTGATAAGTAAAATTCGTTGCTAAAACTAAGCGTTCACTTCGTTCTAAATAATGAGCAAAACTCACTTTCGCATCCAGAAACGGAAAGTTTTGCTTGCTATCTTCTAGATTAGTTCTCCATCCCATCGAAGCGTGAAAAGCGAAACCTTTGGTTGGATTAGCCGCGTTATTGTATTGCTGAAAATCGTAGGTCGCTTGTAGCGTCGCGTATTGTTGAAAATCGAATACTTTTTGATCTACCAAATCAGGACTACTCGTGATAAAACGATTCGCTTTATCCTGAACTTTCATCGCTTTGTATTCTACGTTAACCTCAAATGAATCTCCATTTTTCCCTTCAAATTTATATCCTGGCGATACAGAGTAACTTTCAATTCTCACTCTTTTGTATTCATCTCCCATCTCCTCATCAAAATAATGAGTTTCATTTCCTATTCCGTAATAGTTTACTGCAAAGTTTGGGCTTGTTGCTCTCGCGTTCAATGTAAATCCCCAATTGTTTGTTGCATTGGGAAAATGACCAGCATACTCTGCCTCTACACCTTTCGTGTTAAAAGAATAAAACCCCTTTATTGTGTGCTTTGCTGCATAAGGATCTTGCACAAATTTTAGTCGTTTTGAAGAATATAAAAATCCCAACTTTACTCCGTCTTCCGGATTATACCCCACATTGGGCAACAACATATTTACCGTTAATGGCAACTTTTCATAATTAAAATTATTCAAATCGTAACGATTGGTAAAATAGTGCTTCGTCTTTTTGCCTACTTCTGTCAATTCATTTCGCTTATCTGCATAGTCGTAAACCACCACATTCTTGGGTTTATCTATCTGAAAGCTGTCTTTATTTTTTCCACCAATTAAACGCAGTTTAATCTTGGCTTTATCACTTCCTTGTACAATAAAAGTATCTTCATCATTCAATCCATAAATCCAAATTTCTTTCGTCTCGCGGGGGTCATACGTTTTTTCAAAAACAATTTCTTGCCCTGCTTTTTTATCTCGTAGTTGCACTAGTTGCACGGATCCATCGTCATTTCTAAGAAGTTTAAACGTATCTTTTTTATCCGTACCTGATAGAACTACGTATTTTCTCAGTTCGCGGTAATACTGAGGTACAAAATCAACTATCTTCTTTTTGCGTTCTTTTAGTACGTATTTGATGTGCTCTACATCTTCGCCTTGTACTTCTTTTGGAAGCTTGGCAAAGGTTTTTTCGATACTTTCATCATCTAAATCACTAACAATTGATATTGCTTGATTGATCCAGTCTTGTTCTGTTGTTGATTTCAGCAAATATTGATCCAGTGGAAATGCAGTATGGTTGATCCAACGTGGATCTGCAAAATCTGTGGTGTAATTTTGCATATGGCGCAACATCGGTAGCTTTTTTATTAAGGAAAGTAAAGCTCCATCAATTTTAGCAAAGGCCTGATCTCGGTCTCTTGGCACAGGACGATAAATCACTTGATCCCCTTCTTTAAATTCAGACCATCTCCATTGATCTCCATGTCTGTCCCAATCACCAATTAACATATCAAAAATACGCGCACGCAAGTACATTTGTTGATCTACTGCATATTTTTCATCTTTTCTCAAATTGGCAATTACATCTGTTGTACTGATAATTTTAGTCGCATTTCCAAAACTCTCTTCCTCATGTCCTTCACTAGGGCGCTCTTCAATCATATACAATTCATCTCCATATTTAGCATTAAAAACGCCAAGAGCCTGTTGTTTGGGAATGTAATACAATTCAGGATTGGTGTGATAAATCCCGACCTTCTTAGATAGATCTCCAATAATGAAAGGCGTGTAGGGATGAGCGGTAGTATAAAAGTCATATATAAACCCTTCTGCCCAAGTATTGTCAAACGATTCCATCACGTAGTTATCGCGAAAAACAGCGGTTTGCAGAAAACGAGAAACACTTTTTCGAACACCTCGCATTACATATTGTGTGCCATTTTTATCTTGTAAACGAAGCGATAAAGATTGATTACCCCCACCCGAAATCAACGGTATTAATCCACCTTTGACCGTATCGAGATTCGCAACGGCAACGGCAATAGGTTGAGCATAGGTTGAACGGTAATGTTCTCCCCAAAGAAAGCGGTAAAACCCACTTTTTTTAGTCCATTTTTCCGGATATACACTCGCAACTATTGAATCATTGGTTGGCGCTCCAAACTCGTTAGTTAATGCCAACTCAGGTTGAAAAATTTGCTGTTGCCAGACGCGTTGATATACTCCATTTTGAAAGGTATAAAACCCGAGTAAAGCGCTTTTGTCTTCTGCAATTTCAAGTGTCGCATAACCCAATTGTCCGGCAGAAAAACTACCTTTTTCAATGGCTCTTGCTGGAGATAAATCGCCTAAGGCACCACTGACAATTTGTTTAACTCCATCTTTCTCATGGTATTGTAAATTTCGTTCATGTCCTGATACAAATACCACATTGTCATACATTTGAGCCATCGTTTGAAGGCGCTTGTTCAATGCATTGTATTTCTTGCTCTGCAAATCTTGTGTATGGATTCCAGACACTGCACGTGTATAATTGATCACGGATCCCAACACAGGCAGAGGAATTTTAGACTCAAATGGATACAAATGGTCGCGTAGGGAGAAATATCCCCCGTGATTTCCTGTACTAAACACGGGATGATGCAGGGCTAAAACGACAATCTTATTCTGATTTTTATTAATTTCTCCTCTTAATTCATCAAAAAAATCATCTCTTGTCTTGATATCACAATCTTCGTTCATATTGGGTTGCAAATCCCAATTCTCGAGATACCATTGACTATCTACAACAATCAACACCGTTTGGTCGTTTATTTTTAATCGTTCAAAACCACAAACTTTTCGCGGCAAGAGTGCTTTTTTATCTTCTAAGTTTGCTGTTAGGTACTTTGAAATATCTTTAATACCCTCGTAACCTTTTTTCCATTCCGTTTCTCCATTGATAAATACTGCTTCTCCTGGAAATTGTTTGGCCCAATTCACAGCAGTTTGCAATTGAGTGTCTTCTTCCCTTTTGAGCTGTTTTTTTTGTATATTATCTCCTAACAAAACCAAAGTCGATGTTGGATTGGCTTTTTTAAACACTTGGGTTAATTGTGCTAAATGTTCTTGTTCTTCTGGCGACTTTGCAGCTAACAAACCTCCAGCAAAATAATAGGTATGCACAATTTTATCATTACTCTTGCGTTCTATTGCTGCAAGTGAAGTACTGTGTTCTCTTTGCTGAGGACTCAATGTTGCACAAGAATACGAGAACATCAAAAGCATAAAATAAGCCACGGGCTTAATTTTAACTCGATTATCAGGGTTTTGACTAAATAATTTCATATTTTTAGACATCAAAAGAGGGTTGCTATGACTATTTTACAAAAAGTTGAAGAGTATATCTTTCAACTATACAAAGATACATTATCACGCCAATATACCTATCATAATTTCCAACATACTACACGTGTAGTGAATGGTTTAGAGGAATTATTAAAGACAATAGACGTCAGTGAACAAGAGGCATTAAACTTAAAATTAGCGGCTTGGTTTCACGACATTGGCTATACGCAATCTTGTGAAGAACACGAAAAGCACGGTGCTGCAATTGCAGAGACTTACTTGATGGCAGAAGGATTTCCAACAGCAGATATCCAATGTATTCAAGCACTAATTTTAGCAACAAAGCTAGATCACGTACCAACTAACTTGTTGGAATGCATAATCAAAGACGCTGATTTCGCTCACATATCTGATGATAATTTCATGGATATCAGCAATTTGCTGTTAAAAGAATTGTCCGTCACTTGTAATCTGCCCTTTTCACCAGAAGAATGGAATCAACAGAATTTAGATTTTCTCCTGTACAAGCACCGCTACTATACCGATTATGCTCGTCAAAAATGGCAGCCTAAAAAAGAACAGAACATATTTGCTATTCGAGAACGCATTGAAAAGGAAAAAAAGAAAAAAGAAAAATCAACGAAAAGAGAACACTTCCGATCTATTGATACTCTTTTTCGCACTACTTTGCGCAATCATACACAACTAAGTGCCATTGCAGATCGAAAAGCCAATATTTTACTTTCTGTCAATGCAATTATCATTTCAATTTGTTTATCGACACTAATCCCAAAATTAGACAGTCCTTCTAATGCCCATTTAATTGTACCAACCTTTGTACTCGTTTTCTTTAGCGTTGCAACGATTATCTTTGCCATTATGTCAACAAGACCAAAAGTAACGGCCGGAACATTCTCACAAGAAGAAGTAGACAATCACACGGTTAACTTATTATTCTTTGGTTCATTTCACAAAATGCCTTTAGATGAATACTATAAAACGCTGAGAAATTTAATCCGTAAAGAAGACAACATTTACGAAGCCCTAACAACGGATCTATACTACTTGGGTAAAGTACTCAATAGAAAATACACCTTGTTACGCATTACTTACACCATTTTTACCATTGGTATTTTGGCTTCTGTTATTGCATTTGTACTTGCGTTTAGAGGTATTGGTTTCTAAGAAAATTAACCATCAATTGCGGGTAATCTAATCGTTCTAGGTTATAGTCTAATTGAACTAAAACACGAAGTCCTATTAACCCCGAAACCCCTTGTAAATCTTCTACATCAAACGCTTGAGTAGAAGCTTGCAACACCCCCAAATGCTGTAAATACTTGATGTACGCCATATATTCATCGCGGTCTGCATGCGAGGCAAAAACAATTGCTATACTCTTGGGTTGTACAATTCGCTCTTCTGAGTTTTTAATCATCGCTTTATCCAAGCGTTTTTTAATTATTTCATAACGCGTATTATAAGAACCGTCAATATCAAATCGCTTCTCATCCATTCTAAACTGAATACTCAAGGAAGCATCGTAAACGAAAATCAACGAAGTGGCATCCATCGGAATTTTATCCTGTATATTATTGCGATAGTGAACACACATTTGTTCCGCCATTACCTGTAATTGCCATAATCGCAAATTTTGTAAATACGTTATATCAAATGCTCGATCTGGACAAATAGAATCGCCAATATACATATTGTGTTCTACTCCATCGGTTTTGAATCGCTCGTAATAATGCGGATACACGACTTGTGCTTCTTTTTGTCTAAGGTCTAAAATATCGGAATAACTCTTGTTGATTCTTCCAATTTGCTTGTCAAACACTTTGCGATAACGGTAGTAAACATCTAGTTCATAATCGACATATCCGAAGTAAATATTCAACTTTTCTGTAACAAAAAGGTAGCTTTCTTTTCTCAACAACGGGTGAATTTCCTCTCGGATATAGTTCTGTATGCGTTGTTCTAATCCCGAATAAAAGTGCTTATTCACCTGTTTGTGATAGGCCTGAAGCTTTAGCTGATGCTTTTCAAAAAGAATATTCTTTCCTTCTGTGGGATAATCTTTCAACAGGTCTAAAAGTTGTTCCAGTTGGGCCTTTAAATCCTTCTGAATTGCTTCATTTCGCAATTGGCTTGATCCCTTAATATCAATCTCTCCATACAGCGGAAAAACATCGGGAAATGCAATTGGCGTTAGGATATAGTTTTTATCCGTCACACTATCGATGTAGTTTTTCTGTGCTTCTTCCAAAAACTTCCAGTAAACACTTGGATGAATCGTCGTATACTCTCGTTGAATAATTGCCTCGATGTGATTCAATGCATCGGATCTCACCCGTTCCATAGTCTCAGAAATAATCGGCATGAGTTCGTTTAATTTTTGTGCATTTACACTGTGTAAATCGCGGGGATTACTCGATACAATTTCCAAAATCCCTTCAATTCCCGTAGAAGTAATAATTGGACTAAACAAGCAGCTTCGAACCCCTTTTTTCGCTAAATTCTCACACATTTCACGGTGTTCGTCCTTGTGTATTTCTGCCTCTACATCGGAAATACTAAAATACTTTTGCTGAATCATCAATTGACGATAAGCTTGGGCGGAGATAACGATCTGACTTTGTTCTTCATTGAGTAAATAACTATTGACAATCATGACATTTTTGAGCTCTGACTGTGCAGTTTTATCTCCTTGTAAAACGGTTAACCCAATTTTTAAATTAGGCAGTTTAAAAATAGAACTGAACAATTGATTGACAAAGTCTCCCAATGGTTTGCGTTGCAGTTCTGTTTTCAGGAAACTTTCTTTTAAAAGGGAAAGTGCATTTTCAAATGTTACATCAACCAAACTCAACAACCCAAAGCCCTTGAGATTCCAGCTTTTTTGAGGGAAATAACGTTGCCACATTTCAAAATCATCGTAGTTGTCTTGTAACAATTCGATATCTTCTTTCGTCAACATCACTGCATTTTCACGAGGAGATAGCTCAACAAAATCAGCATTATACAACACGCGATAATAACGCGTAATTCCGCGCTTATCAGGCAAATCAATAAAAAGAGGTTGTGTGAGATCAAAATTGGTTTGGAAGTAAAAATTCATAATGATACAACAACAAGCAATGTAGTATTCATTTTGGTTAAAATTTCGAATCTCACCCGTATACGTCCCTCCCGCATCCACAATAATTTTTTTGAAGCGCTTGGTGTGATTAAACATGATATTTTGAAAAGGCATAGAAACCGCCTTTATCTCATTGTCAGATAAAGCAGCCGGAAAGATAACGTCAAACAATTCTTTAACCAAGCTCTCGTAAGTACTCCCTTCGGGTGTGTTCAAAGCCTGTTCATCGACGATAAGCTGTTGATCTGCTCTAGCCAGTAAATCTTCATAATAAGCTTTTTTATAGGGATTCCCATAAGCTGCAGTGCTAATTTTCTTCAATTCTTCTTTTAACTTATCAAAGGAGAATTCGATATGGAAAGGCGTCAATTCAAAAGCTTTTAATCTCATGCTATATCTAGGTATAAAGGCTTAAAGATACGGAATCCTCCAGTTTTAATCCGTTTTACGTGGAATTATCTTCTTTGAAAAAGTTCTAAAAAACGAAAAAATAAAATATTGTACTTTTGCAGGAAATATCGAAAACGATTATGATTAAAATTGGCAATATAGAACTACCTGATCATCCGCTTCTTTTGGCGCCCATGGAAGACGTGAGTGATCCTCCTTTCCGTCGCTTGTGTAAAAAACACGGTGCGGACTTGATGTATTCCGAATTTATTTCTTCTGAGGGATTAATTCGCGATGCAATAAAGAGCAAGATGAAGTTGGATATCTTTGATTATGAACGTCCCGTTGGTATTCAAATTTTTGGTGGTGATGAAGAAGCTATGGCCATGTCTGCGCGTATTGTAGAAACCGTTCGCCCCGATTTAGTAGATATTAACTTTGGATGCCCAGTAAAAAAAGTGGTTTGCAAAGGTGCTGGTGCAGGTGTATTGAAAGATATCGATTTGATGATTCGCCTAACTAAAGCCGTTGTTAACAGCACGTCGTTACCTGTAACCGTAAAAACGCGTTTGGGTTGGGATGAAGAATCTATCAATATTGACGAAGTAGCAGAGCGTCTACAAGATGTAGGTGTACAAGCATTGACCATTCACGCGAGAACACGTGCACAGATGTACAAAGGACATTCAGATTGGACACACATCGAGCGCATTAAAAACAACCCGCGTATCAAAATTCCAATTTTCGGAAATGGAGATATTGACAGTCCTCAAAAAGCCTTAGAATACAAAGAGAGATTTGGACTCGATGGGATGATGATCGGAAGAGCAGCAATTGGATATCCTTGGATTTTTGACGAAATAAAGCATTATTTCGAAACGGGAGAACTACTTGCACCACCTACAATTGAAGATCGCTTAGAAGCAGCTAAAAATCATTTGATCTGGTCAATGGAGTGGAAAGGTGAGCGCTTGGGTATTGTTGAAATGCGTCGCCACTATACCAATTACTTTAAAGGGATTCACGGTTTTAAACCGCATCGCCTGAAATTAGTCACTACAGATGATGTAACAGAGTTACTAAACCTGTTTGATCAAATCGCAGAAGAATACCGCGATTATGTGATAGAATAAGAAAGAAGAAAGAAGAAATCGGTAGTTTTTCTGAAATAAGATGATTTGTTCTTTAATCGAATAAATTTTGAAACGAAAAAAAGACCTCGAATGAGGTCTTTTTTATTTTGTACGGTGGTGAGATGATGAGTTCTAATTTTCTCTTTCTTCTCTATCTCACTAGATTAATATTGATTTTGGTATTCGATGAATCTTCCCTTCGTTTCGATTTCCAATAACCTATTTCGTTTTATCTGAAACGATATGCAAATCGCGTTGTGGGAAAGGAATTTCGATATTCGCTTCGTCCAAAGCCACTTTGACAATTTGCTGAATTTCGAATACTGTATTCCAATAATCGGATTTACCAATCCAAGTACGCACGTTTAAATCAACTGAGCTATCACCTAAACTACTAACAAATACAATTGGCGCAGGGTTCTGCAATACAGCTTCGTGTTTCGCTAATGCGCCCAAAATAATAGTTTGTGCTTCTTTGATATTCTCATTGTAACCGATGCCCACCACGAAGTCGTGTCTTCTTGAGGTGATTTCTGAATAATTGGTAATCACAGAGTTGGCTAAAGGTCCGTTGGGGCTAAATATTTTTAGTCCTGTTGGTCCTGTTAACGTGGTATACAACAAATCGATGCGTTCTACTGTACCTTCTGTACCACTTGGGTTGGAGATATAATCCCCTACTTTAAACGGTTTAAATAGCAACACTAAAACTCCACCAGCGAAATTCGACAAACTTCCTTGTAATGCTAAACCCACAGCTAAACCTGCAGAGGCAAAAATCGTTGCAATTCCCGCCACTTGGAATCCCATAGTTGCAGCTACTACAATAAGTAGAATAATGTATAACGTTGCTTTTACAACACTGAGTAAAAACCCGCGTAAAGACAATTCCACCTCGCGTTTTTCTAGGCGTCGGCGGATCATCTTTAATATGAGTTTAACCAAATAAGACCCTATCCCCAATATAACAAACCCCAATATAATTTTTGGTATTGCATGCCACATTGAGTCGAGCATTTGTTCTAATCCTTTTACTAACATTTCCATAGCTTTCTTTTTTTAATTCTCTTCTTAAATTTTCAATTTCTTTTTCATGTCTTTAGACAACGCGTCTTTGTGAACCATGAAATCTGTTGTTTTGTATTTCACATATTCTTTTGACATATACATATACCCTTGGTGATCATTAGAAATACCCCAAGAGTTTTTCACGATATAAAACTCACGCCCTGTTTGGTCTTTTGCAATCCCAACGATATGCATTCCGTGGTCATCCGTTGTAGAATAATTATCAAACGCTTCTTGACGCATTTCTGCTGTTACTTTGCGTTCCGCTTTTGGTCCATTAAAAATATCTTTGCGTTCCTCTTCTGTCATCTCTTCCCAATCTTTTTCTGGTACATAAGCAACTCCATTTTTCCAGCTAAAGTATTTTTCACTTACATCACCTCCCCATGCAACGGTAAATCCATTGTTAATAGCCTCATCGATAATAGCTGTCATCTCATCAACTTTTACGTTGTAAACTTGATCGAATGCCCAGTTATCTGGCACCAACAGTACAAATTTATCATAGTACGGATAGTTCATGTCTGAACCAATTTCAATGTAATCTTCCGGATTAATTCCGATTACCTCACTAGCAAACGTTTTTGGTGTATATTCTTTCCCTTCCCATTTAAATTTTTGAGGCACTTCACCTAAATAAGCATCAATTACAGCAGAATAAGCCTTTTCCCAGTTAGGTGTTAGCTTGCCATTTGGATTAGACACCACTGCTTTTAATACTCCTTCTTGAATAGCTGCCATTTCAGCAAACTGATTTTTCTTCGTTCCGTAGTTCAATCCTGTATACACTTCCTGCGGTACTGCACCATACATGCGATACATATTCATCACATCGTGAAAAGCTCCACCATCTCCTAAAGTTACAGCCCCTTGCATGCGCACATACATTTTTCCTTTTTCAACATAAGCATTACGCGCTGAGAAAATTTGAGAGATTTCTACTGGACGCTTTCCCATTCTCATCATTTCTGATTCGATGAAAGAGTTGGCAGAATAACTCCAACATGTTCCTGAAGATCCTTGATTTTTAATCGATGTATTTTCAATATCTACAACGGGCTTAAACTGATAAAGTTCTTTACTCTTATCGCTTGCGTTTAATTTTAATGCATTAACAAGATTGTCTTGTGCTACTGTCGTTGACGCCGTTATAACAGATAAAACCGCCGTCAATACCCATGATTGGATTGTTTTTTTATTCATTTTTATTGTTGTTATAATGGTAAAGATAAAAAAAACATGGTTAACGATCGTGAATCAAGGAGAAAAATGGTTTTTCGATTTTTAGCATTTGGGATACTCTACAACAACAAAAGGACAGCAATTCAGAATTGCTGTCCTTTTTTATTTAATTCTTTTGTAATCTATAGTGTTTCTTTTAACCAACGGAAGAATTCACCTTGCCATACTTGTGCATTTTGTGGTTGAACCACCCAGTGATTTTCTTCTGGTAAGTATAAAAATCTACTTTTAATTCCTCTCAACTGTGCAGCTTGGAACGCTTCTTGTCCTTGTCCAATCGGCACACGGTAATCTTTACCCCCTTGAATGATTAGAATTGGAGTATTCCATTTATCAACATTGTTAATTGGGTTAAAGTTTTTGATGGCATTTTGTGCATCTTTATTGTCTTTTTCCCAATATGCTCCTCCTGTATCAAAGTTAGGGAAGAATACCTCTTCTGTTGTTCCGTACATGCTCACTAAGTCAAATACTCCACAGTGAGAAATAAATGTTTTAAAGCGGTTTTCGTGAATTCCAGCAAGGTAAAACACAGAATAACCTCCATAACTAGCACCAATTGCACCTAAACGATCCTTATCTACATATTTCTCTTTTGCCACATCGTCAATAGCTGCTAAGTAATCTTGCATTGGTTTTCCACCCCAATCTTTACTAATTGCTTCGTTCCACTCAACACCATGTCCTGGCATACCTCTTCTGTTTGGTGCTACAATGATATAACCTTCTGCAGCCATCAATTGAAAATTCCAACGGAAAGAGTAAAACTGAGATAAAGCCGATTGTGGTCCCCCTTGTGCGTACAACAATGTTGGGTATTTTTTAGCAGGATCAAAATTTGGTGGATATACAACCCACGTTACCATGTCTTTGCCATCTACTGTTTTTACAATTCGTTTTTCACTTTTGCTCAAGGCAATATTCGCATAGATTTCATCGTTAACTTTAGTCAACTGATTCCATGTTTTTTTCTTTAGATCATAAGAGAAAATTTCTGTTGCATGGTTAAAATCCGTACGAGTTAGCACTACTTTATCCCCGTCAAATCCCACGATTCCAGTAACATCAAAGTCTCCCTCTGTCAATTGTACTACAACAGGTGCAATGCGTTTTAAACCAGGGAAGTTCACAGTAAATAACTGTACTGTTCCACCTACTGCAGCCACGAAGTATATTTTACTTCCATCTTTGCTCCATTTATAGCTATCTACAGTTCCATCCCAGTTAGCTGTTAAATTTTGCTCCACATCACCCATGCGAACGATAATATCGTTCTTGTCTGCTTCATAACCGTCGCGTTTCATTTGCAACCAAGTTAAATGACCTTGAGGAGAATAAGTAGGATGTGTATCATACCCAACATTTTTTTCTGTTAGGTTTTTCGTTTGCTTGGTATTTAGGTTGTACTCATACAAATCAGTATTAGTACTCAAAGCATAATCGGTTCCGAATTTCTTTTTTGAAACATACACGATAGACTTTCCATCAGGCGCCCATACGTAATCTTCTGAGCCACCGAATGGTTTTTGTGGAGCATCATACGGTTCGTTCTCCATGATGTCAACTTTGTTGTCTTTGTTGTCTTTTGCAGCATAGAAAACGTGGTTATGTGTTCCATCATTCCAAGTATCCCAATGTCTATAATCCAATCCATCAAACACATAAGCATCTGATTTTTCCATAGATGGATATAAATCTTTTCCTAAAACTTTGTTGATCTTAACAGCTTCATCGAATAAAATATGTTTTCCATCCGGTGAAATATTTTCGTTGCTTATTAAATCTTTGTAAGAGTCAATTTCAACAGGTTTTCCACCTGTCAATGGCATTTGATATGTTTTAGAATCAAAGCTATTCTCTTCCATTTTGGCGTGAGTCACCTTAAAAATAAGGTTTTTCCCGTCTTTAGAAATACCAACAGGACTTACTCGCCCTAGCTTCCACAAGAGTTCTTTTGTCATTACTTCTTGAGAAAACGCATTAAAACACGCTAGACTCAAGGCAAACAAAACTATTTTTTTCATATTGAGTAGGTTTATTAAGCCGTAAATTTAATCTTTTCTTTTGATTATAATAAAAGTATCCAGAAAGAGAACTGTTAAAGCGACAGTTAGATAAAATTAGCACTATTGCTGCGGAAAGTCATCTTCTAGAAAAAAAAGATCGCATATGCTGAAATGAAAAATAGTGAAATAAAAAAAAGTTTGCTATTAATGAAGATTGGAAAGGTATTTGAAGTGTTATTTTTATCTAAAACATCGAATTATTATAAAAATAATAACTATTTTCACGGACAAAATTTTCACTATGAAAAACAATAAACTTTTTATTGCTATCATTATCGCCTTAGTATTAGGTGTTATCTTTGGAAGCATTATTCACTATTCACTGCCTGAATATATTACTGGTTTTTCAAAAAACATTAAACTGCTAGGAACGATCTTTATTCGGTTAGTTCAAATGATCATAGCTCCTTTGGTATTCTGTACACTAGTTGTCGGGATCGCTAAAATGGGCGACATGAAAATGGTTGGTCGCGTTGGAGGAAAAGCAATGGGATGGTTTATTACAGCCTCTATGGTTTCACTGGGAATTGGTTTAATTTTGGTGAATTGGTTTAAGCCAGGAGCTAATGCAAATTTCAATTTAGAAAACACTTCATCCGCTAACGATTTATTGACCAACACAAATGCTTTAAGCTTACAAACTTTTATTGAGCATTTAATTCCAAAAAGTGTCTTCGAAGCTTTTGCTCACAATGAGATCCTTCAAATCGTGGTGTTTGCAGTCTTTTTTGGTGTTGCTTTAGCGAGCATCGGCAAGAAGGGAAAAGTCATCATCAAATTGTTTGATCGCATTTCAGAAGTAGTATTAAAAATGGTTACTTATATCATGTGGACAGCACCATTAGGTGTATTAGGCGCTATTGCTAGTGCTGTTGCTCTATATGGATTGAGTATTTTCTTTACCTATGCTAAATATTTAGTTGCCTTCCTTTGTGGTTTAATTGTCCTGTGGGCTGTTTTAATCTTTGTCGGGTACCTAATTCTTGGAAAAGACGTTTGGCGCTTATTAAAGGCGATTAAAGAGCCTTTGCTCATTGCATTCTCCACAACAAGTAGTGAAGCTGTATTTCCAAAACTAGTGGAACAATTGAACAAGTATGGTTGTTCGCCTAAAATTGTTTCATTCACTTTGCCTTTAGGTTACTCCTTTAACCTTGACGGTAGTATGATGTACCTAACTTTTGCCAGTATTTTTATTGCTCAGATTTACGATGTTCCAATGACTTTAGGAGATCAAATCCTCATGTTATTAGTTCTTATGGTAACGAGTAAAGGTGTAGCTGGTGTTCCTCGTGCTTCCTTAATTGTTATCGTTGCCACTTGTGCCATGTTTAATATTCCGCCTGAGGGAATTGCCTTTATCTTACCGATTGACCACTTCTGCGATATGGGTAGAAGTATGACAAATGTGTTGGGTAATGCGCTATCAACAGCCTCAATTGATAAATTTGAACACAACAACGAGAACGACAGTTCTCCAATTACAGAAAGTTAAAAACACAACAAACACAATAAGACACAATAAAAACAAACTATGGACGAATTTCATTTCTCACAACTAATCAATCCTGAGTTCTATATCAATTTAGAGATTGCAGGTCACTCTATTGGAATCTATGTTGTATTGTTCATTGTATTTGCCGAAACGGGGTTATTTGCTGGTTTCTTTTTACCAGGAGATAGTTTACTATTCTTAGCAGGTATATACAGTACAGCTTTAATGCAAGAAATTTTCCCAATAGAAAGCGACTTTTTAAATGTTGCCCTCTTATCCACCTTAGTCGCCTTAGCAGGGATTCTCGGTAATAGTTTCGGCTATTGGTTCGGAGCCAAGAGTGGAAATTACCTCTACAATGTAAAAGATAACTTTATATACAAGAAGAAATACTTATACGAATCGAAAGTCTTTTTTGAAAGACATGGAGGAAGAGCTATCATCTTCGCCCGATTCTTACCTGTAGTAAGAACATTTGCACCCATCATTGCCGGAATCGTTCGCATGGATATTAAGCGCTTCATGTTATACAACGTGATTAGTTCATTCTTATGGGCTACTACGTTGATCTTTGCAGGACACTACCTACAAGTTTGGCTATTAGAAAGCTACAACATCAACTTAAAAGATTATATCGAGTATATCGTCTTGTTCTTAGTTCTAGCTACAACACTGCCAATCATTATTAAATTGGCTAAAAGAAAGAAAACTGAAGTAAGTACGGAAGAAGAATAAAACAAAAAAGCGACGTTTATAAAACGTCGCTTTTTTTTATAGTATTCGTTAAACCAATGGTTTTAACACTAGTTTTACTCTGCAGGAGCTAATTCTACAACTAGTCCTTCTAGCTCAGGAGCGATTCCAATTTGACAACCTAAACGGCTATTTTCCTTGACGTTTAATGCTTCCCAAAGCATTGCTTCTTCATCGGGATTCATTTCTGGTAAATCGACTTCATCAGCGTTGTGTACATAACACTGACAAGAAGCGCACATAGCCATTCCACCACAAATACCAATAGTACCTTCAGGTGCTAACTCATAAGCACGTACCACTTCCATGATATTCATACTCATATCTGTTGGTGCATCTACTTCGTGTTTTACACCCTCTCTATCAATAATTGTAATTTTAATATCTGACATGATTATTCAATTGATTTAACAACAGCTTTCTCCGCTTCTTTGCGTGTACCATCAAATCCATTAATACCAGAAACCGTCGTATATTTCAACACGTATTTCTTTCCAGGATTCAACATATTGTAAACACTTTGACACATCAAAGTTGCTTCGTGGAACCCACATAAAATCAACTTCAATTTACCTGGATAGGTATTAATATCACCAATTGCATAAATCCCAGGGATATTCGTTTGATAATCTAACGCATTATTTACTTTAATGGCATTCTTTTCAATTTCTAATCCCCAATCTGCAATTGGACCCAATTTTGGAGTTAATCCAAACAAAGGAATAAAGTAATCACAAAGAACTTCTTCACGTGCTCCTTCGCGATCTACAACTACCGCTTCTAATCTTGTTGTACCTTTTAATTCAACAATTTCCGCTGGTGTAACTAGTTTAATTTTCCCTTTATCTTTGAGCGCTTGTACTTTCTCAACAGAATCTAAAGCCCCTCTAAACTCATTGCGTCTATGTACCAAATATACTTCTGCTGCAATATCGGCTAAGTAAATACTCCAATCTAATGCAGAATCACCTCCACCGGCAATAACAATTTTTTTACCAGCAAACATTTCTGGTTTTTTCACGAAATACTCAACGCCTTTATCTTCATAATACGCTAAGTTTTCTAATTCGGGTTTACGCGGTTCAAATGATCCTAACCCTCCTGCAATTGCCACCGCTTTTCCGTGGTGTTTTGTACCTTTATTGGTCGTAACGATAAATGTACCGTCTTCTTGTTTTTCGATTGTTTCAGCAACTTCATTTAGAGTGAACCCTGGTTGAAACTGCTTGATTTGCTCCATTAAATTATCGACTAATTCCGCTGCTCCTACGGAAGGGTATCCTGGGATATCGAAGATGGGTTTTTTAGGATAAAGTTCTGTCAATTGTCCTCCTGGTTGAGGCAATCCGTCAATTAAATGACATTTTAACTTTAGTAATCCCGCTTCAAAAACAGCAAATAGACCCGTTGGTCCAGCTCCAATAATAATTATATCGGTTTCAATCATGATGTAGTTCTTTAATACAAAGGTACCCTTTGTAACGTTTATTAAAAATGATAAAAGTCAACTATTCTAAAGACAACTTGTTCTTTAGCAAATAGTTGACTTGTTATTTTTATCCAACATTAACTACCGTCTCGATTTCGGGTGCATATTTTTTAATTGTAGTTTCAACCCCTGCACTCAATGTCATTTGATTCACACTGCAAGCTGTACATGCACCTTCTAAGCGAACTTTCACGTGCTTGCCATCAACTATATCAATTAATGTAATATCTCCTCCATCGGTTTGCAAAAACGGGCGAATCTCGTCTAACGCCTTCATAACGTTTTCTCTGATAGTTTCTGATGCCATATATTTATTCTATAAAATGGTTTTATTTTTTTCCTACTGCTGAACATCCAGCCATAGTGGTAATTTTGATTGCCTCTGTTGGGGGCAATGAATCGTTGCGCATAACAACTTGTTCTACTACGTTTCTACTAATTTCTTCGAACACTTTTGCAACAATTGTATCTTTCTGTAAAGCTGCGGGACGACCAAAATCTCCTGCTTCTCTAATACTTTGAACAATTGGAACTTCTCCTAGGAAAGGCACTTGCAAATCTTCTGCTAAGTTCTTCGCTCCATTCTCTCCAAAGATGTAGTATTTGTTGTTTGGTAATTCTTCTGGCGTGAAGTAAGCCATATTCTCTACAATTCCCAAAACAGGAACATTAATGCTTTCTGAAGTAAACATCGATACTCCTTTTTTCGCATCTGCAAGTGCAACTGCTTGTGGAGTAGATACAACAACAGCACCTGTTACGGGTAGGGATTGCATGATTGACAAGTGAATATCACCTGTACCTGGAGGTAAATCCAAAAGTAAGAAGTCTAATTCACCCCAATCTGCATCAAAAATCATTTGATTTAACGCTTTTGCAGCCATAGGTCCTCTCCAAATGATCGCTTGATCTGCTTTTGTGAAAAATCCAATCGATAAAAGCTCTACACCGTATGAAGAGATTGGTTTCATTTTTGAACGTCCATCCACTTCAACCGAGATAGGTTTTGCATTTTCTACGTCAAACATAATTGGCATTGATGGCCCATAAATATCAGCATCTAATACACCTACACTAAAGCCCATATTAGCTAAACTAGCTGCAATATTTGCTGTAACAGTAGACTTTCCAACTCCTCCTTTTCCAGAAGAAATAGCTACGATATTTTTAATACCTGGAATTGCTTTTCCTTTAATTTCTGGCTTTTCGGGTGCTTCAACTTTTATGTTTACTTTTACTTTTGCTTTCTCATAAACCTGTTCGTGGATTACTTTCATCACATCCACTTCGGCTCTTTTTTTAATGTGTAAAGCAGGAGTCGATAAAACTAAATCAACAACTACCTCATCTCCAAAGGTCATCACGTTGTTAACTGCTCCACTTTCAACCATATTTTTTCCTTCTCCAGCAATAGAAATCGTCTCTAAAGCCTTCAAAATGTCTTTTCTATCTAATTTCATTATATGCGATTAGTTTTCAATATTTTACTATAAATCTTGACTTACGCAAATATAGCAGTTATATTTGAAATTTTGATGTTAATATATTCTAAATGCAAACCACTAGCTCACTTGATATTAAAGGTGATTTGCATAATTAAGTGCTCTTTTTTTACCTAAAAAAACGCGTTTTATCTCGTTTTGAATGAGGGCAAATTCCGCATTGAGCAACTGATTCTTAGCTGCATTAAATGAGAATATATCGGCCTTTCCATTTTCGTATTTTACCTGTGTGGTATGGAAGGATTTTTGGGCTAAATCAATGCTGTTTCTCAATCCTTCACTCAAGTTTTCAACCTGAGTTAACTCCTGAACTAATTGTTCATTTTCCTTGTGAACATATCGCTCTTTATCCTTTATTTTCAAGGTGTTCAACTGTCTTTCCACTTTGTTTTTTCTCAACTGTCGCGTTATGTTTCCCCGTTGAAAAATAGGAATACTCAACCCCAATCCAATATAGTGACTTTTGTTGTCTCCGAACTGTCTAGAGAAAGAAGCGACATCCCAATCTAAACTTGTATTAAAGGGTTTCGAATAGAATGTTCCCCACTGATAATTGGCAGATAATCGAGGATATCTTTGAGCGTTTAATGCCTTTTTATCTGCTTCTAAAATCGATTGATAAACGCGTACTTTTTCCAAGATAGGATTGAACTCATAATCCGAATTAAATCCAACAAATTCCCTCTCAAAGACCAGCTCAAAAGAAGCTAATTCTCCCTTATCAACATCTAACATTTGCACAAGCTGCAATTTCTGATTTTGCAACTCATTTAGTGTTTCTTGTATTCTCAGCTGTTCATTGTTAAAAATGTATTCAATATCATATTGATCGCTGCTGGGCTTAGCTCCAGCATCTACCTCTTTAATGACTCTATCTAAATTTAATTGACTGTTTGTCAATTGTAAAGCTTGTAGTTTATGGTATTCTTGTGTACCGATAATTTTAAAAAACAAATCCAATATGCGCTGCTGATAATAGTATTTCACTTCTTCTTGTTGTAAACTCGCATAGGAAGTATTCAATTTTTTTCTTTGTTGATCGATATAGTCAGACCAATCAAACAGGCTAATAGAAGCGTCAATTGACGTTTGCAACGATTGAATATTGGAACTCACTCGGGCATTTGTCGATGGGTTAATTGCCGAACCATAATTAAAACTCTGTGACACGATTGCCCCCACTTGTGGCAAAAAATAAGATGCTACACTCTGTTCTTGCTCTTTTACGACTTGTTTCTCAAGTTGAGCGATCATCAATTCATAACTATTCTCTTCCGCTAAACGCATACAATCACTCAACGTCCATTTTTCTTGTGCAAAGAAAAACTGGGTACAAAAGAATCCAACAATCAGCCAAATATGTTTATTCATAGTTTATATATTTCAGTGTGTTTATGCGAGTTGCTTGTAGGGCCTTCCACAATACCAACAGGATAGAAAAAATCATTAAGCTAATAAATGCTAATAGAAAAGGCCAAACGGTAATAGATATACGATAAACAAAATCCTCCAACCAACGTTGCATTAAATAATAGACGGGAAAAATTGAAATTGCGAATCCCAAGGTACAATACAACAGAAAACGAGTAGATAATTTAACCACTAACTCTCTTGTATTTGCTCCTAAGACTTTTCGAATAGCAATTTCTTTGAGTCTGCTTTCAATGCTAAACGATACAATAGCCATTAATCCAAATAGTGCAATAAACATCGATACCCCCATCAAACACATGAATAGCGTACGCTGATATAGTGTTTTTTTGTAACTCTTCGCGAAATCTTCATTGGCGAATTGATATTCCATGGGATAGGTATTGTCCACGCGTTTAGTCCAAAAAGTCTCCAATTGAGCTAAAGTTTCTTGTACATTCTCACTACTTATCTTAACAGAAATGGTGGAAATTAAACCCGTAAACCAATTGACAGAGTTGGGCATAAAATAAGTTACAGGAGAAATTGTTTGCGAAAACCCTTCGATTTTCATGTCCTTAACCACTCCGATAATTTCAAATTCTCTATCATTCCACCTCATTTTTTCCCCAATAATTCCATCGGAGAAATTAAAGGCGCGTTTATACGTTTCATTCACCACTATTTTATTAATACTATCTGAAGCTTGTAAACGATCAAAAAATCTACCTTCAAGCAGTTCTGCATCAAAAACCTTTAAAAAATCATAACCAACAGGTACATTTTTACTCTGTCTAGACAACTCGCCAATGTTATTGCTAGATGAACTACCATAACCTACTCCCATAAGCATCGAATGATTTGTCACAGCTTTTACGCCAGGCAATAGTTGAAGATCTGCTTCTACCCGTTGATAAATACTATTTCTAGCTTGATTATCTTTAATTTGAAAGCGAATATTGACTACTTGATCTCCATTAAAGCCAAGGTCTTCTTTTAAGATATGATCGACTTGTTTTTGGATAAAAATAGCGGTTGACAAAAAGAAAAACGCAATAAAAAATTGAAAAACCAAAAAGACATTTCGCAAGCGCATACCCGTTTTACTTCGCGCGAAATTGCCTTTTAAAACTTTAATAGCATCAAAAGAAATAACAAATAAGCTGGGTAATATTCCCAATAACAAGTATACACCTAGGAACAAAACCACCATAACATTACCTAACACCCCTAAATCAAAAGAGAGATCTCGATCAACGAGGATATTAAAATAGGGCATCCCCATCTGCACCAATACTAAGGCAATTAGAAAAGACAACAACGTGGTTATTCCTGCCTCAAACATCATTTGCATAAATAATTGACTACGCGTACTTCCCACTGCTTTGCGGATTCCGATTTCTTTTGCGCGTTTAAAGCTGTGTACTAATGTTAAGTTAATCGCATTGACCAAGGCTAAAACTAAAAGTAACAAGGCAGAAAACAGCATAATGTTAATCACTTTATTTACTGTTGGTCCAGCTCCTAACCCAAAAGAATTTGGATTTAAGTACACTTCACGCAATACGTTGAAATTCAAAACCATATTGTCTTTATAAAGCGTCTTTATCTCGTCTATGGTCTTGCCTTCTTGTTGCGCATATGCATCAAACACATCTTCGTAAATCACATCACGCAATTGTTCTTGTACGTCTTGTATTTGGATCCCTTCACGCAATTTGATCAATAAAGTATAATTGTGATCTCCCCAGTTATCTGTGCGATTTCGAGCGATTTGATCTTCGGTTAAATAAGAGGTCATTCCTAGAAAAGCTAAGGAACTATTACCCGGAATTTCATACACAAATCGAACGGTTAACATGGTTCCATCATTGAGTTGCACGAGTTTTCCAATAGGATTAACTCCTTCACCAAACAAACGCGTGGCCTGTCCTTTTTCAAGCGCTAAAGCATCTTTGTAATTTTCTTTATAATCCATTGCGCTACCATAAATAGCAACAAACGGATAAAACTCAAAGAAATTAGCTTGTTTTTCCTCTACGTTGTACAAAAAATCTGCTTTACCCTCAACGACAATACTCGTCTTACTTGAAGAAGTATAACTAAAGTTATACGCCTCTACGATTGTGGGTATTTTTTCTAATTGATTAGCTACAGGAGCAGGAAACCACGCTTTAAAATAAGATTCTTCTGTTCCTTCAACTTCATACACGATGTCTTTATTAGGGTTCCATTGATCAAAACTGTGTTCATTCTTCCAATAAAACAGCACAATGATTAGGGCAGCCATCCCAATGGCCAGCCCTAAAATATTGAGTATTGAAAACCAAAAACTTTTTTTAAAATGCCTAAAATAAAGCTTAAACCAATTAGAAATCATACTTCAACTATTTGCTTACTTTTTCAATTTTTCCTCCAGATGATTTGGTCACCTCAACTAAATTGGCAGATCCATACACCATTATTTTTCCTGATGAACTCGCTTTTCCTCTCACCTCATCTGAAACTGTAAAACTCATCATACCTGACGAACTCACTTTACCTTCTAATGTTGTAATTGTCATATCTTTTCCATCAATTTTAGCCGAACTAGACGCTTTTGCCGTTACTGCTTTTGCCGTTCCTTCTACTTCAATTTTAGCCGAACTACTTGCGGTTATATCCATTTTATTCGCTTTTAACTCTACATCAACTTTCGCAGAAGAGCTAACTTCTATAGCTGTATTATTGGCTACTTGGAATTTTCCTTCAATCTTAGCTGACGAACTCGCTGATAAATCTAAATTATCCGCTTGAATTAATTGTGTATTCAAACGACCAGAACTACTCGCCGTTGCTGTAAAATCTTTAGTAACTACTTTGTTGGTCAGGTTTAATTTAGCCGAAGATGAAACATATGCTCCTGAAAGTGTCGGATTACTTACTTGCACATGAACCGTTCCTCTTTTATAATTAAACATTCCTTTAGGCGTTTCGAAATACACTTGTAAAACACCATTTTTAACTTCTGTTTTTACATACTCCATGTCTTTGGCATCTTCTACCTCTACATCTACACTTTTACTTCCTCCATAGGTAAAGTCCAGCTGTATGTTACTAGATACCTTTACGGCAGAAAAATCTGCTACTTGTCTTTTTTCTTGCTTTTGAGCAAATACTGTACTTCCAATTAAAAGGAAGATTATCGCTAATTTTTTCATTTGATATATATTTTAGGGTTATTCATATTTAATGTGTTGAACAACGTTCATTTGCAGAACTTGACGTACTTTAAGGATCAGGATTACCAACGTCAGTAGTATTAAAAATAAAAACGCTACAACAAAGTTAATCCAGCTGATTTCGATGCGAAAAACGTAATCACTTAACCAAGCATTGAGAAAATAGTAGCTTGGATAAAGTGCCAAACCAAATCCAGAGCATCCGATCAGCACGTATTGTTTAATTAGTTGCCTCATTTGTTCATGGTTGGATGCTCCTAAAACTTTTCGAATGGCTATTTCTTTGTATTGATTACTCAAATTAAAAGAAACCAAACTATATAAGCCAAAAAGAGCGATAAAAACAACCATTCCACTTAGAACCAGCAAGATATTCCGTTCCTGAATAGTCTTGCCAAATAAATTTTTAAAACGTTGATCTAAAAATTCATAGGCAAACGGATAGTCTGAGACATTCAATCTCTCATAGGTTGTTTCGATATTACTCAAAATTTGCTCTGTGTGTTTGGGATCAAAACGCACGTAGAGTTCTTGAATATTTTCATACAACCAAGGTACAGTTTGCATACAAAAGAACAACATAGGTTCATAATCCGTTTTAAGTCCAGCTGTGTGATAGTTGCTCACAATTCCCACAACAGTAAACACTTTGTTATTCCAATTCAGTTGTTTGCCAACAATATCAGGATCGCCAAATTTATCCTTCAACTTTTGGTTAATCATAATATTGCTAATCGTGTCAGAAGAAAAGCGGCTGTCGAGCATTCTCCCTTCAACAATTTTGATTCCCAACATCGATAAAAACGCATCATCCATTCCTACATTCATCACTTGTACAGCAGTTCCTTGATGCGAGATGGAACTAGAATTATATCCAAAACCACCCAAGGGTAAAGAAGTACTTCCGACGGCTTTTATACCTGGTATTTTAGTTAATTCATCCTTATATGTTTCATAAAAAGAACCTCTTTCCTTTCCATTTTTTGCTGTGGAGAACGGGACAATTAGAATTTGTTCTTTGCTAAACCCTAAATCTTTGTCTAACATATAGTTGACTTGTTGATATACGATAGTTGTGCCTATGATAAAGAAACTAGCTATCGTAAATTGAATCCCTAACATAACAGAACGCAAGCCAAACTGTTGTTTTGTCTTGAGTAATTGTCCTTTTAACAAGCTAAGTGTGGAAACCTTTCGCATAATCACAAGCAACAATATTGCTACTAAGCTAGCGAGTACGCTTACAAAAACAACACCTAATTGCAAGGCTTGAATGAAGTTAAAATTTAGAGCTGAACCTAGAAAAACGCGAAGAAAAGGAAGCGACATTTCAATAAAAACGAAGCTTACCCCCAATGCTAAACACAAGGTTATACTGTTTTCAACAAACAATTGTCCAAACAACGTTTTATTTGTACTTCCCACAACAAGGCGAATCCCCATTTCTCGATGGCGTTTCAGACTCTGTACAAGGGATAAATTGATGTAATTGACCACAGATAACAAGAGAATTGTTACAGATAATCCAATCAAGATATACAGTCGATTGGTATTAATCGCGTGTTCTAAAGTGCCATTAAAAACACTATTTTCGATCATATGCTGTCCTGACAACGGAAACAAGCGAAAGTGTTCCATACTTTCTCCTTCATCTGCTAAATACTCCTCTACTGTCTTTCCTTCTTCTTTAGCCAATCGGGTATACACGTGTTCATACATCAAATTCGACATGTAAGATGTCACTTGGTCAAGCTGTGCGTCATCGGCGATCTTCAAGTACAAGGTCGCGTTGTAATTGCCCCAATTGTTCTGATTGGCAGCAACGCTTTTCTCTAATCCCGAAAACAAGATATTTGGCGCAATTGAACTACGCGTATCGCCAAAGGAATAGATCCCCTCAATGGTGTACCACTCGTCTTGATAGCGAATTTTTTTACCCAGTACATCAGCGCCAAACAATTGTTCGGCATAGGTATCTAAAACCAATACGCTATTGGGTTTGTCTAGTGCATTACTCCCTTCTACCCAAGCAAAGGGAAAGAAATCAAAAAAGTTAGCTTGAACAACTAAGCCTTTATCAAAAAACACTTTTTCACCCTCCACCTCTAAACTACCTGACTGATAATTAGACAAATACATATACGATTCGATAAGCAGTTGTCCTTCTTTCAAAGCAGGCCCTACGGGATAGGGGGCTAACATCCAAATATCGCCATCACCTAAGTCCGCACTAACCAGATACACCTCATCTTTATAGGGGTTCCATTGGTCATAACGCACTTCTTCTTTGTAGTATAGATACGCTACTAACACACCCCAAAACCCAATGGCTAATCCGAGTATAGTTAAGACAAAATATACCTTGTTTTTAAGTTGGTGCGCCCAATATATTTTCAACCAATTCGTAAACATCTTCTATTCGTATTTGATGTATTTCAATACATTTATATGAACCGCTTTGCGTGCTTTAAACCAAACAATAAGCATAATAAAACACAACATCACAACCAAACTCATAAGATAGATAATCCACTCAATATCGATGCGATAAGCATAACCACTTAACCAACTTTCTAATAGGTAATAACTTGGAAATAGAGCAAGTACAAAACTAATTACTCCGTAATACACATATTGAAGCATCAACTTTTTTAAGAGATGAAAAGAGTTTGCTCCTAGTACTTTGTGAATGGCAATGGCTCTTAATTGACTTTGTATTACAAAAGAAGCAATGGCAAATAAACCAAACAAGGCCACAAAGACCACCCCGATACTTAAAGCATTAAACACTTTTCGCTCAAGTAAAACTTGTTCGAACGATTGTGCAAACTGTCGATCTACAAATTGATAGTTAAAGGTCAAATTTTGATCAATGGTAAATTTTTTCCATTTTTCTTCAATCGCTTTGATGGTTTGTTCGATGTTGTCCTCTTGTTTGATTTTGACATATACTTTTTCAATACTCCCCATCTTATTCGCTACCCCTTTCATATAAAAATATACCGTTGGGCTTACTTTCTCTTCTAGATTAATGGAATTATAGTCTTTTACAACCCCAATGATGTTGTATGAACTACTGGTTGTACGCAATGTCTTTCCTAAGGGATTTGCTATCCCTACCTCGCGAACGAAAGTTTCATTCACCACAATATGTTGAATGGAATCAGACGCATATAACGGATTGTAACTTCGTCCTTGGACTAGGGGAATTTGAAGAAGTTCAAAATAGCCGTAATCAACTTGTACCAAGGTATAAACGAAATCCTTGTCGTCAATCTTTCCAGAAGTTGTAGCAGAACCGCTACGTCCAAAAACTTGATCTGATGCAGATACTCCTTCCACCCCTTTGATTTGCTCTACTTCTTTTTTGAAAACCTCATATTTTTCTAAAAGCAAGTCATTGTTATACCACCTCAGCGCTTCATTCATATTAAAACTGATGATTTGATCACCTTTAAATCCTAAATCTTTATTGAGCATATAATGCACTTGCTGATTAAAAATAAAGATACTACTAACGAAAAAACAAGCAATTGCAAGTTGGAGAATTAAGAATATCGTTTTGAGCAAAGATCCCTTTTGGGTAGACAAAAAATTACCTTTCAATATTGTAGTTACTTGTTGTCTTGTTATATACAATGTAATAATCCCTCCTGTAAGTGCAGATATACTGATCAACAATAAAAGAAAATAAACGCTCACCTTGGCGATAGATAGTTCTACTTGTGTGTCGACCATCAGATTGAGATAAGGCAACATCATTCCCATAAAAAACACACTAATCCCCAGTGCTATACTCAACGTTAGGGCTGTTTCAAATGCAATCTGTCGCACGATATATTTTGTACTCCCACCAAATATTCGTCTTACACCCATTTCTTTTGTTCGCGATAAAAACTGAGTAATGGAAAAGTTGATAAAATTAACTACGGCTAAACTAAAAATAACAACGGCCAATCCCCAAAAAATATAAATCATCTTGAGGTTTCCACTTCCTTCTGGCGTTAGTTTTCCATAGGGACTTAATCGCACAGTAGCTAAATCTTTCAAGAATATGGGTGCATTGTTCATTTTATCTTGCTTCATCTCTTCAAGACTTACACCATAGGCTTCGGCCATTGGTGTAAAGAAGTGTTGATCTAGTAGTACATCAATAGCCTCCAACGTCTGATCGGGTTTGTCCGTTTTGATCAATACTCCAACAAAACGATCTCGCCAATTTGTTCGTGTTGCAATCATTTGGTCCATCACCGCTATAATCGCCTCCGGCATAAAACTACTTTTTTGATCTCCTAGGGTAAAAACCCCTGTTACAACCATCCACTCCTCATTCATATATATTTCCTTCCCCAAAGGGTTTACCCCTCTTCCAAAAATTTCAATGGCTTTTTGTTCCTCTAAAACGAGGCTTCGTTGATCTGGAAAAGCGGTTTTTGCAGATCCATAAACAAACGTATAAGGAAAAAAATCAAAGAAATTACTTTGAGCAGGTAATACCTTTGTGAGCGTGTAGGGAGTTTTTTCATTTTCAATTACTACCTCATCATATCCTGTGTAATAGGTAAAATCTTCGATAAAAGGATAGTTTTCTTTCAGTGCTTTTCCCAAGGGGAAAGGCTGGTTGATTGACGCATAATCGTCATGATTATTCAACACCATAAAAATTCTATCCTTATCGGGATTTGCTTGATCATAGGCGTGTTCATCTTGATAATTAATTACAGCCATGGTTAGGAGTGATAAGCCAAAGGCCAACCCCAAAACGGTAAGAATAAAATAAATTTTATTTTTTAACCAATGATAACGATAAACTTTTAACCAATTAATCAGCATACTTATTCATATTTTATATACTCTAATACATTTACTTTTGTTGCTTTGTATGCGCGGCTAACTACGATAGCCAAGGTTAATAGTCCCATAAGCACAAAACAAACAACATATACTTCATAACCTATCTCAATGCGATAGGCGTAATCCTTCAACCATTGTTGTAACAGGTAATAACTTGGAAAAATAGACAAGCCAAAACCGATCACACAAAAAACAAAATACTGATACGATATTTTTAGGATCAAATGACTCGTTTCTGCTCCTAAAACTTTTCGAATAGCAATTTCTTTTAATCGTGTCCCAATGGTAAACGAAGACACTGCAAACAAGCCAAAAAGAGCAATAAATAAAACAATATAGCTCAAATACAACATGATCTTTTGATGTGATTTCGTTTGTTCAAACGATTGCGCAAATTTTTGATCTATGAACGTATAGGTAAAAGGTTTTGTGGTCCCTTTGTTCAACGACAGCCACAATTTTTCTACTTCTGGTATGAGGGCCTCTAGCTGCTCAACCTTCACTTTCATACTGACATCTTCAAAGAAAAAGTTTCGTTCTTTGGGTAGCGCAAACATCTTTGGACTGATTGAATGCGTTAAACCTGTGGTATGAAAATCTTGTACTAAACCAACAACAGTCTGATTTGCTAACGTCAGTTCATCTATTGTTTCTCTGTTCAATTGACGAAGTAAACTCTCATTAATCAATACATTTTGTTGCATGTCATTTGAAAATTGCTTACTCAAATAACGACCTTCTTTCAACTTCACTTGCATCATTTCTAAATATCCCTCCTCCACGTGAAAGACCTCTGCTTTTACATTTTTCCCTTCAAAGGGAAAGAGCATTAGATGTCTACTTTTTTCTTGCTCACTATAATCTAAATCCGTCATACCTACTTGTTCGACTCCTTTGATTTTTAGTGCTTCTTGTTTAAAGGTTAAGTAAGTCGTATTACGCAACGCTGGATCAACTCCTTCCATAAAGGGAAAAGCAATAATCTGATCTCCTTTAAAGCCGAGATCTTTAGTAGTCATGAACTTGACCTGTTGATAGATCACATAGGTTCCCGATATAAACCAACACGCAATAGCAAACTGAATCACTAAAAAACCATTTTTCAATAAACTCCCTGCTCTACTGCGATGAAAATCACCTTTTAATACATTCAACACCTTGTAGTTTGCTCGATACAACGCGGGTATTAATCCGCCAAAAATTGAAAGCAGTACATAAATACCCAATAGTACGACTAGTACCTCAGTAACTCGAACTTCAATATCAGTTGCTAAAAACACATTAACTATAGGCACAAACCAAAGCACAACAGTAATGCTTAGTAGCATTGCGAACAGAACAACAACAGTATTTTCAAAAAGAGCTTGTTTCATAATTGTTCTTTTATATCCACCTAACACTTTTCGAATACCTACTTCTTTTGCTCTAGACAACGACTGTGAAAGCGATAAATTCACATAGTTAAAAAGCGATAACACAAATAGCATCCAAGACAGTCCAACAATACTGTATAACAAGTTTTTCTTCACGCCTGTTTCTGGTAAAACCACTGCACTAGAATTCGTAAAATGTAAATCCAACAAAGGATGTATCACCATTTTTCTGTTGTGAATGCCGTTGGTTTTTTCTTCAAAATCACCCCAAGCAAACCCTTCACTTTTTGCCAAAGGTTTTAAATAGTAATCCGTATAAATAGCTTCCGCAGCTTGACTAAGTGCGTCTCCTTGCTTTGTTTTTATCAAAACGGATGAGGCGCTATAGTTCCAAGTATCCAATAATTCTTCTACAATAAATTGATGATCGTTAACTACTGCATCGGGCATAAAGCTACTGCGCTTATCTTCTAAGTCATAAACAGCTATAACCGTATAAATCTCATCATCTACAACAAGTTGTTCTCCTACAGGATTTACACCCTGACCGAAAAGAAGCATCGATTTTTCTTTTTCTATAGCAATTTCACGAGGGTTTTTAAAGATACTTGACGAAACGCCATATACCAGCTTATAAGGAAAAAAGGAAAAAAAACTTGCATTGGTTTGCAAAGCCTTCTCAAAAGTGAACTCCTTTTTTTTGTACCCAACTTCAGCGGGGAAATACCCACTGTATAACAAGTAATCTTCTACAAAACTATTTTTGTCTTTGAGCAATCGAGATAAAACATAAGGCTGAAAACCTGAAGAGAATTCCTCCCCTTGACTTTCTAAAAAATAAATATGTTCTTTATTCTCATTCCATTGATCAAAAGATCGTTCCTCATGCCAATACAAGGTAGAAAATAAAACTGCTGTTATACCAATAGACAGGCACAGCATATTCAACAAGAAATAGGTCTTATTTTTCTTACTGTGATAGATCCATATTTTCAACCAGTTATTCAACATGTTTATTCATATTTTATATACTCTAATACATTTACTTTTGTTGCTTTATATGCGCGGCTAACTACGATAATTAAAGTTAAGAGCACGATCAGTACAAAACACACAACATAAACTTCATAGCCTATCTCAATGCGGTAGGCATAATCCTCTAACCATTTATTCAACAAATAATAGCTTGGAAAAATAGACAGACCAAAACCGATAAAACAGTAGATTAAATACTGATAGGATAATTTTCCAATCAGTCCCTCTCGACTTGCACCTAAAACCTTGCGAATTGCAATCTCTTTTAACTTGGTACCAATCGTAAAAGACGACACCGCAAAAAGACCAAATAAAGCAATAAAGATGACGATATAGTTCAAATAAAACAGCACTCGTTTTTGCTGCTGTATTTTCTCAAACGTTTCTGCAAATTGTTTATCGATAAACTGATAGCTAAAAGGCGCCTTAGTCTCTGGATTAAATGTAAGCCACAATTTTTCAAGCGCAGGAAGAAATGTGTCGAGTTGTTCTACATCTACCTTCATTGTAACCTCATAAAAGTAAGTATCTTCTCCATTGGGCAACATAAACATCATAGGAGAAATGGTATTTTCTAATCCATTGGTGTGAAAATCTTTGATCACTCCAACCACGATTTTGTCATTAAGTTTGAGTCCTTCCACACTCGTTTCCCCTAATTCTTGAAGTAGTTTTTCATTGATGAGGATATTTTGAATACTATCATTCGCCAAATTGGTATCTAACCAACGTCCCTCTTTCAACTCCATTTCCATCATACCAAAGTATGAAGCCTCTGCCTTAATATTCATCGCCATTATCTGAGGATTCTCCTTATAAGCGAAAATACTTATGCTAGACATGCTGTTGTTATTTCCAAATCCCAACCCTGAAACAGCCACCTGCTCAATTCCCTTTATTTTTAAAGCTTCCTTTTTAAACGTTTCATATTGCTGCACTTTTGTTTTGTCATAGACTTCGGGCAAAAAGTGAAAAGCAAGCACTTGGGATCCATTAAAGCCCAACTCCTTTTTGGTCATATAAGCGGCTTGTTGATAGACAACATAACTTCCCACACTAAACCAGCAAGCGATGGCAAATTGCACGATAAGAAAGCTATTTTTAATCCAGCTCCCGGAACGAGAACGAGAAAAATCTCCTTTTAATACACGTAAAACACGGTATTGGGCGATATAAAGTGCAGGTATTAATCCGGCCAACAGCAGTATTAAAACATACACCCCAACAAACAAGAAGACAAATGCTGTGAATTGCACGGAGATATCTACTTTTAAGTAAGCGTTAGCAAAAGGCCTCACCCCTAAAAAAAAGAAAACACTTAAGCCAAAAGCAAGACAAATCGTCCACGATGTTTCCATCAAACTTTGCTTGATAATCGTCCATTTAACACCTCCCAATACTTTTCGCACGCCAACCTCTTTGGCGCGATATAAAATCTGACAAAGCGCTAAATTGACATAGTTAAACAAGGACAATAAAAACATCAAGCTAGATAAACCAACAATGATGTAAACCATTTTTACATTCGCTTTGGGTTCTAGTATATTTCCTGTTATACTTGCCTCCCTTTGAAAGTGAATCTCAGGGAGGTGATGCAATTTTGTATCTAACGCAATAATCCCTTTCATTTGCGTAATAAAATCATCCACTTTCATATTCGACTCTGCAGCCCAAGGAGTAAAGTAATACGTTTTGTACAGCTCTTCTATTGCTTGTATGGTTTCTGAAGGATGCTTCGTCTTCACTAGAATGCCCACTTTCGGTTGCCTCCAAGCGGCTTGTTGTTCTGCGGACAAAAACTGATACGTATTGACAACAGCTTCTGGCATAAAGCTACTTTTCTTGTTTTCTAAGGAGTATACCCCAACCACCGTGAAAAAATCCTCGTCAATTTTAACCTGTTTGCCTATCGGATTCACTCCTTGCCCAAACAACAAATCCGATTGCTTCTTTTCCAATACTAATTCATTCGGATGTTGAAACAACCCTTCTTTGGTTCCATAGACTAGGGTGTACGGAAAGAAATCAAAAAAGCTTTGATTGGTAGCTAATATCTTATCCAAACGATATTCTTTTGTTTGGTGTTCTACAACTAGCGATTGATACTGTCCATAAAGCAAATAATCGTCAATCCACTGGTACTCTTCTTTTAATTTTCCAGCTAGAGGAATAGGATGCCCACTTAGGATGACTTTCCCTCCACCACTTTCGACAAAATAAATCGTTTCTTTATTTTCATTCCATTGATCGAACGAATATTCTTCTTTAAAATAAAGTGTCGACAGCAATACAGCCGTTATACCGATGGCTAAACACAAAAGAGTCAATAAGAAATATACCTTGTTTTTCTTACTGTTATAAACATATATTTTAAACCAATTTTTCAGCATACATTATTCGTATTTAATGCGTTTTATAAAATCAACTCTTGTGGCAATCTGTACTTTGGTCCAAATGATCAGATAAACCAGACCGACGATTAATAGAAAGGAAAACACAAAAGGATATCCTTCTATTTCTTGTCTGTATTTAAATTTGTTTAACCAGGTATCCATAATCCAATAAACTGGATATACGGCGGCTAAACAGGCCAAAACCACGGCTTTAAAAAATGGTTTTCCAAAGAGGAAAAAAAGTTCACGCGTACTAGCCCCTACTATTTTTCGGATGATAATCTCTTTTTGTCTTTGCTCTAAATAGAGCGATAGACTTGCGTAAAGGCCGAATAAGGCCATAAAAACAACTGCAACATTCCAAATGAAAAACATGCGTTTTTGAGATTTAATATGTTGATAGTTTCCTTCAAATTGTTTAGAAATGGTTTGTTGTTGAAAAGGATATTCATAATCGACATTGACGATCCAAAACGATTGCAAACGCTCTAAAGTTTCTGCTTGATTAACTGTTGGATCCAATTCGATAGACAAATAATTAATTCCGTAGGGTAGAAATTCGATATCTTTCCATTGAAATAACAGAATAGGTTGAATTGCATCTTCAAACCCAGCACTAAAATAATTTTTCACAACCCCTTCAATAAGGTAAGTACTTCGATCATACGAAATAACATTACCCAAAGCCTCTTGGGGTGTAACACCCATTTTTGCTGCAAATTTTTCGTTGATCCACACCTTTGGTAGGCTGTCTACTGCAATAGGTTGATAGGCTATTTTCTCAAATCCTACCATATCGATATAGTAATCATCTATTCCCTCCATGACAAAATCAGGAATCTTTTGCATGCCATAATACGCCGTATACTTATTGTTAATCGACTTATCTTCGTAGGCTATAGTGGCTAGTGCAACTGTTTTAATCCCTTTGATCTTCTCGATTTCACGCACGAGCTTATCGTTTCGATAGAGTTTACGGCGAATTTGTTGGGTAAAAAGTTTGACTTGCACCACTTGATCTCCTTGAAAACCACGAGGTTTTTCTTCCATAAAATGCACTTGTCGCGCAATAATCCATCCACCTACAACAAAGAAAAAAGCAATAGCAATTTGAACAAACAAGCTGCCCTCTCGTAATCGAAGTCCTTTATTTCGCTTTTTACACGCTTTCACTTGATATAACTGACCAACGAGTCGAGTAACATAAAGGGAAAGAATACTTCCAGCTAAAAGAACAACAACACTGATGACAAGCACAATTCCACTCCATAGTACTTGATGCTTAATGTGAATCGACTTGTGTAAAAACGCATTGTAAATAGGCATACTAAACTCCACAAGCATTAGAGCTATTCCCATAGCCATCAATACGTTTAGCAGCGTTTCAAATCCAATTTGAAGTCTCAATTGTCCTTTCGAACTACCGAGCATGGCTCGAACTTGAAATTCTTTCAAACGCGCTAAAATTCCCGCTTGATTAAGATTGATGTAGTTTAATACCGCCAATAAAAAAATTAAAATAGAACAACCAACCAGTAGATTGAGCGTTTCTTTATTTGTTTTCCCTTCCAACAAAGCCGTTTGTTTCGAAACAAAGCGTCCCTCTTTCAACGGAGATAGAAAAACATTGTATTTTTCCATCTTTTCATTTGTTTCGATCAATTGATCTTGATTGCTCTCAATCCATGTGATCAACCTTGATGCCATCGATGAAAGATCATTTACCTGTTTCACTTGAACAACTAAACCTCCTCCATTTTCTTGCCACAGGGAAGGTTCTACCTCATCATTCCACTCCATATTCATCAACACAACATCGGGCATAATCGTAGCCTTGTGATCGAGCTTATATACACCCGCCACTTGATAAGGACTATGGGCCAAAGAGAGTGTTTGACCTATTGGATCTTGATAAGGAAAGAATTGTTGTGCTACTTTTTCAGAAATAGCAATACGCATAGGGTGTTTGATTACCTCATCTGCACTGCCGTACACAAACTCAAAATTAAAAAAGTCAAAAAACGTGGGTTGTGTATTTAATATTTTATTGACAACCGCTTGATGAAAATTGCTTTCTGCATAGAAATCAATATAATCTAAAGCGTAGTAGCAATAATTGTCAATTTCTCCTTGTTGTAACAATTGAGGACCGACTGCTGCTGGAACAACAATAGCATTGGCTTCTTCACCAACGGTAACATTAACTTCGTAATATTGTTCTACATGGGCAATCCATTTATTATAACTCCATTCATCTTGTAAGAAAAACAAAGACAGTAACAAACACGCAATACCGATGGCCAAACCTAAAATTGTCCAACAAAAGAACAAAATTGATTTTTGAATGTTTTTACTAAATGTATTGAACCAGCTGAACAACATAGTATTGGCTTAATTTGACTTCACAGATCCCATCGAATCTGTGTATTTTTTTAATTCTTTTGGTGTATTATAGTAGACAACTCTCCCCATCGAATCTGCATAAGCATTTAAACTTTCGATCGGATAAACTTCTGCTTTCCCCATTGAATCTGCCTCTACCTTGACAAACTTAGCTTTCAGACTCTTTCCATCGAATTTGGCTGCACTATCCACATTAATGGTTAAGTTTTCCACATCTCCTGTTACGGTAGCACCTGCAGCACTATCAAGGCTAACTTTAATATTCTTGGCGGTGATATCCCCTTTGTACTTCGAAGCGGAATCTAAATTAATGGTCACATTCGTTGCTGAAAAATCAGCGGTTATGGAAGCAGCAGCTTCTGCTTTTAGCGCTACAGTTCCTCCTTGAACGCGTCCATTTACTTGTACATGCGCAGTGGTACTTACATTGTAATCCACAATTTTCGACTGAGCAATAAATACTTTTGCTTTGTTGTTGTACAAGTTCTTTTTGGATTTTTTTGTATTCATATCCACGTAGAGCGTTGAACCTGTTTGTCTTATTGAGACATGGTCTAAATCTTCTTGCGTTCCTTCAACGCGAACCGTGTTAGAATCTGACGTTGCGTCCACTTGAATTTCCAATGGCATAGACGCAACTAATTTGGTAACTTGACCTGCAATAACATGATTTTGTTTTACTTGACCACTTACCAATAGGCTAAAGAAAAACAACAATAACCCTAAGAAAAAACGTATCATATGTTTTGTTTTTTATACCGTAAATACATCTACGATTTTTGTATTGATTTTTTCAGATAAAATCATTCCGTCTTTCATCAAAATGGTGCGTTCAGAATAAGAAGCATCATGATGCGAGTGAGTAACCATAATGATGGTGGCTCCTTGTTGGTGTAATTCGGTCAAAAGCTCCATCACTTCCGCCCCGTTTTTACTGTCCAAATTTCCTGTAGGCTCATCGGCAAGAATAATCTTCGGATTGTTGATCAATGCACGTCCTACTGCAACACGTTGTTGTTGTCCTCCCGAGAGTTGTTGAGGATAGTGCTTCAAACGGTGTACAATATTTAATCGCTCTGCAATTTCCATCACTCTTTTCTTGCGTTCACTACTTGGAACTTTGTTGTATATCAACGGCAATTCGATGTTGTCATACACCGACAACTCATCAATTAAATTGAAATTTTGAAAAATAAAACCAATGTTTTCTTTTCGAATTAAGGCACGTTGATTTTCTGTTAACCCTACCATTTCCTTCTCTAATAGACGGTAACTTCCCGAAGTAGCGTCATCTAACAAACCTATAATATTCAACAAGGTTGATTTCCCACACCCCGATGGCCCCATTACGGAAATAAACTCTCCTTTTTTAACTTCTAATGACACTTCATTTAAAGCGGTTGTCTCTACTTCTTCCGTTTGAAAAACACGAGACAATTGTTTAATTGCTATAACCATAACTATTCTTTTAACTGTAAATAATTCACTCTTAAATAATCTTTATAACTTGAAATAATAACTTTTTCCCCAGCAGACAATCCGGAAACAACTTCGTAATAAGCAGGGTTTTCTCTACCGATTTCGATGTTTCGGCGTTCTGCTTTTCCGTCCTTTACAACATAAATCCATTCGCCTTTAGTCTCGGTAAAAAAACTTCCTTTTGCCAAGAGCAATCGCTGTTCTTTACCTGATAGAAACAACTTGATTCCCATACTATTTCCCTCTTGTAATTTCAATTGCTCAACTGTCGTAAAATTGAGTTGTACTTCAAATCGGCCGTTGATAATTTCAGGTAATACTTTACTCACTTCTACCTGAACAAGTTGCCCTTTGATATCTACCTGTCCTTTCTGTCCAACCACAATGCGATCCAAATAAAACTCATCGACATTCGCCACCAATTTATATCCTTCTAATACATCTATTTTACCAATACTTTCACCTGCATTGTACGTTTTCCCCAACATGGGTTCAAACGATGATAATCGGCCAGATATAGGAGCTTTAAGCAAGAAATTTTGTTTGTTTTCTCTCAGTTTCTCTAAGCTGCGTTGAATAACCGCCAAAGATTGGTTGATTTGTTGAACTTGAACTTGATTCGATTGCTTTTCTTTTTCCACACTTTGTTCCATCAGCGCTTTGCGCTTTTTTTGATAAGAAAAGCTCTCTGCCGTTTGATTCCATTCATTCAAAGATAAAATCTCTTGGTCAAATAATTTCTTATTTAGTGTATATTGTAATTCAGCATTTTTGTAGTCGTATTCAATGCTGATTAGATCTTTCATCAAACCTATTTCTTGGTTGCGTATATTCATCAGATTGACATTTAAATTGTTCATCTGTTCAATCAAAGAGGATTCTTGTGACATGTAGGCCAATTCAGAACTCGGATTGTGCAACAAAACCAAAGGGTCACCTTTTTGAATAACGCTTCCGTTCTCGACGAATATTTCGCTAACGGCACCTCCTTCTGCAATATTGATTAAAAGCGATTGTAAAGGTTCTACCTTTCCTTGAAAGGATATATATTCTTCAAAAACACCTTCTTTCACCTCTGTCATTCGAATTTCTTTTTTAGATACATTGAGAACAATATCTTGGAAAAAAGTAAAATAAGAAGTCAACCCTAAAAGAAGGACTCCACCAATAATTAGTAAAATCTTTTGTTTTTTTCTATTTTTACGAGGTAAAACTCTATCCATAGTACGCTGATTTACAAGAATAATAACAAAAGTATGCCAAGAAAGAATAGAGACATAAACACCTATAATTCAACAAGATAAACATACAATCATTTTTAGAGTGTTCGATAGTGAACAGTCTAATGTTCGGTTTTAAACTACACAGCCCTTCGACATGAGAAAGACAAATGCCACGATCCTCGTTTTAGATGACAATACTGAAGTTTTAATCGCTGCTAAACTGCTTTTAAAACGTCATTTCGAATCGGTTTTAACGAATAACAATCCTAAAAAAATCTTTGAAATTTTACAAGAAACACCTGTGGATGTCATTATTCTTGACATGAATTACCGCGTAGGTTTTGAAGATGGAAAAGAGGGGATTTTTTGGTTTAAAGAGATTAAAGCAAACTATCCACAGGCGCAAATTATCCTCATGACTTCCTATGGGCATGTAGAAACAGCCGTTGAAGGGATTAAACTAGGAGCGATTGACTATATTTTAAAACCGTGGGACAACGATCACTTAGTCGATATTGTCAAAAAAGCAGTACAACAACGACGCAAAAAAGAACAAGATCCAGTAGTAAAATTCGAAGCTTCTACTTATTTTGAAGGAACCTCTCCTGCTATTCAGAAAACCTACCGCATGGCGCAACGCGTTGCTCAAACGGAAGTTAACACTTTAATTCTAGGTGAAAATGGAACAGGAAAATACGTATTAGCCGAGTATATACACAACCATTCGACACGCAAAGCACAACCTTTTGTTCATGTAGATTTGGGATCTCTCAATGCTAATCTATTTGAGAGTGAATTGTTTGGTTATGCCAAGGGAGCATTTACAGATGCCAAACAAGATACAGCAGGCCGTTTTGAAGCCGCACATGGAGGAACGATTTTTCTGGATGAAATTGGCAATGTTCCGCTACATTTACAGGCAAAACTGCTACAAGTAATACAGTCAAAATCTGTTATTCGCCTTGGCGAATCACAGCCACGACCTGTAGATGTTCGTATCATCACTGCTACTAACGCAGATATTGAAACAGAAGTTGCACAAAAAGAGTTTAGAGAAGATTTGTACTACAGAATCAATACGGTGGTTCTGCCTTTACCCGCACTAAGAGAACGCAAAGAGGACATTCCTGCTTTGCTCGATTTCTTCATGGCACAATACGCAACAAAATATCAAATTGCTATTCCAGTAATTCAGTCTCATACCTTAGATTCTCTTTGTAATTATGAGTGGAGGGGTAATATACGCGAAATGCAAAATCGCGTTGAACGCGCGCTAATTCTAACTGATGCAGAAGAACTAAACCTTCAAGATTTTGGGATCTCTGCCGCTGTAATAAAAGAAACATCCCTTGATGATTCAACACTCCAAGACATCGAACGAACCACAATCATTCGAACACTAGAAAAATGCAGTGGCAACATCAGTCAAGCTGCGGATGAACTCGGTTTATCGCGTGCAGCGTTGTACCGAAGACTCGAAAAATATAATATTAAAAACTAACAACCACCCCATATGTCATTCCACTTCAAAGTTTTTATGCGTATCCTGGTCATCATCGGCTTATCGTTGGTTGCCGTTTGGTTGTTTTTACAAGCGTATACTTACACCTTCTTCATCGCAATACTAGTTATTATTGGTTTCTTAATCGAATTATATTCCTTTCAACGAAAGTATTATAGCATCATTGACCGCTTAGTTTTAGCCATGATCTACAATGATTTTTCATTGAAATCCAACAAAAAACAAGTCAATGAGACCTTTCACAATTTGCAACAACTCTATCAAAAATTACAACACGAGCAAGAACAAAATGAAGTAAAGGAATTAGTATACCTCAACATTCTCAACAACCTAGAGACGGGCATTGTTATTTTTGAACGCAATAAAGACACATGGGACATTTTTTTAATTAACGATTACTTCGCCAAACTATTCGATATTCCCAAAGTAAAATCTTGGCAAAATCTTTCGCGTTTATTGCCCAACTTGACGCATCACCTTGAACAATTGGAATTTAAAGAGTCAAAAAACTCTCTTGATATGAAATTTGAAGGAGAAGAAAAACAAACCTTCATCCTACAAACATCGATTACCATGAGTCAAAACCAAGAATTTTATATTGTTTTGCTTGATTCTATCCAAAAAGTATTAGACAAGAAAGAGAAAGACACTTGGGAAAATTTGATGAAAGTAATCTCACATGAAATCATGAATTCCTTAACGCCTATACATTCTTTGGCGCATAATACCTTAGGTATTCTTGAAGAAGAGTTTCCATTGACCGCTGATGATATGGATGATTTAAAATTGAGTATTCAGACCATTGCAAATAGAACAGATCACTTGCGTCATTTTATCGATAATTACCGCAAGCTAACGATGCTTCCGAGTCCTCAAAAAACTTGGGTAAACAGCGCTGAAATTATTGCAAATAGTTTGGCTATTCTCAAGCCAATCTGTCAACAGTATAAGGTGGATTTACACACGACTATTGAAACACAAGTATCTCAATATTGGGATGCCAAACAAATGGAACAAGTGTTCATCAATGTATTGACAAATGCTATTTATGCGGTAAAAAATCAGGAAGAAAAAACAATTCACGTTCATGTATTTGAACGCAACAATCGCCTGTGGATTGATATCATAGACAACGGAAAGGGAATTCCAGAAGAAATAAAACCTAAAATATTTATTCCGTTTTATACTACACGAGAAGATGGTGCAGGTATTGGATTGCCGTTATCCAAAAACATTGTGGAAATGCACAACGGATACTTGACTTTTAATCGAAAAGAGGAACTCACCTATTTTAGTCTTAACTTTCCGCTGAACTAATTAAAATTGGACAGCTGGGATCCAAAGAATTGATTTAAAGTTTTGTACTTGATTATCTTTGACCTCAACACCTTCGCTTTCTAGTAGTTGTTGCATGAGATTAGTTCCATCAAAATGGTGTTTTCCACTTAACATCCCCAATCGATTGACCACGCGGTGTGCAGGAACAGAATCGTCAAAATGAGAAGCATTCATTGCATAGCCCACCATTCGAGCAGAACGAGGCGCTCCAATCGCTTTAGCAATTGCGCCATAGGTCGTTACTTTTCCATACGGAATCTCGCGAACCACATCGTATACACGTTCAAAAAAGTTAGCTGAATCCTTCACTAGCGCAATAGTTTATAGATCGTTACCAAACAGATAATTCCTGTTATTGTTCCAATCACGTAGTTAATATTGCGCAATAGAAAGGCATTTTCATTAGCAACTTTCTTAAACACAGAAATATAAGCGTAAAACATGAGTGCCGAACCAAAAACTACACCAATGGAAAAGATAACGGTATAAGCCCATTCAAAAATAGGGTACTGATACGAAGCTAAAGTAACACTGAGAAAAACGTAATACGGAATAGAAAAGACATTGATCAACGCCAACAAAGCACCGTAGACATATGGATTCTTTAATCGCTTGACCGTATCGTTTTCTTTTTTCTCCTTCCGTTTGGCAAAAACCAAAAAGTAAAGCGTCAATGATCCAAAAATAAGTAAACCTATTTCGTGTAAGATTTCCGTTATAAATGGACTAGAATCGATGAGTTTGGCAAAGAAAATAGCCACATAGGTTTGAACAAAAATAATAGATAATGCTCCAGCAATGTACAAGATAGAAGCCTGTTTTCCTCTTTCTTGTGCTACTTTAACAGCAGTCATGTTGAGTAACCCAGGAAGAGATACTCCAATCACTGCTGCTAAAAAGCCAAAGAATAATAAGATAAAATAGTGATCCATCCGCTATTTAATTCTGAATTGAATATAAGTAATGGCTTTATTCTGTTCTAAATACTGTGATTCGTAAAAGGTTTGAATTTCAGTTACCACTGAAGGTGCCCCTTCGTTTTTATATACGTGGTGATTTGCATAAATTACTTCATGTCCTTCACCGTGTAGCAATCCTAGTGTATATCCGTGCATAAACTCACTGTCGGTTTTCAAATTCACAACACCATCAGGAGTTAGGATATTCTTGTAACGTTGTAAAAACTCTGTGTTAGTTAAGCGGTGTTTTGTGCGCTTGTATTTAATTTGTGGATCTGGAAAAGTAATCCAAATTTCACTTACTTCACCTTTCTCAAAAGCAAACTCGATCAATTCGATCTGCGTACGTAGAAAAGCGACATTGGTTAATCCTTCGTCAACAGCAGTCTTAGCCCCTCTCCAAAAACGAGCACCTTTGATATCGATTCCTATAAAATTAGTATTGGGAAAACGACGAGCCAACTCTACCGTATATTCTCCTTTTCCACAGCCTAATTCCAAAACAATAGGGTTATTGTTTTTAAACACTTCCGACGCCCATTTGCCTTTTTGTGGCAATCTAGCAATCATTTCTTCTCTTGATGGTTGGAAAACATTACCAAAAGTTTCGTTTTCTCTAAATCGCTTTAACTTGTTTTTACTTCCCACAGGGTTATTCGTTTAAATTCAATGCAAAATTAAATAATTATAACGAAAGTAAAACCTTTTTATAGGGAACACAAATTAACTTCCGCTTTCTGCAGGCACATCAACCGCTTTTTCCAAAGTAAAAGAAAACTCTGAACCATAACCATAGCTGCTCTCTACATAGATATGTTCATCATGTGCCTCAACGATGTGCTTAACAATCGACAATCCTAATCCAGACCCTCCAACACTTCGGGCACCACTTTTATCAATGCGATAAAAACGCTCAAAGAGACGTGGAATATGTTCTTTGCGAATTCCCAATCCGTTATCTGTAATACGAACAATCAATTTATTTTTTACTAAATTCTCAATGCTAACTTCGGTTGTTCCTTTTTCTTTTCCATATTTAATTGAATTCTCAATTAAATTGGTGATCACTTGTCCGATGCGCTCTTTATCGCCTAACACATAAATTGGCTTCTTATAGCCCATATCAAACATCAGAGAAATATTTTTCTTCTTGGCTTTATACTCTAGGAAATCAAAGGCATTCTGAATCATCTCAATCAGGTCGAACTCTACAATATTCAGGTGTAAGTCGCCCGACTCTAGCTTGGCAATCATATCCAAGTCTTGTACAATATAGATTAAACGATCTACCCCTTGTGCTGCTCGTTCTAAGTAGCGATCGCGCACTTCTAAATCATCTATCGCTCCATCTGTCAGTGTTTCCAAATAGCTCTGAATCATAAACAGAGGTGTCTTTAATTCATGGGATATGTTTCCTAAAAACTCTCTTCTATATTCCTCACGAACTTGCAGCGATTCGATTTCTATTTTCTTGTTGGTTGCAAACTTTTCAATCTCTTCCGTCAGCGTTTTCATATCGGTAGTAACTGCATTAGCACGAAGATCTGTGTGCTCTAGAAGCGAAACTTTATCGTAAATCTTTTTAATTCGACGATAGATAAAATGCTCTACTCGATATTGAATAACAAAAAAAGAAGCAAAATAAACCAATATCGTGTGGATGATAAGGAGTTTACCCAATCCTTCTTTAACTAAAAAAATAAAGGGAAGTGTAATAACAAGAGAGCAAATTGTTATCAATAAAGCTGATTTAACAGCAAATTTATAAGATTTTTTAAAGCGTGTTGACATTCAATTACATATCTAATTTATAGCCTACTCCTTTAATTGTTTTAAAGCAATCATCTCCCACTTTTTCTCTTAACTTTCGAATGTGAACATCAATGGTTCTTCCTCCTACAACTACTTCATTACCCCATACGCGATCTAAAATCTCTTCTCTGGTAAACACTTTACCTGGTTTTGAAGCCAATAAGTACAATAATTCAAATTCTTTTCTTGGTAAAGACAACTCCACTCCATCAATCATGATTTTGTATTCATCTCGATTGATCTCGATATTCCCGATTTGAATTACGTCACCTTGTTCCACTTCTTCAACTGTTTTTAAGCGACGCAACAAAGCTTTAATTTTACTCATTAAAACTTTTGGCTTTACAGGTTTTGTGATATAATCATCCGCTCCAGCATCAAACCCTGCTACTTGAGAATAATCTTCCCCTCTAGCAGTTAGAAAAGCAATAATTACGTTTTGCAAGCTGTCTATCTTACGAATATTCTCACAAGCTTCCATTCCGTCCATTTCAGGCATCATTACATCCAAGATAATAAGGTGCGGAAGCTCTTTTTTTGCTTTCTCTATTGCCTCTTTTCCATTTCTTGCTGTACTTACTTGATACCCTTCTTTCTCTAAATTATAACTGATGATCTCAATTATATCTTGTTCATCATCAACCAATAAGACTTTAATGTCTGCGTTTTTCATGCTTTATATGTGTGTGTTATAAATCAGTCCAAAGATAAAGATAATACATTATGTTAAGTAAAGTTTACAATTATTTAATGTGGTAACCATTTAATAACGTTTACTATAAAATGTGTTAAAGAAGCGATAACACACAAGACATATTTACGCTTGTTCTTTGCACTAGCTTAAATAAAATAAGAATTATGAAATCAATGTTACTATTCGCTCTATTATTTATTAGCCAAATAGTTGGAGCATCTAATGGAACTATTAAAGGACTTTTACAAGACTCCACAACTAAAGAACCACTAGCTTTCGCTTCTGTTAGCATCAAAGGGACAACACAAGGAGTAAATACAGATTTAGACGGTTTCTTTACAATAGAAGTACCGGAAGGAACGCAAACTTTGACTTTTAACTACGTTGGTTATACTACAACAGACAAAACCGTAGAAGTAAAACCCAATCAAACGGTAGAAGTAACGGTTGATTTAATTTCAGAAAGTGTACAACTCGAAGGAGTTGTTGTACAAGCTACACGTTCAAAATCAAGAGAAGCAACATTGTTAATTGAGCAACAACGCTCTGTTGAAATGAAACAACATATCGGATCACAAGAGTTATCTCGAAAAGGAGTAAGTGACGTTGCTAGTGCAGTTGCCAAAACAACAGGGGTTGCCAAACAAGAAGGTTCGGGAACTATTTTTGTTCGCGGATTAGGAGATCGATACAATAGCACCTCGCTAAACGGATTGCCGTTAGCTTCAAATGATCCAGAAAAGAAAAACATCGATTTGAATATTTTCTCGACTGATATTGTAGAATATATTGCCATTGACAAAACGTATTTTGCAAGAAACTACGGAGATTTTGCAGGAGGAAATATCGACATTATCTCCAAAAATCACACAGGAGAAGGATTTGTAGAAGTAGGATTAAGTTCGAGTATCAACACCAATGCGGTAAAACAAGACAACTTCAAAACTTTATCTAATCGCAGTTACTTTGGTTTTTCTAACACGAAAATTCCAGCTAATGCACTTAAAGGGTACAATTTTAAGAACTCTACTCAAAACGACACACGCAGTCCTTGGGGAGCTGGTTTGAGCATTAATACAGGAAAATCGTTCTTTTTTGGTGAATCTGCTCTACATTTATTTGCAACCGCATCTTTTGGCAATAACTTCAAACAAAAAGAAGGAATCACTAGAACAGCACAAGCACAAAACTCATTTACAAAAGATCTAAACCTAGAAGCTTTTGAATATAGCACGAATACAACGGGAATGGTAAATGCTAAGTTTGATATCAATGCAAACAACTCCCTAAAATACAATTTCTTATTTGTAAACGACTCAAAAGAAAAGAATGAAGATTATCGCGGATATGTAAGAGATATTACGTTAGATAACTCGGATTATACACAAATCAACAGACAAACCTACCGTCAGGATCGCTTAATGGTTAATCAATTATTGGGTAATCACAAATTAACAGATCAAGTTGACTTAAACTGGGGAACTGCTTTCAATACAATTTCAGCTCAAACACCAGATAGACAACAATATACTTTAAACAAAGTCAAAGATATTGATAGCTATCAATTTTCTATCAACTCTAGATCAGACAACAACCGTTACTTCGAAGATCTAAAAGAAAATGAATTAGCAGCAAATATTTCGGCAGATTACAAATTTGGTAAAAACGAAGAAAATTTATTCGATGGAAAATTAACCGTTGGATACAATTTTAGAAAAAAAGACAGAGAATTTAAAGCCACTCAATTCGTCTTCCAAATCAATAGAGAGTATAACAACAATATCAATCCAAATGCTTTGGATCAGTTCTTTAACCAGTCAAATTTTGACAAGGGCTACTTCGACATCTATACCTTTAGAGGAGGAGCGGGAACACCAAATGCATTATTACCTCAAACGTACGATGGGGAATTATTTATCCACGCAGGTTTTGTAAATGTAGAATATCGCTTAACCGATAAATTATCTGGATCACTTGGAGCGCGTTTCGAAACGATTTCACAAGATGTTACTTGGCAAACGCAATTAGATGCTGACCAAACAAGTAATAAGTTTACAAAAAATGCTTTTTTACCTAGCTTATCTTTAAAATACGAAGCAAATGACAACAATAACTTGCGTTTCGCTTTATCTAAAACATATACCTTACCCCAATTTAAAGAAAGAGCGCGTTTCATCTATGAAGACGTAACAGAAATTAAAGTAGGTAACCCTGATTTATACGCTTCTGATGATTACAACGTAGATTTGAAATGGGAATACTTCCCAAAAACAGATGAAGTAATTTCAGCAACGGTATTTGGAAAATACATCAAGAACCCAATTAATGAAATTGTTTCAGCCTCTTCGTCTAATGATATTACATACGCTAATACAGGAGACTATGGATATGCAGCAGGAATAGAAATTGAAGTTCGCAAAAACTTATTCAATTTTGACGATGCTATGACCAATAAAATTACAGGAGGATTAAACGCTTCCTTGATGAAAACTTACCAAAAACTGGATAATGAAAAAGTAAATAGAGAAAACAAATATTTAAGTACTTCTTTTACACATGATAATGCTAGTTTTACAGGAGCCTCTGATTTATTACTTAATGCAGACCTTTCTTATATCAAAGAATGGGCAAATGATCAAAAATTAATGGCTACACTTTCGTATGCACAATTCTCAGATAAACTTTATTCATTAGGGACAGAGCAAAGCGGAAACTTAGTTGACAAAGCTTTTGGATTTTTAGATTTTGCTTTCAAGTATGATTTCTCTAAAAAATTCGGTATGAGTTTTAATGCGAGAAACTTATTAGATCCAGCCATCGAAAGAAAACAAGAAAACTTAACTCAAGACGTTTTAGTACAATCGTATAAACTTGGACAAAACTTTAGTTTAGGTTTTAAATATACCTTCTAAATACAATACCCTGTTCACAGAAAAGCCTGCATAAAATGCGGGCTTTTTTTTATTAAATACATTCTATTTCATACGATTTGGTCGTATGATTGAGCGTCACATCCAATTGGTAAAGTCCTGCATCTTCAAATTTAAAATCAAATTGAGCCCTATTGGAACGCAAAACGATACGACCTGTTTGCGTGTAAATAGGATATGTAGACTTCGGTTCTAAAACTTCATCTACTACAATTTCCTTTTGGTTTTGTAGCATTACTTGTTTTACATCGCGTAACGTTTTTAGTTGTGGTTGTGGTTTTGAGTTTGTATAATAAATAGACAAACCGAATCCTATCTTTTTCTTAGGCCCTTTGATATAGCTCAATGTCCAAACAATTTCTGTATCAGTACAAATATGTTTAGAGCGTATGATCCTTTTTTCCAAAGGCGAGGAAGCGCATTGAATGATTCTTGTAAAAAGAGTTGACCCATCTCTTGTTTGCACTTCAACATAAGCAGGTTCAGTTGTAGGAGGCTGATAACCTATGGTTGTTCCTAAAATAACCTTAACGCGATTGTTACAGTAAATTTTGTATTTGTTGTCTTTTAAACTACTTACGAAACTACTGGGCAATAAAACAACTTTCTCCAAAGCATTCGCGACTACTCTTATTGTATGTTGAAGATTTTTTTTCTTCTCTCCTGCAGGGGCATACACACATTTAATCACATAGTACCCCTTTTTTGAAAAAGTAAGAGGCACAGTAACATCTTTGATAAAGTGTTCTTGAAAAAACTCGCCATCAGGCACTTTAACAAACCATCTAATCAACTGAGGTTTAATGATTCCTTTGCTTTTAAGCATCGCAGAAAACACAATACGACTACCTATTCGAACACTTTCTAATGGAGGAAAAATTGCTAACAAACTAGTACTTCCAACATTAAAATACTGTGTGGGAATCGCTGTATGCCGCATTAAATTTTTATACACCTCTACCTGATAGGTATTGACATTCACACAATCAAAAGTCGCTTGTAATGTTGTTCCTTTTTGTTTAAATGATTGTGCTCCTTTGGAGGTGAAAACAAAAGCAGTATGATTTCCAGGATGAACATCTTTGGCACTAACTTTAATGCACAACTGGTTGATTTGCTGTGATGATAACTTAACATCACTGTGAAGGACAAGGCTAACACGATCTCCAACAACGAGTGTATCTTCTTTCTTTACACTTAATTGTAGAGACGTTATTGTAGCATCATCCACTACCTCAAAATAGTAGTAAAAAGCCTCCTTATAAGTCTTTTGTACTTTCAGTTGAGGAGTAGTATTTACCGCAATTATATATACTCCCGCCTTTTGTGGCTGCCAACTAAAAGCTCTGTGTTTGGTACTAAATGTTTCATACTGATCACCAGCTGTATGGAGCACTATCGTTTTTCCTGTTTTTCCGTCTTCTAATATGCTAGATCCTCCCTTAGCATAAAGAACACTCCAACTGATATTTTTTGACTCTTCATTCGCATTAGTCGAAGCAGTAAAAATTAATTCATCCCCTTTCTGAATACGCAAAGCACGAGTATTATCACGAACAAGATGACCACAGTGAAGTTGTTCCAGATTAGTCAGTGTTAAATCATATACTTTAGAAGCATAGGCCGAGGGTTGAATTGAGTGTTCAACTAAATCAACTTTCTTGGTTGGGGTAGATTCTTCTCTATAATCACAAGGAAGTCCTTTGATACATTTTTCATTTTGCTCCACACCTTCTACTTGACCAGAAGTCCGTATCGACAACACCCCACCTTTTGCACAACGCAAATTTCCATTTTTCGTTAAAATACCACGTCCATCAATAGAGCGTGTTGATTCATTACCCACTATGTTCCAAATTCCAAAAGGTTGGTAGGTACAAGTTTTATTCTTCCCTTTTTTATGCTTGCATTGTTGGAAGGGAGAAAGTCCAGATACAAATTGATTATCTTCAACAGTCGCGATAAGTTTATCTACCGCACTGATATAATACTTTTGATTTGTGGTAATTGAAAGTGTTGCAAAAGCAGAAGGGTTTCCTGTACAAACGCAAGTTGCTCCAGAACAAACCACTACTTCAGAAAAAGCTTGTACATCTGTGCCTACCAGAATTGACTTTGGTTTTACTCCTTCCTTCATGTATTCAAAATCTTTTCCTTATCATGGATCACTTCTACTCCCTTAGCACATAATGTTTGCTCAGCAAATAAATGTATCTCTCCCTTACTATTAGTCTCTCTGATTTGACTTATCCCTAAAGTCCTAAAAAAATATTTCATAAAGCTCTTGTTTAAATTATACCTGATTATAAGAAATGGATTCGTTAAGAGGCCTTTCACTTGTCTTAGGTCGATTCATAGCGCGTCAAAAATTTTCATTAAAAGTGAGCTATTCAACCTGGTGCATAACGAATATACAAGCAATCCATATTATAAATAAATCAACATAGTGCGAATAGGTGTTTTCATTATGTAATTCAATTCTTTTAGTTGTTTACTATACGTAATTATACACAGTAGAGGTGATCCAAAACCGTAAAAGACAAGGGATAAATCGCTTCTTGTTTGAAAAATGCGTGAAACTATTGCAAAAATCACTTCATAACAATTCATTAATATACTTCTTTCATATCATAACAATTCAATGATAAAGAGCTAACTGTCAGTTCATACAAGTAGACAATCTTTGTATCAGTTAAAATAAAATAACACAATTACTTTATGAAAAGATTATTCAAATCAGCTTTATCAATCGCTTTAGTATCAGCTTTAATCGTTAGCTGTTCATCAGACGACAATTCAAACGACAACGGAGGAGGTCCAAATCCAGTAGAAAACATCGGACAAACTGTAAAAAAAGGACAAACACTTACATTAGAGAAAAATAAAAAATACAACTTATCAACTAAGCTAGTAGTAGAAGAAGGTGGAGTTTTAAACATTGAAGAAGGAGTAGAAATCGTTGGAACAGGTGGAACCTCTTCTTATATCGCGGTTGCACAAGGAGGACAAATCTTTGTAAAAGGAACGAATACCAATCCAGTTGTAATGACTGCTTTAGAGAAAAAGAGAGGAAGTTGGGGAGGTTTAGTGGTTTGTGGAAAAGCACCAATCAACAAAGCAAAAACAGCTACTGCAGAGGTATCTGATTTAACATACGGAGGGGATGTAGCAAATGACAATTCAGGATCTATCCGTTTCTTGAGAATCGAATATGCTGGAGCAAACTTTAACAGCGAAAAAGAATTCAACGGATTATCTTTATTTGGAGTTGGAAGTGGAACAAAAATCGAATACGTACAAGCTCACGAAGGATCTGATGACGGATTTGAGTGGTTTGGAGGTACAGTTAGTGCACAATACTTAGTTTCTACGCACAATGACGACGATCAATTTGACTGGACAGAAGGATGGAACGGACAAGAGAATAAGTTTTGGTTCTCTAAACAAAGTGGAACAGCAGACAAAGGATTTGAAGCAGATAACAATTCAAAAACAAGAACAGCAGAACCTTATTCTAATCCAACAATTGACGGTATTACTTTAATCGCCGCAGTAAAAGGAGAAGGAACAGCGATGAAATTACGCGAAGGAACAAAAGGAAAACTGAAAAACGTAGTGTTAAGTGGATGGAAAACAGCATTTGATGTAGAACATGACGAAACAATCGCAAACGTTGCAAATGGATCATTATTAGTGAGCAATGTAAAACTAATTGATGTGACAGAAAAAGCAAAAGGTAAAAATACAGCAGGAGAATCAGTAAACGTAAATGGTGTATTTGTAGAAGGTGAAAACCAAGGAGCTGGTAACAGCGCAAATGCTCCTGAATGGACAAAAGGTTGGACTGTAGGGTTATAACACTTGATTTTTTTAAATCAAAAACGATAATAAGTCACTAATTTATGTTAAGAAAAAATATTTGCCCTAAAAAGCAAATATTTTTTTTATCATATAAGAAATATTTCTTACTTTTATGAGACTAATTTCGTTTGAATGATTAAAAATTACTTTCATAAACATTTCTTTATTATAGCATTTGTATTGTTTACTGGTCTGAGCATTGCTCAGGTGAGTACGGTTGGTACATCTCAAAATAAAGCAACAGTTGTGAAAACAATTGAAAATCTCTCTATTTATCCTAATCCCGTAACAACAAACGGCAAGATAACAATAGAAACAAAAACGAATGAGGCTAAAGAAATTGAAATCTACAACGTAGTAGGTAAGAAAATTTTCTCTACAAGCCTAAACACCAAAGAATTAGTTTTGCCCAACACAGTAACTGCGGGGATTTACATTATTAAGATTAAAGAGAATAATGCCTCTGCAACGCGAAAACTAATTGTCAAGTAACAAATCTCATTTCAGATAATTCTAAAGCATCCTTTCAACAAGGATGCTTTTTTTATTGTACTTTTGTATCAAATTATTGCATTGTGTTTACACCAGAAGATATCATTAGCATACAAACCCGAAAAGAGTTTCATAAAGTAGCGATGAAAGTATATCGCTTTCAGTATGAAAACAATGCGGTGTATCGTGAATTTTGTAATCTCATTCGAAAAACACCTACAGAAGTTCGCAGTTTAGATCAAGTACCCTTTCTTCCTATTGAATTCTTTAAGAGTAAAGACGTAGTAAGTAGTACACAACCCATTCAAACTACTTTTACTAGTAGCGGTACAACGGGCATGATCACAAGCAAACACCATGTAACAGACTTAGCTTTCTATGAAGAGAGTTTTAGAAAGGGATTTGCTTATTTCTACGGACCTATAGAAGATTACGTTGTTTTAGCGCTACTGCCTTCATATTTAGAAAGAGAAGGGTCTTCGCTTATCTATATGGCAGAAGACTTCATCAGAGAATCTAAGCATCCTGAGAGTGGATTTTACCTCCATAATTATGAAGAGTTGATCACTACCTTACAATTGTTAGATCAACAAGGAAAAAATGTACTTTTATTAGGTGTAACCTATGCCCTACTTGACATCATTGAACAGCATAAATTTAGCCTAAACAACACCATTATCATGGAAACTGGAGGAATGAAAGGCAAGCGAAAAGAAATGATTCGAGCGGAACTGCATTCCATCTTATGTCAAGGATTTGGGGTAGCTAAAATCCACTCAGAGTATGGAATGACAGAATTACTCTCTCAAGCCTATTCTTTAGGTGATGGCCTTTTCCAATGCCCTAGTTGGATGGATATTGTCATTCGAGATCCTGAGGATCCTTTAACTCGAATAGAAGACTTTGGAAAAACAGGAGGAGTAAACGTTATTGATTTGGCCAATATCAACTCGTGTTCTTTTATTGCCACACAAGATTTAGGAAAAAAATACGAAGATGGCACTTTTGAAATATTAGGTCGATTTGACCATTCTGATATAAGAGGTTGCAACCTCATGGTAGTATAATAAAGAAGGGAAGTTTTTGTTAAAACCTCCCTTTTTTTTATTTGTCCAATAAATCGTTCTTCTCCGCAAAATAGTCACAAAAGTCGCGCATGGTAGCGGACATTTTCTCATCTTCTGTAGCACGTTCATAGGTATCTGCCATAGCGACTAAAGTCTGATGAAAAAACTTCTTCATTTCATCTACAGGCATATCTTTTGTCCACAGATCAATACGCAGTGTTTCTTGTACTTTATCATCCCATATTGACAATAACATAGCCTTTGATTTTGCTCTATCTACTCCACCATCCTTAGCGGTCCAAGTTAATTTTTCAGGAACGCGATTCTCATCTAATTCTACTCTAATATTGATATCAGAAACGTGATTTTTACTCATTACTTCTTGGGTTTATACTTTGATTTTTCAAAAATATCTTTTGCATTCATTGCAAAAAGTTCCTGCAAAGTTACATTATTATTTTCCATAAATGAACGAACAATTTGCCACCCCATCCAAACACCAACTCTACCAGGTGATTCACTGTCTATATCCAAATAAAACTTACTGAAAGGAGCAGGATCAATAAAGCGAGCAGCTAATTTTCCATCGGTATCAAACATTAATTGATTGTCGATAAAGTAACGCCAAACTTGTGATTCATTTGCTACACACCAATCATACTGTTCTTTTGTATATGTTAGGAGTGTTTCTTTAGCCACCGAAGGCAATAATGTCTCTTTTGCATAAATCAATTTGCCCTTTTGAATCATCGCTCCTAAAAAAGTGCGATCCATACTCTTTGGCAATTTTTGCACAACGAAGCTCTCCGCCATATCAGGCAAGATCTGAGCACGATCAAACGTGGTATGGGTATAAGTCGGGAAACTCTTATAAAAATGATGATCGGCTCCTAAATAGGTGTCTAAACTTACTAAAGCTATTGTATCAGCATAAATCGCCTTAACCGAAACATCAACTTCAGAAATAACGGTTATCAACTTCTTGTGTGCCGATTCTTCAGGATAATAATACTTGATATACTGAAATAAACGCTTCAACTCTTCTGGTAAAGAACCTAGATCTTTATATTGTTTGGTTACTTCTTCATGGAGTTCTTGAAAAATAGTATCTTTTTTCTTCTCTAACCAAGCAGCATCGGATACACCTGCTGGAAACATATAAGGAAATTTCGCTTTTAGCGATTGAAAATCCTCGTCTTTACCGTTGTAAAACTCTTGATCAAAGCGCTCTACAGCAACTTCCATTGGTATTTGTTCTACTTCTTTGTCTAACTTGGATTGAGGGTTGCCGCAACCCACAACAAAAAAACTAGAAACCAACAAGAAGGATAAAGATATTTTGCTAATTTTGAACATAGTATTCTTGAATTATTATTCGCATCACTACAAATATAAAAAGAAGAACCACAAATCAATCACAAAATTACCATGATGAATCAAAACTTTCAAACCGAAGAAGTAACCCATTACATTGTAGAATGGCTTAAAAATTACGCCTTAGAAAGTGGTATCAAAGGATTCACTATTGGAATATCAGGTGGGATTGATTCTGCCGTTACCTCTACCTTATGTGCCAAGACAGGATTACCATTACTCTGTGTGGAAATGCCGATTCACCAAGCAAGTTCACAATTGGATAGAGCAAAAGAACATTTGGATTTTCTAAAAACCAACTTTCCCAATGTAAGCACCGCTACAACAGATTTAACGGCAACATTTGAACTTTTTAAACAACAAGTTCCAACAACTACAGAAGAACAACTCCTAGCACTAACACTAGCTAATACAAGAGCGAGATTACGTATGACTACACTGTATTACTATGCGGGAATTCACCGTTATCTAGTTGTTGGTACAGGAAACAAAATCGAAGATTTTGGTGTGGGATTCTTCACAAAATACGGTGATGGTGGTGTAGATATAAGTCCAATTGCCGACTTATTAAAATCACAGGTACGCTTGATTGGAGAGTACTTACGCATTCCTCAAAGTATTATACACGCCAAACCAACAGATGGATTATTTGGAGATGAGCGCACGGACGAAGATCAATTAGGAGCAACGTACGATGAACTTGAAGCAGCAATGCTTGCAGTAGAAGAAGGTAAAACATTAGCAGACTTTGATCAGGGCAGAGCAAAAGAAGTCTATATTATTTATACACGCTTGAATCGAATTAATCAACATAAAATCAATCCGATTCCTGTCTGTACCATTCCACAACATTTAAAGTAATTTCTATGATAAAAAAATATTGCATTATACTCGGATCTCTAGCACTATTTACAGGCTGTGAAATAAACGACGATTACTACGACCGAGACCAATTCATCCGAACAGAAAACTTAGAGCAATACGGATGCTATAACACCAAAGAAAACTTGTTTGTACCAAGTCTTCGAGGAAATGAGTTTATTATCATTAACAATTCATATGACTATAGAAAATTAGTTCAAGGTTGTAATGCCGCTATAGACTTTAGATACTTTGACCTAATCATCGGACAATATTGGGTTGAATCCAATACAGAAGATATTAAGTATGTCTACAGAAAAAACCGATTCAATGAATTCATCTTATCTGTTGACTTTCTTCAGAATTGGGGTGGTCGACCACGATACGTTACGTATCATGCAATTGTTCCGAAACTACACCCGAATGATCCAGTATACGTAGAGACCGCAGAACTCTTACCCTAGTCAATTACTTGACGTTTAAAGCAACAAAAAGCACGTAAATACATTTGTGTATAAGAAATAATTAAAGCCCTTAGAAGGGCTTTTTTTGTGCGTTGTTTGTCGTTTGTCGTTTGTTGTGCGACTCACCATCTCACCATCTATCTCACCTAGTTTATATTTGTTTTGGTGTTCGATGAATCTACACTGCGTTTCGATTTTCACTGCGTTGCGATTTCACCACGTTCCGATTTCACCACCTCACCATCTCACCACCTCACCATCTCACCACCTTACCATCTCACCAACTCATCACCTCACCAACTCATCACCTCACCAACTCATCACCTCACCAACTCATCACCTCACCAACTCATCACCTCACCAATCTACACCAAACAAAAAAGCGAACTCTCGTTCGCCACTGATCATAGTTAACAGTTCACTGATAACCAAAAACAAAAAAGCCTGACTACTTACGTAATCAGGCTTTTCAAAAGAAGGGCGACGACATACTCTCCCACCTTACGGCAGTACCATCTGCGCTAGCGGGCTTAACTTCTCTGTTCGAAATGGGAAGAGGTGAGCCCCGCCGCAATAACCACCCTAAAGCGGTTGTTATAAGTTTATCAATAATCCTATAACTAATATTGTATATTATAACTAACAAATACCTTTAGAAAGTTGCCCTCCCTCTCAGTTAAGAGAGGGAGATTCACATAAGCTTACGGGCTATTAGTACTACTCGACTTTGACATTACTGCCTTTACATCTATAGCCTATCAACGTTGTCATCTTCAACGGCCCTTTAAAGAAATCTCATCTTGTGGTG